>JALCMG010000006.1 GCA_022648325.1 Olsenella sp.
CTACCACATCACGAGAGCGTCGCCGCCCACCATCGCGTTCTCGTGTGATGGTTGAGCCCTCGTGGCAATTCTACTCGATGGGACGGATTGCAGAAAACCCTCAAACACCAACGCACTGCAAGAGGGGGTTTTGTGTACATATTCCAGCATTCGATTATGTTTGGTGTGGGTATCACCGTCATGCTCCAGGGTGTGCGTATGCTCATTGCGGAAATCGTTCCCGCATTCAAGGGAATTGCCGACAAGGTCGTCCCCGATGCTATTCCAGCCCTCGATTGCCCTGTCATTTTCCCGTATGCACCCAATGCATTGACCATTGGCTTCCTTGTTGCAATGGTGACGAGCGTGATTACCATTCTTCTTACGAATGGAATGTTCCCCACGGTGGTCATACCGCTTATCTCTACGTGCTTCTTTGAGATTGGTACTGCCGCAATTATTGGAAACAGCACTGGCGGTGTTCGTGGTGCAGTCATCGGGTCTGCCGTTGCGGGAGTCCTTGCCGTCTTCTTGGTTGGTTTTGGAGCCTACTTCTTCAACAACACGATTCAGCAATGGATGCTGGTTTACGGTGGCCAGGACTTTGACCTCTGGGGTATTGTTTGCGGCTCCATTGCTCGACTCATTGCATAGAGATGAATTCTCATGGGAGAGACAACGATGGAGTTTGAGTACTTCGATTGCGTCGAAGCAATTCTACAAAGGGTCAGATCTAGCGAGGCGGCAAACATGCGTGCCGGAGTTGACCTGTTAGAGAAATGTGTGATGGGCCATGGTTCGATTTACATCTTCGGCGCATCCCATGCGGGAATCCTTAGCCAAGAGATGTTTTACCGTGCTGGCGGCTTGATGCTGATAAATCCCATCTTCGGCAAAGAGGTATCGGTCGAAGCGAGTCCGATTACCCTAACTAGTGATATGGAGCGTCTCGTTGGGTATGGAACCGCACTTGCCAAGCACCGTGCAGACTTTCAGATTGGTGATGTGCTCATCGCACATTCGGTATCAGGGCGTAATCCCGTCACGGTTGAGGTTGCCCAGGCTGCAAAAGATGCAGGGGCAAGTGTCATTGCCTTGACCAACCTCTCCTACTCCAAGACGGTCTCTTCGCGTCATCCCTCTGGCAAACGACTCTTTGAGCTTGCTGACGTGGTGGTTGATAACCACGGTGACATCGGAGACGCGGCAGTTCCAATTAACGGGTTGCAACAAAAAGTTGGTCCGACTTCGACCGTTGTGGGTGCCGCGATTCTGAATGCAATGATTGCCGAGCTTGTTCAGCGCCTTGTCAATGGGGGAATGAAGACGCCGCCAGTCTTCTATAGCGCGAATATCGATGGGGGCGATGAACTCAATCGTACGCTCTACGAGAAATATCGGGATAACATCAAGTACGCATTCTAGGGTGTCTTGCAGTAATTCTTCGACCTTGTTGCTTTATTTGAGTGGCGGAATAGAAGCCGATGCAATCATTGCTCTGGATAATTGCGTACAAGGGGGGCGCCGTGCGGGCGCCCCTCTCTTCTCGTCTTACTTCTGGCTTGGGTGCTTCTCGAAGAAGTCGAAGCGCGGCGGCAGCTCGGGCAGCGCGTGCTCCTCGGGCTTCTCGCCAAGCGCCTGCGCCAGTTCGCCGGGGGTCTCGAACGCGTGCTCCCAGGAGAAGAAGTCCTCGGCCGCAAACCCCAGGTGCTCGCAGATCTTCTCGCAGCCAGCCGGCACCGCGGGGTGCATGAGCAGCGTCACCGTGCGCAGCGCGGCGAAGGCGTTTGCCAGCGCGTGCTCGTAGGCTGCGTCGTCGCCCTTGGCCGCCTTGGACTCGTCGCCCCAGCGGCGGTTGGCGTCGCGGCAGAAGTCCTCGGCCACAGCGAGCGCGCCGTGGGCGTCAAACGCGTGGGCGTAGCGCTCGTAGGAAAGCGTCGCCTCGCGGCAGGCGTCCAGCACGTCGGCGTCTGCCTCGACCGCGGGCAGGTGTCCCGTGCAGACGTTCTGCGCGCCGTAGATGCAGCTCCTGGCCAGGCGGTTGAAGATGTTAGTGAGAAACGCGCTCTCCTTGAGGGTGGGGTCGACCACGCGTGGGTCGTCCTTCACCAGGATCTCCTCGCCGGTCGCCTTGTCCTTGTGGCTCACGGAGGTGTCGTAGGGCTTGGGCGAGAAGCTCACGGCCTTCTGGTCCAGGCCCAGGCTCAGCCAGTGGCAGCGCAGCTGCTCGGCGGTGTAGTGGTCGAGAAGCTCGGCGGCCATGGGCGGGCGGATCTTGCCGGAGCTCGAGGCCTTCTTGTTCATGAACAGGATGTGGTAGTTGGCCACGGGCGTGTCCTGGAAGAGGCCCCAGCCGAGCGCCTCCCACAGCGCGGGCTGCGCCACGCAGTAGAAGTAGATGTTGTCTTGGCCAATGAACTGGTAGACCTTGGCGTCGTCCGCGCACCACCAGTCGCGCCAGTCGTCCGACGAGAAGCGCGTGCCGCCCGCCTTCTCGTCCAGGGCAAGCGCGGTCTGAGTGAAGCTGATGGGCGCCCAGAGGCTCTCGGGCCAGCACCACACGGTGAGCCCGTGGGTGTCCTCGAGATCCGGTGCAGGCACGCCCCACTCGATGTTGCCGGTGATGCGGAAGGGCAGAAGCGTCTTGCCAGTGCGGAAGCGCACGCCGGAGGCCTCGAGGACCGCGCGCGCGTCGTCGCGGTCACGCCAATTGGCAAACTCGACGGAGAAGGACTGCTGGCCCTTCTCGGCCTCGTGGAGCTGGTGGGCGGGGAGCTTGTCCTCCACCGCGTCGAAGCTCTCGCGGAACTTGTCCTGGATGTAGACGACGGGCGGGACGAGAGTCTCGCGCACGGTCTTGGTCACGATGGGCCTCACCTGCGGGTCGACGTCCCACTCGTCCATGAGCTCCTTGAGCTGGGCCTCGAAGGCGGGCAGGTCGAAGTACCAGTTGTCAACGGGGCGCAGCTCGGGCGTGGTGCCGGTGAGCGCCGAGACGGGGTTGATGAGCTCCTCGGGGTCAAACTGGTGACCCAGGTCGCACTCGTCGGCGTAGGCCTTCTCGGACTTGCAGCCGCGCACGGGGCAGCGGCCAATAACCTGGCGCCCGTTGAGGAACTGCCCCGCCTTCACGTCGTAGAACTGGCGGGTGCTCATCTTGTGCAGGAAGCCGCGGTCGTGGAGACGGCGAAGGACCTCGGCGGTGAGGCGTGCGTGGAAGTCGCGCGCCGGCTTGAGGCCGGAGCCCGCGAAGAGGTCGAGCGAGATGCCGTAGGCGTCGAGCGCCGCCTTCTGGGCGTCGTGGTTTGCTTTGACGTAGTCTGTGATGGTGCCCTGGTAGCCCTCCTGTTCCACCTTCTTGCGGTAGCTCTCCATGATTGGCGAGCCGTAGCAGTCCGTGCCGGAGACAAAGATCACGTTCTTGCTCCCAATGCGGTCGCGCAGGAAGCGCGCGAAGAAGTCTGCGGGCACAAAGACGCCGCCGATGTGGCCAAAGTGCAGGTTCTTGTTGCCGTACGGCATGCCCCCGGTGATGACGGCGCGTACGGGGAAGCTCGGGCGGTTTTGCTCCGTGACGTTCTGGGAATTGTCTGCCATGTGGGACGTGCTCCCTCTTGGTTGTGGTGGTGCAGCTGCGATGCCCGCCGGCATGATGCGCACGCCACGGGCCACGTGATTATCCCACAATAGACGGAGTTCGCGTGGTCTGGGACGGCTCCGGCTGGGTACGTACGAGAATGAAAGAGGCGAGAGGGGAGCGGGATGTCCATCGATGAGGTCATCGTCGCGGAGCCCCTGCTGTGGGACGGGCAGGGCTTTGCCATGTTTGGGCCGTGGCACCTGCTCTGGCTTGCCGTCTGCGCGGCTGTGATCGCCCTTCTCGTCCACGGCTACCGGAGCCTTCCGGCCGACGACTCGTGGCACGGGGGGAGAAGGAGGCTCGTTCTCTTTGCCGCCATCGTTCCCAACGCGCTGCTGCTCTGGGGCGACATCCTCAAGATTCAGACGGGGACCTTCTCGCCAAACTGGTGGCCGCTCCACCTGTGCAACGTTGCAGAGTATATCTGCCTCTGGCACGCGCTCGCCCCCTCACACGTGACGCGCGAGCTGCTGCTCTGCTTTGGCCTCGCCGGCGGGCTCTGCGCGATGCTCTTCCCCGGCTGGACGTACTGCCCGCCGTACACGCTGCCCTGCATCAGCGGTTTCATGGAGCACGCGTTCATCTTCTCGGTGTCGCTCATGGCTCTCGACGACCCGCGGAAGGCGCCAAGGTGGCACGACGCCTGGATCTCGCTGTGCCTCTCCGTTGCCTACCTGGCGTTCTTCAGGTGGTTCAACGGGGTGTTCGATACTAACTTTGGCTTTGTGACCAGTCCCGCCGTGGGTTCGCCGCTCGCGTGGTGGGGGGACGCCTTCGGCAACCCCGGATATCTCGTGCCGTATATGGCATCGTTTGTCGTGGCCGTGGCGCTGCTGCACGCCTGGCAGGCTGGACGCCGGCGGCGCGTTGCGGAGGTCGCGGCGTGAGGAGCGTAGCGCATCTCGACATCCTGGGGGACACCCCGCTTGCCCGGCGCATGGTCGTGGTCTCGGCGGTCCTTCTCGCGGTGGGGTTTGTCGGTGCCTTTCTCTTGGTTGTGGCTGGCGGCTGGGGCATGGACGTTGGTGCGTGGTTTGCTGTCTCTGTTGTGGCGTCACTCGTGGCCCTGCCCGTGCACGAGCTTGTCCACGCGGCGGCCTTCCTGTTGTTGGGACACGGACGTGTGCGCATTCGCTTTGGGTACCAGACGGGGATGCTCTACACCAGGGCGGAAGGCGAACCTCTTACGCGCGGGCGCTTTATCGTCGTGCTGCTGGCACCTTCTGTGCTTGTCACGGCGGCGCTGGTCGTGGTGGGGGAGCTTGTTGCCGGGCCGTCGCTTGCATGGGTGCTTGCTTGGGCGCACCTCTCCGGATGTGCCGGTGACCTGGCCATGGTTGGGGGAATTGCTCGCACGTCGGGCTGCACGCACGTGCGTGACACCGATACGGGAGTAGAGCTTCTCGCCGACGATGGAGGGGGCGTGTGTCAGCGACACTGACTCGCCGTTGCGCAGTTGCCTTGCTCGTCTCGTTGGCTGCATTTTCCGATCGTTTAGGTGGAGCTAACCGATCGGAAAATGCAGGTTAGTCTCGACCTGCAAATCCCGATCGTTTAGGCAAGGCTAACCAATCGGAAAATGCAGGTTTGGCGCCGTTCTGCAAATCCCGATCGTTTAGCACGCCCTAACCGATCGGAAAAAGCGCTGGCGAGAAGGCCGGGGCGAGAGATACGGCCATGCCACGTCGGCCGGCCAGCCCCTTACGCTCTCTTTGCGTGCTTCTCGCCGTAGACCCACGTTGGCACCGCCCCGACGCACTATCGTATCCAGTGCAACCAAGACGACAAGGACACGGGGACGGCATGATACGAGCCAACTTCCACACGCACACGACGCTCTGCGACGGGAAGAACGCACCGCAGGAGATGGCACAGGCGGCGTTTGATGCCGGGCTTCTCGCCCTGGGCTTCTCGGGTCACATGGACCAGGACGTTCACATGGACTGGGCTGCCTATGTGGCCAAGATCCACGCGCTTCAGGACGAGTATCGCGGCCGTATGGACATCCTTCTCGGCGTTGAGCTGGACACCCTCTACGACCCCAACTGCTGCCCCAGTGCGGAGTACAGGATCGGCTCGACGCACTTCGTGGACATCGATGTTCCGTGCGAGACGGCGGTCGACTGGTCGGCCGAGAAGCTCGAGACCCTCTGCCGGGAGGGGTTTGGCGGCAACTGGATGGCGCTCGTCCGCGCCTTCTACGAGCTTGAGGCCACGACGTACGACCGTACGGAATGCACCTTCGTTGGCCACTTTGACCTCGTGAGCAAGTTCAACGAGGGCGGGCGCTACTTCGACGAGACATCCCGCGAATACCTTGCGCCTGCGCTCGAGGCCATGGAGTACCTGGTGGGGGAGGGCGTGCCCCTTGAGGTGAACTGCGGTGCCCTGGCCCGTGGCATCCGGAGCCAGCCCTACCCCCGTCGTGAGCTGTTGCGCGCCCTGCACGAGATGGGCGGACAAATACTCGTGAACTCAGATGCCCACAGCGCGGATCTTCTCTGTGCCGGGCTCGACGAGGGCGCACGCTTCGCCGCCTCGTGCGGATTTGAGAGCGTGCTCGTCCTCGGGCACGACGAGCGCGGAGGGGTCGTGATGCACGAGGTGCCGCTGGAGGAGGCTGCGCAATGACGGGGACCCATCGGGGAAGCGTGGTCGACCTTGTCGTCGACGGGGTGCCCTGTTGGGTGCCCTTCTCGGAACAGACCATCCACCTCTGTCACGATCTCATGGCCCAATGGACGGCGCGTCAGCGCGAGCTTGGTCGCCGCATGGTCGTCTTTCTCGCCGCCCCTCCAGGCGCCGGGAAGTCCACCCTCGCGAGCCTTCTCGCAAAGCTCTCTCGCGAGGACAAGTCATACGAACCGCTTGTGGCGTTGCCGCTCGACGGCTTTCACTACCACGCGGACGTGATTGCCAACGGCATCGTTTGCGTGGAGGGGCGCCAGGTGCCCATGCGCGAGGTCAAGGGGACGCTGGAGACCTTTGACCACGCCCGCTTTGCCGAGAAGTGCGGCGAGCTCTGTTCGGGCAGGGCAGTGTTGTGGCCACGCTATGACCGGAGCATCCACGATGTCGTCGACGACGCGATCACGGTTACGGCGGACGCGCACCTGGTGCTCGTCGAGGGAAACTGGCTTCTCTCGAGCGAGCCCCCATGGGACGAGACACGCAGTCTGGCAGATGCGTCATATCTCCTTGTTGCTGACAAGGGCCTCCTTCACCGCCGGTTGGTTGCACGCAAGGTTCGCGGTGGGCTTACGGCCGAGGCGGCGGAGGAGTGGTACAGGAGATGCGACGGAATGAACGTGCGTCGCGTCCTCGCGCATTCTTCGGCTAGTAACATGCTAGAAGAGGACGAGGAAGGTAGTATTTGGCCTTGTGGGTGCAGCGGCTCGGGTGCCACCGCCGACGCGCTTGCACAGTGAGGACGAGAAGGGGATCGATGTGACAGAAGGCATGAACGACAACATCTTGGCCCCGGACGCCCGCACGCCCCTCCTCCTGCATGCCTGCTGCGGTCCCTGCTCGATAGAGCCCGTAGAGCTTCTGCGTCGCGAGGGCTTCGAGCCGACCATCTGTTGGACCAACCCAAACATCCAGCCCCTGACGGAGCATGACCGCCGCCTTGCCACGCTGCGCGCATGGGCGGCGGACGTCGCTCACGTCAACGTGGTGGTGGCCGGTGACGACCGCGCCACGTGGGAGACAGGCGTCGCCCCGCATGGCTTCGACCGCGCCGCGCGCTGCCGCGCCTGCTATGCCCTCCGCCTTGCCGAGGCCTGCCGCACGGCTCGCGAGCTGGGCTTCTCGTACGTCTCTACCACGCTTGCCGTCTCTCCGTACCAGCTCTTCGAGACCTGCGGAGACGTGCTCGCCAAGACGGCTGCCGCCTACGGCCTCACGCCCGTGTGGCGCGACTTTAGGCCCTACTATCCCGAGGCCACCCGCGCCTCGCGCGACCTGGGCATGTATCGTCAGAACTACTGCGGATGCCGCTTCTCCGCCGCCGAGGCAGCCATCGAGCGCCATGAGGCCCGCGACCGCCGCAAGGCCGAGCGCGAGGCCGCACGAGCAGCCGCCCGCGCCACGCGCTAGAATGGGCGGCCGGCGCACAATGCGCCGCACCTCACTACACCAGCCCAAGGGCACGAGGAGATAGCACGTATGCGCACCGACGACTTTGACTACCCGCTTCCAGACGAGCTCATCGCACAGGCACCGGCGGAGCCCCGTGACTCCTGCCGCCTCCTCGTTCTCAACCGCGAGGACGGCTCGCTCGAGCACCGCCACTTCACCGACGTTATCGACTACCTGGACCCGGGCGACCTTCTCGTTGCCAACAAGACCCGCGTCATGCCGGCCCGACTCGTGGGTCACAAGCGCGGCACCGGCGGTGTGGCCGAGACGCTCCTGCTCAAGCGCCGAGAAGACCTCGACCCCCTGGGGCACGTGTGGGAGTGCCTCGTGAACCCCGGCAAGCGCCTCCGCCAGCCGGGCATCATCATCGAGTACCGCGCAGGCGGGCTGCATGCGCCGCTCTCGGCGGAGGTCGTACTCACGGGCGAGATCATCGACTTCCTCGAGGACAACCGGGGCGGACGCCTGGTGCGCTTCGAGCCGCAGGGCGGCCGCACGCTCGACGCCGCCATCCACGAGGCGGGACACGTGCCGCTTCCGCCCTACATCACCCAGTACGAGGGCGACCCCGAGAAGTACCAGACCGTCTACGCCATGCACGAGGAGCACTCCGCGGCGGCGCCCACGGCTGGTCTCCACTTCACCCCTGAGCTCATCAAGAGGATCGAGGACAAGGGCGTGGGCTGGAAGACGGTCGAGCTCGAGGTGGGCATCGACACCTTCCGCCTGGTGACCGAGGGCGACCCCACCAAGCACGTGATGCATACCGAGCGCTACCACGTGCCGCAGGATGTGGTCGACGCCGTCCACGCAACCAAGGCCGCTGGCCATCGCGTCGTGGCCGTGGGCACCACGGCTGTCCGCTCGCTCGAGAGCGCCTGGGACCCCGAGGCGCCTGCGTCCA
The DNA here is from genome assembly GCA_022648325.1 of Olsenella sp. Lineage (GTDB taxonomy): Bacteria > Actinomycetota > Coriobacteriia > Coriobacteriales > Atopobiaceae > Tractidigestivibacter. The sequence continues at coordinate 8,664 of JALCMG010000006.1, forward strand.
CGCCCGCCGTCACGGCGCGGCGCTTCGGGGACGCGCCAGACTCCGCGGCCGTCACGGGACGCGGGGACATCGTCGAGCGCCGCAACGCCACGACCAACCTCTACCTCATGCCAGGTTCCACCTACCACGTGGTGGACGCCCTCATCACCAACTTCCACGTGCCGCGCTCGACGCTCATGATGCTCGTCTCGGCCCTTGCCACGCGCGAGCAGATCATGGCTGCCTACCAGGCGGCCATTGACGAAAGGTACCGCTTCCTCTCGTTTGGCGACGCCATGCTCATTAGGTAGCGCTTGGGTTAGTGCCTCGGCCGGAGCAGGCCCCGGAGTGGGCCCTCAGGCACCGGTCGAGACCGTTCCCGTCGTGGTCACGCTTGTGGAGGGGGCGCTGCCTGCCGCACTGCCCCCTTGGCCAAAGAACATGAAGGCGACGAGAACAACAACAAGCACCACGACGATGGCGAGAATCGCTATGACGGCAATGCGCTTGGTGCGCGTGCGCTGGCGCAGCTCCTTGCCGGCGCGACCAAGCTCCTCGACCTTGTCGCGCTGGCTTGCCAGCCCCTGCTCCCGCTCGGCAATCGACTGACGCAGCTGCTCGGTTGCCTGAGGCGTGTCGTGGATGCTCTTTGCCTCGGCGAGAAGGTCGCTCGCCTTGCTCGCGTCCTTCCTCGCATTGTCGCGCAGGCGGTTGGAGCGCTCGATTTCTGCCTTGTGTCGGTCGATGTTGTCGGAGAGCTTCTTCTGGCGCGCCTCTGCCTCGGCGTGAAGCTGGTCGTACTCGCCACGGCGGTCCTTTGCCTCCGCCTGCATGGCGTCTGCCTCGCGCTGGGCGGTCTCGAGAGACTGCTTCTGGGTCCAGAGATGGGTCTGGGCGTTGTCGACTGAGGTCTGCGCGTCTGAGGCGGAGCGGGACACTGCCGCCTCGGCGGCGTTCACGTGCGAGGTCTCCGCCGCAAGCTCCTGACGAACCTGGACGATCGCATCCCTCTTGGCGGATGGATCTGAGAGCAGCTTGTCAAGCTCTCCTTGGACCTTGCGCTGTCGTGCCTTGGAGTTGTCCAGTGTACGGTTCGCCGAGGCCATGGCCTGTTCGCGGCGGTCCGTAGCATCCCTCACTTGGCCCTCGGCGGTGCGCACGGCGCGCTTGGCCTCTGCGACCGTGCGCGTGGCGTCATCGGCACGGCCTTTGGACGACTCGGCGAGCTGCTTGTAGGGACGCAGGGCCTGCTCGTCGCCGGCCCGCATCTTGGCGAGGCGCGCCTCAAGGTCTTGGAGCTCGTGGGAGAGCTGGGCGGCGTACTCCACGGCATCCGCCGCTCGCTTTTGGGCGTCCGCGAGAGCTGCGGACTGCGACGCAACGATTCCCTCGTAGCCTCCCTCGATGCTCTCGCGGTGCTCGAGGGCAGCTCGCTTTGCCTCGAGGTCTTTCTCCATGGACTCCATCTGCGACCTTGCGGAGGAGTATCGGCGCGAAGCGTCCCTCACGTCTCGTAATGCAGTGAAGCCGGTGGCTATGCCCTTGCCTGCCCCGCGAGCGGCTCCCGCTGCAGCACCCACCGCCGTGCTTGCCGCACCCGCTGCCGCGCCCGCCGCCTTGGAGGCTGCCTGCGCGGCTCCCTCACGCGCGGCCTTGGCAGAATCCTTGGGGGCGTTTGCGTTTCCCGCGGCATTAGTGACCGTATCCTGCACGGTCGCCTTGCTCTTCTCGGCAGCGCCCTTCTCGTTCTTCTTGCCCTTGCCCCAAGCCATGGAGGCTCCTCTCGAAAGCGCGCCACGTGGGCGCGAAGCTAAATGTTGTAGTTGCAACGGCGCAGCGGCGTTTGCATCCGCGCGCACCCTTCCATTTTGCCGCAAGCGTCCGTATATGGTGCTAATCGAGTTGCTTGAGAAGAGTTTGTCCGTCAGCTGTCCATGAAGTGTGTAAACTATACGAGCGTTTGGTACGATGTAAGCAATTCGGGGATTTTCTCCCCGAGCCTAGTCAGGGAGTCTAGAAGGGGAGTTCTAACATGGTTTCCAAGCAGACTACGATCATCAACGCCACCGGCCTTCACGCCCGTCCCGCGTCCGTCTTCGTGACCGAGGCCAAGAAGTATCAGTCCAACGTCACCATCAAGAACGTCGACAAGGACACCGCGCCCGTCAACGCCAAGTCCATCATGATGATCCTTGCCGCTGGCCTTGGCACCGGCACCAAGATCGAGATTGCCTGCGACGGTCCTGACGAGCAGGAGGCTCTCGATGCCCTCGTCGCCCTCGTCGACTCCGGCTTTGGCGAGTAGGCTGCGCAAGGACATGTGCAAGCAGGCGGCCCGGGTCTCCCGGGCCGTTTTCATGACACAAGAGGAGCACGCGATGGACCCCAAGTGGTTCTCCTATGACATAGTCGCCGAGGACCCGGCCACGCACGCGCGGGCGGGCGTCCTGCACACCCCGCACGGTGACGTGCCCACGCCCATTTTCATGCCCGTGGGCACCAAGGGCACGGTGAAGGGGGTCTTGGTGCCGCAGCTCAAGGAGCTTGGCGCCAAGATTGTCCTTGCCAACACCTACCACCTTGCCATGCGTCCCGGCGCCGACCTTGTGGCCGAGATGGGCGGCCTCCACGGCTTCACGCGCTGGGACGGCCCCATCCTCACGGACTCCGGCGGCTTCCAGGTCTTTAGCCACGAGGAGTTCTGCAAGCTCTCTGCCGACGGCGTGCGCTTTCGCGCGGTCGACTACGACGGGCGCTGGTTCACCTGGACTCCCGAGGAGAACATGGACATCGCCCAGAAGCTGGGCGCCGACATCGTGATGCAGCTCGACCAGTGCGTGGGCTATCCGGCCCCACGCTCGAAGGTCGAGCGCGCGGTGGAGCTCTCCGCAATGTGGGCCGAGCGCTGTTGGAAGACGCACACCCGCACCGACCAGGCGCTCTTTGGGATCGTGCAGGGCGGGATGGACCTCACGCTGCGCAGGCGGTCGCTGCAGCACCTGCTCGACGTGGGAGACTTCCCGGGCTTTGGCATTGGCGGGTACTCGGTGGGTGAGGACCACGAGACCATGTTCGAGAGCCTCGCCCCGCTTGTCTCGCAGTACATGCCGCGCGAGAAGCCCCGCTACCTCATGGGCGTGGGCAACCCCACCACGCTCGTGCGCGGCGTGGCATGCGGCATCGACATGTTCGACTGCGTGCTTCCCACGCGCACGGCGCGCATGGGTACCGCCTTCTCGAGCGAGGTCAGGCTCAACCTGCGCCACGCGCGCTTTGCGCATGATGCCGGCCCGCTCGACCCCGCGTGCACCTGCCCCGTCTGCCAAGGAGGATACACGCGCGCCTACCTGCATCACCTGGTTCGCCAGAAGGAGATGGCCGGCTCCATCCTGCTGTCGATGCACAACCTGTACTTCCTTCTTGACCTCATGCGCCGCGCGCGCGAGTCTATCATCGCTGGAACGTACGGGGAGTTTGTCTCGCGCTGGATGGACTCGCCCGCCGCGTCCGACTGGTAGCCCCTACGGCTCTGCGGCCCCTTTCTGCCCCTAGCCCCATCCCTCTCTCGTTCTTTATCGGTTTTTGAGAATCGGACATCGCATTTGCCCAGTTGGCGAGCAGCACGATTCTCAAATACCGATAAAGAACGAAGAGGGATTAGCGAGAGAGCGGCGAGGACCAAAGGGGCCCACTCAGCGGCGTCGCGGGGCAAACCCTATAATGGGCTTTGGAAAACAACCACAGCCGGGCGTCTCCATCGCCCGGTCGGCGCCTCTGCCGCAAAACGGAAGGTTTTCACATGGCCCAGAAGCAAGACCGCGAGGCCCCTAAGACGGGCCTCGACCGGTGGAATGCTACCGAGTCGAAGTCGCGCTCCCCAAAGGGTGGCCGCGCCTCTCGCCCCGGTCGAACCAAGCGCCACCGCATGAACCCCACAGTGCGGCGCTACGTCTCGACGCTCGTGGTGACGGCTGCCGTCTGCGTTGCATGTATCTTCTGCTTCACGCCGCTCGGCGAGCGCATCACCACCGGCCTCGACATCCAGGGCGGCGTCTCGGTGATCCTTACCGCGTCCAAGCAGGACGGCTCCGCGCCTACCTCAGACGAGATGAACACCGCCAAGACCATCGTCGAGAAGCGCGTGAACACGCTGGGCGCCTCCGAGGCCACCGTCCAGATCCAGGGTAGCAATTCGATTCTGGTCCAGATACCTGGTGCCACGGACGCGGATTCGGCCGTCCAGACCATCGGGCAGACCGGACACCTCGAGTTCGTCCGCCTCGATGACATCGGCGACGCCGACGCTCTCGCAAAGATCGAGGCCGGTGCCCACAACGTTTCGCTCGAGCAGGGCACCTACACCGCCTTCCTCGACGGCTCCTACATCCAGTCCACTTCGGTCGCGCAGTCGTCGACCTCGGTGGGCACCTACTCCGTCAATATCACCTTCAACTCCGAGGGTGCCGGCATCTTTGACGAGGTCACCAAGGAGCTTGCTCCCACCAAGGGCCAGATCTGCATCGTCCTCGATGGCGTCGTGCAGTCTGCCCCCTCCGTGCAGGAGGAGATTTCGGGTGGCAAGGTCTCCATCACCGGCAACTTCACGAGTGCCGAGGCGCAGGAGCTCAAGACGGTGCTCGACTCCGGCTCGCTGCCCGTCTCGCTCAACTACTCCGAGAGCCGCGTCGTTGGCCCCACGCTCGGCCAGGACTCGCTCCACCAGGGCATCCTCGCCCTCGTGATTGGCGTGGCCATCGTGATCGTCTATCTGTTCTTCTTCTACCGTGGCCTGGGCCTTCTCACCCTTGGCTCCCTTGCGGTCTTTGCGGTGCTCTACCTGGGTCTCCTCGCCATTCTCTCACACTATGGCATGTTCTCGCTGTCGCTTCCTGGCCTGGCGGGTATGGTGCTCACCACGGGTTCGGCCGCCGACTCCTCGATCCTGGTGCTCGAGCGCTTCCGCGAGGAGATCCGCATGGGTCGCACCGTCAAGAACGCCTCGGTCTCGGGCGCACGCCACGGCATCATGACCTCGCTTGACGCCGACATCGTGACCCTCGTCACCGCCCTTGCCCTCTTCTTCGTGGGCACCGGCACCGTCAAGGGCTTTGGCCTTACGCTTGCACTCGGTGTCGTCTGCGACATCGTGACCATGTTCGGCTTCAAGGCGCCCACGCTCAGGCTCCTCGCCACCCACGTAATCCCGTCTCACCCCGGCTTCTGGGGTGTCGACCAGGACATCGCCGAGGCCGAACGCAGGTCCCAGGAAGCCCAGAAGGCGAGAGGCGCAAAGGCGCCTTCCTCGTCCGCGAAGGGGGGTGAGGCTCGTGCGTAGCCACTTCTCCCACGAGATCTCGTTCATCGGCCACCGCAAGCAGTTCCTCACGCTCTCGTGCGTCCTCGTGATTCTCTCGTTTGTTGGTCTGGTCGCGCGCGGCCTGGTCTTTGGCATCGAGTTCACCGGCGGCACCGAGATTGACTTCTACGAGACGAGCGACATCACTATCGAGCAGATGCGCGACGCCCTTGAGTCAACAGGGGAGGGCGACGCCACCGTCCAGACGACCGCTACGCAGGGTGAGGCGGGCTTCCTCGTGCGCTCGGACACCACCGATCCAACCACCGCAAACGCCCATGCGCAGGCGGCCGCCGACTCCCTCGGCCTCACCACGGACAACTACACCGTGACGACCATCGGTCCCGACTGGGGCGCCGACACCACTCGCTCCTCGCTCATGGCCTTTGGCGTGGCAATTCTTCTCATCATTGCCTACGTCTCGTTCCGCTACGAGTTCAAGATGTCCATCACGGCAGTGGTCGCGCTTCTCCACGATCTCATCATCACGCTGGGCGTCTATGCCTGGTTCCAGATTGACATCTCGCCCAACGTGATTGCGGCGCTCCTCACCATCATGGGCTACTCGCTCTATGACACCGTGGTCGAGTTCAACCGCATGAACGAGAACGCCAAGCAGCTTCGCGACGGCGTGCACCACACCTATTTCGAGATATGCAACTTCTCCATCAACGAGGTAATCGTCCGCACCATCAACACCACGGTCGTGACACTCGTCCCCGTTATCTGCATGCTGGCCATTGGCGGTGCCACGCTCAAGGACTTCGCCTTCGCGATCCTAGTTGGCGAGATCCTCGGCACCTATTCCAGCTTTGCCGTGGCATCGCCGCTCCTCGCCATCTGGAAGACGCGCGAGCCCAAGTGGGCAAAGCTCGAGGCAAAGTACGGGAGTGCCGGCAAGTCCGAGGTTGCCCCCGCTGCAGACAACGGCGAGAAGAACGAGCCCAAGGAGGGCTAGCGTGCCCGGCCTTCTCGACAGCCACCGCTGGGACGTCCTCGATGCAGACCCCTGCGCCGAGGCGTCTCTCGCTGCCGCGCTTGGCATGCCACGGCTTGTGGCGAGGGTCCTCGTTGCCCGTGGCATCACTGACGTCGAGGAGGCGCGTGCCTTCCTCACGCCCTTGCTGGATCGCGACTGGGCAGACCCGCTCGTGATTCCCGGCATGTCCGAGGCGGCTGACCGCGTCGAGCGGGCAGTGAGGGAGGGGGAGGACATTGCCGTCTTTGGTGACTTCGACGTAGACGGCATGAGTTCCACCTGCATTCTCGCGCTTGGCCTGCGCGAGCTTGGCGGCCGAGCCCGGGCCTACATCCCGCACCGGTTTGGCGAGGGCTACGGCCTTACCAGGGCGGCGCTCGACCGCGTGCTGGCAGACGGGAAGCCCGACCTCATCGTGACCGTGGACAACGGCATCGCAGCCCAGCGCGAGGTCGACTGGCTGCGCGAGCAGGGCATCGACGTGGTGGTGACCGACCACCACGAGCCGGCTGACCTGGTGCCCCAGGGCGTCCCCGTGACGGACCCCAAGCTGTCTGCCGATGGTCCCTCGCGCAATCTCGCTGGCGCGGGTGTCGCGCTCAAGCTGCTCGCCGCCCTCGGGCAGCGCCTCGACAGACCCGACGTCTGGCGCTCCTACACCGACGTTGCCGCGCTGGGCACCCTCTCCGACATGATGCAGCTCTCGCCCGAGAACCGCGCCTTGGTCGCCGACGGCATCGAGCGGCTGAGAAGGACCTCGCGCCCCGGCCTTGTGGCGCTTGCCGCCTGCGCGGGTCAGGACATCTCCGAGGCTACGGCAGACTCCCTGCCCTTCTCGATAATCCCGCGCCTCAACGCAGCCGGACGCATGGGTACCACCGACGTGGCCATCGGCCTGCTCATGACAAGCGACCCGGCCAAGGCGCCGGTTCTTGCCGGGCAGCTCGAGGACATCAACAGGCAGCGGCGCGAGATAGAGTCGGCCCTCACCGAGGAAGCGCTCGCTAAGGTCGCGGCCACTTGGCGTGGCGGGCGCGTGATTGTCGTTGGTGGTGAGGGGTGGCACGAGGGCGTCAAGGGCATCGTGGCGAGCCGCATCGTGAACCGCTACCACGTGCCCACGATCCTCTTCACCATCCATGACGGCATCGCGCGTGGCTCTGGGCGCTCGGTGGGCTCGGTTGACCTCTTCCGGGCCGTTGAGCAGTGCTCGGACATGCTCATTCGCTTTGGCGGCCACGCGGGCGCCGTGGGCGTGACCTGCGAGGCTTCGCGGCTGGACGAGTTCCGCGACCGCCTTGGGGCGGTGCTTGACACCCTTCCTGCAGAGGAGTTCGAGTCACGCGGCGAGGTCACTGCGGTCGTGCGTCTCTCCGAGCTCACGGTCTCTTCCATCGCCTCGCTCGAGGCCCTCCAGCCCTTTGGGCAGGGAAACAAGAAGCCGCTCTTTGCCGTGCGCGGCGTGACCATGAGGAACCGCGCCCGCGTTGGTGTCGATGGTGCTCACCTACGCTTTGTTGCCACCGATGGGGTCTCCTCTGTGCCGGCCATCATGTTCCGCGTTCCGGACTGCTCGCGTGCCTGCGCCACCGACAGCGTGGTCGATCTTGTCTTCGAGGCCGTCGACGAGACCTGGCAGGGCCGCACGAAACCCAAGCTCATGGTCAAGGACATCCTCTACCGAGACGCTGGAGAAGAGAGCCAGACTGCCCCCAACTTCGTGGACGCGCTCTTTGCTCGCGAAGAGGGCGGGGTTCCGGCCAGCCCGGTGACACCCGCCAATGCGCAGGCAAGTCCCGCACAGGCTCGCGCCGCCATACCCCGGGACTACGACTCCCTCACGCAGAGCCTGGTCCGCACCCTCATCGGCGAGAGCCCTCTCCTCCCCGCGCAGCGAGAGGCGCTCTCGCGCCTTGCTGCCGGCAGGTCGACCCTCTGCGTCATGGCCACGGGTCGCGGAAAGTCGCTCGTGTTCCACGTCCACGCCGCGCGCACCGCCCTTGCGAGGCATCGTGCCAGCATCTTTGTGTATCCGTTGCGCGCCCTCGTGGCCGACCAGACGCACCACCTCTCCGACGAGCTTGCTCCCCTTGGCATAGGGGTGGCGGTCCTTACGGGCGAGACGCCTTTCGAGGAGCGCTCCCGCGTCTACGCGGGTCTGGCGTCCGGCCTTATCGACATCGTTCTCACCACGCCCGAGTACCTGGCCATCCACGTTGATGACCTCGCTCGCTGTGGCCGTGTGGGGTTCCTCGTGGTTGACGAGGCCCACCACAGCTCCCCGTCTGGCTCCGGCTCCCGTGACGCCTATCGCGACCTGCCCCGCATTCGTGCCGCGCTCGGTGACCCCACGGTCCTCGCCGTCACGGCCACAGCCTCACCCGAGGTCGCGCGCGACGCCTGCGAGCTCTGCGGCATTGGTGCCCAGGACGTGGTCGTCGACACGGCGGTGCGCGAGAACCTCTTCCTCGACGACTGCCGCGACCTGCGCGACCGCGATGCCGCGCTCGTCTCGATTGTGGCCGAGGGCGAGAAGTGCATCGCCTACGTCAACTCCCGTGCGCGCTCGGTGACGCTCGCGCGGCTGCTCCGCCACCAGGTCCCGGAGCTTGCCCCCAGGGTCGCCTTCTACAACGCCGGCCTCCCGCGCGCCGACCGCGTCCGCGTGGAGCAGGCGTTTCGCACGGGCGAGCTCTCCTGCATTGTCTCGACAAGCGCATTCGGCGAGGGCGTGAACATTCCCGACGTGCGCAGCGTTGTTCTCTACGAGATGCCCCTCGGGCGCGTGGAGTTCAACCAGATGAGCGGACGGGCTGGCAGGGACGGTGCCGATGCCTGCGTGCACCTGCTCTTTGGACGTCGTGACCTTGCTTCCTCTCAGCGCATACTCGACCAGGTGGCCCCTACTCGAGACGAGCTCGCCGCTCTTTACCGCACGCTCAGGGGAATCTCAAGGAGTGCCGCCCAGGTTGGACAGACGTCCTTCTCGGCGCACGACTCCCAGCTCGCTACCATGGTCACGGTGAAGGGCCGCCCGCTCACCGAGGGCACCGTCTCCTGTGGCATGCAGGTCTTCTCTGAGCTGGGGCTTCTCTCGCTCGCTGGCTTTGGTGACGCGCGCCAAATCACCATGGTGGCAAGCCCAGCGCACGTCGAGCTTGAGGCCTCGGCCCGCTACCTCGAGGGCATTCGCGAGCGTGAGGCGTGCGGCGCGTTTGGCGAATGGGTACTCTCATGTACTGAGGAAGAGTTGCTCTCTGCTATAAACAGGCCCATAGCACCCGACTTTGGCGTGCGCGTGGGCGAGTAGGAGGAGGGACCATGGGCGACGACGGCATGATGGCCGAGAAGGCCCGGGGCGCGATGGCTGCGAAGCCTGCGGAGGGGGCCAAGGCTCCGGCTCCCGCCGGTGAGAATCCGGCCGTTCTGGTAGCGCCCACACCTGCGGCTCCCGTTGCTCCTACTCCCGCTTCGCCCGCGCCCGCCAAGAAGCCCGCTATCCCCGACGCGGCGAACTTCCGCATGCTCGAGGAGGCCGCGCGCGCCTACCTCGACGACGAGGAGTGGTCAAAGATCGACCGCGCCTACCACTTTGCGGCCGACTACCACCGCGACCAACGCCGCCGCTCGGGCGAGCCCTACATCAACCACCCCGTCGAGGTGGCCCTCGTCCTCTGCAAGGGCCTCCACATGGATGAGGACACAATCTGCGCGGCACTTCTCCACGACACGGTGGAGGACACTCCCGCCACGCTCCCGCAGATCTCCTCGCTCTTTGGCGAGACCGTGGCCGAGCTGGTAGACGGCGTGACAAAGCTCACGTCCATCAAGGTCACCTCGATGGACGAGAAGCAGGCCCTCAATCTCCGCAAGATGTTCCTTGCCATGTCGAAGGACATCCGCGTGGTCATCATCAAGCTCGCCGACCGCCTGCACAACATGCGCACCCTGGCGGCACTGCCGCCCGACCGCCGCCTCTTCAAGGCACGCGAGACCATGGACGTCTACGCTCCTCTCGCCGACCGTCTGGGCATCTCGTCCATAAAGTGGGAGCTCGAGGATTTGGCCTTCTTCTGGCTCGAGCCCGAGGAGTACCAGCGTGTGGCCCGCATGGTGCAGGACTCGCGCGCACAGCGCGAGGATGACACCGAGACCGCCATCAAGACCCTGGATGACGAGCTCAAGCGCGTTGGCCTCAAGAGCTACCAGATCACCGGCCGTCCCAAGCACCTCTGGTCCATCTACCAGAAGATGACCCGCAAGGGCAGGGACTTCTCTGACATCTACGACCTTATCGCCCTGCGCATCATCACGCAGACGGTGGGGGACTGCTACTCGGCGCTCGGTGCCGTCCACACGCTGTGGCACCCCATGCCCGGCCGCTTCAAGGACTACATCGCCACACCAAAGGCAAACCTCTACCAGTCGCTCCACACCACGGTGGTTGGCCCTGACGGGAAGCCCATCGAGATCCAGATCCGCACGGTCGAGATGCACGAGGCGTCCGAGTACGGCGTCGCTGCGCACTGGCTCTACAAGAAGGCAGGCAACTCCCAGGGCAAGATGTCTGCCGAGGACCGTTCGATCGACTCGACCATCAACTGGATTCGCAAGAGCCTCGACTGGGCCGTCGAGGACGACATAGACGACCCGCACGAGTTCCTGGACAACCTTCGCGTCGACCTCTTCGAGCACGAGATCTTCGTCTTCACGCCAAAGGGCGAGGTCATAAGCCTGCGTCGCGACTCCACACCGCTCGACTTTGCCTATGCCGTACATACCGAGGTGGGCAACCACTGCGTGGGCGCCAAGGTCAACGGGTCGGTGGTTCCTCTCACCTACAAGCTCAACATGGGCGACCGCGTGGAGGTCCTCACCAACAAGAACGCCAAGCCCAGCCGCGACTGGATGAACATCGTGGTCACGCCCTCGGCGCGCGCCAAGATCCGCAAGTACTTCTCGGTCGAGACGCGTGCGGACGATGCCGAGCAGGGCAGGAGCGACCTTGCCCATGAGCTGCGCCGCCGTGGCTACGGCATCTCCACGCAGCGCACCGTGAAGGCCATCGAGCGCGTGTACCCGCAGTTTGACTACCGCTCGGCCGACGACCTCTTTGCCGGCATTGGGACGGGGAAGGCCTCGGCGAAGCAAGTTGCCAACCGCATCGAGGAGATCCTCGAGGAGGGCTCGCCCGAGCAGCTCGAGGCCGCGCGCAAGGAGGCCGAGCGCCAGGCAAAGCGCGAGGAGGCCATCAAGGAGAACAAGCCCCTCATGCAGTCCTACGCCATCACGCAGACTGCAAAGGGCGCCAGGCGCCGCAGCAACTGCGGCGTGGTCGTGAAGGGCGACGCGGACCTTCTCGTCCACCTTGCTCACTGCTGCAACCCCGTGGCCGGCGACGACATAGTGGGCTTCATCACGCGCGGACGCGGCGTCTCGGTGCACCGTGCCAACTGCCCCAACGTGCGCGACCTCATGAACCATCCCGAGCGCATGATTCCCGTCGAGTGGGACACCTCGGGAGCCACCGAGTTTAGGGTCGAGATCGTGGTCGAGGCAACGGACCGCATGGGGCTTCTCAAGGACATTACCATCGCCATTGGCGATGCGGGTGGAAACATTCTCTCCGCTGCCACTCAGACGGGCAAGCAGGGCATCGCGCGCCTGCGCTTCATCGTGGCCATCTCCGATGCAAGCCTACTGGACGCGCTTCTCGCCAGCGTCTCGCGCGTGCCGTCGGTCTACGACGCGCGCCGCATCATGCCCGGCGAGGGCGCCAACCAGATGAAGCAGCGGGTGTAGCCATGGGGAGCTTCTTCCGCGACGCGGGGTCGTTCAAGGCGTCCGAGGCCGGCGACGTGGTTCGCGTCTTTGTCGTGGGTCCCATCCAGACCAACTGCTATGCGTACGTCTCTGCCAGTGAGGCGCTGGTCGTGGACCCAGGGGCCGCCGGCGCGCGCGTGGCTGCGGCGCTCTCGGGCGAGAGGGTTGTCTGTGTGGCGGCAACACACGGCCACGGTGACCACGTGGGTGGCGTGGCCGCGCTTGTCTCGTCAACGGGCGCGCCCTTCGCGCTTGCCGCGGCAGACGCCGCGATGGCCGAGCACGCCGGCGACCCGGCGTATTCTGGCCCGGGCATTGCCTACGACGACGTGCCCGCGCCAACGCGGCTGCTTGCCGAGGGCGACGTGCTCAAGGTGGGCACGGCTCGCTTTCGCGTGATGGAGACGCCCGGTCACACTCCTGGCGGCGTCTGTCTGGTGGGGGAGGGTACGGCCGAGGGGATTGCCTTCGTGGGCGACACGCTCTTCCCGGGATCCTGCGGCCGCACTGACCTTGCCGGTGGGGATCCGGAGGCCATGCGTCGCTCGCTTGCGCGCATGGGCCGCGAGATTGCTCCGCAGACGGTCCTTCTCTGCGGGCATGGGCCCGCCACCACGATGGCCGAGGAGCTGGCGAGCAACCCCTTCGTGCGCTAGCCCATGCAACTTGGTTGCCGGGCAACTCAATGCTGCCCGGCAGTTCTCCCTACGTCTCCGCCAGACGCCAACCGTTGCCGCTGCGTCTGGTATAGTTCTCTCGTGCGCACGGTGCGCCCGAGTGGCGGAATGGCAGACGCGGAGGTCTCAAAAACCTCTGAGGGAAACCTCGTGTGGGTTCGACCCCCACCTCGGGCACCAGTTTTTCTCAGCTCTTCATGGCAGCGTGTTGTCTCGATGGAGATGCTCGTCTCGCAAATTGGACGTTGCACGGGCTATGTGGCTGCGTTACTATGTCACCTGCGTGAACATGCTAAGCGGGGCTTTGCGCCCCCACCTGAACGGCGCCCATGCGGCAGCTGTCTGGTCAGACAAAGGTTTCTCACCACCCAGGCATGGGCGGCACTTGTCTCCCGACGGCTGTGTGTCATCGGGAGTTATTTTTTGTCGCGGCGCCAGGCGCCGCAGAGAGAGGAAGGTGTAGAGAGATAGCCAGGAACGATGGTCCTCGCGTCAACGGGGAAATCACCTCACGCACGTGCCGCCTCATCGGCGTCGACGGCTCGCAGCTGGGCCTGTTTGGCGTGCGTGACGCCCTGCGCATCGCGCAGGAGCAGGGGTTTGACCTCGTGGAGATCGCACCCAACGCGAACCCCCCGGTATGCAAGGTGCTCGACTACAGCAAGTACAAGTACGAGCAGGATCGCAAGGCCAAGGCTGCGCGCAAGAACCAGGCGCGTGTCGAGGTCAAGGAGATGAAGTTCCGTCCCAAGATCGACGTGGGCGACTACGAGACCAAGAAGGCCCACGTGATGCGCTTCCTCAAGAAGGGGGCCAAGGTCAAGATCACGATCATGTTCCGCGGTCGTGAGATGGCCCACCCCGAACAGGGTCGCATCGTGCTCGACCGACTTGCCGAGGATCTCAAGCCTTGGGCCACCGTCGAGCAGCAGCCCCTCATGGAGGGACGCAACATGCACATGCTCATCGCCCCCATTAAGGGCGCGTTCGATGTGACGCGCGAGGGCGACGAAGACGCGAGCGAGAAGAAGGAGAAGTAACATGCCCAAGATGAAGACGCACAAGGGTACGGCAAAGCGCTTCCGTCGCACCGGTACCGGCAAGATCATGCGCGCCAAGGCCTTCAAGAGCCACATCCTGTCCAAGAAGTCCCAGAAGCGCATCCGCAACTTCCGCAAGGAGGCCGAGCTCGCCCCCAGCGACGTCAAGGTTGTCTCCCAGCGCATGGGTTCCAAGTAGGCGCTTCGCGCGTCCCGATTTTCCCTCAACGAGGAGTTGATTAGATATGTCTCGAGTCAAGCGCGCAGTCGCCGGCCGCAAGAAGCGTCAGACCCTGGTCGAGCGTACCAAGGGCTATTACGGAACTTCCTCCCGCACCTTCCGTGGCATGAAGGAGCAGGCTCAGCACTCCGGTCAGTATCAGTACCGCGATCGTCGCAACAAGAAGCGCGACTTCCGCAGCCTGTGGATCCAGCGCATCAACGCTGCCGCCCGCATGAACGACCTCTCCTATAGCACCTTCATGCACGGCCTCAAGCTCGCTGGTGTCGAGCTGGATCGCAAGGTTCTCGCCGAGATCGCTTACAGCGACGAGAAGGCTTTCGCCGACCTCGCCGGCGTTGCCAAGAAGGCCCTTGCTGACGCCGAGTAGCGTGCGGCAATCTGGGCTGTGGCTTTGCCTTTGTGGCGGCATCGGGGTTCTCCCGGTGCCGTTTTTTCGTGCCGCGGGGTTTTCTTCCCTGGCAACGGAATCCCGTTCCGGGGCATGGCGGGGAAACCGCAACACATTCGTTGCGCGAATGTGTTGCGGCCTGCGCGAGTCACGAGTTCGGATGCGATTGTGTTGCGGTAGCCATTCCAGCGACCCGTGACCAGCGCCCCGGGAATCTACTAGTGCTTCTCGCCCCTGTCCTTGCCCTCTGTGCGAATGCCAAGAAGCTCTTCACGCAGCTCCTCGCGCCGCTCTCGGGCCTTCTCCGACTCCTCCTCAAACGCGGGGTCATCTGGACCGACGAGCTCATCATCTCCCGTGCGCGGGTCCTTGTGGTGGCGAAGAACTGGCTCAAAGAGGTGGAGATGCCTGACAAAGGCACCAGAGGCAGCCAGCAACACGAGGAAAATGCAGATGCGCGGAACCGTGGTCACCTGCGTCATGACAAGAGCGCCGGCGCAGAGAAGCGTTGTCCAGGCATACACCACGAGCACCGCCTGCTTTGGGTCAAAGCCCTCGGCAAGTAAACGGTGGTGGATGTGCCCGCGATCCGCACGGCCAACGCTCACATGCGCGCGGGTGCGCCTGACAATTGCAGAGAACGTGTCAATGATTGGGATCCCCGCAATCACCAGGGGCACGATGATTGTCGTGAGGCCAGCAATCCTCGTAACCGAGAGAAGCGAGATGGTGCCAAGCGCAAACCCAAGGGTCAGCGCTCCTGAGTCTCCCATGAAAATGCTCGCGGGGTGGAAGTTGTAATGAAGGAAGCCCAGCGTCGAGCCGGCGACAGCGCAGGCGAGCGCTGCGGCGTCCAAGCGTCCCGCCCAGATCGAGAGCACGAACATGGTCACGCTGGCGATGCACGAGATGCCGGCAGCCAGCCCGTCGAGCCCATCGATGAGGTTGATGATATTCGCGTACGCAACGAGATAGAGGATGGTAACGGGGTAGGTAAGCCATCCAAGCTCCACGAACTCGCCTGGGTCAAATGGGTTGACAATTACACCAATTACCAGGCCTCCCATTGCTGCAACCGTAGCGGCAAGTATCTGCCCGGCGAGTTTTGCCTTGGGCGTGAGCGTGAACTTGTCGTCGAGTAGGCCAGTCACAAAGATGATGACAAACGCGAGCACGAGCATCCAGTAGTTCACGGAGAGTCGCGGTGACGGCACGAGAACAACCGGCCAGTCGAAGTAGGTGGTTCCAATGTACTGGACAACAAAGGCCGCAATGATTCCGGCGAAGATGGCAATTCCGCCCATGCGGGGGATGGGAGTCTTGTTCACGCGGCGCTTGTTTGGGTAGTCGACGGCCCCAACTCGTGTTGCAATTTTGCGAGCAAGGGGCGTTACGGCGAGTGCACAGGCAAGAGATGCGGCGAACGGGCATAAAAAGGATAGCCAGTACCTGGGCACCATTCGACACCTCCCCCTTCTCGTCACTTTTCCTAGCGAGATATGATACACAGAAAAGTGGGAAAACGTGGTGCTGAGCAGCTGCGATAGGGAAGAGTCACAGACAGATATTGCCATCTAGCTGTGGTTCGTTTAAATGCCTATCGAATGCTGCACACAAAGTGCCCAACACATCCATTCCGTTGTCACCGCTCGCCATGTTATGTCTGGCATATAGGGGTTAGTTCGCGTACATTGGAATTGTCGTCCCCTGCGGTACAAACTGGGTGAACCGACAAGCGTTACGAGGGAGTCCAACATCTCGTCCCGGAAGGGGATCCTCCGTTGCTGGGGAAGCCGGAATGGGCGATGAGGACACCCACCTTATGAAGGTGGGTTCATAATCGTATCTGCGGGGGGCGGCTTTTTTGGCGTTGAGCAGTCGCCGGAGCCACGGTTTTGTCCAAGATCGTCAGCAAAACGGCCCTTTCGGCGACTGGGTGTTATGGAGCTGGCGCCAAAAGCAGTGACGGTCCATCCTCGATTCGCTCTGTGTGGCGCCCTTACGCAATTACCGCAGTTTTGCGTTGACACGCGCGCGGCAAATTGCGACAATGGCTCCCGCGCATGAGCGCCTGGGGATGTAGCTCAGCTGGGAGAGCGCTGCCTTCGCAAGGCAGAGGCCGAGGGTTCGAATCCCTTCATCTCCACCATGGAATCTGTGGGGCCCGGGCACATAGCTTGGGCCCTTTTCTTATATCGTCTCCAAGCCCGATGGGAGTACGACAGGGATGGAAGGCCTCGCCGCCAAGCTTGACACGTCCTCCTACGACGCCTGCAGACTCTGCCCGCGCCGCTGTGGGGCCACGCGCTCCGAGGGCAAAGCCGGCGTCTGTGGCGCCACCGCCACGCCGCGCGTGGCCAGGGCGGCGCTCCACTATTGGGAGGAGCCACCCATCTCGGGCGAGGCGGGGTCAGGCGCCATCTTCTTCACGGGCTGCCCTCTGCGCTGCCGCTTTTGCCAGAACCACCAGATCTCTCAGGAGGGCTTTGGCCTTGAGGCCTCCACCTCGCGCATCGCCGAGATGATGCTCGAGCTCGAGGCTCAGGGCGCGCTCAACATCAACCTCGTGACGCCGCTGCACTTTGCGCCCACCGTGCGCCAGGCGGTGCTTCTCGCCCGCGAGAATGGCCTTGCCATCCCCACGGTCTGCAACACCTCCGGCTACGAGCTGCCCGAGGTCGTGCGCGCAATGTCCGACGTCATCGACATCTGGCTCACGGACTTCAAGTATGCGAGCTCCGTATTGGCGGGTTCGCTCTCTGCCGCGCCGGACTACCCCAAGGTCGCTGCCGCGGCCTTGGACGAGATGATCGCCTCCGTCGACGCAGCGGGCGGTCGCCTCCTTGCGCAGGACGGTTCTATGAAGCGAGGCGTCATCGTCCGCCACCTGGTGCTTCCCGGCCACGTGGACGACTCCTGCGCGGTGCTCGACCGCGTGTGGGAAGCCTGCGGCAACGCCGCGGACCTCTCGGTCATGAACCAGTACACCCCCAACGACACCTGCCGCCGGGCGGGCGGAAACCTCGCGCGCGCAGTGACGGACGAGGAATACGAGATTGTCCTCTGCCATGCAGATGACCTCGGCTTTGAGAACATCTGGTGGCAGGAGGGCGGCACCGTATCCGAGAGCTTTGTCCCTGCGTTCGACGCGACTGGCGTCGAGGGTCCGGAGCTCAAGGCTGGCGAGACGAGCGCCTCTGACGTGCTCGCTGGCCGCAAAGGGGTATAGACTCTGCAACAGCAGCCAATTACGCGCCAGCCGCGCGCCCACCATGGAGGTCCCATGTCAGAGAACACGCCACTCTCAGACGAGGAGAGGTCGGAGCTCGAGAAGCTCCGCGCCGAGAAGACCGCCCGCGAGGAGGCCCAGGCGGCTGCCCGCGAGCGTGCGGAGCTCGAGCGCCTCAAGGCCGAGAAGGCCGCGAACGAGAAGGACGCCGCCGAGCGTCAGCGCATCGCCCAGGCGCGCGAGAAGGGCCGCCAGCTCATGGAGCCCGATGACGAGGACCTTCGCATGCCGAAGGGCCAGAAGATTGTCATCGCAGTGGTCGTCGTCGTGGCGGCGGTGTGGCTTCTCGCCATGGCGCTTGGCTAGGCACGCAGCAGACAGCAACCCGGCCCGGGACTGCGAGCTACGTGTCCCGCGCCACCTAACGGGAGGAAGTAGCAGCTATGTCGCTCACGGACCGCACAAAGCCAACGGATGTCTCGCTCAACACCGACCTCTACGAGCTCACCATGGCGCAGGGATTCTGGGAGTCTGGCCTCGTCGACACGCAGGCCACCTTCAATGCGTTCTTCCGCGAGAACCCCTTTGGCGGCGGCTACGCGGTTGCCTGCGGCATGGGGCAGATCCCAGACCTGGTCGAGAACTTTGTCTTCGATGACGAGGACATCGAGTACCTCGCCAGCATTCCCGCCCCCGGCGGCGGTTCCATGTTCAAGCCCGAGTTCCTCGAGTACCTGCGCAACCACCACCTCGACCTCACGATTCACGCCGTTCCCGAGGGCGACGTGGTCTTCCCCCGCGAGCCAATGGTGCGCGTCCAGGGGCCGCTCATCGACTGCCAGCTCATCGAGACCGCCCTGCTCAACCTCGTTAACTTCCAGACACTCGTGGCAACCAAGACCTCGCGCGTGGTGCGCGCTGCTGAGGGGCACCCGGTCTCGGACTTCGGCCTGAGGCGCGCACAGGGGCCCGACGGTGGCCTCGCTGTGGCCCGCGCCTCCTACATCGCCGGCGCAAGCTCCACCTCGAACCTCCTTGCCGGAAAGATCTACGACATCCCCGTCTTTGGCACGCACGCCCACTCCTGGGTCATGGCGTTTCCCACCGAGCTCGATGCCTTCCGTGCCTTCGCAAAGTCGAGCCCCAAGAACTGCGTGCTGCTCCTCGACACCTACGATGTACACCAGGGCATCAAGAACGCAATCACGGTCGCCAAGGAGATGGAGGCTGCGGGGGAGCGCCTGGCTGCGATCCGCATCGACTCCGGCGACCTTGCAAAGCTCACCAAGGAGACCCGCAGGGCCTTCGATGACGCCGGACTTCCCTATGTGAAGATCTCGGCGTCGAACGACCTCGACGAGTACACCATCCAGTCCCTCTACGCCCAGGGTGCGCCCATCGACTCCTTTGGCGTGGGCACCAAGCTCGCCACTTGCGACCCCCAGCCCTCGCTCGGCGGCGTCTACAAGCTCTCCGCCGTGCGCGACTCGGCGGATGCCCCGTGGAGCCCCGTGATCAAGCTCTCCGAGCAGGCCTACAAGCGTACCATCCCAGGCGTCCAGCACGTCCTGCGCTTCCTCGACGATGACCACTGCCCCGTGGGCGACATGATCCTCGATGACTCCTACGCACGCGATGACGCCTCGGCTGCCACGAGCATGGAGGACATCCTCGACCCCTTCTCGTCCTATGGCCTCTCCGGTACGCCACGAGAGCTTCTCACCTGCCACGTCGAGCACGGCAAGCGCGCAGGCGAGCCCGTTGACATCGAGGAGTCTCGCTCTCGCTGCCACAACGCCCTCATGCACCTCGATCCCGCGATCACCCGCTTCCTCAACCCTCAGACCTACCCGGTGGGGCTGGAGCAGGGTCTCGCCGCGCTTAGGCGCGACCTCGCGGCAGAGGAGCGTAGCGGTTCCTCGCGCGTGAGGCGCTAGGGGCTTTAAGGCTCCACGCGCGCCGGCGCCGCGCGGCGCCTCTGCTACACTGCTGCACACAGGTGCGCGCCAGGGGGCGCGCAGGCATCCAGGAAGGACGGGGCACATGCCCGAGAAGATTGAGGAGCTCGTCAGGAAGGCCGTCGCCGATGCGCAGGAGGCGGGCGACCTGCCTGCCTTCGAGGTGGGGGACCTTGGCCTCGAGCGTCCCGCAGACGCCGGCAACGGTGACTGGACCACCACGCTCGCCCTGCGCTCCGCCCGTCTTGCTCATATGGCACCCCGTGCAATCGCCCAGGCCATCGTGAACCACATGGCCACCGACCCGGGCATCTCCAAGGTCGAGGTCGCAGGCCCCGGCTTTGTGAACTTCTATCTCTCTGCTGCCGCTAACAACGAGGTTTTCCGCACCGTGCGAGAGCGGGGCCACGACTTTGGCCGCTCGAACATCGGCGCGGGCGAGAAGGTCCAGGTTGAGTTCGTCTCGGCCAACCCCGTGGGTCCGCTCCACATTGGCCACGGCCGCTGGGCAGCGCTCGGCGACTCCCTCTGCCGCGTGATGGAGCACGCCGGCTACAACGTGGAGCGCGAGTATTACATCAACGACCACGGCAGCCAGATGGACGTCTTCGGCAACTCCGTGGCCGAGCGGTACCTCCAGCTCGCCCAGGTGATGGACGAGAAGGGCTGCTCGCTCGACGATGCCGTGCAGGCGCTTCTCGATGACCGCAAGGCCTTCGTGAAAGACGAGGAGGACGCCCACCCCGAGGAGCACCCGTACATGGATGCCTTCAACAAGAACCTCGGTGGCAACGCCTATGGTGGTGACTACATCATCGACGTTTCCCGTCACTTCATGGAGACCGACGGCACGCGCTGGGTCGAGGCAGACCCCAAAGAGCGCATGCTGGAGTTCCGCGAGCGCGGCTACAAGCTCATGCTCGAGTCCATCCGCAGCACCCTCGACGAGTCCCGCTGCCACTTTGACGTGTGGTTCTCCGAGCGCTCCCTCTACGAGAAGGGCGAGGACGGCACCTCGGCCGTCGACCGTGCCCTTGCGTGTCTCGACGAGATGGGCTACCTCTACCGCGACGAGGACGGTGCGCTGTGGTTCCGCTCGACCGCGCTCGGCGACGACAAGGACCGCGTGCTCATCAAGACTAACGGCGAGTACACCTACTTCGCCTCCGACGTGGCGTATCACTGGAACAAGTTTCAGCGCGTCGACCACGTGATTGACATCTGGGGCGCCGACCACCACGGCTACATCCAGCGTGTCGAGTCGGCGTGCGCCGCCCTGGGCTACCCCAACAGGCTCGAGGTCCTTCTCGGCCAGCTTGTGAACCTGCTTCGCGACGGCGTGCCGGTGCGCATGTCAAAGCGCAAGGGCACCATGATTTCCTTCAAGGAGCTCATGGACGAGGTCGGCGTTGACGCCACGCGCTACACCCTTATCTCCAAGTCGAGCAACCAGATGATCGACTTCGACATCGAGAAGGTCAAGAGGCAGGACAACACCAACCCCGTCTACTACGTCCAATACGCCCATGCGCGTATCTGCTCGATTCTGCGCAAGGGTGCTGGCGTGACGGCCGGGGAGGCAGAGAAGATTGGCATGAACGAGGTGGCCAAGCGTGCGGTAGGCGAGGAGTATGATCTTTCATTGCTCACCGATCCAACCGAGGCCACGCTCGCACGCAAGCTTTCGGAGTTTCCGGCGCTCGTGGAGGGCTGCGCACGTGACCGCGCTCCCTTCCGTCTTACGCACTACGCCGAGGAGCTGGCGGGAGACTTCCACTCCTTCTACACCGTGTGCCAGGTGCTGCCCAGCAAGGGACGTCCGGTGGACGAGGGACTCTCGAAGGCCCGCCTCGCCGCTGTGGACGCCACGCGCAGGGTGCTTGCCCTCACGCTCGAGTTCTGCGGGGTCCATGCTCCGCAGAGCATGTAGCAAGCCGCCCAGCCCTCGCTTTGGTACCATTGAACCATCTGTAAGTTCCTACATCAATCTCAGAGAATGTGCAGTTGTTTCGGCGCTTTATACCAATTAAGATATAATTGTTCTCTAAAGAGGGCCGCGGGTTGGCAGCGGGCACAACGTGCCTAGCACTACAACGTCGTCCCCTAAGTTGGGGTGCGGCTAGAGACAGAGGTGGGGCTCGTGGACCTGCGCGAGTATATGTCAGTACGCAGAGCGTACAACCTCGTGCGTCAGTCACAGCCTGCGCGTGACAGACTCACGTTCGAGGAGTTTGCGGTTCTTTGCCGCTTGCAGGTGGCAGGAGAGCCCATGAGAACCTCAGCTATCGCCGAGTATCAGGGTGCGCTTCGGCCCACCATGACGCATCGCACGAATCACCTAGCAGAGCTTGGTCTAATCTCTCGTGGCGAGGGGGGATTGGATCGTCGTAACGTGGTGTGCATTATCACGCCTGAGGGAAGTAGCTGCGTCGAAAAGCTCTCCGACCTTACGTGCAAGGAGATTCTTCCTGGCCAGCCGCTCTCTCGCACGCTTCCGGAGCGTATTATCAAGTACGTTGACGCTATGGGGTCGATCTTTGCCAAGGCGGGAGACCTCGTGCTTCTCGCCATGTATGCCGAGGATTCTCAGCCGGTAACCGTGACAAGGCTTGTCGAGGCGCTTGGCCTCCTGCAGCCCACAGTTTCGATGTCCGTCTCGTCTCTTGTTCTCGAGGGCCTCGTTGAGCGTGGACCTTCGCGCGCGTCTGGCCTTGTGCTTACCCCACGGGGTTCTGAGCGTGCTGCAGAGCTCGCCGCGTCCATCGCTCAGGTTGTCGTGAAGCGTCGCCCCAGAAGCCAGAAATCCCGCGAACAGGCGGAAGAGTAACCCGTACGGGTTCTCGCTTTGGCCTGTTTTTGTGGCCTCGACGTGCACGCTTGTGCATGGTCGTGCTATAGTGGCGCAGATGCGGCACCCCATGCGCGATTTCGTGCGCTATGTTTGCGCGTCGCAACAAACTTCTCCTTGCATGTGATGGGCGGTTCCCCTGTGGCCGTCTCAGAGCCGTGCCAAAGGGACGCATCGAGCAATGTGGCCTCATCGAAGCCTATCAATCATTTATATGCACGGCGGATTGGCGCGGCACGCGTCCCGCATGAGAGTGAAAGGTAAAAAAGTATGACAGACGAGACATCTGCGGACTCTATGGGTGCAACCCCGGCGGAAGTCCCCGAGGAGGCGCCCAAGCCTAGGCGTCGCCGTCGCACCCGCGCAGAAATTGAGGCGGACAAGCTCGCAAAGGCTGCCGCAGCCAAGGCTGCTCCTGCGGATGGCCAACCCGCTACGGAGGAGGCACCCAAGCCCAGGCGTCGCCGTCGCACCCGCGCAGAAATTGAGGCGGACAAGCTCGCAAAGGCTGCCGCAGCCGAGGCTGCTCCTGCGGATGGCCAACCCGCTACGGAGGAGGCCCCCAAGCCTCGTCGCCGTCGTCGTACCCGCGCGCAGATTGAGGCAGACGAGAAGGCCAAGGCGGAGGCGGCAGTAAGTGCGGAAAACGCCTCCCAGCCCGCATCTGCCGTGGCAACGGAGGGCCTCGCTGAGGAGCAGCCTGCCCCCAAGCCCCGTCGCCGTCGCCGCACCCGAGCGCAGATAGAAGCTGATGAGCGCGCAAAGGCCGAGGCTGCCGAGAAGTCCCGAGCCGTCGAGAGCGAAGCCGCCACTCCTGAGCACCACGAATCCAGGCCCGTCGAAGCGGCCGAACACGCCGAGAGCAGCGAGCATGACCAGGTGAGCTTCTCCGAGATGACGCGCCTGACACAGGAGGCAACGCAGGCTAGCTCGGTTCCTGCTCCAATGCCTGCGGCAACGCTTTCCGAGGCAGACCGGTCAGTCGAGCAGCAAGGTCATTACCAAAGACAGCCCAGGGAGTATAACCAGCGACCAGAGCAGCAGGGCCAGCAACAGGGCAGACGCCGCCGCGTAAGCTACAACAATTCCGGCAACAATCGCTTTAACAACGGCAAAGGTGGGGAGGGAAACGGCTTCAACCGCCGTAACCAGCAGAACCACAAGCAGCACAACCGCCACAATGGCCAGCAGACCCAGCCCTCCCTTACCAGAGAAGAACTGCAGGCCATGAAGGTGGCAGATCTTCGCGCCAAGGCTGCCGAGCTGGGCGTCGAGTATGTTGGGGTCCATAAGCCCGACCTTGCTGAGGCAGTGTATCAGGCGGCAGCCGCCGCCGAGGGATTCCATCCCGTGGATGGCATCCTCGAGATTGGCAACGCCGGTGCCGGTTGGATACGCACCGGCAACTACATGAGGGGCGACAACGACTGCTACGTGAGTCAGCAGTTCATTCGCAACTATGCGTTGCGTCCCGGAGATCGCGTCGAGGGAACCGTTGGCCCTGCTCGTACGAACACCAAGTACCCCGCTCAGTATCCGCCCCTCATCGCCATTGCACGTGTGAACGGGCGCGATCCCGAGTCCATGAAGAACCGTCCCCGGTTCCGCGACCTCACCCCCATCTATCCCAACGAGCGCCTGGTCATGGAGTGCGGCAAAGACTCCATTACCGGCCGAGCGATCGATCTTGTCGCCCCCATTGGCAAGGGGCAGCGAGGCCTCATCGTGAGTCCACCTAAGGCCGGCAAGACCACGGTCCTCAAGAAGATCTGCCAGTCCATCGCTGCCAACAACCCCGAGGTGCACCTTGTCTGCCTGCTCGTGGACGAGCGCCCCGAGGAGGTCACCGACATGCAGCGTTCCATCCACGGCGAGGTTGTGGCATCGACGTTTGACATGCCGGCCGAGAACCACACCGCCGTGTCCGAGCTTGTCATCGAGCACGCCAAGAGGCTCGTCGAGCTCGGCGAGGATGTTGTTGTGGTGCTCGACTCCATTACGCGCCTCGCGCGCGCGTACAACCTTGCGCAGCCTGCCAGCGGCCGCATTCTCTCCGGCGGCGTGGACTCTGCGGCCCTGTATCCGCCCAAGAAGTTCCTGGGCGCCGCCCGCAACATCGAGAACGGAGGATCGCTCACCATCATCGCCTCCGCGCTTGTCGATACCGGCTCGAAGATGGACGAGGTCATCTTCGAGGAGTTCAAAGGCACCGGCAACATGGAGCTCAAGCTTGACCGCGAGCTTGCCGACAAGCGCATCTTCCCCGCAATCGACCCGGTCTCCTCGGGCACGCGCAACGAGGACCTGCTCCTTCCGGCAGAGATCACGCCGTTCGTGTGGGGCATCCGTCGCGTGCTTGCCAACATGAACAATACCGAGCGCGCAGCATCTGCGCTGGTCAAGGGCCTGAAAGCCACCAACTCCAACGAGGAGTTCCTCATCCGCTCGGCCAAGAAGGCCCAGCAGAGCGAGTATGTGATGTAGCTCCTGGCGAGGACGTGTCGCCGGAAGGCCACTTTTGGCAGAGAAATGCCGCCGGAACCTGCGTTCCGGCGGCATTCTGTTGCAGGTGGCGTGCTTTCCGCCAGGCAGCGCCCTACTCGCCCGCACGTGCGGTGAAGAGAAGGTCTTGTGCTCGCATGACCCAGGTTGCCGGCAGCACCTTTGCAACGACGCTTGCCGCCAGCATGTCCGGTGAGGTCACGCAGGTGGTGCGGCCAAGCACTGCGGCATGCAGGGCCTTTCTCACGACGTCGGCGGGCTTCTCGAAGCCAATGGTTGTCATTCGACGCACTTCGCGCGCGTCACCAGGGTTGGCAAGAAAGCCCGTCTCCATGAACTTGGGGCACACGGCCGTCACGTGAATGCCCACAGGGCCAAGCTCGTAGTCGAGGGTACGGGAAAGATCCACTACAAATCGCTTGGTCGCCGAGTAGGTCGAGAGGCCCGGCTGGGGGATGAGCCCGGCAATCGATGCCATGTTCACCACGCGCGAGCCGGCAACCATGTGCGGCAGACAATGGTAGGTGGCCTCGACCACGGCAAGGCAGTTGAGACGCACCATGTTGCTCTCGTCATCCTCCGAGATTTGGCCAAAGTCACCAAACTTGCCAAACCCGGCGCTGTTCACGAGCCACTGAACCGTTGGAGCCTCTTCCTCCAATGCGTCGCGCAGGCACTCGTAAGAGGAGCGCTTCGTGAGGTCAAGCGCAAACACCCGCACCGGCGTTGCGGTCTGCTCGGCAATTGTCCCAAGTGCCTCGGCGTTTCTCGCGATGACCCAAATCTGGTCGAGCGGACCGCCCGCTCCGCGGTCGAGTTGACGGACAAATTCACGTCCAACTCCCGATGACGCCCCAGTAACCACCGCAATGTTGGCCATCCTGTCCCTCCCAAGACAATTACCCGCTTGCATTTGGCGTGATGAAAAGTATAGTCTGATACGTAGATTTCATGACACGTGAGTGTTGCGACGGCACATGCAGCCAAAGACGAACAACGCCGTTGCCCACCTGCTCGTATCCACCCTTATGGGGCGGTGCGCTTTAGGTCATGGGTAGCTCTGTTCGTCTCGCGTTGCACAGCCATGGAGCAAATGGGCATTTGGAGGTGCATCAGGATGACGTGCAGGAGGAGCCCAGCGGTTTTCGCAGGCCTTCTCGGCGTTGCTGCCCTTGGCACACCCGTGACCGCTCTTGCGGCAGAGGGCACGGCACCTCTGGACGTGTTTTCGGATATTAGTATCCCTACCGCCGACCTCTCGGGCATTGATGCCGATACCGCTCGATTTTTAGGAATATGCGTTGGTGGCGGCATTCTCGTTACGATTGGCACCTATGCGCTTGTCAGGGTCTTTGCGCGCAGTCGTGCGGCTGCAAATCACCAAAACGGTAGCTCAGGTGACGGACAGACCAAGAACTCCCAATCGTGCGGCACCCCACGTGCCGCGCATGCACCGCGTCACATGCGTCCCGAAGACTGGGAGCGCATAGGACGTCTAAGCTCTGCGGAGAAGGCCGAGGAGGTCTCGAAGGCCTCAACTGGCAGCAGCGCTTACGGCCTGCATGCCGCCAAAGACTATGTGGATATAGCCGAGAATTACGTTGGCAAGCAGACCTTTAGGCAGCGCATGGCAACGCGCGCACAGGGTGTGGCCGCAACCCTCTCGGCGCGCATAGATGCTAACCGCATGGAAGGTCTTCCCGTGATAGAGCGCGCGGATGGCTCGGTGGGAGACGTGGGAACCACGTGGTGGACCGCTGCCGTTGGACCTTCCATTTCTGGGCCCATCAAGATGGGCGAGGACGACGCGGATGCCATTCCCTCTAGCTTTGGCGTCGATGGCATTGACGAACTGCAGTTTATGTCGGCGAGCCCCCGCGACATCTCGCGCCGCATCGCCCCTGTAGAGGAGGATGCCTACCCGGAGAAGCGCAGCATAGGGGATGTCACTGAAGACGATTGGGACCGTGCGCTCAAGGCCATGGACGAGAAGATCCAGGGCGGCGGGATCGCTGTCCAAACGTCTGCTGCCGTGGCCTCGCCCGCAACGCCAAAGGCGACCGCACCCCAGCCTCTCGAGCCCTTCTCGGATTGCGTGGGCGACGAGGACTCGCTCGACGAGCCGGATGGCATCGAGCAGGACACGCAGTTCCTCTACTTCAGGCCGCCTGCGGGACATCCCGAGGTTGTCGATACCGAGACCTACGTGGATTACCTGGTTGCCGAGGAGTTCTCGCGCAACCCCTCCGCCGCAGCGCGCAGCTCCTCCCGCGACTACCTACGCATCATCGAGGGCGGCACCCAAACCGCCACACTGCGAGCGTCTGGCCGCCACATGGCCTCTGGGAGGCGCACCGCCGCTGCGGATGGGTACCGTCCGCGCCACTTTGTTGGCGAGGCGCCTGCCCTGCATGCTGAGGCGCTGGAGGCGTGATGCGAGAAGGAATGGGGAAGTCCTCGAGGTCTAAAGACGCACGACTCGGGACGAGCACCCACCATCGCAGGTGGGTGCTCGTCTTCTTCCTGTGGATGGCTTTCGTGTGGGGTCACTCGCTCGTACAGGGGCCTGCCTCATCGCTCGAGAGCTCGCGTGTAGCTGCCATTTTGGCTCCGCTTCTCAACGCACTGGGAATCACGGGCGAGTCGGCCGTGACGTTTGCCGTACGCAAGACAGCTCATTTTCTTGAGTATGCAGTCCTTGGTGCGCTTGGCATGCCAGCATTCATCCGCCCCGCACGGGAGGGGATAGTGCCTCGCTGGCTCGGCCCCCTTGTAGTGGCGCTCGTCCCCGTGGCAGACGAGACCATCCAGCGCTTCGTGCCTGGTCGCGAGTCCTCGCCCCGAGACGTCCTCATCGACCTCTGCGGTGCTGTCGTGGGAACCCTTGTGATGGGGCTGGTCTTGCGGCACAAATCCTCCAAGCATGCTGCGGGAGGCCCTTCTCGCCCGTAGGCAGCCCCTCGGTAGAGCGTATCCCCAGCTTGCGCATGTTACGAAGGGGTGCGTATGTGTTACGTCTCGAATAAGCTTTCAGGCGCGGCGCACCGCTTGCCATCTCCCTTTCATACAGTTGTCCACGAATTGCGTGCGGGACAACCGCGCTGCCAAGACAAGGGAGGGTACGTATGAACACCAACATTTCTAGGCGCAACTTCGTCAAGAGCGGTGCTGTGGCGGTCGCTGGCCTTGGCCTCGCTGCCTGCGGCGGCAACTCCGGCTCTGGCTCCTCTAGTTCCAGCTCCGATACGATCAAGGTCGGCCTCATGGGCCCCTACACCGGTGACGTTGCCCAGTATGGCCTCGCCTGCCGCTATGGCGCCGAGCTCTACGTCAAGCAGGTCAACGACAAGGGCGGCATCAACGGCAAGCAGGTTGAGCTTGACACCCAGGACGAGAAGGGCGACGCCACCGAGGCCGTCAACGTCTACAACAAGCTCGTCGAGGACGGCGTTGTGGGCATCATCGGCGACGTGACCTCCACGCCCACCATTGCCGTTGCCCAGGCGTCCGTCAAGGACAACATGCCCTGCGTGACGCCCTCCGCAACCGCAGCCGACGTCATCTCCTACGGCAAGAACTACTTCCGCGCCTGCATCACCGACCCGTACCAGGGCAAGCTCATGGCCGACTTCGCCGCCGACCAGGGCTATAAGACCGTCGGCGTCATCTACAACCAGGGCGGTGACTACGAGCAGGGCGTTGCCGACGCCTTTACCGAGGAGGCCGGCAAGAAGGGCATCACCGTGAGCGACTCCGAGGGTTACCCCGCTGGCGCCACCGACTTCAACTCCCAGCTCACCAACATCATTGCCACCAAGCCCGACGCGATCTTCTCGCCCAACTACTACCAGGACGACGGCAAGATCGTGACCCAGGCCAGGAAGCTCGGCTACGCCGGCGTCTTCATGGGGGCCGACGGCTGGTCCAACATCGTGGGCGGCGACGAGGAGTACGCAAGCGCCGAGGACCTCGAGGGCTGCTACTACGACTGCTCGTTCGTTGCCGAGAACGAGGATGAGAAGGTCCAGGACTTCATCAAGGCCTACAAGGACGAGTACAACGACACGCCCTCCAACTTCTGCGCCCTTGGCTACGATGCCACGATGATCCTTCTCAACGCTATCGAGACTGTCGAGAAGGACGGCAAGGCCACCTACGGCTCCGATGACTACAAGCAGGCCGTCGTCGATGCCATCGCCTCCGGCACTGCTAACGGCGTGACCGGCGACATCTCCTACTCCGGCACTGGCGACCCGGTCAAGTCCACGCTGATCATCACCTTCAAGGGTGGCGCTCAGGAGGTCTTCAAGACCATTGAGGGCAAGTAGGGCTTCCGCACGGAAATCTGAGGGAAGCGCCGGGTGCGCATACTGCCCCCGGCGCTTTCTAGGTTCTATTGGACTAGGTACAAGAGAGGAAGTGTTGTGCCGTGACGTTTCTGACGCAGGTGCTCAACGGTTTGCAGCTGGGCAGCATCTACGCGCTCGTCGCCCTGGGATACACGATGGTGTACGGCATCATCCTGCTGCTCAACTTTGCCCATGGCGACATCATTATGGTCGGTGCCTACATTTCTTGGATCGTGATGAGCCAGCTTGGGCTGAGCCCCGCGCTGGCAATCGTCCTCTCGATCGTTGGATGCGCCGGCCTGGGCGTGCTCATCGACAAGGTAGCATACCAGCCGCTTCGCGAGGCGCCGCGCATGAGCCTGCTCATCACCGCAATCGGCGTCTCATACTTCCTCGAGAACGGCGCACAGCTGGTCTTTGGTGCAGACGCCAAGGTGGTTCCCGAGTACTTCGACCTTCCGAACCTGAGCGTGGGGGGCGTTGGCCTCTCTGCTAACGCCATCATCACCATCGTCGTGACTGCCGTCTCGACCGTCCTGCTCACGATCCTCGTGCAGAAGACCAAGCTCGGGAAGGCCATGCGTGCGGTCTCTGAGGACATGGGCGCCGCCCGCCTCATGGGCATCAACGTGAACAACACCATCTCGTTCACCTTCGCCGTTGGCTCGGCGCTCGCTGGCATTGGCGCCGTGCTCTACAGCATGGCATACTCGCAGGCTACGCCCACGATGGGCATCATGCTGGGCACCAAAGCCTTCGTCGCGGCGGTCCTCGGCGGCATCGGCTCCATTCCTGGCGCCGTCATCGGTGGCCTCCTCGTGGGCTTCGCCGAGGTGTTCGTCTCTGCCATCGGTCTGTCCGTCTGGCAGGACGCCGTGGTGTTCCTGCTTCTGATCATCGTCCTCGTGGTGAGGCCTACCGGTATCCTAGGCCGCCCGATGACCGAGAAAGTCTAAGGAGGAACCCGTGACTGCATCTAAGGCAACTGCAACGCAGGCAGGCACGCCGGCTGTCTCCGGCTACCGCAGCCTCTCCATGCCCATGCGCTATCTGATCAACGCCGTTCTCGTCGTCATCTTCCTCGTCGTTGGCGAGCTCATGATCGACGGTGGCGTGGTGAGTCGTTATCAGACGGGCGTCATCGAGCAGATAGGCATCTACATCATCCTGGCCGTCTCGCTCAACATCGCGACCGGCTACCTGGGCCAGCTGCCCCTCGGGCACGCCGGCTTTATGTCGGTGGGTGGCTACTCCTGCGCCATCTTCATCATGAGGATGATGGACACGATGGGCGTGACCGCGCGCGACTTCGCCACCGGTACCCCCGCTGCTGCCGGGCTCTTTGTTCTCGGTATTATCTTCGGCGGCTTCTGCGCTGCCATCTGCGGCCTCATCATCGGCGTCCCGGCGCTGCGCCTCAAAGGCGACTACCTCGCCATCATCACGCTCGGCTTCGCAGAGATCATCCGCGTTGTCATGCAGAACATCGACGGTGTCCTCGGCTTCACGCTTACCGGTGGTGCCAAGGGTCTCACGGGAATCCCCGGGTACACGAACTTCCTCAACACCTTCATCGTGGTTGTCATCTCGCTCTTCCTCATCCACACCATGATGAAGTCCCGTCACGGCCGCGCGATTCTCTCCATCCGCGACAACGAGATCGCTGCCGAGTCCTGCGGCGTCAGCACCACCTACTACAAGACGCTCGCCTTCGTGGCCTCCGCGTTCTTCGCGGGCGTGGCCGGTGGGCTCTACGCCGGATGCATCGGCGTCATGGCCCCCGCCAAGTTCGGCTTCATGAAGTCGATCGAGATCCTGGTCATGGTCGTTCTCGGTGGCATGGGCTCCATGCTCGGCTCCGTCATCTCTGCCACCGTCCTCACGATCCTGCCCGAGGTCCTGCGCGCCGTCTCCGACTACCGCATGGTCGTCTACGCCGTCGTGCTGATCCTGGTCATGATCTTCCGTCCCGAGGGCCTCCTCGGCGACTACGACTTCTCGACGTCTCGCCTGATCGAGCGCATCATCAACCACGGGAAGCGTCCGGAGGACTTCGTGCCCGTAGCCGCTGCCGCTGTCGAGGGCGCGGCGAGCGACGCCAAGGCTGCCGCACCCACCGCAACGACGGGTGGGCAGACGGAAACCCCTGGCAAGGAGAGCGGGAAGGAGGCCCACACCCATGAGTAGCGACAAGACCACGAAGGCCGAGACGACCGTCGAGGCAGCTCCCTCGGCATCTCCCAAGCGCCACCGCCCCGTACTCGTGCAGATGGAGACCCCCAACCTCGTGCCCGAGCGCGACCTTGGCAAGATGCCTGTGCTGCAGGCCGAGCACCTCGGCATCGACTTTGGTGGCCTCACGGCCGTGGACGACTTCAACATCGCCATGGGTCGCACCGAGATCTCTGGTCTCATCGGCCCCAACGGTGCCGGCAAGACGACGATCTTCAACCTGCTCACCAACGTCTACAAGCCCACCCGCGGAACCATCCTGCTCGACGGCTATGACACTGCAGGCAAGAGCGTTGTCGAGGTCAACAAGATGGGCATCGCCCGAACCTTCCAGAACATCCGCCTCTTCAACAAGATGACGGTCGAGGAGAACGTTCTGGTTGGCTTTGGCAACTCCATGTCCACGCACCTCGCAACCGACGTCTTCCGCCTCCCCAAGCACTGGAAGCAGGAGGCGGAGTTCCACGACAAGGCGATGGACCTTCTCGGCATCTTTAACATGCAGGGATTGGCGCACGAGTGCGCGGGCAACCTCCCGTACGGCGCGCAGCGCAGGCTCGAGATTCTGCGAGCGCTTGCCACCCATCCCAAGGTACTGCTCCTTGACGAGCCCGCGGCCGGCATGAACCCCGCCGAGACCGAGGAACTCATGGAGAACATCGAGAAGATCCGCGACGACTTCCAGATCGCCATCCTGCTCATCGAGCACGACATGAGCTTTGTCATGGGCATCTGCGAGGTCATCGGCGTCCTGGACTACGGGCGCATCATCGCAAAGGGAACGCCCGAGGAGATTCAGAACGACCCCAAGGTCATCGAGGCGTACCTCGGCAAGCAGGGGGTGAAGTAGATGGCCATGCTCTCCGTAAATGGCCTCGCCGTCTCGTATGGCGCGATCAAGGCCGTCAAGGGCATCTCGTTCGATATCGACGAGGGAGAGATCGTGACCCTCATCGGCGCGAACGGTGCCGGCAAGTCGACAACGCTCAACACCATCGCCGGCCTCATCAAGCCCGATGCCGGCAGCATCAAGTTCAAGGGCGAGGAGCTCGTGGGCATCAAGCCGCACAAGATCGTCGAGCGTGGGCTTGCCCTGTGCCCCGAGGGACGTCGCGTGTTCACGCACATGACCGTCGCCGAGAACCTCGACATGGGCGGCTACACCCGTACCGACGCCGAGAACAAGGAGACGCTCGAGGTTGTCTACGAGCACTTCCCGCGCCTCAAGGAGCGCATAAACCAGGTGGCGGGCACGCTCTCCGGCGGCGAGCAGCAGATGCTCGCCATGGGTCGCGCCCTCATGAGCCGCCCCAAGCTCCTCATGCTCGACGAGCCCTCGATGGGCCTCGCGCCAATCCTCGTCGACGAAATCTTCGAGATCATCGAGACGCTCAACAAGAACGGCACCACGATCCTCCTGGTCGAGCAGAACGCCAACATGGCGCTCAAGGTTGCCGCGCGCGGCTACGTGCTCGAGACCGGCAAGATCGTGAAGACGGGCACGGGCGCCGAGCTTCTCGTTGATGACGACGTCCGCAAGGCCTACCTCGGCGGGTGAGACAAAGGGAGTTTCCCTTTGTCTTGCCTTTGTCCCATTTATGCAATCCGGGCAGCTCTGTTGACACCGCTTGTCGACGCTTTGGCCCCAACCGCTAAATGTCACCAGTCGACTTCGTATTTTCGAATACGCTAATCGAAGAAATGGCAGGGCTCTCTGATTGGAGGTAGTAATGAAAAGGTTGCAACTTGATAAAGTACTCCTGTGTTTTCTTGGAACTTGTGTTCTTGCGGTTGCAATTCTCGTGGTTGCTCCCTCGCAGGCGAGAGCAGATGATGCCAGTGAGGCTTGCACCCATGCCTTCTCCCTCGAAATGCCGGTCAAACAGGGAGTGTTGATTTCCCTACCTGATGGGTCGCGTGGCACACTTGGTGTGGGACATGGAAGGTCTACTGGTATACCGTTGCTTTAAACACGAGTTACTCAATCCAATTTAGTAATTATAATGTTGTTCGCTGCTTCGATAACTACAGCAGTGGAATAGGTGTTGTTATTGACTCCTGCACGCTTAGCTGGGGCAAAAAATGGTCCCAACAGACGACAAGACACCATGGGGAGATTTTGCAGACGAGTGATACAAGGTTTCTGAACGGAAACATTGATGGCAAGACACTTGTAACCAGTGTGTATTACGGATAGGTGGTCTTATGCCCGAGGTCCTTATGCTAGTCGTTATTGTTTCCATCGTTATCGCCCTCATCAAAGGTGTTCCGTATCTCGTTCGGGCGATAGAGGAGTTTAAGCGCAACAAAGCGTGAAGAGCATAGCGGTTGGTGGTGCTGGGTGCCTGCGGCAGATTGTGTTGCAGGCACCCTCTTTTTTCGTGCCGCGCCTTCAGAAACAAGGGGAGACAAGGGGACTGCCCTCGTGTCTCGTTCGAGTACAATCGGATACCGTCAGTGAGACGAGGGCCAACCCCTTCGTCCTTTTTATTTTCTCGTCGACTTCACTGCGTGTGGCGCGAGAATTTCACAGCCACAGGGGAAAGGGGGCTTTCGTGCGCTTCGCGAGCGTCGCGCTCGACATACCCACACGCTCCCTCGAGGGCACGTTCGACTATGCCATCCCCGGTGACATCGAGGACAATGTAACCGTTGGCGTCACGGTGCTCGTTCCCTTCTCGCACAGGAGCGCAGTCGGCTATGTCCTTGCCACCTCGGACGAGTCTCCTACAAACGTGGCTCCCGCACGTCTGCTCTCGGTGGCACAGGTACTCGCCCCTGCGGCGTTTGGTCCGCACTCGGCGGCCGTTGCGCGCTGGATTGCCCACGAGTACGCCTGTCCTCTGGCAGATGCCGTGCGCCTGTTCCTCGCGCCCGGCCAGAAGGTCCGCGTGACGCGGGAGTCTCCCGACGCGCCATGGGAGCTTGTTGCCGAGAAGGCCGCTCCCGCCGATGCCCGATGGGTCTCGCTTGCACCGGGCACCGAGGACTTCGAGCCCGCTCGCAATGCCAGCCGCCAGCGAGAGGTACTCGAGGCGCTCTCTGCAGGCTCAATGCGCCTGGCGGAGCTCTCGGCGACCATCCCCGGCGCCTCGTCGGCCGTGACCGCCCTGGCAAAGCGCGGCGTGGTGAGCGTCGAGACGCGCCGCCAGATTCGTGGGGGAGAGGTGACCACGCTCTCCTCGGCGCACGCCCCGCGCCCCGAGCGCCTCACAAAGGGTCAGCTTGCCGCAGTCGCGGCCATAGACGATGCGCGCTCCCGCGCGGAGGGCGACGTGGTCCTCGTGGATGGAGTGACCGGGTCCGGGAAGACGGAGGTCTATCTGGAGGCCATCGAGCGCACCCTCGCCGAGGGCAAGGGCGCGCTCGTCCTCGTGCCCGAGATATCCCTCACGGCGCAGACTGTGGGGCGCTTCCGTTCCCGCTTTGGCGATGACGTGGCCGTGCTCCACTCGCGTCTCTCGACGGGCGAGCGCTTCGACCAGTGGGACCTTGTGCGCCAGGGCGACGTCCACGTGGTGGTGGGCGCGCGTTCCGCGCTCTTTGCGCCGCTCT
Organism: Olsenella sp.; assembly: GCA_022648325.1. Classification (GTDB taxonomy): domain Bacteria; phylum Actinomycetota; class Coriobacteriia; order Coriobacteriales; family Atopobiaceae; genus Tractidigestivibacter. The sequence goes on from JALCMG010000006.1 coordinate 43,823, forward strand.
CCAACGTTGGCCTCATCGTCATCGACGAGGAGCACGAGTCCTCCTACAAGCAGGACTCGAGTCCGCGCTACCACGCTCGGGAGGTCGCCGCGCGCATGGCCAAGGAATGGGGCTGCGCACTCGTGCTCGGCTCGGCAACCCCTTCGCTCGAGAGCCTGCGTCGCTGCGAGGTTGGCTCGTGGCGGGGCACTCGCTGGACGCGCGTGGAGATGCCCGAGAGGCCCGGCGGCGCCGTGCTCCCCAAGGTCACCATCGTGGACATGGCATCGCAGTTTAGGGGTGGTTCGCGCTCGGTCTTCTCCGAGCCGCTGCGCAGCGCCCTCGAGGGCGTGGCCGAGAGGCGCGAGAAGGCCGTGCTGCTCCTCAACAGGCGTGGCTTCGCGAACTTCCTCATGTGCCGCGAGTGCGGCTGCGTCCCCGAATGCCCACACTGCTCAACGGCGCTCACGTACCACGAGCGCACCCACGCGCTCGTATGCCACTCCTGCGGGCGGAGCTGGCCCGTGCGCGCCTACCCCGACCCCTCGACGCGCTGTCCCAACTGCGGCAGCCGCTACCTTGGGGCCTACGGCGTGGGTACCCAGCGCGTAGAAGACGAGCTTGCCATGCTCCTGCCCGAGGGCGTCGAGGTCATACGCATGGATGCCGACACGACGCGCACCAAAGGCGCCCACCAGCACCTGCTCGAGCGTTTTGACGCGGCGGAGTGCGCGGTGCTCGTGGGCACGCAGATGATTGCCAAGGGCCTCGACTTTCCCGAGGTCACTCTCGTTGGCGTCATCAATGCGGACACGATGCTCAAGCTGCCCGACTTCCGCGCCGCCGAGAGGACCTACGACCTCCTGGAGCAGGTTGCCGGCCGAGCAGGCAGGGGAGGGCGGCCCGGCGAGGTCATCGTCCAGACCTACTGGGCAACGCACCCGGCCATGCAGGCGGTCCTCACGCATAGGCGCGAGGCATTTCTCGTCCCAGAGCTGGCCGAGCGTGCGGAGGCCTCCTACCCTCCGTTCTCTCGCCTGGCAAATATCCTGGTGTGGGGGAGAAGCGCCCATGCCGTAGGGGACGTCTCGGCCAAGGTGGCGGCTGCCCTGCGTGATAGGGTCGATGGCCTTCCCGGCTGGGAGGTCTTGGGGCCCGCGGACTGCGTGAAGGCTCGCGTGAAGGACAGGACGCGCCGTCATGTGATGGTGAAGGCCCCCATCGATGCCGACCTTGGCGGTGTGGTCTCGGAGTGCACTGCGGGCATTGGGCACGGTATGGGTATTAACATGGCACTGGACATTGATGTCTACGACCTCATGTAGGCAAGACACAACACGCGCGAGAAGTCGCGCTGCATGGGAGGATGCAATGAACCCGCTGGACGAAATCGTACTATCGCCTGCTCCTGTCCTCTCGGAGGAGTGCGCACCAGTCGAGAAGATTGACGACGAGATCCGCGCGCTTGCCAAGCGCATGCTGCGCGACATGTACGCGGCCGACGGCTGCGGCCTTGCGGCACCGCAGGTGGGCGTCGCCAAGCAGGTTGTAGTCATCGACGTCGACTGGTCGGGCAAGGGCTCCAAGAAGAACCCCTACGTCCTCATCAACCCCAAGGTCATCACTGCAGACGGATCCGAGCGCACCACGGGCGAGGGGTGCCTTTCCTTCCCCGGCATCACGGTGGACGTGAAGCGTCCCAGCCACGTGGTGGTGCAGGCGCAGAACCTCGACGGTGACCTCATGCAGTACGAGGCGGCCGACAACCTCCTTGCCGTGTGCCTGCAGCACGAGATCGACCACCTCCACGGCGTGACCATGATTGACCACCTTTCGCCCTCGGCGCGCGTTCGCGCAATGTCCGAGTACCAGGACGCGCTCGACTCCGGTGCGCGTCCCGGTGACGTGGAGGTCGAGGAGGACTAGCATGCGCATCGTCTTCATGGGCACCCCCGAGTTCGCGGTGCCCTCGCTTGAGGCACTTGCTGCCAAGCACGACGTTACGCTCGTGGTGACGCGTCCCGACGCCGTGCGCTCGCGCGGGAAGAAGCTTGAGCCCTCGCCGGTGAAGGCGTGCGCCCTGGAGCTTGGCCTTCCCGTGCTCGAGGCCAAGCGCATGGACGCGGCCGCGATCGACGCGGTGCGCGCCATGCGGCCAGACCTCATCTGCGTGGTGGCCTTTGGCTGCATCCTGCCCGACGCGCTTCTCGCCGTGGCGCCACTGGGTGCCATCAACGTGCACGGCTCGCTCCTGCCGCGCTGGCGCGGCGCCGCCCCCATCCAGCGCGCCATTCTCGCCGGAGATGAGAATACCGGCGTCTCGATTATGCGAGTCGCGCACGACCTCGATGCGGGGGCGTGGTGCCGTCAGGCATCGACGCCCATTGGCTCCAAGACGGCGGCCCAGCTGTTCGACGAGCTGGCGCAGACCGGCGCAAGCGAGCTTGTGGCCGCGGCCGAGCAGATCGCAGACGGTTCGGCCGTCTGGCACGAGCAGGATCCCTCCCAGGTCACGATTGCCGAGAAGGTCAGGAAAGACGAGATGCGCCTCGATCCGGCCGAGTCGTGCGAGAGGAACGCCCTCCGCGTCCAGGCGTCGACCGACGCCGCGCCGGCGCGCTGCAAGGTCGCTGGCAGAGGGGTGCGCATTGTGCTCGCCGCGCCGGCTGGTGATGGCAATCCGGACGTTACCCCTGGAACGGTTTCACTGTGCCACGGTCGCGTGCTTCTCGGCTGTGGCGACGGCGCTCTCGAGTTGCTTCGCGTAAAGCCTGACGGCAAGCGCGAGATGGATGCCTCTGCCTGGGCCCAGGGCCTTCGTGGCGCTAACGGCTCCGCGTGGGAGCGTGCCTAGGCATGGCAACGCTCTCCCCAGCCCGTATGGCAGCTGCCGACATCCTCTCCAACGTGCGTCGCAGGAACGCTCACGCCCGCGAGCTCCTGCGCACCTCGGCGCCGGTGGCGCGCCTCACGCCTGCGAATCGCGCTCTGGCAACCAGGCTCGCCCTGGGGAGCGTGCGCGCATCCGGCACCATCGAGGCGCTCCTCGATGCCCACCTGCGCGGCGGCCACCTCGAGCCCCGCGTGCGAGACGCCCTGAGCATCTCCGCCTACGAGCTCCTGTGGCTCTCCACGCCCGTTCCTGTGGCAATCAGCCAGGGCGTCGAGCTCGTGAGGCGCGTCTCGCCCCATGGAACCGGCCTGGCCAACGCGGTGCTCCACCGCGTTGCCGAGGAGGATGTGCCCGCGCTCGCCCACGCGCGCGAGAGTGTGGCACGGCGTGACTGCACCTCATCGGACATCGCGCTCGTTGCTGCGCTGCCGTCGTGGCTTGCTGACGAGCTCGTGGTATCGCTCGGCACCGAGGAAGCCTGTCGCATGGCGCTCGCGGCCATGGATGCCCCCGGGGCCTACGTGGCCGGCAACGCACGCCTGCACGATGGTGCCGAGGTCGAGCGGCTCCTCTCGGCGGCAGGCCTCATTCCGCGTGCCACCTGTCTCCCCGGATGCCTCGAGCTCTCCTCGTCTGCCGGGCTTGCCTCGTCGGGACTCGTAGCTGCGGTGGACGTGGTTCCTGCCGACATGGCGGCGCAGGTTGTGGCTTGGCTTGCCTCGCCAGCACCTTCGACCCACATGCTCGAGGTCGGGCAGGGGAGGGGAACAAAGTCCCTCCTGCTTGAGTCCTGCGCTCTGCGGAGAGGGGGCCTCGCACGCCTGTCCTCCGTTGACCTCGAGGCATTCAAGGTGACGGTCTCGCGCGCCCGCATGGCGCGTGCCGGGCTGGGCGATGTCGTCACCTGCACTGCTTTCGATGGTTGCCGCCTTGGCGAGCAGGACCTTCCCGAGGAGCTCGTTGGGCCGTTTGACTCTGTGTTCGTGGACGCACCTTGTTCTGGCACGGGAACGCTTCGCCGTCACCCCGAGATTGCGTGGGCCCTGCAGGAGGGGGCCATCCGCGCCGGAAGCCAGTCGCTTCCGGCGCTTCAGCTTGCCCTCATCCGTGCTGCCTCGGCGCGCGTGTGCCCCGGTGGGACGCTTGCCTATGCCACCTGCTCGGAGCTGCGCGAGGAGGACGAGAGGGTCGTGCTCTCCTTCCTCGCGAGTCCAGAGGGTGCCCGCTTCTCGCTCGTGAGCCCCCGCTCGACTGCTGCCTTCGCGGCACTTCCGTCCGATGCCCAACGACTGGTCGCACCGATGATTGGACCCGACGGTATGGTGCGTACCTCACGCGCGGGCACGGAGGAGCTCCCACTCGATGGGCACTTCCTCACCCTTCTCGTTCGCGAGGCATAATTTAGAACAAAGGTTCTGATACTTTCGCAAAACACTTGAACATTGTCCGAATGCAGACTATTATGAGCCTCCAATTGTCCGATTTCGTATCATTTGGAGGTAGGCATGACGGAGGGACGTCCACAGGGCGCGCTCGTCCAGGGTGCCAGCACCCCCACCGTTCGCGACATGGACATCGTCTACCAGGAGGTTGATCGCCTCTACTACGAGATTTCCAAGGGATGCGGCCTGTCCGAGACGGCGTATTGGATTCTCGTGGACATTGTGGTTGCCGGGGGCAGCTGTGCGCAGGGGTCCATTGCCACCTGTCACTCGCTCTCGCGCCAGACGGTGAGCTCTGCCATCAAGTCTCTCGTGACGCGTGGCCTTGTCACACTCGAGCGAGACGAGGAGAACCGTCGGAGCAAGATCGCGACGCTCACGCCTGAGGGGCGCGCATTCTGTGCTGAGAAGGTCAAGCCTGCGATCAGGGCAGAACAACGGGCGTTCGAAGCGCTCTCGCCGCGCGACAGGACAGACCTCGTGGTGCTCATACGCCGCTTTGTTGTGGCAATCGATGCCGAGATTCGGGCAATGCACCCAGACACTCCCGAGGGTGAGCGGGGAGGTGACGTCTGATGGCAGCCACTCAGCGCGACTACAGCAAGCGCACGTCCTGGAGGCTCCTATCGTCGCTCCTCCGTCCCCACCGCGGCCTCGCGGTGGCGGCGCTCGTGCTTCTTCTTGCCGACATAGTGGGCATGCTGCTCATCCCAACGCAGCTCGCTGCCCTCGTCAATGTCGCCGTGGGCACCAGGGACGCCGTCGAGCTCACCTCGCACGGGATTGCCATGCTCGTGGCGGCCGTGGTCGGTTCCGGAGGGTGTGTGGCATCGTACTACGTGGCATCGCGCCTTGCGGCCTACGTGGGGCGGGACCTGCGCGTGGCCGTCTACAAGAAGTCCCTCGCGCTTTCCGGCGCAGACTTCAACGCATTTGGCACCGGATCCATGATCACCCGCACGCTCTCTGACGCCAACGTGGTGCAGCAGACCCTGCTCATGACGTTCATGATGGTCCTTCCCGTGCCTGTGGCCTGCGTGGTTGCAATCGTCCTTGCGTTTGGCATCGACCCCGTGATGGGCAGGCTCCTTCTTGTCCTCACGCTTGCCATGCTCGCCATCTCGGGCGTCGCCGTCTGGAAGTCCACCCCCATCTTCCTTGCCATGCAGGGCTTCGTCGACCGCATGAACTCCCGCCTTCGCGAGGTGGTAACCGGCACCCGCGTCATCCGCGCCTTCGGCAAGGAGGAGCGCGAGCGAGATCGCTTGGACGAGACCTTCGAGGACTACGCGAGAAACGCCATCCGCGTGAACATGCTCTTCTCGGTGGTCGACTGCTCGACGTTCTTCCTCATGAACGTCGTCGAGGTGCTCGTCATGTGGCTGGGTGCAGACCGCGTGGGCGCAGGCGCCATGCAGATAGGTTCCATCTCGGCGCTGCTCGAGTACGCGATGCTCATTCTCTTCTTCATGATGATGGCGCAGTTCGCAATCATCCAGGCCCCAAGGGCCCTCTCGTGCCTCACGCGTGCGGCGGCGGTCCTCGACGCGGTCCCCTCCGTGGCAGAGCCCGCCAGCCCCAAGAGGCTTGTCGCGCCATCGGACCCCTGTCCCGGAGACGAGGCGGCCCGCTTCTCGCGCGCGAGCTTCCGCTTTGCGGATGCCGACGAGGATACCCTTCACGACCTCAGCTTCTCCGTGAGGCGAGGGGAGGTCACGGCAATTATGGGCAACACGGGCTCGGGAAAGTCTACTGTTGTGAAGATGCTCCTTCGCTTCCACGACGTGACCGAGGGCGAGCTTCTCGTGCTGGGAACCGATGTTCGAGACGTGACGCAGCATGACCTGCGCTCGCACATTGCCTATGTCCCCCAGAAGGCATGGCTCTTCTCGGGCACCATCGCCGAGAACCTCCGCAGTGGCAATGCGGGAACCACGGACGAGGAGCTCTGGCATGCGCTTGATGTGGCGCAGGCGACGTTTGTGCGAGAGCTGCCAGACGGCCTCTCCTCTCGTGTTGCCCAGGGAGGCTCGAACTTCTCAGGGGGACAGCAGCAGCGCCTTGCCATTGCCCGTGCGCTCGTACGTCACGCCGACCTCTACGTCTTTGACGACGCATTCTCGGCGCTCGACTACAAGACCGATGCCGCTCTGCGCCGCGCTCTCGAGGGGGAGCTTGCCCAGAGCGCAGTGGTCATCATCGCCCAACGCGTGAGCACGGTGCGCAATGCCGCGCAAATCGTGGTCCTGGATGATGGCCGCATGGTTGGGCTAGGTACCCACGAACAGCTCATGGAGACATGCCCCGAGTACCAAGACATTGTCGAGTCCCAGACGAGGGGAGGTGCAACCGCAGATGAGTGACGAGAACATCACTCAGACCGAGGAGGAGCGTCCGCATGACGCCCTCGGCACGGCACGCCGCCTTTGGCAGGCGGCGGGGCGTGAGCGGTGGCGCCTCGTGGTCGCGGCTGCAAGTGCGATTATCTACGTTGCTGCAAGCCTTGGGGCTGCCGCCTACAGCGCCCACGTGGTCGATGTGCTGTGGGCGAACATCCAGGAAAGCCTTGGCAAGGGTGATGCCTTTGTCGTTGGCTTCGAAAACGGCGGCCGGGAGGTCCTTTTCTACTTTGGCATCTGGACCATCGCCTGGGCATTCTATAGCGTGCAGTCTCTCGTGATGTCGAGCTTCGCCGAGCGCCTCAACTTGGCCCTGCGGCAGGAGATGGCCAAGAAGCTTGGGAGGCTTCCCCTCTCGTACTTTGACGCACACCAACCCGGTGACACCATAAGCCGTGCGACCAACGACCTTGATAAGGTCTCGGAGGTTCTGCAGCGAGGGCTGCTTCAGCTCATCATCGCCTTCGTCACGCTTGTTGGTGCGGTCGTGCTCATGCTCCTCTCCAACGTGGTGCTGGCCCTTGTGTTCTGTGTGTTTGCGGCAGCTTCGATGGTCGTTACCAAGTTTGCCGCTCGTCGCACGCTCGAGGCGGCGTCCGAGCGCCAGGAGGCACTTGGTCACCTCACCGAGGGGGTCGAAGAGGCGTACTCCGGACGCACGGTCATCAAGGCGTTTGGCGTGGAGGACGCAAGCTTCGAGGACATAGCGTCCCTGGCCGAGAGGGTTGCCACGACGAGCGCCCGCGCAGACTTCCTCACCAATGCCATCTCACCCGCCATTCGCTTCCTTGTGAGGCTTTCCCAGGTGGCGATTGGCCTTGCTGCCGGAGCGCTTGTTGCTGGTGGACAGATGTCGGTCGGTGCTTTCCAGGCTTTCTTCCAGTACGTGACGCAGGCATCGGAGCCGCTCACGCAGCTCTCCCTCACGGTCAACATGCTGCAGGGGGCTCTCGCGGCAGCAGAGCGCGTCTTTGCGCTGCTCGATGCCCCGGAGATCGAGCCAGATCCCAAGGTTTCTGCGGAGTTGCCGCAACCGGTTCTGGGCCGCGTGGCCTTCGAGCACGTTCGCTTTGGCTACACGCCAGATGCCCCTCTCATGCGGGACGTCTCGCTTGTGGCAGAGCCTGGCCAGAAGGTCGCCATCGTTGGTGCCACCGGTGCGGGAAAGACCACCCTCATCAACCTCCTCATGCGCTTCTACGAGGTCGACGGTGGGCGCATCACGCTTGATGGTGTGGATACGAGGCTCCTGCGCCGCAGCGACCTTCGTCGTGAGTTTGGCATGGTGCTCCAGGACGCCTGGCTCTTCGAGGGAACCATCGCCGAGAACATCGCGTACGGCAGGCCGGGCGCGACGCGTGAAGAGGTTGAGGCGGCCGCCCGTGCCGCGCACGTTGACTTTTTCGTGCGCACGCTCCCACATGGCTATGACACGCTGCTCACGGATGGTGGGGAGAACGTGAGCCAGGGCCAGCGCCAGCTCCTCACCATCGCCCGCGCCATGCTTACCGACCCTGCCATGCTTATTCTCGACGAGGCCACCTCGAGCGTTGACACGCGCACCGAGCAGGCCATCGTTCGCGCGATGGAGGCCATCATGGAGAACCGCACGAGCTTCGTGATTGCGCACAGGCTCTCCACCATCGTCGATGCGGACCTCATTCTTGTCATGGATCACGGCACCATCATCGAGCAGGGCACACACGAATCGCTCCTTGCCGAAAACGGTGCCTATGCGGCGCTCTATCGCAGCCAGTTCGCATAGTCCCAACGAAGGGGCCTCCGACGCGTCTTCGCATTGGAGGCCCCCGTAATTCTCGCCCTTGCTACCGCCGAATCCCTTGGCTTCTCCGGCTAGCCGATGTCATCCGGCCAGATCGCGTCGCTGGGCATGGTCTCGTCGCAGCTCGCGATATCGGAGGGGATGGAGTCGTCGCTAGCCAGGAGCTCGCTTATGGTCACAAAGGTATAACCCTGTGATTTGAGCGTGTCGATAATCTGCGGGAGTGCCTCCACGTCCTGGTCGCGGTTGCCGCCGCCGTCGTGCATGAGGATGATGCTTCCGGAGTGCACGTTGTCACACGCGTTCGAGACGATCTTTCCCGTCCCGGGCTGCCTCCAGTCCTCGGTGTCGATGTCCCAGCGTACGGCCACGGTTGCCATGCCCTGCGTGCTGAGCCAGGTTCTCTGCGTGAAGCTGCCGTAGGGAGGACGGAACGCCGTGGTCTTCACGCCCGTCGCGCTCTCTATGGACGAGAAAGACCTCGTGAGCTGGTCGAGGACCGTCTGGGCGTCGGATGCTCTGAGGTCGGGGTGGTCGTAGGAGTGGCTGCAAATCTGGCAGCCAGCGTCGACGATGGCTTTTGCGTCATCCGGGTCTGCGTCGACCCTTTGACCAAGGCAGAAGAAGGTTGCCTTGACGCCTTTATCGTTAAGAATCTGCAGGTACTTGCTTGTGTACCCACTTGGACCATCATCAAAAGTGAGTGCCACGAGCTTTTGGTCCCCTGCGGGTTGGACGTCCTTGACGGTGATGACGCAGTCCTGACCCTGCTGGTAGGCCGTATCGTCGACCTGCTCGCCTGAGTCCTGGCCGGTGCGCACGTCCTTCACCGTTGTGGAACCCCACTGAGAGATGTAGTTGATTGCGCCAACGTTGCCATCCATGAGGAGCTTCGGTGGCTGATTCACCGTCTCGGTGGTGTAAGGCTCCATCTTGTCCGCGCCATCGCCCACGCTGATGCGTTCCCCTCCAGCCACCTTGTAGGAGCTCACCTCGTCATAATCCATGTCCTTGTCGTTCACGGCGACGGAGTAGGGGTAGCCTTCGCCCTCGGCGAGGACGTTTCCCGAGACGCTCACGTAGTTGCCCGGAGACGTCTCGATTCCCTCGCCGCTTTTAATCTGGTCTATCGTCGTGCCAACGGTCACGGTCTGGAGCGTTCCGTTCACCGTTACCTGGACGGGACGGAGGTGTGACCACCAGTAATACCCACCGCCCAGTATGGCTGCGAGTACAAGCAACGGTATGAGCGTTCTTACGACAAAGTGCCTGCCATGCCTGCCGTTCTTGCCTTGGCCGGTGCTTTCAGGCATCGCGTTGGCGTCGCCTGTGGGGATAAAGCCCGCTTCCTTTCCAACGAGCCCAATGTCCTTCTCGTGCTTGGGATTATAGGCCCCCTTGAAGGGGGTCTTTGCGTCATCTCTGTCAGACATGCTACCTCCGGAACTCTTGTCCGCCTCGTGATGTGTTCGCGTTTTGTTGTGTCGAGGGGCTGGGCCCCATGTCTGCGCGTAGATTAACCATAGCCCACTTTGCTGGAGGGAGCTCTGACCTTTGGGTGTTCTTCATGTCTCTAAACGACAGACAACTTATGGACACTTTGTCGGTAATTGCCTCGTCGTATTGGAAGGCTGGGGCTGTTACCAACCCTCCTTACGACAAAAGCGCCCACCAAAACGACTGGTACCCACCAGCTTCCTGGGAAAACGTTGCTCAAGGTTCCTCCGCTTTGTTTTCGTGTGCATTGTTGGAGGGTGTGTGTAGGTGCGCCAGGAAACTAACAACATTACGCCATATGGCACTAATCATTGCGAAGCCTGGTTTCACTGGGGGAGCCCCTCGGATGCCGTCTTTGGCTCCTCGCACTTCTACAATGGCTCCCTTTTGCACGTAAAAAGCTGCGAACAAGAAGCGCAACGCATCACCTGAGAGAATAATTCACCACCAATGAAGGAAATCGTGTGCACAAAAGGCCCCGCCGGAGTTCGGCGGGGCCTCTGAACGCTCCTTGCGGAAGGGAACTACTTGCCCTTCTGGTCGGTGTTGTAGAAGCCAGAGCCCTTGAACACGATTCCCGAGGTCTCGAACACGCGCTCGGCCTCATGGCCGCACTTGGGGCAATTCACCTTGGGATGGGCACTCATGGGGTGCTCGACCTCGAAGGCGGAACCGCATGAAGGGCACTTGTAGTCATAACGAGCCATGTTCTTCTTCCTCCGGAAGCTTGGTGCAGATGCTGTATGGTGTCTCGGGCGGCAGCGATGGCGTCCGGGCCATGGGATACTTTACCCAACCGGGGGGATTGCTGCCAGCTCACGCGTGGCAAGACCAGTGACAACACTTAATCTGCTCGCAACCTCATTGCTCTGCACCGTGGGGGAGAGGAAACGATGGCTATCAAAGGTGCCATTTTCGACTGTGACGGGACGCTTGTGGACTCCATGCGCATGTGGAGCCACGTGATGATTGAGCTGGCCCGCACGCATGGCTGCACGAGCATCGACCAGTCGTTTTTCAATCGCATCGAAAGCGTGACCTTGGGGGAGGGTTGCCAGATCATGCATGATGAGCTGGGCATCGAGACCCCCGTAAGCTACCTCTACGAGGAGGTTTGCGCCATCGTCCGCCACCACTACTCGACAGACATTCCAATCATGCCTGGCGCTCGCGAGTTCCTCGAGGAGTTGGCGGCAGCCGACATCCCCATGGTCATTGCAACATCAACGCCTCTGCGCGAGGTGCGCGTGGCACTCGAGACCCATGGCCTATCTAGCTTCTTCGAGGACATTGTGACAACGGAGCAGGTGGGAGGACGCGACAAGGAATTCCCCGACGTGTACCTCGAGGCGGTTAGACGACTGGGCACGCCGATAAGCGAGACCTGGGTCTTCGAGGACGCACCCTTTGGTGTGCGCACTTCCAAACTCGCGGGCTTTAACGTCGTTGGTCTCATGAACGACCATGATGGCCGTGATGAGAGGGACGTAAAGCCGTGGTGCGACATCCACGTCCATGGCTTTGCGGAGCTCTCGCTCGCGCTCATCGAGGACTACGCGACGCCAACTATGCAGGCTATCGCGGCGCCAGGGGCAGAGCCCCTGCACGCACTGGTGGTCGACGGGTCGCCCACGCCCAGCTCGTCGGCACTTGTCGCACGTCTGGCTGCCGAAGCCGATTACATCGTTGCGGTGGATCGTGGCGCCGAGACGTGCAGGGCTGCCGGTGTAGTGCCGCATGCCTACTGCGGCGACCACGATTCCGTCTCTGAGTCAGACGGAGCGTGGGCGAGCGAAAATGCTGGTCGCACAATAGCGTTTCCCTCCGAGAAGTACGCGACCGACCTCTCTCTTGCCATAGACTGCGCGCGCCACGAGGCCACTCGTCAGGGGCGTACGCTGCGCCTGACGGTGACCTGTGCATCCGGCGGCAGGCCGGATCATGCGTTGGGCGTTGTTGGCCTCCTCGCCGGCGCCGCCGATGCGAGTCCCGTCCTGGTAGAAGATTCGTTTGAGATGCGCGTGATTGCCTCGGAAGGCGCGCGAGAGTGGCAACTCGGCGCGGATGCGCGCGGGCGCACTTTTTCGGTGGTGGCAGTTGCCCCGGGCACGGTGGTGAGCGAGACGGGCATGAAGTGGTGTCTCGACAAGAGGCCGCTTGGTCTTCTCAACGACCTTGGCATCTCCAACGTGGTGGAGGGCGATAGAGCCACGGTGTCCGTGAGCTCTGGGTCAGTTGCTGCGTTCCTGCTGCGGTAGGACGTTGCCTCGGTTTAGGGTGCCAGCGCTGCAGGAATGTGCCTTCGGGCGCCAAAATGACGGGTGCTGGAAGGTGCGATATTGCAGCGATTCCGTACGAGACGTGCCTTCCGGCGACAATACGTCGCCGGAAGCGAGGTTTCGTGCGCACCTGTTGCCAAAATGTGCCCTCCGGCGACAATACGTCGCCGGAGCAGGGGTTTCCGACGGGATTCCGTACGAGACGCACCTTCCGGCGTCACCGGGAACCCCCGGCGCGAAAAAAAGAGGGCCGCACCAGTGGTGCGACCCTCTCTGCGTTCGATGTCCTAAAGCTTAGCCGCGGACGAGGTTGCCCTTCTTGAGGCACCTGGTGCAGACGTTGAGCTTCTTGCGCTGACCGTCGACAACGACGGAGACGCGCTGGATGTTGGGCTTGAACGTACGGGCAACTGTGCGGTGGGAGTGGCTGATGGAACGACCGGCAACGGCGTGCTTGCCGCAGATATCACAAACCTTCGACATGACCTTGACCTCCAAAGTGCGGCGCTTGCGCGCCCGTTAATCAACAAGCCTTGCAAATATACCACTTGGCCGGCATGTCGCAAGTGTTTCACACAACTTCTTGGGATTAGCCTCGGCCAGACCCTCCATGGTGAGTTGATAATACCGCAGCCCGGCCGCTCTGTGCCCTTCCAAGCAGACCGAGTCCCTAGTACACCGGCTTGGGATCGATGAACTTGTCGGGGTCGGTGTGGGGAGCGAGCACCGAGACCATCTTCACGGGCTTGTCGTAGGGGTTGTTCACGTAGTGGACCTCCCCGGGCTCGATGTGGATGAAGTCGCCAGGCTCAAGCACGTTGACCTTGCCGTCCACGACGATGTCGACCTTGCCCTCGAGGATGTAGAAGTTCTCCTCCATTACATTATGGTGGTGTGCGTCAAAGTCCTGCCCGGACTGGAAGGCCACGAGCGCGAAGTTGGCGCGGGGCCCCTTCATGAGGTACTTGGGGCCGGAGTCCCCAAAGCGGTATTCGAACTCGTTCTCGTTTGTGACAAACATGTTGTTCCCTCCTTTTGTGTACTGAAATGCGTCGGGCGTGGAGCGTGATAGGGACAAGCGCTGAGCGGGCGCGCCGTCCCCGTCCCTATTCCTACTTGATACCTGGGGCGCTCCACATGCTCTTGGTAATACCCTGTTCGCTCAGGTCAAGCTGAGCGGCGTAGACCTTTCGCCAGGTCTCGTAAAGGCGCTCGTATGCAGCGTGGTTCGCCGCATCGGGCGAGAAGGTCTTCTCGATCTTAACCACGCGGTGCGCACCCTCGGCGACGCTGGGATAGATGCCCACACCGTAGCCGGCGAGAATCGCCGCGCCAAGCGCCGTTGCCTCCTTCACGACGGGAACTCGCACGGGCTTGTTGGTGACGTCGCTCACTATCTGCGCCCAAAGGTCGCTGTACGAGGCCCCGCCAGCAAACACAAGGTCATCGGGCTCGTTGCCCGTGAACTCGCGCACGAGTTCGATGTGACCCTTTACGAGCATCGCCGTGTTCTCGAGGATTGCGCGGTAGAAGGTGTACTTGTTGTACTTCTCGGGGTCGAGCTCAAAGTTGGTGAACGTGGGAGCGGCGTGCGTCCAGTGGATGTAGTTCATGATGTCGCTGAAGCAGCACACCATGCCGCCTGCACCCACGGGAACCTCGGCCGCTCGCTCGTCCATGAGGTCGTATGCGCTCACGCCGCGCTCCGCAGCCAGGCGCTTCTCCTCCTGGCAGAATGCGTCGCGGAACCACCTCATGACCAGGCCAGGCTTGAAGGCGAGCGCCTCGTACTGCCATACACCAGGCACGGCGTGGCAGTTCACGCGCACTCGGCAGTTCTCGTCGGTCTTGGGTTCCGCAGTGTTGAACTCATACTGCCAGAAGCTTCCTCCAAAGACACCGGCCTGCCCGGGAAGGCAGGCGTCAACGCCAATCATGCCGAGCTGGCAGTCGCCGCCGCCCACGACGACGGGCGTGCCCTCGGCAAGTCCGGTGTCGCGCGCGCCCTGCGCGCTCACGTGGCCAGCGAGAGAGCCGCACTCGAGGACGGGCTTGAAGAGGTCGGTGCGCAGGCCACAACGCTCCGAGATGGAGGGGTCCCAGTCGCGCCTCTCGAGGCTCATGATTCCCATTGTCGAACCGTTGGAGGGCTCTACCGCCAGAACGCCCGTGAGGTGGTAGATAAGCCAGTCATTGAACATGCCGATGATGGCGGCGCGCTCGTATACCTCGGGCATCTTGTTCTTGACCCAGAGGAGCCTGGGGAGCGCCCCCAAGGCGTAGGTCTGTCCGCTCTCGAGGTAGAGCTCGCGCTCGAGGTCGGGGTCCTTCTCGATGAGCTGCGCCACCTCGTCGTTGCTGCGTGCGTCGACGTTCGCGCACGCCCAGATCTCGTTCCCGTCCGCATCGTAGAGGAGGATTCCCTCGCGCATGCAGGTTGTCGAGACCGCCGCGACGTCTGCGGGGTCGATTCCCGTCGAGGCGAGAACCTCGTTCACGCAGCTGCGGGCGAGGTCCCAGTTGTGCTTCCAGTCAAAGTCCATGCTGCCTGGCCAGCGCGGGTTCTCGCGGTGCGTCCACTCCTTCTGAGCAACGCCCATCTGCGTGCCGTCTGTGTCGAACAGCACGGCTCGAACGCTGCCGGTTCCCGCATCGATTGCCATCAGATACTTCATGGGACCATCTCCTTGAGCCTGTCGTCCTCTTCGATGACCTTTCTTGCGGTCCTCTCGTCGGTGATGAGCGTGTTCACATAGCCGTGCCTGAGGACCGCCCGTATCGCACGCACTTTCTCGTCCCCGCCGGCGGCAGCCACCACGTTTCTCATGCGCTCGAGCGACGGGAGGCTCGTTGAGACCAGCCTGGCCTCGATGTCGGTGGGCAGGGGGTTGCCATCGCCGTCAATGAAGTGACAGAGAATGTCGCCCACGGACCCTCGCATGCGCAGAAGCTCGAAGTCGCTCTTTGTGAGCATGCCGTTCTTGAGAATGGTTGCGTTGTCGGCGATTCCGCCGATTCCAACCACGCTCATCGAGGCGAGGTCGACCATCTTCGCGATGTTTGAGACGCTGGGCTCCCTGACCATGGCATCACGCAGCCCCTTGGTGGAGAGCAGGATGGGGCAGGGGAGAAGGTTGAGCTTTATCGACATGACGCTGGGCGGGATATCTTGCAGGTAGAAGTTCACGCCGCCGGTGAGGCTGATCACGCTCAGGTCCCTGCAGGTGCCGCGCGCGAGGCAGCCGAGGACGCGGTTCATCATCGCGCCGTAGCCCATGTTGAGGTACGAGCCGTCCTCGAGATGGGATGAGATATACATGGATGTGGCGCGGGCGATCGAGTCCTCGGTGTCCATGCGGTCGCGGGCGGTGGGTACGACGAAGACGTCCTCGAGGCCAAAGCGGTGAATGAGTTCCTGCTCGATGCCCATGCGTGCGCTGTCGCTCGCCCTGAAGGTGAACTGGATGACACCCTGCTCGCGTGCCTCGTCGAGGAGACGCACCACCTTTGCACGCGAAAGCCCCAGCATCTCCGCAATGTCGCTCTGCGTGTAGCCAACTATGTAGTAGTACCAAGCGGCCTTCACCGTGAAGATGTTGGTGGACTCGTCCATTAGAATGCCTTTCGACGGACAAATATCTAAAATATGGACAATTGTAACAAATAGAGGCAGAGAAACGACTTCAGAAAACACTCTCGCACGGTTACGGGAGTATGTCCTCATAATTACGTTCAAGTGCCTGAGGCCATCAGCAAGCGGTTAAAGAACCTGTCATGTTAAGTTTGATATTTTTTCATATAGCCTAAGAAAGACAAGGTAAATATGGTTGTGGTTACGTTGTTTTGGCCGTGAGGCGAAAGCTAGCTTGCGCAGTTTCCAACCACTTGCGGACGTAATGCGACCGTACATCGTCAATTTCGGGCCATCCGTCCAGACACTCACTTTTGCTCTCGGGAAAACCGGTAGAGTGCTCACATGGAGAACAGAAGTCCATTCAATGCATTAGCTCCATCGATTCCAAGAGAGCACCTCATACGTGAACGGGGGATAGCAATGGCGGATACGAGCGAGGGCGTCTCCTCCTACGAGATCAAGAACGCGCTGCTGTCCGTGCGCAACATCTGCAAGGCGTTTGGATCGAACTCCGTCCTCAAGGGTGTGAGCCTCGACCTCATGCCTGGCGAGGTGATCGCCCTGGTGGGTGGCAACGGCGCGGGCAAGTCGACGCTCATGAAGATCATCATGGGCATCTACGCCCAGGACTGCGGCGAGATTTATGTTGAAGGCCGAAAGGTCGAGCACAACAGCACCAGGGAGGCCCTTTCCAACAGCACTTATATGGTGCCCCAGGAGCCCATGCTCTTCCCCAACATGACAGTTCGTGAGAACGTCGAGATAGGCTTCGCAGAGAGCCCGAGTGGGCTCGACCGTAGGCTTGAGCAGACCATGGACGAGATCGGCTGGCACTTCGACCTCGAGCGCAAGGCCTCTACGCTCTCTATCGCCGAGCAGGGCATGGTCGAGATTCTTCGCGGCATCATGCGTCGTTCCAAGGTCCTCATCCTCGACGAGCCCACCTCCGCTCTCGCCTTCGACGAGGTCAAGAGCCTCTTCAAGGTCGTCGGGAGCCTCAAGGAAAAGGGCATCGGCATCATCTATATCACGCACAGGCTCACGGAGGTCTTCGAGATCGCCGACCGAGTGTCCGTTATGTGCGATGGCATCATCGCCATGCAGGGCAAGGTCTCCGAGTTCACGCGTGAGGACCTCATCCGTGGCCTGCTTCCCCCCGACACCAAGAAGCGCGAGGCCAAGGCGTCTCCGCGTCCTGTCTCAGAGATTGACTACGGCGCGAAGCCCGTTCTCGAGCTCCAGGACTTCACCGGGTATGGCTTTTCCCATGTGAACCTCAAGATCTACCCGGGCGAAATGGTCGGACTCGCGGGCGTCGTCGGCGCTGGCCGCACCGAGATGGCAACCACCATCTTTGGTCGCGACAAGGTCCTGGGTGGCAAGGTACTTCTGGACGGCAAGGACATCACGGGCGAGAGCACCAAGCAGGTCATCGAGGAAGGCATCAACTACGTCTCCGAGGACCGCTTCGCAAACGGCATCTTCCGCATTCGCGACGTTGCCGAGAACACCACCGCATCCATTCTCAATGGGAAGTGTCTGGGCTCCTTCTTCCTCAACGAGGGTGAGGAGGACAAGATCGCCCAGTCCTACGTCGACAACTTCCACACCAAGGTCACTGGTCTTGACCAGGAGGTCGGCAGCCTCTCCGGCGGCAACCAGCAGAAGATCATCATCGCCCGTGCGTTCGCATCCCAGCCGCGCCTCGTCATTCTCGACGAGCCCACGCGCGGCATCGATGCCGCGGCCCGTGGCGACGTCTACGCGGTGCTCCAGGAGCTGAGAAAGACGGGTGTTTCCATCCTCCTCATCTCGAGTGACATGGAGGAGGTCGTGGAGCTTGCGGACCGCGCGGTCACCATGTTCCAGGGCCGCATCAATCACGAGTTCAAGAAGGGGCAGATCACCCAGGACAACCTCATGGCCGCGTCTTTCGGGGTCTACCGCGAGGGCGCAGGCGAGAAGGTCGCCTCCTAGCGCGTCGGTTGTATGGCAGGAATCACTGACGGAAGGTGTGGGTCACGGTGAAAGCGCTGAAGAAGCTTTTGCATGCGAGGGAGTTGAGCAGCATCCTGTTCCTCATCGCCCTCTTCCTAGTGGTCGGGCTGATAAACCCGTCATTCCTCAACTCGTCGAACGTCTCCGCGTGCTTCAACACGTCGGTCGTCTACACGCTCGTCGCCGTTGGCATGACGTTCACGCTGTTCATCGGTGAGATTGACGTCTCCGTTGGCGCCAACCTGGGCATCGTTGCCACCGTGGTCGGCTCGATGCTGCGCGACGGCGCGCCAGTTCCCGCGGCGATACTCGTGGGCGTCCTCATCGGTGCGGCCATTGGCCTCATCAATGGCTGGGGCGTCGCCATCATGCACGCGCCCTCCCTCATCTTCACGCTGGGTATCTGCGGTATCCTGCGTGGCCTCATGTACCTCTATGCCAACGGCGCCTGGGTCGAGAACCTCCCGAAGGACTTCAAGGACTTCTCAGCGGTCACGGCCGTCGGCGACCTTACGGTGTACTACTGTGCCGCTGTGGTTCTCACCATCATTATTTGGGTGCTTACGACCAAGACTCGCCATGGTCGCTACTTCATCGCCGTGGGCGACAACGCGAACGGCGCTGAGCTCGTGGGCATTCCCGCCAAGCGCACGAAGGTGATTGCCTATGTCATTTGCGGCGTTCTCTCTGCCATCGCCGGCATCATCTTCACGAGCCGCATCGGCTTCGTCACCGCTGACTCCGGCAACGGCTACGAGATGAAGGCCATCGCGGCCTGCGTCCTGGGTGGCATCAGCCTGGTTGGTGGCGTTGGCTCTGTCATCGGTGCCGCGGTTGGCGCTGTGATCATGGCCTCTATCAGCTACCTGCTCGTGTTTATGGGATTCTCGTCCAACTACGACAATGCAATCACCGGCATCATTCTCATTGTGATCGTCGTCGTGGACGCACTCATCCAGCACAGAAGCGTCATCAAGAACTACCATGCGCGCCTGCTCGCCCGGGTCTCTCCCGACCAGGCCGTTGCTAGCGCGACCGAGAGGGGAGGCGAGTAGCGATGGTAGCAAACAGCAAGGCGCCCGCTGCTGACAAAAGGGCAGCCCCCAAGAAGAAGGGCCTGGCTTTCCTCAAGAGCGGCCAGACAAGCTGGAACCTCATGCTCGTGGCGCTCATCGTTCTCGAGTTCGTCATCTTCGGTGCGGCAAACCCCAAGTTCCTGAAGCCGCAGCTGCTCCTCACCAGCATCGATGACTCCATGTCGGTCATGATCATCTCGCTCTTCGTGACCTTCGTGATGATTACTGGCGGTATCGACATCCAGGTTGCCTCGCTCGTTGGACTTACGTCGATTATCATCGGCGTTACCTGGCAGGACTTTGGCTTCTCGATTCTGCAGTCGTGCCTTCTCGCGATCGTCGTCGCCGCGGCCTGCGGTGCCCTCTCCGGCTTCTTCATCGCGTACTGCGGAGTCCAGGCCATGGTCGTCACCCTGGGTGGTAGCTTCCTCTACTCGGGCATCGCCCTTCTCGTCTCTACGCTCTCCAGCACGGCGAGCTACCAGGGTATCGGCAACTTCCCCGACGAGTTCAAGTTCATCGGGCAGTACAAGGTCGGCGGGGTCATTCCGCTCCAGATTGTGATTTACATCGTTATGCTCGTTATCGCGTTTATCCTGCTCCACAAGACCAAGTACGGCCGCAAGATCTTCCTCTGCGGCGTCAACCCCAGCGCCGCCGAGTTCTCGGGCATCAACTCCCGTCGCGTGATCATGTCGACCTACATCCTGAGCGGCATCGCCGCCGCCATCGCCGGCATCATCCTCACGTCGTACCTCGGCACGGCCAAGTCCGACCTCGGAAGCGACCTCACGATGGACGTCGTCACCGCGGTCGTCCTGGGCGGCACCCTCTCCACGGGTGGCAAGGGTTCGGTCTTTGGCACGGCGCTCTCCTCGCTCGTCATCGCTCTGCTCAGGTTTGGCCTGCCCCTCTGCTTCAAGATCGGTACCCAGTACCTGGACATCCCCGTCGGCATCCTGCTCGTGGCCATCATCATTGGCCGCTCGGTTGCAAGTCATCAGAGCGTGGGCACGACGTTCAAGTCTCTTTTCTTCAGGAAGGACGCTCAGAAAGCGTAGCGCGGTACGCACGAAGGGCGTGAAAAAGGGGACATAAGTCCCAAGTCATGGGAAGGTGGAGGTACTAGCAATGTCACAGCTCTCTCGTAGGAACTTCTGCAGGCTCATGGGCGTTTCTGCGGTCACCGTTGGCCTCGGCCTCGTCGGTTGCGGCGGCGGGTCCAGCTCGTCCGATTCCGGCTCCTCGGACTCCTCGTCCAGCAGCAGCTCCTCCAGCGCCGGCGGAGACGTCTCCGGCAAGACCGTCGCGTTCATCCCCAAGGTGACCGGCAACGCGTTCTTCGAGTCCGCCAACAATGGTGCCCAGGAGCACGCTAAGAAGTGGGGCTTCACGGTTGACTACGTGGGCGACTCCACGGCTTCCGTCTCGGCTCAGGTCTCCGTCATCAACCAGGAGGTCGCTGCCGGCGTCGACGCCCTCTGCATCTCGACCGTTGACGCGAACGGCGTCTCCGATGCCCTCAAGAAGGCCACCGACTCCGGCGTCGTCGTGTGTACGTGGGACTCCGACGCCAACCCCGAGGACCGCTGCCTCATGGTCTCCCAGGGCACGCCTGACATCCTCGGCAAGATGCTCGTGGACATGGGCGTTGACGGCCTCAAGCAGCGTGGCAGGGACCCGGAGAAGGACGCCATCACTTACTGCTGGCACTACTCGCAGGCAACGGTCACCGACCAGAACTCCTGGCACGTCGCGGCCGAGAAGTACATCTCCGAGACCTACCCCAACTGGAAGAACGTCCACCCGGACAACTACTACTCCGAGCAGGACGCCGAGAAGGCAATCACCATCGGCGAGGCCGTCCTCGACGCCTATCCTGACATCGACCTCATCATCTGCAACGACTCCACGGCACTGCCCGGCCAGCTCCAGGCAGCCGATAACAAGGGCTACAACGAGAACACGATCACCATCACCGGCTTCGCGTCGCCCAACTCGGTCAAGCAGTACTGCTCCAACGGCACCATCTACAACTGGGGCCTCTGGGACTGCGGTCTCCAGGGCGCAATGGGCTGCTACGCCGCCGCGTACCTTGCTGCAGGCAACACCGTCAAGGTCGGCGACAAGATCGACATCCCCGACGTTGGCGAGTGCGAGGTCCTGTCCAACGACAGCATCGCCGAGGGCGCTAAGACCAAGGATGAGAACAACGGCGTCATCCTGCTCCCCGAGCGCCTCGTCTTCACCAAGGACAACATGAACGACTACGACTTCTAGTCCATTGGGTCCTCCCTTCCCCCAAGGGCCGCCGGACTTGTGCCGGCGGCCCCGGTTTGGTGGGTGCCGGGCCTGCATGCATAGCAATCACTCAGCAGAGATTGGAGAGTTACATGGCAGAAAACGTCGACAAGGTTGAGAAGGACTTCCATCTGGACAAGCCGTTCGCTAACGACAAGGGCTTCTTTCTCAAGGGCGCGAACGACCTCGACTGGGGAATGAAGAAGCACCTCTCGAACATCTTCGACCCCAAGAGCGGCAACACCGTGATGTTCGCCTTCGACCACGGCTACTTCATGGGACCTGCGACCGGCCTGGAGCGTCTTGACCTGCTCCTTCCCGAGCTCGCACCGTACATGGACTGCATGATGGGCACCCGTGGCACCATCCGTACCTGCCTTCCCCCCGAGGCGGTCGCCAACAAGGGCATCGCACTTCGCGTCTCCGCCGGCTCCTCGATGATTCAGGATGACCTCTCGCACGAGGTCGTGAACGTCGACATCGACGACGCCATCCGCATGAACGCCGACTGCATGGCCGTCCAGGTCTTCATCGGCGCCGACGGACAGCTCGAGAGCCTTGACAACGTGAACCAGGTCATCAACGCCGGCATGGCCTACGACATCCCCACGATGGGCGTCACCGCCGTGGGCAAGGACATGGAGCGCACGAGCCGCTACTTCGAGCTTGCCACCAGGATTATCGCCGAGATGGGCGTCCAGATTGTGAAGACCTACCAGTGCGACGAGTTCGAGAAGGTCGTCGCCGGCTGCCCGGTGCCCATCGTGGTCGCCGGTGGCAAGAAGCTGGCCGAGCCCGATGCCCTCGCCCTGGCCTACGACGTGATGCGCAAGGGCGCCCACGGCGTCGACATGGGCCGCAACATCTTCCAGAGCCCGCACCCCATCGAGATGGCGAAGGCCATCCGCATGATTGTCCACGAGGGCGCCACCGACAAGGAGGCCTGGGAGTTCTACCAGGACGCCATCCACTAGGAGCAGCCTGAGACGGGGCTTGCGCGCAACCCAGGATGAGCGGGGGAGGGTCGCATTGGCGGCCCTCCCCTCGTTGTCCGAGGGACGTTCACGCGTTTTCATCCGCCTGCGCTATAATCTCTAGGAATTATGTAAGCAACAAATGCCTCCGTACTGGGGGGCTTTGAGAGGAGACCCCATGGCCGGTGTCGTTCCGGGAACGCTCAAGGTGTCAAACGACTGCATCGCAGACCTGGCTGGCTACGCAGCGCTGGAGTGCTATGGCGTCGTTGGCATGGCGGCCATAGACGAGCAGGGCGGCGTCGCCCAGCTCCTGCCCACCAACCGCCTGCGCCGTGGTATCGACGTGGACGTCACGTCAGACGGTCACCTCTCCGTCGACCTTCACGTGATCGTCGAGCAGGGCGTCAACATGGCATCGGTGGTCAACAACCTCACCAGCTCGGTCAAGTTCATCCTCAAGCAGATCGCCGAGCTCAACGACGTCAAGGTCACTGTCCACATCGAGGGCCTCCGCTCAAATCGCTAGGCCGCCGCAAAGAGAACCGAGGTCCAATAAGATGATTGCGTCAGTCATCCGCGCGTGCTTCCCCGTGGCGGCGAACGTCGTTGCCGAGAGGGCAGAGGAGATCAACAAGCTCAACGTCTTCCCCGTCCCCGACGGTGACACCGGCACCAACATGTCGCTCACGCTCGGGACGGTTGTCAAGGAGGTTGAGGCGCTCCCGCAGGACGCCACCATCGAGGATATCGCCAAGGCGATTACCCACGGCTCGCTCATGGGTGCCCGTGGAAACTCGGGTGTCATTACCTCCCAGATCCTTCGCGGCCTTGCTGAGGGCCTCTGCGATGCGAAGGATCAGGACAACCCCACGGCCGCAGACATCGCGCATGCCTTCCGCCGTTCGGTGAAGGTGGCCTTCAAGGCAGTCCGTAAGCCGGTCGAGGGCACCATCCTCACGGTCCTGCGCGACATGTCCACCCGCGCCGACCAGCTCGAGAAGACACGCATTTCGGCCACCGAGATGCTCGACGCGCTGGTCATCGAGGCCTACGAGTCTGTCGCTCGCACGCCTGAGCTGCTCCCCGTCCTCAAGGAGAACGGTGTGGTCGACTCCGGTGCCTTTGGATTTGCCACCTTCTTCGAGGCATTTGTGAACTCCGTCGAGGGTAAGGCCGGTGAGGTCTCCGACTTCAAGACCACGGTCGACTCCTCAGACGCCAAGGCGGCCGTCTCCTCGAAGGTTGCCATCGAGCTCAACGACGACTGGGAGGGCTCCCAGTACCGCTACTGCAACGAGTTCCTCTTCCACGCCAACAACGAGTCCTTCGACCGCGACGCTGCGCTCGCCTTCCTCGCCACCATGGGCGACTGCGAGCTCCTCGTGGGCGAGTATCCCGACTTCAAGGTCCACGTCCACTCCAACACTCCTGACAAGGTCCTCGCCTACATGCTCGAGCGCGGCCAGATTTTCGAGGTCTTCATCCACAACATGGATCTCGAGGCCCACGAGCGCACGGCGAAGATCGCCGCCGACAAGGCTGCTGAGGAGAAGGCCCCCAAGAAGCCCCTCGGGTTTGTCGCCGTGGCTGCGGGCTCGGGCGAGGCATCCATCCTCACCTCGCTCGGTGTCGATGTGATTGTCTCCGGCGGCCAGACCATGAACCCCTCCACCGCCGATATCCTTGCCGCCGTCGAGAAGGCAAACGCTGAGAACGTGATCGTGCTCCCCGATAACGGCAACATCCGCATGGCAGCCGAGGCGGCCGCCTCGGCCTGCGAGGACGTCCACGTTGCCGTGGTTCCCACCAAGACGGTTCCCCAGGCCTTCTCGGCGATGTTCGTGGCCGACCCCGGAGGGACGCTCGAGGACAACGTCGAGGCCATGACCGATGCCGTCTCCGAGGTGCGCGACGGCGAGGTCACCCGTGCCGTGCGTGACTCCCAGGCAGCAGACGGCTCGCCCATCCACTCCGGTGACGTCATGGGCATCGAGGGCGGGGACATCACCGTCGTTGGCTCGTCCATCAAGGATGTGACCGTCCAGCTCGTTCGCCGCATGCAGGAGGCCGAGGAGGGCGACACCCTCACCATCCTGGCCGGCTCCGACCTCGATGACGCCTCCTTCCAGGACATCATCGCAGCCATCTCCGAGGCCGAGCCGTCGCTCGAGATCGACTCCCACCGCGGCGAGCAGCCCCTCTATCCCATCGTCTTCTCCATCGAGTAGCCGCCCATGGGTGTCCCGCATCCCACGCCCGCGGGCGCTGCCCCGAGCGTTGGGGCGGCTGCGGGGCGCATAGACCGGACGCTCGCCCTCACCGACAGCGTCTCACGGCTTCGCTATGTCTCGTCTCGGGGTGCGCCCTCGCGTCTCGAGGCGCTGGAGCGCCTTGGCATCCACCGAGTGCGCGACCTCTTCCTACACATCCCGCACCGCTATGTGGACTACTCGCACGTCGTTCCCATAAGCCATGCGGATGTTGGCAGCGAGGTGACGGTCGTTGGCACCGTCGACAAGGTCGAGCTCAAGCGACCCCGACCGCGCTTCACTGTGGTCGAGCTCTACGTGTTCGACGAGACCGGCGTGCTCACTGCAAGTTTCTTTGGACAGCCCTGGCTGGTCGAGCAGGTCAAGCGCGGCGACAAGGTTGCCCTCTCAGGCAAGGTGGAGTTTGCCTACGGCTTCAAGCAGATGCGCGCTCCCTTCCACGAGGTGCTTGAGCAAAACGCAAGCGCGTCGGAATACCGGCGAGTGCTCCCCGTGCATCCGGTGGGGGAGGGAATCACAACCTCGTGGATGCGCCGCATCGTCTCGTGCGCGCTCGCGGACGTGGGTGACGTGGCCGACTGGCTGCCGGCATCGCTCGTGTCTCGCCATGGGCTCATGACGCTGGCGCGTGCGATTCGTGAGGTTCACTTCCCACAGAGCCTCGCCACCGCGGAGCAGGCGCGCCGCCGGCTTGCCTACGACGAGCTCCTCTGCCTTCAGGTGGCTCTCCTCAGCCGGCAGGTCATCGAGCTGGGTGACGTGCGCGCCACTGCGCACGTCACCTCTGGCCCGCACATGGACGCCCTTCTCGCTGTGCTTCCCTTCTCGCTTACCAACGAGCAGCGCACGGCTGCAGACCAGATTCTCTCCGACATGGCGGCGCCCCGCGTCATGAACAGACTGCTCCTGGGTGACGTGGGGACGGGCAAGACCGCCGTTGCCGCAGTGGCGCTTGCCGCCGCGGCAGATACCGGCACGCAGGCTGCCGTAATGGCACCCACGTCGGTCCTCGCGCGGCAGTACGCCGAGAAGCTTGGCCCCATCCTCGACGCGGCAGGCATCACCTGGGCGCTCGTCACGGGGGCCACGCCTGCGGCCGAGCGCGCCGAGACGGCTCGCAGGGCCGCCGCGGGCGAGCTCTGCGTCACCTTTGGCACCACGGCGCTCCTCTCTGACGACATCGCCTTCGCGCGCCTCACCTTTGTGGTCATCGACGAGCAGCACCGCTTTGGCGTTGACCAACGCGCGTCCCTTCGTCGCAAGGGCGCGGGGGCAGACCTGCTCACCATGACCGCGACGCCCATCCCGCGCACCCTAGCGCTCTCGATCTATGGTGACGTGTCGCTCTCCTGCATCCGTAACCGCCCGAAGGCCACGGCAGGCGTGACCACACGCATCATTACACCCGAGAACCTCGACCTCGCCTATGGTTCCATTCGCAGCGCAGTGGCTGCTGGCCACCAGGCCTACGTCATCTGCCCGCTCGTGGACGACGCCGACTCCGGCGACAGCCTGGAGACGGACCTCGATGACGTTCCCGAGTCCCAGCGAAGCAGGAGCGCACGTGTGCGCTCCGCCACCTCCACTCTGGCCGAGCTCTCGCAGCGGGTCTTTCCGGACCTCTCGTGCGCCCTGCTCACGGGACGAATGTCCGCGGCCGAGAAGGACTCGGTCATGGAGGACTTCCATGCTGGCAAGGTAAACGTGCTCGTATCCACCACCGTGGTCGAGGTGGGCGTGGACGTGCCCAACGCAACGGTGATGCTCGTGCACGACGCGGACCGCTTTGGCCTGGCGACCCTGCACCAGCTGCGCGGTCGCGTGGGGCGTGGCGACTGGCCTGGAGAGGTGTGGCTCTCCTGCGCCGCCAAGAAGGGCACACCCGCCCGCAAGCGTCTCTCGGCGCTCGAGCGCACCTCGGATGGCTTCAAGCTGGCACGGCTCGACCTCAAGCTGCGCCGCGAGGGCGAGGTCTTGGGGTATAGGCAGCATGGCGGCATCACGCTGCGCGTGAGCGACCTTGCGGCAGATGAGGACCTCGTTGTTGCGGCGCACGAGGACGCACAGGAGATCTTCGCGAGGGATCCCTCGCTAGCGAGCCCCGAGCTTCGCCCCATGGTCCTCGAGGCGAGAGACCGCTTTGGAGCCTACTTTGAGGAGTTGGACAAGGCATGAGGGTTGTTGGTGGCAAGTGGGGCGGCAAGCCCCTCGAGGCTCCCGAGGGGCGCGGGGTCACGCGTCCCACGACGGATCGCAATCGAGAGGCAATGACCTCAATGATCCTCTCGGCTCGTGGGCTCGACCTCGGGCACGCGTCGGTGCTCGATGCCTTTGCGGGCTCGGGTGCCATGGGGATAGAGCTGCTCTCGCGCGGGGCCGCCCGCTGCACCTTCATTGACCAGGACTCGCGCGCCGTTGCCCGCGTGCGACGAAACCTCGGGCAGGTTGGTGCCGAGAGGGACGCATTTGCCGTGCTCTGCGGTGACGCCTGCCGGCTCGCAGAGAGGGGGCGCATCTCCGGAGCGCCCTTCGACGTGGTCTTTCTCGACCCGCCCTATGCCCTGTCGGCGGGCGTGGTGAGTGCTATGCTCGAAAACCTCGTCGCGCATGGCGCGTTGCGTCCTGGGGCGACGGTGGTCTACGAGCGCTCGGCCGATGCTCCAGGGCTTGATGTGGCCGGACTGGCCCCCGTTCGGACCAAGCGCTACGGCATCGCCTGCGTGGATCTTCTCGAGAAAGGACCAGACGTTGACTAGCGAGCTCTGCACCCATGTGGTGGTGCCAGGCACCTTCGACCCGGTGACCCTTGGCCACATGGACGTCATACGCCGTGCCAGGAAGCTCTTCCCGCAGGTCACGGTTGCCGTTGCCGAGTCGCGCCGAAAGCACGGGATGGGCACCGAGTTCACGCTCGAGGAACGCGTGGACATGCTCAAGGGTGCCCTTCGGGATCAAGACATGACCGATGGCATCGAGGTGGTGCCCTTCTGTGGCCTCCTCGTGGAGTTTTGCAAGGAGCGTGGGGCGGGCGGCGTGGTCAAGGGGCTGCGGGCCACGACGGACTTCGAGTACGAGCTGCAGCAGGCCGACCTCAACACCTACATGGCGCCCGACCTGGAGTCGATCTTCGTCATGTCGAGCCCCAAGTATGGCTACGTCTCATCCTCCGTCGTGCGCGAGATCGCTTCCATGGGAGGGGACGTGGATTTCCTCGTACCCCCCAACGTGGCAGAGCGCCTACGTGCGCACTATGCGTGAGCTTTGGCTCGTTTGGGGACTCGCGGCGCTTTTCTGCTAACATCAGAGTGATTTTGCCCCTCGGGCAGCGCACGGGCACGCCCGAGCAGTGGCCCACACTCGAAAGGAGACCTGGATGCAGCCGGGTGAGGAAACAGAGAGCCTGGTCGACGAGCTCGAGCAGCTAGTGAACGAGGCGAAGTCCCCGCTCACCGGTGGTGGCCAGAAGAAGATTGTCGATGCGCAGGACGTGTATGAGATTCTCGACGAGATTCGCAGGGTCTTCCCGCAGGAGTTCCAGGATGCCCGCCGTATCCTCAAGGAGGAGCAGGAGACGCTCGACCGCGCTCAGCAGCAGGCCGACAGCATCATTGCCGACGCCCAGCAGCAGGCCATGATTCTCGCGGGTGACCAGGAGGTTGTGCGTCTCGCCCAGCAGCAGGCCGACAGTATCAAGGACCAGGCTGCCCAGTACGAGCGTGACACGCGCTACAACGCCGAGGAGTACGCCGATACCGTGCTTGCGCACCTCGAGGAGAACCTCAAGTCGCTCACCAACTCGGTCTCCCGCGTCCGCCAGACGCTTGATGAGAACTCCGGTCCTCGTAACACCTCGAACAACGTTCCCTGGTAAGCGTCATGCAGTCTGTGATTTTTGCACTTGACGCACGCCTCGGTGAGGCGGGGGACACCCTGCCCCTGAAGGGCCACCTCGACGAGTCGTCCTACACGCTCGGCGAGCGCGAGTTCTCGCTGCCCTCCGGCATAGACTATGACCTCGTGCTCACCAATGCCGGCGAGGGCATTCTCGCCACTGGCATCCTCACCACACACGTGGTGGGCACCTGCGACCGCTGCCTCAGCCCTGCGGAGTTTGACGTGAGCGGCGAGGTGGACGAGTACTACCTCTTCGAGGAGCCCGAAGACACGGGCGACGGCGACGATGACGACGAGCTGGACTTCTCGCTTGTCTCTGACGACAACACCATCGACCTCTCCGACGCGCTTCTCTCGACCCTTGTCATGGAGACGCCCTACGTTGTGCTGTGCCGCCCGAACTGCAAGGGCCTCTGCCCCGTCTGCGGCGCCAACCTCAACGAGGAGGACTGCGGCCATGCCGCCCAGATTGAGGAGGATCGCCTCAAGTCGAGCCCGTTTGCCGTTCTCGCCTCACTCGATCTTGACAACAATCAGGACGACAAGGGCGATGCGCCCAGCGCTTGCGGGCAAGACACAGAGTGAAGAAATTGCCGCATCTGGCGCATGTGCCCTATTGCGTGGTATAGTCATCCACGCATGATTTTTGGTCAAGTTGCCCCGCGTCTCCACGAGGGGCGCGGTGTAAGAGCAAGAGAGGTTCAAGATGGCAGTTCCTAAGCAGAAAAAGGGCCGTGGAGCCACGCACACCCGTCGTTCGGCCAACAGCAAGGTCGCCACTCCGGCCCGTTCTGTGTGCCCGCGTTGCGGAGCCCCCAAGCTCCCGCACCACGTGTGCCCCAACTGCGGCTACTACAAGGACCGCGAGGTCGTTGTCACCGAGTAGCCCCATGCCAGCCACATGGCCTGGGAGGCCGGTCCCTTCTGGGGTCGGCCTCCTTTTTTCGTAGCGTACGAGAGTTCCCGTCAAGGATCTTGGAGGAAAGATGACAACCATCTGCGTTGACGTCATGGGCTCCGACCGCGAGCCTTCCGTGCTGCTCGAAGGCGTTGCCAAGGCGCTCGAGCAGGACCCCGAGCTCAAGGTCCTCGTTGCGGGCGACGCCTCCGTGGTCGAGCCATTCGCCCGCGATCACGAGCATGCGAGCGCGCTCGTGACCACCGAGGTCATCGCAATGGACGAGCACCCCGCCACCGCAGTGCGCAAGAAGAAGGACGCGAGCATCGTGCGCGCCGCCTCCGCCGTGCGCGCGGGCGAGGCGGACGGCCTCTTCTCGGCTGGCTCCACGGGTGCCGTCCTCACGGCCGCGACCTTTGGCATCGGCCGCATAAAGGGCATCCGCCGCCCCGCGCTCACGCTTGCCGCCCCCGGCATCTCCGGCAGAAAGACGGTCCTTCTCGACTGTGGAGCAAACGCGGACGTCCATCCAGACGTCATCGTGCAGTTTGCGCACATGGGTCGCGCCTACGCGCAGGTGGTGCTTGGCGTCGAGGAGCCCCGCGTGGCGCTTCTCTGCAACGGCTCTGAGGAGACCAAGGGCTCCGAGCTTGCCCTCTCGTACCACGAGGCGCTTGCTGCGGGCAACTGTGGCTTCGCGGGCAATGCCGAGGGGACCGACCTTCTCGCCGGCACCTTTGACGTGATTGTTGCCGACGGCTTCACCGGAAACGTCGCCCTGAAGACCATCGAGGGCACAGCGAAGTTCATCGTGGCGCGCGTGAAGGCAGCCGCCGGAGAGTCCAAGCGTGCCGGGCTGGGCGCGCTCATGCTCAAGCCGGCGCTCAAGTCCGTTGCCGGGGAGCTCTCGGGCGACGAGATGGGCGGGGCGATTCTTCTCGGCCTACGTGCGCCCGTGGTCAAGGGCCACGGCAGCACGAGTGCCGAAGCCGTTGCCAGCGGCACCCTGACCTGCGCCCGCGCCGTCCGCGGACAGCTCTGTGAGCGTATCGCCAAGGCCTGCGAGAAGGCCGAGTAACGGGTACCATAAGCTCGTGTGCGCGGCGGCTATCCTCCGCGCGAGCAAGCAATGCCAATTCGCAAGGAGGAACCCATGGACCATGACGCCATTCTCGAGAAGGTCATCTCGGTCGTGAACGACACCCTTGAGGTCCCCGATGACGTGGAGCTCACCGAAGAGACCGCCTTCAAGGACCTCGGCGCAGACTCCTTCGACCTTCTCGAACTGGTCACCGCCCTCGAGGACGAGTTCGACCTCACGTTCGACGACGAGGCCCTCGAGAAGATTGCCACCGTGGGCGACGCCGTGAGCGCCATCAAGGCAGCTCAGTAAGCAAGCAGGGGAGTTCTCTCATTTGAACACGCATGAAAAGGTCGGTGAGGTGGAGCGCATATGCGGTCACCACTTCACCGACAGAAGGCTCATAACGTCTGCCATCACGCACCCGTCGGCGGTGGAGGGCAAGCCCGTCTCGGCCTCCTATGAGAGGCTCGAGTTCCTGGGCGACTCGATTCTCGGCGCCATCGTTGCCACCGAGCTCTTCGAGCGCTTCCCCGGCCTCGACGAGGGGGCGCTCACGCGGCTCAAGATTTCGCTCGTCTCGGGCGAGACCCTCTCCGAGGTCTCCGGCGACCTTGGCATAGCGCCGCTCATCATTGTGGGGGAGTCCGAGAAGGGCACGCATGCGCGCGGCATGCACTCCGCCCTGGAGAACGTCTACGAGTCCATCGTGGGCGCGCTCTACCTCGACGCCGGCTACGAGGACACGCGGGAGTTCGTTCTGCGTACGCTCTCCTCGCACTTCACGCCCGAGCTCGTGGACAAGCTCTCCGAACGGCCCATCAACCCCAAGTCGCGCCTGCAGGAGATCACCCAGCGCGACCTGCGCCTTGCCCCGGAGTACAAGCTCGTGGGCGAGGAGGGGCCTGCGCACGACCCTACCTTCACCTCGGTCGTGCTCGTGGACGGCAAGCGCGTGGGCAGGGGTTCCGGCCCATCAAAGAAGAGCTCCGAGAACGCTGCAGCTGCGGATGCGCTCGAGCGTATGGGACAGAACGGCGACAAGGGCGCTTCCGCTGAGGATGCGCCCGACGACGCTACCGAGAACTAGGCGGAGAAGCGAGAGGACCACCCTTGTATCTGAAGTCGCTCACCCTCAAGGGCTTCAAGTCCTTCGCCGACAGGACTTCCATGGCCTTTGACCCCGGCCTCAACGTGGTCGTGGGACCAAACGGCTCGGGCAAGTCGAACGTCTCGGACGCGATCCTCTGGGTCCTGGGCGAGCAGAGCGCCAAGATGCTGCGGGGTCAGGCCATGGAGGACGTGATCTTCTCTGGCAGCTCGGCTCGCCCGGCAGTGGGCGTGGCCGAGGTAACGCTGGTGCTCGACAACTCAGACCACACGCTGCCCATCGACTTCGCAGAGGTGGGCATCACGCGAAGGATGTACCGCTCGGGCGAGTCGGAGTACCTCATCAACGGCGCTCCCGCACGTCTCATGGACGTCCAGGACATCCTTCACGACTCCGGCCTTGGCAAGGACACGCACTCGATCATCAGCCAGGGCAAGCTCGACTCAATCCTCCAGAGCCGTCCCGAGGAGCGCCGCGAGCTCATCGAGGAGGCGGCGGACATCTCCAAGCACCGTCGCCGCAAGGAGCGTAGCCTGCGCAAGCTTTCCTCGATGGACGAGAACCTCGCTCGTGCCAAGGTGGTCGAGCGCGAGATAAACCGCCAGCTCAAGCCCCTCGAGCGTCAGGTCGACAAGGCCAAGCGTGCCCACGACATCACGGAGCGACTCACGGGCCTTCGCACGCTGCTCGCCGTGGACGACCTCCGCCGCCTGCAGGCCTCCTATGGGACGCTCTCGGCCCGTGGCCATGAGGCAGACGCCGCCGTGGAGCTCGCCCAGTACCGCCTGGACGAGAAGTCCGCAGAGCTCGAGAAGTACCAGTCCCTGCTCGAGCAGAAGGGCCTCTTCGTGGGCGACCTCGGCGAGCAGCGCCGTCGCATGCAGGACATCCTGGGACGCATGGACTCGGACATGCGCCTCCTGGAGGAGAAGGGCAAGAACATGGTCTCGCGACTCTCCGAGATGCGCATGCAGCTCTCCACCATGCGCAAGCAGCGCGCAGACGTCACCGAGGAGCACGAGCGCGTGGCGGGAGACCTCTCCGACGCCCGCGTTCGTCAGCGCGAGTTCGAGGAGGGCATGGACACGCTCTCTAAGGCGTCGCGGGAGGCCGTGGCGCATCGGCGCGAGCTCGAGGACGCGCTCAACAAGCGCCAGGCAGACGAGCGCAAGGCCCGCGCCGAGGCGGACAAGGAGACGCTCGCCTTTGCCAAGCTCGAGGACCAGATCTCCAACGCCGAGGTCGAGGACGGCATGTACAAGAGCCGCCTCGACCAGGTGGCGGAGACGCTCGCGACAACCGAGGCGGCGCTGGCCGAGAGGGGAGAGCGCAAGTCTCGACTCGAGGCCCAGCTCGCCGACGCCCGCGCCAAGGCGGAGGCGCTTGCCGGGACCATAGCCGAGGCCCAGGGAGTGCTCAAGCACGCCCGTGACGAGGAGCGCTCGGCGCGCACGAAGCTCTCGTCCTCGGAGGCCACGCTCTCGGCGCTGCTCTCCGTCGACGCAAACGTCGAGAAGGCAAGCCCGCTCGTCGCCGCCGTGTCGAAGGGCCGGGCGGCAGACCTTGTCGAATGCCGCCTCGCAGACCTCATCGATGCGGACGAGTCCACGGAGTCCCTGGTGGAGCGCCTGCTCGGTGACGACCTGGCTGCCTTCGTGGTGGCGAGCGCGGCAGATGCCGGCACGCTTGCGGCTTCGGCCCTCGCGCAGGGCCGTGCCGAGGGCAGGGCCACCGTGGTCTTCCGCGAGGCGGCCCCCTCTGCGGCCCCCGTCGATGGCGCCCCAGGCGAGGCCCTCATCGCACACCTGCGCGTGTCGGATGCCGCGCGCCCGCTGCTCACGGCACTTCTCGGCGACGTGAGGATTGTGGGGAGCGCCGACGAGGCGATTCGCGCCCACCAGGCCGTGCCCTCGCTCACCTACGTCACCCCCGACGGCGTCACCGTGATGCCGGACGGACGCTGCGTGATAGGAACCTCCCCCTCCACCGAGGCGGGCGCCCTCGAGCGCAAGCGTCGCATACGCGCCCTCGAGGAGGGCATGGGGGAACTTCGTGCCTCGCTCGACGCCGCGACGCAGGCGGTCTCGGCCGCCGAGTCGGCCCTCGCCGTGTCGCGTGACGGCGCAGCCGCCGCGAAGGGAGACGTCGCGCGCCTCTCGGGCGAGCTCTCCTCCGTGACCTCCGAGATGGGGCGTCTTGACGACCAGCGCCAGCGCGCCGCAGACGAGCAGCGCCAGGTGACGAGCCAGCGCGACGCCGCCTCCGAACGCGCGGCGGACGCGCGCGCCCACATCGAGGGCCACAAGGCCGCCGCTGCCGCAGCGCGCGCCAAGGCGGAGGAGCTGGCGGCTGGTCTCGGCGACCTGCGGACGCAGCATGACGAGGCCGTTCGCGCCCAGGGCAAGGCGTCCCACGAGCTCTCGGACGCCCGCCTGGAGCTTGCGATGGCCAAGGAACGCGCCAAGAACCTCTCGGCACGCGAGCGGGAACTCGCCAACCGGAAGCACGACCTCGACGCCCGCATCGTGGCGACCGAGGAGGGGTCGCGCGCCCTTGAGGTCGTTCGCCTCCGCGTGGACCCGCTCCACGACCGCTATGACGCCATCCGCGCCCGGGCGCTCGACTGGGCCGCGCGCCTCAAGGACCGCGCGTCTCTCGCCGAGGCGGACTCCGACTCCCTCAAGCGGACCATCGGCGACGCCAAGTCGGCCGTGAACGACGCGTCGGCCGAGCTCACGCGTGCCCGTGACGCCGCCGCCACCGTCAAGGTCGACCTTGGTCGCCTTGAGGTGCAGGTCCAGAACGCCATCGAGGCCATCCAGGCCACCGGCGCCGTTCTCGATGACGCGCTCTCGCTCCCCGCGCCGGAGGACCGCGAGGCGACCGAGCGTGAGGCCGACCAGCTCGAGCGTCAGCTCTCCTCCATCGGCCCCGTGAACGAGGTCGCTATGGACGAGTACATCCGCCTCAAGCAGCGTGCGGACTACATTGGCGAGCAGGTCGCGGACCTCGAGGCCGCCCGCGTTGCCCTCAAGAAGATCAACGCCGCGATCGACCGCAAGATGCGCAACAAGTTCCTCGTGGTCTTCGACAAGGTAAACGAGAACTTCTCGCAGATCTTCTCGATGCTCTTCCCTGGCGGCCACGCCCACATCGAGATGACCGACCCGGACAACCTCTCCGAGACGGGCATCGAGATCGTGGCACAGCCTCGGGGCAAGCGCATCACCAAGATGACGCTCATGTCGGGCGGCGAGAAGTCGCTCACGGCGCTCGCACTTCTCTTTGCCGTGTACAAGACGCGCACGGTGCCCTTCTATGTGTTCGACGAGGTGGAGGCCGCGCTCGACGACTCCAACCTCTCAAAGCTCCTTGACGCCATCGAGCAGCTCAAGGACACGACGCAGCTCATCGTCATCTCGCACCAGAGAAGGACGATGGAGCAGGCAGACGTCCTCTACGGCGTCTCCATGCAGGCCGACGGCGTGAGCCACGTCGTCTCTCAGCGCCTCGACAATGCGACTGGAAAGGTGGTCGATGCCTGATGGGCTTCTTCGACAGGCTGAAAAGCGGCCTCTCGCGCTCGCGCGAGGCCATCAACGAGATCTTCTACATGGGCGGGGAGGTCGACGAGGACTTCTGGGAGGACCTCGAGGACACGCTCGTCATGGGCGACATGGGCGGCGAGCTTGCCATGCGCGTGACCGACGACCTGCGCGAGCAGGCGGCGCGCGAGAACCTCACCCGCTCCGACCAGCTGCGTGACGCCCTTGCGCGCCGGCTTGCCCAGGAGTTTCGCACCGCGGAGCGCGACCCCTTCGAGGGCGTGCCCTCCTGCGTCCTCTTCGTGGGCATCAACGGTGCCGGCAAGACCACCACGGTGGGCAAGCTCGCCGGTCGCGCCCGCGGCGAGGGCAAGAGCTGCCTCATTGGCGGTGCCGACACCTTCCGTGCCGCCGCCATCGAGCAGCTCGAGGTGTGGGGCAAGCGCGCCGGCGTCGACGTCGTCACCCGCGAGCGCGGGGCGGACCCGGCGAGCGTGTGCTACGACGTGGTCGAGGAGGCCGAGAAGCGCGGGTCCGACCTTGTGCTCATTGACACCGCAGGCCGCCTGCACACCTCGTCTGACCTCATGCGCGAGCTTGCCAAGGTGGTCAACGTCACGCGCAAGCGCTGCACCTCGATGCCGGTAACGGTGGTCCTCGTGATCGACGCCACCACGGGGCAGAATGGCCTTGCGCAGGCCAAGGAGTTCAACGACGCCCTCGACCTCGACGGGCTCATCGTGACCAAGCTCGACGGAACGGCCAAGGGCGGCATCGCGCTCGCCATCTCTGATCAGCTGGGGCTCCCCATCTACCGCATTGGCGTGGGCGAGTCCATCGACGACCTCGAGACCTTCGACGCGCTCGACTTCTGCCGCGCGCTCGTCGGGGAAGGGAAGTAGTCTATGTTCAACAGCCTATCCGACCGCCTCCAGGACACCTTCGACAAACTCCGCGGCAAGGGCAAGCTCACCGAGGCCGACATTAACGTCGCCATGCGCGAGATTCGCATGGCCCTTCTCGAGGCTGACGTCAACTACCGCGTGGCCAAGGACTTTGTCGCAGCCTGCAAGGAGAAGTGCCTCTCGGCAGAGGTACTGGACTCGCTCACGCCTGCGCAGAACGTGGTGCGCATCGTGCTCGACCAGCTCACCGAGCTTCTCGGTACGACCGACTCCAAGCTCGTGCTGGCGCAGAACCGCACGCCCAACGTGATCATGCTTGTGGGCCTGCAGGGCTCGGGCAAGACCACGGCCGCGGCAAAGCTTGCCTACCTGCTCAAGGGGCAGGGCCACTCTCCGCTGCTCGCCGCCTGCGACACGCACCGCCCTGCGGCAGCCGACCAGCTGGCCACGCTCGGCAGCGAGATCGGCGTCCCGGTCTATCGAGGCGACGGCAAGGACGCTGTCAAGGTTGCGTCGGAGTCCATCCGCGAGGCCGTCGACCACCTGAACGACATTGTGATCGTGGATACTGCCGGCCGCCTGCAGATTGACGAGGAGATGATGCAGGAGGCCGTCGCCATCAAGCAGGCCGTCAAGCCCGACCAGATTCTCATGGTGGTCGACGCCATGACCGGCCAGGACATCGTCAACGTGGTCCAGACCTTTGCCGAGCGTGTGGACTTCGACGGCGTCATCATGTCCAAGCTCGACGGCGACGCCCGCGGCGGCGGTGCGCTCTCCGTGCGTGCGGTGACGGGCAAGCCAATCAAGTTTGTCTCAATGGGCGAGAAGCCCGATTCCCTCGAGGTCTTCCACCCCGACCGCATGGCCAAGCGCATCCTGGGCATGGGCGACGTCTACGGTATCATCGAGCAGGCCGAGAAGGTTGCGGACCAGGAGCAGATCGACGCCGCCGAGCGCATGCTCCGCGAGGGCTTCACGATGGACGACCTTCTCGCCCAGATGCAGCAGATCAAGCGCATGGGCGGCCTGGCAAAGATCATCTCGGCCCTCCCTGGCGGCGAGCGTGCGATGGCGCAGCAGGGTGGTGTCGACGAGAGCTCGCTCACGCGCATCGAGGCCATCATCCACTCGATGACCAAGGAGGAGCGCGCGCGGCCAAAGATCATCAACGGCCAGCGCAGGAAGCGCATCGCCGCAGGCTCCGGGCGGAGCGTGCAGGAGGTCAACCAGCTCATCAAGCAGTGGGGCGAGATGAACAAGATGATGGGCAAGATGCGCGCGGCCACCCAGGGCGGCAGCAAGAAGCAGCGTCGCCAGATGCAGTCGATGATGCGCAACATGGGCATGGGCGGCGGCATGCCCGGCGGCGGTCGCGGCTGGGGCATGTAGCAGCGGATTTTGCGTGCGGCCGCCGGGGCATTTCTCGTCTCCGGCGGTCGTCGCTATCCCCGTGCCTCCCGGCTCCGGCGGTCGTAGCTACCCCAATGCCTCCCGTCTCCGGCAGCCGCTGTGACCCCCAATGCCTCCCGTTCTCGGAGAATAGCTCCTTTTCTTAAAACGGCTTTTCGCCAACTGCGGAAACGTCGGCTGCGTTTAAGAAAAGGAGCTAATCTCTGATACGAGAAGTCCCTCCGGCGCCGAAACGACGCCGGAGACCACGTTGCCGCAGCAATCACGTACGAGAAGCCCCCTCCGGCGCCAAAACGACACCGGAGGGGGCTCCGTCTCCGTTTACACCCCGCGTTGTGCGAACGCCCAGCTACTCGTGGATGATGACCACGTCGCCCACGTTGCATAGCGAGTAGAGCTGATCGGCCTTCTCGTACGACAGGTTGATGCATCCGTGGCTGCCGTTGTAGAGGTAGATGTCGCCGCCAAAGGAGGAGCGCCACGGTGCGTTGTGGAAGCCCATGAGGTTGCCCACGACGCCCATCCAGAAGTCCACGTGGCTAATCCACGACGGATTGCCCGACTCGTTGTTGGGGCCAATGAGGGTGGATGGGCTTTCCTTGTTGGTGATGGTCCAGGAGCCCTGCGTGGTGTCGTGCGAGAGGCTCGGCTGGCCGGTCACCACATCGGCCTCCCAGATGACCGATCCATCGGAGTCGAAGAAGATGGCGTGCTGGTCGGAGATGTCGACGTCGATAAAGCGTGTGGGCCAGTCCTGCCCACCGGGGTTGTACGTTGCCGCCGACTGGTAGCAGGGCAGCTCAAGCGTGGTGGGAGAGCCGGAAGTGATGTTGTTGTAGATGTCCTGCGCCGCCTCGTCGCCGTTGATGGACCAGCCGTAGACGCCGCCCGCCACCACGGACTCCTCCACGCCGTCCGGACGCGTGTACGTGCGCGCCGTGTCCACGGAATCGGTCTTCTTCGAGAGGTCGCCCTTTGCCCAGGCGGTGATGGCATCTTGGTCCAACGTCACGGCGAGGTCGTCTCCAATGGTGATCCACTGGGAGATGAGGTCGGCATCCACGGTGGTGACTTCGGTTCCGCCCAGCGTGAGCGTGACGGTTGCGCCAAGCATGGAATTTGCAGTGCCCAATGCCGCATCGACTGACTCGCCGCCCTGGAGTGACTCGTTGCCAAGCTTGATGGAGGTCTCAAGCGAGCGGGCCTTCCCCTCGATGAACTTGGTGGCGCTTGCCTGATCGATGCGACTGGCCTGTGCCGTGTCGGACGCCACATACTTCTTCTTTTCGGCGTCGTAGGTGATGCCTGTGGCATTTGTTCCGTCATCGGTCGCCACAACTGCGCTCACGGCGTTCGCGAGCGCGGTGGAAATGGCTGTTGTATCGAGGCCTGTGTAAGAAGAGACATCTCCGGTTGAGAGGCTCTGCGCCTTCTGCTGTGCGAGCTCAACGGGCCATGTCCAGGGGTGCTGCCGCGCGATCGCCGCTCGCGCGGCGCTCTCTCCGTCATAGGCGAGAGAAACGCCGGCAGCCGTGAGGTCGAAGGAGATACCGTCGCCAGAGACGTTTGCCTTCCAACCAGAGGTCTTTGTGGCAGAGAGCGAACTGGCAATGTCGTCTACGCTCTTGAGCGAGGCGTCCTGTCCGTCGACGGTGGTCGACGGCATGAAGAAGAAGTTGAAGTATGCAACGCCGCCAAAATACGTGGCGAGAAGCACCGCGAGAACGGCGAAAAGAGCAATAACGGGACCGCGATCGCTGCGCTTCTTCTTGGGCGTCGTAGCGAAGTGTCCGCCTTTCTTGGGATGTTGCATGGTGATGGCTGTCTTCCCCTCAGTAATGGGCGGCGGACCGCCTCGGCATGTTGGCAGGCTTGTCTATAGTAACCCAGGGTGGACAGCGGGTCTGCTCGCGGAACGGAGCACGAGAAAATAGCTCTAAAAGTCATCGCGCGCAAGACTGATGTGGCAGTGACGGATGTGAGGGAGATCGATTCACGTGGGTATGCAGGTGACGCGCATCGAGAATGCGGAGGATTCGCGGCTTGACGCCTACGTTCGTCTTACGGACCGGCAGTTGCGAAGCAAGCTCGAGCCCGAGAAGGCCCTGCTTATCGCCGAGTCGAGGCTGGTCGTAGAGGTTGCTCTGGACGCCGGGATCGAGCCCCTCTCTTTTCTCGTCGACGAGGCGAGGCTGGAGTCCTGCGCGGACCTTATCGAGCGTGCCGGATGCGTTGCCTACGTTCTGCCGCATGACCAGATGGAGCGGCTCACCGGCTTTAACGTGAACAGGGGCCTGCTCTGCGTCATGAGAAGGCCGCAACCGCAGACGGTGGAGCAGGTTCTTCTCGGCGCCAGACACGTTGCCGTCCTCGAGGGCCTCGTCGACGTGACCAACGTTGGGGCGGTCTTTCGCTCGGCCGCGGCATTGGGGGCAGATGCCGTGCTTCTCTCGCCACGCTGTGCAGACCCGCTCGGGCGGCGTGCCGTGCGCGTGTCAGTGGGGACGGTGTTCCAGGTCCCCTGGGCACGTGTCGAGGCTGCTGCTTGGCCGGAGGGAATTGTGGACGAGCTGCAAAATCGTGGCTTTACCTGTCTCTCGATGGCGCTTGAGGAGGGAGCCGTGCCCATAGACGACCCCTCGGTTTCATCTGCCGAGAAGGTCGCGCTCTTCTTTGGCTGCGAAGGCTACGGGCTCTCGCGGGCGGCGCTGAATGCCGTGGGGCGTTCCGTGATCATCCCCATGTCGAACGGCGTCGATTCTCTCAACGTTGCCGCATCCTCTGCGGTTGCGTTTTGGGAACTCTTCGCGCGCCGGAGGTAGCTGGCGCGGTTGCCCCGGCGGCGGCCTTCTTGCAGCAGTCCCGGCGGCGGCCTTCTCACCTACCTGCAGATTGCGATTGGTTAGGGCCCGCTAACCGATCGCAATTTGCAGGATAGCTGACCAGAGAATCGCGATTGGTCGTCTCGCCGAAATCACGGTGTTCCTCTTTTCGCATCGGCGCACACTAGATTGATGCAACCGTCGAGGGAGATCACCGCATGCAGGAGACTGACGTCACGCAACTCAAGTACCTCGAGCTTCTCTCCGAGAAGTTCCCAACAACCCAGGCTGCTTTTACCGAGATCATCAACCTCGAGG
Source organism: Olsenella sp. (assembly GCA_022648325.1). Lineage (GTDB taxonomy): Bacteria > Actinomycetota > Coriobacteriia > Coriobacteriales > Atopobiaceae > Tractidigestivibacter. The sequence continues at coordinate 84,338 of JALCMG010000006.1, forward strand.
CCATCCTTAACCTCCCCAAGGGCACCGAGCACTTTGTCTCGGACGTCCATGGCGAGTACGAGGCCTTCGAGCACATCCTCAACAACTGCTCGGGCGTCATCCGGGAGCGCGTCGAGGAGGTCTTCAACCTCGAGCTCACGGCTAGCGAGCAGGCCGACCTCTGCACGCTCGTCTACTACCCGTCCGAGAAGCTCCGCCGCCTGCGCGAGGAGGGTGCGGCCACAAGCGAGTGGTACGCCATCACGCTCATGCGCCTCGTCCGTCTCGCCAGGCGCCTCTCTGGCTCCTACACCCGCTCAAAGGTCCGCAAGGCCATGCCCGTCGCCTATGCCTACATCATCGACGAGCTTCTCCACATATCTCCCGACGAACGAGAGGCGCGGCTTGCCTACCACCAGCGCATCATCGACACGATCATCGACACCGGCTCGGCGGATGACTTCATCTGCTCGCTCGCGTCGCTCATCAAGCGTCTTGCCGTGGACCACATGCACCTGGTCGGCGACATCTTCGACCGCGGACCCCATGCCGACAAGATCTGCGATCGCCTCATGGGCTATCACTCGATCGACGTCGAATGGGGCAACCACGACATCGTGTGGATGGGCGCGGCATCCGGCTCGGCCGCGTGCCTGGCGGCGGTCATCCGCAACAACATCCACTACGAGAGCCTCTCCATCCTCGAGAGCGCCTATGGCGTGAGCCTGCGAGAGCTCGCTCTCTTCTCCGAGGCCACCTATACGCAAGATGACGGCATGACGCCCATGGAGAAGGCCATCTCGGTCATCCTCTTCAAGCTCGAGGGCCAGGTCATCATGCGCCACCCCAACTGGCACATGGAGGACAGGCTCCTCCTCGAGCACGTCGACCCCGCACGCGGCATCCTTGAGCTTAACGGCGAGACGTACGAGATGCGCACGAGCGACTTCCCAACGCTCGACCCCGCGCATCCCCACGAGCTCTCGGAAGACGAGAGGCGCGTGATGGACGGGCTCATGGACGCCGTACGCTCCTCGGACAAGCTCCGTAGCCACATAGGCTTCCTCTACGACCATGGCTCCGCCTACCTGGTGCGCAACGGCAACGCGATCTTCCACGCCTGCGTGCCCATGAACGAGGACGGCAGCTTCTGCGCCGTGCGTCACCAGGACAGGCTCCTCGCCGGACTCGAGTACTACGACTATGCCGACCGCCTCGCGCGTCAGGCATGGCACGAGCACGACCAGATCTCGCTCGACTGGATGTGGTACCTCTGGTGCGGCCGCTACTCGCCGCTCTCGGGCCGCGTGGTGAAGACCTTCGAGCGCACGTACCTCACCGACCGCTCCACCTGGGAGGAGCCCCGCGACCCGTACTTCAGGCTCACCGAGAAGCCCGAGGTGGCGAGGCGCATCCTCACGGAGTTTGGGGCAGACCCGGTACACGGCCACATCATCAACGGTCACACGCCCGTTCATGCCGCCGATGGCGAGAGCCCCGTTAAGGCCGGTGGCCTCCTCGTAGTCATTGACGGTGGCTTCTGCCAGGCCTACCACAAGACGACGGGCATCGCGGGCTACACCCTCATCTCGGACCCGCGGGGTATGCGCATCAAGGCTCACCGCCCCTTTGGCACCATCGCCGACGTGCTTGACCTCAACGCCGACATCATGAGCGACGATGACCGCTTCGAGATCTACCCAAGGCCCAAGACCATTGGCGACACCGACACTGGCACCCAGATACGTGGCCAGGTGGCAGACCTCCGGGTACTCCTCGAGGCGTACCGGACTGGCCTTCTCCCCGAGAGGGGATAGCGCGCCGGACGTCTCGGCCCAGCCTCGAAACGTGCGACACACGTAAATGGTTGTTGCGCGTTTATTGCGGACGCCCCGCAAATGGGTACGCTAGAGCCAAGTTCATGCACGGCACCGGACGAAAGGTTCCACAGATGGACATGGATGACAACAAGAGACGTAGATCAATGTTGGTCTACGTGCTCATCGCGATTGTGGTGTACCTTGCGTTGAGTCAGACGCTCTACCCCAATCTGGTGAACTCCCAGGTGACTGAGACCAGCTACTCTCAGTTCCTAGAGGACGTCGACAACAACAAGGTTGTCTCTGCCGAGATTGACACCAGCAACAACGAGATCAAGTACACCGAGGGAACCGGAGACACCCAGAAGATCTACAAGACCACCGCCTGGCCCAACGACAATACGCTTGCGACCACGCTCAAGGACCACGGCGTGGACATGACGGCGTCGATCCCAGACACCTCCGGTGACCTGTGGATCTACATGCTCGTTGCCTATGGCCTGCCCCTCGTGGGCCTGTTCCTGCTCGGCTGGTGGGCAAACCGGCAGATGAAGAAGCAGATGGGCGACGATGGCCCGTCGATGAACTTCGGCGGCGGAGGCTTTGGCATGGGGGGAGGCCTTGGCCGCTCCAACGCCAAGGAGGTCAAGGGCGAGGACACCGGCGTCACCTTCAAGGACGTCGCCGGTCAGGACGAGGCCAAGGAGTCGCTCCAGGAGATCGTCCACTTCCTCAAGAACCCCGGAAAGTACAACGAGATTGGCGCCAAGTGCCCCCGCGGCGCGCTGCTCGTTGGCCCTCCAGGCACGGGCAAGACGCTGCTTGCCAAGGCCGTCGCTGGCGAGGCGGGCGTGCCCTTCTTCCAGATCTCTGGCTCTGAGTTCGTCGAGATGTTCGTTGGCCGCGGTGCCGCCAAGGTGCGCGACCTCTTCAAGCAGGCCAAGGAGAAGGCGCCCTGCATCGTCTTCATCGACGAGATCGATGCCGTGGGCAAGAAGCGCGACATGTCGATCAACTCCAACGACGAGCGCGAGCAGACCCTAAACCAGCTCCTCTCCGAGATGGACGGCTTCGACAACCACAAGGGCATCGTGGTTCTCGCCGCGACCAACCGTCCCGAGACGCTCGACCCCGCACTGCTGCGTCCCGGCCGCTTTGACCGTCGCATCCCCGTCGAGCTGCCCGACCTCGCCGGTCGTGAGGCCATCCTCAAGATTCACGCCAACGACGTGAAGATGGAGCGCGACATCGACCTCAGCGTCATCGCTCGTTCCACGCCCGGTGCTTCCGGTGCAGACCTTGCCAACATCATCAACGAGGCAGCCCTGCGTGCTGTGCGCTTTGGCCGCAACCGCGTCTCTCAGGAGGACCTCGAGGAGTCGGTCGACGTGGTCATCGCCGGCGAGAAGAAGAAGTCCACGGTCCTCTCCGAGCACGAGAAGGAAGTCGTGGCCTACCACGAGACTGGCCACGCCATTGTGGCGGCCATGCAGAGTGGCTCCGCTCCGGTCCAGAAGATCACCATCGTGCCGCGCACCTCGGGCGCCCTTGGCTTCACCATGCAGGTGGAGGAGGACCAGCACTTCCTCACCACGCGCAAGGAGGCCAGGGACAAGATCGCCGTCCTATGCGGCGGCCGTGCGGCCGAGGAGCTCATCTTTGGCGAGATGACCACCGGCGCCTCCAACGACATCGAGAAGGCAACCCAGATCGCGCGTGCCATGGTGACCCAGTACGGCATGTCCGACAAGTTTGGCATGGTGGCTCTTGGCCAGCAGCGCAGCCGCTACCTTGGTGGCGGTTCCGAGCTCACCTGCTCGGAGGGCACGGCGCAGGAGATTGACGCCGAGGTTCAGGCGCTCGTCGAGGAGGGTCACACCCAGGCGATGGAGACCCTCAAGGCCAACCGCTTCAAGCTCCACGAGATTGCCCACTACCTCCAGAAGAAGGAGACCATCACGGGCAAGGAGTTCATGAAGATGCTCACGCGCGACGACGGCTTTGCTCCGCAGTTCTCTGCGCAGAGCGCCCAGTAGGCGAGAAGTCTAAGAGACTTCCTCCCCATGGCAAAACTCTAGGCCCGGTGCCGTGCGGACGATTGGCTCCGTGCGGCACCGGGCTCTTCTCGGGTGAAATCCGCCAACGCTCGAAAGGGCACGGTGAACGTGCTATCATGCAGCCCCGAAGGCTGTGAAGGGGACAGGTAGCCTCGGTTCAGCGCCATGGGAAGCGAGTGGGGACGGTGGGAGCCCGCCTTGGCGTCCGACGCAAGATCACCCCGGAGCTGCGGCCCCAAAGCGGGAGGGCTTCTCGCCCGCAAGTAGGCGCCGACGGAGTGGTCGCCGATACAGGCCAGCCGAGTTTGGCGGAAGATCCGCTCGCTGGGTGGTCACAAGCGAAGTGTGAAACGAGCGCTTCGTCCCAGCAGGAGGGACGGGCGCTCTTTTGTGCCCGCGAGATGGAGGTTGTCCAGGTGGCAAACGAGTACAAGAAGACGATGAACCTCCCCAAGACGGGGTTTCCAATGAGGGCGTCGCTCGCGCAGAACGAGCCCAAGCGCCTCGCCCAGTGGGAGGAGGACAAGCTCTACGAGCAGCTCCTCAAGAAGAACGAGGGGCACGAGAAGTTCGTGCTTCATGATGGCCCCCCGTACGCCAACGGCCCCATCCACCTGGGTCACGCTCAGAACAAGATCAGCAAGGACATCATCAATCGCTACTGGTCCATGCGTGGCTACCAGACGCCGTATGTGCCCGGCTGGGACTGCCACGGCCAGCCCATCGAGCACAAGGTCGAGGAGATGCTGGGCACCGAGAAGTTCAACCAGCTCCCCACCGTCAAGATCCGCGAGCTCTGCCGCAAGATGGCGGTCGAGCAGGTCGACACCCAGCGCCAGGGCTTCAAGCGCCTGGGCGTGCTGGGCGAGTGGGACAACCCCTACCTCACCTACGTCCACGACTACGACGCCACCGACGTCGAGATCTTCAAGGCCATCTTCGACAAGGGCGCGATTTATCGCGGCCGCAAGCCCGTGCACTGGTGCACCCACTGCCACACGGCGCTCGCCGAGGCCGAGATCGAGTATGGCGACGAGGTCTCCCCGGCCATCTTCGTGCGCTTCGAGATGACCACCGTGCCTGTCGGCCTCGAGGCCTATAAGGACAACCTCTGGGTGGACATCTGGACCACGACTCCGTGGACCCTTCCCGCCGACGACGCGGTCATCCTGCACCCCGAGGCAGACTACGTGGCCGTTGTCGTCGACGGCCGCGCCGAGATCATGGCCGAGGCCCTCGTCGAGAAGGACTGCGCCAAGTTTGGCTACGAGTCCTTCGAGCTTGCGCGCTGTGCCGACGGCGAGGTCTGGCGCATGACGGGCGAGGAGCTCTGCCACAACAAGTACAAGCAGCCCATCTTTGGCGACCAGGGCGTCGAGGGCGAGTTCATCTACGCTGACTACGTCACGCTCGACGACGGCACTGGCATCGTCCACACCGCCCCCGGCCACGGCGTCGATGACTACAACGCGGGCATGCGCTTCAACATTCCCGTGGTCATGCCCGTCGACGACGACGGCAACTTCTACAAGGGCGACGGCATGGGGACCGGCGGCCCGTGGTCCGGCATGAACGTGAACGACGCCAACCCCAAGATCATCGAGTGGCTCGAGGAGCGCGGCACGCTCATCCTGCATGAGGACATCACCCACAGCTACCCGCACTGCTGGCGCTGCAAGCAGCCCGTCATCTTCCGCGCCACCAGCCAGTGGTTCGTCTCGATGGACAAGACCGGCCTGCGCAAGGACGCCCTGCGCGAGCTCGAGAAGGTCAAGTTCTACCCCGCGCACTCCCGCAACCGCATCACCTCGATGGTCGAGGGCAGGCCGGACTGGTGCATCTCTCGCCAGCGCAACTGGGGTGTGCCCATCCCGGCCTACACCTGCCAGGACTGCGGCGAAACGGTCATGAACGATGCCACGCTCGACAAGGTCATCGAGCTCTTCCGCGAGAAGGGCTCCGACGCCTGGTTCACCGACGACCCGGCGAGCTACCTGGGCGACGCCTGCGTGTGCCCCAAGTGCGGCAGCCACAACCTCAAGGCGAACACCGACATCCTCGACGTGTGGTGGGACTCGGGCGTCTCGCACACCGCCGTGTGCAAGCACCGCGGCTACCTCAAGTTCCCCGCCGACATGTACCTCGAGGGCTCCGACCAGCACCGCGGCTGGTTCATGAGCTCGCTCATGACCTCGGTTGGCGCCTATGACGTGGCCCCCTACAAGTCGATCGTCTCGCAGGGCTTCACGCTGGACGGCCAGGGCCGCAAGATGTCCAAGTCGCTCGGCAACGTGATTGACCCCAACAAGGAGTGCGACACCCGCGGCGCCGACGTGCTGCGCCTGTGGGTTGCCTCGGTCGACACCTCGACCGACGTCCCCTGCGACAACACGATCCTCGACCACGTGGGTGACGCGTACCGCAAGATCCGCAACACCTTCCGCTTCCTGCTCGGCGAGATCGAGGACCAGTTTGACCCTGCCACCCAGGGCGTTCCCGTTGAGGGCCTCACGCCGTACGACCGCATCACGCTCGCGCACATGTGCGAGGTCCACGACACCGTGGCGCGCGCGTACGAGGGCTACCGCTTCAACGTGGTTTTCCGCACGCTCTACGACTACGTGACCGAGCTCTCCAACGGCTACCTCAACGCGACGAAGGATCGCGTCTACTGCGGTGCCACCAACTCGCCCGAGCGCCGCTCCGCGCAGACCACCTGGGCCTACATCCTGTCGATGCTGATCCACGACTTCCAGCCCATCCTGGTCTACACCACCGACGAGGTCATACCGCACCTGCCGGCCTCCATGCGGGACAACCAGGAGCATGCGGCGCTGCTCGACTGGTACGAGGCTCCCATGGCTGCGGCCGAGTACGAGCCGCTGCTCGATGCCCACAAGGCCCTCGTCGAGGCGAGGGGTGCCTTCACGAAGGCGTACGAGGAGGCGGCTTCTGCGGGGGTCGTCCCCGAGAAGACCTCCCAGGCGGCGAGTGCGGCCCTCACCATGCCCGCCGACGCCCTCGAGGTGCTCACCGCAACCGGCATCGACCTTGCCGAGCCCCTCGTGTGCTCCGCGGTCACGGTCGCCGCAGGCGACGAGTTCTCCGCTGTGGTCTCCCACGCCGAGGGCGAGCGTTGCCCCAGGTGCTGGAACTGGCGCGAGCTTGGCGAGGATGGCCTCTGCAAGCGCTGCCACGACGCGGTTGAGAGTGCTGCCGAATAGGGCTGACAGCGCTGGGTAAACCAGCTGGCGGGAGAGACGTAGAGGGGGATTTTGTGACGGTTGACGCAATGCATAGGTCGAGGTCATGGCGCGGCGCGAGGCTCGTTGTCTTCTGGGTCGTCTGCGTGCTTGCCGTCGTCGTCGACCAGGTCACGAAGGCCGCCGTGCGTGCGTCTCTCGTCCCCGGGCAGACTAGGGAGTTCATCCCTGGCGTCCTTGATCTTCTGTTTGTGAGAAACACGGGCGCGGCGTTCTCCATGGGGGAGGGCGCCGGCCCCGTGTTCATCGTCTTCGCGGCTGCGGTGCTTGCATTTGGCATCTGGCTCGTGTGGTCACAGGACGTGCTCCCCATGTCGCTCGTGGTTTCCGTCGCCTGCGTCTGTGGCGGTGGCGTGGGCAACATGATCGACCGCATGATCTTTGGCTACGTCACGGACTTCTTTGCCACCGCCTTCATGGACTTCCCGGTCTTCAACGTGGCGGACATCTTTGTCACAGTGGGGATTGCGGTCTCCGTGATTCTCTACTTTGTGCTCGTCGATGCCCCTGCGAACGCGTCCGAGGATTCCGATGGGTCCGGTGTGTCCGCCTCCCCAAAGGTGGGAGACAGCCAGGATGCCTGATCGTCTCGTCGCCCTGCTCGTGGGGCCAGAGGGTGACGGCGCGCGAATCGACGCGTTTCTCTCCGCACAGGACGGAATGCCGTCGAGAAGCGCCTGCGCCCGTCTTGTCGAGGGGGGTCGTGTGACCCTCAACGCCACGGCCGTCTCGTCCAAGAGCGAGCGCCTGTGCCTGGGGGACCGCCTGCAGGTGACGCTTCCCGAGGTGGAGCCCGCGGCGGGCACCCTTGCCCCCAACCCCTACATACCGCTGGACATCCGCTTCGAGGACCAGTACCTCATGGTTCTCTCCAAGCAGGCGGGTCTCGTGTGCCATCCCAGCCCCGGTCACGTGGACGACACGCTGGCAAACGCCCTTGTCGCCCATTGCGGCTACGACCACCTTGGGCGCCTCCAGGGCGACGATCGCCCGGGCATCGTGCACCGCCTCGATATGGACACGTCGGGGCTCATGGTTGCGGCCAAGGACGACGAGACCCAGAAGGCGCTGCAGGACCTCATTCGCCTTCGCGTGCTCGACCGGCGCTACGTCACCCTCGTCCAGGGCTACGTCGCACCTGACCAGGGCACCATCGAGAGCGGCATCGCCCGTTCGACGCGGGACCGGCTGCGCATGATGGTGACCGACGACTCCGGTGCGCGCGAGGCCATCACCACCTTCACCACGCTCGAGCGCTTTGAGGCGGGGCGCAGGGACGACGGCTACACACTTCTCGAGTGCCACCTCTACACCGGGCGCACGCACCAGATTCGTGTGCATATGCGCCACATTGGTCATTGCGTGGTGGGCGACCCCCTCTACGGCTGCGGTGACCTGCGCCAGAACCTTGGCCTTACCAGGCAGTTCCTTCACTCCTGGCACATCCGCTTCGACCACCCCGTGACGGGGGAGACCATCGAGCTTGCCGACGAGCTGCCGGAGGACCTGCGGTCTGTACTAAAATCGCTGAAGGACACCTCAATGGGTCGGACCGAGGCCGGGGAGCGCATCTGCCCGCAGCTCGGTGTGTAACGAATTTCTCCGCATGCTGCCGCAAGGCGCATGCGGCCACGTGAGAGAGAGCCTTGTATGGAGTTCAACAGGATCGGGCTCACGCCCATCGTTATCTTCAACATAATCGTGTGGCTCTTCTTCACGCTTGCCTACTTCTACCAGTTTGTCTACCTCATTCGCGTGGCGGCGCGCGGCATGGTCAAGCTGCCGGCCGCCAAGAAGCTGCATCGCTATGCCTTCTTTATCTCGGCGCACAACGAGGAGCCGGTCATCGGCAACCTGGTTCGCTCGATTCTCGCGCAGGACTACCCGCGCGAGCTCATGGACGTCTTTGTGGTGTGCGACGCCTGCACCGACAACACCCACGAGGAGGCCGAGCGCGCCGGTGCCATAGTCTGGGACCGAAACGACCTCGCGCGCCGCGGCAAGAGCTGGGCCATGGACTACGGCTTTGACCGCATCCTCAACGAGTATGGCGACAAGTACGAGGGCTTCTTCGTCTTTGACGCCGACAATCTCGTCTCGCCCAACTACACCCGCATCATGAACGACGCCTTCGATGCCGGCTATCTGGTGTGCACGAGCTACCGCAACTCCAAGAACTTCGACTCCAGCTGGATTTCTGCCGCCAACGCCCTCTGGTTCATGCGCGAGGCCAAGTTCCTGAACAACGCGCGCATGATGGTGGGCACGAGCTGCGCAATCTCTGGCTCTGGCTGGCTCGTCTCGGGAAAGATCATCAAGGGCATGCACGGGTGGGACTTCCACACCCTTACGGAGGACATCCAGTTCTCCACGTTCTGCTGCGCGAACAACATCCAGATCGGCTTCGCGCCGGCCGAGTTCTTCGACGAGCAGCCCGTGGCCTTCAAGGCCAGCTGGGTGCAGCGGCTTCGTTGGACCAAGGGCTTCTACCAGGTGTTCTTCTCGTACTGCCGGGACCTTTTCCACGGGATTCGCCACGGGCGCTTTGCCTCGTACGACATGCTCATGACCATCGCTCCGGGCATGATCCTCACGCTTCTCTCGGCCTTTGTGAACGCGACCTATCTCATCGTTGGCAGCCTGAGCCACGGCTTCATTGCCACGGAGGCCGAGCTCTCCATGTGCGTGGGGTCGCTGATAATGACCTTTGCCTCGATGTACGTGGTGTTCTTCCTGCTCGCCGTCATTACGACCATCTCGGAGCGCAAGCACATCCACTGCCACAAGAGCAGGCGCTGGATTATCTTCACGAACCTGTTCACGTTCCCGCTGTTCATGATGACCTACATCCCCATGACCGTGGTGGCCCTGTTCAAGAAGGTCGAGTGGATCCCCACCAAGCACGACATTGCCATTAACGTTGAGGACGTGCTGGCGGAGGGTTCCAGCAACTAGCGCGTGCGGGTGTAGGGGGCTGCGGCGATGTGCCGCTTCTCCTCGTCGCGCCTCGGCCCACGCAGCGCCTCTCCCCGCGCCGCGTGGCGCGGATTCCGAACGTTTAAGCCGGTCTAACCGTTCGGAAAATCCTAAACGTCCGGAAATTGCAAATAAAGCCCACCCACGCAGCAAAATGTGTACAATTTCAATTCGTGACCATTGCCAAATTGCACGCATTCAGGCGTTGGTAGCTTCGAAGCGGTGCGGCCCCGGGCAAGTCGGGCGTTTCAGGTGCGGCACCGGCGAGAAAAGCGCTGCGGCACCTGTGACCGCACTCCCAACCTGTGGTGCGTTCTCGCAGCTCGGCAGCCGGGGCCAAAGTGCCGCCCTCCGGATGCTACAATGACCCGCAACAGTGGCTACCAGTACCGCATTCGCGGAGAGTAGGAGCGCGCACGCATGGCAACGTTCTTCGAAGGGGAATCGCACACCTTCTCTGAGTACCTGCTCGTCCCTGGCTATTCCTCAGCGGAGAACATCCCCGCGAACGTCTCGCTGCGCACGCCCCTCGTGCGCTACAAGCGCGGAGAGGAGCCGGCGCTAAGCCTCAACATCCCCATGGTCTCGGCCATCATGCAGGCGGTCTCTGGCCCCAAGCTTGCCGTTGCCCTTGCGCAGGAGGGCGGACTCTCCTTCATCTATGGCTCCCAGAGCGCCGCGGACGAGGCGGCCATGGTACGAGAGGTGAAGTCCTACAAGGCCGGCTTCGTGGTCTCCGACTCCACGCTCACTCCCGACATGACGCTCGCCCAGGTCATGGACATGAAGGAGCGTACCGGCCACTCCACCATGCCCGTCACCGATGACGGCACCTCCCACGGGCACCTCGTGGGCATCGTGACCTCGCGCGACTATCGTCCCTCCCGCGACGATCGCGCCAAGCTCGTCTCGGAGTTCATGACCCCGCGCGAGAAGATGATCGTCGCCGAGGACGGCACCTCGCTCAAGACCGCCAACGACATCATCTGGGACAACAAGCTCAACCAGCTGCCCATCGTCAATGCCGACAACCGCCTGGTCGCGCTTGTCTTCCGCAAGGACTACGACTCCCACAAGTCCCGCCCGGACGAGCTTCTCGACCAGCACAAGCGCTACCTCGTTGGCGCCGGTATCAACACGCGCGACTACGCCGAGCGCGTTCCCAAGCTCGTCGAGGCAGGCGCCGATGTTCTCTGCATCGACTCCTCCGAGGGCTTCTCGGAGTGGCAGAAGCGCACGCTCGCGTGGATTCGCGAGAACTATGGCGACTCCGTGCGCGTTGGCGCTGGCAACGTCGTTGACGCCGAGGGCTTCCGCTTCCTCGCAGACTGCGGTGCGGACTTCGTGAAGGTTGGCATCGGCGGTGGCTCCATCTGCATCACCCGCGAGCAGAAGGGCATTGGCCGCGGCCAGGCCTCCGCGCTCATCGACGTGTGCCGCGCCCGCGATGAGTACTTCGAGGAGACCGGCATCTACGTGCCCGTGTGCTCCGACGGCGGCATCGTCTACGACTACCACATGACGCTTGCCCTGGCCATGGGCGCCGACTTCCTCATGCTCGGTCGCTACTTCGCCCGCTTCGACGAGAGCCCCACGCGCCGCGTCAACGTGAACGGCTCCTACATGAAGGAGTACTGGGGCGAGGGTTCCGCGCGTGCCCGCAACTGGCAGCGCTACGACCTGGGCGGCAACAAGAAGGGACTCTCGTTTGTCGAGGGTGTCGACTCCTACGTGCCGTACGCCGGCCCGCTCAAGGAGAACGTCGACAACTCGCTGCTCAAGGTCCGCTCCACGATGTGCAACTGCGGCGCGCTCGACCTGGCGGAGTTCCGCGACAAGGCCAAGCTCACGCTCGTCTCGGCCACGTCGCTCGTCGAGGGTGGCGCACACGACGTGCTGCTCAAGGACTCCAGCCAGCAGGTGAACTTCCGCTCGTAGATGAGACAAAGGGACAGTCCCTTTGTCTCATCTACGAGGGGCTGTTCTCTGCCTTGTCTTGTCTGACGATGGGAGGCCAAGGGTGGACGAGAAGGACTTCGACAACATACGCCGCGCTGGCACCGATGCCGCGCGCCAGGTGGGCGAGGCCTTCTCGCAGATTGACTTCTCTGGCGTCTCGAAGTCGATCGAGAGGGCCGTTCGCGACGTTGGCCGGCAGCTCAGCGCCTTCGGGCGAGACGAGCGCTCGCCTTACGTTATCAGCGACCTGCAGGACGTGAGCCGGGCGCGCTGGCGCACGTGGGCCGGCTTTGCGCTTCTCGTCTTCTTGGCGCTTCCCCTGGTTGTTGTGGGGCTGGGCCTTCTCGTCTTTAGCCTGGTATCCGGCGTTGTGATTCTGGCGCTTGGTGCCATGGCGACAGTTGCCGGCGCGCGGCTTGTGGGCAACGGTACGCACGAGAAGAACTTCGCTCAGACGCTGCAGCGCGTTGACAGGGCGGTGGGGGAGAGGACGAGCGTTCCCGTGGCCGAGCTTGCTAGCGAGGCAGGCGTTGCCTTGCCGCAGCTTGTCTCGGTTCTTGACGAGGCGATTTCGAGGGGGCTCATCCCCGAGGGACGCCTAGGTTCGAGCGGCGGCAAGAGGATGCTCTACCTCACCGAGGAGGCATGGAGCGCGGCGCAGGGGAGAAGGCCTGCTGCGCAGGTGGCTGGTACCACGGCTGCGGCTTCTGGCACAGTGTCGTCCTCCCTGCCCGGGGAGGCGCGAGAGGTTCTCTCTGCCGCCACTCAGAGCGTCGAGGGGATTCGTGGCAGCGCATCGAAAATTCGCGAGGACGAGGTCCGCGCGACGCTTGAGAGCGTGGCGGCTAAGAGCGAGGGGATCTGCTCGTACGTCATGCATCATCCTGAGGTCGCCTCGCAGTTTAGGCGTGCGACGACGTATTACCTCCCCACGACGGCCAAGCTTGCGGCGTCATACGCGGAGCTGGAGGGGCATGCCTCCGGTCCCGAGGTCGTGAAGACGCTCACGGAGATGCGCAGCTCGTTTGTGCAGATGGACGACGCGCTCTCAAAGCTGTCGGACGAGCTGGTGCTCGACCAGTCCATCGACGTCCACAGCGACATCGAGGTTCTGCGTACGATGCTCAAGCAGGACGGCCTCACGGAGTAGTGGTGAAACCGAGTTGCCGGGCAGTGGAATCCCACTGCCCGGCAAACTAATCCCGCGAGGCCTCGAGGAGTTTCGCCTTGAGCTCTTCCTCGATCTGCGCAAGCTCGCCCTCGGCCTGGCGGCGCTTCTCTCGACCCTCCGCCTGCACGCGCTTGACCTCGTCAAGCGTCGAGATGAGCTGCTCGTTGGTGTGCTTGAGCGTCTCGATGTCTACCACGCCGCGCTCCGCCTCGCGAGCGGCGTCAACCGTTGCCACCTTGAGCTTGTCGGCATTCTTCTTGAGAAGCTCGTTCGTCATGTCTGCAACCTCGCGCTGGGCGCGCGCCGCCTGCGTGGCGTGCTCGATGCCCAGGGCGATGACCATCTGGTTCTTCCAGAGCGGGATGGTGTTGACCACCGTTGACTGAATCTTCTCGGCCATCACGGCGTCCGAGGCCTGGACCATGCGGATCTGCGGCGCCGTCTGGAGGGCCACCTGGCGCGTGAGTTCAAGGTCGTAGATGCGCTTCTCGAAGCGGTCGCACTTCTGGGCCAGGTCGCGCGCCGCCTGGGCGTCCTCGGCAAGGCCCGATTGCGCAGCCTTGGCCTGGAGCTGGGCAAGCTCGCTACCGCGCACTTGCTCGAGCTTCTCCTTGCCGGCCACCACGTACATCGTGAGCTCCTTGAAGTACGCCTCGTTCAGTGCGTAGAGCTGGTCGAGCGTGGCGATGTCCTTGAGGAGCGTGCGCTGGTGGCCCTCGAGGGTGTCCGAGATTTCGCGGACGTTCTTCTCGACTGCGGTGTAGCGCGTGCGCAGCGCCTCAAGGCTGTTCTTCGCCTTGTGGAAGATGGCGAGAGGCCCGGACTTCTCCTGCTTGTCGGGGTCAAAGTCCTTGAGCGTCACGATGAGCGAGCTGATGTCGTCACCAATCTCGCCGAGGTCGTTGTTGCGAACGCCATCGAGCGCGCGCTCGGAGAACTCGGAAACCTTGCGCTGGGATCCCACGCCGTAAGAGAGGACGCTCGCGGTGTCCGTGATGTCGATCTTCTCGACAAAGGCCTCGACCTTCTCGCGCTCGGCGGGGGAGAGGGTCTGGGCGGGGTCGTTTGCGGGAGCGGGCGCCGACACTGCGGCGGGAGCGGGGTCTGGCGTGGTCGGCGTGGGGTCGCCAAACTCCAGCTCGGGCTCGGGGATGTCCATATCGAAGTCCTGTGTGCTGTCTGCCATGGTTCCTCCAGAGGTCTGGGCTCGTGCGCGCGTGATGCATTGCCGAAATTCTACCCTGTGGGGCAGGGCGATAGGCGAGAAGAACGGAGCGGTCCCACGTGCGGGGCGCACGGGCGTACGAAACTCTCACTCCGGTGCCGTTTTGCCACCCGAGGGCGCGTTGTCGCAGCGATTCCGTACGAAACTCTCGCTCCGGTGCCGTTTTGCCGCCCGAGGGCGCGTCTCGTACGGAATCCCGTCCAATACTCTTGCCCGGGCGTCATTTTGGCGCCTGAGGCGCGCTTCCCGTCACCGCCGTGCTTCTCGCCGCAAACGCGGTTCTCGCCCCCGCCCCCGTGGGAACCGAGGCCCGCAGGGTCGCCACGCCGTTCTCGGACGTCGCCTGAAGGGCCCCGCCGTGCTTCTTTGCGAGCAGCCGCAGCGTGCGCAGCGCCCCCGCATCGCTCCAGGGGTTCTGCTCGGCTTCACACGCGACGTCGCACGAGATGACAAGCACGTCCACCCGTCGGCAGAGTCCCAGGTCGATGGCACGCCGGGAGGGGTCGGCCATCAGTGCCGCCGCAGCAATCGACGCCCTGGTCATGCCATCCACCAGCGCATACAGGTCCGTGCCGGGCATGGTCCCCGTGTCCACGTCACCAACCGAGCAGGTGAGCGCAATGTCCCGGTCGCGGCACAGCACCTGAGCTGCGGCAAGCACCGAGTTGAGCACGTCGTTTCTCGAGTAGAACGTCGACCGGTAGGAGTCAAGCTCCTCCTCCACGCGGTCGATGTACCCGTCGAGTCCGGGCACCTTGGCAACCCGTACCCCCAGGGCAACGTGCCACACGTCGTGCATGAAGGTGCCCAGCCGGTTGAGCAGCGCGTGCGAGAGCTCCCAGTGCGCCGCTGCGTCCTCGAGCATCTGCTCGGTGGCCTTGGTTTCTCTGCCAGAGACAATCGCGCGGTAGCTCGTGTACTGAAGCCCCAGGAGCATCCCGCACACGAGAAGGTCCATCCATACCGCGCTCGCGCGGTTTCCCTCCGTCTGGAAGAGGTGCTGGAACCCAAAGCTGCTGGCAAAGAGCATGGCAAGCACTAGCGCGGAGGTCACCACGCCATGTGGCTCGTCCTTGAGAAGCGCGCCGGCCGTGCGGTGGAAAGAGCTGGCAAACAGCCTGTAGATGCCCAGGTAGATCACGACACAGCATGCCACGCTCAGCGCCGCGTACACGGGCAGCCTGTCGGCGAGCCACGGCCAGAGCCACAGGGCGAGCATCTCGTGAACCAGGACGTAGACCACGTGCTGGGCCGCATAGGCGGTGGCGGCTACCCATAGCAGGTCCGGGATGGAAATCCTAAAGCACCACAGCAGCGAGAAGGTCATCGCAAAGACCAGGAACAGGTACCAGCACGCGATGATGACGGCCGGAAGCCTGTTTTCCACCACGAATGTCATGTAGGGAAAGTACAGCAGGCAGAGAAGCGAGAATGACGCGACAATCCCCGCTGCGCGCGCAACGGCATGCTTGCGCACCGGAACCTGGGCCGAGAGAAACAGCATCGCCGCGGCGAGGTACTCCCACGCAAACCTAAGCTCCTCGAAGACGTCTGCGCCGCTCGTCGCACCCGGGAGACTGCTTGCCGCATCCGCCAAGAGCCCCATCCCTACGCTCCTCCCGAGAAGCGCACGAAGGCGTCCATGAACGGACCGCGTCGCGATCGGCTCATTCGAAGCTCCTCCTTGCCCACGCGGACGTCGGTTCCTGTGATGGACGCTACGTGGCGAAGGTTCACCAGGTAGTAGCTGTTGCACCGCGCAAAGCCCAGTGGTGCCAAGCGCTTCTCGGCAGAGGTCATGGTCTCGCGGATGCGTACCTCCTGCGAGGTCGTGTGGTACACGAGGTAGTGGCCTTCGGACTCGACGTAGGTCACCTCCCAGGGAGGGAGGCTGACCACGCCGTCGGGCGTCTTGAGAACAATGGTGCTCGCCTCCGCCCGCTCGACGCGGCGGAGCGCCTTGGAGAGCTTGAGCGCGAAGGACGCGTAGGCCACGGGCTTCAAGATGTAGTCCGCCGCATCGACCTCGTAGCTTTCGATGGCGTATTGCGGCATGGTGGTCATGAACACGATCTGGATGTTGGGGTCAACGCTGCGCAGCAGGTGCGCCGCCTCCATGCCGGTGATGCCCGGCATGTCGATGTCCATGATCACCAGCGAGAAGCGCGAGGTGTCGGACTTGAGGAAGGCCCTCGCATCCGAGAAGCGCTGTGCGCTCAGGCGGGAGTGGTGCTCGTCCTCGAAGGCGCGGATGTAACGCATGAGGTTCTGGACGTCGAGGTCAGAGTCATCAACGATGGCTATCTCCACGGTGCTTCCTCCCTGGCGCTGGCAGAGCGTCGTGCTTCTCGGCGTCAATGCGTATGCGAAAGCCCATGGTAGACCAAGCCGGCCATTCTCGCCTGCGCTCGCACTTGCATTCGCCGTTCCCCGCCCTGTCGAATGGCGTGGCCCTGGCCAATCCTGCCTGCCCCGGTCGCAATCGTGCCCGCAGGCTTCTACGGATGTCCCCACGGCCCCAGACTGTCCTCGTCAATGAGCAGGTCAAACGTCCGCAACGGTTGCGGGCGAGAGGGGAAGGGGAGACATGGCAGCTGAGAAGGATAATAAGACCAAGGGGTCCGTTACCAGGCGCTCCGCACTTGGGCTGGGCGGCATTGGCGTTGGCGTGGCGGCTCTCGGCGTGGGCAACTACTATGCCAACAAGTACGCTCCGATCATCTCGACCTACCTTGGCCAGAAGAACTACGAGGTCAAGGAGACCGGCGACGGGACGGAGGACAGCCAGTACTTCAAGCCGTCCTACGCGAACGAGACCGAGCGCCTTGCTGCTGACGCCGCGGAGGCGCGCGAGACGGCGCAGGAGGGCTTCGTCCTCCTCAAGAACGACGGGGCGCTGCCTCTCTCGACCGGCAAGGTGACGCTCTTTGGCGTGGCGTCCGCCTCGATCCTCTACGGAGGAGGCGGCTCCGGTGCCGTTGACACCTCGACGGCCCCCACGCTCAAGGACGCCCTCGAGTCCGCCGGCTTTGAGGTCAACCCCACCATGTGGAGCTTCTACACCGAGGGGGCGGCAAGCTCCATCCGCATGGACGTCGCCGGCATCGATGGCTCCGGCCGCTACGTGATCCACGAGGCGTCGCCGGACCTCTTCTCCGACACCGAGGTCCAGAGCTTCGCGGACTACGCGGACGCGGTCATCGTGACCCTTGCGCGCTCCGGCTCCGAGAGCTCCGATGTTCCGCGCGTCTACGACGAGTCCTATCTCGAGCCCATGGATAAGAAGAGCTACACGGGCAACACCGTCCACTCCGACCCGATTGACTCCCAGAGTGACCTTGGTCGCCACTACCTGGAGCTCACGACCAACGAGGAGGCGCTTCTCGCCTATGTGGCCGAGAAGTTCGACAAGGTGATCGTGCTCGTGAACTCGGGCAACGCCATGGAGCTCTCGTTTCTCGACGACGCGACGTATGGCGTGGACGGCTGCCTGTGGATTGGCAACCCCGGCCAGGACGGCCTCTATGCGGTGGGCGACATCCTCTCTGGCGTGGTGAGCCCGTCGGGCAGGACGGTCGACACGTACGCGTACGACTCGCTCTCCGCGCCGGCGCTCCAGAACTTTGGCAAGCACATCATCTCTGGCAGCGAAAACGCGCCCTTCGTGGTCTACCAGGAGGGCATCTACGTTGGCTACAAGTACTACGAGACGCGCTACGAGGACTGCGTGCTCAGGCAGGGCAACGCTGACGCTGCCGTGGGCGCGCCCGATGGGGCAAGCGCGTGGAGCTACGCTGACGCCGTGCAGTTCCCGTTTGGCTTTGGCCTCTCGTACACCACCTTCGAGCAGCGCCTGGCAGACCACAGCGAGAAGGGCGGTGTGGTCACGCTTGCCGTGGAGGTCAAGAACACCGGCTCCGTTGCCGGTCGTGACGTGGTGGAGGTCTACGGTCAGAGCCCCTACACCGACTACGACCGCAAGCACGGCGTTGAGAAGGCCGCCGCTCAGCTCGTGGGCTTCGCGAAGACCGACGAGCTCGAGCCCGGCGCCTCGCAGACCGTGAACGTCGAGGTCCAGATCTCAAGCCTCAAGAGCTACGACGCCAACGGTCGCGGCACCTACATTCTCGAGGGTGGCGACTACTACCTGGCAATTGGCGACAACGTTCACGACGCGCTCAACAACGTGCTGGCAGCAAAGGGCGTCGCTGGCACCGATGCGGCGGGTGACGCCGAGAAGGCCGTGAAGCTCTCGCTCTCCGAGACCGACGAGTACGAGAAGTCCCCCTACACCGGCGAGCAGGTGGAGAACCAGTTTGCCGACGTCGACATGCGCAGCTACGACAGCGGCTTCACCTACCTCACGCGCAGCGACTGGAAGGGGACCTACCCCACCACCTACGACTTCGAGGCAACGGACGACGTGCTTGCGGCCATGGCCGTCAAGGAGGCCGAGGACGACCCCAACGCAACGATGCCCACGACGGGCGCGCAGAACGGCCTCACCCTTGCCATGATGCGCGAGGTCGCCGCCGACGACCCCGCCTGGGACGACCTTCTCGACGAGCTTACTCCCGAGGAGATGTACAACCTGGTGCGCGTGGGAGGCTACCAGACGCAGGCCGTGAACTCCGTGGGCGCGCCTCCAACGGTGTGCGTGGACGGCCCCGCCTACGTTGGCAACGCTGGCACGACGGGCGTCACCGTGTCGCAGAAGACCTATGCCTGGTGCTCTGAGGTGGTCATCTCGTCCACGTGGAACGTCGACCGCGCAAAGACCATGGGCGAGCAGATCGGCGAGGACTGCCTTGCCCAGGGCGACCTCAACTTTGCCGGCTGGTACGCCCCCTCGATGAACATCCACCGCACGCCCTTCTCGGGCAGGAACTTTGAGTACTACTCCGAGGACGGCTTCATGAGTGGCCGCTTTGGCGCGGCCACCGTGGCCGGTGCCCGCTCCAAGGGCGTCATGACCTTCGTCAAGCACTTTGCTCTGAACGACCAGGAGACCATGCGCAGCGTCATTGCGACCCTCTCCAACGAGCAGGCCATCCGCGAGATTTACCTGGCCGCGTTCGAGCCGAGCGTCTCGGGCGGCGACGAGGGCACGCTGGGCATCATGCTGAGCATGAACCGCGTCGGCCTGGTGTGGGCGGGCGACCACAAGGGCCTCACCACCAACGTGGTGCGCAACGAGTGGGGCTTCGACGGCATGATCATCACTGACCAGGCGTCCTACCCCGACTCGTTCCCCCTGCTCGCCATTCGCCCGGGCCTTGCCAACGGCACCGACCTCTGGCTCAACTCTGGTACCGACAACTGGCAGATCGACGGATACGACTCCAACCCCACGGTGATGACGCAGCTGCGTCAGGCGTCGCGCCACATCCTCTACGCCGTGTCCCGCAGCCTTGCCATGAACGGCATCTCGTCCACCACGGTTGTCGTCTCCTCCATGGCGCTGTGGCAGAAGGCGCTTGTGGGCGTGGACATTGCGGCAGGCGCCGCTGCGGCATACGGCGTGTACGCCATCGTTCGCAACCTGCGCAAGAACGCCGATAAGAAGCCGGTCGAGGAGAAGGCCGAGGAGGCCGAGGAGAAGTAGCGGCTAGACTCCAGTTTCCCGTGGAAGGGCCCCAGCGCTGGCCGGGGCCCTTCTCGTCACACGGCTCCACGCCTTTTGGGATTTTGATTGGGGCGCGTTCGTCTCGGCGCCCGCTGATTCTCAAAAACTACGCACGGCTGAGTGCGAGGACGACAAAAGCCCAGCAATCCACAAAGCTTAAGCGCGACCGTGCGTAATTCGACGCTGCCGGGAGGGGGGAACAGTGCGTAATTCGACGCTGCCGGGAGGGTGCGGGTCGCGCGTAGACGCCTCCCGTGCCCTCGTGCTACTCGCTTCCGGCATCTCGATATGTGAAGTCCAGCCTGTAGGTGTCCTTCTCGAAAGCGGCATTGAAGATTTGCGTCAGCTGGCTCTCGGCGTTTGTTTTCGCTTCGTCGAGAAGCCCGCCGGCAACCGCCTCTTCCTCGCTCCTCTCGACGCACTGCCTCCGGAAGGTGCCAGAGTCCTCTACCGTTATGGGATTGAAGATGTTGTTGTTCTCCTCAAGTACGCCGCTCTTGTCCATGTCGGGAGTGTTCGAGATGATGTAGGGCTGGTCTAGCGTCACGTGGAGCAGCGATGTGTCTGTCTCGTCTTGCTCGAACTCCGCGGTGGAGAGATCCACACCCGCCTTGATGGTGCCCGTGTAGCGGTACCAGAAGCTCTTCTCGGTGAATGGGACATCAAAGAGGTCAAGGAAGTCGCGGTTGGAGTCGGTCACCTTGTCGACAATCGAGTAGTCCTGAGAGGCGCTCACAAGCTCTCCCTCCTCTTTCACGCGCGTGAAGACCACGCTGGAGGAGAGTCTGGACGGCGTATTGGGTCTGCTCGGGTTGGGGAGCCACTATTGGATAGATGCGCGCATAGAGGTACGCTCCCAGTGCTGCCCCCACAACGAGAACCACAAGCCACACCTTCCACTCGCGCAGGATGGCCTTCATGCGCTTGGTTGTTTTCCCCATCTATACCTCCTCGGTTGTTGCTGCTCGGGTTTCTCAATCACTGGACTAACCATAAGCTCTTGAAGCAATCCCTCGCCGGGCGCGTCATCTATCGGCGGCGGGCATTCTAGGTCACTCGACGCTCGGCCCAGCTCCCGCACACAGCTGTCACTATGCGAGAGGAGCTTCGACCTCTGCGGTTCGTCCTCGAGCGTCGCACGAAGAGCCTCGGCGCGAATGAGCTGGTCCGCGACGTCAGCGAACTGGTCAGAGAGCCTCTCGGCCTCCAAGGCAAGGAGCTCCTGCAAGGTATGTCCACGCTGCTTCCCCCGGAGGTCCTCTGCAGCCTGCGAGAAGATAAGGCCTTCTCGGCGGCGTCTTTGGGCGAGAAGGAAGAGCGTTGCCAGGTTCCGCTCGTCGTAGGTGCGGCGGCCTCAGCTGCCGTCGCTTGGCGCGAGGACTCCGGCGCCACTGCGGCCCTGGTAACAGGCGCGCTGGATGTCTCGGCGAGAAAGGCCCACCAGGCGCTCTACCTCGGCAATCCTCCAGCCATGATGTTCGGCGGTCCCCATACGCTCACCTCCTCCTGATTAACAAACATGTTCAACGGTTGAACAGTAATCGAGACCTGTCAGTACGCCGCCGACGGGTGCCGCTTCTTCGTAAAGAGGAGTGAAAAACTTGCGAATTGGGGACGCTGCCAGTGCGCTCTTTATCGGCATTTGTGAATCGTGCGAAAAACTACCTGCGAAAACGTCACGACGATTCACAGGTACCGAGAAAGAGCGGTGGAAAGCGGCAGGCGAGCAGAGCGGTCCCGCGTGCGGCGTGTGACCCCGGTTCCTCTCCCGGCCGGCCTCAAGCTTGCAGATTTCGATTGTTTAAGCCCGGCTAACCGATCGGAATTTGCAGTAATGCTCCCAACTTGCAGAAATCGATTGGTTAGAGTGGCCTAACCGATCGGATTCTGCAGAGAAGCCCTGAACTCATGTGCGGCGCCCACTCCGCGTTACCGTGCTGCCGCCGCCGCGCCGCCGTCACCTGCGTAGTGTGTCGAGCGGATTCCATATCGCCGCCACTCCGGGGGATACCTGCTAGAATCGACAGGCTATGCAAAGGAGCGAGAAGGGGCTTCACATGTGCGATAGCACTCAGCAGAACGACTTTGAGGTGCCTGCCTACGACGCGCAGGCAATCGAGGCAAAGTGGCAGAAGGCCTGGGAGGAAGAGGACCTCTACAAGACCGACGAGGACCCCTCCAAGCCCAAGAAGTACGTGCTGGAGATGTTCCCGTACCCCTCCGGCGACCTCCACATGGGCCACGCTCGCAACTACACCATCGGCGACGCCATGGCTCGCCAGGCCCGCATGCGCGGCTACGACGTGCTGCACCCCATGGGCTTCGACGCCTTTGGCCTCCCCGCCGAGAACGCGGCCATCAAGCACCACACACAGGCGGCCAAGTGGACCTACCAGAACATCGCGAACGCGGTCCACACCATGAAGCGCATGGGCTTCTCCTACGACTACGACCGCATGTTCAACACCTGCGACCCCGAGTACTACCGCTGGGGCCAGTGGACGTTCATCGAGATGTGGAAGCGCGGCCTGGCGTATCGCGCCACCAGCCCCGTCAACTGGTGCCCCACCTGCAAGACGGTCCTCGCCAACGAGCAGGTCGTTGAGGGCCGCTGCTGGCGCTGCGGCTCCATCCCCGAGAAGCGCGAGCTCTCGCAGTGGTACCTCAAGATCACCGACTACGCCCAGGAGCTCCTCGACGACCTCGACAAGCTCACCGGCTGGCCCGAGAACGTCAAGGCCCAGCAGCGTAACTGGATTGGCCGCTCCGAGGGCGCCGAGATCGACTTCAAGCTGGCCGCCGAGGACGGCGTGACGCCCACCGACCGCACCATCTCGGTCTTCACCACCCGCGCCGACACCATCTTTGGCGTCTCGTTCATGGTGCTCCCGCCCGAGAGCGACCTTGCCGCCGAGCTCGTCAAGGGCACGCAGTACGAGGCCGACTACCTGCGCCTCAAGGAGGCAACCGAGAAGGTCTCCTCCGTCGACCGCCAGGGTTCCGCGCGCGAGAAGCACGGCGTCTTCACCGGCCGCTACGTGATCAACCCCGTGACCGGCAAGCCCGCGCCGCTGTGGGTCGCCGACTACGTCCTTCTCGACTACGGCACCGGTGCCGTGATGGGCGTCCCCTGCGGCGACCAGCGTGACTTTGACTTCGCGCGTAAGTACGGTCTGCCCATCCCGCCCATCATCTGCCAGAAGGAAGACCCCCTCTACGACGAGCTCAAGGACGAACGAGAGCTGCGCGTGACCAACGTCGACTGGGACCAGGCCATGGCCGCCGAGGGCTACCTCGTGCAGTCCGGCCAGTTCACGGGCATGAAGGGCGGCAAGCACTCCGAGGCCGTCGACGCCATCGTCGCCTGGCTCGAGGAGCACGGCTGCGGCCGCACCAAGGTGCAGTTCCGCCTGCGCGACTGGCTCATCAGCCGTCAGCGCTACTGGGGCAACCCCATCCCCATGATTCACTGTGACTGCTGCGGCGACGTGCCCGTGCCCGAGGACCAGCTGCCGGTGCGCCTGCCCGAGAACCTCGACCTTGGCGCGGGCGAGACGCTCGCCGAGTGTCCCGAGTTCTACGAGACCACCTGCCCCAAGTGCGGCAAGCCGGCAAAGCGCATCACAGACACCATGGACACCTTCACGTGCTCCAGCTGGTACTACCTGCGCTACACCGATCCGCACAACGACAAGGCCCCCTTCTCAAAGGAGGCCGTGGACCGCTGGATGCCCGTCGACAACTACATCGGAGGCATCGAGCACGCCATCCTGCACCTGCTCTACTCGCGCTTCTGGACCAAGGTCCTGCGCGACATGGGCATGGTCGACGTGGACGAGCCCTTCACCAACCTGCTCTGCCAGGGCATGGTCAAGGACGAGAACGGCGACACCATGTCCAAGTCCAAGGGCAACGTCGTGCCGCCGTCGAGCGTCATCGACCCCTACGGCGCGGATACGATGCGCCTGGCCATCCTCTTCGTGGCGCCCCCCGAGAAGGACTTCGACTGGGATCCCGAGGCCGTGGCAGGCGCCAACCGCTTCATCAAGCGCGCCTGGCGCGTGGTGTGGCTGCTCTCGCACGGCGCCAAGAGGGGAGAGGTCGACGCGTCGAAGCTCTCCGGTGCAGACGCCGAGCTCAACCGCGCCCTTCACGAGCTGGGCATCAAGTGCACGAACGACTTCGACCGCGGCCAGTTCAACACGGCAATCTCCGCCTCGATGGAGCTCGTGAACGCCGCGTCCAAGTACGTGAACGACGTCCCCGAGGACAAGCGCGACGCCGCTCTCGCCTGGCGCGTGGCCCACGACATCGTGACCATGCTGGCCCCCATCTGCCCGCACTGGGCAGAGGAGCTCTTCCACGAGGCGCTGGGGCTTTCCGGCTCCGTCTACAACGAGCCGTGGCCTAAGTTTGACGCCGAGCAGGCCAAGAGCGACATGGTCGAGATCGCGGTGCAGATCAAGGGCAAGGTCCGCGCCCGCATCCAGGTGGCAGCCGATGCCTCCAAGGAGGAGTTGGAGTCCGCTGCCCGCGAGGCGGTGGCCGAGCAGATCGCCGGCAAGACCGTCAAGAAGGTCGTCGTGGTACCCGGTCGCCTTGTGAACATCGTCGCCATCTAGACGAGAAGCGCTGCGCCGGCGTAGGCCGGCATGTGTCACGGCGGGTCCGGCGCCAGGCGCCGGGCCCGCCTTTCTCGTACGTCCTATCTTTGGAGCATGCGCATGCGCGTAGACCTACCGCGCGCGTCCTTCTCGGCGTCCCCGGCGCCGCTGCAACTCCGGGGTCCTAGCGCCCTCGCCCACCGGCCCTTTGGGCCAACACCTCCCGGCTGCTCGCTCCCTTGGCAGCGGACTTATGACGCCACTGCGGCGATGGCCCATGCGGCAAGGGCGAGCAAGGCCACTTCACCTGCAATTTTGAGAGCGGACAGAGCCCTTGCGGGAACGGGGGTCGCGTCATGCTCGGAAACAAAGTTATCTGCGATGAACGCCGCTTGGGCGATAACGCCCCAGCCAAACAGCACGGGGACGTCCATCAGGCGCGCTGCCGCGTTGGCGGCAACCTTGCCCTGCGCGCCTGCCTCCATCTCGGCTGCCCCCCTTACCTCGAAGCCGCAGACGAGGGCCTTTGCCTCAAACAGCTTGAACAGAACGGAGCCGACAGTGCCGCTGATGGCGAGCACGGCCAGAAATGCAACGGAGATGTCGACAAAAATCAATTTGTGCCCCGCCCAAAACGACCTGGGTGCAAGGTTGGCTGAATACTGGTCGAGAGCAAAGGCTGTCACGATGAGCAGAACCAGGCTCATTGTTAGCCAGACGGCTGCGGCATCGCGTATGCGAAGCATCACCGAGGAGACCTTTGCCCGTCGGACGGCAACTCTCAACCCCCGTTGCCGCTCGTCGGACGAGAGGCCCTTGTCCTCGTCAAAGAGAACGTCGTTCCATCCCTTGCCCCTCTTTCTCATGTAGAGCCACGCAAGAAGGACCGGTAGGCCGATGACGGCTGCCAGGACGGCAACGACGATAACGGTATCCAATGAATCCCCCCCAACAATGCAGGAGATATGCTGGGATGTCCTCTCGAGTATAGAATGGAGGGCGTCGTCAGACTGCACGCGTGTTGTGGCCAGCGCATTGAATGCCTATGAGAGAAGGTTACGAAAGGCTCTTGATTGTTTAAGAGAAAGCGATGTTCTTAGAGAAGAGCGGGAGATCAAGCCGTGGCAGGTCATCCTTCCATACACCGAGGTCCCTCTTCGTTTGAGGACGTGCTCCATGGTGCTGGGCTCTCCGAGCGTGAAGCGGACTCGGTTCGGACGGTTGTGATGGGCCTCACTGCTGCCGAGGCCGCTCCGATGATGGGGGTTAGCGCGTCGACCGTTGGCAGCTATCGGCAGCGGGCCTACCAGAAGCTTGGCGTTGGCACGAAGGCGGAGTTCCTGAGAATGCCCTCGTGTGTCCAGTGGCAAGATGCCTTGGCCCGGGAGGATGCTTTTGGCAAAGTCGCACCCAAAGCGGTGCCTGAACTTGATGCCCCTAGGAAGGCGCAAACGTTCTACCTGCGCCTCTTCCTCAAGTGCCTTCTCGCCAGCGTCATCATTGTCTCTGCCGTCGTGTTGCTTTCTGTTGTTCTCAGGCCACGGCCCAGCTATGTCGACTCACCAAACGGCTTTATCTCGTCCGATTACGGTGACGTGCCAGATGTGACGGGCATGCGCGCGGATGCGGCCGCCTCCGCGCTGGCGTCGGCAGGATACTACCCGGAGTTTCAACCCTGCACTTCTTCGGAGGAGCCCGGAACAGCTCTTCGCGTAAGCGAAATCGGGGACATGAAGGGCGCTGAAGAGAACCGATCCGTCATAGCGTGGGATGGTGGCGGCGCCTCTGGCTATAACTTGCATGGCAATTGGAAGGCTTATGCCCTGATTGACGTTGCCGTCTGAGTGCGCGTTTATGGGCTGCGCCGTGCCGTCGACAGGTGGCAAATGTGGCAATTGGCCGCGTACCGCATACACGCTTTCCTCGTAGCGGTACCGTTGCGGCAAGCCAGGCATCTGCTGGAGGTTTCGTTTGGGGCGGGGGTAACCGCGATGATTTACGGATTGAGTGCCTGGGATATTATCGGCGTGTTCCTCCTTGCGATTCTCGTTGTCGCGCTGATCATCTTTGGCCTCGTGCTTCTTGTCAGGAAGGCCTGGGGCAAGCGCGACTAGCCATCCTCCGGTCCCCGTTACACATTCGACGCTCGATTGTGTAGCGACCTGCACGGGTCACACATTCGGGTGCGAATGTGTATCGGAATAGACTTCACCCAGGGGAATTGCTCCCGGATTCCGGGTTTACTGGCAGGACCCCGTACCCAAAATTTGCGGTTGCCGGTCAAAATTCGTGATTCCGCTTAGTATCACCCCATGGGTGCCATTTCCCTACCTGCGGCTCCGTAAGAAGTTAGAGGCTTCGTACTCGACAATTCGCCGAAAAAGGGCCGGCAACCGCAATTATTGGGCAGAGCATGCCGCCAAGGGGACCCTAAACGCTTGGCTTTGCGCTAAACCACGCTCATCGCGAGCGTCGGCCCCCAAATGCTAACAGTCGCGCGCCGCCATGTTTCAGGCGTGCGAAACCCCCGTTACCATGCTCGTTTGGTTCCGATTCTTACAAGACCCAGCGAATCGCCCCACGTAAAACGGCATGATGATCAGCCTTGCGCTCATCTGCCTCATGGACACCCTCGTGGTTCTCGGCTTCTGGCACTACGTGCCTTGGGGGGAGCTCGCCGAGTCCGCCTCGCCTCACCTGCTCTACGGCGAGAATCTCCTTGGCGACTTTGGCAAGGTGTGGATGAGCGTGGTGTCTGCACCGGCCTTCATCGGCGCGCAGAACTCCACGGTGAACGGCCTCTCCCAGGTCTGCGACGGCATGACCAAGGTGAACATGATGCCGAGGTTCTTCTCGCGAAAGAACCGCTTTGGCGCGTCGGCGGTGGCCGTCCTCTTTGTCACCATCTCGATCTGCCTCATTGCGTACTTCAGCGGCGGCTCCTCGGACTCCATCTCGTTCCTGATCCTTGTGGTGACGGTGCTTTGGCTCGTCTCGTGCATCTTTGCCGACATCGACGTGCTGGTGCTTCGCCGTCGCTTCCCCAAGGCGCCGCGCGCGTTCAAGGTGCCCGGCGGTTCCGTGATCCCCGTCATTGGCATTGCCGGCACGGTGTTCATGATTGTCAACATCTCGAGCGACCCCGCGGAGGCGGTGGCGATTTGGATTCTCGCTGGCGTGACCTTCCTGGTCCTGGGCGTCTATTCGTTCTTCTGGATCAAGTACAAGATGAGGATGCCGGTCTTCGAGCCGGTGCCGATTCCCGAGGTCCTTGCCATGGAGAACGACCTCTACTACGAGATCCGCCACCGTCGCGGAATCTGGCGCTAGGGGAGTGCGGCGCGCTGTGGCGCAGCGGGGACGACTGCGAAGGCGCGTGCTGCAGATTCCGATCGTTTAGGGAGCCCTAACCGATCGGGGAATGCAGCCAAGCGCCAATGGTGAGAATTCCGATCGTTTAGGGAGCCCTAACTGATCGAAACTTGCAGGAGAGGGGAGCGCAAGCCGAGGCTCGCAGACCAGGCTCGCAGGCACGCCCCGAGACGCCCCGAGACCGTGGCGTCCTTGTGGTGCCGCTCACCTGCTCCTTGACCGTTTGCCGAGAAGACCCTATACTCGTCTCGCAATGCAGTAGTGATTCGTAGGAAGTGGGGTGGAGTTTCTCGCCCCGCTTCCTTTCTGTATGTACCTGTGATGTGCGAGGGAGGGGACATGCCCGCAGTGCCAGAGCACGACACGCGCCAGCGCATCCTTGACGCGCTCGAGGCAGCAGCGCCCGAGCATGGCATCGACATCGTCGACGTCGAGGTCGTGGGCTCGAAGAAGAACCCGTGCGTCCGCGTGCGCATCGACCACGCAGACGAGGAGGCTGGGCCCATCTCGCTTGACGAGGTGGCCGCCGAGACCGAGTGGATCTCTGCCGCGATCGACGAGCTCGACCCCATCGAGGGGTCGTTCACGCTCGAGGTCTCGTCGCCGGGCCTCTCGCGCCCGCTGCGCCGCCCGCATGACTTCGAGCGCTTTGCGGGCGAGGACGTCTCGCTTGGAACCACGGCAACCGAGGGCCGTCGCCACTTCACCGGCCGCCTCGAGGGTCTGGATGGCCAGAACGTGGTTCTCACCGTTGACGGCGAGCGCGTGAGCATCCCCCTCGACCAGGTCAAGAGCTGCAAGATCAAGCCAAACTTCGACGCCCCCTCCAACGGGGCCAAGGCCTAGAAAGGAATTCGCATGGCATCAGAGATGATGGAAGCGCTGATGGCGCTCTGCCAGGAGAAGCACATCGACGAGCTGTACCTGCTCGACCGCCTGGAGCAGTCGCTCGCCAAGAGCTACGCCGACATCCTTCACCTTCCCTTTGGCGCGCGCGTCACCATCGACCACGCCACCGGCAAGGTCTACGTCTACGAACTCATCCCCAAGGAGGAGTCCTACGACGAGGAGACCGGCGAGTACCTCGATTTTGACGAGAAGGACGTCACCCCGCCCGACACCTCCCGCATCGCGGCACAGCACGCCAAGGCCGAGATCCGCGCCATCGTGCGCAACGCGGCCCGCGTCCAGATCTACGAGGAGTTCTCGCAGCGCATCGGCGACATCATCACCGGCACGGTGCTCCAGACCACTCCCGACTTCACGATCATCAAGATCCGCGAGGGCGTCGAGGCGGAGCTTCCCCACTTCGACCAACGCCGCTTCCCCGACGAGCGCAACGAGCGCCCCGTGGGCGAGCGCTACTCGCATAACCAGCGCCTGAAGGCCATCATCATCGACGTGCGCGACCCGAACAACGACCAGCCCACCGTCCGCGGCGAGCGCCAGCGTCCGCCCATCGTGGTCTCTCGCACTCACCCCGACCTCATCCGCAGGCTCTTCGAGTTCGAGGTCCCCGAGGTCTACGACGGCGTTGTCGAGATTCGCTCTATCGCCCGCGAGCCCGGCATCCGCTCCAAGGTCGCCGTCTCGTCCAAGGACGACCACCTCGATCCCGTGGGCGCATGCGTTGGCCCCAAGGGCAGCCGCGTTCGCACCGTCGTCTCCGAGCTCCGTGGCGAGCGCGTCGACGTGGTGCCCTGGTCCGACGACCCTGCGCGCTGCATTGCCAACGCGCTCTCGCCGGCACGCGTCTCTCGCGTGATCCTTGGCCCCGAGGACGGCTACGCTACGGTGATCGTGCCCGACGACCAGCTGTCGCTGGCCATTGGCAAGGAGGGCCAGAACGCCCGCCTGGCCGCGCACCTCACCGGCATGCACATCGACATCAAGAACGAGTCGCTGGCAGCAGGCATCCTTCGCGACCTTCCCCACGCCGTCGAGGCGCCCGAGGGCGAGGTTGAGGAGGATGGCGAGCAGCACCGCTGCGAGTATGTTGGCGAGAACGGCATCCAGTGCCGCAACATGGCCCGTCCCGGCTCGCGCTACTGCGGCATCCACGAGAAGTTCGTGAATGCCGAGGTCTCGGACGACCCCGACTCCCTGATCTAGCGTCCCGAAGGGACATTCGTCTGCAGGCACTACCCGGGTGGCGTGGCCGCCCGTGAATGGAAAGGTTGGTCACATGGCCAAGACTCGCGTACACGACCTTGCCAAGGAGTACGGGATGACGAGCAAGGAGATGCTCGACCATCTCCGCGACATGAAGATCCCCGCCAAGTCCGCCTCCTCGACGCTCGAGGATGCCTACGTCTCCATCGTGCGAAAGAAGCTCAAGCCGATCCTCGAGGACCGCGCCGCCCAGATCGAGGCCGCCAAGAAGGCCGAGGAGGAGGCCGCCGCCGAGGCCAAGAAGGCCGAGGAGGAGGCCGCCGAGAAGGAGCGCGTTGCCGCCGAGAAGCGCCGCGAGCGCGAGCGTGCCGAGGAGGAGAAGAAGCGTGCTGCCGCCGAGGCCGCGAGGAAGCGCGCCGAGGAGGAGAAGAAGCGCGCTGCCGAGAAGGCCGCCGAGGAGGCAGAGCGCAACCGCGTCAAGGACAATGCCCCCAAGTCGATGCCCACCTTCACCTCGCTGCTCGACCAGATCGCCCAGCAGGAGGAGGTCCTCAAGCAGCAGGCTGAGGAGGCCGCGCAGAAGAAGGCAGAGGGGCAGGGCCGTCGCGAGCGTCGCGGCGAGTCCGAGCACGCCCGCTCCGAGCGCAAGAGCTACAACGCTCCGTCGCGCATGGACCAGGACGGCGGACCTGAGCAGGGCGTGGGCCGTCCCGGCCGCAAGGGCCGCAAGGGCGGCCGCCGCGGCGACGAGGGCGAGGACCGCTACAGCCGCATGGCCCGCGAGGCCGAGGCCTACAACAGGAGCCGCGTCCTCGACGAGGCCCGCGAAGCCGTCGAGGAGGCGTCGCGCGAGTCCACCGGCAGGCGTCGCCGCCGCAAGGAGCGCCGCCAGAAGCAGGCCGAGGAGGCTGCGGAGGAGAAGCGCATAGAGGAGGCCATCGCCAACGACCAGGACCTCTCGCAGCTCGACACCGTGAAGGTCCCGCAGGGCGCCACGGTCGCGCAGCTCGCCGAGCTTCTCGGCGTGCCGGCCAACGACATCATCAAGCGCCTCTTCCTGCTGGGCGACCCCCTCACGCTCACCGAGTCCATGTCCGACGACCTCATCGAGCTGGTTGCCGACGACCTGGGCCGCGACGTCAAGGTCATGACCAAGGAGGAGGAGAGCTCCTTCACCTTTTACGACGATCCCAAGGACCTGAAGTCCCGTCCGCCGGTGGTCACGGTCATGGGCCACGTCGACCACGGCAAGACGTCGCTGCTCGACGCCATTCGCCACACGGGCGTCGCCGAGGGCGAGGTTGGCGGCATCACGCAGGCCATCGGCGCCTCCCAGGTCAAGATCAACGGCCGCACCATCACCTTCATCGACACGCCTGGCCACGAGACCTTCACCGCCATGCGTGCCCGTGGTGCCAAGGTGACCGACATCGTCATCCTGATCGTGGCTGCAGACGACGGCGTCATGCCCCAGACCGTCGAGTCCATCAACCACGCAAAGGCGGCGGACGTTCCCATCGTCGTGGCCGTGAACAAGATCGACAAGCCCGGCGCCGACCCAACCCGCGTGCGCCAGGAGCTCACCGAGTACGGCATCATCCCCGAGGAGTGGGGCGGACAGAACATGTTCGTCGACATCTCGGCCAAGAAGAACATCGGCATCGACAACCTGCTCGAGGCCGTCCTGCTCGAGGCCGACGTCCTCGAGCTCAAGGCCAACCCCGACACCTTTGCCTCCGGCAACGTCCTCGAGGCAAAGCTCGACCGCGGCCGCGGCTCGGTTGCCACGGTGCTCGTGACCCGCGGCACGCTCCACGTTGGCGACGCCCTCGTCGCCGGCATGGCCTACGGTCGCGTGCGCGCCATGCTCGACCCCAAGGGCAACCCCGTCGAGACGGCCGGCCCCTCCGACCCCGTCGAGATCCTGGGCCTGCAGAGCGTCCCCATGGCAGGCGACGAGTTCCGCGTCTTCCAGGACGACCGCGACGCCCGCGACCTTGCCGACCAGCGCGCCCTCAAGGCCCGCATCGAGGAGCAGAACCGCGTGAAGCACGTCACGCTCGAGAACCTCTTCGACACCATGGCCGACGCCGAGGTCAAGGAGCTCAACCTCATCATCAAGGCCGACGTCCAGGGCTCCATCGAGGCTCTCCAGGACTCGCTCGACAAGATGGACCAGTCCGAGGTCCGCATCAACACGATCCACGCCGCCGTCGGCGCCATCACCGAGACCGACGTCACGCTCGCCGACGCCTCCAACGCGATCATCATCGGCTTTGGCGTGCGTCCCGACGCCAAGGCGCGTGCCGCCGCAGAGCGCGAGGGCGTCGAGATCCGCACCTACAGCGTCATCTACAAGGCCATCGAGGACATCGATGCCGCCCGCATCGGCATGCTCAAGCCCACCGAGGAGGAGGCCCAGACCGGCATCGCCGAGGTTCGCGACACCTTCAAGGTGCCCAAGGTCGGCATCGCCGCAGGCTGCATGGTCTCCGAGGGCGAGATCTCCCGCGACGACCAGGTCCGCCTCGTCCGCGACGGCATCGTGGTCTACGAGGGCAAGATCGCCTCGCTCAGGCGCTACAAGGACGACGTCAAGAGCGTCAAGGCCGGCTTCGAGTGCGGCATCGGCCTGGAGAACTTCCAGGACATCCACCCCGGCGACCAGATCGAGGCGTACCGCATCGAAGAGGTCGTGCGCACGGAGTAGGGAGGCACCATGAAGCAGAACCAGCACTCGCGCCGCACCAACGAGATCGCGCGCGAGAAGCTCGCCACGATCATGCTCTTCGAGGTCTCCGACCCAGACCTCCAGCTCGTGACCGTCACGGGCGTGGAGGTCTCGGTCGACAAGTCCTTCATGCGTGCCTACGTGAGCTGCGACGTCTCCCGTTACGAGGAGGTCTCTGCGGCCCTCGAACGCGCAAAGGGACGCATCCGCTCGCTTCTCGGCCACGCGCTCGGCTGGCGCGTGACCCCCGAGCTTGCGTTCCAGATCGACACCACCACCGACGAGGCCGAGCGCATCTCTCGCGCACTCGAGAACGTTCCGCCTACGCTGGGTGTCGAGAAGGACGAGAACGGCTACCCCATCGTGGCCGGCGAAGAGGACGAGGACGCCACCGACGAGGCCGTCGCGGACGCGTCCGATCCGACTGAGGGCGAGTAGGGAAGAGCTGGATGAGGGTTTCTGAATACATGGAGCAGGCGGAGCTCTTCAAGGGCGTTGTCGCGCTGATCGAGGGGGCCAACACCATCGCAATCTGCGCGCACACCTCGCCCGACGGCGATGCCATTGGGTCTGGTCTCGCGCTTGCCGAGGTCATCCGCACGGCATGGCCAGGCAAGCGCGTGACAAACCTCCTGGCAGACAGTGACCCCGTCCCCAGGATCTACCGCTTCCTCCCTGGCTCTGACACCTTCGTGCATGCCGCGGACTACAAGGTGACGCCCGACCTCTTCATCTGCGTGGACCTCTCCCAGAAGTCCCGCCTTGCAGATGCCGAGGAGATCTGCTCGAGGGCCCGCAAGGTGGCCGTTCTCGACCACCATCCCTCAGGCGAGCGCTTCTGGGATGCCGGCGTGATCCGTCCCGATGCCGCCGCCACGGGCGTTATCATCTCTGAGTTCTGCCTGCATGCCTCGCGCATCCTCACGCCCACGATCGCGCAGAACCTCCTCTGCGCCATTGTCACGGACACGGGGCGCTTCCAGTACCAGAACGCCGACAGCGAGGCCTTCGAGACGGCGAGCATGCTGGTCGAGGCCGGCGCCTCTCCGGCCGAGGTCGCGCTCAACGTGTACCAGTCCGACCGCCTGGCCTACGTCCACCTGGCTGCCCGCGTCCTTGCGCGCATCCAGACCTTCGCCGAGGGACGCATCGCCTACAGCTTTGCAACGGCCGAGGACATCGCCAACGCCGGCGTCACGCTCGACGAGCTCGACGGTCTCATCGACCTCGTGCGCTGCATCGAGGGTACCCAGGTCGCCCTCTTCCTCAAGGAGGTCGACGGCGGCAAGGTCCGCGGAAACCTCCGCTCCAAGTGCGACCTCGACGTCTCGGGCATCGCGCGCGAGATGGGCGGGGGAGGCCACCGCGCGGCGGCGGGCTTCACTGCCACGGGCACCGTGGACGAGGTGCGCGCTGTTGTGCTCCCCAGGCTCTGCGCCCTCTTCGGGGACGCGCCTGCGTCGGAGGTGCGAGGTGCGTCACGGTGAGACGCGGCGAGTCGGGCGTCAACGCCCTCCTCGGCATCGACAAGCCCTGCGGCATGACCAGCCACGACGTGGTGAACCACGTGCGCCGCGCCCTAGGGGAGCGCCGCGTGGGCCACGCGGGCACCCTTGACCCTGCCGCATCCGGCGTCATGGTGGTGGGCGTTGGCCAGGGCACGCGCCTCATGGGCCTTCTCACCGCCGAGCGCAAGCGCTACACGGCAGGCATCCTCTTTGGGTGCGAGACAGACACCGACGACGCGGACGGCGCCCCCACGGTTGCCGCCGATGTTCCCGAGCGCCTGGCCAGCGAGGACGTGGCACGAGAGGTTCTCACCGGCTTCGTCGGCGAGCAGGACCAGGTGCCACCCGCATACTCCGCCATCTCCGTGGGCGGCCAGCGCTCCTACGCGCTCGCCCGCGAGGGGAGGGCGCCCGAGCTGGCGCCACGACACGTCACGGTCTTCTCGGCCACGCTCGTCGAGATAGCCTCCGTCGAGGGGCAGCTCAGCTGGGTCGTGGACTTTGACGTGTCCAAGGGCACCTACGTGCGGAGCCTTGCGCGTGACATCGGCCGTGCCGCTGGGTCGGCCGCCCATCTCGTTGCGCTGCGGCGCACGCATTCCGGCTCGGTGGGACTCGGCGACTGCCTGCCGCTCGACGCCGTTGACGCGGCGCACAGCCCCGAGGAGGTCCTCGCCCACGCGCTCGACCCGGTGGCTGCGCTGAGTGCCCCGGTGCGCAGGCTCGGCGCGCAGGAGGCGGCGGACGCAGCGTGCGGAAAGGCCATTCCTGTGGGCACGGTTGTCTGCGCAGACGGCACCGAGCGTGCGCCAAAGCTGGGAGAGCGCGTTGCCATGGTCTTTGACCAGCGGCTCGTTGGGGTGTGGAGCTGCGGGAGGCGCGGCCTTGTCTGCGCGGTCAACTTCCCGGCGGGCATAACGGGGGTGCGCGCATGACGAGAGAGCCCTTCTCCGCCGCCCCCGCCTGGCGCGAGCCCGCATGGCCGCTCGCCCCGGAGGAGGCGCGACGGCTTGCTGCCGCATCGACCTTCTCGGGCGCGTTTCTGCCTTCGGCGGTGCGCGCGGAAGATGCGACGGCATACCTGGCACCTGGCGTGTCGTTTGGCCTTGACCAGCGCTTTGTTTGCGTGATCGGCACCTTCGACGGGCTCCACGAGGGGCACCGCTCCCTCATCGCCGAGGCAGCTGCGGACGCTCGTTCGCGCCGCCTGCCTCTTGCCCTCGTGACCTTTGATCCAGACCCCTCGGAGGTCCTCTCCACGCGGCCGCCGGAGCGACTGCTCTCGGATGCGGACCGCGTGCGCTCGCTGTCCCTCGCCGGGGCGGACGCCATCGTGGTCCACCACTTCACGCCCGAGCTCGCCGCCCTCCCGTACGACCGCTACGTCACCGAGGACATCGTGGGCATCCTTTGCCCCGCCGCCATCCACGTGGGCGAGGACTTCCGCTTTGGTGCTGGTGGTGCCGGCACGGTAGCGGCCATGGCTAGCCTGGGTGAGAGGTGTGGCTTCGAGGTCTTTGGGCACACGCTCGTGACCTCTGAGGGCACCCCCGTCTCGGCCACTCGCGTGCGTGGGCTGCTGCGCGAGGGCAAGGTCGAGAAGGCCGCCAAGCTCCTGCTTCGCCACCACTTCCTTGGCGGGAGCATCATCCACGGCCGTGGCGAGGGGACCTCCTTTGGCTTCCCCACGGCCAACGTGGAGCTGGACGGGCGCGACTGCCTGCCCGCGGACGGCGTCTACGCCTGCCTCGCCATCATCGACGGCCGCGTGTGGCCGGCTGCGGTCAACGTGGGGGCGCCTCCCTCGTTCGACATGGCGGCCGATTCCATGCTCGAGGCCAACCTGGTGGGCTTCTCGGGCGACGTCTATGGCGAGGAGGCACGCGTGGTGTTTCTCCGCCATCTTCGCGCCTCTCGTCGATTTGACTCGCTTGCCGAGCTGGAAGCCGCCGTGTTGGGGAACATCCAATGGGTACGGGAGAACGTCGGAGAGGAGTGCGTGGGGGTGGTCGCTTGATCAGCGACGAGGACAAGGAGCGGGTCCGTCAGGCCACCGACATCGTGCAGCTGGTGGGCGAGACGGTCGAGCTGCGTCAGCGCGGGCGCGAGTTCTGGGGCTGCTGCCCCTTCCACCACGAGAAGACCCCATCGTTTAAGGTAGACCCGGCGACGGGCCTGTGGCACTGCTTTGGCGCGTGC
The DNA here is from genome assembly GCA_022648325.1 of Olsenella sp. GTDB lineage: Bacteria > Actinomycetota > Coriobacteriia > Coriobacteriales > Atopobiaceae > Tractidigestivibacter. The sequence goes on from JALCMG010000006.1 coordinate 120,940, forward strand.
AGCGAGGGCGGCGACGTATTTAAGTACGTGATGAAGCGAGAGAACCTCTCGTTTCCGGACTCCATACGCTACCTGGCCGACCGCGCGGGCATCGAGCTTAACGAGGACAGGAGCGCCTCCCGCGGGCCGCGCAAGAACCGCCTCATCGAGGAGCTCACGCTTGCGGACGACTACTACCACACCCTGCTCATGCGCGGCCGCGGCGACGGCCCTGCCGCCGCGCGGGCCTATCTCTCCGGACGCGGCTTTGGCTCCGACGTCTGCCGGCGCTGGCACCTGGGCTACGCTCCGGGCCGCGGCTCCCTTGTGGCGTACCTGCGCGGAAAGGGTTTTAGCCCCAAGGAGATGATCGCCGCCAACCTTGCGGTCGAGCGCTCGGGGCGCCTTGCCGACTGGTTCTACGACCGGGCGATGTTCCCCATCCACGACGAGCAGGGCAGGACCATCGCCTTTGGCGGCCGCATCCTGCGCCCGGCCAGCAACGCGCCCAAGTACCTCAACACCCGCGACACCACGGTCTTCAACAAGGGCAAGCACCTCTTTGCCTACGACTGCGCCAAGGAGACCATGGCCGCCACGGGAACGGCCGTCGTCTGCGAGGGCTACACCGACGTCATCGCCATGCACGAGGCGGGCTTCACCAACGCCGTTGCCGCGCTGGGCACCGCCTTTCGCATCGACCACATTCGCCTTATGGAGCGTCAGCGCGTCTCTCGCATCATCTGCATGTTCGACGGCGACGAGGCCGGGCAGCGCGCGGCCGAGCGGGCGGTGCAGTTCATCGACAAGACCTCGGCCTCCATGGTCTGCGTGGTGCTGCCGGACGGCCAGGACCCCATGGAGTTCCTCTCGTCCCACGACGCCTCGGCCATGCAGGCGCAGCTAGACGCCGCGGTGCCGCTCATGGACTTCGTGTTCACAAAGCGCCTCGCGGGATACGACCTCTCGGCGCCGGGGCGTCGCGTCAAGGCGCTCGACGAGATGGCCCAGCTCCTGGCCCCGCTCAAGAACTCGGTGCTTCTCGACGAGTACGCCACGCAGCTCGCGGACGCCCTGGGCATGGACGTTTCTGAGACAAAGCGCGTGATTCGCGAGAAGCCCGTGAAGGCCGCCGAACCCGAGGTGCGGGAGCGGCACACGGAGGTCCCAGCGGGGGCGAGGCCCCGCCAGGCGGTGCGGAGCGTTCCGGACCCCGAGGACGACTACGTGCCCGTGCTTGAGGACTACGTGCCGGCCGATGCCTACGATGGCGCGGAGCCGGTGGCACCTGCGGGCGGTACGCCCTTCTCGGTCTCGCGCATGCTCTCGGGCGACGAGCGCATGCAGGTGGCGGTGGAGCGGGAGCTCCTCTCGATGCTCGCGGCAATGCCTGACGAGGTGCGCCCTTACGCCGACCGCCTCGCCGATGTGATGTGGGCAGACGCCCGCCACGAGGGGATGGCCTGGGCCATGCTCGCCACGCCGGAGGGCACGGAACCCGCAGACGTCGTTGCCGCCGCGACGGCCGTCGAGCCCGAGGCGCCGCAGATTCTCTCGTCCGGACGCGTTGTCTCGAGCCCGGGGATGGATTCGCGCGAGAAGGTCGCGTTTCTCGTCGATTCTGTCGAGCTCTACTCGTGCAAGCGCCGCGTTCGCGAGATCAAGGCCCGCCTGAGGCAGGCCGGTGATGCGGGCGGGCAGGACGCCGAGGCGCTCTTCGAGCAGGCGACTGCGCTCCAAAAGCGTATTAATGCTCTGACGAAGAAACTTTCTGCTGTTGTCGAGCAGTAAAAACGGGTAGCCTTTTGAAGGTTACTGCGTCGAAGGGAAAAACTTGGCTGCTGCAAAGAAGACGAAGGACGACATCAAGCTCTCCGACGAGCTGGGACGCGTGGTCGATGAGCTGGTGAGCTCTTCTGCCAAGTCCGGCGGGAGCGTGTCCGAGGATGACATCCAGGTTGCCATCCGCGACGTCGATGTGGATGGGGACGAGCTCTCCGACCTCTATGACGCACTGCGTGCCAAGGGGGTCGAGATTACCACGTCCGGCGAGGTGGCCAACCCTGCCTATGGGATTGGCTCCATGGACGCCGGCGACGACGATGACGACTTTGGCGCAGACAACGACTTCTCCAATGACGATGACGCCCTCGACGGCGAGGACGACGAGGAGTCCGAGGCTGCCAGCGAGGCCAAGGAGATCAAGGAGGCCCTGCGCTCGGTCCCCAAGGCCAAGGTCTCCAAGCCAAAGCGCTCGAGCCGTGCGCGAGCACGCCGCCAGGACACCTCCACCGTCATGCTCACTGGCGACCCCGTGCGCATGTACCTCAAGGAGATCGGCAAGGTAGACCTGCTCACCGCCGACGAGGAGGTTCACCTGGCCATGAAGATCGAGGCCGGCACCGAGGCCTCCGAGAAGCTCGAGGCTGCCGAGAACGGCGAGATCGAGCTCACGCGCGCCGAGCAGCGTCGCCTCATGCGCATCGAGCAGGTGGGCCTCGATGCCAAGCAGCAGCTCATCTCCGCCAACCTGCGCCTGGTTGTCTCCATCGCCAAGCGCTACGTTGGTCGCGGCATGCTCTTCCTCGACCTCATCCAGGAGGGCAACCTCGGCCTTATCCGCGCGGTCGAGAAGTTCGACTACACCAAGGGCTTCAAGTTCTCCACCTACGCCACGTGGTGGATCCGCCAGGCCATCACGCGCGCCATCGCCGATCAGGCCCGCACCATCCGCATCCCCGTGCACATGGTCGAGACCATCAACAAGCTCATCCGCGTGCAGCGCCAGCTTCTGCAGGACCTTGGCCGCGACCCCACGCCGGAGGAGATCGGTGCCGAGATTGGCATGTCGCCCGACCGCGTGCGCGAGATTCAGAAGATTAGCCAGGAGCCCGTCTCGCTGGAGACGCCTATCGGCGAGGAGGAGGACTCCCAGCTGGGCGACTTCATCGAGGACTCCACCGCTGTCGCGCCGCCCGAGGCAGCGAGCGACTCCATGCTCCGCGAGCAGCTTGACCAGGTGTTGGACGGCCTTGCCGACCGCGAGCGCAAGGTCATCAAGTTCCGCTTTGGCCTTGAGGACGGGCATCCCCGCACGCTCGAGGAGGTTGGCCGCGAGTTTGGCGTGACGCGCGAGCGCATCCGCCAGATTGAGAGCAAGACGCTGGCGAAGCTGCGCCACCCCAGCCGCTCCGGTAGGCTCAAGGACTACATGGAGGAGTAGGGCCTCTCGCATTTGCGCTGGTAGAAGTATGTGCGGGCCGTCCCTTGGGCGGCCCGCATTTTTGTTTAGATAGGAGCGCAGTCGCCGGAAGGCCCAATTTGGCGACAAAGTCATTCAAAAGTGGCTCTCCGGCGACGTGTGTCACCCGCGCACAAACGTAAGCGTCCCTGCCTCGGAGTGCCCGCCGTCCAACCGGTACCCGCGCTCGGCGAATGCCGCAAGCTCGTCGACCTTCTCGACGCCCATTTCGGCGCACCACCTAACAAAGGCCCCGCGGGCCGCCTTGGCCTCGGTCGCACGCTGGACAAAGCGCCCGTCCGACGCGCGGACCTCCCCAAAGACGCAGGTGACAACCGGTACGCCCGCGCGCCGCGCCCAGGGAACAACCGCCTTGGCGTACTCCTGCGACGCCACGTTCACAATGGCGCTTGCGCCAGCGCCGAGAAGGGCGTCCAGTATCCGCTCGCCCCAGTAGTCGTAGAGGTCGCGATGCCCGTCCACGGGGAGCTTGGCCTGCATCTCCAGTCGGTAGGGCACCACGCCGTCAAACGGGCGGAGAACCCCGTACATTCCCGAGATAATCCGCAGGTGACCGGAGAGCCACCGCAGTTGGCTGGCGGTCATGACCTGCGGCGCAAGGTGCTGGTACTGGATGCCCACGTACGTGAGGACGGCGGGGGAGAGCAGGCGCGGTTCTCTCGCCATGTCCTCTGCCATTGTGGCAAGCCGCTCCCAGTTGGGGCGCGCGAGGGCGTCGCTGCAGCGCCAGACGTCTCGTGCCCCGTCGTAGCCGCGTGCGAGAAGCTCGCGCGCAAGGCGCTGGGCGTCGGCGAGAAACGTTGGGCTCGTCTCGGCAAAGGGCGGGCCCTCCACTACGTCCATGAGCTTTGCCGGCGAGACTATGAGCATCAAGGCCATGCTGCTCCATTCCACGGTGTCGGGCTATGATACATCCTTGTGCGCCGGCCTCCTCGCCGCCTGTCGACGGCCGGTCACGACAAGAAAGCAGAAATCTGTGTAACAATGGCACGCCCGACGCGTCACGCGAGGCCCTACGCGTTGCAAGGTAGGTAACGCTCGCATAAACGCCGCAATGCCCATCCGGCGTGCAACTGCGGCGTCCGGCAGAAGGAGATGTCAATGTTCAGACCAATGAGGCGCATCAAGCAGCAGCTCTCGCATGAGGAGTGCGAGGAGGTCCTCCTCTCCGAGCGACGCGGCGCCCTCTCCGTTCACGGCGAGGATGGCTACCCCTACGGCGTTCCCATGGATTACCTGTACGATCAGGGAAAGATCTACTTCCACGGCGCAAAGGTCGGCCACAAGATTGATGCAATCAAGGCCGACAACCGCGTCTCGTTCACGGTCTTTGACAAGGGCGTTGCGGTCGACGGCAAGATTGGACCCAACGTTAGAAGCGTCATCGTCTTTGGACGGGTCACGCCCTTGGAAACAACGCCAGAGACCCTCCAGATAGCCCGGCGCCTGGGCGAGAAGTACAATCCCGCCGGCTACGTGGCTGACGAGCTCAAGCGCACGGCCGAGAGGATCCAGGTGCTCGAGCTGGCAGTGGACCACATGACCGGGAAGCGCGTGAACGAGTCATAGCCCGGCTTTGGGCGCGGGCGCACGAACAAGCAAGAATCGAGGATGGACGTGGCACTGGTAGGGGCCCTCATCAACGGCCTCGAGGCCGCATTCGGCAGCGTTCTCGGCCTTCTCTCCAAGGGGCGCGTCTCCGATCGCCTCGGAGACTTTCTCCTCAAGGGGCAGGGACTCGCCGTGGTGCTCGTTGCCATGCAGGGGATGATGCGTGGCGGCAACGTTGCCATTGTCACGCTATCGCTCGCGCTGGGGTCCGTCGTTGACCTGGGCATCGACATCGACGCTCGCATCCGCTCGCTTGGGGGCCGGGCGAGCAGCTCCTCAGCCAGGCCTTCTCTGGCTCCAAGCGCCTTGGGAACTTCTCCGACGGGTTTGTCACCGCAACAATCTTCACCTGCACGGGGGCCATGGCAATCGTGGGGTCGCTCTCGAGCGGCATCGCGCTCGACCACGCAACGCTCATCTCGAAGGGCGTCATCGACCTTGCAGTGTGCCTCCCCATGGCGGCGACCATGGGCATAGGCGTGCCCTTCTGCGGCGTGAGCCTCGTTGTCTACGAGGGCATTCTCTCCCTGCTTGCGAGCCTGGTGGGCGCCTTCCTCTCGGACGCCGTTGTCACGGAGGTTGCCGTCACCGGATCCACGCCCCTTCTCGCGGTGGGGATCAACCTCCTCGGCGTGACCGACATCAAGGTTGCAAACCTCATCCCCGCTGCGTTCGTGCCCATCCTCCTGGTTCCGGTGGCGGTGGCGCTGGGCCTCATGTAGCTTCCGGGTCGCGCCATTGCGGCTGTGCCGCCGGTTGCTCAGCTGCTTGTTACCGGCCCGTTTGGTGTTGCGGGTGGTTATCTGGGAAATGGCATGGCCGTTCAACGTGCCGGTAACAAGAGATTTATCTCTTCACGCCTTGTTACCGGCACGTTTGGTGCGAGATTGCTCAACAGGGCAAACGCTGAGAACCTGCAACGGCCCGGCAACAACGAGCCGTGGCTACGTCACTGCGCGGAGTTTATTGGTGTTCCCTAGTCGGTGGTTGTGGTTGCCCAGTTGGTGCATGATGGTTCAAAGGGATACAGAAAAACCCTGGGCGAAAGGCCCGGTCGGTCGGACCAGAGGGCCCGGGGAGAGAGGAGTAAGCGCATGGCGAGAGAAACAGACCTTCCGGAGGTCGCGGTTCTCGACGTGACCGAGTCGACCAACAACGACGTCATTCGACTCGGCCGAGAGGGCGCACCACATGGCACTGCCGTCGCGGCGCGGCGCCAGACTCTGGGTCGCGGCCGCCGTGGCCACGTGTGGGTCTCGCCAAAGGGTGGTCTCTACTTCTCAGTTCTTGTGCGTCCTCAGGTCCCGCGAGTGAGCTTCTCGGCAATCCCCGCAGCCTGTGGGCTTGCCGCGCTTGACGCCTGCCATGTGCTTGGGGCCCGCGGGGTCGCCCTCAAGTGGCCAAACGACATCATCGCGACAACGGGCGAGAATGACGGCGCCAAGCTCGGCGGCATCCTCGTGGAAGTGGGGGAGTCCGCAAGCGGCCCCTTTGCCGTCTGCGGGATTGGCGTGAACCTCACCCCGCCTCCGCACGAGGCTATACGCCCGGCGGCGGTCCACGATGGCATGGTAGGCGCCCTCTCGCCCACATACCTGGACGAGTGCGTTGGTTCCACAGCGGCCCTCGCTGCGAGCGACTTTTCTTCCCTGGCAACGATCTTCCGCGATGCCGTGGTATCCAGGGTAGATGCGTGGGCAAAGGCGCTTGCCGTCCAGCCCCAGGCGGATGGTCCTCTCGCCCCGCTCCTCGCAGACTACCAGGCCTCGTTGGCGCTTCTCGGCCATAAGGTGCGGGTGGTCTCCCATGCGGGCGTGCAGCTCGCCGAGGGGACCTTTGCCGCCGTAGATGCGCTCGGCCGTGCCATCGTGCGCCAGGCAACCGGCCGCGAGCTGCGCTTCTCCTCCGAGCAGGCTTCTCTTCGCGCGCGGGATTGATTTACCGGGCAACGGAATCCCACTGCCGGGGATTTTGATCCCATCGTGCAGATTGCATGAATGTGTCGACATAACAGCGCATTGCGGAGAATTCGCTACACTGTAAATGATTAGTTAGACTAACTAATTAATTCCAACGTTGTCGCCAACGCGAACGGGGGCCACGTGGGCAAGTCGTACGAGAGACACGCGCAAGATCCAGGTCCCGCCGCAGGCGAGCCCATAGAAGTGGACGTTAACGACGACGTGGCCTTTGTCGCCGAGATCTCGCGCCTCCTGAGCAACACTTACGACTCGATCGATCGCCTCGAGGATCTCACGCGCCACTCGCACGGCATCGACCTCTCGGTGGCCGAGCTCAACCTCATCGAGGTCGTGGGCAGAGGAACCCTCCACACGAGCGACACCATCACCGTCTCGGACATCGCCCGCGCGCTCGACATCAAGGTCCCCTCGGCCACCTCTGCCGTGAACCGCCTCGTTCGCAAGGGCTACGTCGAGAAGTGCAGGGACCCAAGGGACGCCCGCCGCGTCAACGTAAGCCTCACCCGCCGCGGGGAGCGCGTCTTTAGGCTCCATGCGGTCTTCAACCGGCACATGTCCGAGGAGGTTTCGCTGGGCCTTACGGTTCCCGAGCGCCAGGTCCTTCTCGACGGCATTCGGCGCCTCGAGCACTTCTACGCGGAGGCGCAGCGTGCCCAGCGCGAGGAGCTCGACAAGATCTTGGCCGAGAAGGGCGGCGTTTCGTAGTGTCCTACACGATCATCGGCACCGGCTCTGCGCTGCCTGCCCGCAGCGTGACCAACGACGAGCTCTCCGCCTTCCTCGACACGAGCGACGAGTGGATCCGGACTCGTACCGGCATTCGCGAGCGCCGCGTCTGCACCACCGAGACGCTCGACGACCTTGCCGAGGAGGCCTCTCGCAACGCCCTCGCGTCTGCGGGCATCGACGCCGGTGACCTGGACCTCATCGTCTGCTCCACCACCACGGCAGACCACCTCATGCCCGCCGAGGCCTGCGCCGTGGCCGAGCGCCTGGGCGCCTCCTGCCCCGCATTCGACGTCTCGGCGGCGTGCTCCGGCTTTGTCTTTGCCCTCGACGTCGCAGACGGCTATCTCGACCGCGGCCGCGCCAAGCGCGCCCTTGTGCTCTCGGCCGAGAAGTGCTCGCGCATCATGGACTGGACCGACCGCTCAACCTGCGTGCTCTTTGGCGACGCCGCAGCGGCAGTGGTGGTCGAGTCCGGCGGCGAAAGCCCGCTCTGGACGCGCCTTCGCACCATCCCCAACGTGGCCGCGCTGGACGTACCGGGCGTGGCCGGCGCAAGCCCCTTCGACCCCACGTGCGAGGCGGCCAAGCCCAGCACGCTCTCGATGAAGGGCAGGAGCGTCTACCGCTTCGCCGTCAACGAGGTCTCGCGTGAGCTGCGTGACATGTCGCGTGAGACGGGCGTCGCCTTCGAGGACATCGACCACTTCGTGCTCCACCAGGCAAACGAGCGCATCATCGACGCCGTCTGCACGCACCTCGGCCTCGACCGCTCGCGCGTGACCGTCAACATCTCCACCACCGGCAACGTCTCGAGCGCCTGCATCCCGCTCGCGCTCGACGGCATGAGCCGCGCAGGCGAGCTCGCCCCCGGCGAGCTTGTGGCCCTCGTCGGCTTTGGGGCCGGCCTCGACGTTGCCTCCACCCTCGTGCGCTGGGAGGCTGGCCCAAGCTAGCCCCCACGCAATCCCGCCGCCATCGGCGGTGGCACCAACGGTATCCCGGGCGTCGCCAGGCGCCCCCGTCCGCGCCGGAACCCGGCGCCAGAAGAAGGAGAAGAACCATGGCAGAGTCCACTTTCGATCGCGTCGTCGCCATCCTCAAGGACCAGGAGGGACTGGACGACGTCGAGCTCACCCGTGACACCAACCTCGCCGAGGTCGGCCTTGACTCCATGGCCACCGTCGAGGCCGTCATGGCCTGCGAGGACGAGTTTGGCATCGAGATCGACCCCGAGGCCAACCCCAAGACCGTCGGCGAGTTCGTCGACCTCGTCGATGGCCTTCTCGCCAAGTAGCAGGGCATCGCAACTTGGGAGTAACGCACGAGACTAAGGACGAACCCCACATGATCAAGACACCCCTCTGCGACCTGGTGGGCATCGAGAAGCCCATCTTCCAGGGCGGCATGGCGTGGATCGCCGACGCGAGCCTCGCAGCCGCCGTCTCCGAGGCCGGTGGCCTCGGCATCATCTCCGCGATGAACGCCGGCCCCGACTGGGTGCGCGACCAGATTCGCGAGTGCCGCGAGCGCACGGAGAAGCCCTTCGGCGTAAACGTGATGCTCCAGAGCCCCTGTGCGGCGGACGTCGCCAAGGTGGTCGCCGAGGAGAGCGTGCCCGTCGTGGTGACGGGTGCCGGCAACCCCAGCAAGTACATGGCGGACTGGAAGGCTGTGGGCGTGAAGGTCATTCCCGTTGTCTCGTCCGTCGCGCTTGCACGTCTCCTCGAGCGCGCCGGGGCGGACGCCCTCGTGGCCGAGGGCGGCGAGTCGGGTGGCCACATCGGCGACCTCTCGACCATGGTCCTCGTGCCCCAGGTGGTCGACGCCGTGAAGGTGCCGGTGCTTGCCGCCGGCGGCATCGCCGACGGGCGCCAGGTTGCCGCGGCATTCATGCTGGGTGCCATGGGCGTGCAGGTGGGAACCCGCTTCCTCGTGGCCCGCGAGTGCACGGTGAGCCAGGAGTACAAGGACCGCATCATCAAGGCCAAGGACCTCTCGACCATCGTGACCGGCCGCAGCATGAACGGTGCCGTGCGCTGCCTCAAGACGCCCTTCTCGCAGGAGTTCGCGCGCCGCGAGCGCACGGGCGCAACCCCCGAGGAGCTTGGCAAGTTTGGGGCCGGCAGCCTTCGCAAGGCCGCCAAGGACGGCAACTACGAGGAGGGCTCCTTCATGGCGGGCGAGGTCGCCGCCATGGTCCGCGAGGAGCAGACGGCCAAAGAGATCGTCGACGACCTCATGGACGGCGCCGAGAAGTGCCTGGGGGAGGCCACCAAATGGATTGCGTAGACACCGCCGCCACCCTTCCCAACGCGGCGTTCCTCTTTGCCGGCCAGGGCTCCCAGAAGTCCGGCATGGGGCACGAGCTCTACGAGGCGAGCAGGGCAGCCCGCGACGTCTTCGATGCCGTGGAGGGTGTGCGCCCTGGCACGCGCGAGCAGTGCTTCTCCGGCACCAAGGAGGAGCTCTCGCTCACCAGGAACACGCAGCCCTGCGTCTTTGCCGTCGACCTTGCCTGCGCCTGCGCGCTGCGAGAGCGTGGCGTTGTTCCCGCAGCCGTGGCCGGGCACTCGCTCGGCGAGGTCGCAGCGCTTGCCTTTGCCGGTGCGTTTGACGTTGCCGCCGCCACACGTCTGGTCTCGGAGCGCGCGAGCCTCATGACCGCGTGCTGCGAGGAGCACCCCGGAGCCATGCGCGCCGTGCTCAAGCTCGACGTGGCGACGGTCGAGGACCTGGCCGCCAAGGCCGGCGAGGCCTGGCCTGTGAACTACAACAGCCCGCTCCAGACCGTGGTCGCCGGCTCCCCAGAGGCGTGCGAGAAGCTCGACACCCTGGTGCGCGAGGCGCACGGGCGCTCGATGGCAGTGGCCGTCTCGGGCGCCTTCCACAGCCCGTACATGGCGGCCGCCACGGATGGCCTCGCCGCGTACCTTGAGGCAAACCCGCCGCAGGTACCGGCTATGACCTGCTGGGCAAACCTCACTGGCGCACCCTACGGCGGGACCCCGGCAGAGATCGCCGAGACCCTCTCCGCACAGGTTTCCCACCCCGTCCGTTGGGTGGACGAGCTTCTCGGCCTTAAGGCTGCGGGCATCGACACCTTCGTCGAGGTCGGGCCCGGCCACACGCTCACAGGCCTCGTCAAACGCACGCTCGAGGGCGCAACCGTCTACAATGTCGAGATGCCCGACCAGCTCGAGGCCGTGGCCCAGTCTCTGGGGAAGGAGTAGCCATGGCCGAGAATACCCAAGAGGCAGGCGAGAAGCCCGCCCGTCGCGTGGCGCTTGTCACCGGAGGCTCGCGCGGAATCGGTCGCGCCTGCGCCGAGAGGCTTGCGCGCGACGGCTTTGACGTGGGCATCGTCTACGCGGGCAACGAGGAGGCCGCCAAGAGCTGCGTGAAGGCGCTCGAGGTGCTTGGCGCGCGTGCGGTTGCGTATCGCTGTGACGTCGCCGACCCAGACGCCGTCAAGGCTACGGTTGCCCAGGCGACAAAGGACCTCGGCCCCGTGTGGGCTCTCGTGAACAGCGCCGGCATCACGCGCGACGGGCTCCTTGCCCGCATGCGCGACGAGGACTTCGACCGCGTGCTCGACGTGAACCTCAAGGGCACCTTCAACATGGCCCGCGCGCTCGTGAGGAACTTCGTGCGGCAGCGCGGCGGCCGCATTGTGAACGTGAGCTCCGTCGTGGGCCTGCACGGCAATGCGGGCCAGGTCAACTATGCCGCGTCCAAGGCGGGCGTGGTGGGTCTCACCAAGTCCGTCGCCCAGGAGCTCGCCGGTCGAGGCGTTACCGTGAACGCGGTCGCCCCCGGCTTCATCGAGACCGACATGACGGAGAAGCTCCCGCAGGAGGCGCGCGACGCCTATGCCGCCCGCATCCCGCTGGGGAGGCTCGGCTCTGCCGACGAGGTGGCCGGCGTGGTGGCGTTTCTCGTCTCCGACGCGGCCAGCTACGTGACGGGCGAGGTCATTCGCATTGACGGCGGGCTGTGCATGTAGGCATCTGCCTGCTGCGCATTGCGCCTTGGGCAGCGGCGGGTCCGCATGCCCGGAAGGGGGAAAGATGGATCGCAGGGTAGTCATAACAGGCATGGGGGCCATCACCCCCGTTGGGAACACGGCCGAGAAGAGCTGGGAGGCACTTGTCGCTGGCACGTGCGGCATCGACACCATCACGGCCTTCGACACCACCGGATTCCGCGTGACCGTGGCGGCAGAGGTCAAGGGCTTTGACCCAGTCGAGGCCCTCGGCAAGCCCGACACGCTCCACAACGATCGCAACGTCCAGTTTGCCCTCGTCGCCTCCGACGAGGCCATGAAGTCCTCGGGACTCGATGCCGAGGGCGCCATCGACCCCGAGCGCCTGGGCGTCTACGTGGGCTCGGGCGTGGGCGGCATTGGCACCACCGAGGCTCAGGTCACCCGCTACGACCAGAGCGGCGCCCGCAAGGTCTCGCCGTTCTTCGTGCCCATGATGATCGCGAACATGGCTGCCGGGCAGGTCTCGATTCGCCATCATGCCCTTGGTCCCACGCTGCCCGTCGTCACGGCCTGCGCCACCAGCACAAACGCCATCGGCGAGGCGTACCGCGCCGTGCGCTACGGCTATGCCGACGCCATTCTCGCCGGTGGCACCGAGGCCGCCATCGTGCCCGTCTCGATTGCCGGCTTCACCAACTGCCGCGCGCTAACCACAAACCCCGACCCTGCCACGGCCTGCCGCCCGTTCGACGCCAACCGCGACGGCTTTGTGATGGGGGAGGGCGCCTGCATCCTGGTGCTCGAGGAGCTCGAGCACGCCCTTGCGCGCGGCGCCAACATCGTGGCCGAGGTCTGCGGCTACGGCAACACGGCCGACGCATACCATATCACGAGCCCCGACCCAACGGCCGGCGGCATCACGCGCGCCATCAAGCAGGCCGTCAACGAGTCCGGGATGGACGCTTCCGAGGGCCTCTACATCAACGCGCATGGCACCTCGACCAAGCTCAACGACAAGACCGAGACCATGGGCATCAAGCAGGCGCTGGGCGAGAAGGCCGCGCACGCCGCGCACGTCTCGTCCACCAAGTCGATGACCGGCCACATGCTGGGCGCCACGGGTGCCGTTGAGGCCATGGCCTGCGCCTGCGCGCTTCGAGACTCGGTGGTTCCGCCCACCATCGGCCTTGCCACGCCCGATCCGGACTGCGACCTGGACTACACGCCCGGCCACTCGGTGCCGTTCGACGGAAAGTGGGCCATGTCCACGTCGCTCGGCTTTGGCGGCTACAACGCCGTGGTCGTGCTTCGTCGCTACGAGGGGGAGTAGGGATGGACACCAGCAGTTCTCGCGTCGACGCGCTCGCACAGGTCATGCAGGAGCGCGGCATCGCTCGCATCCGCATCGAGGAGGGCGACTCCTCCATAGAGATGGAGCGCCCCGAGGCGTTCCCGGCTCCCGTTGCAGCCACCCCCGTGGCCCCCGCCCCAGCGGCTTCGGTCGCCCCCGTGCAGGCGCCGGCAATGCCCGCACCCGCGGCCGCACCGGCCCCCGAGGCCGCATCCGAGTCCGCAGAGGCCCCAGCGGACGTCGACGCCACCGACGCCGGAAAGCCCCTCGACATGACTAAGGTCATCGCCGTGCGCGCCCCCATGGTCGGCGTCTTCTACGCCTCCCCATCGCCGGGCGCCGAGCCCTTCGTGCGCGTGGGGTCAAAGGTCAAGAAGGGCGACACGCTCTGCGTCATCGAGGCCATGAAGGCCATGAACGAGGTAACCGCCGAGGCGGACGGCGAGGTTGTGGACATCTGCGTGAGCGACGGCGAGCTTGTCGAGTACGACTGCATCCTCATGAAGATCTACTAGGAGGCACCAGATGAACCGGGAAGAGATCGAGGGAATCCTTCCGCATCGGCCGCCCATGCTGCTTATCGACGATTGCGAGCTCGTGGACGGACACGCGCTGGGACACGCCCATGTGACAGGCGAGGAGTTCTTCGTGCAGGGGCACTTCCCCGGCAACCCCGTGGTGCCGGGCGTCATCCTCTGCGAGATGCTCGCCCAGAACTGCTGCGTCCTTCTCGCCCAGAGAGGCGCCTCGAAGGACACCACGCCCTACTACACGAGCCTCGACAAGGTCCGCTTCAAGCACCCGGTGCGCCCCGGAGACACGGTGGAGCTTGACTGCGGGGTCACGCGCTCGCACGGCATGTTCCACTTTGCGCACGGCGTGGCAAAGGTTGGCCAGGACGTGTGCTGCGTCGCGGACATGTCGTTCGCCCTGGTGCCCAAGAAGGACTGATGGCCCATGTTCCAGAAGGTCCTTATTGCAAACAGGGGAGAGGTTGCCGTCCGCGTGATCCGCGCCTGCAAGGAGATGGGCGTCAAGACCGTCGCCGTGTACTCCACGGCCGATAGCGAGGCCCTCCACGCCACCCTTGCCGACGAGGCGTACTGCATCGGCGGCCCGCGTGCCAGCGAGAGCTACCTCAACACCGACGCCATTCTCACGGTGGCGCTGGAGTCCGGTGCCTCGGCGATACACCCGGGATACGGATTCCTCTCCGAGAACGTCGAGTTTGCCCGGGAGTGCAACGACCACGGCCTGGTGTTTGTCGGCCCCTCTCCCGAGGTCATGCGCCGCATGGGCGACAAGGACGAGGCGCGCCGCACGGCAAGGGCCGCAGGCGTGCCCGTCGTCCCCGGCTGCGACCTCCTCGAGTCCGCCGAGCAGGCACGGGAGGAGGCCGAGAGGATCGGCTGCCCCGTGCTGGTGAAGGCGCGTGCGGGCGGTGGTGGACGCGGCATCCGCAAGGTCGAGCGCCCGGAGGATGCGCCCGCCGCGTTCGAGACGGCGAGCGCCGAGGCCGAGGCGGCCTTTGGCGACGGCAAGTGCTACATGGAGAAGTTCGTCTCGCCCGCGCACCATGTCGAGGTGCAGATCATTGGCGACAAGTTTGGCAACGTCCTCTCCCTTGGCGAGCGCGAGTGCTCGGTGCAGCGCAGGAACCAGAAGCTCCTCGAGGAGAGCCCAAGCCCGTGCCCAGCCCTCACCGAGGACGTGCGCCTGCACATGGAGGCCTGCGCCCGCGACCTTGCCCGTTCCGTGGGCTACGAGGGCGTTGGCACCATCGAGTTCCTGCTGGACGACAGCGGAGACTTCTGGTTCATGGAGATGAACACGCGCCTGCAGGTGGAGCACCCCGTGACGGAGTTCGTGACGGGTAAGGACCTGGTCAAGTGGCAGCTTCGCGTGGCGGCCGGCGTGCCGCTTGAGTCCTCGCAGGACGACATCCGCGTGACGGGCCACGCCATCGAGTGCCGCATCAACGCCGAGACGGCGGACTTCAGGCCGTCCTGCGGCGGCATCACGATGCTCCACGTGCCCAACGGCCCTTGGGTGCGCTTTGACTCTGCGCTCTACGTGGGCTGCGTCGTGCCGCCGTACTACGACTCGCTCTTGGGCAAGCTCGTGGTCTACAGCCCCACGCGCGAGGAGGCCATCCGCAAGATGCGATCGGCCTTGAGCGAGCTCGTGATCGACGGCGTGGAGTGCAACGCCGACCTCCAGCTGGACATCCTTTCAAATGAGGAGTTCCTCTCGGGGAACTACCACACCAACCTGATGGAGCACCTCTATGAGTAGCGTGCGCAACAAGAGCGAGAACGAGCTCGAGAGCCCGGTCACCGAGGTCCCCATAGACGTGCCGCCCCGCATGGTGCTTGTGCGCTGCCCGCACTGCCGTCACGTGGTCGAGGCAGCGGTCCTCTCGCAAGGGCTTGACGTGTGCCCGCGCTGCGGCCACCACATGCGCCTCTCGGCAAGGCGGCGCATCAAGCTCATCGTGGACGAGGGCAGCTTCGTGGAGTGGGACGAGGGGCTGGGGCCGCGTGACGTGCTGAACTTCCCCGGCTACCAGGAGAAGCTCTCCGCCGCCGAGGCGGCCTCGCACGAGCGCGAGGCCGTGGTGTGCGGAGAGGCCACCGTTGGCGGCGAGCGCTGCGCACTCTTCGTGATGAACTCAGCGTTCATGATGGGGTCCATGGGGAGCGCCGTGGGCGAGAAGATCACGCGGTGCTTCGAGCGGGCAACCGAGGCCGGCCTCCCTGTCGTTGGGTTCACGGTTTCGGGCGGCGCGCGCATGCAGGAGGGCGTCACCTCGCTCATGCAGATGGCCAAGGTCACCAATGCGGTGCGTAGGCATGGCGACGCCGGCCTGCTCTACGTGGCCGTGCTCACCGACCCCACCACGGGCGGCGTCACGGCGAGCTTTGCCATGGAGGCCGACATCTGCCTGGCCGAGCCCGATGCCCTTGTCGCATTCGCCGGGCCGCGCGTGGTGGAGCAGACCACGCACAAGCGCCTGCCGGCGGGGTTCCAGCGCGCCGAGTTCCTTCTCGACCATGGGTTCGTGGACATGGTCGTGGCGCGGGCGGAGCTTCCCGCCACCCTGGCGTACCTGCTCTTCCTGCACGACCATGCGGCGCTGGCAGATCCCTCGCACGAGGTGCCGCAGTGTGCGGTCGCCTTCCCGGACGAGCCGCGCTGGCCTGCCCCACGCCATACCCAGCCCCCGCTCAAGGCAGAATCCGTCACGCCGTACGACCTCGTGCACCGCGTGCGCGATACCAACCGCGCGAGCGTTCCCACCGTGGCCGAGCAGGTCTTCTCGGGCCTCATCGAGCTCCACGGCGACCACCTCTTTGGCGATGACTCCGCCATAGTGGGCGGAATCGCGCTTCTCGGCAGACGCCCCGTGACCGTCATCTGCACGGACCGCGGCCGCACCACCAAGGAGCGCGTGGCCAGGAACTTTGGGTCTCCGGAACCCGAGGGCTACCGCAAGGCGCTGCGTCTCATGCGGCAGGCCGAGAAGTTCGGCCGTCCCGTGGTGTGCCTGGTGGACACGTCCGGGGCCTTCCCCGGCATGGAGGCCGAGGAGCGCGGCCAGGGTGCCGCGATTGCAGACGACATCCTTGCCATGAGCGGCCTTCGCGTGCCCGAGGTGAGCGTCATCATGGGCGAGGGCGGATCCGGCGGCGCGATTGCCCTGGCTACGGCCGACCGGGTGCTTATGCTCTCCGACGCCGTCTACTCCGTGGTGAGTCCCGAGGCGTGCGCGTCCATCCTCTGGAAGACGCCAAAGCGAGCGGGGGAGGCCGCCGAGGCGCTGGGCATCACGGCGCCCACGCTGGAGCGACTTGGTATCGTGGACGGGGAGATCGACGCCGCGGGGCTGGGGACGCCCGAGTTTGCGGCCCGGCTTGCCGGCAGGCTCCGCGAGGAACTCGCCCAGCTCGAGGGCAAGGACGCCGAGGAGCTTGTCTCTGCGCGCTACGAGAGGTTCCGTAGGATGGGGAGGTTCGACGCATGAGCGAGGACACTGCTGCAAGGCCCATAGGAATCGTGTGCGACAGCTCTGCTCCGCTCACGCGGGCCGAGGCTGCGGCGCTGGGATGCGAGCTCGTCTCGATGCACTACCTGGTTGACGGGGTGCGGCGCGCAGAGGTGTACGAGGGCGAGAACGACGACTATGACGCCCTCTACCGCAACGCAAAGATCCTGGGCACGGAGGCGGTCTTCCAGTCCGCGTGGGCAAAGGCCTTCCGCGGGCTCCTCGAGGGGGGTTCCGACGTGCTGTGCATCACGATGTCGTCGAGGCTCTCGGGCACGTATCGGAGCGCCAAGGAAGCGCGGGCGCAGCTCGCGGACGAGGGCTTCGCCGCTTCGAGGATCGCGGTGCTCGACTCGTGGACCACGTCCGGCGGGCTCGACTTTCTCATCCAGCGCGCCCGCAAGCTTATTGTGGGCGGCGCCACACTCGAGGAGACCGTCTCGCAGCTTGAGGGCGCGAGGGCGCGGCAGGGGATTGTCTTCACCGTCCCCAGGCTGGACGTGCTGAGAAGGTCCGGCCGCCTGGGAGCCACGCGCCGCGCGGTGGCAGGAAAGCTCGACCGCTACCTCATCATGGTGCTTGACCAGGGCGGCATTCGCGACGTCGACGTGGCACATGGTACCACGGCCGTGGCGAGGTCGCTGGTCAAGCAGGTGCCCGAGGGCGCACGAGACGGGCTGCTCATCGTGACGGGCTACGGCAACTCCGATGCGACGGGTGCCGTTATCGACTGCATCAAGAGGCGCCTCCCGCAGGCGGAGGTCTCCGTGCGCGACGGAGGGCCGGTTGTCTCGCTTCACCTGGGCGTGGGCTCGGTGAGCCTTGCCTGGGACGTGCCTGGCGAGTAGGGCTGGACTGCAGCAGTGCCGCTCTCTGCTCCGGTGGCGGCGCTGACTTCAACTTTGCCTTGTGGGCGCGTGGTCCTTGTTACCGGGCCGTCGCGATGTCCGAGCGTTTTTCCAGATAACAACAACAGCCCCTCGATATGCCGGTAACTGCGGCAATGATGCAGTACTCGTTGTTACCGGCCGGCGGCTTCCGTCAGACCGTATCTGCGAAAACAATCATGGGCCAAGACGGGCCGGTAACAACGAGTGAGTGTGCAGGAAGGAAGCGCGCAGTACGGGAGCAAGATGAGCGCAAGGTGGCACACGGCCCTTGTTACCGGCCCGACAAGCAATTCGAGCATTACCCCAGCTCGCGGATGAGGTACTCCGCAAAGCGCCGCGCCGCCAGTGGCAGCGTGGCCGAGTTTCTCCATCCCAGGGTAATCGTGCGCCGCGGCTCCTCGCGGATGGGGCGCACCCCAACGCCGGACTCAAAGCCCGTGAGCATCATCTCGTAGAGGATCGTGACGCCCAGTCCCTGCCGCACCATGGCGAGGATCGAGTAGTCGTCGGTGACCTCGTAGCACACGTGTGGCGAGAGGCCCGCCTCGGCGAAGGCGCGCAATGTGACCGACTCGCGGCCCTCGTCTAGCAGGATGAACGGCTGCGTGGCGAGGTCTGCCAGCGTGAGCTCGTCCTTCTCGGCAAGGGGGTTGTCGGGCGGCACAACTGCCATCATGCGGTCCGGACCAAACGAGTGGGACTCCAGCCCCGCTGCCTCGGCGTCTGCCAGGTTGGTGAAGCCCAGGTCGCACTCGCCGGTGTGCACCCACTCCGCGATCGAGGTGTACTCGCTCTGCCGCAGGTTGAAGCGAACCGAGGGGTACAGACGCCTAAAGTCGAGCATGGGGCGGGGGAGAAGGTTCCTGCTCACGCTGGTGAAGGTGCCTATCGTGATGGTGGCGCTGCCCAGGCCCTGGACCTCGCGCTGTTTCTCGGCAAGCGCCCGCTCGTCTCGCGCGACCGCCTGGAGGTAGGGCATGAACTGGCATCCGTCCTTGGTGAGCGTGACGCCGGCGCGCCCGCGTTCCACGAGCGTGCACCCAAGCTCGCGCTCGAGGGCCTTGACCGTCTGCGACACCGCGCTCTGCGTGTAGCCCAGGCGGTTGGCGACCTTGGTGAAGCTGCCCTCCTCGACCACGTCGACAAAGATCGCGTAGCGCGAGTAGTGAGCCTGCGTGTTTGCTTCCTGCGCCATGACCGATGCCCTTCGCGCGTCCCGAACCCTTGTGGATATAGATAAGTATATCTACTTAAATTATTAGAATCATTCGTTTTACTAATAAAAGAATCTGTTACTTAATGTGCTCAGGAAACAAAAGGGCGAGCAATTCGAACAGGTCTGGCGGGTGGTCACAGTGGAGATGGCAGAGACGGGCACGTTTGCCGCGGGTGCTCTTGCGGGCGAGAGGAGCGAGGGGCACCGCGGGCTGGGGCTTCTCTCCCGCCACGGCGAGGCGCTGCGCGACGGCATTCGCGACGGAGTGCCAATCGCCCTGGGCTACCTGGCCGTCTCGTTCTCGCTGGGCATCGCCGCGCGTAAGGTTGGCCTCGCTACCAGCGCTTTGTTCGCTTGGGCACCGCTTCTCTCCGGCGTCTCAGAGGGCGTGCGCACGATTATCCTCACGGTTGCGCTCTCCGCGCTTGCGGCCGCGCTCTTCCCTGTGGATGAGCAGAACGCGGATTCCAAGGCCGCCGACCGCGCCACCGCGCCCGGGGGGATGTCTGCCGTGCGGCCTAGCATCGTTGCCTATCTCGTGGTGATGTCGGCTGTCACCCTGGGGACCAGGATCTTGCCGCTCACGCTTATCCGGCGGCCGATCACCAACCGCTTTCTGAGGTCGTTTCTCTACTACGTGCCGTATGTCACGCTGGCCGTGATGACCTTCCCCGCGATTCTCACCGCCACCGACTCGCCGGTGGCCGAGGCGGCGGCGCTCTTTGTGGGCGTGGCGGCGGCGTGGCTGGGTGCGAGCCTCCCGCAGGTGGCTGCCGGCTGCTGTGGCGTGGTCTTTGTGCTGGAGCTGCTGCTGGCGTAGAGACGTGGACCGTGGCGCGGCCGGCGGTGTGGGTGGCCGGCTCGACCCTGTCCGGTTCGGCCGGCCCCGCTTCGCTCCAACAACCCCCGGCACGCCTGTCGCCGCCGGCCCTTCTCGCCCGGTCACGATTCATTACCGTTGGGACCACGGCACCAGCTGGACGGGCATCCGCCCCGCACCAACATGTGGCGTTTTGCTCAACTGGCGTGCAACGCCTAGACGTCTCCCCAATACAGACCATACTGGTGACTTCGCGGCTGAGACAAACTCCGTTTTTTGTACGAAGGGTTGGAAGCACAGTGGTTTCACGCAGCAGGGCGCAGGAGGCGGACGACAAGATCACGCGCGGCCAGTGGCTGGCGCTCGCGGGGCTGGCGGTTTCGGCCTTTATCTTCAATACCTCCGAGTTCATCCCCATTGGCCTTCTCAGCGACATCGGGCAGACCTTCTCGCTCACCGAGGCACAGACGGGCATCATGATTTCCGTGTACGCATGGGGCGTCATGCTCCTCTCGCTGCCGCTCATGGTCTTTGCCTCGCGCTTCGGCTTTCGAAGGCTCCTGCTGGGGCTTCTCGCCATCTTTGCGACGGGGCAGTTCCTCTCGGCCATTGCACCCACCTACCTGCTGCTCGTTTGCTCCCGACTGGTGGTTGCCACGGCGCACGCGGTCTTTTGGTCCATCGTGATGGTGGTCGCGGCCCGCGTGGTGAGCCCGCGCCACTCGTCCACGGCTATGGGCATCGTGGCCACGGGCAGCTCCATCGCGCAGATCTTTGGGATGCCGCTCGGGCGCGCCATTGGGCTTGCCCTTGGGTGGCGCATGACCTTCGCCGTGGTTGGTGCCGTCGCGCTGGCCACGCTGGGGTACCTGTTTGTGGTGTTCCCGTCGCTTAGCGCTGGCGAGAAGTTCACGCTGGACAAGCTTCCGGAGCTCTTCCACAATGGGCCGCTGGTCACGCTCTACGTGGCAATCTGTTTTCTCGCCACTGGGCAGTACGCGGCCTACAGCTACATCGAGCCGTTCCTCTCGCAGGCCGTGGGCCTAAGCGCGACGGGCGTCACCGGTGCGCTGGTGGTCATAGGCTGCGCGGGCCTCGTTGGCAGCTACCTCTTCTCGCGCTTCTACGACGTCCACAAGAAGGCGTTCATCGCCGCGTCGCTGGTGGGTGAGACGCTCTCGCTCTTTGTGCTGCTGCCCGCGGCGTCGTCCGTTGGCGCTACCGTAGCGGTGCTGGTCTTGTGGGGTGCAACCGAGATGGGCTTCTGTGTCGCGTTCCAGTCGATTCTCATTTACATCACCGAGAACGACCAGGCATCCGTTGCCATGTCGATCTACTCTGGCCTGTTTAACCTGGGGATTGGCGCGGGTTCCGCCATTGGCGGGGCGACGGTCACGCAGTTTGGTGTGGGAACGGTTGGACTTGTGGGTGGCGTGTTTGCGGCCGTGGGGACCGTGGTCACCGTTGTGGTGATGTTTGCGCTCATGCGGCGTGCTGGCCTGCGCGCGTAGCGGGTGCTCGAGCCGAACTTACAGCGAGACTGTCATCTAAAATTCCGGTTGGTGGCAGTTTTGGTGAGAATCCTTATGTGAGATTGGTGTGGTGGCAAATCTCTGACCTGCGGTTTATCAGATTTTGAACTGGCTTGTACTTGGGGTATCCCTGAAAAACTGCCACCAACCGTAATTTCGTGCCATCGCACTCCTGGGTGGGGCTCGATTTGCCCGCCACGGGGCGCGTTCCGTCGCCGTTGAGATGAACCCGGACGGATTTCGGACTGAGAATGTCCCAGAACGTCCATTCTCTTCCCAACAGTGCCCATGGGACAGCGAGGGCGACCGCTTGCGACAAACTTGACTGCTCGACATATGTCCGAAAATCCCCTCTTGCAGTGCGTTGGGGCCTTGTGGACCCGCTGCTCGTCTGAGCTTGGCGTTTGCCGGTAGGAGTCCAGGAAGCAGGGGCGGTTGGCCCTCCATAGCGGGCTCCCCTCGCCGGGGAGCCCCCTCATCTCGCGCGAGTCATGGGTTTCGCTCACGGGCCCGAGCTCTCGCACCACGGCGTAGCGCTATCACTCTCCCTGTCGTGGGCGGGCACGGGGCCGTCGGACAGGTGCGGGCGGTATGAATCTGAATCTGAATCTGCCCCAGTCTGGTTGGCAATCGGGGTCCCGCCTCGACACGATTGGCGGGACGAGGAATTGGAGGCAGACCATGGGGAGGCCGAGCCCGAAGTACACGGCCGAGTTCAA
>JALCMG010000007.1 GCA_022648325.1 Olsenella sp.
GGCATTCGAGCATCGCTAGTCTGTCCTTCGTCGTCCGATCTCTCGGACACGGTATCCGGTTCTCAGGGTGCCCCGCGGCGTCCGTCCGTGTGGGGCGTGCGCCGCGCGAGGAAGTAATATACGCGCCCAAGGGGGGCGATGGGAAGGGCCCGCGGGCGTCTCCACACAGCGCACACAAACGGCCCTCAGGCGCCGGCGCGGACCATGCCGCAGGAGGCGTCCAGGAGGCGGTCGCGCTCCCCCTCGGTCGGGGCCTCGGAGTAGACCCTCACCACTGGATCTGACCTTGATGGCCGCATGAGTACCCAGGACCCGTCATCGAATTGGAGCCGCAGCCCATCGGCATGACTGACCTCTACCGGTCTCCGTCCTGCCACTGACCCAGGGTTCAGCCCCGGCAACACATTACGGAAAGCCTGAGTTGCAGCCGGGTCGAGGCGAACGTCTCGGCGCGTATAGCGCATGTGGCCAATCTTGTCTCCCATATCACTTACAAGTTGGCGAACGCCTCTTCCGCTTTTTGCCACGAGCTCTACCACTAGTAGGCAGGTCAGTAGCCCATCACGCTCCAACATATGAGATGGGAATGCCAAGCCACCGTATTCCTCGGTACCCAAGATCACGTCACCCTCGAGCATCTCCCTATAAATGCGTGAGAAGCCCACGGGGACCGACGTGAGTTGGCACCCTAGTCGTTCCGCTTGACGCGCGATTCGAGCGGAGCACGTAAGCGTAACCACCACTCGTCCAGACTCTCCACGGTTCTCGACGAGATGGCCAAGGACAAGCGGAGAGAGCTCGTGAGGGAGCAGTATGTTGCCATTCTCGTCAATGACCCCCGCTCGATCGCCATCGCAGTCAAGGAGGAAGCCCATATCAGAGGCAGTTGAGGAGACGGCCTCCTCGCACTCATCGGCCCACGGATCGCATGGCTCGGGATGAAGTCCGCAGAAGTCCTCGCATGGCTCGGCGTGTATCTCAGTTACCTCGCAGCCCAGGCGTTTGAGCGCCAATGAAAGCACACCGGCCCCGGCACCGTACATCGGATCTACGACAACACGTGGCGCCGCGGCTGCGATAGCCGCACCATCTACAAGAGTGATGAGGTCATCGAGATATTGGTCCACGAAGTTCTCGGTGCGGTAGTCTCCCTTATCTGCTGGGGGCTCCAACGAGATATGCTGCTCGACCGTATCGAGGAACTCGCGCGATACCGGACCTCCATCTGCGCCTCGAACGATAAGACCTCCATACTCACAGGAGCGCTCGCTTGCCGTGAGCATGACAACTCCCACGGCATCAGCCCTCCTCGAGCAGCACCACGAGACAACAGGCGTAGGGCACGGCCTATCAGAGACCACAGAGCGCAGGCCGAAGGACGCGAGGACGCCTGCGGCCACACGCGCGTACTCTGCAGAGCTGTGGCGAGTGTCGTAGCCAACGAGGATAGTGGCACCCGGATGAGCCTCGGCCCAAAGAAGGCCAAGCGCGTCGGCAACACGCCTGACACCAGCCTCATCAAAGCCGTCGTCCAGGCGCGCCTGCCAGCCATCGGCACCAAAACGAATTATGTTAGGGCGCTTATCCAAGGGCCTTATCACCAAACGCCTCGCGGAAGGCCTCCGCTGTATGGGGGTTCTTGAGTGCCATGCGTGCATTGGTCGCAGCCCAAGCGGCAGGGGTGCCGGTGTCGCATCCCTCGGCGGAATCGACTACCAGCGCATACATCTCCTCTTCTGCAAGCAGGCACTGCATAGAATCGGTGAGCTGAATCTCGTTTCCGGCGCCAGGGGCCTGTGTAGCAAGAAGCTCCATGATACGAGGCGAGAGGAGATAGCGACCAACAATGAAGAGATGCGAGGGGGCATCCTCGGGCTTGGGCTTCTCGACAAGTCCCGTAACCTTCCAGACGGCACCTTCCGCCTCCTCGCCACCTTCCGAGGCATCAATATGACCAACGCACTGGCCGGCAATGATGCCGTAGCGGCTCACCTGGTCTGCCGGAACTGGAGCAACGGCAATTACCGAAGCGCCATTGTGTTCGCGAGAGACCTGAGCCATACGCACGCACATCTGTTTGTCGGGGACAAAGTAGTCACCGAGAAGCACGAAGAACGGCTCGCCGTCGATTTTATCTGCCGCGCAGTGAACCGCGTGGCCAAGGCCGCGGGGATTGTCCTGGTAGACGAAGGAGACAGGCAGAGTGGAGGCCTCGTGCACGCGATCTGCCGCCTCTCCCTTGCCTCGCTCTCGGAGTATTGCCTCAAACTCCTCGTCAACGGAGAAGTACTGCTCAATCTGGGGCTTCTCACGCGAGTTCACGATTACAACGCCATCTACTCCCTGAGGCTCGAGAGCCTCCTCGACGACGTACTGAAGGATGGGCTTGTCGAGAACCGGCAGGAGTTCCTTGGGCATGCACCTTGTTGCGGGCAGGAAACGCGTACCGAGACCTGCCGCCGGAATAATAGCCTTCATTTGCTTATTGTCCCTTCGATAGTTGGCAATTGCGGCGCAAAGCGCCAGTCACACCATACCCCCGCACACAAATGGATAGCTCCGCCTTCTCCTAGCGGCAGGCGCCCACCGGACACGCGGTGTCTTTCTCAGCTGCCAACACACGGCGTACACACCAGGGGCATCAAATGGCCACGAGGCTAATCTGAGATGGTGACGCCTTGTCTTGCAAGGTAATCGATCAGCCGCGACATGGTATCGGCGGAGAGGACATGCTCCATGAGGCAGGCCTCCTCATCTGCGCGCTTAGCCTCAACTCCAAGGTCTGTCTCGAGGAAGGCGCGCAGGGCGCGGTGCGCTCGCCACACGATGGCGGCATATTCTTTGCCTTCTGGGGTCAGGGTCACACGGCCGTAACGGCTCTGGTTGACCATGCCCTCCTCCTTGAGCATGGAGAGCGCCTTGTTGACGCTTGCTTTCGATACGTCAAGCTGCTCAGCGACATCAACGGAGCGGACACTGCCATCGGGCTCGCCCGACTCTGCGGACAGTCGATATATTGACTCGAGGTAATCCTCACCCGCCCTTGTAAGGGCGTGATCTTGATTTCCGTCACCCGTTAAAGCCATGAAAAGTCTCCCCCATCTTGCCATACGCACCCCCCGGCGCGTGTCCTGGAGTCATTATCCCCAAGTAATCAGTTCTTTGGTGCCGGGGAAGAGGAGGTGGCAGCGGATTCGGCAGATTGTGCGGAAGCCGCCTCGGTTGATGAGGAGGAGCTGCCTAAAGATGCCGCAGAACCCTGGGAACTGGCATCCGTGCTCGTAGACGAGGAACTCTCGTCTACATAGCCATATTGGTTGGCGTCGAGCGACGAGGGGTCCTCTCCTGTATCAATGACCTTCATCATGTCATCAAGCGCGTCCCAGTTGGCAACTACATACGCAACCCCATCTACGTCCTTGGGCTCGGAGGGAACATAGGCGGTGTAGATGTCATTCTCCGTATCCATGCCCACCATCTCAGACGCTAGGGAGACGATGTCGGAGACCGAAAGGTCGGTAGTAATCACGTCTGCGGTAGCGTCGACCAAGCTCACGATCTTTGTGGGGTCATTGGTTGCCAACAGCTGGTTGAGCATGGCCTTGATAAAAGTACGCTGGTGACGCATGCGCGTGTAGTCGCCATCGGGAAAGTGTCGGCACCTGCAGTAGAAGAGCGCCTGCTCGCCATCGAGCGTCTGGATCCCCGGTTCGAGCTCAGTGACTTCATCAAAGTTTTCGGTGTCCTTCATATGCTGGTCGACATCGACAGTAACGCCACCCATGGCATCAGTTAGGGTCGAGAGCCCATCAAAGGCAATCTCGGCGTAATGAGATATCTGGACGCCACACTTCTCGCTCACAATTTGCACCATACCGGCAGCGCCATCGTAGGTGTGGACGCCGTTGATTTTCATTGTGGTGCCCTTCCACTCGACCATGGTGTCGCGTGGAATCGAGAGGAGCGTCACGCGCTTATTGGGAGGATCAATGCGGGCAAGAATGATGGTGTCGGCGCGGTAGTCGGTCTCTCCGGGACGGCCGTCAGTTCCCAACAGAAGCACATAGTACGGGTCGTTTGGCTCAGACGGAGTACTGTCTTGCGTAGTATCGGCCAGACTCTCCTGGAGCTCTGGAGTAATGACCTGCCTGTTGTTCATTCGGGTTTGGACGTTGTTAATCCACATGGCAAACGCAACGCCACCACAAACGAGAACGACCACGAGCGCAATGATGACACCGCGTAGGACGCCCCTGCGTAGACTGTGCTTGCGGCGCTTGTTGCTGTAACGCTCAACGTTGTCACGGCTGTACTCGTCTGACGCATCAATGTCGGAGCCGCTTTCCTCGGTCCTCATATGCTTGCTCATCAGCCGCTCCGCATCCTATCCGCGCGAGGGACTAGTCCCTAATCGCATCATCTTCATCGGGAACCGTGTCACGCTCTGCCTTTGCGCCCAGCGAGACAAGCTTGCTTACAAAGCCCTCATAGCCACGCTCGATGTGGTGAATGGACGAGACCGTCGTTACGCCGTCTGCCACAAGTCCAGCCATCACGAGGGCCGCCCCGCCACGAAGATCTGGTGACTTTACCTGTGTGCCCGAAAAACCCGGGACGCCGTGAACAATGGCGTGGTGCCCTTCGATTGTTATATCGGCACCCATGCGCTGGAGCTCACTTGCAAACATAAAGCGATTCTCAAACACGTTCTCGGTGATAACGCACGAGCCTTTGGCCAGGGCGAGAAGACACATTGTCTGCGCCTGCATGTCGGTGGGGAAGCCAGGGAACGGCAACGTCTGGATGTCGGTTGGGAGAATTGGCCCCTCACGCCAGACGGTGCAGCCCCGTACATCCCGCCTTACGGTAAGGCCCATCTTCTCAAACTTTTTCAGCACGAGACCCAGATGAACGGGGTCAAAGCCATTTACGGTAACGGGCTTTCCGCAAAGGCCGCCAATGGCAAGGAAGGTCCCAGCCTCGATGCGATCGCCCACAACGGTATGCGTGACAGGATGAAGCTCCCCCACACCCTCGATTTCAATGACGGGAGATCCCGCCCCACGAACCTTTGCGCCCATCTCATTGAGCATGTTTGCCAGGTCTACGATCTCTGGCTCGCGCGCTGCGTTGTCGATGATGGTGGTTCCCTTTGCATGAACCGAGGCCATCATGAGGTTTTCTGTTGCCCCAACGCTCGCAAAAGCCAGCGTGATCGTATTGCCCGTGATGCCGTTGGGCGTAGTGGCATGGATGTTCCCGTGTTTGACATCAAATTGAACGCCAAGCTCCTCAAGGCCGAGAATGTGCATATCAATCTTGCGGGCACCGATGTTGCAGCCACCCGGCATAGCCACAACGGCTTTTCCAAAGCGCGAGATAAGAGGGCCGAGAACCGCAGTCGATGCACGCATCTGGGCAACAAGCTCGTAGGGAGTCTCCCACTTATCGACGCTGGACGTATCTATGACCAGCGTGTGCTTGTCCAGAACGTCAATGGTTGCACCGAGACGCTTGAGCACCTTCCCCATGACATGAACGTCAGCAATGTTGGGGACGTTCTTCAGCGTTGTGACACCGGGAGCCATGATGGTTGCAGCCATGAGCTTGAGCGCAGAGTTTTTAGCACCCTCAACCGTGACCTTGCCCGTTATTTCGTGCCCGCCCTCAACCTTGATGACGTCCATGTTCCTCCTGCATACAGCAGGCGACCCCGCTTTCGCGGGGCCGCCTGGGTCTTAGTTCTGCTTATGCTCCGCCGCTTGTTTGAGCAGTAGATTACACCACTTTACCTTGTTCTCCCAATATGCACGACGACCATCTGTTTTATCGAGGCCGTTCAGCGTATCGAGGGCGGTATCGCGGGTCTCGCGCACGACATCTGGTTCGATATCGTTCACGAGTCGGGCGTGGTCGGCAAGGATAATGACGCCCTTCTCGTCAATCTGGGCATAGCCGCCCGAGATAACAACCTTCTCCACGCCACCACCGTCCTCCTCGCGGAGCTGAAGACGGACGACGCCATCACCAAGTGAGCAAATCTCGGGCGCATGGCCAGGCCACACGCCGAGCTCACCGGAGTGGGCAACAAGGACAAGGCTCGCAACAGGCCCCTGATAAAGGAGCCTATCGGGTCGAACGAACTGACAATTGAGCTCGGCCATGTGACTTCCTAGCTCTCAGACTTCTCGCCAGTGGCCTGCTGCATCTTCTTGGCGCGGGCGCGAACGTCATCGATGTTTCCGGCGAAGCGGAATGCCTGCTCGGGAATGTCATCGCACTTGCCGTCGATGATTTGGGCGAAGGAGCGCACGGTCTCCTCGACGGTGCAGTAGACGCCGGGAACGCCGGTAAACTTCTGCGCCACGTGGAAGTTCTGCGAGAGGAACTGCTGGACCTTACGGGCGCGTGCCACCGTAAGCTGCTGCTCCTCGGAGAGCTCGTCCATGCCCAGGATGGCAATGATGTCCTGAAGGTCGGAGTACTCCTGCAGGATCTCCTGCACCTTCATGGCAACGCGGTAGTGCTCCTCGCCAACAATCGAAGGATCGAGAGCGGAGCTGGAGCTTGCCAGCGGGTCGACGGCCGGGTAGATACCCAGCTCCGTGATGGAACGGGACAGAACCGTTGTAGCATCGAGGTGTGTGAACGTAGTTGCGGGAGCAGGGTCAGTGAGATCGTCCGCGGGGACGTAGACGGCCTGAACCGACGTAATGGAGCCCTCCTTGGTTGAGGTGATGCGCTCCTGTAGTTCGCCCATCTCGGTTGCCAGCGTGGGCTGGTAGCCGACGGCAGACGGCATACGGCCGAGAAGTGCCGAAACCTCAGAACCGGCCTGAGAGAAGCGGAAGATGTTGTCGATGAAGAGCAGGACGTCCTGGCCTTGGTCGCGGAAGTACTCGGCTGTGGTAAGGCCGGCGAGGGCGACACGCATACGTGCTCCAGGCGGCTCGTTCATCTGACCATAGACCAGGCAGGTCTTGTTGATGACGCCAGACTCGCTCATCTCGAGGTAGAGGTCTGTACCCTCGCGGGTGCGCTCACCAACACCGGTAAACACCGATGTGCCACCATGCTGCTGGGCGAGGTTGTTGATGAGCTCCTGAATGAGGACCGTCTTGCCGACGCCAGCGCCGCCAAAGAGGCCAGTCTTGCCACCGCGAACGTAGGGCTCAAGGAGGTCAATGGCCTTGATGCCAGTCTCGAAGATCTCGGTCTGGGTGGTGAGCTCGTCAAACGCTGGCGCAGGATGGTGTATGGGGTAGTACTGAACGTCATCGGGCACAGGCTTGCCGTCTACCGGCTCGCCCATGACGTTCCAAACGCGGCCAAGGGTCGAGGGGCCCACGGGCATCATCATTGGGTGCCCGGTGTCCTTGACGCGAAGCCCGCGCTGCAGACCGTCGGTGGACGACATGGCGACTGTACGCACGACGCCGCCCGCGAGCTGGGACTCAACCTCGAGGACCGTCTTCACACGCCCGATGGGCGTATCGTCATTAACGAGCAGAGCCGTGAAAATCGAGGGGACTCTGCCGTCGAACTTGACGTCGATGACAGGCCCGACGATGCGGACGATACGCCCTTCCCCGACGCTCTGGTTGAGCTTGTTATAGGTGGCCTCCTCGAGAGGGGTGCGCACCTGTTCGGTGGTTTCTGTCATTAGTAGCTGTCCTCCAATGCAGCCGCACCGCCAATAATCTCGGTCAGCTCGGTGGTGATGGCGCCCTGGCGCTCGCGGTTGTAGGTGCGGCCGAGCGAGCTCAGGACCTCTTTCGCGTTGTCAGTGGCCGACTGCATCGCACGACGACGGGCGGCGTGCTCGGCGGCGGCCGAGTCGAGAAGCGCGTGGAAAATGACCGTCTTAATGTAAGCGGGCATCAGGTAGCCCAGCACTTCCTGCGCAGAGGGCTCAAAGGCATAGTCAGAGTAGAACTTATGACTAACCTCCGAGAGGGCCTCCTTGGTGCGAGGCGCGTTGGGCATCATGAGCCTCTCCTGCGTAACCGGCAGCAGTTGCTCGGTAACCTGCGTCTGATCGACGCGGTTCTTAGCGTGCCAATAGCACAGTACCGCGCGATCAATACGACCTGAGGCGTACGCATCCATCACGTACGTTGCAATGCGGTCGGCCTCGTCCTGGTTGGGATTAGACGAGATTCCGACGAACGACATCACCGGCTTCACCTTGCGGAAGGTAAAGTACTCGGTCGGCTTCCTTCCGCACGTGATGACCTCAGACGAGATGCCTTTCTCCTTAAGGGCGGCCATCTCGTGCTCGACCTCGCGCTGTTGAAGCAGGTTAAAGCCTCCCGCGAGTCCACGGTCGGATGCCACGACGATGAACAGCACATTCTTCTCGGTCGTCCGGCCTTGAAGCAGGGGTTGCGAATCATCGAAGCCGGCGCTCGCAACGTTCGCGAGCATGTTCGTGATAGCGTCCTTGTACGGAGTGGCCTCCTCTGCCCTCTTGAGAGCAGAGCGGATGCGCGCGGTGGAGATCATCTCCATAGTACGCGTGATCTGCATGGTGCTCCTGATGGAGGACATGCGCCGCTGTATTTCGCGAAGGTTGGCCATAGATTGCTATTCCTGGCCCTTCTCCGCACCGTTACCACGCATGCCATCAGCCTCTGGGGCCTCTGTCTTCTCGGCGGCATGCTTGACGTCACTGGCCTTGACCCTGTTGGGGTGCTCGAGCATGAACTGCACCTTGTAGTGAGCGATGTGCTCCTTGAGGCGACGCTCCTGATCCTCGGAGATCTTGCCCTCGAGAAGAGATGCGCGAAGCGCCGGGTGCCTGTCGGCCATGTACTTTGCGAGCCCGTCGCGGAACAGGCCCACGTGGTTGAGGTCGATGTCGTCGAGGAAGTCCTCCTTGCCGGCAAAGACCGAGATGATCTCGTCGGGTGCCGCAAGGGCTGAATAACGGCCCTGCTTGAGGAGCTCCATCATATGGGCACCGTGGTTGAGCTGATACTGCGTGGTGGCATCAAGATCGGAACCAAACTGCGCAAATGCCTGCTTGTCGCGGTATGCGGCAAGGTCGAGGCGCAGAGTGCCGGCAACCTGCTTCATTGCCTTGTGCTGGGCGTCGCCACCGACCCTGGAGACCGAGATGCCCACGTCGACAGCAGGGCGCTGACCCTGGAAGAACAGGTTAGTCTGCAGGTAAATCTGGCCATCGGTGATGGAAATCACGTTGGTGGGGATGTAGGCGGAAACGTCACCTTCCTGCGTCTCGATGATGGGCAGCGCCGTGAGCGAGCCACCGCCGTTCTCGTCGGACAGCTTGCAGGCGCGCTCGAGGAGACGCGAGTGCAGGTAGAAGATGTCGCCGGGGTATGCCTCGCGTCCAGGTGGACGGTGCAGCGTCAGTGACATCTGACGGTAGGCCACTGCCTGCTTGGAGAGGTCATCGTAGACCACCAGCACATGGGCGCCGGGGTGCGTTGCATCCGCAGGGTTGCCGTTAGCGTCGTTGTACATGAAGTACTCGCCGATGGCCGCGCCGGCCATCGGGGCGATGTACTGCATTGGCGCTGAGTCTGCAGCAGTAGCAGCCACGATGACAGTCTTGTCCAGGACGCCGTGGCTGGCAAGGGACTCCCTGATCGTGGCGACCGTCGAGGCCTTCTGGCCGATAGCCACGTAGATGCAGAGCATGTCCGTGTCGCGCTGGTTCACGATGGTGTCGATGGCGATGGCCGTCTTGCCCGTCTTGCGGTCGCCAATGATGAGCTCGCGCTGGCCACGGCCAATGGGCACCATGGCGTCGATGGCGAGAAGACCCGTGAGCACGGGCTGGCAGACCGGCTGGCGTGCCATAATGCCGGGAGCCTTGAACTCGATGGGGCGGCGATGCGTGGCGTCGATGGGGCCGAGGCCGTCAATGGGCTGGCCAAGGGGGTTCACCACGCGGCCGAGCATTGCGTGGCCAACGGGGATGTCCATGACGCGCCCGGTGGTGCGGCACTCGTCGCCCTCCTTGATGGAGTCGACGTCGCCAAAGAGGACGGCGCCGACCCTGTCCTCCTCGAGGTTCTGCGCGAGGCCATAGACGCTGCGGCCCGTAACGGAACTCGTGAACTGCAAAAGCTCGCCGGCCATAGCCGTCTTGAGACCCGAGATGTACGCGATGCCGTCGCCCACCTGGGTAACGACCGATGCCTCCTGGCGGTCAACCGTTGCATTGATGGCCGAAAGCTGCTCGCGCAGGGTGCTCATGATGCGCTCCGAGCTTATCGGGGCGTCAATTGTGGACTGCTGGTTCTTTGTCACTGCTCTTCACCTCCGATGAATGCCGAGGAGAGCGACTTCCTAATGTGCGAGAGCTGGGCGCGCACCGAGGCATCCATGCGCTTCCCGCGCGCCTCGAGAAGGACGCCGCCCAAGATGTTGGGGTCTACGCGCTCGACGAGATAGACGGGTGCGCCAAGCAGCTTCTCAGACTGGGCGCGCACCTTGTCGCGCAGCGCGTCGTCCATGGGGACGGCCGTGGTAACGGTGACCGAGACGGTCTTGTCCTCGGTGTCCAGTAGCTCCTTGTACTGCTTGGCAACCTGGTCGATGAGGTCTGCGTCGTCCTCGGCCTGCATGGCGGAGAGGGTCTCCAGAACCTCAGGTGAGAACTTCTTGGCATGCTGCCACTGCACCAGGTCAGCGTTCGCACGGCCCTCTTGGCGGGCGGCCTCGAGCAACGCCCTAGTGTAGGCCTCCGCCTTCTCTTCGTCGGCTCGCTTAATGCTCATCGGGGGCGCTCACTTCCGCGAGGTACTTCTCAGCAAGCCTGCGCTGCTGGTCCTCGGTAAGGTCATTGCCAATGATCTTGCTCGCGATCTCGACGGAGAGGTCAACGACGGAGCTCGAGAGCTCAATCGTGGCCTTTCGGCGCTCGGAGTCCACGGCGCCATGCGCCTTGGTGATGATGTCCGATGCCTCGTGCTGCGCCTTGGCGAGAATCTGCGAACGCTCCTCCTCGGCCTCCTTCTTGGCGGCAGAGATGATCTCCTCGGCCTTGCGGTTGGCCTCAACGAGCTTGTCCTCGTAGCTCTGTGCCTCAGCGGCAGCCTGTGCCTTGGACTTCTCGGCGGAGTCGAGGTCATCCTGAATCTTCTGCTGGCGCTTCTCCATCATTCCGAGAATCGAAGGCCAAGCGAGCTTGGCCATGATGAGCCAGATGACGAGGAAGGCAATGAGTGCGGGGATGAACTCCGCGGGCTTGGGCAGAAGGAGATCTGCGCCGCTGGGGCCCTCAGCAAGGGCAACGGTGGGCAGCGAGAGAGCAGCGCCCAGCACGAGACCGGCCGTGGTCGCAATGCGCGCACTCCCCTTCATGTTCCTGTTCATACGTCCCTCCAACTCAGCTTGTACGTCGTGTTGTCCATGCAGTTTAGGCAATCAGCGTCACAACGAAGCCGATGAGGGCCAGTGCCTCGACGAATGCGGAGCCCAGGATGAACACCGTAAACAGGCGACCCTGAACCTCAGGCTGACGCGCCATCGACGTGGTTGCGCCGTAGGCAGCGAGGCCAATACCGATGCCGGCGCCGATAACACCGAGACCATAACCAATGACTCCCACGATTCCTCCTTTGTCACTCGCCTGGACCCAGGCGAACTCTGACGTCGTGCTATGCAAAGCGGTCGTGTTCCGCTAGTTGCCGTATTTACTCTTCCTCTTCGACGAGCTGGATGTAGACGGCCGAGAGAAGCGTGAAAACATACGCCTGGATGACGGCCACCAGAATCTCGACCAGGTAGATGACGATGAGGATGAGGATCCAGAAGACCGAGACGGCCGCGCCGCCAAGCGCTGCCGCCGAGAAGCTCTGCAGCAACGGCTCGAAGAAGAGTGATGCGAGAATTGCGAACGTGCCCATGACCACGTGGCCTGCGAACATGTTGCAGAAGAGTCGAACGGCCAAGGTGATGAGGCGCAGGAAGGTAGAGAAGAGCTCGATGACCCACACCATGATTGCCATGGGAAGGGGCAGGCCCTTTGGGGCGAAGCTCTTAAGGTAGCCTAGGACACCCATGCGCTTGATGCCCACGGCGATGAAGTAGATGAAGGAAACGAGGGCGAGCGCAGCTGTGACGCCAATGGTGCCGGTGCCAGGGTGGCAACCCGGGATGATGCCCACGATGTTATTAAAGAGGATGAAGAAGAAGAGCGCCGCGATGAACGGGAAGTGCTTCTTCCAGGTGTCGCCCAGGATGGACTTGCACATGTCGTCCCGGGTGAACTCCACGAGGTACTCCATGCCGTTCACGAAAAAGCCCTGCGGCACAAGGCTCTGGGCCTGCTTCTTCTTGAAGACGAACATCACAACGAGGAGCAGCGCGATGGCGACGAACATCCAGAAGATGTACTGCGTGAGACCGACCGTGGTGTCTCCAACCACGGCATGGGTCATGAAGCCGTCAAGCAGTTCGTTCATCGCATCGGGCAACTTGGAAAGCGCGTCCACTATTCGTCCTTCCTTCCACACTTCGCCTCCGCGTGACCGAGGCAGTCCCTCTCGGATGCCCGCGGGTGTGCGCACGGGCCCTATTTTACCCGCCTTACGCAGGGAAGCATTCACGGGTCCCCTGTACGGCATTAGGCATAATCCTCTGCCTCTGCCGTATCTTTCGCACGCGAGCAAGGCGAAAGCCCGTGTGTCCAAAATGCAAAATGGGATATTAGCACTTTGGGAGTATGTGGGAATCAGGTTCGTGCTAATTTTTGAACTTGGGTCAATAAAGATTTAATCTACTGGATCGTAGCTGCGATAACGGTGGAATACCGCTCGACAACGAACGCACTACGAAAGAGGCATCTCGTCATCAAATTCGCACGGATGACACATTTCGCTCTTCTCGGCACTACTACCAAGGGAGTATGTACAACCGCTCTATTTGTGGGGGGCCTTCCGCCATGTGAGTAGTCCGGCAAGCGTCGAGAAAGCGAGAAAAGAAAGTGCGGCGGCACCGCCGAACGGTAGGGTGGCATCCGAATTTGCCAGGTGAACGGTAAGCGTGAGAAGTTGGATTCCGAAGAATGACGCAAGGATGCTTCCCAAGCCAGCGGCCATGGAAGGCTTGTCTCCCCGTGCGACGCGGTAAAGGACGAAAAGGACGGGCGTGGCGGCGAGAAGACCCGCCGCCACGCCCAGGACAACCCAGAGCGCCATGCTATTTTGTGCCATAGATGCGGTCGCCAG
This sequence comes from Olsenella sp., assembly GCA_022648325.1. Taxonomy (GTDB): domain Bacteria; phylum Actinomycetota; class Coriobacteriia; order Coriobacteriales; family Atopobiaceae; genus Tractidigestivibacter. The sequence goes on from JALCMG010000007.1 coordinate 13,206, forward strand.
CATCGCCCAAGCCGGGCAGGATGTAGGCGTTTTTGTTGAGGCACCTGTCAACAGAGCAGGTGTAGAGGCGTACATCGGGGTCGTGATCCAAAACGGCCTTCACGCCCTCGGGGCACGAGACGATGGTGAGGCAGCGAATGTCCTTCACGCCGGCCTCGCGTAGGAACTGGATGGCAGCAGTGAGGGAGCCGCCGGTGGCGAGCATGGGATCGACGACGAGGCAGGTGCGGTTCTCAACGTCGGGCGGAAACTTGCAGTAGTACTGATGCGGAATATGGGTCTCGGGATCGCGATACATGCCCACGTGCCCAACGCGCGCGGAGGGGACGAGGGTAAGGATGCCGTCGACCATGCCCAGACCGGCGCGAAGGATGGGGATGATGGCAACCTTCTTGCCGGCAATACGCTTGCAGGTGGTCTTCTCGAGCGGAGTCTCAACCTCGACGTCTTCCAGCGGGAAGTCTCTCATGGCCTCATAGCCCTCGAAGATCGCAAGCTCGGTCACGAGCTCGCGGAACTGCTTTGTACCCGTGCTCTTGTCCCTGAGGATGCTCAGCTTGTGCTGGACCAGGGGATGGTCGACAACCGTAAGCCTGCTCTCGTCGTAATCCGCCATGTGCGTCCCTTCTCGTAATGTACTTGCGTACTGCACAGCCTTCCCCGCAAGACCTTAGCACTTGGTAATGAGACAAAGGGACTGTCCCTTTGTCTCATCCGCTAGAGTTCCGGGTAGAGGGGGTGCGCCTGCAGGAGCTCCTTGACCTCGCCCGCAACGCGCTCCTGGACGGTGCTGTCACCGAGGTTGGTAACGACGTCACCGATGAGTTCGCCTATGCGCTCGCACTCGACCTCGCCAAAGCCGCGCGTGGTGGCGGCGGCAGAGCCCACGCGAATGCCACTCGTGACGAAGGGTGAGCGCTGCTCGCCGGGGATGGTGTTCTTGTTGACGGTGATGCCCACGGCGTCGAGGGCGGTCTCGGCATCGCGGCCAGTCACGTCACCGGCGGGTGTGAGGTCGACAAGCAGCAGGTGGTTATCGGTGCCACCTGTCACGAGCCTCAGGCCACGGGACTCCATGCCACGTCCGAGCGCCTTGGCGTTGGCGAGAGTTGCGTCGGTGTATGCCGCGAACTCGGGGCGCAGGGCCTCGCCAAAGGCAACGGCCTTGCCGGCGATAACGTGCTCGAGTGGGCCACCTTGAGTGCCCGGGAAGACCGAGGAGTCGATCTTCTTGGATATGGCGGGGTCGTTGCACAGGATGATGCCACCACGGGGGCCACGCAGGGTCTTGTGCGTGGTGGAGGTCACGACGTCAGCGTAGGGTACCGGCGAGGGGTGACGGCCCGTGGCAACAAGGCCAGCGATGTGGGCCATGTCGACCATGAGCGCAGCACCGTTGTCGTGCGCGATCTGGGCAAAGCGCTCGAAGTCGATGATGCGCGGGTATGCAGAGGCGCCTGCGATGATGAGCTTGGGCTTGTACTTCTCGGCCTTTGCCGCAACGTCATCGAAGTCGATGCGCTCGGTCTCGGGGTCGAGGCCATAGGAGACAACGTTGTAGAGCTTGCCAGAGAAGTTCGCGGGCGATCCGTGGGTGAGGTGGCCACCGTTGTCGAGGGCCATACCCATGATGGTATCGCCGGGCTTGGCAAAGACCGCCTCTGCGGCATAGTTTGCCTGCGCGCCGGAGTGGGGCTGGACGTTAGCGAAACCGGCGCCGAAGAGCTTCTTCACGCGGTCACGGGCGAGATTCTCGACCTCGTCGACGGCCCAGCAGCCACCGTAGTAACGGTGCCCGGGAAGGCCCTCGGCATACTTGTTGGTAAGCGGGGATCCCACGGCCTCCATTACGGAAAGGGAGACGAAGTTCTCGGAGGCGATGAGCTCGATAGAGTTGCGCTCTCGGGTGAGCTCGTCGCCAATGGCGGAGGCAAGCTCGGGATCGGTGGCGCTCAGGTGCTCGAGGTACATGGCATTCTCCTTCTTGGGCCGAACGGCCCTCAACTCTAGTGGTTGACAGGAATGGGTACTACGCGTGCGCTACAGGCCAAACTCCTCGGGAACGCCGGCGAACGACGGGTCATCCTCGCGCATGATCTTCTCGACACGCGCCGCATGACGACCGCCAGCGAACTCGGTGGTGAGGAAGGTGTCAACAATCTGCTCGTTGGTCTCCAGCGGAACAAAGCGGCCCGAGAGGCCAATGACGTTGGCGTTGTTGTGCTCGCGCGCGAGTTGCGCAAACTGAACCGTTTGAACTGGCGTCGCACGAATCCCGGGGACCTTGTCGGCAGTCATCGAGATGCCAAGCCCAGTACCGCAGATGACAACTCCGCGCTCGGCCTTGCCGGCAGCGACATAGCGGCCGACCTTGTCACCAAAGTCTGGGTAGTCGCAGCGCTCCCCCGAGATAGGGCCAAGGTCAACGACGTCATAGCCCTCCTCGCGGAGGCGCCTCACAATGGGCCCCTTCTGGTCGAAGCCGGCATGGTCTGACGCGATGGCAACGCGCATACGGGCTCCTCTCTGTTCTGGACAGGTGCCTGTCTCAGCACCCTGTCAAGAGAATAGCGCGAGACTGCACGCAGTGCGGCAACCATTCGCCCAGGCGAAACACGCCTTTGCGAAACGGTAACTCCTCGGAGGGCCGATGAAAAAACGCTAGGCCCCAGCCACGCGCAGGATGTCCTTCTCCGCGATGGCCCCTTCGCGCAGGATGCGAGGGACGGACCCCGTGCAGTCCACGATGGTGGAGGCCACGGCGATTGGCGCGGGGCCTCCGTCGAGCGTGAGGTCTGCGGCCTCGACGATCGCTGGCTCGACCGAAGCGCCCGAGGTTGCCGACGGCTCGCCGTGCGTGTTGGCGCTGGTCTGGGCAAGAGGCCCCACACGACGCGCCAACTCGCGCACGAACTCTGAATTGGGACAGCGGAGCGCTACCATGCCTGTTGGCGCAAGGTACTCAGCGGGGAGAGCGCCCGTAGCGACAACCACCAGGGTAAGGGTGCCAGGCCAGTAGGCGCGGGCAAGGGCTAACGCCCAAGAGGGGATGTTGGCCGCATAGCGCGACAGATCCTCGGGGTCTGCCACAAACATTGGGAGCGTCTGGGTGCTTGGCCGGTTCTTGATGGAAAAGATTCGCTGGTGGGCAGGGTTACCCGGCGTTGCCGTGCACACGAGCCCATAGACGGAATCGGTGGGCGAGACAATGACGCCACCGGCCACGAGAGCGTTGGCCGCGGCGTCAAGCGCCTCCGGGGTGGGGCTGTCCTGGCTTACCTGCATCACGCGACCCATGGTTCCTCCTCCAATAGACATAACCTACGCCTGCGCCGGAGCTGTTGAGAACAATTTGGACGTTTCCGCATCCCCCTGGATGCCCCAAAATGGCCAATTTATTCTCAACAGCACTTGAGCTGGGGCGGTGGGGCCTCCCGGCTGGACCAGTTAATCGCCAAGCTGGGTTGCCGAGTTACCCCTCGCGGACAGCGACAAGGACGCGCGGACGATGCGTAAGGTCCTCTCGCACCTCGGCACTGGCCCACCCGCCTTGGACGCGCACCAACTCGGCGGCGGTTCCCACGTTGTCCTCGAAGAGCTCGCAACAAAGCATGCCGCCCGGTGCCAGCGCGCGGGGCGCCAGCTCTAGGATGCGCCGGAAGACGTCCAGACCGTCCTCTCCCCCGTCGAGCGCAAGCCCGGGCTCGTAGCCAATGACCTCCTGCGGAAGCGTTGGCACCACGGCAGAGGGAATGTAGGGCGGGTTAGAGACGAGCACCGAGAAGGTCCCCATGAGGTCCGGGTCCACGACGGAGGCCAGATCTCCCTCGACCACGGTGACCGCATGCTCTAAACCAAGTGTGTCTCGGTTGCGCGTGGCAAGTGCCACGGCCTGGGGCGAGAGGTCCGTTGCCACCACGCGGGTACCGGGGCGCTCGCTTGCGATGGAGAGCGCAATGCAGCCGGTACCGGTACCAACCTCGAGCACGCGGCAGCCGGGCCCCACCAGCACAGGGGGTTCGGCGGGTGCGACCAGTTCGGCGGCCTGCGCATCGGCAGCGTCGTCTTTCTCGGCAGACCGATTGCCTTGGAGCGAGACGACCTTGTCATCATCGCCCGCGGCCTCTTCCTCCGCCGGTTCGAGCACGTTGCCCAGGATGGCGGGGAACGTGAGCGTGGCCGCATCGACGCCTTCGAGGGCCGCGTCGACCAGAACCTCCGTCTCGGGACGCGGGATGAGCACTCCACGCTCGCAGTGCAGCACGATTTGGCGGAAGGGCATCTCGCCGGTCACGTACTGCAGCGGCTCGCCGCGCCCTCGCCGCACCACGGCATCGTGCATGGCGTCAAGCTCGGCCGGGGTGAGTGGCTTGTCAAAGTTCATGTAAATCTGGACGCGGGAGAGCCCGGTGACGTCACTGATCAGCCACTCCGCAGAGAGCCGCGGGTGCTCGTCGCCCTTGCGCTCCAGATACCCGCGCGTCCATTCGAGGATGCGCTTGACGGTCCACGTCTGGCTGGCCATGCCCCGCCTTACACCGCCTGCGCGAGCTTCTCGGCGCGGTCTGCCGCGGCGAGGGCGTCAATCACAGTGCCCAGCTGGTCGCCGAGAAGCACGCCGTTGTACGTGGAGTTGAAGCCGATGCGGTGGTCGGTGACGCGGTCCTGCGGCTGGTTGTACGTGCGGATCTTCTCGGAGCGGTTGCCGTGGCCAATCTGCGAGAGACGCTCGGCGCCCTGCTCGAACTGCTGCTTCTCGAGTTCGGCCTCGTAGAGGCGGGCGCGCAGCATCTGCATGCAGACCTCGCGGTTCTGGATCTGGGAGCGCTGCTCCTGCGACTGCACCACCGTGTTGGTGGGGATGTGCGTGATGCGCACGGCCGAGTAGGTCGTGTTGACGCCCTGGCCGCCAGGGCCGGACGAGCAGTACGTGTCGATGCGCAGGTCCTCGGGCTTAATCTCAATGTCGATCTCGTCGGCCTCGGGAAGCACCGCGACGGTGGCCGTGGAGGTCTGGATGCGGCCCTGGCTCTCGGTCTTGGGGACGCGCTGGACGCGGTGGACGCCACTCTCGTACTTCATGACGGAGTAGACCTTCTCGCCCGTGACCTTGAACTCGATGGTCTTGAAGCCGCCGGCCTCGCCGGGGCTGGCGTCAAGGACCTCGGTCTTCCAGCCGTGCGACTGCGCAAAGCGCTGGTACATGTTGAAGAGGTCGCCGGCAAAGATAGCCGCCTCGTCGCCACCCACGCCCGCGCGAATCTCGACGATGGTGTCCTTCTCGTCGTTGGGGTCTCCGGGGATGAGCATGTACCTGACGTCGTCCTCGAGGGCGGGGAGCTTGGCCTCGTTCTCGGAGATGTCTGCCTGGAGCATCTCCTTCTCCTCGGCGTCGGACGTCTCGTGGAGCATCTCCTTGGCAGCCTCGACGTCATCAAGAGCCTGGAGGTACTCACGGGCCTTGGCCACGAGAGCGGCCTGGTCGGCGTGTTCCTTTGCGATGCGCGCGTACTCCTTGGGGTCGGAGACGACGGTCGGGTCGACCATCTTCTGCTCCAGCTCCTCGTACGCGGCAATGATCTTCTCGAGCTTGTCGCGCATGGCAGTTCTCCTTGCAGTGGGCCGCGGCGTACGGCAGGCCGTACGGTGACGCGGCATAATTAGTCAGCATTGCAAAGTCTACCACCGCAGGGGTGTTTCGATTCAGGCGGCAGCGCCCCACACGCGCGACGCACATGAGACAAAGGGAGTTTCCCTTTGTCTCACCGCCCGACGAACTCGAGGCCGTAGCGGGAGCGCAGCCAGGCAACGGTATGGGGCGTCGCGCCCTCGCTGAGGTAGATGGTCGTTCCAACCGCATGCTCGTCGGGCGTCGCAGTTGGGTGGAGGCTAACGTTGGCGAGGTAGGGGGTCTCAACCGACGTCCCCAAGAGGTTTCCCGTGGCTGTCTGGTACTGATAGGCGCCAGTGGAGTCATAGAAGCCGGCTGTCAACTGATACAACGCCACCGCACACGCTGCACCATGCTCGTCGATATCCTGAGTGAGCGCCTTGCGGAGGGCAGCGTAATCCCTATGGGAGATTGCTTCGCTATGCCAGGGTGCATCATCCTGGGAGTCTTTCGAATACTCCTGGTAGTCCAGCATTACGTACGACGAGCTTTCGTCGAGAAGGGCAGCGTCAACCTGGGAACGAAGCGCCTTCTCGGTTGCGGGGTCGTCAACGAGGTCTTTGAGAGCCTGCGCCACTTCGCTGCTGGCGTCCAGCTCACCATCATCGTTGAGGGGGATGGCGTATTGGCGAGAGAGGCTGGTGCCGTCCTTCATCCAGTACGTGATTGTTTCTGTGTTGGTGCTTGTTGGGACGGGCCTGTCACTAGCAGGAACGGAGCTTGCAAGCACGCTGTGCAGCCGGCACACGCGCTCCACATCCTTCTCGTCCTCAAACGGCATGGCAACGTAGGAGACGGTTGCGCGCCGGACGTCTGCGGGGTTGGGTACGTAGGCAGCAGCGTCCACGGCGGAGCCCACGCAGACAACGCTCGCCACAAGGGCAACACCCGTTGTTATCGCAAGCGCTGGAATACGCGTGCGCAGGCTCTTGACGCCGCGCCCCAAGATGGCCTCGGCAATCGCAAAGACCAGCGCCGAGAAGGCCACCGGCAACAGGCATGCCAGCTGAGGGGAGACGCCATAGAACATTGAAGCCACATGAGCAGGAATGCCGTAGCCGTTCGAGAGTGACGTCGCGAGCACAAGGTCCGTGGCAGCAAACCCAACGAGGACGCTGACAAGCACATTAACCACGGTACGTACGACGGTGCTTACGTAGGCGTCTCCGGCTCGCTCCAGGTTGCGGCGAGAGAAGGCAAGCATCGCCAGCGCCGTGCAGGCAAGGCCAACAATTGCGTAGATGACGAGGGCCTGCTCCAGGGCTGTTTCAAGGCTGGGAACGGGGAAGGGATAGGTGATTGCCCATGGGGAGACGAGCTGCATGAGTTGGATGAACGGGCTTGCCCAGTCAAGCCCCTCGACGGACGCCCATGACACCGATGGCGCAACGATGCCGTAGAGGGTCTCCGCAAACTGCCGGGCAGCATACGCGTAGAAGTTGACGAGCAGATAGCACAGCAGGGCAAAGACGGGCCTACCGGCCAGCTGCATGCACACGGCAGAGATGCCGCTGAAGGCCACAATGAGCAGGGCGTGTCTCTCAATCCACGGCAGTATAGCGGCCGCATCCTGCCCAAAGCCGAGAACCGCGGCAAAGACAAAGCCGGAGATACCCACGGCAACCAGGAGCGGAACCACGCCCGCCAGGATGAGCGCCAGGAAGATGGTCCCCCTCCGCAGCGGGAGCATGCCGTAGAGCTGTACTGCCCTGCGGTCGTAAATCCACGAGAATGCGCCGTTGACCGCCGCAAACGAGACAACCGCAGAAAGCGCCACGACGGCCATTCCAGATTGCGCAAGCTCATGCGCAGGGTCTGCGGGCGGGGTTGGCCCGGTTATTCTCAGCGCCAGAGGGACAAGCCAGCAGAGCCAAACGACAAGGTAGCCCACCCCCAGGTACGCGTACCACTGGCAGGTGTCGAGAAAGAGCCCGAGCGCCGGTGAAGGGGTACGACGCTCTTTATGCATCTCACATGATGCCATCGTCATCGCCTCCAAGCTCGCAGATGAACCGCTCCTCCAGGGATAGCGGCAGGACCTCGAGATAGGACGGGCGTAGGACGGCGAGTGCTTCCCGCACCTCGCCCGCGCTTCCGCGCACGAGCAGCGTGAGCACGCGCCCCTCGTTGGACTTCTGGATAACGTTAAGGGCGGTGGGCAGAGCCACGCCCTCGGGCAGAACCACCTGCACCTTTGCGACGCCCTCCGAAGGCTGGGAGAGGTCAACCTCCTCGCGCATTGTGCCCATGGCCATGATGCCCAGGTGGTCGCAGACGCCCTCGAGCTCGCGCAGATTGTGACTGGTTACGAGCACCGTAAGGCCGCGCTCAGCTACCTCTTCAAGCACCAGGCGCCACATGTGTCTTCTGGCGAGAGGATCGATGCCGTCCATGGGCTCGTCGAGCAGCAGGACGTCCGCGCGAACGGAGAGCGCGAGCCAGATGGCCGCCTGCGCGCGCATGCCTCGGCTGAGCTTGCGGAGCGGCTTTGTGTGGTCAACCTCGAAGCGCCTCTCCAGCTCTAAGTAGCGCGCAAGATCAAAGGCAGGAAACATTATGCGATAGAAGCCCGCCATACCGTCTGCGCTCTCCGAGCCAATGAAGTAAGGCTCGCTGGGAACGCAGGCGATGCGCGCCTTGACGCCGGGGTTCTCGAAGACCTTCTCGCCCAAGACCAAGACGTCGCCGGAGGTAGGGCGCATGACGCCGCACAGGTGCGAGATGAGCGTGGACTTGCCGCAGCCGTTGGGTCCCACAAGCCCGTAAACCGCGCCCGTGGGAACGGTGAGGCTCACCCCGTCGAGTGCAGGCGTGCCGTCGAAGACCTTCCGCAGGTTTCTGACCTCAATGGCCGATGCCATCACCCCTCGCCTCCCCCAACTCTTTGCCCAAGCTCCACGAGCGTCACGCCCAGGGACTCAAGCTCTTGAACAAGCTGGTCGAACCGTTCCAGAAGCTCGCGTCGGCGCGCCTCTGCGGCGCCTGACACGTCTGCGACGAAGCTGCCCTTGCCCCGCACCGAGGAGATGCAACCCTCCTGCTCAAGCTCGCGGTAGGCGCGCTGGATGGTGTTGGGGTTCACGGCCAGGCGAGACGAGAGCTCGCGCACCGAGGGGAGCTGCTCCCCCGGTGCGAGCACGCCCGCAAGGATCTGCTGGCGGTACGCATCGCGCACCTGCTCGTAGATGGGACGCGGGTCCTGGTAGCTTATCTGAATCACGACACCTCCCGCCCCCCCGGTGGACGACTGGGCCTGTTGTCGGGTGCCCGGCAGCGATTATCCGTCCTAACTGTACTAGTTAGTTTAATACAGTTAGGGATGAGAAAAACGCCGCCACGCAGCCCGCCGGCAGGCGGTAGCTACGTAGCGGCGAATGAGACAAAGGGACAGTCCCTTTGTCTCATCTGCTTTGTCTCATCTGTCGGCGAGGTTCTCGCCCATGAGCAGGCCCATCACCGAGGCCATCATGAGGCCGCGGGTCCAGCCGGAGGAGTCGCCCAGGCAGTGGAGGTGCTGGACGTTGGTGTCGAAGTTCTCGTCCATCCGGACGCGGTTGCTGTAGAACTTGACCTCGGGCGCGTAGAGCAGCGTCTCGTAGGAGGCAAAGCCCGGAACCACGTGGTCGACGGCCTTGATGAACTCGATAATCTCGACCATGGGGCGCATGGGCATGGCGGCGGTGATGTCACCGGCCTCGGCGTCAGGGAGCGTGGGCACCACGTTGGACTGCGAGAGCTCCTTGGGCCAGGTACGCTTGCCGTCGAGAATGTCGCCAAAGCGCTGCACCAGAATGTGGCCGGCACCCAGCATGTTGATGAGCTCGCTCACGCGCTGCGCGTAGAGGATGGGCTTGTCGAAGGGGCTCTTGAAGTTGAGCGTGCAGAGCACTGCCACGTTGGTGTTGGGGCTCTTGCGATCCTTGAATGAGTGGCCGTTCACCACCGCCAGGCCACCGTCGTAGTTCTCCTGGCTTACAAAGCCGCCGGGGTTCTGGCAGAAGGTGCGCACCTTGTTTTTGTACGGGTTGGGATAGCCGATGAGCTTTGACTCGTAGAGCACGTCGTTCACGCGCTCCATGACCTCGTCGCGCACCTCAACGCGCACGCCGACGTCAACCGGTCCCGCCACGTGGCCAATGCCGTGCTCGTCACACATAGCGTCGAACCAGCTCGCGCCGCGGCGTCCGGTGGCGACGATTGTCTCGCCTGCCTCGATGCGCGTCTCGCCGTCGCGGTTGCGCACCACAAGGCCGCTGCACACGCCGCCCTCAATCACGACCTCCTCGCACTCGGTCTCGAAGAGGATGTTCACGCCGGCGTCAAACAGGTGCTTCTCGATGCGCGCGTAGAGCTCCTGGGCCTTCTCGGTGCCAAGGTGGCGAATGGGGCAGTCCACGAGCTTGAGGCCCGCGCTGATGGCGCGGCGGCGAATCTCGGCCACGTCATCGGGGTGGCCGAGGCCCTCGACATGCGGGTCAGCACCAAAGTCGAGATACATCTGGTCGACGCGGTCGATGGTCTCCTGCGCGAACTGGTGGCCGATGAGCTCGGGCAGGTCGCCGCCCACCTCGCGCGAGAGCGAGAGCTTGCCGTCTGAGAAGGCACCAGCGCCCGAGAAACCCGTGGTGATACGGCACGGCTGGCAGTTGACGCAGTGGCCAACCTTGGCCTCGGGGCAGCTGCGCTTCTCGATGGGCAGGCCCTTCTCGACGATGGAGATGGAGCGCGTGTCCCCCTTGCCGAGCAGGCCAAGAGCGGTAAAGATGCCCGCCGGGCCAGCCCCAACGATTGCGACGTCTGTGTGGATAGTGGTTGCTTCTGCCATGTTCCCCTTGTTCCTCTCCGCATAGCGCGCCCTGGCGAGGGCGTGCCCTTCTCGCGTGCCCATTCTGCTCCATTTGGTGCGGGAAATCTCTGCTCGAACGTTATTCTGACGCTGGAAGGCACGTTTTAGCAGCGAGTACGTGCACAAGCCGCCTTTCTCATCTCGACGGAATCTGGTGTGCGGACACCCTGAAAAGTTGGGCATACTGGCCAGAAGGCAGCCGCGCGAACGAGAGTGCCGCGCAAATCAGGAGGATTTATGACCATCCAGAAGCCCGAGCCGTTTGTCATTGGGAACAGGGCGTTCTATACACTCGCCTCGTACGGGCCGGTAGACGTGCAGGTGCACGTTGTTCGCACCACAGACGAGGAAGTTGAGCTTGCCATACAGAGCCTGGTGCGAGAGGCCGGCGGGACCGAGAAGGACCTCGCGGACCCTGCGTGGGTGGCCGGCAAGTTCGACGGCATCGAGAACGAGCAGCGCCTGCGCGAGCAGACCCGCGCGTACCTCAGCTCCCTGAGCGAGGAGACTGCCGAGGAGCAGAAGGCAGACGCGTGTCTCGACGCTCTTGCCGAGCGCCTGTGCCAGTCGGTCCCAGCCTCGCAGGTGTCGCAGGTGAAAGATGCACTGTTCCAGGACATCGCGCAGCGAATCGCAACGACCGGACAGCCTGTTGAGGCGGTTCTCGCGCAGATGGGCATGCAACCGGATCAATTTGACTCGATGCTCCAGCTTGCGGCCACAAAGGAGACAGAGCACGAGGCGGCGCTTGATGCCTATGCAAGCGAGAAGAAAATTAAGGTCGACGAGACCGAGCTGCCTCACCTGCTGCAGCTCTCCCCAGCCGATGCCCAAGCGCTCATCGCGCGTGCGAAGGCGGGCGGCCAGATGGACCAGCTGCTCGACGCGGCCAGACGCACGAAGGCCCTCGAGGCCGTTGTAGCCGAGTGCCACTGCACCTACGTGCAGGAATCCGAGGAGGAAGCCAAGAAGCGCATAGGCGAGGTCATGGCTGCCATACGGCACCAGGAGGAGCTGGCGCGCAGGGCGGACGGTGCGGCGGAGAAAGGGAGCGCTGGCAGCGACTCGAGCTCTGGGCTCAAGCTGGTGTAGCGAGAGAACGGTAATGCCGCTTGGCTAAATCCCAGGCATCGAACTCGACTCACGCAATGGGATTCAAACCAAGCGGCATCCAAGACCGTTGCCACCAAGATGAAAGGGTCGCTCCTATTCTTTACAGTACTTCACCATGGTGTCAACCATCCCCTCCCCCGTGGTCTGAGCAAGAATGTCCTCGCATGCGCTCGAATCCATGAACACATTCATGAGTTTCTGAAGTACCGCCACTTGGTCCTCGTCATGTGCCTTTAGCCCAAGGTTGATAATCAGCTGAGCCTGCACGGGGTGGTCGACCATGGCAGCCATGGGCTCAAACGCCACTGGATTCTCAGGCTTGATCACAGCGATGTAAGGCTTATCGATGTTCTCGGGTTCGACATGTGGAATCGCGACAGAAATATTGTCAAGCTCTAACCCTGTCGGGTAATTATTCTCACGAGTGACAATTGCCTGGAGCCAGCTGTCCTCGAGGTATCCCATGGGGGCAAGTCTCTCGCGGAGCTGCGAGAACAGCTCAGTTCCAATGGTCGCCGTGATATCAAAGAAGACGAGATCCGGGCTGAAGAGCGAAGTGTCAAGCGCTGCCATATTATTACCTCCGGTTGATGTTTATGAGCCCGCTAAGCAAGCGGTTTGGCACCGTTTGCGAAGACCTTCACGACGTGATCAAAGTCTTCCACCAGCCGGTCGTATGCAACACTTGTCAAATCGTGCCAGTACACGATGGCATCATCACTCTTGGAGCGCTTGGCTTCCATCTCGGCACAAGCGGCTTCACCGGCATACTTCACGCCATAGGTGTAGTAGTTAATCTTGCGGATACCAGAGTCAATTGCTTTCTTATAGTCCTCATCTGAGACGCCCGACCCTCCGTGCATAACCAGGGGAATCTTCACGCGGTTTCTGATATCAGTCAGAACCTTGAAGTTGAGGTGCGGCTCGCCCTTGTAAATCCCGTGAACAGTGCCAAACGAGCAGGCAAGGATATCCGTACCAGTTGACGCAATGAAATCTGCTGCCTGGTCAGGATTTGTATAAACTGCACCCGACTCCTCGGCGGTGCCCCCCTCGTCACGTTGACCCGCCTCACGAGATCCCATAGAACCAAGCTCGCATTCGAGGCCGCAGTCAAAGCCAGAGCACATTTCTGCGGCACGCTGAGAGTTTTCGAGGTTGACATCATACGGCTCGAAAGAGCCATCATACATAGCGCCTGTAAAGCCAATCTCAAGTGCGCGACGCATGTAAGAAAGGTGCTCGCAGTGATCCAGATGGACGCACAGCATGGCGCTCGAGCGCTCCGCAAGTGCAACCATAGCTGGCCCAATGGAATCGAGGGGGACAAAGGGCTCGTGCCCCTCGGCGTGACTCAAAATAACCGGATAACCGGTTTCCTCAGCTACATCAATAGCAGCCCTCAGGGCTTCGAAGCTCGGAACGTTAAAGGATGCAATGGCCATGTTGTTCTGTTCGGCCACAGCGCAGATATCACGAAGATTAAGGATCATTGTTGCTCCAAACGACAATCACACTGTTGGCTAACTCAGTTCCTTGCGGCCTCTTCAGCATCTTGCTCATCAAGTGTGTGCTGGCCATACCGATGAAATACGGAGACTGCTTCATCGATTTGCGCCTGTGTCATTTCAGCCATCGGCTTGCCAGTGGAAAGCGCCACGGACACCGTCTTCGCAGCTTCCTCGAGGTAAACACAAGAGAACATCGCTTGGCGGAGATCCCTACCTACTGCAATGACACCATGATGCTTGAGCACCACAGCAAGCTGGTCGCCAATGGATTCGACTGCCTGCACTCCCATAGAGAGCGACCCCGGATCGCCATAGCTAGCAACATGGCAAGGTCCCTCCACGGCATTCGCCATCGTGGAGAGGTTGCACGGTATCTCGTCCATGACCAAACCAAGGCCAGTTGCATACGGCTGATGCGTATGAATTACGGCATTCACCTTGGGCATATGGTGGAAAATGTACAACAGTGCTGCCGTATCAACCGAAGCTTTTCGGGTTCCCTCGACGATGTTTCCTCTTCCACCAACGACAAGCATGTCCTCAGGGACCATCTCGTCGTAAATCATTCCTGAGGGAGTGACGATAAAGAGGTCATCACCCGCGCGCACGCTCACGTTGCCACCAGACAACGCAATCAGCCCATATCGATCAAGCTTGAGCGCACATTCCAGCATTTCCTTCTTTTCAGATTCAAACATATTATGAACATGCCTCTCTGTTTATTTATGGGCATCAGCGCTCTGCTTGGCGTTCTTCTGCCTTGATCGGAGCTTATTTCGCGTTTTCGTTCTATTGTTTCGCCGCGCAGACCTCTCCTTGGATCGAACGGCCTCTATCTGGTCGGCATGATTCAAATAATCCTTGTTGATGTCGTATGCGCGAGCCTGGAGCGAATTGGGATGAACCTTATTGCCCAAATTGACCAGATAGGCAAATAGTTCTCCCCCGCCTGAGAACATCTTTGTGGGAACCCAGTAGCGCCCTTTGAAGATGTTGTGATTCTGGACACGGAGGTATGTCTTTCCGGAACTGGGAAAAGGTCTCACAAGAAAGGTCGAAAGTTCAGAGAGTTTGTACGAATCCACACGTCCGAAACCAGAGAACGAAATGAAATCGCCCTCCTCATCAATCTCAACTCTCTCTGGGTTGGAAAGCGAAACAAAGGTATTCCATACCTGATAAAACGCTACAGCGCCAAATATAAAAGCGAGCCCACGAGGGATGAAGACGTCAAGTATCGCAGCCGCAATGCATGCGATACAAGTTACTGCGCAGAACACGCCAGTGAAAGTCACCTCAATGTTATAAAACGGCGGTTCATAGACATAAGACTTCTTCATAACTCTCCAGACACGCCGGGGCCGCACAAAAGAACGTGTGGCCCCGGCTTTAAGAATTCTAGAAATGACCCAAGGGACCAAGGACTCGCGTTGGTTCTTACTCCTCGCCCTTGGCTGCGTGAAGCTCAGCAGCCTCCTTGAGGATGCGCTTGCGGTTCCAGATGGCAAGCGCAATAGCCAGAATTGCAATTGCGACCATGCCGATACCGTTCATAAAGGAACCGATACGGACGATGAACCAAGTGAGCGGGTTTGCACCGTCGCAGATAGAGGAGATGGCAGTCGCGGTGCCCATATCAAACTGAACGTTTGCTGCTGCAGTTGTGATCAGTGGCGAAAGGTCGGTAGCAATGTAAAGGCCGACAGTAAGAACAATGATACCGATGATGATTCCACGGAAGCCGTTGTTGTGCACTACCGGGGTGATAAGAACAAACATCCACGGAATCACGGCCAGGTCCGCAAATGGAAGCACCTTATTGCCCGGAAGGATGACGGCGAGGAAGATGCAGAGGGGAACGAGGACGAACGAGATAGCGAGTGTCACTGGATGACCAACGCCCACAGCGGAATCGAGGCCAATGTAAATCTTGCCGCGGTTCTTAAAGCGCTTCTCGACGAATGTGGATGCAGCATCAGAGATGGGGAGCAAACCTTCCATGAGCAGCGCTGCCATCTTGGGGATGAGGACCAGCACAGCGCCAAGAGAGACAGCGAGCGTCAGAACTTGAGTAATCGAAGTGGTAACGTTGCTGGGATCCCAATACGCAAGGCAGCCAATGACAAGACCAATCATAGTACCAACGAGAATCGGCTCGCCAAAGACACCGAACTTCTTCTGCAGGGTATCAGTATTGATATCGACATCGCGCAGACCGGGAATCTTGTCGAAAATCCAGTTGAAAAGCATGGCGATCGGCGCATACGCTGCAGTGAAGCCGTGTGGCAGAGAGACGCCAGGCATGTTGAGGGACTCCTCAACCAGCGGGGCAGTGTAGTCGCCTAGGACCATGATAATGATCATGTTGAGGATGGCGGCAATGATGCCCCAAACGATTGAGTCGGTAACAATTGCGACAAGTGCGCCCGTGAAGGCGAAGTGCCAATAATCCCAAATGTCAACGTCAACTGTCTGGGTCGTGTTGGTGAGAAGCATCACTATATTTACCGCAAGACCGAGCGGGATGATGATGATTCCAACAGTGGAGCCCATGGCGATTGCGGCAGCGGCAGGCCAGCCAACATCCACAACCGTCAGAGACAGGCCAAAACGCTCAACCATGGTCTGAACAGCAGGAGAAAGGGTTGTACCGAGCAGCGAGTTAATAACAAGGTTAAGACCGATGAAACCAACGCCCACTGTCAAGCCAGCCCGGAGGCTCTTACCAAATCCGGCACCAAGGCAACACCCCAAAATGGTGAGCACGATTGGCATCATTACCGATACTCCCAGCCCAGAGATAAACTGGAAGAATCCGAGAAAAGCATCCATCTCCATTCCTTTCCTCTAGTAACACACCCAACGTCTATGCGCTTGTCAGCGCAAGAAACCACCAACACACCCCGGAGGAATGTGAAGCAAGCAATCTAAGTTGTCGGAGCACTAACGCGCAGCCGCTAATCCTCTTTCATTAGCTTAAGAATCTGAGCATCGGTTTCCTCGGTCCCACGCCCCATCAGATACGGGACCCCGTTGACATAAGGACAGTGGAGCTCAGTGGGGGCTATCGAAGTCGCAACTATAAAATCGTAGTTACGAGACTTCTCCGGAGCCGAAGCCAAAGGAATCTGAGTAATTTCGTACTGTCCCTTATAACCATGGCTGTCAAGAAGCGCTTCGACCTTCTTCTTCGCTATCGTCGAAGTAACGATTCCTGATCCACAGGAGAGAAGAATGTGCTTCATCTTTGCCATCGTAATCCTCCAATTCACCTGAGAGCGAACGGCTCGCTCCACTACCGACAGAATTGAAACAGCTAGTCCCCCATCACCACGACGCGAAGCCTACGGGTGCGCTCGCGCGTGCGATCGAAGTCGACGAAGAAGACGCTCGCGAGACCATTCATCTCAAGCCTGCCGTCTGCGATCTCGAAGGTCTGGCTACTGCCCACGAGAACGGAGCGAAGGTGCGCGTCTCCGTTCCAGAGAAGGGTACGGTCGCCACCGGGAAGATATGCCTCCGCGTTAGGCCAGCTCTCGACCTCCTCAAAGTGGCGGAGCCCGGGATAGCGGTACGTCCTCCAGTCGTGCTGCTCGGGGAAGACCCTCTCCAGGCCGTCCGAGAGGTCCGCCTGCATGAAGGTGTCGCCGGCTGGGGTCATGTCGTGGTCGAACTCCTGGGAGTAGACGGCGCAGGTCGTATGGCAGGAGATGCAGTGGACAACACCCTCCTTGATGCCGCTCTGGGAGACGATGCCGGCGACCTCCTCGGTGACGTCGACGTATGTCGGCTTCCCGGCGAGCGTCTCGACCCTCACGAGTCCCTTGAAGACGGTCATGGCTATGCCTCCCTCCGGATGTCTGCGCGGACGCGGTCGAGCGCCTCGAACATCTCCCCGAGCTTCGCCTCCGGGTCCTCCGCGCAGACGATGCCGGAGGTACCGCCAGTGGCATCGCCGCCGTAGTAGATGGCGTCGTAGACGTCCTGGCCGGTCGAGATGCCGGCGGCCTGCAGGACCATGGTCTCGGGCGAGACGGACTTGACGGCCTCCGTGGACGCGCGGATGTAGTCCTCGCCGGCGACGTGGCCCGTGCCGATGAGGCTGTTGAGCTCGCACGTCATGATGTCGGGGTGGAGCTCGGCGATCGCCCGGGCCTCCTCGACGGAGTCGGCGCAGACGCAGGTGAGGATGCCAACCTCGCGGGCGCGCACGATGGTCTTGGCGAGCTCCCCCACCGTCATGGGGTTCTCGGCATGGTTGAGGAACGTGGCGCGCACCCCTGCGGCGGCAAGCGCCTCCGGGAGGACGTGGCCCATGCCGCGCCCGGGCCTGAGGCTCTCCATGGCCTGCGCGCATGGGATGAGGTGCGGGCAGTTGTCCGCGACCCACGCGAGGTCGATGAGCTGCGCGGTGAACAGGGACTGGAAGCCATAGCGCTCGCAGAGCTCGTCCGTCTTGCGCGCGAGCCTACGAAGCTTCTCGCCGTACAAGTAGGACTTGGGATTGACGACGAAAAACGGGCGCTTGAGAACAATCTTGTCCATAGACTTCTCTCCTCAAGTCACCATTACACCGACTTATGAGCTATCAGTTGTCCTTTATAGAGTGGACAACATGTCTCTTGTTCAGTATCGAGTGTACAAGTTGAGACGGATATGAAGAATCCATGAGCGGCACTTATGTACCGCTAAATGGCCGATGGACTCATATTGGGCGGTGTTTGGCCCTAGCTCTCAGGTTGGTATGCAGTACCCACGATTGACTGGCCCGGCGTCAGCCACGTGACACTCCACTCTATCTTGGCATCATCTTCAAGGTGAATAACCTGTTCAAGGTGGAGAACGGCCGTATTCTCGTCACAGCCAAGCAATGCACCGTGCTCAGACCCCGCAACCAGGGCCTCGTACTTCATCTCGGAATACTTAACTCTACGCCTCGATGTCTTCTCAACGGCGTCGAATAGCGAGACCTTGGTGAAGTCGATATCCTCGATACCCCTGCACTCGCTGAGGTTTGTCCAACTCTCCTGACATATGACAGGGACGTCTTCAACCGTTCGAACCCTGCGCATGTACATGACGGGATCCCCAACCCTGATATCAAGCTCGTTCGCCACGTTCTCAGGCGCAGGCGTTACCTGCTTGACCAGGACATGAGTAACGAAATCTTTTCCTTGCCGTCTCAAAGACTCTGCAAAGGAGATTGGCCTCACGCCCGCAGGGTGAGAAATGCCGGGACCGGTAACAAACGTTCCCTTGCCGCGCCGTTGAACGAGTCTGCCCTCTTCAATGAGTACCCCTATCGCACGCCGAACAGTGCCACGAGACAATCCGAACTCACGCATAAGGTCGTGTTCGGAAGGTATCCGAGATCCGCTCTGCCATTCATGGGAATAAATCTTTTCCCTAAGAATAGATGCCAGCTGGGTGAAGAGAGCTTCTGTCGATGTAGCGGAATCATTCTCCCCCAGAAGGCTTCTTGTGGCCATGAATGCCTACCAAACAATAGAGAAATGGACAAGTTCTGAACATGATATCTCCTGAATATAGGGGAGAATGCACCAGAGTCACTTCCATTTTTACAACAAAGATTTCGAATCGTTGGATACCCTATCTAGGGTTGGTTCTCTTGTTTCGCATACACCCGTAAACAACTACTGAGATGCGTGCTGCGATGTCAAGAAATCTGACCGCTTGACTATTCCTCACCAGCGTTGTTCATATCCAATAGAAAGCTAGACCTAGAAACACAACGGGGAGGCCAACTCCCGTCGGCCTCCCCGTTCTTGCGTTGCGCTATGAGCGAGTGCTACTCAGCTGCGGGAGCCTCGGCAGCGGCCTCGGGCTCTGCGGGAGCCTCGGCGGCCTGCTTGACAGCCTTGGCAGCCTCTGCCTCGGCCTTCTTGGCGTACACAGCAGCACGCTTGGCCTTCTTGGCAGCCTTGGCCTCCTTGGCGGCCTTGCGAGCGGCCTCGAGCTCTGCGACCTTCGCGGCCTTGGCGGCCTTGGCGGCCTTCTCGGCATCGAGCCTGGCCTGCGCGGCGCCACCGAACTTGTTGGCGAAGCGCTGGACACGGCCGCCGGTGTCGACGAGCTTCTGCTGGCCGGTGTAGAACGGGTGGCACTTGTCGCAGAGGTCGATGACGAGCTCGGGCTTGGTGGAACGCGTCTTGAACGTGTTCCCGCAGGTGCAGCGGACGGTGCACTCCACGTAGTTAGGATGAATTCCTTGCTTCATTGCAGGACTCCTTTTGTCGGTCCTGGTTTCCGACCAGGACAGGGGTGGTGATGCCTTGGTGCGGATTGCTCCGCTTCAAGACGGTCAAGCTCTCGGAGTATAGCAAATCGAGCGCCGAAGGTGTGTGGAGAATCGCTGACAGCTCCAGGGACGGATTCCGGCACCACCCTCTCAGTAAGTCCCGGCGGGCAGTCCCTCTTACCCGTATTGGCGCTGGCCTAGCGCAGACCAACTAATGTCTGAGTTTTGGGTGGCCTATTCAAAGGGATAGAGCTCTCGAGCCCGCTCATGGGTATCTTCCGGCGCATTCCCCAAGATGATGCCAATGAGCGTCTGGAAAAAAGTCTCGGGGGAAAGATCACCTGTCTCTCCCATAGACGATACGCTCACCACCTTAACGCTTGCATCAACGCGTTGGCAGAGGAGGAGCGCGCAGGCATCATACACGTCCCCACGCCGCTGCAGGCGGCGAAGCATGTGCACGAGCTTCGCAAAGGACTGGGCCTCTGTTTGGATGCCCGCCTCTGCAAGGTAGAAGAAACCGTGAGCCGTTAGGGGATAGCGGCCTCGGAGATTCTTCGCGTCTCCATAGGCCTCCTCAAAGCGATTTGCGAGGTTCTTCCCAAAAGCCCTGTCCATTGTCTTTGTGGAGACAAGCAACTCGGGACCAGCCATCCACGACGACATGCCGACGTCAACCTGCTTGGTATAAGCCGAACCCATTACGTTAGCGTTAGATCTGCCGCGAGCTTCTACTAGCTCGAGCGCTGCCTCCCGAACACGTCATCTTTTTGATTGCACAGCGCTCAAAATCTCGGGGTCGATTACGCGGGGAGCTTCTGCACGCGGCCAAACCCCCTCGTTCACGAAGCCCGCTCTCTCGAATTCACTCGCAATCCAGAGGTCGAGCGCATGTGCAAATAGACCGGTCTGGGACTTCTCGCCTCCGTTCGACAGAGCAAGCTCGAGCAAACCCTGCAGCAATCCATAATCAAGCACAGGAACGTCTATATGCCAGAACGGCAGTAAGCCATTCGACGCGCGGTGGCGGGTAAGGTACTCGTTAAAGCAATCGTTCTCAGCATTAGATGGCATTGGCAGTATCCCTCTTCCCGTGCGTTTGTCTCCCACGATTTGCGCGACGATCCCGAAGTTCGACAAGCAGGCGGTGCATCTGCGTACGCTCACTCTCTGCAAAGCCCATCATGGGAAGAATCAGATCATCCACCAGCATCGTCGCACCATCGCGGTTTCCTCGCCCAAGCAACACTTCAACCTCATCTCTGACGCCTAGGAAATCTTCACGGTTTGTCAGCAGCAGCTTAGGGCTCGCGACCAGCAGGTTGCTGGCCTCGCACGGCTCGAGCTTGAGGATGCCCCCGCCATAAGAGCGGCCGGTCAGTTCCGCAGAGAGCAGCGTCACCGAGCTCAGACAGGCAAGTGGGAGCAGCTCCCGCGCAACCTCGCGCAGCTCGGGATGGACAAACAGGCCATGGACGGAGTTGAGGAATACGAGCCCGGCATCATTAGCGCATAGGTTGGGACCAATACCGTTCATGTAAGTGAAGAACAGGTCGCATACCCTGACGCCCGGTATGCGCCACCACGGCTTCCTTGTCCGACATTTGTACGCAAGATTGATACCGTTGTCCTCGCCCCAGTTGAGGTAGCGACGAACCGCGCCACTCGGTTCGTCGTTTGGATATAAGAGCAGCGCTTGTTTTCCCTGGAGAAGCAGCTGCTCGTAGTCCCTCTGTGTCAGCCGAAGGTTTCTCAGATGACGAGACCCCGGTGGACAAAGGGAGAGCAGCTCCTCTCTTGGGATGCCCCACTCCTGTGCCTGTGCCGTAGTAATTGCGAAGAACTTGTTTGCTCCGCTCACTGCCCCAAGGTGAATACTTCCATAGGCGGAGAGCGGCACGAGCAAATGGGAAGCCGCCTTGGAGAGGAGCTCGGTAGCATCGCTAGCTGCAGTACCTCCCGGCCACTTCATGTAGTCATGAACTTCGACGGTAGAGTTCTCCACACGTCCAAGCTTGTCGATGTCCGCAAGCTGCACAAGACGAATCGAACCACTGCGACCACGCTGGAATCCGTCCGCGACGAGCAGCACAACCTCCTCGGTCACTTCGGGAAAGACCGGTTTTTCAAAGAGAATGAGCTCAATTGACGAAAAGGAATCAAGCAGGTACTTCCTGACCGGCGCAGCATAGTTGGTACTGAGGAGCTCGGCCGGCAACACCATGCCGACCCTGCCGCCGACCTTGAGAAAGCTCGTTGCGTGCACGAGAAAGGGTGCCCAGGACGAAGCGAGAGCGTCGAGACGCACGCCCATGGCAAACGCGCGCTCTCTTGCACGCGTGCGTGCTGGCCCAGCAAACGCCTGGTACCTGATGAAAGGGGGATTGCCCACTACCGCATCAAACTTGATTGGCAAGCTCCGACTATCAACCGAGAAGAAGTCCCCGATCAGCATGGTCGGCCTTATCTTCTGCGCCTGGAGACGACGTAGGGCAGCGTCTGCTGTTGCCTTGTGCAACTCGCAACCGCACAAGTTCGAGCCGGCCTCATCTATGGACGCGCCAAGCTCGATGAAACGACGAGCGGCGCTGAAGAGGAAAGAGGCCTCGCCGCACGCTGGCTCCAAGACCTTATCGTCCTTGCTGCGTATGGACGCAGTGCAGAGGAAATCGGCAATAACTGGTGGCGTGAAAAACGCCCCGCGCTCCTTTCGACTCTGCCGAGGGTCTTCGTCCTGCGTCAGTGTTGCACCATATGCCATGTTTCCTCCTCTCGTATGTTCAGTATCTCACGAAAACCGGACACAAATTCGCGATGGGCGTGCCATCCAGTTCGGAGGTTCCGTAGCGTCCCCTGGCTCTCTCCGCTGCGGAGTTATAACGTCTGTCGAGCTTCACTGGATAGTTTTGGCACCTCAAAGCCGGCCGGGATTGAATGTCGTAGGCCTAACTTTGCTGAATGATCCATCAGTTTACCCAAGGGTTCCGCCGCCACAGTGCCAATCAACACCTCGGTTTGGCATGCCTCTCGGGGCTTGCTTCTCGCTCGGGGTCGGGAAACCGTCATCGACCTTTTGCTCGCCCCATTTGCGTTGCTTATTTTGCCCTCTCGCTGCTGGGGCCGAACCTGAATGACACTATGTTAGGAACCTCTATCGGCAAAGTTGGCAGAACTGACCTCTTGAGAGATTGCCGCGCGTCAATCAATGTGCGTCTGGCGGCCATGATATAAGCTTCTGGGCAGCAAACGGCCGCCTATTCCGGTAGGCATAGCCTTCATTCAGGCAGACGGCGTTTTGTTAAAAGAGATGAGGACGCCCATGTTTCTCGCGATTGACGTTGGCAACACCCAGACCACGCTCGGACTCTTTGACGAGGACGGCAGCGTGGCCCACGGCTGGCGCATGGCGACAAGCCACACGGACACTTCGGACATGATCGACGCCCGTCTGCACGGCTACTTCAACAAGGACGGTCTAGACCAGGCGCGCGTCACGGCTGCGGGAATCGCGTGCGTGGTGCCCGTGCTCACCCGCGCCTGGTACAAGTGCCTGCTCGACCGCACGGGAACAGAGCCTCTTGTGGTGACTCCTCAGACGGACTCCGGCATGCGCGTTGACATGCCCGACCCCACCCAGGTGGGCGCCGACCGCATAGCCAACGCCGTGGCCGCGCGCCTCACCTACGGCGCACCTGTCATCGTGGTGGACTTTGGGACGGCAACCAACATCGACGTGGTGGACGCGGCGGGGTCCTACCGAGGAGGCGCCATTTCCCCGGGACTCATGCTCTCGGCGGCTGCGCTTTTCTCGAAGGCGGCAAAGCTCTCCAGCGTGCCAATCCAAGCCCCAGCCCACGCGCTTGGCGAGACGACCGAGACCGCCGTTCAGTCCGGCATCGTCATAGGCGCGGCCGCACAGGCAGAGGGCCTTGTCGCTCGCATCAAGCATGAGCTTGGCATCGAGAATGCACCCGTGGTGGGAACCGGTGGCCTCGCGCGTACCGTGAGCACGGCAACAGATCTTTTCTCCGCTGTGGACCCCGACCTCACGCTGCGCGGCATCCGCGAGATCTGGCTGCATCAGCAGGGCTAGCCCCCGGCGAGAAACACGCACCTACTGCGCCGCGCGGATCGAGGCCTGCTCGGGCGAGGCCTCGGCCTCTCCCCCAAGCTCGTTTCTCACAGTTGCGCGGCCCCACACGTCGACGCCCGCAAGGGTGCCGCGCATAGCCACGCGCCCGTTGGGATAGGCCAGCTCCACCGGCTTGCCCATGAGGGCAACGCGGTCAAAGTAGTCGGAGAGGACAGGCGCAAGCGGCCCGGCCACGGCACGGCCCGCGCCAACGGCGGCAGCCCATGCGTCAACGCGGTCGAGAATCGCTCCACACACGGCGTCCGCGACCTTCTCGTCATCGAGGAGCGCGCCCGCATGTGCGCCGCCCTCAACGTCAAACGCCAGCGAGCAGACAACGAACATCCCCTCGGCATACCCGGCAGTGGTCCGCACGCGCGCAACCAGGCCGGCACCATCCTCGCGAACCACGTCCGCCGGCCAGCCAACGCCCACGCCGGCAACGCCAAGCCGCTCGAGCCCCTCGCAGGCACCAAGCGCCGCAACATAGGGGACGCCCGGCAGGCTTCCCATACCCACCTGCGGTCGAAGCACGCAGGCAAGCTCCAGCTCGCCCCCCTCTCTATGCGAGAAGAGCTCCCCGTTTGGCGCCCCCTCGCGCGCACGTTCCATGGCCTGCTCGGCAGCTACTCCCATACGATCTCCCCAAGATCGGACATCACGTGGCCAACGCGGTCATCTGGGTCCACCACGTTGACGCCGGAGTGGCGCAGGAAGCGCACGGGGTCGTGCATGAGGTCCTCCATGGAGACGAGAACAAAGTCCCGCTCACCCAAGCCGGGATGCGGTAGCGTGAGGCGCCTGCCCGCGTGCACCTCGCCCTCAACCCACACCAGGTCGCAGTCGATAGTGCGGGGACCATGACCTTCCTGCTCCGGGTCACGCTCGCGGCCAAGAGCATCCTCGACCGCAAGCAGGTGCCCCAGGAGCACCAAGGGGTGCAGCTCGGTGCGAATCTCGGCCACGGCGTCGGCAACCGGCGTCGCGATGCCGTAGGCGGGCTCCGTCTCGTACGCATGGCTCACCGAGACCACGCAGGTAAGAGGGATTTCGTCGATCATTTGCACGGCACGGGCGATGTTGGCCAGACGGTCTCCCACGTTGGACCCAAGCGCCACAAAGCCCTGGCGGGAATCCTTATGCGAGACTGCCCAGAAGGCATTTATGGCCTGCGCCATGCCCGCAACGTCGTGAACGCGCAGGATGCGCGCACCGTTCTGAACAGAGGAGATACAGACGCCGTATGTCGCAGGATCCTCCTGGCCGGCCTGGGTCTCTCCGGTCAACGCGCCAAGAAAGTGCCTGCGCGAGACTGCCGCAAGAAGCGGGTAGCCCATCGAGGCCATAGAACGCGTTGCGCGCTGGATGACCACGTCCTCATCAGCATACTTGTCGAAGCCAGCACCGGGGTCAAGGCAGATGCGGTCGTGCGCGACGCCCGCTCGCATGAGGATACGCGCCTGATCGCCGAGAAAACCCATCACCTGGCGCATGATGGGAGCCTCGTCAGGCAGCGTGAAGCGATGCTGCGAGGTTATGGGGCGCGGCACCGCCGAGCGCGTTGGACGCGAGTCATCGAGAAGTACCTCTCGCCTAGGCGCGTGCGAGCCAAGTCCCTCGTGCTCCCAGTGCATGACCACGCAACCGCAATCGGTGTCGGCGGCAACCTGCACCATGTCGGGGTTGGTAAAGCCGGTGGCGTCGTTCACTATGGAAGCACCGAGACGTACGCACATCTTGGCAACGTCGGGGTGACAGGTGTTCACCGAGACGATGGCGCCCTCCGCGACCAGCGCGCGGATCACGGGCACCACGCGCTCGGCCTCCTCGTTGGAGGCAAGGGGCTCCTGGCCGGGTACCGCTGTGGCGGTGCCAACGTCGATGATGTCCGCCCCCTCGTCGAGCATCTCGTGGCCTCGCTCGGAAGCGGCCTTGGTGTCCACGCCGCCTTTCCCATCCGGGAATGCCTCTGGCATGACATCGAGAATGCCCATGATGCGCGGACGCGCGAGCGAGAGCTCGTGCGAGCCAACGAGCCAGGTTGCGTAGTTCTCTCGGAGCACAGACATCGACCTCCCGTGGACTGCGTCGCGCGTGAGCGCGGCGGGGGCGGCATGCTCCCGCCCCGTATCCAGGATATTGTAGCGTGTGCCTTTGTGCCCTTGCGGACGGCCGGGCCGAGATGGAGATTACCCCGCCGCGGGCAAGGCCCCAAACCCCGCACTAGAAGTCGAACGCCTTTGCAATGTCGCAGGCGCACACCAGGTTGGCGGCACCATCCTGCGGGCTTGGCTGCTTGTTGACAATCACGAGGTCATCGCCCTGGAAGTACTGCACAAGGCCTGCCGCGGGATACACCACAAGCGATGTTCCGCCCACGATGAGCATGTCGCAGGACTGGATTGCCTCGGCTGCGCCCACAAGGGTCCTCTCGTCCAGCGACTCTCCATAAAGAACGACGTCGGGCTTAATGCGGCCGCCGCACTCCTCGCAGTGAGGGACGCCCGTTGTGTCCATGATCCACTCGGCCGAGTATACGTGGCCACAACGCTGGCACACGTTGCGATGCACCGAGCCGTGAAGCTCAAAGACGCGCTTTGAGCCCGCCGCCTGATGCAGGCCATCGATGTTTTGGGTGACCACTGCGGTGAGCTTCCCCTCGCGCTCAAGCTCGGCAAGCTTGTGGTGGGCCTGGTTGGGCTTGGCGTCCAGGGCAATCATGCGCGTGCGGTAGAAGTCGAAGAACTCCTCGGTGTGGGTGAGGTAGAACTCGTGGCTCAGCATCTCCTCGGGCGGGTACTTGAACTTCTGATGATAGAGACCATCCTCGCTCCGGAAATCCGGGATGCCGCTCGCCGTCGAGACCCCTGCGCCACCAAAGAACACAACGCTCTTGGCATGCCCGATCCTCTCGACAAGCTCTCGCGCCGCCTCCGACGCGTCCGAGACCACCCTCGCACCAGCCATGCGTACCCCCTCGACGAATGGGTAGAAGAATAATTCCGATGCTAGCACCGAGAGGAGTGGTTTCCATGACCGACCAGCCCCAGCGCGAGGACGACTCGACCGAACGCATAGACGAAAAGCCCCATGCCACCCAGCCCGATGGCGCCCCCACAGAGGACGGGGAGGCCACGCTGGCTCCCAAGGCCCCGCACGAGCCCCTTGAGAACAACGTCCACAACGTTGCCCTGGTAATCGAGGGCGGCGCCATGCGCGCGAGCTACGTCTCGGGTCTTGTGAACGTCCTTCTCGAGCAGGGCATCTACTTTGACTACGTCTGCGGCATCTCCGCTGGCGCAACCGTCGCCACCAACTACGTCTCTCGAGACATGACGCGCACCAAGCGCTCGTTTGTGGACTTTGCAGCTAACCCTCAGATGGGTGGCGTAAAGTCGTTTTTGCACAAGCACGGCTTCTTTAACGCCGACTACGACTACCTGGGATGTATTGAGGACGGCTCAATGTCCTTCGACTGGGAGGCCTTCCAGGCCAATCCGGCGCGCGTGTGCATCCAGGCGTTCCAGCGCGATACCGGCCGTACCGTTGTCTGGGAGCGCGACCACATGCAGACTCTCGAGCAACTCATGGCGTGTGTGCGGGCTAGCTCGACCATGCCTGGCATCATGAAGCCCATCGAGGTCGATGGTCAGATCATGCTCGACGGCTCCTTGGGCGAGGGCGCGGGGCTCCCTAACCACATCGCGGAGGATAACGGAATCGAGAGACTCTTTGTCATCACCTCTCGCCCTGCGGGGTATCGCAAGTACGAACTCTCGGCCGTCAAGCGCCGCGCGGTAATCCGCATGATGAAGGACTATCCCTACGCGAGAAATGCCCTGCTCACGCGGCCCAAGCGCTACAACGAGGAACTTGCCCACTTGGCCGAGCTGGAGAAGGAAGGACGGGCGCTTGTGGTGAGGCCGCAGGAGATGCCCGTCACGCGGACCACGCGCGACGTCAAGGAGCTTGAGCACGCTTACCTGCTCGGGCACGAGCAGGGCATCGCCGAGCTGCCGCGTTGGCGCAAGTTCCTGTTTGGCGAGTAGGGAACGGAAGGGCTTCTCGCCTGGTGAGCCGGTCACGTTGGAACCGGGCTCCCCTATAATCCCAAACGGTAGAACATCCGTTGGGAGGCCCTTCGTGGAGCTTGAAAGTAACGTCTTCGATTGCGCGCTCTGCTTCGAGGGAGGCGGCTATCGCGCAAGCTACACGGCAGGGTTCGCCAACGTCCTTCTCGAGAACGGCGTGTACTTCGACTTTGCCTGCGGCATCTCCGCTGGCGCCAGCCATACGGTTGATTACCTGAGCCGTGATCAAACTCGTGTGCGCGACGCCTTCATCGCCCTGGCAGACCAGCGTCCCAAGGCGGGCGGCGTTCGCTCGATGCTTACGGGACATGGCTACTTCAACGCGGACTACGACTACGTGGGCGCGGCACTCGACGGCTACATGCCCTTCGACTTTAGGGCCTTCTCGGCAAACCCGGCCCGTCTGGCAATCCAGAGCTTCGAGGCAGACACGGGAAGGACCGTGGTGTGGGACAAGTCCGTCATGGGTGCGGCCATCCCCATGATGGAGCACGTACGGGCAAGCTCGACCCTCCCCGGCGTTATGAAGCCCATAGAGGTAGACGGCCACGTGATGTACGACGGGGGCTTAGGCGAAGGTGCCGGACTCCCCACGCACATGGCCGAGGACGCGGGCTTCGAGCGCTTGGTGATGGTGTGCACACGACCGGCGGGTTATCGCAAGACGCCTCCCACTGACCGAGAACTGCGGCTCTACCACGCAATCTCTCACGGCAACGAGGCGGTGGAGGCCGCGCTCGCCACGCGCTGGGAGCGTTACAACGACGCGATGGACCACCTGGAGAGCCTAGAGCGCGAGGGCCGCGCGTGGGTCTTTAGACCAGATGTGATGCCCGTGCGCTCCACCACCATCGACAGGCCAAAGCTCGAGGCGTCCTACGCCATGGGGCACGAGCAGGCCGAGAGGGACTTCCCGCGCATGATGGAGTGGCTGAGGGGGTAGCATATGCCTTCCTCCACATGTGCTACTCTCGAAGAAACAATTATGACTACCAGGCAACCCGTACGGCCGGGGCGCCGCACGCCGCAAGAAGAGGGACACACTATGGCAGACACCACTCGCAGCCTGCGCTTTGTTTCGTGGAACGTGAACGGACTGCGCGCCGTGCTCAAGAAGGAGCCGAGCTTCACCCAGATCTTCAACACGCTGGGCGCGGACGTCTTTGCCCTGCAGGAGACCAAGCTGCAGGAGGGCCAGGTGGAGCTCGACCTTCCCGGCTATCACCAGTACTGGAGCTGCGCCGAACGCAAGGGCTACTCGGGCACAGCTGTATTCACCCGCAAGGAGCCACTGCAGGTGGTTCGCACGATTGGCTCGCCTGTTGCAGACGACGAGGGCCGTGTGTGCGCGCTGGAATTCCCCGACCTGTGGTTTGTCGACGTGTATACCCCCAACTCGAAGGCGGGCCTCACGCGCTTGGACGAGCGCCTGGTGTGGGACGAGCGCTACCGCGACTTCCTGGCCGACCTTGCGCAAGACAAGCCGGTTGTGACCTGCGGCGACTTTAACGTGGCGCACGAGGAGATTGACCTTGCCCGCCCGAACGACAACCACGAGAGCGCGGGCTTCTCGGACGAGGAGCGCGAGAGCTTCACCAAGCTGCTTGAGAGCGGGCTTGTGGACACGTTCCGTGAGCGCCACCCCGATCTTGCCGGTGCGTACAGCTGGTGGAGCTACCGCATGCGTGCCCGCGAGAGGGGCATTGGCTGGCGCATCGACTACTTCCTGGTTTCTCCGCAGCTCATTCCCAAGGTGACCGGCACGGCAATCCTCGACGACGTGTACGGATCGGACCACTGCCCCGTTGAGCTGGAGCTGGAGCTGTAGGGTCACCGCCGCCGATGCCCGACGGGTACCCAGCCCCAGTAGGCTGTTGAGACGTTTTCGGACGGTTTTGCCGTTTTAGACACTGTTATGTGTCGCGTTTGGTCCCAGCAGCCCCCGGCGGGTGGCCGGGGACCGCCTGGTGTCCCGGACTACATCCCTACGCCAGCCCGAGCAACATCCCAATGGCGTGCACGATGAACGCAACCACCCATGCCACGCCACACTGGAGAAGCACCACGTACAGCGCATAGCGGCCGTTGAGCTCGTTGCGCACCGCAGTAATCGCTGCGACGCAGGGCGTGTAGAGCAGCACGAACACCAGGAACACGAAGGCCGTGAACGGCGTGAAGACCGTTGCCAGCGCAGCAGGCGTGTCGCCCACGAGCACCGTGAGCGTGGCGACGACCGACTCCTTGGCGGCAAAGCCAGTCACCAGAGCCGTGGAGGCGCGCCAGTCGCCAAAGCCGAGCGGCGCAAAGATGGGCGAGATGGCCGAACCCAGGATGGCGAGCAGGCTCTGCGACTGGTCGGCGACCATGTTGAGACGAACGTCAAAGGTCTGCAGGAACCAGATGGCCACGCTTGCAAGGAAGATGATCGTGAACGCCCTGGTGAGAAAGTCCTTCGCCTTGTCCCACGCCAGCCGCATCGTGGTGCCAGCGCTGGGCATGCGATAGTTCGGCAGCTCCATCACGAACGGCACCGGTTCGCCCTTGAATGCCGTGTGCTTTAAGACCAGTGCCACCAGCACGCCAACAGCCATGCCAATCACGTAGAGCGAGACCATCACAAGCGGCGCGCCCTTCGAGAAGAACGCGGCGCACAGCAGCGTGTAGACCGGCAGCTTAGCCGAGCAGCTCATGAAGGGGGTGAGCATGATGGTCATCTTGCGGTCGTGCTCGGAGGGCAGGGTGCGCGTGGCCATGATGGCCGGCACCGAGCAGCCAAAGCCCACGAGCATGGGGACAAAGCTCCTGCCCGACAGGCCAATCCTTCTCAGCAGCTTGTCCATCACAAAGGCCACGCGAGCCATGTAGCCGGAGTCCTCGAGAATCGAGAGCAGGATAAAGAGCGTCACGATGATGGGCAAAAACGAGATGACCGTTCCCACGCCAGCAATGACGCCATCGATGACCAGCGAGTGAATCACTGGGTTCACGTCGGCAGCGGTGAGGGCAGCGTCGATGGCATCGGTGGCCGCGCTCACGCCCATTGCCATGAGGTCGGAGAGGTTGCCGCCAATAAGGTCGAAGGTGAGCCAGAAGACCACGACCATAATGCCGAGGAAGCACGGGATGGCCGTGAAGCGCCCGGTAAGCACGCGGTCGATGCGCGTGGAGCGCTCGTGCTCGCGGCTCTCCTGCGGCTTCTTGACGCAGCGGGAGCAGATGGCCTCGATGAACGAGAAGCGCATGTCGGCGAGAGCGGCAAGTCGGTCGGAGCCAGACTCCTCCTCCATCTGGGAGATGATGTGCTCCACGGCGTCGAGCTCGTTTTTCTCGAGGCCCAAAGCCTTGATGACAAGCTCGTCGCCCTCGATGAGCTTGGTTGCCGCATAGCGGTCGGGCAGGCCGGCGCGCTGGGCGTGGTCGGCGATAAGCTCGCCAATGCCGTGGATGCAGCGGTGCACCGCGCCGCCGTCAGGGCCGTCCGGGCGGCAGAAGTCGATGCGGCCGGGTCGCTCGCGATAGCGGGCCACGTGAATGGCATGCTCCACCAGCTCGTCCACGCCCTCGTCCTTGGCTGCGGAGATGGGCACCACTGGCACCCCGAGGAAGGACTCGAGGGCGTTTACGTCTACCGACCCACCGTTCTCCGTGACCTCGTCCATCATGTTGAGGGCGATGACCATGGGCACGTCCAGCTCCATGAGCTGCGTGGTGAGGTAGAGGTTACGCTCGATGTTTGTGGCGTCCACGATATCGATGATGGCGTCGGGTTTGGCGTCGATGATAAACTGACGGCTCACGACCTCCTCGCCCGTGTAGGGCGAGAGCGAGTAGATGCCCGGCAGGTCCGTGACCGTAGCCTCGGGATGGCTGCGTATCTGGCCGTCCTTGCGGTCAACGGTGACACCGGGGAAGTTGCCCACGTGCTGGTTGGAGCCAGTGAGCTGGTTGAAGAGCGTAGTCTTGCCGCAGTTCTGGTTACCGGCAAGCGCAAACGAGAGAGGCTTGCCCGCTGGCACCACCTCGCCACCGGCCCGGGGGCGCAGCTTGCTCTCGCCGATGGCCGGGTGGCTCTTGACGCCCGAGGCCACCTGGAGGCGGACCTTCTCGTGCGCGTCATGGACGTTCTCGAGCGAGATCTGAGCCGCGTCTGCC
This sequence comes from Olsenella sp., assembly GCA_022648325.1. Lineage (GTDB taxonomy): Bacteria > Actinomycetota > Coriobacteriia > Coriobacteriales > Atopobiaceae > Tractidigestivibacter. The sequence continues at coordinate 44,981 of JALCMG010000007.1, forward strand.
GCACGGATGGTGAGCTCGTAGCCGCGCAGGCGAATCTCTAGCGGGTCGCCCATGGGCGCGTACTTGACCATGGTGACCTCGGTGCCAGGCGTGAGACCCATGTCAAAGATGTGCTGGCGCAGGGACTTCTCCTCGCAGTCCACCGAGCTGATGATGGCGTCCTTGCCAATCTCGAGCGTGTCGAGTGTCATGTCTCTCCTTGGTGTGGCCGCGTACGCAGCAGCGTGTCGCGACCGATTGGGGCATTTAGTCTGTTTAGGCTAACTTTACCCCGTTTGGGGACAGCATGCACGGTCGAGAAGGCCTTTCCTACTCTGCCATGGGGCCAATCGCAGACTCAACAACGCCGGTGAACGTCTCCGCATCTCGGCAGGCTACAAGCTCCTGCGGGAAGTGCACCTCGTCGAGCAGGGCATCCACCGCCTCATGGTGGCCCACGAGCGACGCAATATGGGCGTCGGAGCCAAACGAGATGCTTACGCCAAGCTCTGCGCAGCGCGAGACAATCTGGCGGCAGCGATCGTAGGAGCCCTCGCGCTTCTGCTCGATGAGGCTCGACTCGTTGACCTCGATGAGTTTGCCGCGCTCCTTTACGGTGCCAAGCACCGTGTCCATATCAAAGTCGAGCCCCGTACGCCCCACGTGCCCCAGGATGAGGACCTTGGGGTCTTCCAGGACACGCAGGTACATCCTCGTGATTTGCTCGCGCGAGGCGCCCTCGGTGAAGTCCTTGTTGTGAACGCTGGCAATTACGTAGTCGCACTGTGCGAACGCCATCTTCTTGAGGTTGTGGGGACGGTGGTACTTGCTGCCGTTTATCGCCTCGTCAAAGAAGATGTCGTGCCCAAAGATGTTGCCGTCGAGGTCGACGATGTCCGCCTCGCAGCCGCGGAGCAAGCGCACGCCTTGCCACCTGCGCGGCCACGCCCACAGGTTGAGGAAGTACTGCCAGTCCTGGACGGTCTGCTGGGCATACAGCATGCTCGAGTAGTGATCGGTGACACCGAGAAGCTCCATGCCCTGGGCAGCTGCAGCGCGAACGTTCTCCTCGAGCGTCGAATACGCGTGGCGCGAGAAGAGCGTGTGGCAGTGTGTGTCGCAGAGAATCTGCCACCCGGAGGCGGGGCGCGCGAGGCGCTCTGCGGGGGCAGCCGCGCGTGCGGTGCCAAGCCCAAACGACGCCCGAGGCGATACCTGGTAGAAGTCGCAGGCAGCCGCGTCCTTCTCGATTGTGCGGAGACCCTCGCCGGGCCTCTCGCACACGTTCTTCGTGCGCACTATGCCCGTGCGCTCCCCAAAGAAAACGCAGTCTCCGCAGGTGCTCCCAGACGCGCGAGACGTCATGCTCTGCCCCCTCCCGGCAAGTTACGATAGGCGCGCGCCACGCGGACGCGCGCCCTCCATAGTCGATCACTTGTAGCTCTCGGCCAGCTTCTTCCACGCGGGTATCGAGTTCACGATGGTCTCGTAGCTCACGCAATAGCCAATGCGCACCCAGCCCGTGCAGCCAAAGCTGTCAGACGGCACGGGCAGCAGCTCAAGGGCCTTCGCGCGCTCGAAGAACGCGTTGGCATCGGGCTCCAGCGCCTTGACCCACAGGTAGAAGGCTCCCTGCGGCTCGATATAGTGGTAGCCAAGCTCGGAGAGGCCGCGGGTGAGCGCCTCGCGGTTGCGCGCGTAGGCCTCGACGTCCGAGGGCACGTCGCAGCAGTCTGCAACCACGCGCTGGAAGAGCGCGGGCGCGCAGACAAAGCCCAGCGAGCGGCCCGCGCCGGCGATGGCGTAGACCAGGCGGTCGTGGTCGGGGTTGGTGGGCGGCACCAGCACCCAGCCAATGCGCTCGCCAGGAAGCGAGAGGCTCTTGGAGTACGAGTAGCACACCAGCGTGCGGTCGTAGATCGCCGGGACCCAGGGTACCTCCGCGCCGTAGGAGATCTCGCGGTAGGGCTCGTCGGCCACGAGGTAGATGGTCGTGCCAAGGGCGTCCTTGCGCTCGTGCAGTACGTCTGCCAGCGCGGCGAGATTCTGCGCCGAGTAGACCGAGCCCACGGGGTTGTTGGGCGAGTTGATCACGACGGCCTTGGTGCGCGGCGTGACGGCGGCGCGCACGGCCTCGGTGTCGATCTGGAAGGTCTCCGGGTCTGCCATGACCTCGACGCAGGTGGCGCCGGCGGTCTCGATCCACACGCGATACTCGGGGAAGTACGGGGCAATCACGATGACCTCGTCACCGGGGTTGACCACCGCGTGGAAGCTGATGGAGAGCGACGCCGCCGCACCGCAGGTGAGGTAGAGGTCGCCGGCGGCAGCGGTGTTCTCGCCATAGCGACGGCAGAGCGACGCAGCGAGCTTCTCGCGAACAAAGGGCAGGCCAGCGGCCGGGGTGTAGCTGTGGAGCTGCGTGGGCGGCAGCTGGAGCGAGCGCTCGATGGACTCGCGGACCGCGTCCGGCGAGGGGATCGACGGGTTGCCCAGGCTGAAGTCGAAGACGTTTTCGGCGCCAATCTGTGCCTTGCGCGCGGCGCCATAGGCGGCAATCTCGCGGATGGACGACTTCGACGCCCCGTAGGCGTAGTTCTTCTCGTTAATCGACATTCGTGTTCCTCTCTGTGGGGTCTTGCTCGGGGGCGTCATTGGACGCGGGGGCGTCGCCCTCGGCCTCGGCGGGCTTCTCGGCTGCCTCGGGGTGCTTGGCCATGTACTCGTCCCAGGTACCGTCGAGCAGCGCGTTCACGGCCTCACCCTCGACGGTCTCGCGCTGGAGAAGGACCTTGGCCATGGTCTCCATCTGGGGACGCCTGGCCTCCAGAACCTCACGGGCACGGGCGTGGGCCTCGCACATGATGCGCTCGACCTCGTCGTCGATGCGCTTGGCGGTCTCGGCGGCGTAGTCGTTGTGCTGGGCGTAGTCGCGCCCGAGGAAGACCTCGTGCTGCGCCTCGCCAAAGACCTGCGTGCCCAGCTCCTCGCTCATGCCATAGCGCGTGACCATCTCGCGGGCAAGCTTGGTGGCACGCTCGAGGTCGTTGCTCGCGCCGGTGGTGATGTCCTCGCAGAACAGCTCCTCTGCGGTACGACCGGCAAGCAGCACGGCAATCTGGTCGAGCATGCCGTCGCGGGTCTCGAGGAAGTGGTCCTCCTCCGGCATCTGCATCGTGTAGCCAAGGGCCTGGCCACGGCTCACGATCGAGATCTTGTGCACTGGGTCGGAGTTCTCGAGTACGTGGCCGACAAGTGCGTGGCCGCTCTCGTGGAAGGCGATGACGCGCCGCTCCTTCTCGGTAATCACGCGGCTCTTGCGCTCGGGGCCGGCGACAACGCGCTCCATGGCCTCCTCAACCTCGTCCTGGCCGATCTTGTCCTTGTGCCTGCGCGCAGCGAGAAGGGCAGACTCGTTCATGAGGTTGGAGAGGTCCGCTCCGGTGAAGCCCGGCGTGATCTTGGCGATGGAGGCAAAGTCCACCGAGCTCTCGAAGGGCTTGTTGCGGGCGTGCACGCGCAGGATCTTCTCGCGCCCCTTGACGTCGGGCCGGTCCACGGTCACGCGCCGGTCAAAGCGGCCGGGACGCAGCAGCGCCGGGTCGAGGATGTCGGGGCGGTTTGTCGCCGCGATGAGGATGACGGCCGAGTTGTCCTCGAAGCCGTCCATCTCGACCAGCAGCTGGTTTAGGGTCTGCTCGCGCTCGTCGTGTCCGCCACCCAAGCCAGCACCACGCTGGCGGCCAACGGCATCGATCTCGTCGATGAAGATGATGCAGGGTGCGGCGGCCTTTGCCTGCTTGAAGAGGTCACGCACGCGGCTCGCGCCAACGCCCACGAACATCTCCACGAAGTCAGAGCCGGAAATCGAGAAGAACGGCACGCCCGCCTCGCCAGCCACAGCCTTTGCGAGCAGGGTCTTGCCGGTGCCCGGAGGGCCAACGAGCAGCACACCGTGCGGAATCTTGGCACCCATCTTCTGGTAGCGCTCCGGCTCGCGCAGGAAGTCGCGGACCTCCTTGAGCTCCTCCACGGCCTCGTCGATGCCGGCGACGTCGGAGAACTTGACCTTGGGCCGCTCCTCCTCGGTTGTCTGCGCCTTGGTTTTGGCGAAGTCCATCGTGCGGCCGTTCTGCTCGCTCATGCGGCGCATGTAGTAGATAAAGACCCCCACCAAGAGCAGCGTTGGCACCACGGAGAGCAGGATGGTCTCCCACGCGCCGCCGTCGGAGGTGTCGATGGTGAACGAGGTCTTGGAGTGCTTGGCCATGAGCTCGTCCAGCGAATCGGCACCAACGTAGTAGCTCTTGAACTTCTTGAGCTTGGACTCGTCGCCCTTGTCGTCATCGCTCGACCAGTAGTCGCCCGAGACGCTGCCATCCGACGTCTTAAACGTGAGCGAGCTCACGCGGTCGTCCTTGACTGCGGTCACAAACTCGTTGGTTGCAAGCGTGTCTACGCTATCCGAGGGGGAAAGCGGGGCCTGGCCGGTTGAGAAGGCCATGTATGCCACGATCGCCACGATGACGAGCAGCGTGATGACAAAGCTGCGCTGGTTCTGAGGTCCGCGGTTGTCACCTCCCTGGTTTGGGAGCTTGTCGAGCGGGTTATTGTCTGACACGAAGACGTCTCCTTGCGATAGTTGCCTGGGTTGTTACTTGGAGTAGACCTCGGGCTTGAGGATCCCCACGTAGGGCAGGTTGCGGTAGCGCTCGGCATAGTCGAGGCCATAGCCCACCACAAAGGCGTCGGGCACGTGCGCGCCAACGTAGCGCGGCATGACTGCCGGCGTGTGGTTGGGGATATCCTTGATGGAGAAGGTCGCGATCTCGACGGATGCGGGCTTTCTCGACTGCAGAAGTTTCACCAGGTAGGAAAGGGTGAGGCCAGAGTCGAGAATGTCCTCGGCCACTATGATGTGACGCCCCTCTACCTTGGTGTCGAGATCCTTCACGATGCGAACCACGCCCGAGCTCTTGACGCCGTCTCCGTAGCTGCTCACGGCCATGAAGTCCACCGAGCAGGGCACGGTGATGGCGCGCATGAGGTCTGCCGTAAAGACGAAAGCCCCGCGCAGGACGGCCACGATGAGGGGGTTCTTGTCGGCATAGTCCTCTGAGATCTGGCGTCCCATGCGGGACACGATCCGGTGGATGTCTTCCTCGCTTAGGACAACGCTCTCCACGTCCGGATGCATCTCTGCCATTGCGATCCTCCACTCCTGACGGGTGCCGGCCGCGCTTCTCGGCCCACACGCCGCCTATGCTGTTCGGAGACTCAATTCTAGCAAGTGTGCGGTGTGCGGCGTGCAGCGGACGCGCTCATCGGCCCTGATTCCTGCAACCCACACCACGGGACCCGTCGGCGACGTTCTCACCACGGGCACGAGCGGCCGCTCGGCGGCCGGAACGCGCGCCTCGTTGAGCAGGTCGGAGACCTTTTTCGACTGGCCATGCATGCCCAGGGGGCACAGGACGTCGCCCGCATGCGGCGAGTCGACCCACAGCCGGCCTCCCAAGCTGGGGTCTATCCCGCAGGCAGAGGCGTCGAGGAGGACCGATGTTCCGGCCCACTCCCGGCCGTGCGAGAGGGCGAGCGCGGGAACGTCTGCGCCAGCTGGGGTCGGCAGGATGCGGGCCGAGAGGTGCGCGGACGCGCGGCCCGGGCGCGGATCGCTGAGCGGGAGTTCCCCGGGCACCTCGAGCCAGCCGGCAAAGTCTTGGACCTCTGGCGCGTGGGCGCGCAGGAAGAGCAGGCCATACTCCACGCGGGCCTCTGCCCCCATGGGAATGGACGCAGACCCCGTGCCCGCCGCAACAAGCGAGAGCACCTGGGCAATGTGGCGCGCCTCGAGCCGGGCCTCCGGGCAGACCTCGAGGATGGCCGCTCGGACCACGCGACGGGCGATTGCGACCTCGCAGGCCGAGAGTCGTGCGGCGTCCAGGGCAAGGGCACCCTCTCCCGTGCGGCGCGTGAGGTCGCGCAGCGTTCGCGCGGCAACGGCCGTGAGGTAGGCGTCCTCGTCCGAGAGGATGTCACAGGTTGTCGAGAGGCTCGCCACAACGCGCGGGTTTCTCCGCTCGAGGACCGGCATGACTTTGTGGCGCACGTAGGCGCGCAGGTAGCGCGTGTCGGCGTTTGTGTCGTCCTCACGCCACACGATGCCGCGCATGCGCAGAAGCTCGCAGAGTTCGTCGTGCGTGCGGTCGAGCAGCGGGCGCACCACACGGTTGCGCCGGCGCGGGATGGACGAGAGGCCCGAGGCGCCGGTGCCCCGGATGGCGTTCATCACGAAGGTCTCCGCGCGGTCGTTGGCCGTGTGGGCGGTGAGGATGCGTGCCGCGGAGCGGGGTGTGCCGAGCTTGGCCGAAAGCTCGTTTGCCAGGCGGTTTGCCTCGCTGTAGCGCACCTCTCGGCCGGCGTTCTCCACGTTGCCGTCCGGCGAGGCCGCCGCGAGGGCGGCTACGTCTACGCGGCGGATGGTGCAGGGGATGCCGTAGCGCGCGGCGAGGTCACGGACAAACTCCTCGTCCTCATCGGCGTCGATGCCGCGCAGGCGATGGTTCACGTGAAGCACGTGAAGGCGCTCGCGGGCAATGCGGGCGCAGCCACGGCCGTCCTCGATGTCCAGCGCGGATGTTGCCGCAAGCACCAGAAGGGCCGTAGAATCCGCCCCGCCGGAGACCATAAGGACCACGGGGGCTCGAAGAGCATCATCCGTGGCGCGAGACGGGCGCTCGAAGGGGGCGGCACCTCCCGAGCCGTATCTGCGAGCGACACTTGTCATGTGTGGTTTCCTCCTTCCGAGCGCGGCGCGACTACGCGCTCGATTCTACCCGCTGCGCCCCGCCGCTGTAGCCCCTGGAAAGTGAACACGTTTTCAATTGGAACATCTTTGGGCTTCTCGCCATCAGGGCTTTTGTCGGCCAGAGCAGGCTGTGATTGAATTCGTGTTCACTTTCGGGGGCAGCGAGGGGCAGGGCGTATGTGACGGTGAGATAAGCGGGCATCAGTATGGCGAAACGATGGTGTTTCTCGAAGAATCAACGATGTCATTTCTCACGTCAAAGCTAGCCATTGTGGGGCTGGAAGGGCTCTCGAAGCCCCGCGCATTCTGACAGCACCCAAGCTCCAAGCCACCAAATCTCACTCCAACGACATTTTTCCTCGCAGATACCGCCTTTCCGCCCAAAAACGGCCCCTCCCGACCTGACACAAGAAAGCGAACACGTTTTCAAACAAGCGAATGGGTGAGCGCCGCTCAACAGGGGTTTTATCGCATCTCTGCTCGGCCGATTGAATTCGTGTTCACTTTCGTGGGTGGGGTTTGGGCGATGACTGGCGTAGTCTCTCGGGACACACGGTTGCGCTCGGCTTGCATGTCGAGCAACACGTTCCACCCGGCCCTTAGGGAGGTCAGGATGAGAATAACGTTCAACAAGCTTACCGCGCTGCACATCTTGCGCGTATGGCGCAGCTCGGGACGCACGCTCACGACGGACCGGCACGGTCTCGAGGCATCCGTAGTTGCCCCGCGCAAATACTGGACGCGGCGGAGAATTGCCGCGTGCCTGGAATCCGTCGGCGTCAACCTGTCGGACGTACGCAGTCGGGTCCAAGTGATGGTCCCGCGTCCCGGCACGCGCATTCGCTCTCGAACCGCAAAGAACACCGTGTATGTACGCGGCCTCCCGGCAACCCCCATCGTCGAGCTGGGCAGCACGGTTCGAATCCCCTGCCCTGAGCTGCTCTTCATTGAGCTTGGCACCGTCATGTCCCCCATCGTGCAGCTTCTTGTAGGTTTAGAGCTGTGCGGTCGCTTCTCGCGCGACGCTCAAAATCCACGCGATGGCGCCGTGACGTACGACATCAAGCCAGTAACCACTGCAGATAAAATTCGATTGTATGTCTCGACCGCTCGTGATCTGGCAGGGCTCGAGCAAAGCCGCAGGGTAGCAGAGTGGCTCATGGACGAGGCATGGTCTCCGCAGGAGGCGCTTCTCAACGGACTGGCTCGCATGCCGCTTCACGAGCTTGGATATGAGCTTGGTGAACTGCAGTTAAATCCCAGATTTGTTGTTCGTGGAACGCTCCTCTCGCTTGTGGACAAGAAAAGCCGCGTGCCAGATTCTCTTATTAGCAATTCCAACGTTGGTTTCAACTATGATGGTGGGCCTCACTTTGGCGAGGATGGGCCCTGGACAGATGAGACAGTGTTTCTCGATAACACTAGGCTTGCTTCCATGCGCAAGGCAGTGGTTGCCGACAAACGCCGTGACCGAGACCTGCTGGTGCAGGGGCTCTCGATTCTCCCGGTAACCAAAGAGGACTTTTTTGAACGCGGCGGTATCGACCGCGTCATGCTACAGGCGATGTCGCTTCTCGAACGCACGGGCCAGCGCGACTTCACAAAGCATAAGCGCGCACTGAGAAGACCGCGACTTGCCGAGGAGCGCCAGCAACTCATCTGGTCACTGCTGCCAGGCCAGCGCGGGAAGGATCTGAGCCGAAAGCTCGCTCAACCCGAACCGTCTAGCGTGACATTTAAGGACTATGACATCACGTTTGACAATCGCGCAATGACAATAACGCGCATGTAGCACGGCAAACGGACGTCGGTGGGTTCGCACGGCCCTTGGCGGGAGCGCAATTCTGCGGGCCCTCGCTGACTCTCTGGCCACGAGCCCCCTCGGCGCAAGGCCGCCTCGGACGTGGCCTTGCGCCCCTTAAAAAGTGAACACGTTTTCAATCACGGTAATTGTGGACTTCTCGCCAACTGGGATTTTGGCGGCGAGTTCCGCACGCGATTGAATTCGTGTTCGCTTTTTGGGGCGGGCGGCGGGTAATCGCGGCGGAGAGGAGCGGCCGAGGCGGCTGAGGGCAATAATGTTGCCAGGGGCATCGATTTTAATCGCTTACGCCATTGCCGTCATGCGTTGCTGCTACGCTTTCGAATGCTTGCCGCGGGCGAGCAGAACAATCCAGCCAAATCCGAGAGGAACCTCTGCATGACCCCACAGATCCACCTGCGCGTACTGGCCTCGGGCTCGAAGGGCAACGCCGCCGTAATCGAAGGCCCCGAGGGCGGCGTGCTCGTCGATGACGGCATCGCGCGTCGCACGCTGCTGGCGCGAGCCCGTGAGCTGGGCGTCAACATGGACAACGTCCGCGCGGTTCTGCTCACCCACGAGCACACGGACCACATCGCCGGCCTGACGGTCTTCGCGAACCACTTTGATGGCCCCCTCTTTGCCACGGCTGGAACCATTGCCGCGCGCGAGCACCTCTCGCAGCTGCCGTTCAAGGTCATCGAACACACGGATTCGCTCGACCTGTGCGGCATGCACGTGACCGTCTTCCCCACCAGCCACGACGTCGCAGACCCGGTTGGCTTCCGCTTTGCGACAGCAGACGAGAACGGCGAGCTCACGGACGCCCTGGGCTACTGCACCGACACCGGCGTCCTCACCGACGAAGCCGGTCAGGCGCTCACCGGCTGCCGTGTGCTCGCACTCGAGTCAAACCACGACGAGCGCATGCTTGCCACAGGCCTCTATCCCGGCTACCTCAAGCAGCGCATCCACAGCCGACACGGGCACCTCTCGAACGCCCAGGCCGCCAACGCGCTGCAGGACCTCGTGACCAACGAGACTGAGGTCATCGTGGGTATGCACCTCTCGCACGAGAACAACCGCCCCAGCGTGGCCGTGCGCACGCTGGCCACCGCCGTGGACGCCGAGGCCACAAACGAGACCTTCACAGAGGCCCGCACCCCCGACGGCCACCTTACCGTCTGCGTCTCTGCTCAGGACGCTCCACTCTCGGTGTGGTAAGTGTGGTGTGGTAACGTGCCGCACAGGCACCGCGATGCCACACAACCGTCGCACAACCGGGAGGCGCCATGCGCATTCTGCTCGTCGAGGACAACGCGGACATCGTCCGCACGCTCACGGAGCTCCTTCGCTCCGAGGGCTACGACGTCGAGGCAACCCCAAGCCAGGACGGTGCCATCGTCCTGGGCACGCGCGTCGAGAAGCCCTTTGACCTCGTTCTTCTCGACGTCACGCTCGAGCAGGGAAACGGCTTTGCCGTCTGCGGCGCGCTCAAGGAGGCGCGTCCGCACCTGCCCGTGGTCTTTCTCACCGCATCGGACGACGAGTTCAACACCGTCGCGGGCCTCTCGATGGGCGCCGACGACTACATCGCCAAGCCGTTTCGCCCGCGCGAGCTGCTCGCGCGCATCCGCACCGTGCTCAGGCGCTCCCAGCCCACGCAGCACCTGCTCCACCTGGGCAGCGTCACCGTGGATCCCGCACGCGCCCGCGCGACCAAGGACGGCCGCGAGCTGGACCTCTCGGCAGTCGAGTACCGACTGCTGTTGCTCTTTGCCAGCAAGGCGGGTGGCATCGTGACGCGTGACATGATGCGCGAGGCCCTCTGGGAGGACTCCGGCGCCTACGTCGAGGAGAACACGCTCTCGGTCTACATTCGCCGCCTGCGCGACAAGATCGAAAACGATCCGGCAAATCCGCAGCTCATCCGCACCGTTCGCGGCATGGGCTACCGCGCGGCGGAGTAGGGCCATGCCACGCGACCCTCGGTTTGCGGCGTTTCTCGCCGTTGGTGCAGCCGCAACGGCGGCGTGCTGCGCAGGCGCATGGGTGCAGGCCGGCCCCATCGCAGCCGCCTGGGTTGTTGCATGTGGCGGCGCCCTCATAGCGCTCTATGCGGCAACAACCGCCCTGCGCTACCGCCGCATCGCAAGGCTCTCCGAGCTCCTCGACCGCACCCTCTCCGGCGAGCGCAACGTAAGCTTCAAGGGCATGGGCGAGGGCGAGCTGGCCATTCTCGCCAGCCAACTTGACAAGACCGTGTCGCGGCTCGCCGTTGCAAACGAGGAGCTTGAGGCTGAGAAGCGCGCACTTGCCGACGCCCTGGCCGACATCTCGCACCAGCTGCGCACCCCGCTCACGTCGCTTGGCATCGAGCTGGAACTCATCCGCAAGACGGCCGCCACGCCCGAGGAGGCCCAGCGCGTGCGTGACTGCGGCCGCATGCTGGAACAGTTGCAGTGGCTCGTCTCATCCCTGCTCAAGATTGCCCGCCTGGACGCCGGCGTGGTGCGCCTGGAGCGCCGCCGCGTGGACGTGCCCGCGTTGGTCAAGGCAGCGCAGGAGCCGCTCGCCGTGGCCGCAGACCTTGCCGGCGTGGCCTTCCGTACCCACGTTGAGCAGGGCTGCTCCTTCATGGGCGACGCAGCCTGGACCCGAGAGGCGCTGACCAACGTGCTCAAGAACTGCGTGGAGCACACGCCGGCAGGCGGCAGCGTAAGTATCACGGCAAGCGAGGACACCGTGGCGTGCCGCATCCGCGTCGAGGACACCGGGCCAGGCATTGCCGAGAAGGATCTTCCCCACGTCTTCGAGCGCTTTTATCACGGCACGAGCAATCCCGCCCACCGCGACGAGGACGCCTGCAACCCAAGCGGAGTGGGCATTGGCCTCTCGCTCTCGCGCGCGCTGCTCGTGGCCCAGGGAGCCCAGATCACGGTCTCCAATGCGTCTCCGGCCGGCGGCGCTCGCTTCGACCTGGTATTTCCCAAGGTGACGGTTTAGTCACGCGCGCGTCACGGCCGCGTGGTCGCGCGAGCGCACCATGGTGGCACAACCACAGTCAATCGAGGGGAGTGCCATGGACATCCTGAGCATCGAGCACCTCACCAAGGTCTACGGGACGGGGCCTGCCGCCGTGCGGGCCCTCGACGACGTGAGCCTCACCATTGCGGCCGGCGAGTTCGTTGCCATCGTGGGCTCGTCTGGATCTGGAAAGTCCACGCTCATGCACCTCATGGGCGGCGTCGACCGTCCCACCTCGGGCACGGTCCGTATGAACGGTGAGGACGTCTACAAGCGCAGCGACGAGCAGCTCGCTGTATTCCGGCGCCGCGAGGTGGGGCTGGTGTACCAGTTCTACAACCTCATACCGGTGCTGGACGTGGAGGAGAACATCACCCTCCCCGTGCGCATGGACGGCCGCAAGGTAAACGAGCAGCGCCTGCACTCGCTCGTCTCGTCGCTTAGTCTCAGGGGCTGCGAGCACCACCTGCCCAACCAGCTCTCGGGCGGCCAGCAACAACGCGTTGCCATTGGCCGGGCGCTCATGAACTCGCCCGCCATCGTGCTTGCAGACGAGCCCACCGGCAACCTTGACTCCAAGAACTCCGCCGAGATCATGCGGCTGCTGCGCTCCTCCAACAGGGATCTGCACCAGACCCTTGTGGTGATCACGCACGATGAGGACGTTGCCCTCATGGCCCAGCGCGTAATCGCCATCGAGGATGGGCGCGTGGTCTCGGACGAGCGCAGGGGGTGAGCATGATGGGAGTCTTTGCAAGCTACACCCTGCGGTCGCTGCGCAAGAACCGCACGCGCACCGTGGTCACCGTAATTGGCGTGATCCTCTCGACCGCCCTGCTCACAGGCGTGGTGGCCACCGCCACCAGCGTGGCCGCAGCCCTTCTCGGCCGCACCATCGAGACGGAGGGGTCCTGGCAGGTGTACGACGAACTCCAGCCGGCCGAGGCAGACTCGGCGCTTGGCCGGCTGGCCACAGACACTAACGTGTCGGCCGCCATGGAATCCCAGGTGGCGGGCTTTGCCTCGTACGCAAGCGACGCCAGCCTGAGCACCACGCTGCTCGCCATACAGACCGCGCCGCGGGCGCTGCGCGGCGGCGCAGACCAGGCGCGCGGCCTCACCGTGATGCCCACGGTTCGCTCTGGCCGCGAGCCCCAGGGTGCGGGCGAGGTCATGCTGCCCGTCACGCTCTCCGGCGTCACGCTCACGGATGACGGCTCGGGCGCCAGCGCCACCAGCGACGGCCCCATCGAGCTGGGATCCACCGTCACGCTGCCCCTAGGCGCCACGCTCGGCGACAGCGACACCCTCGGCACGCCAACAACCACGCGCAGCTTCACCGTGGTGGGCTTCTACACACCCCAGCACTTCCTGAGAAACGACTTCGCCGCCTTCGAGGAGGTAGGCGCCACGGCGATCGTCTCGCCAAACGACGTCTCGAGCCCCACCTTCACGCGCGTGTGGGTGAGCACGAGCGGCTTCTCGACTCGCGACGCCCTCAAGGACTGGGCCGCGAGCATCTTCGGCGAGGAAGACTACTACCTACATGGTTACCTGCTGGCGTTCCAAGGCATGGCCAGCGACGAGAGCACTGTCATGGAGTCGCTGCGGGGCATGGTCGCCGTGATTGGCAGCGTCATCGTGGTGGCCGCCATAGGGATGATCGGCAACTCCTTCTCGATCTCGGTTGCCGAGCGCACGCGGCAGTTTGGCCTGCTCTCCTCTCTGGGCGCGTCAAAGCGCCAGCTGAGAAGGACGGTGCTCATGGAGGCCGCAGCCATTGGCCTTGTGGGCATACCATTGGGGATTGTGGCGGGGCTTATGGGCGTCGCGGCAATGCTCAGCAGCTCGGCGCGGGCGTTTGATGCGATGTTTCGAAGCTCGCTCTCAGGAACCGCCCAGGGCATACCCCTGGTGGTAAGCCCGACCGTGGTGGCGGGCATGGCGGCCATGTCCTTCCTGGTGCTTCTCGCCAGCGCATGGGCACCCGCGTGGAGAGCGAGCAGGGTCTCGGCCATCGATGCCATACGTCAGCAGCAAGACGTAAGGCTCTCCAAGCAAGCCGAGCACGCCATAGAGAAGGCCCAGGCCAGCGGCACGGCGCCCAGAAAGCCGCTGCTCGAGCGCATTGCCGGCCTTCCCGGCCTTTTGGCGAGCAGGAACCTCTCTCGCTCCAGCTCGCGCGGCCGCACCGTCGTGGTGTCGCTCGCGCTCTCGGTCGTGCTCATCGTGCTCTCCGGCACCATCTCGCTCTACATGGGGCGCGCCGTGGACGTTGTCAACGACCTTGGTGCCACCAGCCGATCCGACATCTCGCTTACCGTCTACAACAGCCAGGAGGCCGACCAGGGCACCGTGTCCAGGGCCACGCTGGGCCTCGTGCGAGACGTACAGGCCATATCCGACCAGGTGGAGGGCCTCATACCGGGCAAGGTCATCGTGAGCGGCGTCCTCGAGGCGACCCTGCCAGCCGGCAGCATCTCGGCGGATGGCCGCGCGTTTCTCGCGAACTACAACGCCGGTGGCAGCAGCGCCACCGAAGACGGTTCGTACGCCGGCCCCATGCTCGTCTCGTTTGTGGATGACGACACCTGGACCGAGCTCTGCAAGGAAGCCGGCGCAAGCAGCACCACGGCGGCAGATGGCACGAGCATGCCGGCGCTAGCGCTCAACGTGCTGGCCACGATGGAATCCAACAGCTTGAAGACGGTGGCCCCGTACGGCTCGCCTACTACCGCCACGGTTTACGAGCTGCGCGACCTTCAGTCGGCCCTCCTGCTTGACTCGGGCGGTGGCGCCCTGGTTCAGACGTGGGAGAGCACGGGCAACGACGCGAGCGGAACGCAACACCAGACCAGCATCGAGGACGCGGCCGTGGATTCTGGCAGCATCTCCTTTGTGGGAACGCTGGACTCGCTACCAGCGCAGCTTGGCAACACGGGCCTCACGTCCTCCCCGACGCTCGCCTTGGTCATGCCACGCTCCGCGCTCGAGGCGCATCCCAATCTCTTCTCGGCGTCGAGTGTCGTGGCGCCCTTTTCACTTGCCGAAGGTGCCGATCCCTTTGACGCGGGCAATGCCCTCGAGGAGACAGCCAGCACGGCAGTGGGTGCCAGCGGCTCTGTCTACGTCAACAACAACGTAGCCGAGAAGGAGTCGGCCAACGCCGTCATTGGCCTCTTCAAGCTCCTGGTGACAATCTTCTCGGTAGTGTGTCTGCTCATCGCAGTTGCCAACGTGTTCAACACGCTCTCCACGAGCATTATCCTGCGCACGCGTGAGTTTGCCGTGCTGCAGAGCGTGGGACTGGGGCCCAAGGGGTTCCGCCGCATGCTCGCAGCCGAGTGCGCGAGCTACGCGCTGCGTGGTCTGGGGTTTGGCCTGGTCTTCTCGGTGGGTGTGGTCTGGCTCTTCTGGCTGGCGCTGCGCTCCAGTGTGGGTCTCTCGTTCGAGCTGCCCTGGGACTATGTGGCCGGCGCGGTTGCAGGCGTGGTGGCAGTGCTCGGGCTCTCCGTGGCCTACGCGCTACGCCGCAGCCACGCCCTCAACATCGTGGAAGCCTTGCGGGCAGATGCAATCTAGGCGCGTGCCCCAAATGGCCTTGAAAATCATGACCACCCGCATAGCGGGTGGTTTGCTCTTAGGGTATAACCCTAAATAACCGGCCAGGGACTCAAGTCCCTGGCCCTCGCTTCGCTCGGGCCCGATGGCCGCTTGACTCGTGGCGTGCCCGTCAAACGGGCTGTGCCAGGCTATTTCTCGGACGGATCCCCATGTTCCTTGACGCCCGGCCGGTCCAGGGCGATGTCCGCCTGTTCCTGCTCCCGGGCGTGCCTCGCGATCGTGGCCTCGCTCGGGCCGACGGCGGGCACGCAGCGGCCTTCCGCCCAGAACTTCCTGTTCCCGAACTCGTGCTTCAGGTTCGCGTGCCTGTCGAGCACGAGGAGCGAGCTCTTCCCCCTCGGGTATCCCATGAAGCCCGGCACGCCGGTCTTGGGCGGGACGCCCGCCGGCATGCGCGCGTGGTCCGGCATCAGGTGCCCCTCTATTGCCTCGACCCCCTTCCATTGGCATGGCCGCCCGGGGATCTGCCCGAGGTCCTCGCGGCATTGGTCGTGGATGGCCCCTCTCCCATGCTTTGGGCAAAACACGACGCGGCACTTGCGCGTCCACTTGGTGTGCGCAAGGCTGTTGGCCCTCTGCGCCATGGCGCTCTCCTTCCTCTCGCGGCCGGCGACCCGAGCAGCCGCCATCCTAGAGGGGAGGGAGTTTCGTTGCATGGCGTCAGTGCAATCCACCCGCTGAGCGGGTGGTTTTCTGTGCCGCGCCGCGCGCGGCACAGGCTAAAGCCATGAAACAACTAGGCGCCCCGGTTTTCACCGGGGCGCCGCACGCGGGCCTTGGCGAGGGATGAATGCCGGCCATGCTGTTGGTCAAGGCTAGTCGATTGCGACCTTGGTGACGTTGGACTTCTCGGCCTGCTTGGGGACGCTCACGGTAAGGACGCCACCTTCAAGCTTGCCTGTAATGCCGCTGGCAGCGGCATCCTTCAGGAAGACGCCACGCGTGGCGCTCCACTCGCTGGTCTCCTTGTGGAGGTAGTTCTTGCCCTTCTCCTCGTCGGACTCCTTCTTGTCCACCGAGATGGAGAGCCTGCCCTCGTTGAGCTCGACGTCGACCTCGTCCTTCTTGACGCCCGGGAGTTCGGCGGTCACAACGTACCTGTCGCCCGCGTCCTCGACGTTCATCTTGAAGGCAAGGTCGCTATCGGTGGTTACCAACGGAGAGAAGAAGTCGTCAAACGCGTTGAACGGCCAGCTGCTGAGGGCCCTTGCATACCTGTCATACGGAATTATGCTTGCCATGATGCTCAACTCCTTGAGACGTGCGGGCACCTCTTTGAGGCACCCTTGGTGTTCATTGGTATATGTTCCCGACAATCGATTTATTAAACGTCCCAGCAAAGATTTTCTTAGTGTCTACGACTTAGATTTTGTCCTTGCGCACGCCAACGACACAATGGGCACGTCGCAAACGGCTTTGGCCCTCTCGTGCTCTATGATGTTGATATTGCCGTGCAGACCGCAACCGGAGGCACGAACACATGAACAACTACGACGATCCGGACAACCCAGGCAACGTTTCTTCCCACCCGCAGGCACGTCCCGAGGGTTCGCACTTCTCTGTTCCAGAAGTCACGCAGGATCCTCGCGTGGCGACGCCAGACGAGACCGTTCTGGCCGATTGCTCTGACGAGAACTCCCCTGTCACAGGTTTTGACGAGACGCCCGCGCCAGAGGCGTCGCAGCCAGCCCCAAGGCCGCAGCGTTACACACGCGCACGCACGCCGCACAAGACCGTCGCGCCCATCAACGACTTCGACAACCAGGCAAGCAGCGAAGGCTTTGAAGGCTTCACGCACGACTCGGACTATGCCAACAGGGGTTCCGTGCTCTCTGGGCGCTCCTATCGCAAGTCTCGCTCCGAGATGCCGCAGCTGCGTCGCGACCTTCACTACGGCCAGTACCTCGAGATTCCCAAGGGCCGGCGCGACATCTTCGCTTCACGTGAGCGCAAGATGCGCATCCGCTCGGCGATTGCGCTTATCGCAGTAATTGTCGTGCTGTGCGTAATCGTGTTCTTCGTTTGGCAGTACATGCAGGTCAACTGGGGCACCACGAGTTAGCCCGCGCTCAACCGCTCTCGTCGCGCGGTGTTGCTAGTCCCACGGGTCGCGCTCAAAGAGCGGCTCGGGGTGGGGCTGGCGGTCTGAGTATGGGTCGTAGCCGTCATCGTCCTCGTTCTCGGCTCGAATGAAGGGCCGGTCGGCGGGGTCGATCTTTTGGGATGCAGTCTTTGCCGCAGGCGCCGGCCTGGTAGCGACACCCTTCTCCGCTGGCTTCTTCTCGGTTGTCTTGACCTTGGGTTCTGCGCTCTTCTCGTCCATGCGCGTCACTTCCCGTAGAAGTTCGTAATGGCGATGTAGCTCGCCAGGTCGTTTCCGTATTCACTGAGGTCAAGGCCGTCATAGTGGCTCTTGGGCGCGATGGTCACAATCGCGGTGGCCGACGACCCGTTAAGGCTCCCGAGAAGCACGCTCCACACGTAATCGCCCTGCTGGCCGTAACCACAGATGAACGAGAGCCCGGTCTTGTCGATGCTACGCGAGGTCTGCACCGAGTCGGACGTGCGGGAGGAGACGAGGTTGCTGAGGCCACAGGCGCTCATTACAGACGCAAGCCCGTCCGAGCTTATGGCCGCGTCGGACGCAACCGAGGGCGCCGACGCCTGGAGGCGAACGCCGCCCACTGGCTTGCCACCAGCAAGCGCGCTGGTACCCGTCCCCGTACCAGCTGCATCTGCGGACTCGGGCGTGTCTGTAATGGTGATGGTTGCGGTGCCGTTGGTGTAGACCGCATAGGCGTCGCCACTGGAGAACACACCGGTAGACGAGACGGAATAGCCCTGCTTGGAGAGGTATGAGTCAAGGTCAGCCGGCTCGATGTCAAAGTACTCGGATATGTGATAGGCGTCACTTAGCTTGGGCGCTGGCACATACAGGGTAACCGTAGAGCCCTCAGAAACCTCCGTGCCCGCATCGGGTGAGGTCGAGAGCACCACGTTCTTATCGCCCGTCTTATCACTGTACGAAACCGAATACTCTAGGCCGGCATCCTGGATGGCCTTCTCCGCATCTGTAAGGGAGAGGCCCACGACGTCCGGCACCTTGAAGGGCTGCGACACCGTGAGCGTGATCTGGTCTGTCGAGACAAACGCCTCGCCTTCGTCCGGACTCACCGCAAGCACCGTGCCCTCGGCCTCGCTGGAGTTCTTGTACACAATGGTGATGTTCTTTGCCCCTTCGTTGAGCAGGGCAGTTTTTGCATCCGCTTGACTTAGCCCCACAACCGAAGGAATCGTGCGCGAAACTGCAACGGTGATGGTCACCGCAAGGTCGTCGCCCGTGCGCGTTCCCGCTTGGGGGTCCATCGAGACGACCTTGCCAACGTTGTCGTCGGAGAGCACTTCGTTGACGGTAACGCTAAAGCCCAGCGGCGAGAGGGTCGAGCGCGCCTCGGTCTCGGTCTTGCCCACGACATCGGGCACGGTCTTTCCGCCCCAATACTCGTTCTCGTAGGTGTACTTCACCACGAAGGCCGCGGCGGCGAGAAGCGCGACGACTACGAGAACCACGGCCCACGGGCGCACGCGGCCGCGATGCTTGCCGTCTGCCGTGACCGGAGAGTCAATGGCAACGGGTGCGTATGGGGTCACACGCGTAAAATCGGCGTCGTTGATGGGGGCGTAGGGGTCATCCATGGCATCGATGCCGTCGGGGCCCTCCTGACCGGATGAGACGGCATGGGGGACCACGATGGTTGGCAGCTCGTCTTGAACGTCGTCGGAGCCGCCTTCAGGAGTGGACGGTTCCGCCAGCTGCGTGGCATCCGGGTCAACGCGGCGCGTGGCCTCGTCATCTACCAGGTGTGTGGCATCCGAATCGGCAAGCACGGTGGCGTCCGAATCGACGCCGGGCGCGTCGCCCGGGTCGACGTCGGGCGCGTCATCCGGGGGGATGTCGGGCGCATCGCCCGGGTCGACGAGCTGCGTGGCGTCTGGGTCGGGCTGCTCCACCTGCATGGCGTCTTTGTCGAGCTCAGAATCTTCCATATCACACCCTCCCCGACCCAACTGCACTCCGCACGCCCTGTCATCCATTTTGCCCCAACGTGGACAATCGCGTTGCGATAACGCCGTTCGTGGAATTCAGGCCAAGCGCGAGAAAAACGGCCCCGGAGCACAGGGCTCCGGGGCTGTTGTACGCTCTGGGCAGGGGCATCAGCCCGGCTTGGGCGTTGATCTGCTCGACTTTACTCCACCGAATCGGGCTCGACGGGCTCGTCGCCCGAGGAGGACTCGGCAGCGCCGGCACTCGCCTCCGCGGCTACCGCCTCGGCAGCGCGACGGCGGCTCTCCTCGCTTGCCGCATCGTCACGCCCGGCAAAGAGCCTGTCGTCGTCGCCAACGTCCACCTTGACGGTGTCACCCTCGCCGACCTTGCCGTCGATGATGAGGTTGGCAACGTTGTCGACGACCTGACGCTGAATGAGGCGCTTGAGAGGACGCGCGCCGTAGACGGGGTCGAGGCCATCAAGCGCAAGCGACTGCTTGGCTTCGGGCGTGAGCTCGAGCGTGATGCGCTCCTTTGCGAGACGTTCGCGCACGTCCTTGAGCTGGATGTCCACGATCTTCTCGATGTCGGAGAGGCCCAGCGCATGGAAGACCACCACGTCGTCGATCCTGTTGAGGAACTCCGGCTTGAAGGTCTGGCGCAGGGCGTCGTTGACCTTGCGCTGGACCTCTTCGGGGTCGCTCTGCGCGTTGGCACCGGCGATGAACTGGCTGCCAACGTTGGACGTCATGATGATGATCGTGTTCTTGAAGCTCACGACACGACCCTGGCCGTCGGTGAGGCGACCGTCATCGAGCACCTGCAGCAGGATGTTGAAGACATCGGGGTGCGCCTTCTCCATCTCGTCAAGCAGGATGACGCTATACGGGTGTCTGCGCACGGCCTCGGTGAGCTGGCCGCCCTCGTCGTAGCCCACGTATCCTGGGGGCGCGCCGATGAGGCGCTGGACGCTGAACTTCTCCATGTACTCGGACATGTCGATGCGCACGAGCGCGCGCTCGTCGTCGAAGAGGCACTCTGCCAACGCCTTTGCTAGCTCGGTCTTGCCCACGCCGGTGGGGCCGAGGAAGAAGAAGCTACCAATGGGCCTGTTGGGATCGGAGAGCCCGGCACGGCTGCGGCGCACGGCGGCAGCCACGGCCGAGACGGCCTCGTCCTGCCCCACGACGCGCTTGTGGAGCTCGGCCTCAAGGTTCTTGAGCTTGTCCATCTCGCCCTGCATCATCTTGGACACGGGCACGCCCGTCCATTCGGAGACGACGTCTGCGATCTCCTCGGACGTGACCTCCTCCTTGAGGATGCCACCGGACTCCTGCTTCTGCGAGAGCGCCTCGGACGCAGCGTCGTACTCGCGCTGGAGCGAGGGGATGGTCGAGTAGCGCAGCTCGGAGGCCTTGGCAAGGTCACCATCGCGCGTGGCGCGCTCCATCTCGCCCTTGGCGTCCTCGATCTGGGACTTGAGGTCCTGGACATGATCGATGGCCTGCTTCTCATTCTGCCAGTTGGCCTTCATGCCGTCGAGCTTCTCACGGGTGGTGGCTATCTCGCCGCGCAGCTTCTTGAGCCGCTCGCGCGACGCCTCGTCCTCCTCCTTCATAAGGGCCTGCTCCTCGATCTGCATCTGGGTGAGCTGGCGATCGACGGCGTCGATGTCGGCAGGCATGGAATCGAGCTCCATGCGCAGGCGGCTCGCCGCCTCGTCCACGAGGTCGATGGCCTTGTCGGGCAGGAAACGGTCGGAGATGTAGCGGTTGGAGAGGTCGGCTGCCGAGACGAGCGCCGCATCCGTGATGCGCACGCGGTGGTGCTGCTCGTACTTATCCTTGATGCCACGCAGAATTGAGACGGTCTCCTCGACGCTGGGCTCGGACACCATGACCGGCTGGAACCTGCGCGCGAGGGCCTGGTCCTTCTCGATGTACTTGCGGTACTCGTCGAGAGTGGTGGCGCCAATGGCATGCAGTGCGCCGCGGGCCAGCGCCGGCTTCAAGATGTTGCCGGCATCCATGGAGCCCTCGGTGGCACCTGCGCCAACGATGGTGTGCAGCTCGTCGATGAAGAGGATGATGCGGCCGTCGGACTTCTCGACCTCCTTGAGCACGGACTTCAGGCGGTCCTCGAACTCGCCTCGGTACTTTGCGCCGGCGACGAGGGCGCTCATGTCAAGTTCGATGACGTCCTTGTCGCAGATGGTGGAGGGCACGTCGCCCGAGACGATGCGCTCGGCCAGGCCCTCGACGATGGCGGTCTTGCCCACGCCAGGCTCGCCGATAAGCACCGGGTTGTTCTTGGTACGACGACTAAGCACCTGAATGGTGCGGCGAATCTCCTCCACGCGGCCAATGACCGGGTCGAGCTTGCCCTGGCGCGCGAGGTCTGTGATGTTGCGGCCGTACTTGGAGAGCGCCTCGAACTCCGGCTTGGAGTCTTGGCTGGTCACACGCTCGTCACCGCGAAGGGCATCGTAGGCCTCCTGGACGCGCTTGCCCGTGACGCCCGCAGACTTGAGGATGCTGCCGGCCTCGGTGCGGTCGTCCGCGAGAGCACAGAGCAGGTGCTCACTCGTAACGTAGGAGTCGCCCATCTTGGTTGCGAGCTTCTCTGCGGCGTCGGCAACGCGCACAAAGTTGGTGCCCGCACCCATCTGCGAGTTATCACCCGTGACCTTGGGCGCATTGGCAATCGCACGATCCACCTGGGCCTCAATCGACGCAGGGTCGGCACCCACGCGCTCGACGATGGCCTTGATGTTCTGCTCGCCAGAGCTGAGAAGGGCCTTGAGCAGGTGGATGGGCTCCACTTGGCCCGCCTCGGCATCAGTCGCGATGCCGACGGCCGACTGCAGCACCTCCTGGGCTGTGACTGCCCACTTGTCAATTCTCATATGCATCACTCCCTATGGTCCGCACGACCTGAGGGACGGCGGAATTCTGCTTATCGTGGTTGTGTATTCCCACTTGAGGGGTGATGTATACAGAATCTAAGTGCATCTGACATAGATTTTCTGCGTGATAACAGTAATGGTGGCAACGGAGCCATAAGTCCCCGCACCGGCCCCCGCGACTGCCCCCGCACCGGCCCCCACGCCAAGCGTGCGCTCCAGACTCTCTTACCGGACTCCCGCGCCAGCCGCCAGCCCGAAAAGTGGACACGAAAACAATCCAGAGGCGAGCGCTACAACGTTATCCCCGAGGACAATCTATGCCAGGTCGTTTTCGTGTTCACTTTTTTGAGCGGGGGCGGGGCTGGGACGCAGGCGCGGGCGGTTGGGCGGGGCGAGCAAAGCCATCCGCTCAGACGCAGACACAGCCTGACCGCTGTGTTACCGGGCACAGCCCGGGCGAGAGGGACTAGTCCTTCTCGCCCGGGCTGGCATTGCCCGTATCGTTCTCGCCACCGTCTGCGTTCTCGCCGCCGTGCCCCAGTAGCCTTCCCGCGCGACGGAGCGCCTCCCGCAAGATCCACTCCACCTGTGCATTGGCGCTGCGCATGTCGTCCTCCGCCCAGCGCTCGACCGCGGCCCAAATCTCTGGGTCGATACGCAGGGGATATTGCTTACGCCGTGTCATGCGCAGGCGCCTCCGAATTGCCTAGTACAGCGAACCGGTGTTGAGCACCGGCTGTGCCTCGGACTCGCCGCAGAGCACCACCATGAGGTTGGACGCCATGGTCGCCCTACGGTCCTCGTCAAACTCAACGATACCGCCGTCGGAGAGCTCGGAAAGCGCCATGTCCACCATCGAGACGGCACCCTCGACGATCTTCTTGCGGGCGGCAATGATTGCCTCGGCCTGCTGGCGGCGAAGCATCGCCGGTGCGATCTCGGGCGCATAGGCGAGGTGTGTGAGGCGCGCATCGTCGACCTCCACGCCAGCAGGTGCCAACCGCCGGCCAAGCTCCTCCTTCAGGCTGTTCGAAACCTCCTCGATGTTTGAACGCAGCGTAATGGTAGTGTTTGCGGCGTCGTCATCTTCCATGTGATCGTAGGCGTATATGCTAGCCACGTGGCGCAGCGCAGTCTCGGTCTGCATGGAGACGTAAGAAACGTAGTTGTCCACGTCGAAGAGCGCCTTCGCGGTATCAGAAACGCGCCAAACAACAACCGTCGCAATCTCGATGGGGTTGCCCTGCTTGTCATTAACCTTGATGCGCTCGCCGTTGTGCGTGCGGGCGCGAAGAGACACCTTGGTCGAGATGACCGCAGACGCCTTTGCCGCCAGGGCGCTCTTCTTGCCACCATCCTCAGCGACCTCCTCGTCCGGTCCGGCATCGCCCATCATGCGGCTGTAGAAGGGGTTTGCCCAATAGAAGCCCGACTCGCGAATGGTTCCAATGTAATTGCCAAAGAGAAGGCAAACCTTGGCCTCGCCGGGCTTAAGGGCGATAAACCCGGAGCTCAGGACAAAGCCCAGCGCAAGCAGGAGGAAGCCAACGAGCATCATGGGCCCTGCATAAGGCGGTTCAGGCACCCCCACATCATCGGCTGAGGCGAGAAGCATGATGGACCACACGATGCCCGCACAGCTCACCACGAAGACAAGCACGGTGGCGGCGAGCATTGGCCAGCCAGACTTGGCCTTGATGATCTTCTCGGACGTCATTGCTGCCCCTTTCCGCATCGGCCACCATGGTACGTGCCGGGCCGATTGGTCTCAATATGGTATCACAATCATATGCACATTGGACACAAATTACAAGATGTGTTGGAGTAATGAGTCTGTAAGGGTCACGCAAGGACGCCCGAGCCCGCCAGGCGCTTCGCCTACTCACCCTATTGAGTAATTTTACTCAGTATATTGAGTAAAGCCGGCAAGCCACGGGTAGCCAAGCCCTTCGCATGATGCCGGCGCACAAAAAACGACCCCGCCTATTCGGCGGGGTCGTTGCTACCGTTTCCGAGAAGTCCGCGCATGACCTGCTCGGGACTCTGCCCGTCGTAGCGGGCGAGGGCCGTGATCTTCTCGCGCATGTGATACTCATGGATCTCGTCCTCGAGTTCGCGCACGCGTGCGTGCAGACGGTCTATCTCCTCATCCTTCTCGCGGGCACGCTCGCGCATGTCCATGATGCGCACCACACCAGCTAGGTTGATTCCCTCATCGGTGAGCTTGGAGATGAGGTTGAGCCGGTCGACGTCGGCCTGCGAGTACAGTCGCGTGTTTCCGCGCGAGCGACCGGGTGTTACCAGACCCTTCTGCTCGTACACGCGAAGGGTCTGGGGATGCATGCCCGTAAGCTCGGCGGCCACGCTAATCATGTACAGGGGCTTGTCCCTGTCGCGGGCACCATGCGCGTCGCAGCCCTCGGATGCGCCATCGCTACGACTCATAGCGCTCGACGTCCTTCCTGTAGTCTCGTTTGTCGGCCTCCATCAGGGCGCCAAGGCTGTCGCGCTCCTTCTTTGTGAGCGACGTGGGCACCTTCACGCGGATGGTCACGTAAAGGGCACCGCGCGTGCCCTTGCGCTTGACGTTGGGCACACCCAGGTCGCGGAAGCGGAAGCACTTGCCGTCCTGCGTGCCGGCGGGCACCTTGAGGCGAACCTCGGTGCCATTTGGTGTGGGAATGTCGACCGTCGAGCCAAGCGCCGCCTCGTACATGCTAATAGGCAGCTCCATGCGGATGTCCGCACCGTCGCGCTTGAAGAGCGGGTGCTCCTCCACGTGCGTGGTGATCACGAGGTCGCCGCGCTGGCCGCCATTCGCCCCGTACTCGCCGCGGCCGCGGTAGCGAAGCTTGCCGCCGTCCACCGCGCCGGCCGGAATCTTGACGGTGAGCGTCTGCTCCTCGCCAGTCGACGGCACGCGATACGACACCTTGCGCGTGGCGCCATTGAGCGCCTCGTCAAAGGTGACGTCGATCCGCATGGTAAGGTCGCCGCCCTTGGCTGGACGCTGGGCCTGCTGGCGAGCAGCGCCGCCAAAGATGGACGAGAAGTCAAAGCCGCCGAAGCCGTCGCCACCCATGCCATTGAAGATGTCGGACCAGTCGCCGTTCCCACCCATGTTGGTGTACGTGTACGTGCGCCTGGGGCCACCGGAGCCACCGAAGTCGGCACCCGGAATACCACCAAACATGAGCAGTTGGTCGTACTCTTTTCGCTTCTTCTCGTCCGAAAGCGTGGTGTAGGCCTCAGAGATCTCCTTGAACTTCTTCTCGTCTCCGCCGGCATCGGGATGATACTTGGCCGCGAGCTTACGGAATGCCTTCCGAATTTCGTCCTGGGTGGCGTCGCGCTTCACGCCCAAGATGTCATAGTACGTTTTCTTCCCATTGGCCATGGTTTCGCACGAGCCCCCTCTCATATCGATGCGCCCGGACCGAGCGGCCCGGGCGCCGTTACGCTACTTTTCCTTTGCGGCGTCGCTGTCCTCGGCCTTGTCGGCCTTGTCGGCTGTCGCGTCTTCCGCTGGCCGCTTGGGGCCTCCGTAGGTAACGGTCACCATCGCAGTGCGGATGACCTTCTTCCCCATACGGTAGCCCTTCTGGTAGACCTGGTCGACCGTCTCGTCATAGGCGTCCTTGTCCTCGCGACGGCCAACGGCCTGGTGCTCGAGCGGGTTGAACGGCTCTCCGGCGGGATCGATTGGCTCGACACCCTCCTTCGAGAGGACGCCTACCATCTTGTCGTGGACGGCCGAGACACCGTCTACGAACTGCTTGAACTGCTCAGCCGTAGCGTCCTGTCCAAGGCCGGAAGCGTGCTCGAGCGCGCGCTCCATGTCGTCGATGACAGGCAGGAGGCTCACCACGAGCTTCTCCGCTGCACGCTCGCGCTCGTCCAGACGCTCCTGGGCGGTGCGGCGACGGTAGTTGTCCCAGTCTGCCTGAAGGCGGACGAGACGATCGGTGGACTCGGCGGCCTCCTTCTTGGTCTTCTCGATGTCCTCCGTCATATCACTGAGCTTCTTCTGAAGCTCGTCGCGCTCGGTGCGGAACTTCTTCGCGTCCTCGACGGCCTCCTGCTCGAGCACCTCGTCCGCTGCCTTCATGGCGGCGGCGCGCATCGCCGCGTCGTCTTCCGGATCTATGTCACCGGGGGCAGAGCTGGCGGTCGCGGATGCCGCGGCCTCCTTGGCTGCCGGCGCACCCTTGGACGAGGGGTTCTCCTCGTTCGACTGCTCGACGCCAGGCTTCTTCTCGTCTGCATCCTCGATCGGCACTTTCACGTCACCCTCCTCATGCGTACCAGAGGGAGCGGCCTTGACGGCCGCCCCCTCGATAGGTTCTCCTAGAGATCCGGCGCCGCAGTACAGCTGCGGCGCCGAACTCGAGGCTAGTCCTTCTTCTTGTCGTCGTCGACAACCTCGTAGTCGGCGTCGACTACGTCATCGGAGGAGCCGGAGCCGGCATTGGAAGCGCCGGCGTTACCACCTGCCGTCTGCTCCTGCGTGTTGGAGTACACGACCTCCGCCAGCTTGTGGCTGGCCTCCTGGAGCTTCTCGCCAGCGGCCTTGATGGCGTCGATGTCAGTGCCCTCGAGCGCCTTCTTGGCAGCGTCGACCGCCTCCTGGACGTTCTTGCGCTGATCCTCGGGCACCTTGTCGCCAAGATCCTTCAGGGTCTGCTCGGTGGAGTAGCAGAGGGAGTCGGTCTGGTTGCGAACCTCGATCTCGTCCTTGTGCTTCTTGTCCTCCTCGGCGTGGGACTCGGCGTCCTTGACCATGCGGTCGACCTCGTCGTCGGAAAGGGCGGTGGAGCCAGAGATGGTGATCTGCTGAGACTTGCCGGTGGCCTTGTCCTTGGCGGTGACCTTCACGATGCCGTTGGCGTCGATGTCGAACGTAACCTCAATCTGAGGCACGCCACGCGGCGCGGCGGGGATGCCGGTAAGCGTGAACTTGCCGAGCGACTTGTTGTCCGCGGCCATCTCGCGCTCGCCCTGCAGGACGTTAATCTCGACGGACGTCTGGTTGTCGGCGGCCGTGGAGTAAACCTCGGCCTTGCTCGTAGGGATCGTGGTGTTGCGGTCGATCATCTTGGTCATGACGCCGCCCATGGTCTCGACGCCGAGCGACAGCGGCGTGACGTCGAGAAGCAGGATGCCGGAGACGTCGCCGGTGAGAACGCCGCCCTGGACGGCAGCGCCATCGGCAACGACCTCGTCGGGGTTCACGGACATGTTGGGCTGCTTGCCGGTCATCTGCTTAACGAGCTCCTGAACGGCGGGCATACGGCTGGAGCCACCAACGAGGATGACCTCGTCAACGTCGGAGATCTGCATGTTGGCGTCGTGGAGTGCCTTGGTTACAGGGGCCTTGCAGCGGTCGAGAAGGTCACGCGTGATGCGCTCGAACTCGGCGCGGGTCAGCGTGTAGTTGAGGTGCTTGGGGCCGGTGGCATCGGCGGTGATGAAGGGCAGGTTGATGTCGGCCTGCTGCGCGGCGGAGAGCTCCTTCTTGGCGTTCTCTGCGGCCTCCTTCAGGCGCTGAAGGGCCATGGGGTCCTTGCGAAGATCGATACCGTTCTCCTGCTGGAACTTGTCGGCAGCCCAGTCAATAACGCGCTGGTCCCAGTCATCGCCGCCCAGGTGGTTGTCGCCGTTGGTAGCGAGAACCTCAACCACGCCATCGGCGAGGTCGAGCAGCGAGACGTCGAAGGTGCCGCCGC
The DNA here is from genome assembly GCA_022648325.1 of Olsenella sp. GTDB lineage: Bacteria > Actinomycetota > Coriobacteriia > Coriobacteriales > Atopobiaceae > Tractidigestivibacter. Next base: position 72,899 of record JALCMG010000007.1, read on the forward strand.
CGAGGTCGAAGACGAGAACCTTCTGCTCGGTGCCCTTCTTGTCCAGGCCATAGGCGAGGGCCGCGGCCGTAGGCTCGTTAACGATACGCTTGACGTCGAGGCCAGCAATCTTGCCTGCGTCCTTGGTGGCCTGACGCTGGGCGTCGTTGAAGTATGCGGGGACGGTGATAACGGCCTCGGTGACAGGCTCGCCGAGGTACTTCTCAGCGTCTGCCTTCATCTTGCCGAGGATCATTGCGCTGATCTGCTCAGGCGTGAAGTCCTCGCCGTCAATCTCGACAACGGCGCGGTTGCCGGTACCGCTCTTGACGGTGTACGGGATGGTCTTAAGCTCAGAGCCAACCTCGTCGTAACGACGACCCATGAAGCGCTTGATCGAGAAAACCGTGTTCTTAGGGTTGGTGACAGCCTGGTTCTTTGCAGCCTTGCCCACGATGCGGTCGCCGTCGGCACGGAAGCCAACGACGGACGGGGTGGTGCGGTCGCCCTCAGCGTTCACGATGATGGTGGGCTCGCCGCCCTCGAGGACTGCCATTGCAGAGTTGGTTGTACCAAGGTCAATACCGAGAATCTTGCCCATGGTGTACGTTCCTTTCCTCCTGCGCCGTCGCGGCATTTGCCGTGCTTAGCGCCTTGTTCGCTCTTGTACGTTGTGTCTTATGCCCCCTGTGGTTCGACTTTATACATTATCTAAGTCTCAACACATGAGATTTTTTGACGTCATCAGGCGCAAGGATCACCCGGGAGTTTGATTGGCACCCCGGACGGTGCCCGGTGGCTGGCAACGACCACCTCTCGACACCACTGTGGGGCAGGAATTCGACGTTTCGGGCCTTCCCGGTCGCGGATTCCGTCGGATTCCTGCCCCGCAGCGACCGGGGGCCGCCCCCACCGGCAGGAAACGGTGGCCCGGCAAGCCCGACAGGTGTCCGAACTACGCACGGTGGGGGGCGAGACGGACAAAAGCCCAGGTCGCCACAAACCTTAAGCGCGACCGTGCGTAGTTCCGGGGCTTGGGCCCGGAGGCGGTCCACGGCATCAAGCCACCCACCCGTGCATGGCGTCTACAATGAGGGCAGTCACGACCACGGGAGGTACCTCATGAAGCTCCTCATCGCATCCGACATCCACGGCGCCGCCGACTGGTGCGCGCGTCTCATGGACGCCATCGACGCCGAGAATCCCGACCGCGTGGTTCTTCTCGGCGATCTGCTCTATCACGGGCCGAGAAACGACCTGCCCGAGGACTACGCGCCCAAGAAGGTCATTGGCATGCTCAACGGCATTGCCGAGAAGGTCATCGCCGTGCGCGGCAACTGCGAGGCCGAGGTCGACCAGATGGTGCTCGACTTCCCCTGCATGGCCGAGTACAACGTCCTGCTTGACCCGGAGGCCAACAGCGGGGCGGGGATGACCATCTTCCTCACGCACGGGCATGTGTGGGGGCCGGGCATCCACAACTCGGTCGACGTGTGGCCTGAGCTGCCACAGGGCTCGGCGCTGGTGTACGGCCACACGCATAAGAAGGTCAACCAGACGAGCGATTTGCATCCGGGCATTACCGTCTTCAACCCGGGTTCGGTTGGCATCCCCAAAGATGGGACGCACAGTTACGGCGTCTACGAGGACGGCCGCTTCGAGTTCCGCGTGTGGGACGAGTAGGGCGAGACACAATACGGCCGGGATCCGCACCGCAGGCCCCGGCCAATTTTTCGCTCGTCCTTGTTGAGAGACGAATCGCTACGACTCCTTGTAGGCAATCAGGAGGCTGGAGGCCAGCCAGCAGATCACCGCAAACGCGGCCACGCCAACAGCGATGTAGAAGAATGCCATTGCTGCCTGCGCGTTTGCCGTGGCGCTCTGGTAGGCATGCGTAGCCGAATAATTGGTTATCGTGCTGGCGGTGACATCAGACAGCGCCTTCGATGCGCTATCGAGAAGCGACGAATACACCACGCCTAGAATCGCAGCCGCCACGAGCGAGCCAATGGACACCTTCTTTGCCGTATCGTGCCACTCAACGAGCTTAGACTTTGTATCTACCATAGTGGGTTACCTTTCTCTACAGGCATGTGAAGCAGACCGGGAAAGACTACTTTGCAGAGTAGTAGTCATCCCCTATCGAGAAGGTCTGCACCTCAGCCTTGACCTTCGCGGCATCAGTAGTGGAAACAGTATCGAACACCGCGCTCTCGCCCGCAGCCCACGAGTTAGCACTCACGTACGTCTCGTCGACACGCGTACCAGAATCGTCGTAAAGCCCAAGGGTGACGCTCACGTTGCCGAGGTCTTGATCGGTCGTGTTAGCAATTGTGGCGGTGTAATCGTACATACCATAGCCATTGCTGGTCTTTTCGAAGGTGGCACCATCAAAGATTGCCTGGACTTTGTCAACCATCTGCTGCTGCGGGGTCTCAACGTTCTCGTCCAACTGGTCCGCGACAAGGCCAGGAATAGCAATGTCAACGCCTAGAGCTGACGTGTAGTGATACTGACCGGTGCACGTGCCATAGACGCCAAGCGCCTGGCCTTCCTGAAGGTGGTTGTCACCAAGCACCGAGTTATCAATCTTCACGTAGACGATGTCATCGTAACCGGAGACGCCGGTGGCAAGACGGGCATCCGTCTCGTTGCTTCCCTCCACGACCTGCAAAACGCTCCCTACAAAGTAGAGCTTTTGGTTCTTGTAGTCGTCCGGCGTCTTTGCGACCGTCGCGTAATCAACCTGCTGGTAGTTGGCGGGATCGAAGGGCTCACTCGAAGGCTTGGCGGAGTTACCGCCAATCGCGGCTATCGCAATGATCACTGCGATAACGACCAGGATGATGATGAGAACTTTCCTACCGTGATGCTTCTTCTGCTTCTTTTCCTCGCCCTGCTTGCTGGCCCCATCTTCGACTTCTGCCATGAGCGTTCCTCCTTTGTCCAACCAACACCAGGTAGAGCACCGGGCGTGTCTGCCACGAGCTGAATGCATCCTAAGTGGCCGTGCCGAAGCCTTCATTAGCTGGCAGCTAAATCATTGCGGGCGGTCTTGCGAACGGTTGTCGCCACGGGACTTTCCCGGCATGATGGTCCGCTCGCCGTGCTCCCAGAGAAGGTCGTCGCACTGCTCGACGCCCATCCCGTGATGGAGGGCGTACGCAACAATGAGGTCCCGGCGACAGTCGGGCCGCAGGCGGCACGCACCCCCACGTTCGAGCAGCTCGGAGGCATCGCGAATGCCTAGTTGCATCCCAAAGGCAAGCTGCAGCAGCTTGTCGCGCGAGGCATGCCTGGTTCCCGCAAGAATCTGGTACGCAAAGGTCTGGTTGAGGCGGCTTCGATGTATGGCGTCGTTTCTCGGCACGCCGGCCGTGGCCATGCGGTCTCGCGCCCAGGCCGAGAGGTCTCGCTCATCGAGGGCCGCACGCGACAGCACCTCGTCGAGGTCCGCATCGCGCGCTATGGCATACCAGGAATCTTCCACGTCCGCCTCCATCCGCAATGGATGGTGGCAAAACGCCGGGCCGCTTTCATTAGCTTGCTGCTAAAAGACGCGGCGGGTGCGGCGAGAACCCCTCTAACCTCCAGGAGTCAGCGCCACGCACATCGCGAGGACGGCAATGAACACCGCAAGCGCTGCCAGGCCCAGGAGAAGCTGCTTTCCCAGCAGGCTCGCTCGGGCAGAGCGCCGTCTGTACTTCATTGCAGCGTACGGGCCCGCGCCCAGCATCGCCGCCGGAAGCTCCTCAACCATAAGAAGCACCAGGTAGACGGTCACACCGAGAAGCACCAGGAGCGATTCCACGGGATGGTCGCCAACCATGGCATTGGTGGCGTAGACGGCAGCCGAGCCAAAGAGAATGCCCGTAAACGCGCCGAGAACCACCAGGGCAACGATAAGCACCTGCATCCAGGGCTTGACCTCGGAAAACGCCGCCACCAGCTGGCCTGGCCTTGCCAGCGTGCGGGGAATCTTCTCGCGCGTGCTGGCCTTTGCGCTCGGAGCCTTGCTGTCGCTCGCGGATGCCGTGTCCGGCACCGCCTGGAGCACGGCATCGCGCAGCGCGCCCGCGCTCTGATAGCGCTCACTTGGCTCGAAGCTACAGGCTTTCTCGACAATACGCCGCAGCTCAGGGCGCACGACGGCAGTGTCCGCAAGCGCCGCCGCATACCCCTCGGCATCTGGCGTGATGCCCGTGAGCATGTAGCCGAGAAGGCAGCCCACGGAGTAAACGTCGGAGCGGCCGTCGGTCTGAGCAAAGCCGTATTGCTCGGGAGACGCAAAGCCCCAGGTACCAAGCCGTGTGGTGTCGCGCTGCGCGCCCTCGACGTAGGCACGCGCAATGCCCAGGTCGATAAGAATCGCCCCGCGCGGCGAGAGAATCACGTTCTTTGGCGACACGTCGCGATGAACGATGCCCTGTTCGTGGATGGTAGCAACCGCGTCGCACACGTCGGCAACAACGCGTGCCGCCGCAGTCTCGCCCATGTGCCCGGCCTCGGCCACGCACGCGGCGAGCGACGCCCCATAGACGTACTCGCGGACAATAGCTACCTGGTCAGGCAGGTCGTACGTCTCAACCACATACGGTAGGTGCGCGCCGCCCACGGACGAGAGGCGCGAGAAGACCTCTACGTTTGCCACGTCGCGCTTTATGCGCTTGCGCACAAGCGGGCCCTCGCCTAGGTGCTCCGCACCCGGACGGCTCACGACCTCGGTCGACCCGGCCTCACCGCTTGCCAGCACACGCTCGACGCGATAGGCCTCGTCTTTCTCGAGCGCAGCCATGAGCTGCGTGTCTGTGGGCGTATCCACTACGCCTCCCCGTCGAGCAGGGTCTTCTCGCCCAGGCGCCACAGCTCGTCGTCGGTCTGGGCGCGGTCCATGCCGTGCTCCAGGCAGAAGATGATGATGGCGTCGCGACGGTTGCGTGACCACAGCTCGGAGGCGCCGGCAAGCCGCAGCAACCTCTGCGCCTCGACGAGCGAGCAGCCCAGCCCAAAGGCCAGCATGATCGCGCTGTCGCGGCCAGGGCGACGCGAGCCCTCGAAAATCTGGTAGCAGAACGTTGGGTTGAGCCCGGACGCACGGATGACCTGCGACTTCTTGAGCCCATGCGCCTCTCGCACGGCCTCGGCGTACTCCGCGAGCGAGCGCTCCTCCAGGCTTGCGCGCGCAAGGTACTGCTCGGGCGTCGCCGACGCAAGCAACTGCTCCAGGAGCTCCGCCGTAAGGCGCACATGCTCCTCGTCCGGCTGCCCCGTCTCTTCCGACATCAGAACTTGTCAACCATGCCGTCAGCGTCCGCGTGAAGCTGCCGGATGGTCTGGGGAATGAGGTCCAGGTCGTAGGGGGTCATCTGGTAGACCCAGTTGAGCCAGTTGCGGTAGAGCAGGTTGGCATGCGCGCGCCACGTGAAGATGGGCTGGCTCTCGGGGTTGTCGTCCGGGAAGTAGTTCTCGGGCAGGCGGATGGGGAGTCCCTTGTGGAAGTCGCGCCAGAACTCGTCGGAGAGCGTGTCGCGGCCATACTCGAAGTGGCCGGTCACGTAGACCTCGTGGAAGTCGGCGGTGGCGATGATGGCCGGGCCACTGGTGAACCCCTCCGAGAGCACGTGCAGCTCGGGGTGGCGCGCAAGCTCGTTGGTGTCGATGGCGGCGTGGCGGGAGTGCGGCATGTAGTGAACCTCGTCAAAGCCATTGGTGAGGAAGTTGTACTCGTCGCATAGACGCTGCGGGAAGACGCCAAAGAGCTTGGAGCCAAGCTGCTTCTTGGGGATGCTGTGCAGGTGCCAGAGGCCGGCCATGGCGCCCCAGCACAGGTACATGGTGGAGAGCACGTGCTCCTGCGACCAGTCGATGATCCCGCAGAGCTCGTCCCAGTAGTCGACGTCCTCGAAGTCCATCTGCTCCACCGGAGCGCCCGTGACGATGAGGCCGTCGTAGTTCTTGTCACGGAACGCATCAAATGTGTCGTAGAACTTCACGAGGTGGTCCTGCGAGACGTGCGTGGACTCGTGCGTTGAGACGCGCATGAAGTCGCAGCTCACCTGCAGCGGTGACTTGGAGATGAGGCGCAGAATCTGGGTCTCGGTCTCGATCTTGGTGGGCATGAGGTTGAGGATTGCCACCTTGAGCGGGCGGATCTCCTGGCGCTCCGCGACCTCTTCCTCAAGGGCGAAGATGCGCTCCTCGTGCAGAATCTTCTTGGCGGGCAGGCCGTCTGGGATGTTGATGGGCATGCGTGTCTCCTTGGCTGGTGTGAACGGACAAGACGGACGGGCGCCGACGACGGCAATCGCGGCACAGCTAGCGCATTCGACGCATTCGCTCCGTGAGCGGAGCCATGTCTGCCCTGTTCCAGCTCATGCAAGGTCCTTCTCGCCACGCGTACCCCAACTAGCACGCACGCCATGACAGTATAGAGGAGAGCGCGTGGGCTGTCCCCCGTTTTCATGCGGCGATATTGTCGTGATGGTGGAAAAGCGCACGTACATGCCCCATACTGAGCAACATGAATACATCATTTGCCGAGCTCGGGCTAAACGAGCAGATCCTCGCCGGGGTCGATGCCCTTGGCTTTGAAACCCCCACCCCCGTCCAGGCGCAGGCAATTCCCGTTGTCCTTGAGGGACGCGACGTGGTTGCCTCCGCTCAGACGGGAACCGGCAAGACCGCCGCATTCGCCCTGCCGGCACTGCAGCTCGTCCAGGGCCAGAAGGCTCCCAGCAAGGAGCCCCTCGCCCTTGTCGTCACGCCCACCCGTGAGCTGGCGGCTCAGATCGACAGCGTGGTAAGCGTGGTGTGCAAGGAGACCGCCCAGCACGCGGTCATCGTGATGGGCGGCGCAAAGTTCGACAAGCAGATTGCGCAGCTCGAGAAGGGCTGTGACCTCTTGGTTGCCACCCCGGGGCGCCTGCTCGACCTCATGGAGCACAACCACGTGAGCCTCTCGAAGGTACAGATCCTTGTGCTGGACGAGGCCGACCGCATGCTCGACATGGGCTTCTGGCCCAGCGTGCGCCGCATCATGCACGCCCTGCCCGAGAAGCACCAGACGCTGCTCTTCTCGGCAACCATCCCCCCAAGCATCAAGAGCACCGTCGACGCCCTGCTGAGAGACCCCGCCTACGTGGAGATCGCGCGCGTGGGGCAGACCGCAGACACCGTCGAGGAGCACCTCTGCCCCGTCACGCAGGGCCAAAAGACGCAGCTCCTGGAGGCGCTCATCAAGACCGGCGGCGGCACAGGCGTGCAGCCCGAGCGCGTGCTGGTCTTCTGCCGAACCAAGCATCGCGTGGACAACGTCTCAAAGATTCTCAAGGGTGCCGGCCTCAAGGTGGACGTGATGCACGCCGACCGTCCGCAGAAGGCGCGCGAGAAGGCACTCGAGCGATTCCGTGAGGGCAAAGTCCAGGTGCTCGTTGCCACGGACGTGATGAGCCGCGGCATCGACGTCGAGGGCATCGACGCCGTGGTCAACTTTGACGTGCCCATGGATCCCGAGGACTACGTGCACCGCATTGGCCGCACCGGTCGCGCCGGTGCGACGGGCCACGCCTACACCTTCATGGCACCCGACGAGGTGAGTCCCCTGCGCGAGACAGAGTACTTCACCAGGAAGCTCGTGCCCGTATGGGACCTGCCCGGCTTTAACTACGACGAAGGACGCATTATCCCACAGTCCGGACGTTCCACCGCCAAACCCACGCGCACGATGTTCTCGGGCTCCAAGGCCCGCAGTCGTGGCTTTGGCGGTGGCCGATACGGCCGACACTTCTAGGGGCCGCCTCCAGGGACCTCGGCGACGGAAGCGGGGGAAGGGGTGCAGCTAGGCACCGCCACGGTAACGAGCAAGCCACGACTCACCCACAAGAGGTATATCCATGAAGCAGCAGCGTCCATATCCGCAAGTCATCGTTACGAGAAAGGCCGCCCGCGCCCTTGCCGGCGGACACCCCTGGGTCTTCGAGGGCGAAGTCATCCGCATGGAGCCAGCACTCACGGACGGACACGCTGCCCAGAACGGCGACGTGGTGGACGTGGTCGAGGAGAACGGTACCTGGCAGGGCGTGGGCCTTCTCTCCGAGCAGAGCAAGATTCGCGTACGCGTCGTGAGCCGCAATGCCAACGACAGCATCAACGAGGCATTTTGGGCGCGCAAGCTCCAGTGGGCGTGGGACTATCGCAAGGCAACCATGGGCTCGCGTGCGCTGCCTGACTGCGAGCCGGACACCAACTGCTGCCGCGTGCTCTTCTCGGAGGCGGACGGGTTTCCGGGCCTCATCATCGACCGCTACGAGGACGTGTTGGTCTCACAGGTAGGAACCGTGGGCATACAGCGCCTGCGCCCCACGCTCTACCCGCTGCTGCTCTACGTGCTGCGCGCGGACGGCCAGAACATTCGCGGCATCTACGAGAGAAACGACGCTCCTTCTCGCCTCAAGGAGGGGCTTGCGCAGGAGAAGGGCTGGTGGGCCGAGAACGACCGGCCTGTGCCGGAAAGCGCGCGCGTGATTGCGCACGAGAACGGCATCGCCTACGACCTTGACCTCGAGAACAGCCAGAAGACCGGGTTCTTCCTCGATCAGAAGTACAACCGTCGTGCCGTGCGTGAGCTGGCCCGCGAGCGCCGCGTGCTCGACTGCTTCTGCCACGTGGGGCCGTTTGGCCTCAACGCTGCGGCGGGTGGCGCTGAGTTTGTGCGCCAGGTCGACGTAAGCCAGACGGCCATCGACCTGGCACGCGAGAACGCCCGTCTCAACGGCCTTGAGGCAACGATGGACTTCACCTGCGCAAACGTGCTGGAGTATCTGCCCGCGCTTGTCTCGGACAAGAGGCGTCTGCGCGAGGAGGGCGGCCCCTTCGACCTTATCGTCCTTGACCCGCCGGCGTTTACCAAGAGCCGTGGAACCGTGGACCACGCCGCCCACGGCTACCGAGAGATCAACGAGTGGGCCATGCGGCTTCTGCCGCGCGGCGGCTATCTTGCAACATGCAGCTGCAGCCACTTCATGACGCGCGGCCTTCTCGCCCGCGCCATTGCCGAAGCCGCACATAACGCAAATGTTCAGCTGCGTCAGATTGAGGAGCGCCAGCAGGCACCGGATCACCCCATCCTGTGGGGTGTCCCCGAGACCCACTACCTGGATTTCTTCATGTTCCAGGTGGTATAGGGCTCTTGCCTGCTGTTATATGGCTTCTTAGAGCTGGACCGATCATTGGGAATTATTTTACTCGAGAATTCATTAGTAGCGGATGGCGAAATTCGTCAGTACGGGTTGCAAAATTTCATTAGTAGGGCCTGTTAGAATTCATCAGCAGCACTGAGTAAGACTCATTTGCATGACTCATCAAGATAACAAGGGCGCGCCTTTTGAGACTTACGTCATCTCCGAGGTACTTAAAGCAGACTACGAGCAGGGCCAAAAACCACAGCTGTCGTACTGGCGCGATACACGCAAAAACGAAATCGACCTAATAGTTCAACATAATCTAAAGCCGGTGCAGGTTATAGAGATAAAGTCATCCGCCACCTACAATGCGCGGTACTTCGACATTCTCAACAAAGTAGGCGAAAACGGCTTGGGGCTTGCGCCGAAAGCGCGTGCGGTCGTGTATGGGGGCGCATCTCCCCTGCACACGCAATGGGGGACGAGATCCCCTTTAGTAATGTCCACGATGCAGCCATTACATGGCTGAGCTAGGCAGCCGGGCTAGGCAGCCCCCGCACGTTCCAAATTGTGTGGGGGCGGGCACAAGAGTCGCCTACCACGATGAGCCGCGCAGGTACTCCGCCATGTGTGGCGTCGACAGACGCACGTAGCCCTTGCCGTCTGCCTCGATGACGTGCTCTTTTATGAGGCTCGTACGGTACTTGCTTACCCAGCTCGAACTCCTGCTGCACCTCTCTGCAATATCCGACACCGCAGTAGAGCCAGGCGCATCGACGGCAACTGCCTTCACGAACTCCCGCTGCGCGGGGGTAAGCCCGTCCATGATTGGTGCGCAGACCGCCTCGCCAAAAGCCACCACGGCATCGCCGGCACCACGCTCGACATCGGCGCGTTCGATGGTCTTGGACCCCCTTCGGTCCGCCGACTGCCACATGTAGTAGCCAACAAGCTGCACCATATAGGGATAGCCGGCCGCCGCCCGCGCTGCCGCCAGGGCATCCTCCTGGCCAATCTCCTTGCCGGATTCCCTGACCGCATCCACGTATGCAGCGCGAACGTCGGCGAGGGGAACCTCGGCGAGCACCTGCTGCTGGCTGCGCCGCAAGAAGGTGAGAACCTTGTTGTTGAGCACCTCGTCGACCATAGAGGGCAGAGCAGCGAACACAAACGCCACTCCGTGCTTCCTTGCATCCGAGACATCCCGCATGTCCTCGTCCCTCAGGACGTGCTGGATGGCGGTGGCCACGGCAACCAGATCTTCCTCCGAGGCGGCCTGTGCCTCGTCGATGGTGAAGAGAACGCCCTTTCCATCCGGCATTCGCTTGAGCCTGGCCTCGATGGCCCCCCTCAGCGTAAGCGCCGCGTTGCTCGGCGAGATACTAACGCTCCCCAGGCTGGCAGAGACCATTCCTCCTACCCCCACGGAGGGGCTGATCGTCGCACCACCAAACCTAAGGCCGCCGGAGGAGAGGGCCGTTACCAGCCGCTCACACAGACCATTCGATGCCGTGTCAGAGACCACAGCCCAATCGTGCTTCTTGGCAACGCGTCCGAGCTCGGTAAGCATGACTGTCTTCCCAAACCCGCGCTGGCCCGAGATGAGCATCAGGCGGCCTGGAGCACCGGCGCCATTGTCCAGGGCCTCCTCGAAGTCTCGTATGACCGATTCTCTACCAATGAGAATGGGCGGCATCTTGCCGGCGGTGGGCTTGAAGGGGTTCATTGGGCATACCCTCCCTGTGGTTTCACACCGTTCTACACGAACTTATACCGTCTTGCACGATTTTATACCGTCTTGCCCCGTCCGACGAGACCCCGACCCGGCCACGCGCCTCACGTCGCCGCTAGCCATTGCTCTTCCGACGCGCCCGGAAGAACGTGCGCAGCTGATCGGCAGCCTCGTCCGCAAGCACGCCCGACGTCACCTCGAAGGCGTGGTTTAGCCGCAGGTCATGGCTTACGTCAAAGAGCGTGCCCAGTGCGCCGCCCTTTGGGTCAGGCGCGCCGTACACGCAGCGGTCCACGCGCGCGTTCACCATAAGCCCGGCGCACATGAGGCACGGCTCGAGCGTCACATAGACCGTGCACCCCGAAAGCCGCCAACGGCCAAGCGTCCGCGCGGCCTCCTCCATGGCGAGAAACTCGGCGTGCGCCGCAGGATCTGCGTCCTCCTCGCGACGGTTGTGCGCACGCGAGACAACCTGCCCCTCGCACACCACCACTGCACCTATCGGCACCTCGCCCTCGTCTGCGGCTGCGGCAGCCTCTTCAAGAGCGATTAGCATGAACCGAAGGTCTTCTGCAACGGTATCCGTGTTGTTGCTCCGCTCGTCTCGGCTCATCGCTCGCCCCTCTCGTGCAGTCGGCCCAACTTCCCCGTCGTATGCGTTAGGATATATCCACGCACCCAACGGAGGGGTGGCAGAGTGGTTGATTGCAGCGGTCTTGAAAACCGCCGGGCGCCTTGCGTCTCGAGGGTTCGAATCCCTCCCCCTCCGCCTCACGCGTCCCGTCAGGGAGCATTGCACGAAGCTCGCGATCCCGGCACGTCCGCCACGAACAGCCCGCTTGAAGGGAGCCCCCACATGATTGTCGTCGTTATCATCATCGCCATCGTCACTGTTCTTGCCATCTGGTTTGTAAGCATCTACAACGGCATCGTTCGCAAGGATAACCGCTGCGACAACGCCTGGCAGACCATCGACGCGCAGCTCCAGCGCAGGAACGACCTCATCCCCAACCTGGTCGAGACCGTGAAGGGCTACGCGGCACACGAGTCCGGCACGCTCACTGCCGTTACGCAGGCGCGCGCCGCCGTCATGTCCGCCAAGACGCCCGAGGAGAAGATGGCCGCCTCCAACGTGCTCTCCGACACGCTGAAGTCGCTCTTTGCCGTCTCCGAGGCATATCCCGAGCTCAAGGCCAACACAAACTTCCAGCAGCTGCAGTCCGAGCTCTCGGACACTGAGAACAAGATCAGCTACGCGCGCATGAGCTTCAACGACTGCGTGCTCGAGTACAACAACGCCATCGAAACCTTCCCGGGCAACGTTGTTGCCGGTTCCAAGTTCAAAGAGCGTCAGGGGTTCGAGGTGCAGTCCGAGGCAGCGCGCCAGGTGCCGCAGGTCAAGTTCTAGTCTCTTCTCGGCGATAGTCACAGGTCCGGCGCCGGCGGGGTGACACACCCCGCCGGCTTTTTGCTGCCACCACCTCTCCCCTCTCGTTCTTTATCGTTATTTGGGAATTTCGATTTGCGCGACCTGCGGAAACGTGGCACTCGATTCTCAAATACCGATAAAGAACGAGGGACGGGTGCGCTGCGGTGAGCTGCACCCCACCCTCTAACGTGGAGATTGGCGAATCGTTACGCAAACCAATGGGCCCAACAGCCCACGTCGCAGGCCCTCGTGTACAATGGCCTGTGCGCAGGGACTGGTGTGTCTCGCGCGGTCATCAAAGGTCAAAGAGAAAGGCTTTCATGAAACCTCGACCTCACAGTCGATGACCCCTCCGGCGTGCTACAGGCAGCCCGCCGCATGGGATGCCGTTACACCACATATGCCGAGTGCGTAGCCTTACCCGGGTGCACGCCGGCAGAGAAGGAGCACGCATGATCTACCTCTCCCAACTTCTGGGAAACCCGGTTCTCGACCTAAACGGCGAGAAGATAGGCACTGTTTCTGATCTTGGCATCGCCACCGGCGAAGTCTTTCCCTGCGTCACCAGCCTTGCGTTCATGGGTCCCGGCCATACGCCGTTCATGATCAGCTGGCGCAAGTACGTCGACACCTACGACGAGCGCGAGGTGCACCTCAAGGTCGTCGCCACCGACATTCGCTTCTCCTACCTGCAGCCAAACGAGGTCCTTCTCGCACGAGACATCCTCAACAAGCAAATTGTTGATACCCGCGGTATGCGCGTGGTGCGCGTAAACGATCTTAAGCTCTCGGACACCAACTCCACCCAGCTGCGCCTCCTTGGTGCCGAGGTGGGCATCCGCGGCATCCTTCGCTCGCTCTCCCCCGGCATCGAGAGACTGGCGCTGCGCATTGCGCACACGTTTGGCAAGCAGCTCCCCGAGAAGATTATCGCGTGGAGCTACATGGACCTCGTCGAGCGCGACCTCTCCGACGTCAAGCTCTCGGTCTCGCACAAGACCCTCGACGACATGCACCCCGCCGACATTGCCGACATCATCGAGCGCCTGGACCCGCGCCTGCGCGGGCAGGTCTTTGCCCAGCTTGACGACGAGCAGCGCGCCGGCGCCATGGCCGAGCTGGATGACGACGCCATGGCCGCGCAGATCATGGGCAGCATGGACGAGGCCGACGCGTCGCGCATCCTCTCTGAGATGGACCCGGACGACGCAGCCGAGCTCGTCTCCGAACTTGATTACGACAAGGCCGAGAAGCTCCTCAAGCTCATGGGCATCAACGAGCAGAAGGCCATTCGCCAGCTCCTCGGCTACCGCGAGGACACGGCGGGCCGCATCATGACCTCCGAGGTGGTTTCTCTCCCCGAGGACAAGACCGTAGCCGATGCCGTAGAGCGCCTTCGCGGTCTGGACGAAGACTTCGAGAGTGTGCGCTACGTCTATCTCACCGACGAGGACGAGAAGCTCTCGGGCGTGATCACGCTCGGGCACCTCATCGTGTCGGAACCCGACACCCACCTCGAGGACATTGCCACCAAGGAGCTCAAGACGGCAAGCCCCGAGGACGACCAGGAGGACGTTGCGCAGGACATCGCCAAGTACAACCTGCTGGCCATGCCCGTTGTGTCCGACGACGGCAAGCTGTTGGGCATCGTGACCGTCGATGACGCGTTGGACGTCCTCGAGGAGGAGCACGCCGAGGACCTGCAGATTGCCGGCGGTACCAGCTCCGACGCGGATGGCACCGAGCATGCGCACGACCTCGTGTGGCTGTTGCGCCGCAACGTCTGGTTCTTCTTCTGGACCGCTGCCACCGCTGTCATCTCCCTTGCCTTCAGGACCGATACCGACACCTTCACCGGGGCGCTTCTCGCCTGCGCTGCGATGCCGCTTGCCCTCGTGGTGGCAGATGACTCCGTGAGCTACGTCACCAACTTCTTCCTCGAGAACGACCCGGACGATGAGGACTCCCCCTCGACGCTTGGCTTCACGCTGCGAAGCATTGGAACCGGGCTCGTCTTTGCCTTCATCTGCACGCTGCTGGTACTGGCCTTTGTGAGCCTCGCGCTGCCGAGTGCGGCCGACGCGGCGCTTGCCCATGCGCTACAGCTGGGCTTCACCGCTGCGGCCGTCTCGGTACTTGTCTCGTTTGCGCTCACGCCTATCTACCTCGTGGTTCTTCGTAAGCGCGACGAGAACAACCAAGAGACCTCGGGCTTTGCGCTCGCCGTAATCTCGATGATCATCGCCGCCGTGGTGTTTGCCATCGCCATTGCCGTGACCGGCACGACCGGAATCATCCTGGGGTAGGCCCATGGCAGAGGCAAAGGACAACGAGCAGAAGACGGGCAAGAAGGCAGGGCGGCTTGCCATTCTCGCTGCCATGGGGCCCGGGCTTCTCACCGCCATGGCCGGCAACGATGCCGGCGGCATTGCGACGTACTCCTCGACCGGAGCCACCTACGGCTACGGCATGCTCTGGACCGTGCCGCTCATGTGCGTCCTGCTCATCGTGGCGCAGGAGACGGCCGCGCGTATGGGCTGTGCCACGGGCAAGGGGTTCGCAGCGCTCATCCGGGAGCAGTTTGGCGTGCGCGTCTCGGCCATCGCCATGCTTGCCCTTGTCATCTCCAACTTCACGGTAACCCTCTCGGAGTTTGCCGGCATTGCCTCGAGCGTGGAGCTCTTTGATATTCCCCTGCAGGTGAGCGTGCCCATTGCGGGCATTGCCACATGGCTTCTCACGCAGAGCGGCTCCTACCACCGCGTCGAGAAGATCCTGCTGGCGCTCTCGTGCGTATTTCTCACCTACATCGTGAGCGGCATCATTGCCAACCCCGACTGGGGCCTGGCGCTCAAGGACACGGTGGTGCCGCAGTTCTCGAACGACCCTGGATACGTGTCGCTGCTGGTGGCAAACGTTGGTACCACCATCTCGCCGTACATGCTCTTCATGGTGAGCTCGAACGTGGTCGAGAAGAACCTCAAGGGCTCCGACATCCCCGGCCAGCGTGCTGACAACGTCTCAGGCGTGATTGCCGCCGAGATCACCACCTGGTTCATCATCCTCACGACCGGCACCGTGCTCTACCCGGCAGGCGTCACCGTGAACAGCGCGGCCGACGCGGCCCAGGCGCTCGTGCCGCTCGCCGGCCAGTACGCCTCGGCGCTCTTCGCGGCCGGCCTTGCGGGCGCCTCGTTCCTGGCGGCGTGCGTGCTGCCCGGCATCACCGCAAGTGCCGTGTGCGAGGCCTTTGGCTGGGAGCGCGGCGTGGACCGCAGCTGGAACGAGGCGCCGGCCTACCGCGCCATCATCACCGGCATCACGATCCTCTCCGCGGGCATCGTGCTTATCCCCAACGTCGACCTCTTTGGCGTCATGATGCTGGCGCAGGTCATCAATGGCGTGCTGCTGCCGGTGCTCATGGTTTGTATGGTCCTCATTGCAAGCGACAGGCGCGTCATGGGGCAGTACGTGAACGGTCGCGTGTGGACGGGCCTCACGTGGTTCACCATCGTGGTTGTTATCATCCTCACGGTCATCATGTTTGTGCTGCAGGCGATGGGCGTGTAGGGGTGCCCCGGCAGCGAGGGTGCCGAAACAGCGAGCACGCCCGGGGCAGCGAGGGTGCCGAAACAGCAATTCTCTGTGCGCACGATTGCGAAAACGCTCACCGGATGCAAAAACGCCGCGCCTCTACAGCTCGTACGGTGCCGAGAGCAGGCCGTTCTCGGTAATGAAGCCCGTAATCAGGCTGTGGTCGGTCACGTCGAAGGCGGGATTAAAGACGTCTATGCCCTCCGGGGCCATGCGCTCCTTGTACCACATCTCGGTGACCTCGTCGGGGTCGCGCATCTCGATGGGAATCTGCGCACCGGTGGGAGTGTCGTGGTCGATGGTCGAGCTGGGGGCACACACGTAGAACGGCACGCCGTAGTGCTTGGCGAGAATGGCCACGCCCGAGGTGCCTATCTTGTTTGCCGCATCGCCGTTGGCCGCCACGCGATCGCAGCCAACAAAAGCCACATCGATGCAGCCCTGCTGCATAAGCATCGAAACCATGTTGTCGCACTGCAGCGTCGTGGTAATGCCGGCGTTGTAAAGCTCGAACGACGTGAGGCGCGCACCCTGCAGGAGGGGACTGGTCTCGTCGCAGTAGACGTGCATGTCGGTGCCGGCCCAGCCCTGCTCTAGGGCCGTGTACATTGGGGCCGTTGCCGTGCCATACTTGGCGGTAGCAAGCGTACCGGCATTGCAGTGGGTGAGGATGCCCACGGGCTGCCCAGGCTTTCTCACCTGCTGCATGATCTTGAAGCCAATGGCACCGATGTTTCGGCTAATCTGCACGTCCTCCTCGCGAATGCGAAGGGACTCCTCGAAGAGCTCCTGCTTGAGCTGGTCAACCGAGAGGTCAAGGTGGTCACGGCAGAACGCATCCATGCGGTTGAGAGCCCAGAAGAGGTTAACAGCCGTGGGACGAGAGGTTGCCAGATAGTCGGCAATCTCCTTGAACTGACGGTAGAACTCCTGCTGGTCGGTGGTGTCGACCTTGTTGGCGAGAACCGCAAGGCCCTCCGCCGCAGCAACGCCAATCGCCGGAGCACCGCGAACGCGCAGCTTCTTGATTGCCTCCCAGAGCTCTTCCTTAGTTCGAAGGTTGATGCGTTTCACCGTACCGGGAAGCAGCGTCTGGTCGATGATGTCCAAGGACTCGCGGTCCTCGGGCAGCCTCACCGAAATCACGCGGTCAAAGAACTCCTCGACGCTCATGTGGTTTCGTTCTCCCCTCTCTAGCCTGCATGCCCAACGTCCGCGGAGAAGCACCGGTGCGCTGGGACCAACACGTTACTTACTCGCCTTGTTGAACTCGTCCTTAAACGAGCCGAACATCTTACCCATGCTGTTGAGGCCGCGGCCAAGCGCACGAGCGGCCTCGTCGCCAGCGCTACGACTGGCTTCCGCATTCTTCTTGGTGGCAGCGGGCTTGGCTGCGGTGCCTGCGGAACTCTTCTTAACGGAGTAGGTCCTTGGCGCCGGTGACGTGGCGGCGCGCCCCTCCGAGCCCGCCTTAAGCGTTACCGTCGGCTCTGAGACGCGCACGTCAGCTGCCTCCGTTGCGGGAAGCTGGTTCTTCTCCGCGGTGGCACGCAGTTCCTCCGCCTCCTCGCGGGCATGCTCTTCCTCGCCCTCGGCGCGCGCGTCATCGATGGCACGTTTGGCCTTGCCGAGCGCCTTGCCGAGCGCAAACGAGCCCTTGTCGACAGCCTCGCTCGTAGCCTTGCCGGCCTTCTCGCCAAACTCTGTGCCGCGAATTTTTGCCTTTGCCGTGGCCTCGCCCGCCTTGGCGGCCAACCCTCCGTTGAGTTCGAGCTTGGAGGCCTCGTCCTTCACAATCATGCGGCCCTTTGAGTAGCCCACCAGCATGCTAGGCGGAATCTCCACAGAGCCGACGAGCGCCGTGGCCATGCCACCGTCGCCCACCAGGAACTTGGTAACCTTCCCCGTAGCGCCATCGAACTCGGCGTCACCCACATAGCCAAGCTCGCACCCCGATTGGGTGCGGGCATCCATGCCCGCCCACATGATGCAGGAGTCCCAGTCCACGCCAAGGCGCTCGCGGGCCCTGTCGTCAAAGGCGTTCTCCTCGTTGACCACGCGAAAGCCCTTCTCACAGGCGGCAAGCGAATCGTATGCCACGAAGACGTCTTCGCGCTTGACCATACCCGCCACGTCGGGACGGGCAACCAAGTACCCCACCATAGAGCGGCCATCAGGCGTGAACACGGCCATGTGGATTTTGCCCAGCTTGGAGAGGCGCTCGCCGCTCTGCTGCTCGGCGGAGACCTTCTCGCCCTTCTTGAGCTTCTTGGGGCGAGCCTTCTTGGTGATGAAGACCTTCTTGCCCTGCATGTCGCTGATTTTGGTCACTGTGACTCTCCTCCCCACCACCTGTGCCGGAAAAGTACGGTGGTCGCGCCGTGCCGGAAAAGCTCCCAACATGGCAGCGGGGCGCCCTTGGGCACCCCGCCATGTTACGCATCCATAGAATCCAGCCGGATGGGCAGCTTACTCCTCGGGCTTCTCGGCGTTGTCAACGACCTCGACATGCACAGACTGCGCGGCGGACTCGTTTGCGGCGGCAGCATCGCCAGCCATGCTCGACACGCGGTCGGTCACGGAGTTCACGGCGTCGGAAACCTGTGCGGATGTGTTGGAGACGGCCTCGGAGAGCGAGTCGCGCAGCTGGTCCATGCGCTCGCGCGCAAGATCGACCTTTGCGCGAAGCTCGTCGGTCTTCGCGTCAACGCCTGGGCGCACGTCGCCCAGGCGGTCAGAGACGCTGCGCGCACCGCGCTCATAGGTGTCAACGGCGGAGTCCCACGCGTCATTCATGGCATCGGCCGCCATGGCGCGGCTCTCCGAACCAGGACGGGGGGCCAGCATCATGCCAGCGACGACGCCTGCGACAGCACCAAAAATGCTGCCAAGGACGAAACTAGCGGTCTTGCTCATGACATCCTCCTGTCGTTGCGGGACGCTGATGCGACCCTCTTGCTTCTAACCACATATCCGGCCAGCGAGTGGCTCGAGAGAAGCACCTTCCTGCGCCAACTACCTTACCGGACGGGGGCGCGGCATGTTTGCCATGTCCCAGTCACCGTCATCCTGCGAAGCAGCGTCTGCCGGCGGGGGCTCTGGCGCGGGCTTCTCGACATCGTCTGGCTCGTCAAGCACATCGTCCGATGTAGACAACGAGTCCAGCGCGGGCACGGTCGCTGGCGAGGCCAACGTCGACTCGGGACCTTCGGTGGCGGCGGGCTCTCCGGGCTCATCAGCGGGGACGGCCTCCTCGGCGAGCGGTACCCCATCATCGGTACTCGGCTTCTCGTCAGCAGGCTCGGCGGGCTCTTCCTGGGCAGAAACGTCCTGCTCGCCGGTCTCATCCGCGCCGTCGACGGGTCCGGAGACGCTTCGCGCCAAGCCAACGATGCCATCGACAATAGCGTCGACGTCCGGCTTGGGCTCGCCACCACCGGCGAAGGCCCACTGTAGAATCCACACAGCGCTCGAGAGCGCGGACGTCACCAGAACGTCATCGGGACACGGGAACACCACATCGAAGGCCCGCTCATTCCCGGCCACGGGATACGTGCGACCGCAGGTTATGTCACCCGCAATGTCAGTACGCGCGAGAAGCTCAACCGTCATGTGCTCGAGAAGATGCGCAAGCTCGGTGTGGCCCATGCAGTCACGGAAGAGGCGACCGGAGTCACCCATGCAGACGTGATCTGCGAGTTCGGGCATGAGATGGAAGACGCGGGCGGTGGCCTCAATGTCCTCGCTTGTCATGAGCGGAGCATCAGGGGCCATCTCCACGAGGGCGTCGAGATCCCTCGGCCCTATCGTGACCTTCTTTATTTCCACGAGCTGGGCCATCGTGTGGCTCCCCTTCTTTTGCGCCCGCATCAATCAGCGGGCAGGCGGTCAAGTCTAGGCTCCATTGTAGTTAAAACCCAGGCTTGAACCTCCGTTGCATGGTCGGACGGCACGTGCTGGGCGGCAGCACAGGGCAGGACCGGGTCATGGCGCGGCCGAGTGCAGTCCTTAGGCGCCTTGTTCCCCTTCTTCGCCGCATGATTCGCCCGAGCCACTCTTATGTTGTGACTTTTCACACAATTTAGTGACGTGGGGCTGGAGCGGCGCGGACTTCTCGGCGGGTTCTACGGATGCAGCGGGAACCTCGGGCTTTTCGGCTGCCTTGTCCTTGTCCTGCTCGGAAGCCTCTGGCTGCTCGCCTGCTGCAGGCTCCTCCTCTTTTGCGGGCTCGGGAGCGGTCACGCGCAGCATTGCCACACGGCGCCCACGCATGGACTGCACGCGGAAGGTGTAGCCGTCTTTAGTAATAACGTCACCGGGGCGCGGGAGCTTGTCGGCCATGTCTGTAATGAAGCCAGCGATGGTCTCGTACTCCTCGTTGTCTTCCACCGGCCAGCCAAGGTCGATGGCATCATCGAGCGAGAAACGGCCGTCGACCAGCCACTCGCAATCGGAGAGCTTGGTGAGGTACTTGTTGTCGGGGTCAAACTCGTCCTCGATCTCGCCAACGATCTCCTCGACGATATCTTCGATTGTGATGACACCGGCGGTTCCACCATACTCGTCCACCACAATGACCATCTGGTCGTGGCTCGACCGCATCTCGGAGAGCAGGGGGATGATGTCCTTGGTGTCGGGCACGAAGTCCGGCGTGCGCATGTGGCGCGAAATCTTCTCGCCCCCGCAACCGTCATCAATGATGGGAGAGATGAGGTCCTTGATGTGGGCTATGCCCACGATGCGGTCGACGTTGCCGCGATAGATGGGAATGCGGCTATACCCGGTGCGGCGCATGACGGAGAGGACCTCGTTGAGCGTGGCGTCCTCGCGCATGGCGCACATGTCCACGCGCGGCACCATGACCTCGCGTGCGATAGTGTCTCCGAGGTCGATGACCTCGTGGATCATCGACTTCTCCTCATCGGAGAGCTCGTCAGAATCCGTGACCATGTACTTGATCTCGTCCTCCGAGACCTCTTGGCGGTCCTCGGCAGACTTCACATGCATGAGGCGAGCCAAGCCGTTCGCGCTGGCGGAGGTAAGCCACACCAACGGCTTAACGGCGTGAGAGAAACCGCGAAGGAAGCCGGCGACGCGCTTGGATACGTCCTCGGCGTCGGCCATGGCAATGCGCTTGGGAACCAGCTCGCCAACAACGATCGAGAGGTACGAAACGATGAGGGTAATGAGAATCGTAGCCAAGCCATTTGCGATGCCCAGATCCACGCCAAAGGTGGCTAGCCACTGGCCAAGCGGCTCAGAGAGACTGGTGGCGGCGAAGGCGGACGAGAAGAACCCAACGAGCGTGATAGCAACCTGGATTGCGGCGAGGAACTGCGTGGGATCCTCGATCATGTCTGCCGCAGTGGCCGCCCGAACGTCACCCTCCTCGGCATCGTGGTCAAGCAGCACCTTCCTTGCAGTGGAAAGCGCCATCTCCGACATTGAGAAGTACCCGTTCACCACGGTGAGTAGAAACGTGACGAGAATCGATAGGGCTATGTCCATGCGCGCGTGCGCAACCTCCTTGGACGGCTCGGATGCAACTGCAGCACCAGCCGGCGGCAGTCGCGGCTGCTTTCTGATTCTATAAGAAATACCCATCGAGCGCAGGACAATGCATGAGTCTTAATCCATTCATACGCCCATTCATACGCCCAGGTGGCCATGAGCTCACGAGGGCGCAACGGACCGAGAGGCTACCAAGGCAATTCCCACCGCAGGCGTAGGTCCGTCGGCATAAAAACGTTCTATCTAATAGGATTCGTGGCCTTTCTGCACAGAAAGGCTCTATCTAACAAGACTATCGGGGCATTCAAATCAATAATACAACCAAATTTACAGTATTTAGTATATTCGCCTGTTATTATGCAAATATTTGCAATATTGGTTACATATTTGATTAAGCTTCGTCAAAAGCGTTGTTAGATAGAGCCATTTTGTGCAGCGAGCTAGGGATTTCCGTTAGATAGAGCGTTTTTGTACAAAGAGTTGTCCGGGCAACTCCCCCAGGCACCGATAAGTCACCCCACCTAACTGGGTGATGAGAGCAATCTAGACAGCCCTGGTACCAAACGGCCTTTCACAAAGGTCACGACGGCGTGCGAGCATGTTGGCGTTCATGGGGTTGCGGCGAATCCCAAGTTGCCTCTCAAGCTCTGCGGTAAAACGCATTGAGGGCTTACGCATTCGCAATGATGCCGTTCGTCAAAGTCATGACCTTATAGCCCATCGCCTCCAGCGTTGCCCGGCGACGCTCGTCTTTGGTCTTTTACCGTGAGCTAAGGCGGCTTTCATCACTATCGTATTAGCAGGCAACCTTCGCCCTCTGCCAACAGAAATCGGGTTTGATGGTGCGTTGGCCAGCAAGGGCCCGGTACTCTTGCGGGACCACCAGTTTTTGGTTCATGGCAAAACCTCCCAGCCCCGCTCCCCCGCTCGACCTTCCCAAAAGGAAATAGATTGCAATATCCGTCTCGCGGGGAGAGTTGGAGTTGGGTGATGCAATTCGCAACGCGTCACTTGCGGCTGTTGCTCCACGAACACGAAGTGCTCTCGCTGCAGCCAAATATTGCTGACATTCCCCAGAGGTCATCAGCAGATCAACATCCCAAATCGCGTCCTCGCGCGCCCAGGGCACAAGTCCATAGGCCCCCATAAACTCACAGGCAACCTGGGCGAGAGATATTGAGTCGAGACAAGAGCCCAGCTGAGCAATGACCGCCGCTGGGCGGCATACGTAGATGCCATCCCCAAGTCCAGTTAGTTGGCTCGAGCCAAGAGGTGCTCTCCACATGTGAATGCGCGAGTCAGCGTTGGGGCACCGATCGAAAGATCCACCGCTCACGAGGTCGAGCAGCTGACCGTCTTCACAGGAGCATAGGGTGCGTGCGTGTGCCACCTGCCGCGAAGTATCGATTGTGCGCATGCCAAACGCTGGCGGGCACTCGTTCTCGAGCGCGTCGCTACCCACAGAGCGCATCGAGCGCCAATAGCGAAGTGCCGAATCGAATCCAATGCAAATACCCTTGGTAGCCATTTTGCCACCTACGGAGAAGTTGCGCCGTGTCTTAGGGGGACTATACCGATAATTAAATCAAGTAATTTTTAGTGTTATGGCTTTTTGAAATAGACTGGTTTTTATATCTGCTGGTAGATGTCATGCTATGGCAGCCAAACGTCAGAAATCGGTATGCAATCCATCAATAATATGCAAGTTGTCACTCCCCTTGCCCTGGTCGTCGAGGCCCATCGACCAGCATGATAAAGCCGGCCAGCATATGCTGGCCGGCCTGGGGGATACGCCCTGTAAGTAAGGGAAAGGGACTACCTACTTCTCGCCGGCAGCGCGCTTCTCGGCGTATTCGGCAGCGAGCTTGGTCTGGATGTCGTGAGGCACCTGCTCGTAGCCCGAGAGCTCCATCTCAAACTCACCCGTGCCACGCGAGAGCGAACGCAGGCGCGTTGCGTAGTCCGTTACCTCGGCGTAGGGAATAGTTGCCTCGATGGTGGTTTCACCGGTAGAGACGCCGGCACCGGCGGACATCCCCTCGACACGACCGCGCGAGGCGGAGACGTCGCCCATCACAGAGCCGGCATAGCTGTCGGGCACAGTTATGCGCAGGTGTGCCATGGGCTCAAGAAGCACGGGCTCAGCCTGGGCGACCGCCTTCTGGAAACCTATGCGCGCGGCAGTCTTGAATGCCATCTCATTGGAATCGACGGGGTGATACGAACCGTCGTACACGGCAACCTTTACATCGATCATGGGATAGCCGGCGAGCACGCCCTCGCGCATGGTCTCCTGCACGCCCTTGTCGATGGCCGGGATGAAGCCACGCGGAATGTGGCCACCAACGACCTCGTCAACAAATTCGTAGCCGTTGCCGGGATTGGGCTCAATGCGCAGCCAGCAGTCACCGTACTGTCCGGCACCACCCGTCTGCTTCTTGTGGCGGCCCTGGGCAGACGCAACGCGGCGAATGGTCTCGCGATACGGAATCTTCAGCGCCACCGTGTGCGCCGTCACGCCCGCGCGGTCCTCAAGGCGGTCGAGCAGCACGCTCACCTGCGCCTCGCCGATGGCCGAGATGACCGTCTGGCCGGTGTCCTCATCGCGCTCTACTTTGAGCGTGGGGTCGGCGTCGGCGGCCTTCTCGAGAAACGCGTAGAGCTTGCCCTCGGTGCCGCGCTTGTCGGGCTCGATGGCAATGCGGTAGAGCGAGTTGGGGAAGCGGAACGCGGCAGCCTCAACCTTACCGGTCACCGAGAGCGTGTCTCCCGTCATGGCCTCGAGCTTGGGAACAACCACGATGTCGCCCGCTGCCGCAGAGGAAACCTCCTCGGTATCACGGCCGCACATGAGATAGAGGTGCCCCAGGCGTTCGGTCTTGCGCGTGCGCGCGTTGATAAGCTCGATGCCCGGCGTGAGGGTGCCCGCCAGCGCCTTGAGGAAGGAAAGACGGCCGTTCTGGGGATCGATGAGGCTCTTGAAGGCAAAGGCAACGGGACGGTCGTCCTCCGGCGAGATGTCGAGCTGCTCGCCGTTGACCAGCGGAATGCGGCCAAAGTCAGCCATCGTGGGGAACCAGCCAACAATGGCGTCCATAAGCGAGAAGAGGCCCTCCTCGCGCACGCAGGAACCAGCAAAGACGGGAACAAAGACCCTCTCGGCCATGGCCTTGCTGAGAAGTCCCTCAAGTTCGGCCTGAGTAATCTCGCCACCCTCGAGGTAACGCATCATGAGCTCGTCGTCGGCCTCGACCACAAGCTCGGTAAGGTTGGCGCGCGCCTCGTCGGCCGCATCCTTGTACTCGGCCGGAACGTCAGTCACCACGGGCTTGCCGCCCTCGAAGTGGCGCGCCTTCATGTGGACCACGTCAATGACGCCGGCAAAGGCATCGCCGGTGCCCATGGGGATGGTAACCGCGCCCAGGTTGTTGCCGTAGTGCTCGCGCAGAGTCTCAAAGGTCACGTCGTAGTCTGCGTCCGGCCGGTCACAGCGGTTCACGAAGATCGCACGAGCAAGAGCGAGATCCTCGGCCGCATACCACAGGCGCGTGGTCACGGTGCCAAGGCCACCGGCCGCATCAACAACAAAGAGTGCCGTCTCACACGCACTCATCGCAGCATAGGCGTCGCCAACAAAGTCCGGGTAGCAGGGCGCGTCGAGTACGTTGATTCGGGTGTCTCCCCAGACGACGGGGGCAATGGTGGTGGAGATCGAGAAGCCGCGCTCGCCCTCCTCCGCGTCGTAATCCAGCGTGGGCTTGGTGCCGGCGTGACCGCCCAGACGGGTCGTCTTGCCCGTCAGGTGGAGCATGGCCTCGGCCAGCATGGTCTTGCCCACGCCGCCTTGGCCCACAAGGACCACGTTCTTGACCTTCTTGGTGCTCGCTGTAGCCATGGTTCCTCCTCGAGCCGCATGCCAGGGCAGCATCGCCAAGGAGAAACGCAACGGCGAAGCCACCGTGCCTTTGACAATGCGCGACGGATGCCGCGCGTTGGCTTCACCTTACCCGCGCAGGCTGCGACGGATTCGCACGCATCGGGCAACGTGGGCGCATGGGCCGCAGGCGCAATGCGCAGGCGAGAAGAACGGTGCTGGCTCAGGCCAAGCAACCACAAAACCGCAATGCAAAAAGCCCCGGGCACGAAGCCCGGGGCCATAGGTCACGAGATGCCAAAAGCAAACCAGTTGCAGCTAATTCTGGTTGACGGCCTCCTCGGCCTTGGCGTCCTCCTCGGCGATGAGCTTTGCCTTAAGGGAGACCTTCTCGTTGGACATCTTGTCCGCGTAAATCTTCTTGCCGGTGGGGTGCTCCTCAAGCCACAGACGCTCGGCCTCGGGTGCCCACTTTTCGGCGTAGGGCGTGGTGCGGGCGCACAGGTGGTCGACGTCCTCCGGCGAGATGTACTCCGTGGACTTTGCGTCGGCGGCATGCACGATCTTGGGAAGCATCTCGGGGTTCTCGAGCATGGGGCAAGGACGAAGCATGTTGTCGTTCCAGGGGTAGTTCTCGCGGTAGGCCTGGAAGACGGGCTGGTGCAGACAGTCGAGAAGGTCCTGATCCTTGATGTTGGCGTTGGAGTAGTGGATGAAGACGCACGGCTCGACGTCGCCCCTGGCGTTGATGTGGCAGAACACGCGGCCGCCGGCGATGCAACCGCCAACGTACTCGCCGTCGTTCTGGAAGTCCATTGCAAAGATGGGCTTGCCACCGGTGATGCCGCGCACCTCACGGATGCGGTGCAGCATGTACTCGCGCTGCTCGACGGTAGGCATGAGGTCGGCGCTTGCGCCCTCGCCCACGGGCATGTAGTGGAAGTACCAGGCCCAACGGGCACCCTTGTTGATGATGAGATCGAAGTACTCGTCAGACGTGACGGTCTCGGTGTTGGCACGGGTGTAGGCCGTGGAGGTACCAAAGAGCAGGCCGTTCTTGTGGAGAAGGTCCATGGCGCGCATGACTTCGTCATAGGAGCCCTCGCCGCGGCGAGCGTCGTTGGTGTCCTCGTAGCCCTCGAGCGAGATGGAGAACACGATGTTGCCCAGGCGCTTGACCTCGTCGCAGAACGGCTGGTCGATGAGGGAGGCGTTGGTGAAGATGTTGAAGAGGCAGTCGTTGTGCTCCTCGGCAAGGCGCAGGACGTCCTTCTTGCGGACCAGTGGCTCGCCACCGGTCATCATGTACAGGTGGCAGCCAAGCTCGGAGCCCTGCGTCACGATCTTGTCGCACTCCTCGTACGTGAGGTTCTGCCACTTCTCATAGTCTGCCGACCAGCAGCCAATGCAGTGCTTGTTGCAGGCGCTCGTGGGGTCGAAGATGATGATCCAGGGCACGTTGCACTGGTACTTGTCAGCGTTGGCCGTGGTGTTGCGCAGACCGCGGAAGGCAGCCTCGTAGCCGCCGTTGAGCACGACGGTCTTGAGCACGTGGGGATCGGTCTCGTCGATGACGCTCCAGAGGAACTGCTCCCACTTGGAGCCGGGATAGAGACCGGCCTTCAGGCCGCGCGTGACACCGGGGGCGGTATCCTTAAGCAGGTTACCAGCCATGTTGATGAGCTTGTCGAGGTTCTTCTCGCGGCCGTCACCCGAAGCCGCCTTGATAATCTGGTCGAGCGCGACGCTGAACGCCTTGCGCTCTGCCGCGTGAGCAATCTTGGACTGCATTACGTGTTCCCCTTTGCTATTGCGCCTTCCTGCACGCAGTTTTTGACCTGCGTTTAAATCTGAGAGAACTATACGCCGGGTTGTGGGAACATACAAGGATATTTTGGCCCCTGCGCTGGGACTACGCAGTTGATGGGACGCGCGCGGCGGCGTGCGCCAGTGCGTGTATGCTGGGGTGTACAAATAACAAAGTACCTGTTGACTGGAGTTTCATGGGATACCGCACCTACACCTGTCCAATCGCAAAGTCCTGCGGAGGCTGCGAGTGGCTTGCGGTGCCCTACCCCATCCAGCTCGAGCGCAAGCAGGCGCTGGTCGAAGAGGTCTTGGGACAGGCTGTTCGCAGAGACGGTGCCACGCTGGAGAAGATCTGCGGGATGGACGAGCCGCGCGGCTATCGCCACAAGGCTGCGACTCCCTTTGCTCCCGGCTCACATGGGCGCGTGCGGTGCGGATTTTATGCCGCCGGGTCTCACCGCATTGTGCCCTGCTCGTCATGCCTTGTAGAAGCGCCTGGTGCACGAGACGTGCTCAACGCCGTGGCACGGGCGGCAGAGCGCTGCAAAATCTCTGCCTACCAGGAGGATCGTGGAAGCGGCATACTGCGACACGCCGTAGTCCGAATGGGCTATGCCACCAGGGAATGCCTGCTCACAATTGTTACCAATGGGCCAAGGCTTCCTCGTGCCGAGAAGTTCTTGACGGATATCCTTCGCAACCAGCCGCAAGTCACGAGCGTCGTCCAAAACATAAACGAGCGACGGACCAACGCGATTCTCGGTCGCGCCTGCGTCACGCTGCATGGTCCTGGAGTCATGCACGACCAACTGCTTGGGTGCTCGTTCGAGATTGGGCCGACGAGCTTCTACCAGACCAACCCCGCGCAGACCGAGGTACTGTATCGCCTTGCCATAGCCGGGGCAGACCTCGCGCCCGGAATGCGCCTGCTCGACGCATACTGCGGCACGGGAACCATTGGTCTCTGCGCCGCTCACGAGTGCAGAGACGTTGAGGTTGTGGGCGTCGAGCAGGTTGGCGGTGCCGTTGCGGCAGCACGGCGCAACGGCATCGCGAACGGGCTGGACAAGCG
Source organism: Olsenella sp. (assembly GCA_022648325.1). Taxonomy (GTDB): domain Bacteria; phylum Actinomycetota; class Coriobacteriia; order Coriobacteriales; family Atopobiaceae; genus Tractidigestivibacter. Next base: position 101,078 of record JALCMG010000007.1, read on the forward strand.
TTGCAGATTCGTGCGTGCGGACGCCACGGAATACCTCGTGGCCGCCGCGCGCAATGGGCGTGTCGAGCGTTTTGACGCGCTGATAATGGACCCGCCGAGGGCAGGCTCGACGCCCGAGTTCCTCTCGGCAGTGTGCGCGCTTGGACCTGAGCGCGTGTCGTACGTCTCGTGCAACGTGCTCACGCAGGCACGCGATGTCGAGCTGCTACGTGAGGGTGGCTACCGGCTTGAGCGCGTGCAGCCGGTAGATATGTTTCCACACACGAAGCACGTGGAGTGCGTCGCGACGCTCGCGCGGCGGTAGTGGCGCGCGGCGGGGGCCGCTCGTGGCGGTGCAGCGGGGGCCACCGGGACAGCCAATGACCCTACATCAGGCGAAGCTCGCACTCCCCGATGCGCTCTCGTTCGGTCGCTCGACGTTCCAGCGCCACCAGCTCTCGCGCGTAAGACTCGGCGTCGTCCCACGGCAAGAGCGACCAAACGCGCAGCTGACGGCGCTGTCTCAGCACCCTGGACGCGATAGCCGCTCTCGCCTGCGATACGTCACGCCCGTCTCGCTGCTCGAGGAGATCGCAGACAACAGACATGAGCGCGTCGGCCGCACCGGGCGAAAACAGATCCTCGCTAGTAACGGGAAGCACCAAAAGGCCCTCGGCCGCAAGCTCAGTAAGGCCATCAAGGTCGAGGAGCCCGTGTCCGTCATAGTTGATGCCCACGGTTGATCCAGAGACCAGAATGTCGGGAACTCGCGTCGCTGGCGCCCGCGAGCCAGCTTCCTGCGTTCGCGCGGAAATGCGCTGGTTGAGCACGAGCGGCCCCAGTCCGTACCCACAATCCGTCACAGGCAGGGACATCAAGGCCGCAACCACCGCCTCCATGGGGGACCACGCGTTGTCTGCAATCGAAGAGAGCGCTGCCCGAGCGCGCGGAACGCTGAGCTTGCCACCGTATGCCTTAAGGTAAGCGGCAATTCTCGCCACAGAGGTCACTGGCTCGACGTCAAGCGTGACATCGCCAACGCGGGGATTAACGGGGTCTCGCGAGAACGTGCCACAGAGCTCGTAGCCAAGGAGCGCCAGCGCCGCAGGGTCCATGACCTTGGACATCTCAATAAACAGCAGCTCAGGCGAGGAGAACAGCAATCCAGCGCCCGTATCGACAAACGAGCCCTGGGGCAGCTCGCGGGTGTAGCAGGTACTGCGCGCATAGGGACTCCGAATGCGGGTGGCGGCTGTGGGAACGGCAACATGCGTAGGGTGCTGCTTTGACGCAGGCGCAACACCAAACGCTGAGAGGTCAAGACGGCCGCGCGTCCACTTTGCACCTTCGTCCAGGGCGGGCGCTGTGAGGTTACGACGAGCAAGGGTTCCAGGGCAAGCGTCGCAGACGGGGCACTTTCCCGAGCGGATTGCCCGCAGAACGGCGAGGGCAGAGGAGCCGTTGACCGTGAGTTGCATAGGGGCTTCCTTCGGATTTGGGGCAAGAATGTGCGCAATCTGGTAGTGTGCGAGAATAACCAACTGGTATTTTCAGGCAACTTAATGTTTAATTGTACATATTAAAATTTTGCAGGTCGAGAAGACCGCCAAACGGGGCAAGCGGCCAGGTGCAGGCGCGTCGGCGATAGACTCAAGCACAAAGCCAAACACGGAGGGCACCTCGACCTTGCCACCGGAGGTTACCTTGTTCGCCGTAGGCAGGGCAACGGTAACTGGGCCGGCCTTGTAGATGCTGCGAGCACGGGAGCCCCAGCCAAGCCCTCGTCGTTAACCGAGTCGGAGACGCTCGGCTTACCAGCGCCATTGTCGGTCACCGTGACAAAAACGGCGCGTTTAACCTGGTCACACTCTACTCCTGCCCCGTCGTTTCCAACCTCAGAGATGGTGAACCAGAAGGTCTTGGAGGTCTCACCAGCAAGGCCACCCAGATGGAGCAAGCCCGTATATTTGCAATGCAGAATTTAGTGGATTTGGTACGGACCGAGGTTCTCGTACTTTATGAGACGCGACTATTTACCGCATTAATTGAATGGTCATGGGCCGACATCATCTGACTCCTTACAGCCCGCACGCAAAGCCTTAGACGAGCATCGCCGCGCGCGACAGGGGCGCCCCTCGCGCCTCACGCAACCCCTCATGCCACTCAAAAGTGAGCGCGAAAACAATGCGAGCTCAGTCATAACGTCGTTTTCCCAGAGAACTGGCTATGCCCGGCCGTTTTCGTGTTCACTTTTCGGGCCGGGCTCAGCCGGACTTGACCAAGCTTGGCCGGGGGTGGCCAGACTCGGCCGGCAGGTGGCCAGAGGGGCTAAGCTCGGCCAGGGCCGGCCGGGAGCGCCAGGGCCAAACCAGACTCGGCCAAGGGTCTCGCCAAACAAATAGCCCCTCCGGCAAAGACCGAAGGGGCTACAGCACCAGGCAGCGAGCGCAGTCGCTACGCCTGGTCAGTCACCACGTGACCATCCTCGCGCACGTGCACGCGCCCCTCTGCCAGGAGCTGCGCCACATGCGGGTAGAGCTGGTGCTCGACCTCGTGGATGCGGGCCTCGAGCTGGTCAACGGTCCAGCCCTCCTCCACCGCCACGGGTCGCTGGGCGATGATTGGCCCACGGTCGTAGTCGCTGTTGGCGAAGTGGACCGTCACGCCCGTGACCTTGACGCCGTAGTCGAAGGCGTCCTGGATGGCGTGAGCCCCCTTGAAGCTGGGCAGCAGCGCCGGATGGATGTTCACAACGCGGTTGGGGAAGCTGGCCAGGATGGGGTCGTGCACCATGCGCATGTAGCCGGCCATGAGCACGTAGTCCACGCCAGCACGGCGCAGCTCTGTGGCAATGACCTCGTCGGCAACCATCGGGTCCGCGTAGATCTCCTTCGAGAGCGTGAGCGTCTGGATGCCCGCCGCCTCGGCGCGCTTGAGCCCATACGCGCTCGGCCGCGAGCTCACCACCAGCTCGATTGTGGCGTCAAGCTTCCCTGCGGCAATGGCATCGATAAGCGCCTGCAGGTTGGTGCCCGAGCCACTTATCAGCACTCCCAGCTTGATGCTCATCGATAGGTCACCTTGCCCTCGCCAGCAACGCACTCGCCCAACACAAACGGCGAGAACCCCTGGGCAACAAGCCCCTCGCAGACCTCGTCCACGTCGTCGCGACCGCAGATGACGCTCATGCCCACGCCCATGTTGAAGGTCTTGTACGCCTCGTCGGGCGTGAGGCCAGCGGCACGCACCATGTACGTGATGACCGGCGGCACGTCCCACGCGGGGCCGTCCTCGCCGCCGCGGTCGACCACCGCGTCAACGTTGGACGGCAGCGCGCGGTTGAGGTTCTCGGTGATGCCGCCGCCGGTGATGTGGGCCATAGCATGGATGGGCACGCCGGCCTTGAGCGCGCGCACAAGGCCGCCAGCATAGATGGTGGTGGGGCGCATGACGGCGTCGGCCAGGCTCTCGCCGCCCAGCTCGGGGAGCGGCTGCTCGAGCTCCTCGACCGTCTTGCCCTCGATGGCCACCTTGCGCACAAGCGAGTAGCCGTTGGAGTGAATGCCGGAGCTGGGAAGACCCAGGATAACGTCGCCCTCGTGCACCAGGCGCGGGCCGATCATCTTGGGCCGGTCGACCACGCCCACCACAAAGCCGGCCAGGTCGTAGTCGTTGGGATTCATGACGCCGGGGTGCTCGGCCATCTCGCCGCCGACAAGCGCGCAGCCGGACTTGCGGCAGCCCTCGGCAATGCCGCCCACGATCTTGGCCACGCGCTCGGCGCGAAGCTTGCCAATGGCGACGTAGTCCAGGAAGAACAGCGGCTCGGCGCCAATGGGCACCACGTCGTCCACGCACATGGCAACGAGGTCCTCGCCCACGGTCTCGTGACGGTCGAGCAGCTGCGCGATGGCGAGTTTGGTGCCAACGCCATCCGTACCCGAGACCAGCACAGGGTCCTCCATGTCCTTGTACGGGGCCATCGAGAAGCACGAGCCAAACCCACCCAAGCCACCAATGACCTCGGGACGGTTGGTCGAGGCAACGGCCGCCTTGATCGCGTCAACGGCGCGGGCGCCCTCGTCCACGTCAACGCCGGCGTCTGCATACGAGACGTGCTGGGGCTTATCTGCCATCTTGCGCTTCCTTCCTGGGTTGGGTTACATCTGGGTCTTCGTTGGTATTCTCGCCTGCTGACCTGCGCTTCTCGGCCTCATCGGCAACCTCGAGCCGCGCTGCGGAGTCCTGCTCAACCTCACGCGCAATCTGGTCGATGCTCATGTGAGACTCGAGAGGGGGCTGCATGAGGTTGTGCGGCTTGTAACCGGGCAGGAACTTCTCCTCGTAGAACGAGCGCGGAATGGCCACCGGATAGTCACCGGTAAAGCAGGCGGTGCAGTAGCCGCCGTGGGGCACGCAGTCGATGAGGCCCTGGGGCGAGAGAAAGCCCAGCGTGTCGGCACCGATAAACTCGCGCATCTCCTCAAGCGACATGTTGGCGGCAATGAGCTGGTCTTGATTGGCGGTGTCGATGCCGTAGAAGCACGGCCAGGTGACCATGGGCGAGGCCGAGCGCATGTGGACCTCGGTGGCACCGGCGTCGCGGAGCATCTGCACGATCTGCTTGGAGGTGGTACCGCGCACGATGGAGTCGTCCACCATCACGATGCGCTTGCCGCGCACAACGTCGGGCAGCGGGTTGAGCTTAAGACGCACGCCCATCTGGCGCAGCGCCTGCGTGGGCTGGATGAACGTACGCGCCACATAACGGTTCTTGATGAGGCCCGTACCGTAGGGAAGCCCCAGCTCGGCGGCATAGCCCTCGGCCGCAGGCGTACCGGAGTCCGGCACCGAGATAACGAGGTCGGCGTCGACGGGCGCCTCGTGGGCAAGGCGACGACCCATGTTGTGGCGCATGAGGTAGAACGAGCTGCCGCCCTTCACCGAGTCTGGCCGTGAGAAGTACACGTGCTCAAAGATGCAGTCGGCACGGGGCTGGGGCGGCACGCCCTGCTCGGAGCGAAAGCCGTCGTCGGAGATGCGAATGATCTCCCCCGGCGCGACCTCGCGCACGTAGGTGGCACCAACGATGTCCAAGGCGCAGGTCTCGGAGGCAACGACCCACTCGCCCTCGCCCAGCTTGCCCAAGACCAGCGGGCGAATGCCGTGCGGATCGCGGAATGCGTAGAGGGCGTTCTCGCGAGCGAGCACCATGGAGTAGCCACCCTCGAGCATGCGCATGGTGTGCGCGATACCCGTGCGCAGGCGATGTCCACGCTGCGTGAAGTAGCCTATGAGCTTGGCCGCGACCTCGCTGTCGGTGTTTGAGCGAAACGGGATGCCTATCTCGATGAGCTCGCCGCGCAGGGCGTCAAAGTTCACGAGGGTACCATTGTGCGCCAGCGCGATGATCACGTCATTGATCATCGAGAGGTGCGGCTGGGCAGACTCCCATCCCTTGGCACCCGCGGTGCCGTAGCGGCAGTGGCCGATGGCAACCTTGCCGGGCATTGCGGCAAGGTCCGCTTCCGAGAAGACCTGTGTTACGAGGCCGAGGTCCTTGCGCACAAGGACCGTGCGCCCGTCTCCCACGGCAATGCCCGCCGACTCTTGGCCGCGGTGCTGCAGCGCGCGCAGCCCAAAGTAGGCCATGCGCGCCGGATCGCGGTTCGGTGCCCACACGCCAAATACGCCGCACTCGTCGTGCAGCTTGTCGTCACCGGCCTCTTGCGTCCATGACGCTTCCGTCACGATGCCACCTCGCTCTTGGGCACGCACACCAGGATAGTGCGGCCATAGCCATCAATATAGTTGCAGGTACAAAGGGTGAGCGCGTGGCTCGCCTTGCCGATAAGATCAGCGGCGTCGGAGCGGCTGGTCACAGACTTAGCGAGAAGGCTCGAAAGATACGAGTGGAACTCGTCTTTGCTGGTCCAGTCAAAGACACGCACGTTGGTGTCGTTCTCATCCGTGTAGTAGAGGAAGAGCGGCTCAAGCTCGTAGTTTGCTTCCTCTGTCACGTACCACACAGTACCCACCGAGTCGAAGACCTCCTGCTTGTCCATGTCGGCGATGGGCTTGAACATAGCTCCATTGCGCAGGTGATGGCCATAGATAATAGTCTGCTGGTCAAGCATGCCGGGAGCCTGGTTTTGGTAGTCCATGAAGACCTGCCCGCCAAGCGAGTAATTACCCTCGGCGTTCGTGTGGAGGTACTTCTCGTTATCCGAGGCCTGGTAGACAGGGAAGCTCACCACCGTGTTGGGAATCTGCACCCAGCCCACTATCTCAGGGTTGATTGCCTTGAGAGCAGCCCAGTCCACTACCGGGGGTTGATTGCCCTCGTCATCTACAGTTGCGTATGCCGCGAGCTTTTCGTTCTCCACGTCCTGCTCGTGATACTGCCACTGCGAGTAGCCAAACATCCCCGCTGCCACAACGATAAGCACGATGCCGATGATGAAGAGAATCGTAGAGATAATGCGGCTGCGGCGCTTGCGCGGGTCGCGTGAACGCCGTCCCGAGAAGTCATATGGGTCGGTCTCACGATAGCTATCGCTCTTCATGCGGTGGTTGTGATGAGAGGACCGAGTGCCCTTCCCGCTTGAAGATGGGTCATTCGTGACCACCGGGATGAAGCCCGCAGGAGCTTGGTTGGCAGCAGTATCCGGCACCGGCGCAGAACCGGCCCCGGATGAGTTGCCGAAGTGCTTACCCTGACTGCTTGACACGTGGCTGCCTTTCTCTGTCGAGACGAACTAGGAGAGCTTGCTCCCCACGTACGCCGCGGCGGCGGGCTTGTCGAAGTTGCCGTTGGTTGCCTTGGTGAGCGCGCCCATGACCTTGCCCATGTCGCGCTTCGACGTGGCGCCAAGCTGAGCGATAAGGGAGTCGGCCAGCTGCTCGAGGTCGGCGCCCTCGAGCTGGCGCGGCAATAGCTGAGAGAGGACGTCCGCCTGGGCCGAAAGCTCCTCGATGCGCTCGGCGTGGGACTCGACCCCTGCCTTACGCAAGCCGTCGAGCTCCTCGGCGGTGACCTTCTGGAGCTTCTTCACGGCCTTGGTGATGTCGGCCTCGGTGGCTTCGCGGCGCTCGTCGACCTCGACCTGCTTCACGGTCTGGTTGACCTGGCGCAGGATAGAGACGCGGACCTTGTCGCGCGCCTTCATGGCCACCTTGATCTGCTCGAGCAGTTCTTCCTTCTTCATGTGGTGCAGTCCTCCCTGGTTGCAGCAGTGGAGCCGGCGGCCTCTACGCCTCTGCCATCTGCTGCTTCATGTGAACGATCTTCTCGCGGTACTCCGGCATGGTGGTACCCAGGATCTGGGTGGCATAGATGGCTGCGTTCTTGGCGCCGCCGATGGCCACGCAGGCCACGGGCACGCCAGAGGGCATCTGCACCATGGAGAGAAGGGAATCCATGCCGCCCAGGTCGCTTGTCTTCATGGGAACGCCGACAATGGGCAGCGGCGTATAGGCAGCAACGACGCCGCCCAGGTGAGCGGCCTTACCCGCGGCAGCGATGATCACCTTGAGGCCACGGTTTGCTGCGGTAGAGGCCCAATCGTGGACCTTCTGTGGCGCGCGGTGCGCCGACGCGATGACGAGCTCGTACGGAACGCCCAGCTCATCGAGCTGAGCGGTGCAAGCCTCCATCGCCGGCATGTCCGACTTAGACCCCATGATGATTCCCACCAGCGGCTTCTCCGCCATAGGACCCCCTTTATATTTGGGTTCAGAGACGCATCACAGTATAGATGGAGCTGGGCGGGCGGTGGCGCAGGGGCCTATCATTAACCAACAGCAACAGATACCGAAGATCGAACACTAACCGAGAGGTACCGCATGGATGCAAAGGATCTTGTTCTCTATCGGAGAGAGGGAGCGTACATCCCGCGCGTTGCCGCCGTGCACGACCTGTGCGGATACGGCAAGTGCTCGCTAGGGATTGCCATTCCCGTCCTCTCTGCGGCCGGCTGCGACGTGTGCCCGGTCCCTACCTCGCTCTTCTCGGCACACACCAAGTTCCCCACGTTCTACATGCACGACACGACACCCATTCTTGGGGACTACCTCGATGCCTGGGAAAAGGAAGGCATCGAGCTTGATGCGATTTACTCAGGATTTCTGGGATCGGCCGCCCAGGTGGGCGCCATCCAGCGACTCTACCGCGAACACCCCACGGCGCTGCGCGTGGTTGATCCCGTGATGGGTGACGGCGGGAAGATGTACCCCACGTACACGGCCGAGCTGTGCGATAAGATGCGCGCGCTTGTTGCGGGGGCAGACGCTCTCACCCCCAATCTCACCGAGGCACACCTGCTTACCGGGATGCCGTACCACGGACAGGACATCTCGCAGGCCGAGGTAGAAAGCTATGCGGCACAACTGGTGGGGATGGGGGCGCGGCTCGTTGTGGTTAAGGGCGTGACGCGCGGAGACGGCCTTATAAGAAATTACATTGCTGGCGAGAAGGTCGACCTGGTAGAGGTTGTGGGTGAGCAGCTTCCCTTCATGACGCACGGGACCGGCGACCTGTTTGCCTCGGCGCTCACCGGAGCCGTGATGTGCGGTCGCAGCGTGTATGACGCGGTGGCGTTTACCACGGACTTCGTGCGCGATGCCATGCGCGTTACGCGTCTGCAGCCGGACTTCGAGGTGCGTGGGGTTTCGTTCGAGAGCCTGCTGGGACAGGTTGCCGCACTCGTGGGGTAGCCCGGCGGCCCGGGTGGCGGCCTTCTTGCTGTAGCGGTCCTCCGCCGCAGCTCCAATCTGCATTTTCAGATCGGTTAGGGCGGTCTAACCAATCGAAATTTGCAGATTGAGAGGTGCCCTGAGAATTCCGATCGTTTAGGCACTGCTAACCAATCGAAAATTGCAGTTTAAATACAGTTGGCTACCAGCAAAGCAACCCCCAATCACTGAACGTTCCATGCGGCTGGATTTTCTCGCCGAGGCACCCCATAGCGTTCGAGCAACGCCCTGAAGTACGGCCGGTTCTTGGCCTCCTCGAAGCTAAACCGCATAACGGAAGCATTGCACAACGTGAGGCGAGACTCCCGTCGACGCTCGGCGAGAAGCACCTTGCCGGAGACCTTCTCGCCCGCGCCGGCGCGCTCAGCATACTTCGCCGACCCGTCAAGCTCGCCAAATATCGGGCGGCCAAAACCGGTGTCCCAAACGTAATCGATTCTGTACTCGCACCCAGGACGTGAGGGGTCCTCAACAAGAACCTGCAGCTCAGGTATGCAGAAGCCCAGCTCGATGATAATTCCGCGCGCCACTGATTCGCCGCCGTTTTCGGATCGACCGTCCGCCCAGCCAATGGTCTGAAGCGCATGCCGAGAACCGCGCGTACGCGGCTGTGCCTGCACAAATCTGGCCAGGTCCTCTCGCGCGAGGTCGTAGTCACGAAGCGTGGAATCCGCGACTGCAAGCCCGGTGGGCATGGGGAGCGTTCGCAGGCAGTCTGCGATAGTCCTGTCCAACGGTGTCACCTTCACGCCCGCAACAATTTCGCAGGCCTCGCCCGGGCTCGCGGACGAGCATTGCCTCACCACGTGTTTCCCCCGGAACGCGGAGCACCCACTTCCGCCAACAATATGAACCACGGAGGGGTCAGGCTCGGAAACCTGCAGGCCGTGGGCTATCGCAGCGGAGGTACCGCAAAACACCCATTCCGGATGCAATGCAGCAACCGCGCGAATCACATGTAGCGACCGGGCGCTTGGCGAGAGGAACTTCCAGTGCGTAGTCCTGGCATATACGCGCGGGAACGGTACGACGAGATCGCCCCTTTTTGCCCTCCGTTCGAGGAGCTGCCTTGTACGATCGCTTTTCACGCAGAGGCACATGCCACGCTCCTCTGCTGCTTCAAACGCTTCCCTGACCTCTTCCTGCGCCAAACGCCAATATCCCCTGCTCACCGCTGGCCCCCTTCCAGTTAACTTGGTGAGCTTCTTGTACCGAGCCTAGAGATGTCTATATCTGACACCTTTCTGACAGCATTCTTACGCGCTGGTCAGATGGGGTATTTGATGCTCTTCTCAGTGAAATATTCTGTGAGCGGAAGGCGACCCGGCGTGAGAGGTCGAAAATTCAGGGAATTTGGGAAGCGGCGGCGAAATGCCAGTGGCCTCTTGTGTGCTCACGTGTACTGGTGCGTCCTGAGCGACTCGTTTTCTCGCCAATTCTGCAAATTTCGATCGTTTAGCGACCCCTAACCGATCGACATTTGCAGATTGAGAACTTCGCTGCAATTCCCGATCGTTTAGCCTGCTTTAACCGATCGGAATTTACAGTTGGGCGCAATTTTGCAGAATTCGATTGGTTAGAGAAATACCGATCGGTTAGGGGCTCCTAACCGATCGGGAATTGCAGGAGTGAAGCGAAACGCAGGCAGGAAGGTCTCATCTACGGCAGCCAGACTCCCCTAGAACCACTAAGCCTACTTCGAGCCGGTACCGGATCCAGAGCCGCTACCAGACCCGCTGGTCGCATCGTCGCTCGTCGACGAGCCGCTCTCCGTGGTGCTCCCCGTAATGTCGTTGAGAATCGCAACCGGCGTGAAGGACGTTGTGACCTGATCGCGCAGTTCCTCCTGCAGCGTCGAGTCCACACCCGTGATGTTGCAGTTGAAGTTCACGCCCGCCGAACTCTGTGTCTTGGACCACACAAACGTGATGAACGAGGTCACGTCGCCGGTAGGCTTGAGGAACCCAAATAGCTGCGCAGTCTTGAACTTGCCGTTCTCGTCCATGTGGACGTTCACGTGATAGATAACGGTGTTGATATTGGGGTTGAGAAGGCAGTTGACCGAGAAGGCCGACGCCTGCACCTGGGAGCCGGAAAAGCACTCGAGGGCGTCTTTCGAGGTTGTGTCGATAACGGTCACCTCGACGGTACCGGTATTCTCGTCGGCTTCCTGCACGGAGAAGTCCTCGGGGAACTGCGTGAAGCCATTGCCCCATGACACGCCGCCGCGCAGAGCAGACGCCACCGTTGCAACCGTCACGTCGTGCGCAAGGTCTGCCGTGTTCGAGCGGCGCACCACGCCAAACAGCACCTGCGCCACAACTACGATAACGAGAAACACCAGCACAAAGCCAACTGCTGTCTTTGCAATAACCTTGCCCACGTTGGAGCCAGAGGGGTCCTCCGAAGAGAGCGGGTCGACGTCAACGCCGGTACCCTTCTCCTTGCGGCGGCTCCGCTCGCGACGGGCGACCTCCTCGTTAGAGTGGCCCGTCTCGTCAACTGTCTCGAAGAGCTTCTCGGCCTCATCGCCAGTAAGGGCATTGGTCTGGCGGCGGGCCATCTCATCTTTGGACTTAGCCATCGAGCTCCCCCTCGCCTGCAGGGTCGTTCACAGGGCCAGCCGCCTCTCCCGGCGAAAGACGGTGTGCGATTGCGTCGCAGATAAGGGCGCCAACCACGGTCTTCGCGTCCTCAATCCTGCCGTCGAGAACGGCATCGACCAGCTCGGACAAGTCCACCAGATCGACGTTGATGAACTCGTCTGCGTCGGGGCTGGACTCGTGGTAGCTGAGGCCGGTTGCCATGTAGAGGTGAATGAGCTCGTCGCAGAAGCCGTCGGACGTGGCGATGGTGGTGAGGTAGGCCATCTTCTCGGCCTGCATGCCCGTTTCCTCGGCTAGCTCGCGATGGGCCGCGTCGAGAGGATCCTCGCCGGGGCCGAGTTTGCCTGCGGGAATCTCGACCGTGACGCGGTCGAGCGCAGTGCGAAACTGGCGAACCAGGCAGATGCGTCCCTCATCGGTAAGTGCGACAACCGCAACGGCGCCTGGATGACGTACCACGTCACGGACGGCGGTACGGCCATCGGGAAGCCTCACGCGCAAACGGTTGACATTGAAGATGCGACCAGTCCAAGCAACGTCTTCGGAGACGGGGTGCTCCTCCAGCTCCGCATCGCGAGGGTCATCTTCGCCAAGGACTAGGTCACGGGCCTGCGGCAGGCCGGAGACGTGATCCTGGCTCGAGCGGTCGCCATCAAAGGTGAGGCTATCTGCCGCCGAACGCATGTCAGCAGTAGCCGAGCGAAGATCGTCCATCGTAGGCACCGCCTCGAGGTACTGCGGACGAATCTGTGAGTCGTCCGCAGAGACATCATTGTGGGAGTATCCCTCTTCCCTCTCGTCACCCGTGTCCTGCACCCGTGCCACCGCCTTGTGCCTCTAAAGTCTCGTAACTCAAACTCGCTGTGCTTGGGGGAGCCGGCGCTACCCGTTGCTCCTGGGGAGAACTGCCTTCGCCCCAATGTCGGTGCGGAAGGTCTTGCCCTCAAAGTCGATAAGGTCGCACGCGGCGTAGGCCTGACGGCGCGCCTCATCAAACGTTGGCGCCACGGCGGTCACATCGAGCACGCGGCCACCGGCTGTGACCAGCTGTCCGTTGGTATCAATTGCCGTGCCCGCATGGTAGACGGTCACGCCGGGTAGCTCCTCGGCGCGCTCGATACCGGTGATAGTCTTGCCCTTCTCGTACGCGCCGGGATACCCTGCGCTGGTGAGTACCACCGATACGGCCCAATCGTCATCCCACGAGACCATGTCGGGCGAAAGCGTGCCCTTATCACAGGCGAGAAAGACATCGATAAGGTCTGCCTTCATACGCGGCAGGACCACCTGAGTCTCCGGATCGCCAAAGCGCGCGTTGAACTCCAGCACCTTGGGACCGTCCTTGGTGAGCATGAAGCCACCGTACAGGCAGCCAGAATACGTGATACCCTCCGCGCGAAGTTCGTCGACCACGCGCTGCTCTATGGCAACCATGGCTGCGTGCCCCTCGGGCGTGACCATAGGGACGGGCGAGTAGACGCCCATGCCGCCGGTGTTGGGGCCCTTGTCGCCATCAAGGGCGCGCTTGTGGTCCTGCGCGGTGGCCAACGGAACCAGCGTGGTGCCATCGGTGAGCGCGAGAAGCGAGCACTCGGGACCGTCGAGGGTCTCCTCAACGATCACCGTTGCGCCGGCCTCGCCAAAGCGTCCCGAGAAGCACTCCCGCACACCGGCAAGGGCCTCCTCGGTATCCTTGGCCACGATGACGCCCTTGCCTGCAGCCAGGCCGTCGGCCTTGACCACGCAGGGTCCGTCGAGACGGCGAACGTACTCCTCGCAGGGCTCCTGCTTGGTAAAGGAGCGCCAGGCGGCAGTGGGCACGCCCGCGCGGGCCATGACCTGCTTGGCGAACTTTTTGGAACCCTCCATGCGCGCCGCGGAGGCGTTTGGCCCAAAGCAGGCAATACCCGCCGAGCGCACGGCATCTGCCACGCCGTCCACAAGCGGGGCCTCGGGACCAATGACCACGAGGTCAATGCCGTTCTCGCAGGCAAAGCTGGCAACGTCAACCGGCGAGTTCTGATCGACGGGAGCAACCTGGGCCATAGCGTCCATACCGCCGTTGCCTGGTGCAACCCAGAGTCTGCCCGCGCGGGGCGATTCGGCAAGCTTGGCGAGAAGCGCGTGCTCGCGTCCACCCGCACCCAGCAGAAGAATATCAACCTTCGAATCGCCCACGAGTCCTCCCTCGTTCGTTACACAGCATGACGCGCCCAGATGCACCGGGCGCGTCCACAAAGTGCTTAGTCCCAGTAGCGGTTGATGGTCTGCTCGCGATCGGGTCCAACGGTGATAATGGAGACGCGAACGCCCGCGAGCTGCTCGAGGAAGTCGATGTAGTCCTTTGCCTCACGCGGGAGCTGGTAGAAGTTGCGCACGTTGGAGATGTCACACTTCCAGCCAGGCAGGGTCTCATAGACGGGCTTGGCGTGGTAGAAGACGGACTGATGCTCGGGAACGGCGGTGTAGCGCTTGCCGTCGCACTCGTAGGCAACGCAGACCTTGATCTCGTCCAGGCAGCCGAGGACGTCAAGCTTGGTGATGGCAAGGTCGGTAAGGCCGTTCACGAGGGCGGCGTAGTTCACGACCACGGCATCGTACCATCCGCAGCGACGCTTACGGCCGGTGGTCACGCCGTACTCGTGGCCAACCTCGCCGAGCTTGTCGCCAACCTCGTCGAAGAGCTCCGTGGGGAACGGGCCGGAGCCAACGCGCGTGAGGTATGCCTTCGCAACGCCAAGCACGCGGTCGATACGGGTGGGGCCAACGCCCGAGCCGGTCACAGCGCCGCCGGCGGTGCAGTTTGAGGAGGTCACAAAGGGATAGGTGCCGTGGTCGATGTCGAGCATCGTTGCCTGGGCACCCTCGAAGAGGATGTTCTTGCCGGCCTCAAGCTGCTCGTTGAGGAACAGCGAGCTCTCCACGATATACGGGCGAATGCGCTCGGCGTAGGGCAGGTAGGTCTCGCAAATCTGGTCCACGGTGTAGGTGGGCAGCTCGTAGACCTTCTCGAGGATGGGGTTGGTGTAGGCAAGTGCGGCCTCGAGCTTCTCACGGAAGATCTTCTCGTCCAGCATGTCCTGGATTCGCAGGCCGGTGCGGTTCATCTTGTCCATGTAGCAGGGGCCAACGCCGCGCTTGGTAGTGCCGATGAGGTTCTTGCCAAGCTTCTTCTCGTGCGCGCCGTCAAGATCCTTGTGGTAGGGCATCACGATGTGGGCGTTGCCCGAGATCTTGAGGCCCTTGCAGGAGATGCCCTGGGCCTCGAGGGTGTCAACCTCGCCGAGAAGTACCTCGGGATCAACGATACAGCCGTTGCCAATCACGGGATAGACACCCTTGTACATGACGCCAGAGGGCACCTGGTGAAGGGCGAGCTTGTGGCCACCAGCAATGACGGTGTGACCGGCGTTCGCTCCACCGGCGTAGCGGCAGACGACGTCAAACTCGCCAGAGATGAGGTCCGTCACCTTACCCTTGCCCTCGTCGCCCCACTGCGTACCTACGAGAACTGATGCAGGCATTGCTCCCCCTCATTAGAGTGTGATAGGCGGGCAGCCGGTGCACAACGCACGGTGCCCCTAACCACGCAAGTATACGGCATAGCCGTGCCTTCCCGTGAGCGGTGCGGGAGCGTTTGGAAACATCCCACAGCCATAACAAGCTTGCACATGACAGACTGCGGAGCATGGCAAGGCCGCAGGCAAGAAGTGCGCAGACACTAGTCGTCGTAGCGCGTTGTAACCTCGAAGAACTTGGTCTTGTTGCCCACGAAGGTGAGCGGCACGTCTCCGAGGGCGCCGGAGCGGTTCTTCGCGATGATGAAGTTCGTGACACCCATGTCCGGGCGGTCGTCGCGGGCGGCCTCTTCCTCGTCCATCGAGCGGTCGAGAAGGATGACGATGTCGGCGTCCTGCTCGATAGCGCCGGACTCTCGCAGGTCCGAGAGCTCGGGGCGCTTGCCGGTACGCTCGGTCACGCGACGAGAGAGCTGGGACAGGGCGATGACGGGACACTCGAGGTCCTTCGCCATGATCTTGATGCCACGCGACATCTCCGAGACCTCGGTCGCACGGCTGTCCGCGCGGCGCATGCCGGCCGGCGGCGAGAGGAGCTGCAGGTAGTCAACCACAACCAGTCCAAGCTTCTTGCCGTGGAGCATGCGGCGTGCCTTGGCTCGAATCTCGGTAACCGTAGTGCCAGGCGTATCGTCAATCATGATATCCAGGCCAGAGAGCTCGTCGGTGCCGCGAATGAGCTCTGGCCACTGGTCATTCTGGATGTGAGCCGATCGAATCTCCTGCAGGCCCACGCCAGACTGTGCCGAGAGCAGGCGCTGGGCAATCTCGATCTTGCTCATCTCGAGCGAGAAGAACGCAACGGACGCGCCGTTGAACGCGGCGTTCACTGCCAGGTTGAGTGCGAATGAAGTCTTGCCCACGCCAGGGCGCGCGCCAATGACAATCATCTGGCCAGGTCGCAGGCCAAGGAGCTTGGAGTCGATGGTGGGGAAGCCCGTCTTGACGCCCAGCTCGGCAGTCTGGTTCTCGCACATGTCCGAAAGCTGGTCAAAGAGGTCGCTCATGATGGAGCCAATGGGCTGGTAACTCGACCGCACGTCCCTGTTGGTAACGTCGAGAAGCATCTTCTCGGCCCGGTCCACAACCTCCTTGGTGTCCTCGGGCGCGTCGTAGGCCAGAGCGGTTATCTGCGCGGCGGCAGAGATCATGCGGCGAAGTGTTGAGTCGCGACGCAGCATCTCTACGTGGCGGCGCCAACCCACGAGCGCGAGCGAGTTGTTGCCAAGGTCAAGCAGATAGGGCCGTCCGCCCACGCGCTCGAGCTCGCCTTGGCTCTTGAGGAAGTCTGCGAGCGAGATGGTGTCGACGGCCATGTTGCGGTCGAACATCTCGCGCATGGCAAGGTAGATCTTGCGGTTGGAGGGGATGTAGAAGTCGTCAGGCTCTAGCTCGATGAGGCACTCCTGCAGCACATCCTGCGAGATGAGCATAGCTGAGAGAACCGACGACTCAGCCTCGGGGTCTTGTGGCATCGCGACGTCCGACGTCGCCGCCATCTGGGTTGGGTTGATGTCGTAGCTATCTTGCGCCACGTGCCGTACTCCCTCCTGCCACCCGCTCTAGTTGCCCTTTGGATGCTACCGCATTGCGCTTTTGGAGGCCGTGATTAGCCGCCGACCAGTTATAGGCTCTCTACCTGCGATAAAAGAGATGCCGGTGAGGTCTTCTACATTGGATGTTGAAAACGTCTCTCTCTGAGCGGGCGTTTTGAGAGTTTTCAACGTTTTCAACAATTTGGCAAACGGCGTGGCGCTGTCCCTGAGGCTTGATTTCTGCAATCACCTTAAATATTCATTACTCTCGGGTCGAACCAGCAAATTTGGCGTAATTATCCGCTTTATTGTTGTTTGCCCAGTTAGATGGGTGTAAAAGATGCATCTTTCGATGCATTTGCCCCGCATGCGACACGTGCATGCGGGGCAAATTTGTGGTAGGACGCTTACCAACCGAGTCTGTTGGCCCCACTCCTGACCTGCGGGAATTGTTGAAATCCCCAGTTGAGGACAGGTTTGGTCGAAAACTCCGAGGTTTTACTCAGCGGCCTCGGTGGTCTCGGCGGCCTCGTCAGCAGCCTCGGCCTCGGCGGGCTCGGAAGCCTCGGGCTCCTCGGCAACGGGCTCGTCGCCAACGAGGACGATGACCTTGGCGTTGATCTCGCGGTAGAGGTTGATCTCCACAGCGTGACGACCAGCGGTCTTGATGGTGGCACCGCGGACAATGCGCTTGCGGTCCACGTCAGCACCGAGCTGGGCCTTGATGGCGTCGACGATCTGCTGAGAGGTGACGGAGCCAAAGAGCTGGCCCTCCTCGCCAATCTTGGCGTCGACCTTCACGAGCTTCTCGTCGAGGATGGCCTTGGTGGCCTCGGCGTTGGCAATGCGCTCGGCCTCGCGCTTGGCAATGCTGCTGCGGCGCTGCTCGAGCTGCTTGAGGTTACCGGGGGTGGCAGGCTGGGCGATCTTGTTACGGAAGAGGTAGTTCTCCGCATAACCCTGGGCCACGTCGACGACGTCGCCCTCTCCGCCCTTGCCCCGGAGCTCACCCAAAAGGATGACTTTCATGGGACACTCCTTCGTTCAGTCGGCTAAGCCGACTTCTGATCTTGATCCGCGTTGCTTTGGATGGTGGTCTTCACGCCCCTGGGAAGGTGACGGAAGTTCTTCCACACATCGACAAGCCCTAGGATGGTCATGACGTAAAACTGGTCTTCGAGAAAGAGCCCAGCGACGATGGTGCATGCACCCGCAAATGCACCCACATGCTTGGTTTGAATGGGCCAAGCGATGATGGCAAATCCCTGAACCGCAAACGCAATCCTAAGTGCCACAAGGACGTTTGCCGAGATCATATTCACGACATTGGAGTAGGCCTGAGGCACTATTCCAACAGCCGCGAGGCCAAAGATGTCGGCCACGAGCACTCCGACGAGCCACACGGGCACGTCGTACTCCACAAGCGCTGGCATGGTAACGCCAAGCTTCTCATGCTTCACCGACGCGTGAACGCCGAGAAGGGCACAGAGAAACTCGAGCAAGGCGACAACGAGATACGCGCTAGGCCAATAGACCTGTAGCGTTGCTCGCAAGGCCTCTATTTGCGTTGCCGCCGAAACGGAGGCCACACCAATGCTGCTTGCATACACGTTCACGAGCTGCGTGATCATGTCGGCTACGGAGGAGTCCATCAGCTGGAGCTGGATGACATCCACGCCAATGAGTGCGAGCGTTCCACACCCGATAAGCGCAAATGAAACCGAAAGCGACAGCCTGTTGCGCGAGGCGGCCCATGCCGTCCCGATGCCTATGGCACAGGCAACGAGCACGCTTGGGACCGTGGCAACCTGCGCCACGGCAGCAGCAACACCCGCAGGCAACAACGTGCATGCGAGAGTTGCGATGCTCTGCGCTGGGCTGTGTGCCGCCAGGGTAATGACCGCACCACAACCTATGGCAAAGCACCCGAGCATGGGGATATGCGCGGCAATCACACCGCCAAGCGCACAGATGACCAGACCGGCAACAAGCGACGATCCGCCGCGAGGTGCCTTTGCGTCATCTCCCACAGGGACAATCCCACCCTGGCCGGGCGAGCCGTCCTTGGGGCCCGACGCGTTCCAGAGCGCAAGCGCTCTGGTCTGCTCGTCTGTGTCCTTCTCAGTCGTCATGACCTAATGGTTCTTTCTCGAACCTCGCACCTTAGCCGCGGCTGCGGCCACCGCGGCTGGAAACCACGGGGACGGTGTAGGGCAGGAGCGCCATAACGCGGGCGCGCTTGATGGCAACCGCGATATCGTGCTGGTGCTGCGTGCAGGCGCCAGTGACGCGACGGGGCTTGATCTTGCCACGGTCGGTCATGAACTTGCGGAGGAGCTGCACATCCTTGTAGTCGATGTACTCGGTCTCCTCCTTGCAGAACTGGCAGTACTTGCGACGCGGCTGGCGCTGAAACTCTTGCTTTTTCTGCTGCTGAGCCATGTCTGGTTTGCCTTTCTAACGGCGGCCCTAGTGGCCGCCTTGCTGTTACTAGAACGGAATGTCCTCGTCGTAGACGTCTGCCGCGGGGGGCGTTGAGACGGGCGGTGCGGCCGGGGCGGGAGCGGAGTAACCCGACTGGGCAGGATACTGCGCGGGTGCAGACGGCTGCGGAGCTGCCGCATAGGGAGCGGGCTGGACCTGCTGAGGCGCGTTGTACTGCGGTGCAGGAGCGGCCTGCTGCGGCGCGTTGCCCTGGTTTCTAGGCGAGAGGAACTCGACCTCGTCCACCACGACCTCGAGCTTGCTGCGACGCTGACCTTCCTTGGACTCCCAGGAGCTATAGCGGAGCTTGCCCTCGATAGCGACCTTGGAACCCTTGCTGAGGTAGCGCGAGAGCGGTTCGGCGCGAGCGCCGAAGACGACGCAGTCGACGAAGTTGGGCACATCCTCCCACTCGCCGGTCTGCTGGTTGCGACGACGGTCGTTGACCGCAACACCAAAGGAGAGAACCTGGGTGCCGCCGCCGGTAGAACGAAGTTCCGGATCCCTGGTAAGGTTGCCCGATATGTTCACCCTGTTAATGCTCACGTTACTCACTACCTCTCTTGTGCGGGCGCATGGCCCGCCTTCCACTGCCTAGTCCTTATCCGTGCGAGCCACGATCATGTGGCGCTTGACGGCATCGTTGATGCGCAGGACTCGGTCGAGCTCTGCGATCTGGGAAGGATCTGCGTGGAAGTTGATGAGGGTGTAATCACCCTCGGTGAGGTGGTCGATCTCGTAGGCGAGCTTGCGCTTGCCCCAGTCCTCGACGGAGTCAACGGTGCCGCCGTCAGTGGTGATAGCGACCTCGATGCGCTTCATAACGCCGGCGCGAGTCTCCTCATTGCTGGTGGGATCGACAAAGAACAGCAGTTCATAAGCCTTCATGGTTCACCTCCTCTGGGCTGATGACCCTAGGTCGTGAAGGTTTGCGCCTAGGGCAGGAAGCATGCGATTTGGTATCGTATCACAGCACATGTAGCGACTTTCCTTGTGAACTGCGGGTGTGTGGCCAAATTCACAACCTTTGCGTCCTGCCGTTAATCCGCGATTCCACCTCCACGCGCCCTTCTCTGCTCTTAAGACTACGGGTAGTGCCTGACACTAATTTGACGATGAGCGGACAGCATTTGTGCATCTAGCTGTCAGCCAAGCCTGTGGGGGCGACAAACGTCCAGTACACTGCTCGCAGAATCTTGTAGCGAGTGCCCCAGCACCCACAGTTTCCCCACAATTCTGCTAACTATCGCTATCGATTTAGTTCGTCTTGCGAGCTCACACGAGCTCGATACAAAAAGGGCAGGTGCTCAACGGCACCTGCCCTGACATTTAAATGGCGGAGGAGGAGGGATTCGAACCCTCGTACCCCCGAAGGGGTAAACGGTTTTCGAGACCGCCGCATTCAACCACTCTGCCACCCCTCCGTGGGGTGAAAAGCGGCGCCCCCAGTGGGACGCCGCTGGATTTACTGGCGGAGAGTCTGGGATTTGAACCCAGGATACGCTTTAGGCGTATACACGATTTCCAATCGTGCTCCTTCGGCCACTCGGACAACTCTCCATGAACCGCGACGGCTAGTATATCGTAAGTTTGCCACTAGGGGAAAGACGTTTTTCTCTCCACTGGTTCTTCTCGCTGGCCACTCGCCGGCCCGCCACGTCCCCGTCCCCTTGTCGCCAGAGCATACCGATGGAGGGGAACCACGCGCGGCCTAGGGGAGGGAGTCGTTCTCGGGCCTCGCATTAGAGGCCAATGCCAAGGGCTACTCCTGCATCATCTCAAGGACAGACGGGCTCAGCTCTTCCTGAGCCGCCTCGGGGTCCTCACGGCGAAGGCGGTTAATGTAGCGCTGATACCAGAGCAAGGCCGCCCCGATGAACACGACGACCCCGCCCACGTTGTACACAAGCGTGAGCCAGAGCTCCTGTCCAAACGGAAGGGTTCCTGCGACGAAAACGAAGCCAAAGATACAGAGCAGGAAGACGGAGATGATGATGCCGAAACCGCGCGAACCCATGCGGAACGAGCGCGAGACGTTGTCATACTTCACGCGCAGCACGGCATAGGCTAAAAGGATGAGGCCGGGAGGCAGCAGCGCGGTGGCAGCCGTCATGTTGATCACGATGTTGAGCAGGTCATTGAGGCCGCTCGCACCCATGGCAGGGATGACAACGATGGGCACCACGATGAAGAACTGCACCCAGGCGGCCCGCCAGGGGATGCCACGCTCGTTCATCTCGACGATCTTGCCGCCGAAGATGCCCGCAGGGATCTCAGTGAAGAACACCTTGATGGGAGCGGAGGTCCACATCATGAGGCCACCCACCTGCGCGGCAAGCAGGATGAGGCCGAGGATGCGCGTGGAGACCTCCGCAGGGATTCCGTAGTAGGCAAACAGGGCACCGTAGACATCGAAAATGCCGGTGGAGAGACTCACCTCACCCATGGGGATGAATAGGTTCACGAGCAGGGAAGATCCGGCATAGAGCAAGCCTATCACGAGACCGGCAACAACGACGGTGCGCACGAAAGCGGAGACACCGCCTTTAAGGTCGTTCAGAAACACGCCCACCGACTCGGCACCGCCCACGCCCTGGATAATCCAGGCGAGAGTGCCGCAGAAGCCCCAGATGGTCGCGAAGCTTGTGGTGTCGGGAGACATGGTCTCGGCGGTGGGGGCGGTGGCAAACTCAACGCCACCCATGAGGGCGCCCACCGAAAGCAACACGAAGATGGCCGCCATGCCCATTGCCGCAGCGGAGCCTATGGAGGAGATGTTACCAATCCACCGAGCCCCCTTCGTGGATGCCCAGGTGCCTATGGCGAAGATGACGACCTCGATGAGCGTGGTCAGCAGAGGGGACATCTCCACGTTCATGCCAAAGAACACATAACTTGCGTAGATGATGATGTTAGGCAGAATCGACGCGAAGTAGAACAGGTTGACAAACCAGTAGCAGAACGCCGTCATGAATGCCCAGCGTCCGCCCATGGACGTCTTGACCCAGGCGTAGACACCCGACTCGGAGCTCTTGTTGAGGGCCACGAACTCGGCCGTCACCAGGGTATAGGGGACAAAGTACAGGATCGTTGCGATAAAGAATGCGGGTGCGGCGGCTAAGCCAATCTCGGCATGGTTGTTGATGATGTTCTTAAGTCCAAACACAGCCGATATTGTCATGCCGAGCAGGGCGAGTGAGCCAATCTTGGCTCGTTTCTCAGAACTCATTGCTTCTCCTCTATCGTGTTGTGCAGAGCCGATTCTTACGCCCGGACACCGACCTCGCTTAGCCTGTCCGGGTCTTGCTGCCTGCTACTTGTTGGGAAAGCTGTAGCCCTCGACGGTCACATGTATCGTCACCACCGCGCCGCTCTGACCCGGAACCACGCGATAGGCCTCGTCGATGTCAAACGCGCAGATGGCCATCGCGGGTATCGTGACCTCGTCGGCAACTCCGACAAAGCGCTCACGGTCGGTGAGGTCGCTATAGGGCTCGGTGGGCTCGAGCATCATTTTGGGCGCGACTTGCACCGTAAGCGCCCCATCCTGGGGCGAGATCACTGTGAGGTAGCGCCGATGCCCGACAAAGTCCTCGGCGGCCAGGGTGGCGGCGTCCTGCCACCAGTACACGAGCGAGTCTCCGATGGAGTGCGCCTCGGCCTTGGCGAGCATCAGGGACGCCTCAAGCGCCTGTCCTGTGCGCTGCCATTTCCTGACCGTACCCAACTCAGCGTCGAGCTGCTCACGCGACTGAAAGACGTGCATGTTAGCCCTCCTCTATCTGGGTGAGCGCCTGTTCGATGTCCGCTGAGAGAAGCGGGCGCAGCGAGAGCGCAAAGCTGAACTTCTCAAACCTGATGCGGTAGGAATCGAGCACTTCCGAGCCCCAGGAGTTTGAGCCGAGTCCCAAAATCTTGTCGTTGATGTTCACGGTCACTGCATCACGGCGCACGAGGTCGCTGGCATGGCGTGCGGAGTCGATGTCCTCACAGGTGTATGGCCATGCAGAAAACGAGAAGGGGTTCTTGGCGGCATCCGTGGGACGTGTGACGAGAAGCCCGTGGCCGTGGCGCGCGCGAAGGGCGACCCAGCGCACCTGCTCGTGGTTACCACAGTCCTGCGGGAAGACGTAAGGCGTAAACATGTCATCCACCGTCGAGGCATAGCGACCGATGACGTTGGCGGCAAGCGAGTCGGGATAGCTCTCGCCCGGTCCCCGCCCATACCACTCGACCGCGCGGTCCTCGCCCGGGAGCTCGAAGGAGACGCCGATGCGCGGGATGATTTCGTGATAATCGCCGTAAGGAGTGCCGTTCACGCCGAGGTCGATGCGCCCAGAGGGGAACACCGTGTAGACGAGTCGGCAGCGCATGCCAAAAGCATAGACCGGTGGGGCAATGCGCTGCTCGACGCTCACCGCGACGGCTGCTCCAACGCGCTCCCACGTCACCGAGCGCGTGGACGTCTGCATGACGTTGATGAAGTTGGGCTGCCAGAGGGCGTCGAACTCCTGCTGGTGATTGTCGATGAGCGGGTGCCAAAAGCCCAGACATATTCCGGAGGCCAGGACCTCGCGGCCCGCGGCCCTCCAGGAGGAGATTTCCCCAGAGACGAGGCTGAAGACGACAGACGTTGACGCGCCGCTTACGGTTAGGGTGAGCTTGTCCTCAGTCACCGACAGCGCGGGTGTCGCCGGAGCTGCCATGCTCGGGCGGGGGTGGAGCGCCACCGGGAACTGATAGACGCCAATCTGGTACAGGGGGTCGCACCAGGCACGGGCAGTCGTGGTGTATACACGAACCGTAAGCAGGGTTTCTCCGGTGTGCGCGGCCTCGACCCTGACGGGAAACACCACATGCGCGCCGGGCTTGACGGCCCCCGGACTGAGTGTCTGTGTGGTCACGGGAATGCCGTCCACGACGGTCTCGAGCGTGATGAGAACGTCGTCGAGCGTGGTAAACCAGCGGCCATTAGTGACCGTAAGCTCGCCCGGCAGCGCATCGTATGCTATCTTCACCGGGCATATGACCTGCTTGTACTCAATGAGGCCCGGACTGGGCTCCTGCCAGGGGAAAAGCATGCCATCAATGCAGAAGTTACCGTTGTTGGGGTAGTCCCCGCTGTCGCCGCCGTACTTGTGATAGGGGCGGCCGTCATCCGTGGTAGCCGCGAGGCCGTGGTCGCACCACTCCCAGATAAACTGGCCCTGGATGCTATCCCAGCGATCGAACACCTCCTGGTACTCGGAAAGGCCCCCGGGACCGTTGCCCATGGAATGGCCGTACTCGCAGTTAATGCGCGGCTTGGGGCTGGGGTGCTCGCCAAAGTCGTTCATCTGTGAGACACGCGAGTACATGGTGGAGATGATGTCCACGGTCTCGGCGTCGCGGTCCTCCTCGTAATGGACCGGGCGGCCGTCGAGCTCCTTGGCGCGAGAATACATCGCGCGGATGTTGCAGCCGTAACCGCTCTCGTTTCCGAGCGACCAGATCACGATGGAAGCGTGATTGCGCTCCTGCATAACGAGGCGCTCGATTCTGTCAACGTAAGCGGCCTCCCAGGACGGGTCATCGGTAATCATCGCTATGTTGCCGATGTTCTCGAAGCCATGGCTCTCCATGTCCGTCTCAGCGAGCACCATGATGCCGTACTCGTCGCACAGCTCGTAGAAGCGCGGGTCGTTGGCGTAGTGGGAAGTCCTCACCGCGTTGATGTTGTGCCTCTTCATAAGTTCGAGGTCGCGCCTCATGCGCGCGAGGCCAACGGCACGACCCGCGTGGTCATCATGGTCGTGACGGTTCACGCCACGCATCTTGAAGTAGGTTCCGTTAAGCAGGATGTGACCTCCTTCGATGGTCACCTCGGCAAGTCCCAGCCTATGCGGAACAAACTCGCTCGGCCCTTCCGGTCCAAAGACCGTGATGAGCATGTCATAGAGAAAGGGATCCTCGGGGTTCCAGAACCGTGCGTCTTCGATGACGAACTCTGCGTGACCGTCTTTGACCTCGGTGCGCGCGAACTTCTCTCCGGGTATCGAGACACCCCACTCCACACGCGCGGCACCGTTTGTCTTAACGTCAAGGGTCACATAGGCACTGCCGTCCACGCGGTGCGTACGGACGCAGAAGTCCTCGAGGCGCACGGCAGGGCGCTCCATAAGATAGAGGTCACGGAAGATGCCCGATGCCCACCACATGTCCTGGTCCTCAATGTAGGTGCCGTCACTGTATTGGAGCACCTTCACGACGAACAGGTTCTCACCCTCGGAGAGAAAATCGGTAACATCGAACTCTGCCGAGAGGCGCGAGCCCTTGGTCATGCCGACAAAGACGCCGTTAACGTAAATCTCTGCATAGCTCTCCACCCCATCGAGCCGCAGGACATAGCGGCTCGTGGGACAGAGGCTTGGCATCGTGACGATGCGCTGATAGATGCCTGTAGGGTCATCCGAAGGCACGAGAGGCTGCTCTACCGGGAACGGAAAGCCCTCGTCGGTGTAGGCAAGGCTCCCGTAGCCATCCACCTGCCACAAATGGGGGACCTCGACTGTATCCCACTCGGCAACGTACTCGGAAAGTACGCGGGATGGCACGGCACGGGGCCCGGGGAAGAGGCGAAACTGCCAGGGACCGCTCAGCTGGACGAACCCGCGCGAAAGCTCCCTACTGCGGGTGGACGCCAGCTCGGCGCTCTCGTAGCCCATGAAGTAGGCACGGGGCGCAAGCCTGTTTTTGTTAGTGAGTGACGGGTTTTCCCAGTCGTTGATGGTCTCCATCGCTGATGCTCCTTCGCCGTCGCAGGGCGGGTTGGCGGAAACTAATTGCGCAACCGGTTGCTCACACCATAAGGGACTGTTTTTCAGTGTGCAACCGGTTGCTCAAAATTTGGGCCCGCTTGCACCTTTTGCAGTCGAAAACAGACCGTTCGCTCATCCCGAGAACGCATGGGCGGCGGTCGGAAACGCTTGGAGGCCCGTCGAGGGACGCTATAGTAGAAACAACTGCAATCGGTCATCATGAACACAAGAATCTGAGAGAGCCATGTCCGTTGCGAACAACTCCTCCGCCACCCTCGCCGACGTCGCGGCTGCCGCGGGCGTGTCCCGCTCAACCGCTTCACGTGCGCTCAACGACTCGCCGCGCATTAGCGACGCGACGAAGAGACGAGTGCGCGACGCGGCCCGCAGCATCGGGTTCGTTCCTAACGCACGCGGACGGGCGTTGGCCGTCGGACGCTCCGAGACAATTGCAGTCCTCATAACCGAGCCGCTGCGCGAGCTCTTCGACGACCCCACCTTCAGTGCGTTTCTTGGCGGCATCACCGAGCGGCTCTCTGAATCCGAGTACCTACCCGTGCTGCTTCAGGCCTCTACCAAGAAGGAACGCGAACGTGTGAGAAAACACCTCGAACGCCGCAGCTTTGACGCAGTCATCAACATCTCGCCCTACGAGGGCAGCGAGCTTCTCGAGGCCTTGCGTGAGCTGCGCGTCCCTACGGTACTCTGCGGCCAGCTCGAGGATCACCCCTATCGTGGCACCTTCTCTACGGTCTATTCTGACGACGTCGAAGGGGGTGTGCTTGCCGCCGAAGCCCTACGCCGGCGCGGGCGGTCCCACTGCGTGGCCATTCTCGGCCCGCGCGGGAACCCCGCCTCAGCCGACCGCCTGCGCGGCTACCGCAGCGTGCTGGGGGACCAGCTCGGCGATGAACACGTGCTGTTCACGGGATGGGACGCGACCGCCGGTTTTCTCGCCATGCACGACCTGCTCAAGAGGGGTGAAGTGATCGACGGGGTGCTCGCCGGATCGGACCGCATTGCCGCCGGCGTGCTCGAGGCTCTGATGGAACACGATATTAACGTACCGAGGGACGTCTCGGTCATCGGCTTTGACGACCACCCCATCGCGTCACGTACCACGCCTCGTCTCACAACCGTACACCAGCCCCTCATCGAAGAGGGAGGCCTAGCGGCAGCCACGGCACTTGCAATGATCGACGGTGCCGCGGCAAATACTCTGGTGCTGCACATGCGTCTCGTCGAGCGCGACTCGGTCTAATCGACAAGAGGCACGATGGACCCTCGGCTTACCTCGGCTGCCTCCCCTGACCTTCACGCGCCGGCCCGGTCGGGCACCCAGAGTCCTTGCGGCGCCGCGGGCGGTGTCGGAGATACGGCTCCGGAGGGTCATCCCTCCGGAGCCAGGACGCCCGCAAGGAACACCGGAACATAGAGGATATTCCCCTCTCGTCGGATGTTTGTCTCTGCGAGGACGCAGGCGCGGTCGATGTCGTAGCTTCGCGTTGCTAGCGCATTATTCAGCGCTGCATGCGTGAGACATGAAGGCCCCGACTTGACCTCAAGCGCATCGATGCTACCATCTGCCCGCTCGACCACAAAATCAAGTTCGCCCACCTTCTTGGACGAGAAGTATCTCAAGGCCCGGCCCTGCGCCTTGAGTTCCTGAGCCACTGCTGCCTCATAGACGCTGCCCATGCTCATGGAGGCCCTCCCGTCTAGCAGGCCCGCGTAGGCGCTCTTGGGGTATGAGCTTGCAAGCATCCCCGCGTCCAGATAGAACAGCTTTAAGCGGTTGCGCCACTCCGAGACGAGAAGCGGCCTCACGGGAGCGGCTACGCCATAGACGGACAGCGCCACCCCCGCCTGGGTAAGCCAGAGGAAGTGGTTCTCCACCTGGCTGAACCTACTAACGCCCTTGGAGTCACTAAGCCTGAAGCGCCGCCTTTTTGAAGCGACCTCGCTGGGGATGAGGCCATAGATGTCACGTATGACCAATCGCAGACCCCTCGGAGCATACTTGGTGATATCGCTCCGATAGAGGCTGTGCAAGTCGCGGTGTATGCGCCGCACCTCATCAATATTGCTTGATGCAACAAAAGTGTTGACCGCATCGGGCATGCCGCCAACCATGAGATAGCGATGGAACAGGTCGAGCAGGTGGGCATACAAGAAATCAGGCAGTGCCCTCTCTTCGCTCAAACACTCACGCGCCATGTCGAAGACGGACGCCGAGAGCCCGCATGCCCAGCGATACTCTTCGAAGTCCAGGGGGTGCAGCTCCACCTGCGTGAGGTCGCCCACGGGAAGCGAGTCTATGTTCTCAGGCTTCACACCAAGGAGCAAGCCGGCGAGAATGTAGCTGTAGTCCCCCTGTTGCACAAGATACTTGATAAATGTGAGGACATTCGGCGCCTCCTGAACCTCGTCAATGACAACGACGGTCTTATGGGGAACGAGGGGCGTACGAGCAACAACGGACATGCGCAGTAGGAGATCATCGGTACCAACAGCCTGGTTGAAGGGCCTTCGCGCCGCCACGTCGTCGACAAGATCGAAGATGATAACGTTCTCGAACGTCCCACGGGAGAAAGCCTCGACTAGGAAGCTCTTCCCCACCTGCCGGGCACCCTTGACGAGAAGCGCCTTCTTGGAAGCACTCTCGCCCCATGCCTGAAGAGACTGGTAGGCCTTTCTCGCAAGCATCTGAGTTCCTGCATTTTTCGAAACATGGCCCCCAAGCTCGCGCATAACCGGCCCACCCCTCCGGGCGCCCGAACGCCCCGTCGAGCATGCCGAGCAGACCGTCCCCCGGCCCGGCCTCCCGCAGCAGCGCCTCGACGCGCTCGCCCC
>JALCMG010000008.1 GCA_022648325.1 Olsenella sp.
TACTGCGTGACGCCTCTCCTCTCGCTTGCGGCAGACAGGCCATGCCTGCTGCGCGGGCTTCTGGTTGGCGGGTTCCTCCTCGCGTTTGTGGTGCCAACGCTTACCTGGGCACATCTTGTGAGGCCAGGGGACGTGGGCGCGGTGCAAGGGTGGCCGCTTCTCACGAGCACGGCTGTCTTCTACTTTCTCTTGGGCTATTACCTGCGCGAATATGTGCCGGATACCCCGGTGGTCCGTGTGGCTGCGGTTGTTGCGGCGGTTGCTTCCCCGGCGCTCATGTATGCCATTGGGCACGCCGTGAACGTTGCGTCCCCAACGTACGACTCGTTTCCCGTGAACGCCTTCTTCCCGCTTGCTGCCACGTATGCAGCGGGCTTGTTCTGCGCGGTCCGCATTCTGGAGCCGCGCCTTAGGACGCTGGGCAAGCGCGCGAAGAGCGTGCTTGCAACGCTCTCCTCAGCGTCTTTGTACGTGTACCTTTTCCACATCCCCGTGATCAACTGGCTCGGGGCGAACGTCACGCCAGATTTGGGCGCCCGCTTTGTGCGGCACCCGCTCTACGAGGCGGTTATCGTGTTTGTCCTTGTCGGCGTTCCGAGCGTTGCGTCTGCGGCGGCAAAGCGGGCCGCAAAGCGCCGCGCGAAAGATGCGGCAGCCGCGCGGTAAGGCGCTTGACGCGCACGCCTTGTGCGGCGGGCGCGTGGCGCCAACCTGCGCTATCCTTGTGCGTGCGCGGTCGCACCAGGCGCGGTCCGCGAAGACATACGAACTCACACGGAGGACAGAGCTTTGCTGCCAGTCGAAGAACAGCTGAAGGTCATCACCTCGGGCACCATGCAGATCGTGCCCATGGACGAGCTTCGCAAGAAGCTTGAGCGCGGGGTGCCGCTCAACGTCAAGCTGGGCGTGGATCCCACCAGCCCCGACCTTCACCTCGGCCACGCCGTCCCCCTGCGCAAGATGCGCCAGTTCCAGGACCTCGGCCACAGGGTCACGCTCATCATCGGCAACGGCACAGCCCTTATCGGCGACCCCTCCGGCCGCGACTCCACCCGCCCGCCCCTCAGCGAGGAGCGGGTCGAGGCCAACGCCAAGACCTACGTGGCGCAGGCCATGAAGGTCCTGGACCCCGAGAAGACCACCATCGTCCACAACGGCGACTGGCTTAAGCCCCTCGACCTCTCCAAGATGCTCAAGCTCATGAGCCAGTTCAAAGTGGCCCGCATCCTCGAGCGCGAGGACTTCCACAACCGCTACACCAACGGCCAGTCCATCGCCCTGCACGAGTTCATCTACCCCGTGCTCCAGGCCTACGACTCCGTTGTGGTGAAGGCGGACGTCGAGATGGGCGGCAACGACCAGATCTTCAACCTCCTCGCCGGTCGCGACCTCATGCGCGCCATGGGAATGGAGCCGCAGGTGGCGCTCACCGTGCCGCTGCTCGTGGGCACCGACGGCGTGAAGAAGATGTCCAAGTCCTACAAGAACTACGTTGGCCTCACGGACCCTGCAGACGACATGTACGGCAAGATCATGTCCATCACCGACGAGCTGGTGCCGCTCTACTTCCGCCTGTGCTCCACGCTTCCCGTGGACCAGATTGACGCCATCGACGCCCAGTTCAAGGACGGCACGGCAGACCCGTACGCCCTCAAGCGCGAGCTTGCCCGCAACATCTGCGACCTCTACCGCGGCGCGGGCGCGGGCGACGCCGCCCAGGCGGCCTTCGACGCCACGTTCAAGAAGGGCGAGGTGCCCGAGGACATCGCGGAGTTCCCGCTCTCCACGGTTCAGGTGAACGACGAGGGCAAGGTCTACCTGGCCAAGCTCCTGGTGGACGTGAAGATTGCCAGCGGCACGGGCGAGGCCCGCCGCCTCATCGACGGCGGTGGTGTCAAGATCGACGGCAAGGCCGTGGAGCCCAAGTGCTACAACGTGGACCCCGCGCTCTTCTCGGCAGGCACCGTGCTGCAGAGCGGCAAGAAGCGCTGGGCAAAGCTGGCGTAGCCAGCGGCTGCCTATCCGTTTGGCAGAAAAAGCTTGGGGCCGGCACTCGCTCTGGAGTGCCGGCCCCAGAGTTATTCTGAGCCGCGGCTTTTCTTGGCGTGACAGCTATTTCTCTGTCCTTAAGCGAGGGGTTGCCTGCCTTCGAGGGTGCTCGGCGCGCCACAGGGTGTGCCGATGTGACGCCTGCTGGTACCCGTACATACCGAGCAGCACGAAATAGCCGGAATACAGGTAGAGATAGCGCGCCCTCGCCTCAAACGCGAGAAGGAAAAGGAGTATTGCTCCCACGCAATAGGCAATCACGAGCCAACCCGGCTGGGCAGAGCCGAGTTCTTTCCCGTCTGGGTTACGACGCCCCCTTGGTCGCAGGAGCCCTAGGGGGATTCCGACTAGGCAGACGAGCCATAGGGCCTGCTCGATGGTGCAGAAGAGCCGGTACGGGACTTCCTCCGAAGGGCTTTCCGGTGGATATATGTAGCTGTGGAAGAAGTTGGAGCTGTCTCCTGAGGCAACTCCAACAGTCTCATGGATGAAGTCCACCTCGCCGAGCCACGCAAAGGTTCCGTCGTTAAAGCATACGAGCGTCTTCTTGACGAGGTGCCTCGCCAGGCCAAGAGGACCATATTCCTCCAGGCGCTCCCTGGTGACGGCCTTGTTTATATCCTCGCGAGCTTCAACCGTGACCTGGGTCATCGACAAAATGCTGTCATCGTAAGAGAATGCTCCATCCGTATTGTCGTTGAGCCCCATCATCAGGTAGTGGCTCATCGTGAACCGGGGGTTGTCATCCCAGGCAATGCCGAGCTTCTCGGTCGCTGCGTGAACCCCTGCGAGTGAGACGACAAAAACGAGCAGCACAATTGCGACGTTGGATAGCGCCTTTCGGACGATGGGCGTCCCCCAAGACTCCAACACCCAGACCAGACAGGCCGCGATAAGCACAAAGATGCAGGTTGGTTTGATGCTGTACGCAGCCGCGCTGAGCAGTCCAAGGGCGATAAGCGCAGGAAGGCTGTCACCGTGGCACACGAGGAGATAGAGCATCAGCGTACAGAAGAAGAGGCCATACGTGTCTGAGTAAGGAATCATGTACCACGGGGAAAGTCCCACCAGAACAAAGAAGATGATGTCGGCAAGCCGCGCGAACCCTCCCTGGCCAAACAGTTTGGCGGAAACCCTTGTGAACAGGTAGAACGGCAAAGATACCAAGAGCATCGAGACCATGGCAAAAAACACGCCTTCAGCAATTTGCGGTACCACGGCTGCTCGAATGCGATTTTGAGCTCGGAGGAGAATCAACAGCAAGAGGTTGTTGGGAAAGCGCGAGAAGTACGAGTAGTACCAGCCGTCCGCAGCAAGCGTTTGCGAAAGCGGAGCCGGAAGGACGGAAGCCTCGCGTACGGTTCCCGCGTCCCATCCGGTGAGAAAGCCGACGTTGTAGAAGGAGACGAGCTGATAGCAAAATAGGGCTGCGGTTGCTATGATTGCAACCCCTCTGCCGCTGCTCGCGTGTGCAGGCTCTTTGGTGGTGGTTCTTCTCTGCAAAACAAGCTTATGGAAGAGAATCACGCCTACGACGGCTATCGCGAGAAGGGCGAGGTTTGGGAGAAGGGGAACGTTAGACGAGCCCAGACTGTAGTCGATGTTGCGGTCAACGAAGACCACAATCGCGCACACCAGTACATAGACGAGAAGTACGGCATTCATCAGACCTCGCGCAAGTCGTCGGCTCCAGTTGTCTGGCGCATTGCTCATTTGAACCACACCCTAGCTGTGGTCCGCGTCAAGCCAGTGCTTGCGGGAGAAGAAGTTCCACAGCATCACGATGCCCGTTGCCGCGACCTTCACCAGTACGTACCAGCGCTCGCCCAGTGCGGTGGTGCCGCCCCACATAATGAGTTGGTTGAGGCCCAGCCCGATGAGGGAGAGCACCACAAAGATGATGAACTCACGCCTCTTTGAGAGGTCCTCCCTGTGCTTGAACACAAAGCGCATCGAGGCTAGGTAGTTGAAGACCGTGGAGGTGCAAAACGATATGCCCGAGGATATGACGGGGTCGACGCCAAACACCTCGGTGAGGAAGATCATGATCCCAAAGTCGATGCCCGTGGCGATTACGCCAACGACGCCAAACTTCAGGAACTGCGTGACGAGCTTCTTGAGTCCACCCATGAGCGGCGCCTAGTCAAGCTCGACGTCCACGATGTAGCGCGGACGCCGCTTTGTCTCGAGGTACGCCTTACCCACGTACTCGCCGGTCACGCCAAGCGAGGTGATGATGAGGCCGCCCACCAGCCAGATTGACACCATGATGCTGCCCCAGCCGGCAACGGCGTTGCCCGTCGCGCAGCTCACGATGGTGTAGATGAGCATGATGAGGGCAACAAAGAGGGCAATGATGCCGACGACGGTCATCACGTGCATGGGCTCAATGGAGAAGGACGTGATTCCCTCGGCTGCGAGAGCGAGCATCTTCGAAAGTGGGTACTTCGACTCGCCTGCCATGCGCTCCTTTCGGCTGTAGTAGACCTCGTCGGTCTTGAAGCCAAGGGAAGGAACCATTCCGCGTAGGAAGAGGTTGGCCTCGCGGTATTGCGCAAGCGCTTTGAGGGCGCGCGAACTCATGAGACGGAAGTCCGCACTGTTGTAGACGACCTCCGCCCCTAGCTTATTCATGAGGCGGTAGTAGGCCTGGGCGGTGTTGCGCTTGAAGCCGGTGTCCGTGTCGCGGTTGTTGCGGACGCCATAGACTATCTCGGCGCCTGCGGCATACTTGTCGACCATCTCCTCGATTACGTCGACGTCATCTTGGAGATCCGCGTCAATGGAGACCGAAATGTCGCAGCTACGATCGAGCGCGTCCATGAGACCCGCGTAGAGGGCACGCTGGTGCCCTTCGTTGTGGGCGAGCTTGATGCCGGTGAAGATGTGATTGCCCTCATGAAGCGAGGCGATGATGTCCCACGTTGAGTCCTTTGAGCCGTCGTCTACAAAGATGATGCGGCTCTCGGGTGAGACCTTCCCTTTTCCGATTAGGTTGTCGACAGCGCTTGCAAGGATGCTGCCTGATTGAGGGAGGACTTCCTCCTCGTTGTAGCAGGGGACGACGATGCAGAGTAGTGGGACTTTGTCGCGTGAGTCAGGGGGGGATAACATTAAGGTGTCTGTCGTTCAAAACGTCTCTCCCAACGTTGTGGCTGTGCCTGACGATGACATCGACCATTGTAGTTCCGGGGCATTGCGGCCACCCGGCCAGTGTCTAGCTCAGAGAATATCTGAATATCCGTAGTTACCCCTACGCGAAGGGGCGCGCGTTCTTATGATTGCAATGCAAGTTTTCTCGGCCGGGGCTGTTCCTCGCGCCTTGTCCAACTGACAGGGAGAACAAGTTTGACCACTACAAGGGGCATAGAGCTCCTGGCGCCCGCCGGTGGGCCAGAGGCGTTCAACGCCGCGCTGGCTGCCGGCGCCGATGCCATCTACTGTGGTCTGGGCAACAACTTCAACGCCCGTCGCAGCGCGCACAACTTCACCGAAGAGACCTTTGGCGAGGCCTGCCGCCGTGCGCACCTGGCTGGTGCGCGCGTCTACGTGACGGTGAACATCGCCGTTGCCACGCGGGAGATTCCACAGGTGCTCGAGCTTATCCGTCGCGCCTGGCTGCTGGGCGCAGACGCCTTCATCATCCAGGACTGGGGGCTTCTCGCCGAAGTGCGCCGCAGCTGGCCAGAGATCGAGTGCCACGTCTCCACCCAGGCCAACGTGCATGACGCCCGAGGCACCGTCTGGTGCCGCGAGCTGGGCGTGGCGCGCGTTACGCTCTCGCGGGAGCTCTCGCTCAAGGAGATGCGCACCATCGCACGCGAGGGGGTCGAGCTTGAGGTCTTTGGCCACGGGGCACTGTGCTTCTGCTACTCCGGCGTGTGCATGATGAGCTCGCTTGCCGGCGGGCGCTCGGCCAACCGAGGCCTCTGCGCGCAGCCCTGTCGCCTGCCGTACGACTTGGTGGACGAGGCTGGACGCGCTATCGAGGCACCTGGTCGCACGCGGCCGCTCTGTCCAAAGGACTACTGCGTTGTTGATGACCTTCCTCGGCTGATGGACGCCGGTGTTGCCTCCCTCAAGGTTGAGGGCCGCATGAAGTCGCCAGACTACGTGTACGCCGTGATCTCGGCCTACCGCGGAGCGCTCGATGCGCTGGCCGCAGGCGAGAAGGACGAGAAGTCAGACGCCGCGCGCCACCGCACGCTGCGCCGCGTCTTCAACCGCGACTTCACAGACGCCTACCTCTGGGGCCGCTCCGGTGACGAGATGATGAGCTACGAGCGCTCCAACAACCGTGGCGAGCTGGTGGGCGAGGTTGTCTCGTCCCGCCGGCTTGAGGACACCCTCGTGCGGCGCGGCGGCTCCGACGGCGGTCGCGAGCGTATGCGGCGCCTTACCCGTGCAGACGTGGAGATTCGCCTTGACCAGCCGGTGGGGGAGGGCGATCTGCTCGAGCTTCGGCCGGTGGAGGATCCCTCGCAGTTCCTCACCGTGCGCGCCGAGCGCGCGGCAGATGCCGGCGAGACCATTTCCTGTCGGGCCTCTCGCCCCGTGCCGGCGGGCTCCGTGGTGCGCGTTATTCGTTCGCAGGCGGCCATGGATGCCGCCGCACGAGTCGCCGGACTGGACGTGCCGCGCCGTCGCCCCGTCACCGTGAGGGTGCGGGCGCGCCTGGGCGAGCCCTTCTCGGTGATGCTTTCCTGCGCAGACGGGAGCGCTATCGCCACGGTGGAGGGCTTTGTGGTAGAGGCGGCCCGAACCAAGGCCGTGACCAGGGAAGACCTCATCGAGCACGTGGGCCGCATGGGGCAGTGCCCCTTCGAGCCGGTCTCGTTTGAGGTCGAGATTGACGAGGGCGTGGGCATGGGCTTCTCGGCCGTGCACAAGGTTCGCGCACAGGTGTGTGATGCCCTTGAGCAGCAGATCCTTTTGCCGTACGAGACGCGCGGGAAGGGCCTTTCCGTGGCCCCCTCGGCCCGGGGCGTGGCCGCGCGCCTGACGGAGGTTCGCGAGAAGGACGGGCTTGCTGCGCCCGGCTCGTGGACGCGACCGGTGCCGGAGGCCTGTGCGCTTGTGGCCACGGCCGATGCCGCGCGCGCGGCCTTCGAGGCAGGGGCGGCCCGCATCTACGCAATGTCGGACGCACTGGAGGACGGGTCCACGTGGCCGGAGGGTGTGATTCCGTGGCTCGACGAGGTGTGCCGCGAGGGCGACCACGCGCGCCTGGACCCGTGGGTGCGCGCCGGCCAGTCCGTGGGCGTGGGCAACGTCTCGGAGCTGGCGCTCGCCGCCTCGCGAGGGGCGCTGCCCGAGATTCGCACCTGCATCCCCGTGCACAACGAGAGCTCTATCGTGGCGCTTGAGTCTGCGGGCGCCGTGGGGTTCTGGCTCTCGCCCGAGCTCACGCTGGAGGAGGTCTGCTCGCTTGCCGGTGCCGCCTCGGTGCCGGTGGGGCTTGTGGTCTCTGGGCGTGCGTGTGCCATGACGAGCGAGCACTGCGTGCTGCAGGCTGCGGGGCGTTGCATCCACGACTGCCCCAACTGCGAGTTGTGCCGCCGGCGTCTCTCGCTTCGTGATATCGAAGGCAACCTACTGCCGGTGCGCACGGACGTACACGGGCGCTCGCGTATCTGGGCGGCGCATCCGCTGGATGCAACCCCGCAGGCAGATGCCCTGGTCGCGGCTGGCATTACGCGGCTCATGGCCGATGCGACGCTTCTCTCGCCCGAGGAGTGCACGTTTGCCGTAGAACGTGTAGTGCGTGCGCTTGCCGCCGTGGCGGAGGGGAAGCGCCCTGCTCCTCGTGTGCAGGGTGCAACCTCTGGGCATCTTTTCACGGGCATTGGGTAATATGTGACCTTGTAACCCATCATTGTGCTAGGAATTCGCACATCGTGAGTTCAAGCGAGACCACAGGCGCGGGGGCACCCGCGCGGGAGGAGAGGACCATGGCAGAGAACGAGACCCCCAGCACCGAGCAGACCGCAAATGAGCAGGCTGCCGAGGCAAAGCCGGTGCTCAACCGCAAGCTTCTGTCCGAGACCATCGACATCATCCGCCAGAGCCTTCAGGCCGACGGCGGCGATATTGCCCTTATCGACTGCACCGATGACGGCGTGGTGACCCTTGAGATGCAGGGTGCCTGCGCAGGCTGCCCGCTCTCGACCTACGACATGTCCGAGGGCATCGAGCGCATCCTCAAGGAGCACGTGCCCGGCGTTACCCGCGTGCAGTCTGCAGTTCTCTAGGTCGGGTGCTGCCCCGTGTGGCTGAATGACTTCTACCACTCACTCAACCCCATCGCGTTTACGCTTGGATCCTTCCAGGTGCGTTGGTATGGCATCGCGTACCTGGCGGGGTTCGTGTGCGCGGGGCTGGTGATCGCGCGTGTGGCGAGGCGCTGGAAGCTCGACCTTACCGCCGATGACGTTCTCTCGGTGATGATCGACGTTGCCGTGGGCGTCATCGTTGGCGCGCGCATCTTCTACGTGGTGTTCTACGGCGCGGGGTACTACCTCGAGCATCCGCTCGAGATCTTTGCCCTCAACCAGGGCGGCATGAGCTTCCACGGCGGGCTGGTTGGTGCCCTGGTCGGCGGCACCATTGCGTGCAAGCGATGGAGGCTCTCGGTGCTCACGGTGGCCGACCTTGCCGCCATTGGCGCGCCCATCGGGCTCTTCTTTGGCCGCTGCGCCAACTTTGTGAACGGCGAGCTGTGGGGCAAGGAAACCTCGCTGCCGTGGGGCGTGATGTTCCCCAGTGGTGGTGCGGTGTACCGGCATCCCTCGCAGCTCTACGAGGCCTTGCTCGAGGGTGTGGTGCTGCTCTGCGTGCTGTTCGCGCTGTCGCGGCGTCGCCCGGCGAGGCCTCAGGGTACCTTCATTGGTACGTTCCTCATGCTGTACGGCGTGTTTAGGTTCCTCATTGAGTTCGTGCGCCTCCCGGATGCGCAGCTGGGATACCTCCTCGGCACCAACTGGCTCACGATGGGGCAGGTCCTGAGCTTGCCGCTCGTGGCGGCGGGAATCGTGGTGCTGGTGCTGGCGCATCGGCACGACCGCCCGCAGGTGGGGCACCTCGAGCCCGCGGCGGACGGTGCTGCTGCGGCGTAGGGCGCCGGCTGTGGTGCCGCTGCTTTTCTCTGCCGCCACGCCCGCCACTCCCGCAACACATTCGGACACGAATCTGTGACCCGCGCAGGTCGTAACACATTCGCGCGACGAATGTGTTGCAGTGCGCGTTGCGGTACCCTGGAAATGGTTCCCGCCGGAAATCAGTTCCGGTGTGGGTTTCGGCAGAATCCGCGTGTTGAAAACTGCCGCGCACAGCAGTGACGTGGCAGGCACACCCAGAACGGCTAATCTCTGATGCTATTCTCCTTCACACAACCTTCATATCTCACGCATGCTTTGAGCTGGTCTTTTCCTGCGGTGACCAAGCAGAGTTGCTGCCGAGAATAATAGGAACTGAGCAAAACGCGCCCTGATGTTCCTGCGCAAACTTCTCGCGCTGCAAGATAGCTGACAGAAGCGCGCAAGAACCCTGCTGGCCTTTCTCAGAAACTTGACTAGGCACCTGCCGAGCGCCCATATGCTTGGGCCATGGCAATCTACTTGGGACATACCTCGGCCCTTGAGTTCTGACGCAACCACGACTGGCCGTCAGCAGGTGCGTCTGGCCCAGTTCGCATTGACCGCCTTGGACCTAGCTTTTCTATTGAACGAGAGATGCTATCCTCCGTGCCCCCGCTGTTGGAACTCAATTCTCCATTGGAGGTTCTTGTCAACAACTCCGCTCGACGTGCCTGCTCGTCTCTCGTTCGTGCCCACTACTGGAAATGGGGTGGGATTTACCTTCCGCTAGAGAACAACGTCTTTGTTGCGTCCCCCGAGGATACGTTTCTTCAACTGGCCCACGATTTCGATTTTCCCGAGCTGCTTCTTCTCGGCTATGAACTTTGTGGTTCATACCGCTTTCCGGTGTTCGGAGGAGAAACAAGCTACGGACGTTCCGTTTGCATGACGGCCGAGTCGCTGCAGCGTGCGCTGGACGGGCGAGAGGGGATGCATGGCATAAAGAGGGTCCGTCTGACGTTGCGATATTTGTTGCTAAACCCGGCCTCTCCAATGGAGACGGTGCTGGTACTTATGCTTATCCTGCCTCCGCGACTTGGTGGATACGGTTTTCCTGCCCCGGAACTCAACATGCGCTGCTATGTCGATGAATGCGGGATAACGTATTACATCCCCGACCTTTGGTGGCGATATCGGAACGTCGTTCTGGAGTACTTTGGCGGGCGTGACCACACGGAACTGCACGACATGGTATCCGACAATCTGCGGCGGAACGACCTGCTCGACAAGGGACAGCAGGTATTGGTTGCCGTGCATGAGCACCTGATTAGTGGGGCGAGCATGGACCACCTCGCAACGCAGCTGTCTCATCAGCTGGGGCTAGGCGAGATTGACATGACGAGAGAGGCGCGGGAGCGCCGGCGCGAGCTGCGAACCAGACTTCTGCGCTGGGAGGGCCGCTTGCCCCGGCGAGGCTGAGAGTGGCCGTGGCGGAGGGACGCCGGCCTGGGCGTTGCAACACATTCGTCGCACGAATGTGTATCGACCTGCGCGCGTCACAGATTCGGGTCAGATTGTGTTGCAGGCCGATACAGGTTCGGCGCACGAATGTGTATCGACCTGCGGGCGTCACACAAAAGTGGACGAATGTGTTGCGAGCAGGCAGCAGGTCAACAAGTGTGAGCACTTCTCGTCTATACTTCAGCCAACATCAAACCGAGGGCACGGTTTGGGCAGCTGTGAGGCCTGCAAATGGATCCCGGTTCTACTCCGGGTCAGCAACCAGAACTGTGCTCAGTCGCGCATGCGCCGCCCAATCGCTGGCGCTGCGCCATGAGGCTACCGTCGCCACTCGACGGCCCTGCCTGCCCTCGATGCTTCCAAGCGGAGCAGAAAGACAGGGAGGTAGGGGAATGAGACCCACGAAACCCACAACCATGCCTGCGCGACGCCTGCGCGACCGCATTCTGGCGGTGACGTTGTCGCTGGTCACGGCGGTGTCGATGGTGCCCACGCGGGCGTTGGCCGAAGTTGCGACGGAGGTGTCGCCGGCGGCAACGGCGGCCGAGACAAGCACCGCCACCGCCGCGTCGGTCAGCATCTACTCGACCTACCTCACCACCAGTGCAAGCTCCACGGGCGGCACCTATGCCTTTGCCGCCTCGGACACGCTGTGGGCATGGGCGCGCGAGAAGGGCTCCAGCACTCCCATCGACCCCGCCACCCTCACGTACCAGTGGCAGGTCAGCAGCGATAGCTCTACCTGGGAGGACATCTCCGGCGCCACTGCGCAGTCCCTCTCGCTTGCAAACTACGCCGGCCGCTACGTGCGCTGCACGCTCACGACCGCCGACGGCAGCTCCTCGCGCACGACGCGTAGCCGCAACAGGGTGGCTGCCGCCGGCTCGGTCAGCCTCGTGAGCGTGAGGCTGAGCAAGACCGGCAAGCTTGCGCCGGGAGACACTCTCTCTGCGACGGCCAAGGACGCAACCGGCGCCGACGCTACCTCCAACGGCGGCGTTACCTGGTCCTGGTATGCAAGCGACTCAGAATATGGCACGGGCGAGAAGATCGCCGGCGCAACAGGCCCAACGCTCTCCGTGACCTCGGACCTTCTCGGCAAATACGTCTACGCAAGCGCGGACGGTGGCTACGGCGCAACCAAGAGCTCTGCGGCGGGCCCCGTGCAGGTGGCCGGCGCCGTCACGCTGTACAAGGTGACGGTCGACGCGTCTGGCTCCGCCACGGTTGGCCAGACCCTCACCGCCACGGCCTATACCGGCTCCTACACGCAGGCGTCCTCCACGGACGCCATGCACTACCAGTGGCAGTGGGCTGCAAGCAAGACGACAGATGACTCCGCGTTCACCGACATCCCAGGTGCCATCTCTGCCACGCTTACCATTCCCGAGCAGACCTCTGACGGCACCTCGCTTCTGGGCACATACCTGCGCGTCAAGGTAACAAGCGGCAACTCGGTGGTCTCAACCAGCGTGCCTTCCTACTACGGAAGCACCGCGCAGGACCCGGTGGGCCCCGTGGCTCTTGCGGGCGCCTATGACGTCTCGAGCGTAAAGCTCTCGTCCTCGTCCACAAACGCGCAGGTAGGGGCAACGCTTACGGCGCAGTCCCAGTACGAGAAGGCCAGCAGCTGGGGTTCGTACGAGACGGACCTGCCCTCGGATGCCAAGCTCACGTGCACCTGGTATGCGGCGGATGATGCGACGGGAACCAACACGCGCGAACTCACGGCCGAGGACGGCGCCACCGGCGCCGCGCTCAAGCTCTCCTCGTCGCTTGAGGGTGCGTACGTGTGGGCCAGCTGCAGCGCGCTCATGGCGTCCGCCGAGAGCGAGAAGACCCAGGTCAAGCCTGTAGGGGCGTATGACCTCCACCACATTGTGCTGTCGCCCTTGTCGGGTGCGCTTGTCACCGGGGACACCGTGAAGGCAACGGTTTACGCCTCGCAGCTTTCTGGCAGCAACGTGGACGTGACCGGCAATGACGGCGTGAGCCTGCAGTGGTACGTCGCCGACGCGCCGTCAGGCGAGTGGCAGCCGCTCGACGGCTGCACGTCCGCTAGCTTGCAGATTCCGGAAAGCGCGGCGGGAAAGTACCTCAAGGTTGTGGCAACGAGTGGCGCTGCCTCCGTCGAAAGCACCTTTGACCAGGCCGTTGTTGGAGCCAACACGCTCGAGGGTGCCGTTGCGCGTCTGCAGAACGAGAACTGGCGTCCTTCTCTCACCTATGGCACCGACACCAACGTGAACGACGTGCTTCTCGCCAAACTCGCGGAGGAGGGCGTGGACATCACAGGGCTCACCGTGCGTGTGAGCAGCGTGTCCTTCTCGGATGCCAACGACAATGCTACCGTGGGCATCTCCACTGCGGACACGGACAACGGTGCCGTCACGTACTTCTCGTGCGACACTGACAAGGTCTCTAGCTGGAACATGTCCTCCCTCCAGACGGTGAGCTCGATCACGTTCACGCTCGCCCGCGGAGACGAGACCGTAGACTACACCCCCAGCCGCACCTTCCAGGTGCCTTGGGACGAGAACGCCGCGCGCGCCGTGCTCCAGAAGAAGGCCGATGCCATTACGCTGAGCTTTGCCCAGGGCGACTCTGCGGACTCCGTGACGCAGGCCTTCCCGCTGCCGGCAAGTCTGGGCGGTGCCAGCGCAACATGGAGCGCAAGCGACAGCTCCGTGAAAGTAACCGGAGAGAGCTGGGACAGCACGCTTACGGCAACGCCCACGCGCTGCTCCTCCGACACGCCAGTGACCCTCACGGCAACCGTGTCCTTCTCGGGCTATGGCATGCCCGACGTTACAGTGACCAAAGACTTCCCGATTACCGTCGAGGCAGACCCAGAGGCGGTGGCTGCAGCTCAGGCCGAACTTGCAAGCAAGGTCGAGAGTAGCTTCACCTACGGCAAGGTGACCGCTTTCTCCACCGGTGACGCCATCGACCCCACCGCAGTGGGCGGCGACCTGCAGCTTCCCACCACGCGCACACTTGGCGTGGACGGCAAGTACTACACCGTTGCGTACAGCAGCAGCGATCCTCTCGTCAGCTTCAACGGGTACCACGCAACGGTCGTGCGCCCGCTTGGCACGGCGCGCACGGTTACCATTACCTGCACGGTTACCGAAAAGTCGAACCCCGAGATAACGGCCTCGAAGTCGCTGGAGTTCACGCTCTCTCCCGTGAGCGAGCAGGAGATTGACGCGGCGGTTTCGCTTATGGAGAAGGCCAAGGCGGGGTATGCCCTGGCGCTTCTCGACGGGCAAGATGCCAGCAACGTGACAGGTGACCTGCGGAGTTTCCTGGGTGCCTACGAGGACGCGTCGGGCAACCTCGCCTGGGCGCGCGACCGCGCCACGCAGTCCGCGCATCCCGGCATTGTGCCGGTTGACCTTCCCGGATACAGCGACATGGGCGGCATGACGTGGCGCACCTTCAAGTCCAGCCGTCCGGACGTTATCTCCAACGAGCTTCTCGCCTACACCCAGCCCACCGACAACACCTGGGTTACCGTAACCTCGCGCCTTGCTGACGAGCGCTTCCAGGCCTACTACGAGTTCTACAAGGATGACCCCACGGTAAGCGACCAGCTCAAGGCCAAGCTGGCAACCCTTGTGGACCAGGACGTCTCGGCCACCTTCACGGTTGCGGGCACCTCGGGCAAGGACGCGCCGGAGCAGGTTACCGCTAGCTGCTCGGTTATTGGCCCCAACGCCTCTGGCGCCAACGTGAGCTGGGCACCCGAGACCTCGCTTGCCGTCGAGCCCGGCACCACCGCGGCCGACCTCACCAAGCAGGTCCTCGACGCAAATGGCATTACCTATGACGCGGACCTCTACACCTTTGCCAAGGACGGCAACTCTCTGGGCTATGACGCAGCAACCGGCAAGTGGTGGCAACTCTTCATCAATGGCGAGTCCGCCACGGTGATGGCGTCGAACTACGTCCTCAAGGAGGGCGACCAGGTTGTCTGGTACTACTCCGCCTGGGGAGACTCGCTTCCTGGCCAGGTCACCGGCTCGGTGAAGGTCATTGGCAAGGATGCCTCGGGCATCGACCAGGTGTGGGCGGATACCACGTCGCTCACCCTCGTGGAGGGCTCGACCGTAGCCGACCTCTCGGAGGCGGCGTTCTCCGCGCGCGGCCTTGCGCACGAATCTGGCATCGCAAGCTGGGGCTGGTATCTCAGTACCATCACCTCGCCCGTGGACGGCCGCGTGCTGGACTGGGACTCCTCGACGGGCGCGTACTGGCACCTGTTCGTAAACGGAAAGGCGTCTCAGGTTGGCGCAAGCAGCGTGAGCATTGCTAACGGTGACGAGGTCGTGTGGTACTACTGTGCGGATTCTGACGACCTTCCCAAGAGCGATGCCCTGGTAGTTGACCCCACCGCCACGCGTCCAACGGGCCTTGAGGCAGCCTGGCCCGGCTACAAGGGCGCGGGCGAGACGGGCGTGGTGCGCGGGCTCTCCACGCCCGTGCCCGGCTCCAGCACCTACGCCAAGCTTGACTGGGCGCAGTCGCGCACCACGACCAGCATGTTTGTCAACGCGAGCGATGCGATTGTCGTGAACGGTGACGTCTACGACGCCGCGCAGACGCAGCTCTACCGACGCGACTCGTCCACAGGAGTGGTGCTCGACTCGGCACGCCTGGCCGCGAGCGTCGACTCAACCGCGCGCTTGCAGTACGCCGACGGCCTCATCCTTGTGCCGCTGCACGGTGGGCGCGTCCAGGCGCTCACGGCAGACACGCTGACCACGGTCTGGGTCTCTGCTGCGCTGCCTACCTCGACCAGTGCGAGTGGCAAGTCCGTTGACCAGCAGCTCCTCTCGTCCATCACCGTGCGCGACGGCAAGGCGTACTTCTCGACCGTGGCCCCCGACGGAAGCGACTCCTGCGGCGGCTACGTTGCTTGCGTAAACCTTGCGGATGGCAGCATTGTGTGGTCGCACGAGAGTGCGAACGTGGGCTACTACTGGACGGGCGCCGTGTCCACCTCCGCTGGCGTGCTTACTGCCAACGACGAGGGCCGCGTCTCGCTGCTTGACGCTGCTACGGGGGAGGAGCTTTCCTCGC
Organism: Olsenella sp.; assembly: GCA_022648325.1. GTDB lineage: Bacteria > Actinomycetota > Coriobacteriia > Coriobacteriales > Atopobiaceae > Tractidigestivibacter. The sequence goes on from JALCMG010000008.1 coordinate 15,732, forward strand.
TTGAGCTGGGTACGCGTTGTCGCGCGCAGTTGGCAGTGAGCGGAAACACGGTCTACGCGGTCACGACCGACGGCGTGCTGCACGAGCTCTTCCTGGGCTCTGGCGGCTCGCTGATAGCAGGCCGCAGCGTGAGGTTTGGCTCGTACTCCACCTCGTCGCCCGTGATCTGCGACGGGCGGATATATGTGGGCGGCTCTTCGTCTGCAGACGTGACGCACGGCGCCCTGTTTGTGATTGACCTTGGCACCATGGAAGTCGAGCACGAGGTCCTGGCGCCCGCGACCGCAGTGGAAGGCCAGGTGGGGACTGGCGACGTTAAGAGTGCGCCGTTGGTGAGCGTTGCCGCCGACGGCAACACCTACGTGTACTTCACGAGCAACGGCAAGCCGGGCGGAGTGTACGCCTACCGGCTTGGGGACGCCGAGGCCACTACGCTCTACCAGCCAGCGAGCGACCTCTGGCAGTTCTGCATGAGCTCAATCGCCTGCGACGCAAGCGGCAACCTCTACTACTTCAACGACTCCGGCACCCTCTTCAAGCTGGACGCGGGCGCAGCCACGGCCGCGCCGGGCGAGAATGGCCGTGGCGGCGAGAACAACGGTGGCTCTGCGCGCGGCAACGGCAACGGTGGTACCAGCGGAAACGCAGGCGGTAACACCGCAGGCAGCGCCTCTGGCAACACCGCCTCGACCTCATCCGCCGCGAAGCCGTCAAAGCCTCGCGTGCCCGTCTCTGTCGGCACCGCGTCGACTGGCTCCGCGACAACCGACGCCCCCGCGTCAGAGAACGGCTCGCTTCTCGGCAGTTACTCCTCGGAGGACGTGTCTGCCGTCACCTACACCGGGGCCAAGGAGCCCGCAGAAACCGGCGAGACTTCTGCTAGCGAGACCGCAGCGAACCAGTTGGGACTTCCCATCTGGCCTATCGTTGGCACCTGCGTGGGTGCGGCGCTGCTCATCCTGCTGCTTGCCACGCGTCGTCGACGCAGCAATGACGGCACCACCGAGGGGAGGCGCAGCTAGATGTCAGACAACGGCACGCAACTTGACAGCCAGCAGCCAGCAAACGGCAAGCACGCTGCCAGGGTGATTCTTGGGGTTCTCGCCGCCGTGCTCGTTGCCTTCTGCGTGTGGGCGATGTCCGTCTACGTGCAGGGCGGCGACCCGCTCGCCTGGGCAACCGGATCCGCTGCGTTCCAGACCACGGCCGAGGAGGAACAGCCTGCCGACCAGGACGCTGCTGCGTCGCAGGAGGCATCCCAGACGACCACTGTCACCACGGACGACGTCTACTCCGCGCTCGCGTCGCTCCAGTTTGACGGCACAGACGTCTCGCTCGAGAGGGATGCCGCCCACGTGGTCCTCTCTGCGGACGGCATCTGGGTCGAGGAGGCCAGCTCCGCTGACGCGCCCGACATGGCGCTCGTCTGTGCCCAGCGCTCGGCCGCCCTTGCCGCCTGGGTCTCCGAGCAGGACGTGGGCATCCCAGGCGTCACCTGGATCTGCGAAGACGGAACCGGCGCCGTGCGCATGGCCATAACCATGCCCACGGCCGGTGCCCCCACCACGGGAGACCTGGCAACGCTCCTCTCGGCAGCAACCGGGTACGGAATCTCCGGAGACGCGTACGCCCAACTGGGTGCAGGCGACATCTCGCAGTTTGCGGGCACTGCGCCCACGCTGCCGGACGGCACGGCCATCTCCATCGATGCCAACGTCACGACTGCTGGCGAGAACCTCTCTGCCGCGGATGTCGCTACGCGTCAGAAAGACGTCAGCTCCGGGGCAGCAGGCGTTACCAGCGCCGGCGCTCCAAGCGGCACCGGAAGCACCTCGTCGGCAACCGGCACGCAATCGGGAAGCTCGTCTGCGCAGTCCACGCAGGACGCCAAGGTCCGCGTTGCCGTGACCATAGACGCGCGAGCCGACGGTGGCTCGTCCAGCTCGTACACCGTATCGCTCGACGCCGGTGCCACCGCATACGACGCGCTTCTCGCGACCGGTGCCAGCGTCAACGCGCGCAGCACGGCTATGGGCGTATACATTGCAGCCATCAACGGCTATGCCGAGAAGGACCAGGGCGGCGAGAGCGGCTGGAAGTACGCGGTCAACGGCAGCTACCCCAGCTACTCGGCAGGTGCCTGCAAGCTTTCGGATGGCGATGCGGTGACGTGGGTCTACGCCACGTCGGCATAGCGTAAGGAAAGGTGCGTCATATTCTCTCTATGCTGACCATGCGAGACACACATACCGCCTTCGACACCTGCCACCCCTCGGTGCCGGCAACGTACTTTGCCGCCATCATACTCATTGCGATTTTTGCGATGCAGCCGGTCTGCGTGTGCGTCTCGCTTGCGGGAGGCCTCGCGTTTTCCTTTGCCGCGCGCGGGTGGCGCCGAACGCTCGGCGGCCTTCGTTGGCAGCTGCCCGTGGTGGCGCTTGTGGCAGTGGCCAACCCGCTCTTCTCGGCGTCTGGCTCCACGCTTGCTGCCCAGCTTGGGTCCGTGGCCATCTACCAGGAGAGCATTGCCTACGGTGCCTGCGCCGGCGTGCTTCTCGTTGCCACGATCCTGTGGTTTGAGGATGCCGCCTGCGTGCTCACGCAGGACCGCCTCCTCCAGCTTGGGGCGCGTGCGCTCCCAACGGTCACGCTTGTGACGTCGATGGCAGCGCAGCTGGTGCCGCAGCTCATGCGGCGTTCGCAGACCGTGCGTACGGCTACGCTCGCCTCAACGGCGGCCGCCCCCGAGGGCTCGCGCGAGCGTGGCATCCGCGTGGCCGACCAGCTCATGAGCTGGTCGATGGAGGATTCCATCGAGCGCTCGGATGCCATGCGGGCGCGCGGGTGGGGTGCCATGGACCGCCGCAGCTGCTACCTGCAGGATCCCTTCCGCACTTCCGACGCGCTTGCGCTCCTGGGGATTGCCCTGCTTGCGGCGGCAAGCGCACTTCTTGTCTACGTGGCTTGCTCGCAATGGCACTTCTATCCCACAATGCCCCGTCTCGTTGCTTGGTGGGGATACCTGCCCTATGCCGCACTCACGCTTCTCCCCACGGTGCTTGACCTGGCTCAACGCGTTCGATGGGGGAGGCTCTCATGAACGCGCTCGAGTACGCTGACGTGAGCTTTACCTATCCCGCCACAGACACCGAGCCCAGCCCGTCGCCGGTCCTGGAGCACGTCTCGCTTGCCGTGCCGGAGGGTGCGTTTGCGCTGATCACGGGCAGTACCGGTTCCGGAAAGTCCACGCTTTTGCGCCTTGCCAAGCCTGAGGTGGCACCAACGGGGACGCTCGGCGGCAACGTGCTTGCGTTTGGCAGGGACGTGCGCACGCTATCTTCGGTCGAGTCCGCCCAGACTGTGGGGTTGGTCTTCCAGAGCCCCGACAGCCAGATAGTGTGCGACACCGTGTGGCACGAGATGGCATTTGGCCTTGAGAACCTGGGGACGCCCGTGCCCGAGATGCGCCGTCGCGTGGCCGAGACCTGCATGTTCTTTGGCATGGAGCCGTGGTTTCGCCGGCAGACGGCAAACCTCTCCGGTGGCCAGCGCCAGATGCTTGCGCTGGCTGCCACGCTTGCCATGCGCCCGCGCCTGCTACTTCTGGACGAGCCCACCTCGATGCTCGATCCCGTTGCCGAGAAGGACTTCCTCGCAATGCTCTTCCGCGCAAACCGCGAGCTTGGGGTTACCGTGGTGGTGGCGACGCACGCGCCGGAGCCCATGCGCGACGTGGCCACCTGCGCCTTTCGCGTGGAGGATGGGCACGTGCGCGAGCTTTCTCTCGGCGAGGCGGTTGATGCCTGTGCGTTTAGGCCGGACGGCGTGGTGTCCGCAAGTGAAGGGGTGGCCGCCAGTGGCTCGAAGCCCGCGCTTTCCTTCCGTGATACGTGGTTTCGCTACAGCCGCGATGCCGACTGGGTTCTGCGGGGGCTAGACCTCGAGGTACCCGAGGGCGAGGTCACCGCGCTTGTGGGCGGCAACGGCTCGGGCAAGACCACCCTCTTGCAGCTTGCGTGCGGCACGCTTGCGGCGCAGCGCGGGCGCGTGTCTCGTCCCCATGCGGCATCGCAGGCGTACCTGCTGCAGAGCCCGCGCGCCATCCTCTCGGCGCAGACCGTCCGCGAGGAGCTTTTGCTCTGGTCAAATGGCGCGGGCTACGGCGAGGCCGAGGTTGCGGAGATGATGGAGCGCCTGGGGCTTGAGGGAGTGGCGGCGAGAAACCCGCTCGACCTCTCCGGCGGCCAGCAGCAGCTTGTGGCCTTTGCCAAGGTCCTGCTCACACGGCCCGACCTTCTCGTCTTGGACGAGCCCACCAAGGGGCTTGACGCGGTGGCCTGCACCAAGCTCGCGCGCCTGGTGCAGGAGCTGCGAGAGGAGGGGAGAAGCGTCCTTCTCGCCACGCATGACCTTGCGTTTGTCTCAGCCGTGGCAGACTCGGTCTCGCTGCTCTTTGACGGGGGCGTCACCTGCACAGAAAGACCCGACGAGTTTCTCGCCGGGTCCTGGCTGTACCACGCGTGAGTTAGCGGTCGGCGTGCCGTGCGCGCGCCGTCGGCGCAAGGCTAGAACGTGAGGAATGGCTCCTCCATGCCCTCTTCCTCGAGGTCCTCCTCGGAGAGGTCGTCCAGGTCACCCATGTCCTCGAGCTCGATTCCGTCGCCGTCGTCCTCGCCCCAGCCGTATGCGCTGGCAGCGAGCTCGTCCACGCTCGTGTCGGGAAGCGCGCTTGTCACGGAGCACAGGCCGTCGATGGCGGGCACGATCTTCTGCCACTGGGTGATCACCGGGTCTTGAGGTACGCCCTCAAGCTCCACGAGGGAGTCGAGGTAAATCTCGCTTGCGCCCTCTAGCAGGTCAGACTCGGCACGCACGCTTGCGAACTTTGACGCAAACTTCTCGAGCGCCTCGTCCGCCGAATCCGCCTCCACCACACACGGCATGAGGCAGTAGTTGTTTGCCTGGTCCTTGTCGTCGTTGTAGCTAAAGTTTCCAACGTAGAGCATGGGGCCTCCTCCGGTCGATGGGTGCGGCACATGTTCATCTTAGGCAATTCGACGCAGCTTGGGCGTGGTTTCCCGCAAGCGGGCGGTACGCTGTGGCGTAGAGTGTTGCATGAAGCAGGGCAGTTGGGAGAAGGCGAAGGGCATGGCAGCGAGCGGTACAAGCACAACGCGCCAGCGCGTCCTTGCTGCCCTCGAGGTGCCGTCGATTCTCGCCGTACCTGCGGTGCTTGTTGCTTGTGCCGTGAACGGCGTGCAGGTGGCCGCGGGACTCACGCTTCTGGTGGTTGTTCTCTGCGTGGGGCTTTTTCTTGTCAGCTACGAGGCGTCGCGTCCGGCACTGAGGCAGGTGATGCCCACGTCGACGCTTGCGGGACTGGCCGCTGCGGGGCGCATCCTCTTTGCGCCGATTCCCGACGTCAAGCCCGTCTCGGCCATAGCCATAGTTGCGGGGGCCACGCTTGGCAGGCGCGAGGGATTCATGGTGGGGGCGCTGGCGGCGCTGGTCTCGAACTTCTTCTTTGGGCAGGGGGTTTGGACGCCCTGGCAGATGTATGCCTGGGGTCTGGTTGGCTATCTGGCTGGTGTGCTGGGGGAGCGGGGACTTCTCAGGCGGCGGGGCGTGCTGTACGTGTACGGGTTCCTCTCGGCGCTTATGTACGGGGCGATTCTCAACGGCTGGTACGTGATTGGTTACGTGGAGCCCATCACCTGGCCGGCGGTGGTCGCAGCGTATGCGGCTGGGCTGCCGTGGGACTGCCTGCACGGCGCGGCGACGGTCGGATTTCTGGTGGCGATTTGGGTGCCATGGGGCGCACGCATCCGACACGCCGTCGCGAAGTACGGGTTGTAGCTGCAAGTCCCACCCTGCAGCTGATGCCCCGGGGGCTGCTCTCCCACTACACATTCGAACCCGAATCTGTGACGCGCGCAGGTCGATACACATTCGGACAACGAATGTGTATCGACCCACCAGGAATTCGCCTTTGGCCCCGCGGAAAGACGCCTCCCGAGCGCCCCTCGTCCTCCATCATCCCTTCTTTATCGGTATCTGTGAAACGGCGGTCGCGTTTGCGCAGGTCGCGCGAAGACTTCTCAGATACCGCTAAAGAGCGAGGGGGAGAGGGGAGAGGCGGCTCCCAAATGTGAAGAAACCCGGACTTCCGACCTGTCCCGTGCTATCCTGCAAGTCTTCACCCTTGCGCAGCTGCTTGCAGAGAGTAGAATTTCATAGGTTACATGGGTATCGACCGCGCTCGCAGCCCCCACAGCCGCCCCAAGGAGCAGCCCCGGCCGCGCACCGTCGCACCCGCATCAAGTACAAGCGCGGACTACGCAGCCAGGCCCGTGCGCGGTGTGGATAGGAGACTCAATGTCCGGACACTCTAAGTGGGCTACCACCAAGCACAAGAAGGCGGCCATCGACGCCAAGCGCTCGTCGCTCTTCTCCAAGCTCTCGCGCAACATCACCGTTGCCGCCAAGATCGGTGGCGACCCCAACCCGGACAACAACGCCACCCTCGCCGCAGCCGTCCAGCGCGCCCGCATGGTCTCGATGCCCAACGCCAAGATCAAGGCAGCCATCGACAAGGCCTTCGGCGCCGGCGCAGACGCAGCCATCTACGAGGAGATCACCTACGAAGGCTATGGCCCCGCAGGCGTCGCCGTCTATGTCGACTGCCTGACCGACAACAAGAACCGCACCGCCGCAGACGTCCGCTCCGCCTTCACGCACGCTGGCGGCAACCTCGGCACCTCCGGCTCCGTCGCGTTCCAGTTCGAGCGCAAGGGCTCCATCGCCGTGGAGAAGGTCATCCACAGCGACGAGAAGAAGGTCCCCGACCGCGAGAACGCCGTGGACGAGGACGAGTTCATGCTCGCCGTGGCCGAGGCTGGCGGCGAGGACTACGAGGACGCCGGCGACGAGTGGATCGTCTACACCGCCTACGACAAGATGCAGGACGTCCAGAAGGCGCTCGAGGCCCAGGGCATCGAGGTCAAGGGCTCCGAGCTCACGATGATGCCCACCACCCCCACCGATGTCACGGTCAACGACGCAAAGAAGGTCCAGCGCCTTATCGACCGCCTCGAGGAGTTCGAGGACGTCCAGAACGTCTACAGCACCATGAACGTTACAGACGAGATTGCCGAGGCCCTCGCAGAAGACGAGGACTAGCACGCACCCGACGCCGGCGGCCACAAGGCCCCGGCGCCGCTCTCTTCTCGGCACCAGTTTGCAAGGCCCCAAAGCCAAGCTCCCGTACAAGGGAAAGGTCAATGACTCTTCTCGAACTCCTCCATCTGCTGCGCAAGCACCTCAGGCTCGTAGTCCTGCTTCCCGTGGCATTCGCAGTCGTCACCGGCGTGTACGCCTTCTTCCTCCCCAACCAGTATACCGCCAGCACCTCCATGTACGTGCTCTCCAAGTCCAGCAGCCCAGACGGCACCACCGTCACGCAGGGCGACCTCTCGGCCTCCCAGATGCTTACCAATGACGTGTCAAGCATCATCAAGTCGGATCGCGTGAAGGGCGACGTCGCCACCCAGTTGGGCCTCGACAACCTCAACGCCTACAAAATCGAGGTCACCAGCTCCACCACCACCCGCGTGATCGATCTCTCCGTCACCGGCACAGACGCCGAGAAGGCCGCCCAGGTGGCAAACGCTCTGGTGACGGACGTCTCGAACGTCGCCGCCCAGGTCATGAACGTGCAGTCTGTCAACGTGATCGACTCCGCCGTGGCGCCCACCTCGCCCTCTGGCCCCAAGCGCGCGCTGTACATGGCAGTGGCGTTTCTCGCTGGGCTCTTTGCCGCAATTGTGATCGTGGCTGTGGCAGACATGGCGGACACGCGCGTGAGAAACAGCAAGGACGCCGAGGAGATCGCCGACCTGCCTGTTGTGGGTCACTTCCCCAGGGTCGAAGGGATGTAAGCAAATGCCTAGGAGAAACCAGCGAGCCGAGGAGCAGGGCCAGGCGGTTGCAAACGCCGCGCAGACCCTCTTTGCCAACATTCGCTTCATGAGCGTTGACAACCCCGTCCACGTCCTTGCCATTACGTCTTCCGTTCCCAACGAGGGCAAGACCTTCGTCTCTATGAACCTTGCCTCCGCCATCGCGGCATCCGGCGCCTCCACGCTCCTCGTCGAGTGCGACATGCGCCGCCGCAGCATGGCGGCGCGCATTGGCGTGCACGCGCAGTACGGCATCTACTCAGTGATGACCGGCCAGGTCTCTCTGGAGCAGGCCGCCATGCGCGCGCCCACCAAGAACCTGTACTTCCTGGATGCCGAGCCGCACATTCCCAACCCCTCGAACATCCTCAACTCGCACCACTTCCAGAGCTTCCTGGACAACGCCCGCAACCGCTTTGACTATGTGGTCTTTGACACGCCGCCAGTAACCACCTTCGTGGACGCGGCCGTCCTGGGCACCAAGGTCGATGCCGTGCTGCTGGTTGCGCGCGAGAACTTCGTCAAGCGTGCAGAGCTCCAGCAGGCCGTGGACCAGCTCCGTGCTTCCGGCTGCAACCTGGCAGGCGTCATTATGAACGGCTGCGACTTTGGCAAGGGCAACAGCTACTACTCGTACTACTACGAGAACGGCGAGGGCGGCAGGCGCAACCGCGCGGAGGAGGAGTCGAGCGCTCCCAAGTTCGTGCCGGCCAAGCCGCAGCAGGCATCCGCAAAGCCCGCCAGCGTGCACAAGGGTGGTGCCGCCTCGCAGCAGCCCGTTCCGGCTGGTCCGCCCCCACGCAGGAGCCAGACACAGCGTACGGCACAGCCCGCCCAGCCGCAGGCCCGTGCGACCCAGCCCCAGGCGGTACCCGCGCAGCGTCCCGTCCAGCAGCCCCAGGTGGCAACACAGTCGCAGTTCCAGCGCGCCAACGTGGCTGGCCCCGGTGACACGGCCATGTACCAGCGCCTGGCCGAGCAGTCCCGCGTTGCGCGCGCCGGTCGCAGCTACCCCCGCTATAACGAAGAGGACTACTAGCCAAGGGTAGGGAAACGCCATCGTGCACGACATCCACTGCCACATACTTCCCGGCGTAGACGACGGCTCCTCCTCCATGGAGGAGTCGCTTGCTATGCTTAGGGCCGCGCGCGCCGCCGACGTGACGGAGATAACCTGCACGCCGCACTGCCGCGACCCGTACTTTGACTACGACGCCATGTGGCAGGCGTTCTACCAGCTGCAGGATGCAGCTGGGGATTTCCCCCTGCACATGGGCTTTGAGGTTAACCACCACAAGCTCATGGACCTGGGCATGGACTGGGCGCGGGTGCTTGGCTGCTACGGCACGGCGGACTTCCTGCTGGAACTCTCGGTAAACGCCTCTCCCTCGCGCTTTGTGGAGTACGAGAGGACCATCTTCGAGCTTCAGGGGATGGGCTACAACGTGATTATCGCGCATCCGGAGCGCTACGTGGCGGTGCAGCGTGACGTTGGCCTGGCCCGCGAGCTGGTGGACATGGGGTGCAGGCTCCAAGCGTCTGCGGACTTCATTGCGGGTGGGCGTCTGGGTGCCGAGAAGCGCCCGGCAATAGAGCTTCTGAAGCAGGGGCTCTACACCTTCATCGCAAGCGACGCACACTGCGTGAAGCACTACCAGTACCTTGCCAAGGCGCTGAGGAAGTACGGCGAGTACCTCGCGTAGGGCGGGCGCGGCTTGCCGGATGCAGCTGCAATCCAAACTTGGAAGGTAAGCTTACTGCAAACGTTCAGCATACTGGTGTGATGATTGTGATGTGAAAGACCGAATGTCTTCTACACTGGCCTGAAATGCAGCCAAAGCATAGAATAGAGACCTACTACTGGATAGACTGTGTTCCCCGAAAGTGTTTCGGGGGGGGTCTTCGTGGAGCAGCAGAGTTGTGAACAATTACAGGCGACGTTGGCACCGGCGGTAGCGACCGATGCCAACGTTGCCTACATTGGAAAAGAAGTAGGTAATGGCTTTGCTGGTCCAGGAATTGATCAGCAACAGGCCTTTACCACTGCAAGCACCGCCAAGGAATCCGGTATCCCCCATCCTGGTTCTGAGGAGTTCGCTGCTCTTTGCAAATCTCTTGACTCAAGGTCTCTGGGCTATCGTTTTGTTAAGCGAACATTTGATATCGCATTTTCGGGATGTGTGACCATAGTTGGCCTTATCCCATGTGCGGTACTTGCCATTGCGATAGCGGTGGATACCAAGGGAACCCCAATCTACTCCCAGGTGCGTGTTGGCAGGTATGGGAAGCCTTTCCATATCTATAAATTCCGCACGATGGTGGTAGACGCCGACAACATTGAGAAGTACCTCACCCCCGAGCAGTTTGTTGTGTGGAAGCGCGAGCGCAAGGTAGATGATGACCCACGCATAACCAAGCTCGGCCGAGTTCTGAGGAAGACCTCTATTGACGAGCTACCGCAGTTTCTCAATGTGCTGCTTGGCCAGATTAGCGTCATTGGTCCTCGCCCTATTTCATATGACGAGCTTGAGCATTTTGGCAACGATGCAGCGCTGCTCTGCAGTGTTCCGGGTGGCATTACGGGTCTGTGGCAGTCTTCAAAGCGCAATGACGCAACCTTTGAGACTGGCGAGAGGCAGAAGATTGAGCTGAGATATGCCAAAGAGGCGAGTCTTGGGCTAGATGCCAAGTGCTTCTTTGATACCTTCAGCGCAGTGTTTAGCAAGAGGACTGGTCGATAGTGCGCCAACCTACCGTTAGCGTTATCATTCCCACTCTCAACGCTGAGGATGAGATTGGCCAACTGCTGTCTCTGCTAGAACGACAGACTCTCACCCCGACTGAAATTCTCGTAGTGGATTCGTCCTCTGATGACAATACGGCTGCTGAGGTCAAAAAGCATCCGTCAGCTTCCTTAATCGTCATTGATAGAAGCTCGTTCAATCATGGCGGAACGAGGGACCTTGCTTTTCGTAAAACAACAGGCGAGATTGTTTGCTTTCTCACGCAGGACGCGATTCCGGAGAGCTTTGAGTATCTAGAGAGACTCATTCGTCCGATTCTTGATAACAAGGAGGTTGTGCTTTCAAGCGGAAGGCAACTTCCCAAATCCGATGCAAGGCGATTTGAACAGCTGGTCAGAAGCTTTAACTATCCAGATACTGCTTCAGTTCGCGGGAAGGAAGACCTGTCGGCGTATGGCATAAAGACCTTTTTTGCCTCGGACGTGTGCTCAGCCTATCGTCGCACGGCATACATTGCGTGCGGTGGTTTTCCTCAGGTCACAACAAATGAAGATATGCTGATGGCTGCTCGTTTCATAGCAAACGGTTACAAGGTTGCGTATGAGCCTGCAGCGACGGTTTTCCATTCGCATAACCTCACCCCACTCCAACAGTATGAGCGCAATAAGGCGATAGGCTATATCTTGGAGTCTCATTCTGATGAGCTAATGGGTGCAAGTGAGATAGGCGAGGGCGGAAGACTTGTCAAAGCGGTTTCTGCTCAGTTGCTGCGTGAAGGTCGGATGGGAGAGTTCTTCCTGTTTGGAATTGACTGTGCCGCTCGGCTTCTAGGTAACCGAGCAGGTCGAGCAGAAGCAAGGAAGGTGGCAAAGAAATGAAGGGCATCATCCTGGCGGGCGGCTCCGGCACGCGCCTGTACCCGCTCACGAGCGTGACGAGCAAGCAGCTGCTGCCGGTCTACGACAAGCCCATGGTCTACTACCCGCTCTCAACGCTCATGCTCGCGGGCATCCGCGACGTCCTCATCGTTTCGACGCCGCAGGACACGCCCAACTTCGGGCGCCTGCTGGGCGACGGCTCCCGGTTCGGCGTCTCCCTCTCCTACGCGGTGCAGCCCGAGCCCGACGGCCTCGCGCGCGCCTTCCACTACGGCAGGGGGTTCGTGGCGGGCGGCCCGTGCGCGCTCGTCCTGGGCGACAACATCTTCTACGGCAACGGCCTCTCGCGCCGCCTGCGCCGCGCGGCGGCCAGCGCGGAGGGGGGCCGCGCGACGGTCTTCGGCTACCGCGTGGACGACCCGGAGCGCTTCGGCGTCGTTGAGTTCGACGAGGACTACAACGCGGTCTCGATCGAGGAGAAGCCGGCGCGCCCCAAGTCGGGCTACGCCGTGACGGGCCTCTACTTCTACGACGAGAGGGTCACGGAGTACGCGGACCGCGTGGCGCCCTCCGCCCGCGGGGAGTACGAGATCACCGACCTCAACCGCATGTACCTCGAGGACGGCACGCTCGACGTGGTGACGCTGGGGCGCGGCTACGCATGGCTGGACACCGGCACCGTGGAGAGCCTCTTCGAGGCCGGCCAGTTCGTGCGCACCGTCGAGGAGGCGCAGGGCCTGCCCGTCTCGGTGCCCGAGGAGATCGCGTTCGAGAACGGCTGGATTGGCAGGGACGAGCTGCTCGGCGCCGCGGGGAGGTACGGCAGGTCCGCCTACGGCCAGCACCTCAGGGTCGTGGCCGAGGGCGGCATCGTGCCCGACGGAAGGGCGGGGGAGTAGGGGATGGCTGACGTCTTCGAGCCGAGGGACATCATCGTCACCGGCGGCTGCGGCTTCATAGGCAGCAACTTCGTGCGCTGGGTGGCCGCGAACCACCCCGGGGTGCACGTCACGGTGCTCGACAGGCTCACCTACGCGGGCAACCCCGAGAACATCGCGGGGCTGCCGGGGGACCGGGTCGAGCTCGTGGTGGGCGACGTGTGCGACGCCGACCTGCTCGACCGCCTGGTCCCGGGCCACGACGCCATCGTGCACTTCGCGGCGGAGTCCCACAACGACAACTCGATCGCGGGCCCCGAGCCCTTCGTGCGCACCAACGTCGTGGGCACCTACCGCCTCCTCGAGGCGTGCAGGAAGTATGATGTCCGCTTCCACCACGTCTCGACCGACGAGGTCTACGGCGACCTGGCGCTCGGCGAGCCGAGGCGCTTCGAGCCGGACGACCCGTACAGGCCCTCGAGCCCGTACTCCTCGACCAAGGCGTCCTCCGACCTCCTGGTCCGCGCGTGGCACCGCACCTACGGCGTCCGCGCCACGATATCCAACTGCTCCAACAACTACGGGCCCTACCAGCACGTGGAGAAGTTCATCCCGAGGCAGGTGACGAACGTCCTCTGCGGGGCCCGCCCCAAGCTCTACGGCACGGGCGAGAACGTCCGCGACTGGATCCACACCGAGGACCACTCCCGCGCCGTCTGGGACATACTCACCTGCGGGCGCGTCGGCGAGACCTACCTCGTGGGCGCGGACGGGGAGCGGTCCAACAAGGATGTGCTCCGCGCCATCCTCGAGCTCATGGGGAGAGACCCCGACGACTTCGACTGGGTGCGCGACCGCCCCGGCCACGACCGCCGCTACGCGATCGACCCGACGAAGCTGGAGCGGGAGCTCGGCTGGAGGCCCCTCCACACGGACTTCCGGGAGGGCCTCGCGCGGACGATCGCGTGGTACGAGGGGCACGAGGGCTGGTGGCGCCCCGCGAAGGAAGCGACGGAAGCCAAGTACGCCAAGCAGGGGCAGTAAGGAACTCATCCATGTCTGACATCGAGTTCGAGAAAGAGCTGAAGGTAAGCGAGACCGGCATCGGGGGCCTGGAGGTCGTGGAGCTTCCCGTCCACGGCGATGCCCGCGGCTGGTTCAAGGAGAACTGGCAGAGGGCCAAGATGGTCGCGCTCGGCATCTTCGATGCGAAAACGGGAACGGCAATGCCGTGCGTTCCATCTCAGCCGGAAATTATTGTGCCTCCAGCAATGGCCCCATGGCCACGAGACCTGTACGCTCCACGCTCTCCCTCCAGAAGCTCTTGTGTCAAATTGGGAAAGAGGAGCTCGAGGGGTGCCTTACGTATTTTGAAGCGGAGGGTGATACATTATGCCGATGATTAAAAGCCCTACGATTAGCATCGTTGTACCAGTCTATAATGTTGAAAATTATCTTCGGAAGTGCATCGACTCAATTCTTCGACAGAGCTTCAAAGATTTTGAGCTACTTTTAATTGATGACGGATCCATTGACGAATCTGCCAAAATTTGTAAGTGGGCCTGTGATTTTGACTCGCGTGTCTCCTACTACTATAAGGAAAATGGAGGGCTCTCAGATGCTAGAAATTATGGACTTAAACGTATAAAAGGGAAGTACGTTTCATTTATTGACTCTGACGATTGGGTGGAAGAAAACTATCTTCGTTATCTCTACGATGCTCTCAGGAATGATGACTCAGATATCTCAACATGCGTTTTCAACATTAGGCGTGGAGACTTTGCTAAGCCGTGGAAGAAACTTCCTGAGAAGCCAGTGCTTCTTTCGGGAAGGGACGCCCTGCTCTCCTTGCTGTGTACAGACACGGTTAATGTGTCTGCAAATGGCAAGTTATTTCTCAGCTCACTATTTGCAGACGTACGCTTTCCGAAGGGAAAGCGTTACGAAGATGTTGGAACCACCTGGAGACTGCTAGATAAGGCAAGATTGGTCTCAGTTGGTGGTGCGCCTTTGTATAATTATCGTATGCGCAGTGGGTCTATTACTCATTCTGGTGATATGGGCATTTTTGACCGTTCGGATTTGGCAAGAGAGGTTTATGAAAATCTTGGGTCTCGCGGTGATAATGAGCTTGCGGCGGATGCCGAACGTTACTACGTATTTCATTGCCTCAGCGTGTTACATACTGTGAATCTTGCTGATTCAGGTCAGCGAAATCGAGCCCGGGATTTGCGTAAGGTTGTTTTATCGCACAAGGCATCAGTGCTTTCTAATCCTCGAACCCCCAGAAGGGATTCAATCGCTCTCATGGCCATTACCCTAGGCCTTCGTTTCTATCAATTCTCATGGAACGTATACGCATTAGTTTCAGGCAGAATTTGAGAGAAACGGAGTAGAGACCGTGCAAATTTACATACCTGCTTTTGCACTTTCATTATTGCTGGCAGCCCTATCCGTAGCGCGTCCCAAAGAATCTGGTTTTAACAATAAGCCCCAGCCATTTTTATATTGTTTAAGTGGCATCGTCTTGGTTGCTGTGTTGGCATTGCGAGAAGGCGTTGGTACTGATTATTACGATGTCTATGTTCGCAATTACAACATAATTGCCGCTGGAGGTGCCAGCCGGTTTGAGCTTGGATTTACCTTGCTGATTAAAACGTTGTTGTTTCTCGGGTTTGATTACCATTCCCTATTCTTTGTATGTGCTGCTTTGACCGTGGGTTTAGTATATCTTGCAATATACACTCAAACAAATAAAACCCTGTGGGCTCTTTTCATTTTCATGGTAGGTGGCCTTTTCTTCGCAACGACGAACATGGTTCGTCAGGCAATATCCATAGCTATCTTACTTAATGGGCTGCCATTTGCCCTTCGTCGTCAGCCCCTCCCCTATTTCGCGCTTGTTGCGCTGGCGGCTTCGTTTCACTTATCGGCAGTTATCTTTGTCGTCTTCTATTTTCTGACGGACTGGAGACCATACAGTATAAAGAGTGTGATTGTACTGGCCATTACAGTAATGTTTGCCGGTAGCATCGTATCTCAAGTCTTAATCATCGCTTCTCGGTATTCCTCTCAAGTAGCAGCATATATGAATAACGAGCAGCTCTCACAGACATTCCTTGTGGAGGGAAATTATGATTTGGCTGATTTGCTAATTTGTGCATTTCCGCTCATCATCTATTTTTACACTGCAAAAAATATTCAAAACAGCATATATTATCATGTGGTTTCATATTCACTATTGTATTTATTTGTTGGCGTGCTTTCATGCATATTGTCGGGAAAAGTTTTTTTGCTCAGTCGAATGGCAGCTTATTTTTCGCCTTTTTGTATCCTTGCAGTTCCTCAATTGTTTGATGCAATCGATGATGCTGGCCTGCAAGAGGGGCTTCTCATAAAGATGGTTACCGTGGTCTTTTTCTGCTGCTCGTGCTACTACCTATTCGGCATTTTGAACTTCAGTAATGTACTACCTTATGTATCAGTATTCGACAAACTTTAGCTTCATCGAGGGGCTTGTCGTGTTTACATTAAGCGAAATGGCAAAATCAAATGCTAAAGTGCTCGTTATTTGCAGCGCATATAATCAAGAGAAATATATAGCTGATGCGCTGAAGGGGTTCGTTTCTCAAAAGACAACATTTCCTTTTCTGGTGCTTGTGCACGATGATGCTTCGACAGACTCCACCGCGTCGATTATCAAAGGGTTTGAATCCCATTATCCTGAAATGATAAGAGGAATCTATGAAACGGAGAACCAATATCAACAAGGACGCTATTTTTGGTATCTCCCTTTTTTAAGGAAGTCCGGTGCCAAGTATTTAGCTCTGTGCGAAGGAGATGATTACTGGACAGATTCGAATAAACTCCAGAGACAGTATGAGATTCTAGAAAAAGATTCAGATGGCGTATTCTGTTTTTCAAATGCAGAAAAAATAGATGCGTCGACAGGGCGTAGCCTTGGACAGATGATGCCATCTACGAGTTGGGAGAAAAGCATATTAGATAAAGAGGGACCATTATCAGCGGATGATGTTATTCGTCTTAATTTTATTCCAACCGCTTCGTTTTTCGCAAGAATTGATGCTTGGCTTCAGGAGCCGAAGCTGCCAGATTCAGCGTTTGGTGGAGATCGTGCCCATCAGCTTTTTTTAGCGATTCGCGGAAATTCTTATTATATCGATAGCCCAACAGTTGTATACCGTATTGCAACTTCAGGGTCCATGATGGCTTCTTGGCAGTCGTCAAAAGCTAGCCAAATCAAATCAATAAAAAAATACATCAGTCTCTATGAATTCTTTGATGAATACACGCATGGTAGATACCGCAATGCGCTGTCGCCATCTTGGAACGATAGGAAACTCAGCCTAATGTTTGCTACTGCCAATTCAGCCTTGATGAAAAGGTCTGATGCCATCGCTGCAGCAAAATGTCGTGGTTCGAAATATGAGCTTCTGACTCGGCTTTTCTTTGTTGCCCCGAGTTTAGTAAAAAAACTTTGGGAAAGGCGGTTTTCCTCTTGAGCTATAAACTATCCCTAAAGTATAAAACTATCGAATCACTAATTTGGAAACTATTTGAACGCGGCGGGAATGCGTTAATTCAACTGATCGTACAAATCGTCATGGCCCGTCTCCTTGCTCCGGAGCAATTTGGTGCGCTTGCAATCATGCTGGTGTTTGTAAACATCGGCAACGTCATTGTTCAATCCGGCCTCAATACAGCGCTCGTTCAGGTACCAGACATAGGTGACGATGACAGCTCAACGGTCTTCTGGCTGAGCTTTGCTATCTCCATCCTTCTTTACGCCATCGTCTTCGTTGCAGCTCCGGACATTGCCGTTTTCTATCAAATGGACTATCTTGTTTCGCCGTTGCGTGGAATGGCGCTTCTTCTTGTGATTAACTCCTACAATTCGGTGCAAGTGGCGCTTGTACAGCGCAGTTTGGAGTTCCGGAAGATATTCAACGCGACCATCATCTCCGTTTTGTGTTCTGGTGTACTTGGAATTGGTTCGGCGCTTGCCGGGACTGGTCTTTGGGCTCTTGTCATCCAGCAGTTGTCCTATCAGGCTCTCAATTGCATCGCGCTCTCTCGACAGGTGCGGTGGCACCCTACTCTCACTTTCAAAGTAGATCGTGCTCGGACCCTCTTTGGTTTTGGCTGGAAGCTCCTAGTGTCAGCATTGCTAGACCAAGGTTACCAATCGCTCTCAGACTTGATTGTAGGCAAGCAGTTCAGCCCCACGAGCCTTGGCTTCGTGAGCCAGGGCAAGAAGTACCCGCAGGCACTTGGCAATATGCTCGACGGGTCGATACAACCCGTGATGCTCTCTGCGGTTTCTCGTGTGCAGAATGACAAGGCATCTGTGAAGCGGCTCGTCCGGCGTGCGCTTAAGACCTCGACCTTCCTCATTGTGCCTGCGATGACGCTCTTCGGCGTGGCGGCAGAACCCCTTGTGCGGCTGCTGCTGGGCGAGCAGTGGCTGCCCTGCGTGCCGTTCCTGCAAATCTACTGCTTTGTGTACGCTCTTCTTCCGATACACACGACCAACCTTCAAGCACTCAATGGTATGGGGCGCAGTGACCTCTTCTTAAAGTTGGAGCTTATCAAAAAGGCCTATGGTATCTGTTTCATACTCCTTGGTGCGTTCGTGCTGAAGGACGTCTATCTACTCATAGGGTCCTACATGATTACTGGCATCATTAGCACATTCGTGAACGCCTATCCCAATAAGCGCGTCATTGGCTACTCCTATGGAGAACAGCTCCGTGACATTGGCCCGGCGTTCATACTATCTGCTATTGCAGGCGCCATTACCTACTTGCTTGTGGGGCTTGGCCTTCCTGACCTGGTGACGGTTCTGTTGCAGGTCATCGTGATGTGCTCCATCTATCTGCTCCTAGCGAAGCTTTTTCATGTGGAAGAGCTTGGGTATCTCGTTAAGACCGTTAGGGAGATTCTCTTTAAGCGCAAAGGCACCAAGGCGGAGTAGCCGGCTATGGACGCGGAAAAGGTTGGAGCCACCATATCCGTCCTTCGCAAGCGCAAGGACATGACACAACGCGAACTGGCTGATCAACTTCGGGTGACCGACAAAGCAGTCTCCCGCTGGGAGCGTGGTCTCGGAGTACCAGATCAATCGCTTCTCTCCAAGCTTGCTGAGGTGCTCGAGACGGATATCGAAGTCATCCTTGAAGGCGAGCTTTGGCGAGGGGAGCCATCCTGGCGCGGACTGCTATGGCTTAACTATGAGGATGGGATTGGCCCAGATACTATGCTTTATGGTAAACGCTCCGTTTACCTCCAGCTGGGTTATCTGTTGCTCGCTGGTATCCGGCGGATTACCGTCGCAGGTATGCCTGAGACGGGCGAGGCCGCAAAGAGACTTGTCTCGAAGGTGGACGGTTACGACGTTGATTTCAGTTTCGTCAATCTGCCTACCGGTTTTTTGGAATGGTCGCCTTCCAATAATGATGTCCCAGCGTCCACTGCCAGAGGTAGCGGGACGATGCTCGTGACTGGTCTGGACTTTCTCTATGGAAAAGACCTGACCAGGGCATTCAAACGTCAGATGGCCGAGTGCGAGGGGCCCGTGCGGCTCACGGGGCATAATGGTGTAGCTACGTCTGTATACTTTGTTCCCGGAGAGCAGAAGCCACTCAGCCTTCTGCGCAGTCTCAGATGTATCGAAGCCCAGTCTCGGAAGCTCGAGCGCGGAATAGTGTGCTTCCCCATAGAATCGCAGGATGACGTTATTGACGCCGCGAACCTGATAGCAATACTTGAGCGCCATTCTGGTGAGTCCGTGATGGATCTCGGGGCGATTGCTCGGCACAGGGGCATGTAAACAGACCATCGGTTGTCGTAAGCGGTCTGATGCCAAGATAATTGCATAATACGATGTTGTCCGGAGCAAATGCCCCGGAGTAAGGAAAGGTTCGCTAATCATGCCATCCGACAATAAGCAGATACTGGTCACGCGCTCGTCCATGCCCCCGCTCGAGGAGTACGTGGAAGAAATCGCTCCTCTGTGGGAGTCACATTGGCTCACCAATATGGGTGTAGAACACAAAAAGTTAGAGGCGCAGCTCAAGGAGCGCCTGGGTGTGGAGAACATCGCTCTCTTCACGAACGGGCACAACGCGCTTGAGTGTATCTTGGAGGCACTCGAGCTTCCCAAGGGTGGAGAGGTCATTACGACTCCCTTCACTTTTGCCTCCACGACGCATGCCATTGTGCGCAAGGGGCTCACGCCGGTCTTTGCCGATATCAGTGCAAACGACTTCACGCTTGGCCCGGAGTCGGTCGAAGAGCTCATCACTCCACGCACTGTGGCCATCGTGCCCGTGCACGTGTACGGTCTCCCCTGCGATGTAAAGGCAATCCAGAAGATTGCGAACGCGCACGGTCTTAAGGTAGTCTACGACGCGGCGCACGCCTTCAATGTGAAGGTTGGCGGCCGCGGAATAGCAACCTATGGCGACGCCGCCATGTTTAGCTTCCATGCCACCAAAGTGTTCAACACAATTGAGGGCGGAGCGGTGTGCTTCCGCGACCCGGTACTCTATGACGTGCTGAATCAGTGGAAGAACTTCGGCATTACTGGGCCAGAGAGTGTGGTCTATGTGGGTGGGAACGCGAAAATGAACGAGTTCTGCGCCGCCATGGGCATCTGCAACCTACGCCACCTAGACGATGAGATTGCGAAGAGGCATACCGTCGCCGAGCGCTACTGGAAAGACCTTGATGGCGTTTCGGGGGTAAGGGTCTTCCCACCGCGTGGTGATGTGGAGTACAACTACGCCTACATGCCCGTGACCTTTGATCCGAAGGTGTTCGGAGCCACGCGCGATGACGTTGCCGACGCGCTCGCGAAGGTGAACGTTGGAGCCCGCAAGTACTTCTACCCGCTCGTCTCCGACTACGACTGCTACCGCTCTGTCTATGCGAGCGAGCGCACGCCGGTTGCAAGGCACGCTGCCGCCACCGTGCTGACCCTCCCCATGTTCGCCGACCTTGCACTGGAGGACGTGGACCGCATCTGCGGTGTGGTGAGGGGGTGTGCACGATGAACGTTACCGGGAAGAAGACGCTGCTCCTTCTGGGTGGCTCGCGCTACTCGATGCCGGTCATCGAGAGTGCTCACGAGCTGGGTGCTCGCGTCGTCACGTGTGACTACCTACCCGATAACTACGCACACAAGTTCTCCGACGAGTACGTCAACGCCAGTGTGATTGACCGCGAGGCTGTCCTACAGGTAGCCAAAAGCGTCCATGCCGACGGCATCATGTCCTTCGCAGTGGATCCAGGTGTGACGAGCGCGGCCTACGCCGCCGAGAGACTTGGGCTGCCCTTCCAGGGCTCGTACGAGAGCGTATGTACGTTGCAGGACAAGCAGCGATTCCGTACGTTCTTACGAGACAACGGCTTCAACTGCCCAGAACTCTACGTATTCTGCTCCGCCGACGAGGCGGGTGCGCATGCAGATGAACTGCCGTATCCTGTGATTGCCAAGCCTGTGGACTCGGCCGGTAGCAAGGGTGTCTCCCGCGTGGAAGGACCGGAGGGGCTGCGAGCTGCCGTCGAGCATGCGCTCGGTTTCTCCCGCGCGCGACGCTGCATCGTGGAGCAGTTCCTTGAGAAGCAGTACCCCTCGAGCGATGCCGACGGGTTCACTGTGGGCGGGAAGTTCGAGTGCGTCTCCTTCACCTCCCAGTACTTCGACCTTTCCTGTGAGAACCCCTACGCGCCTGCCGCTTATGGCATGCCCGCCGAGATGCCCGCCTGGGCACAGGGGGAGCTCAAATCCGAACTGCAGCGTCTTGCCGATCTCTTGGGCCTTCTTGATGGCGTCTACAATATCGAAACTCGCGTGGCCACCGACGACAAGCCCTACATCATGGAGGTGTCGCCTCGTGGGGGCGGTAACAATCTTTGCGAAATGTTGAGGTACGCGAGTGACGTGGATTTGATTCGAGCTTCCGTACAGGCGGCGCTTGGCATAGCTGTGGAAGGCGTCTGCGAGCCGGTCTATGACGGTTTCTGGTACCAGCAAGTCATCCACGCTCGGGAGGTGGGTGCTTACAAGGGCATGTGGTATGCCCCGGGGTTTGCCGAGAAGCACCTTGTGAAGGAGTCAATTTGGGTTGAACCCGGCGCTCCCGTGGAGCCCTTCAGCGCTGCTAACTTCGCCTTCGGTAACTGCTTCCTGCGTTTCAAGACGTGCACTGAGCTGGATGAGTTCCGTATCCACGAGGACGAGTACATGAGGGTGGAGGTCGAGCGATGAGGAAGATTGTCGTCATAGGCGCCACCGGCAATACCGGCGCCTACCTCACGGACGATTTGTGTGCGCATGCTGCAGAGGGTGGCTACGAGGTCTTTGCTGCCGGGCATCGTCATACATCGTTCTTTGACCGCTATGGGATAGGCTACGCGAGTGTAGATATGTCAGACGCCTCGACCTTGGAAGCGCTGCCGCAGGAGGACGTCTATGCGGTGATCTTGCTCGCGGGATTGCTGCCGGCGTATATGCACGGCTACGACCCTGCCCGCTACGTGGACGTGAACTGCAGGGGCGCACTCAATGTGCTCGAATACTGCCGTAAGGTTGGGGCCGACCGTATCCTCTACGCACAGACGATCTCTGACGTGTTGGGCTCCGTGACCCCCGAGCACCCCGTCATTGAGCCTTATCAGCAACGGAGTATCATCATGGCGGGCGATCACACGGTCTACGCGTTCTCTAAGAGTTTTGCCGTGGATCTGATTGGCCACTATCAAGCGCAGTACGGCCTCAAAGGGTTCGTGTTTCGCCTACCAACCGTCTATGCATACACGCCAGACAAGACCTACAACGTGAACGGTGAGCGTCGCACGCTGGGCTACCGCTTGCTTATGGACCGGGCCATGGCCGGAGAGACCCTGGAGATTTGGGGTGACCCCAGTCGCGCCAAGGATGTCGTGGACGTGAAGGACTTCTGCCAGCTGCTGCGCAAGGCCGCGCTTGCAGAGGGCGTGGACGGCGGCATGTTCAACGTTGGGACTGGCGTTGGGACCACCAACGAGGAGTGGATTTGCGGCATCGCTGAGGTCTTCAACCCCGAAGGGAAAAAGTCCAAGATAATCTACCGACCCGACATGCCCGACGGACCCTCTTACATCATGGATATTTCCAACTGCCGCGAACTTCTTGGCTATGAACCGAATTACCTGTTCCATGACTTCCTGCTCGACTTTAAGGAAGAGATGCGGCTGAACCGCTTTGCCGACCTGCGTTACGGCGTCGAACACGGTGCGGAAAGCCGGGGGGTGTAGCCTAGGCTCGTTGCACCATTATCCCCATTACGGTGTGACCACGAGCTCCGGAGGGCTACCTAATGCCAGTGAGGGACGGCATCGGTGGTTATCTGGGGCTCGAGCCGTATGCAGGAAAGCCATACCACAATATGATTGCGCTAGATAACGCTCGCTCATATCAGAAGTACGTGAATCACCCGCGCGGGATTCGTGCGATGTGGCTGCCCGACTGCCTGCGCCCTGCGGTGCGGAAGGCGGATGGAGACGCGGGGTGGTCATGCGGACATATGCTGTCGATGAGGACCTGCTGTCCGTTTACAACTTTGAGATAGTTGAGGTCGACCGGCTCTACCTCGTGGGCTACTTCGGGCAGCTGAGCAGCCGGAACGTGGAAGAAGCGGGCGCGGTGTTAGCACCGGAAGAGAGTGACCGCATCCAGCCGGGCGATGATCGCCAATTCTGGTCAGCCGATTCTGGCCAATGCACCGGCAGCCGTTTTCCTGACTTGTGCAGTGGCTACCACTCCCTTGGGCTGCATCCACCTGACCTTCGTCGCCTGCGGCACCGCCTCGACCGAGTAGGTGTCGAGCCCGCACCCGCGGTAGCTCGGGCCGCGCATCATGAACACGGAGGCCCTGTCGAACACCCTGTCGAGCGCGCAGGGCAGGCCTCGTCCCCCCGTGAAGAACTCGTCCCACGAGCTCGGCGCCACGTTGCCCATGAGAATCACGGCGTTGGTTCCCTCTCGTAGTCCCCACCTGACGCGCCTGCCGATTTCCGTGGCGCTGTCGAAGACCGCCCTTCTCGGCGCGCCGCCGACGAACTCGAAGACGCTCCTGAGCCCCTGGCAGACGCACTTGGCAGTCTCGTCCCAGAAGATCTGGGCCCCCGTTGGAGACCCTGAAATCGGTCTTCCCGAAGTCGACCCTGACCTCGCCGGGTAGCCAGTTGAGCGCCAGGAAGTCGGCGTCCCTGCGGGCGCGCTCCCTGGACATCTCCTCGTGCCTGCTGGCATAGCGCTGCATGGTGGAGTAGGAGCCGCCGTAGCCGAGCTAGCCCCAGAGCCCCGCGCACGCCCTCGCGGCCGTGTGGCGCTGCTCTGTACGCCAGTTCCTACAGTCATCATCGGGCAAGGGGACTGTCGTTGCCTCGTATGGCGCGAGCACATCGCTGTTCGGCTGTCTCCTCCTTGGCAGTTCGGGCGAGAGGCCGACCATCTTCGCGCTTCCGGCCGTCGGTTCGGAGACCCCAACGTGATGCGCGATTGACGCGACCGGCTCGTCCACCCTGGCCCTTCTGCGCATGTTCCCTGTCTTGCCCACGCCGATTAATCCTCTCCGGCCCCTTCTCCCAAGATGCGGGCACCCGGAAGTACAGGGCCGGCGTGGCCGCATGCCCAAACCCGATACTTTTTCGTGCTCAGAGCCAAAACTCTCTCGCGATTAAACCTGTAAGTTCGAGGCTTTCAAACACAAAATAATGAGCTGGTGCCAATCAAGTTATTGGCTACGACTCTGTGTCCCGATGGCGGTGACATGTGGTGTCGTTTGCGCTACTAAAGGCTAGAGGGATACCTATACAATATTCACTACTCGATTTTGTTTTTGTCGTTCAGCCCCTAACGAGGAGGGGATGTTATGACTGAGCTATCCACCAATTTGTGGGACTTCGCTTATTGTGATGCGCGTAAATATGAGACGCTTGCAGAAGAGGCCGAACCAGAGGATTGGGGTACGGATAATAACCGGCTCCGGGGCTATGTTTCGTGTGTCTATGAGCGTGCAGCAACGCTATACAACCGAGCGGAGTCAGACTTCCTATACGTCGGCAAGAGTGAAGTATGCTTTGATACGGGCCTGTTTGCAGAAGTCTTTGAACCAATATATGCTCTCCTGCGCCCTAATGACGAGGGTCGGCAACAGAAGTGGCGATTGACGGGCTTCTTTGCTGATGGCGAGACTGCCCTTTCGGGCGTGAAACTGCCGAGCAGGGTGCGCTTCTACGATGATCCGGGTGAGCTGGTTTACGATTACCATCTACCGCTTCGGGTTAACAGGGGGCATATTCTCACCGAGCACAGCGAGCGCCTTCCTGAGTCGTTTCAGAATCTCAGTCTCCAAGAGCAATCATCGCGCCTGGAAGGTGCATGGCATATGGCAGAAAAGCGGGCGAGCGCCAACTACGCCTTGGCAGTGCCGCAGTACTTCCACGGTAAAATTCAGTTGCTTCTGCCTCTCTGCTTGGAAGGAGATTCACCGGATGTTGCGCTCGTTGTGGAGCGCGTTGAGCAGAATGACGAAGCGTTCTACCGCGGCTCTACCTGCCTTACGCTCGAGATGGCATACAACAATGCTCGGCTCCTATGTCGACCCGAGTCTAGTTGGCTGGTAGCCTGAAGTAGCCGTTTCACTGCTTGCGGTGCTAATTATTACGTGTCGCAAGCGGCACCGTTGAATGACTGCGGTGGCGTCCCCCGCAGGGTGGCAGTGTCCCGGGACCCGGCGGCGTTTGTCCCTGCCTTTTGGAGGGCGATCCTTATTGCTAGCGCAACGGTAATAGATGAGATGGTGACCCATGGGATTCACAATGGTGCACTGGATGGTGTTTCTTGGATGTTCGGCATCGCTCGGGAAATCTGACGGAGCAATTTGACCGCCTTGAGGGAGATCACGAGGAACGGGTGGGTAGCGTTGACGACGTCAGTGCGCGCCTACGGGGAATCGAAACGGCAAAGCAGGGGGGAACGCAAATGCCAGACAGCTCCATTATTAGGTTCGACGATGACGGCAACCTCAACCTGTATGGCGACAATGATGTCCTTTCGAAGGTGTTCCTCTCGTCGCGCGAACTGGACTCCTTCAGGACTGCGCTCACGGATTTTGAGACCTTCGCAAGATGCTGCCCCGAGATGGTGGAAGTCATCAACGAGCTGCTTCCAAAGATGCCCGAGTACGTTGCAGACCTACCGGTGGCGACCCAAAAGCTCATGCAGGAGGGCAAGCTGTTCCTCCGGCCGGACAAAGAGGGGAGACTGCTTGCGACGTTAATCAACCCGGACAACCAGAGAATCGTCAAGAACGTGCGCCTCAAGGAGATGCAGCGAGTTCCTGCGGTGAATGACATGATGTTCAGCCTGAGCTTCATGGCCATTACCCAGCAGCTGAACGAGATTCAGGAGGGCATCGCCAAACTGCGGCGAGGGCAGATACATGACAGAGAGACCTACGGGGCGGTCGCCGCTCAGAACCTCAAGTGGGCTTCGGAAGAAAGCGACCCGGATAAGCGCGCGACGCTCTGCTTGGAAGCGCACAAAGATGCGGTCCGTGGCTTCCACTCATGTCTTAACACCGTTAATGAGTCGGTGGAATTCTTCCTATCCCAGCCCGCGAGAGATTCGCTCGGGGAGGCAATCGTCGAGCAGCTGAAACCCTGGAACTTGGGGAAGACGTTTCAGGCAGTGACGGAGTCAAGGCCGCGGGCCAACGAGTTGCGGCGCTCGGTTGCCAAGTGCACCTACTGTGCCCAATACGCCTCCGCTGCAAGCTTCATGGTCGATGACAAGACGCAGGTGATTCGGGACCTGGGTATGTACGCCGAGCATATGTCGCGGGCGATTCTGGGGGAGAACGCTGACCACCTGAGGCCATGGCTTTCTCCAGAGACGTTGGACGGTTTGCCCCTAATTGGAGGGGCATTTCCCGAACACTTTACAGATGGAACCGACATCATCTCTTTTGTTGAGTCAGCTGTCTCCAAGATTCAAGAGGTCGATGAGATACCAGATAAGCAGTTTGAGGCATCCTCGATTGATGCCACCGAAGCTAACGAATTGCCGAAGGAGTAGCAATGGGAATCATGGCTGTGAGTACAGGCATTTCGCTTGTCATTATCATTGCGATAGTCCTTGTGATTGCTTGGGTTATCCACGAGCATCTCTAGCGAGGTGACAAGAGCCTTCCTCTGGAGGTGGTAGTCGGGCGACAAGCGACGCACTCGATACCCTTCCTTTGCGGCAATGATTTCCAGTGGCAACCCGTCGCATGGTGTAGACAAAATGCTCGGGCATTAAGGGCGCCTATAACCGATGCCAATACCGAGATCGGAGCGTGAGTGCCGCGTCGTATTGATAGCAAAAAGTACCCGTTTGCCGCTCGATCTTGGCCACAAGTCTTTCGGGAACAGGATGAGGTAATAGCAGGTCATAGACATAGCTCAAAGCTCGTACATAATCGCAGCTTATCTACGTTGCGCCCTGTCGCATGATCGTTGTCACAGGCAGCGGATTTGAGAGAGTCGGAGCGGCATTGCGAGTCCGGACGTGCGGATGGTCGAGTGGATAGCTTTTTTCGTGGGTACTGCCGCTACTGGGAAGGTGGACAGGGGACCACCATGATGGCGTTGCTGGCGGTACGGTTGATAAGAATCTCATGCAAGTAATGGCTTTCGCTGCCACCGGGGCCTCGAGGTCTCACCCTAGCCTCGATGATGACCCAGTGCGCTACAAGGCTTCGACCATGCAGCGATAGGAGGACGATGTTCCGGGAGTCCGACGCGGTGAAGTTAAATTGGATGAACAGCGTGTGCGACTCTGTAGTCGTTTCAAGAGGGCGCTTGCCGACCATTTTACCCATACGTTCAGCTAACATATTGATGTTCGCTTAGAAGTGCGCTCATCAATACTTGGCAAAACGCAAGCCTGCGCGAGCTCATACCGAGCAGAAACATGGTACGCAGCACAAGGGCGTTAGAATGGAATGTCATCGTCGTATGCAGGGGGCTGTGGCGCCGGGTTTGGTTCTGCCTGTTGGGACTGGTGTCGTTCGAAGAGCCGCCACAGGAATATGCCAAGCGTCGCTGTGCAATTGACCACGGTTTCAGCCCAAAGGGGGTCGTCTACGACGTATCCGCCTGGTGCCTTTCCATGTGCCATTGACTTATCACTTCGCAGGTCATCGATCGCATTTCCGAGGCCGCGCAGCTGTGAGGCTAAGGTCTTTATCTCCAGCGGAGCCGAGGGGTCGCATGTGTCCACGAGATGCTTCACCACCTTGCTGGTCAACTTCGTGAGGGAGGCGTTTCTCATCGAGTTGTCTGGTTCTATATTCTGGATGATGGTCTTAAACACGCCTTCGAGCGTCGATGCCGCGAGTGCAACAGATTGGTCGGGTTGGTCGTAGACATCTCTGGTGGCGCGCTGAAAGTTCGCGTAAGCGTTGGCGTTGCTCTGGATCAGAATGTTCTTCATCACGGGTATGCATGGGAGCAGTCCAGGGGTCTCGACTCCGATGTCGGCTGCCATCTTTATCAAGATGTCGTTCGGCATTTCGGCGAGAGTTCTATCTAGGTCGATATGGCCATCCGTAGTGTATACGCTGAAATTTTCCCACAAATTGCCGTCGTCCTCGTGCCAGCGTCGGACGTACTCTTCGACCTGCCTGTATTTCGACTTGTCGAACAGGCCCCAGAGCGCTTCCTCCACTTGATTTTTCAGTCTTTGCATGTATAGGGGCGAGATGTTCGCGTAATCGTCTTTCATGACACAGCTATCTTCCATAAGGGTCATTTGTCTTCATGCCACCGGACATTGCCATTGAACAGCAGGTCTCAGCTTGTTGTGAGGCTACTCTAATAACTTCCTTCTGTGTAGGCTGATGCCTGTCCTACGTTCTCCCATTGCCAGGTTAGGATTCCTCGTCTCGCCAGCTCCTTTGAGACTATCGAATATGGTGTACATCAATATACTTCTCTCCGATGTAAGGGCAATGGTCGCATACGACCCTTTGTCTCTGCTCTGAGACGACGCTTTCGGGAATGCTGAATGCCTGTGTCGTGGGGCGCTCTACGAATGGCTGAGTTCTCTGAATCGATATCCCAATCTTCTGGTGACGTAGATTGCTTGAGTCTTGGACACTTTCGTTTGGCATACAGTCACGGCACTGCGTCATGCTACTTAATCTGAGATGTCCCGGAATCCAGTTGATAGAATACTGGGTACTGCGGTCCCGTCTTGATTGCTGGCTTTGATTATGGGAGGTCAGGATGGATGTGCTTTCTCCGCAAGGGTCTGCGGAAATCAATGTGGTAAAAATAGGCAGCTTAGTTGACATTAGCTCGGATACTGCCAAAAAATGGGCAGAGGGCAAGCTGGATTTTAGGGAGGCCTTTCCGGCGAACTTCATCGCGAAAACTAGAAGAGCCCTAAATCCTGCCAAATACGAGAACAATCTCGCGGAAGCGCGCCTTGCCCAAGCGACTTCGGTTTGTAAGGCCATTGATTTATACAAGCATACAATGCCATCGCTTAGTGATAGGCAATGTCTTTTGCTCGCATGCGGTTATTCCCTCACTCCGGCTGAAGCGGATAACGTGATGGATATTCTCTCCGACACCGCTAGCTCTGTGGATTGTGGCACCAATCCCGAGACGCTCCGCGATGATTTCAAGGATGAGTTTATTAGGGGGTCCGCAAATGCCTATGAGGAAGACGTCCGTAAGCTATGGGTAAAACTCCTATCGAGTGAGCTCAAACAGCCAGGCACCTTCTCAAAGCGTACCCTTGGAACTCTTAAGGAAATGTCGAGAGAGGATGCAGAAGCATTTCAGGCGTTCTGTTCGTGTGCGGTTGGCTTTGGAGATAGCCGAAACCCAATTCCAGTTCTCACTGGGATTGACTCTGGGGGATGGACGTATGACCACGAAAGCTTCACCGTTGATCAGATGTCGCTCATTTCCTCTCTGGGATTGGTGGACACCAGTGTTTGGACAACCTTCACGGTGGGTGCAAATTCAAACTTGGTTGTCAGGTCGAATTCAGAACTGTTCGTTCTAGAAAACAACACTGATGGCGAGAAGAAGTTTGATTTTGGGAACGCAAGGTTCACCCCAATTGGAAGGGAGCTCTCTTTGGTGTGCGAGATGGGTACCTCATCAGAACTCTCCGTTTTGATAGGCGAGGTGGCCAAGCGAAACGATATGTCTTGTCGCTCGGAATCATTAAATCCCCAATAGGCATCTCTGCGGTGCCCGTCAGTTGGCGAGGATGGCCAATCCCAATCTCGCTGTTGCACCAGTCCTCATATGACTTCGGTTGGGTAGAGGGGCCTCGTGTCACACTATGGGATGCTTCCTCTCTCAGTAGCCCCAGAAGGGATGCGTCTTGGCGAAGAGGAACCTCCTTGCACATCGAGTGCCTACTGTTCGCCGCCAGGGCTTCGAGCATCGCGGTCATGGACGCGTCTGAGAGCCTCGCCCGTTCGAGCCACCTGAACCAGCACATGTAGAGGTGCAGCCTCCTTGTCGAGATGCCTTAAACCGAGCGGGGAGTGAGCACCCTCGCTCTGTGGTGCCTCATCCTCGGCGGCTCGGGCGAGGGGTCGACCATCCTCGCGTGCTTCCCGGCCGTAGGCTCGGAGACCCCGACGTGCCACGCGATTGACGCGACCGGCCCGCCCTGGCCCTCCTGCGCATGTCCCCTGTCTTGTCCACGCCGATCATTCCTCTCTGGCTCCTTTCTCCCGAGATTTCGGCACCAGGAAGTGTAGGGGCCGACGGTGGCATGAGCTGATGTTGTTAGTGGAGTCGGACGGGACGAGGTGCTACGAGACCATCATGGGCTGCAGGTGCAAGCTGGGCCTTGCGGGGTAGGATGGTCCAAGAAATCATCCGCAACCCCATTGAAGTGCGTTATTCATTAAATCGAAGAATGCCCTCGCATGAAAGACATTGGGAGATGGGGTAATAACATGGCCTCGAATCCTACCCCAATCTTCGACGATGAGTTTCCATGCTTGAGCGAACCACGATTAGACACGATTGCTTGTGCGCCTATGTCAGCTTGCTTATTCTTTTATGTTGACGTGATTGGCTTGCGTCTCTCTTAGAGTTCTGAAAACGACTTCGTGGGATAAGACGGCTCTGACTTGAGCTGGTGGGACCAAGGGCATATCGCAGCGCTGGCACTGAGCTGGATAGATGAGGGAAACCATATGGATAATCCAAAGATTGTCACAAAACCCGTTCGCGTTGACTTTCATATCCACTCGGCAGCAAGTACGCGTACTAAAGATGTGGGGAAAGCAGCGCTGTTGCGCTGTACAGCGGACAATATCGATGTCCTTGTTAGAGGATTGAGTGACCCTAGGTATTCAATCAATATGTGTGCCATAACCGACCACGATTGTTTCGACTATGGGATATATCGTGCTTTGAAATCCAAGGAGGGGCGGGGAACTCTAAAGAAGGTTCTTCCTGGAGTTGAATTTACTGTTGCACTTCCAGATGAGACAGCCAGAGAAACCCCCATTCATGTCGTCACGCTATTTGATGATCGCGAATCAGATGAACGAATTGCAACAATTGATTCCTGTATTCCCAAGACATCAGACGGACAGCCTGGATATGACAGCAAAGATAAGAAGGCATTCTCTTCTTCAACTTTCGCCGAGATTCTCAGGAAAATTGGAATAGGCACGGTACTCATTGGACATGAAAAGTCTGCTGGCAGGGAGCAAAAAAATGACATTAGTAGTCTTGGGGCGCAACAAGCTGACGAAATAATTTTGACCGAGTTTGTCGATGCTGTTGAAATTCGCAATAGACATCGTGAAGTTGATATGCGTCAGCTTGTCGACCGATATACGAAACCCGACGTACCATTCGTTCTTGGAAGCGATTGCCATGACTGGCAATCCTATCCTCTTCCCTCTGCTGAGTTTCGTGGAAGAGAGGATGAGGTGGCTTTTTGCTCTCTGAAATGTCTCCCAACATTTGAGGGACTGGTAATGTCAATTACAGAACCCTCGCGCATCAAGGTCGGTGACGCTTCATTTTTCACTCCTTCTGGACCGAGATTGAATAGCCTGGATCTCTCTATTAATGGAAAGCTTTGCTGTGTACCGATGTCACCTGGCATCAACGTCATCATCGGCGACAATTCCATTGGAAAGTCGATGATTCTTCATGAACTCACTGGTGATTACGGCAATGGTGGGGACGCCAAGCGTCTTAAAGAGGGATACCGTGCATATTGCGAACGAGAGAATATAAGCATCGAAAGCAAAATAGAACAATCAGATTTGTTCAGCTATGACGATCAAGGTAGTATTCGAAAGACGCTAGAAGATCTACATGCGGGAACTGAAGGAAGCAGGTTTGAAAGCTACTTTCAGGAGCACGTAAATATCAAAGTGGTCAAAGATGCCCTGAAGAGACATCTTGGAATGAGCGTAGATGCTCTTGCATCAAAAGTCTTCTACAACGATTTTATGTTGCAGCTGGATGGAAGTACTCTCCCGCTTAAGATTCATGAGACATCTGGACATATGACGATAGCTGGTGGCTTGAAGTTAAAGCCGGCAAGATCTGTCGAGCAGTTCAATAGCGACGTGGAATCTGCCAAGAATCAAGTAGAAGCCATAAAGTCCAAGCACATTAAGTTGCTGAAGAAGCTTGGGCCGGAGGCAGAGAAAAATATTGATGCAGCTGTAAAGGCTTTGAATCGGGTTCTGATCCTTGGGGAAGGAGAGATGGATTCCATCCGGTTCGAAAATATAAAAAGAACGACGGTGCAACGTCAGTCAGCACAGCTTAAAGATAAGCTCCAAAAGGTAAAGACGGATGAGGAAAAATCAAAAGATGCCTATAGAGAGGAGCTTGACAGAGTCGCAACTTCAATTGCCAGGGCAACCATACTGAAAGTCGATAGGGAAAATAACCCTCTTGAGCCGAAAGATGTAGAAATTAAAGTCGGTAGAACAAAAATAGATGACTTGGAATTTATCTCTGAACTGAACATAGAAGCAGTTGATCGTAAATACTGCATATCACTTCTTGGCAATATCTTTAATAAGGGAATATTGGATTTGATTGTCAATGGTATAGAAGGAGATACGTCACTAACCTCAGAGAAGGTTGCATCAGGTTTCACTGTTAATAAACCAAGTTCCACGCAATGGGTTGCAGAGCTAAAGTCGAGGCTGAATGAGTCTGTCGACTTGATTGCCGAGCGGCGAAAAATAACCAATAGCAAAATTGGTATCAACGGCGAGCCATCTGCCGGCCTATATGGACGAATTTACTTTGACTTGATGGCGGGAAAAGAGGAGCCTGGAATTTACCTTGTTGATCAGCCCGAGGACCAAATATCGCAGACTGCTATTCGGGTAGACGTTATTCGGGCATTTTCAAGGATGAGGCGGAGACGACAGATTATCATCGTTACGCACAATCCTCAATTCGTTGTAAATCTCGATGCCGATAATGTCATTTCTTTAGGAAGAGATAGCGACGAAAGGATCACTGTCAGAAGCGGAGCACTTGAGTATGAATGTGAGGAGTACTCTATTCTTGATATTGTTGCCAATACCGTCGAAGGGGGAGCAGATGTCGTCAGAAGGCGACTCAAACGCTACGGAGCACAAGACGATTCGCTTCGGCATCAAGAACGGCGAAATGGTGCTTGATGGAATAGAAGGTTTTTCCATCAATCTTGAGAAGCCAGAGCTGAGGGTCAATGATTTATATAGGGCAGTGTTTGCTCCTATTATGTCTCCGGTGGACTTTGCAGTTGAAGCTTCATCAGAAGTTTTGAATGACAAGAAGGCCGCATCGTATTTCAAGGATTTGAAAACAATAATAGAAAATGCAACAAAAGAGATTAATGAATCTTTAGGGAATCGCTGATGAACAATCGACAATAACTGCAAGTATGCGAGTACAGCTGCAAGAGGCGGGATGTCTTCTGGATTGCTACAAACATGTGGTGTTCAGGAGTTTTTAGTCTTTTTTGTCGAAGAACGATTGGCTCTACTTAAGCTTGCCGCAGTTCTTGGCGCACGGTAGCAGATTATGATGCATCAAAGGTTGACAAGCATATCGTTGATTGTCCTGCTGGCTTCCGCATTCCTCTTTGCATGATCAAGCTCAGCCTTGCGTTGATTGACCAATTCGTCATGTGCACGACGGCGCTCAGCTTCGACATACCTGACGTAATGATCGTTGGTCCAGCTGACCGCCTCTTCGACATAGGAAACAGCATTCCGCACTCTTGATTCGTCATAACCTACATTCGGTACGATGATGCTGTCCTCGCTGTATCGGAAGCGCTTTGGGTCGAGGTAAAACCCATCCGTCGTGAACGATGTCTCTCCATAGCTTTGAAGTACTTTGAGCCAATCTCCCTCTGGGCGTCCGCTCATCACCAAAGTCAAAATACCGTCATCCCATCGCTTGGAGAGTATGCTCAATCCAAGTTCTACTCTGGGCGGATAATAATCGTATGCTTGCGTCGACTCTTCCGCAGCTTTAGCCTCAGCAGAAGACGCTTCGACGTCCAGGAGAGTCGCTTCGATATTCGCGTAGCGGTCTTCGGGGCTCTGCGAGATCATTTTCTCGACTATCGGATCGAGAAACGCATAGCTCTTGTCGACGTCTGCAATGCGCTTGTATCCCGTTCCCTGCGGAACATTACCAGTGAACAGCTCATTCAATATGAGCCCAAATGCATACTCATCTGCCCGCTCGTCACAGGAAGCACCCTTAACCCGCTGCTCCGGTGCGGCGTACAGGAAATTTGCCAGTCGTTCGGAGGCGACCGTTTCGACAGTTGCGCCTGGATATTCCTCCTCGATATGCGCAATGCCGAGATCTGCGAGGATAAGTCTCTCCCTGCTATTATCGAAGAGTAGATTTTGGGGCTTTATATCCCTGTGGAAGTTGCCGGAACGATAGAATGGCGCGAGGTTACCCATCAACGTCAGCAACAATTTCATCAATTCAACTGCACCGTATCCCGAACCGTGCCTCATCAGACCAGCAAGGTTTCCATCCATCAATGGCATAACGTAAAATGGGCGACGAATATCACCATCTACCAGAACCCCGGTATCGACTACGGATATTATGGCGTCACATTTCCCAGACTGCTCATAACGAGCCTCCCGCAAGAACCGTTTCACTTTCGAATTGTTGCATGCAGCTTCCGCGCTAAGCACCTTTAGGGCAAACCGTTGGCCACCCGATGCTTCTACCTCGAACACATTGCCGGCGCCTCCGCTGCCAATGTCCTTGACTCTCTTATAGGTCTCTAGGAAAGTCTGGTATGCAATCTGCGACCTGTTTGCCGAACGATTCTTCTTCGGAGGGGCACTTTCGAAGTATGTGATAGCTTTATATGTCGGCACCGCAATGGCGTTTCCCGAAAGATCATAATTCAAGCTATAAAGGAAACCCTGCCGCTTGAGCTCGCCTAGCACCACTGTATTGGCATTGAGGATGGTAGCAGGCTGATTGTCTTTGCCATATTTGTCGACGATGGCCCAAAGGTTTTCTCTGAGTATGTCATCCAATTGTTCCTCAGCCACACGCAGCTCCTCTCATTTTGAATATGGCCGTCATATCACAACTTGCTGATGGGACCCCGGACGTCCCTCTGGACCACCGCTACGCCGCGTAGCCCAGCGCCGCGCGGTGCTCCCTCAGCGTCCTCCATCCTAGCGACTTCTTCGGCTTGCCGCCCCTGTACCACTCGATGTAGGCGCCCAGCCTCTCGCGGAATTCCGCGAACGTCATGCCCCTCCAGTCGGTTCCGTGGAAGAAGTCGCTCTTGAGAGTGCCGAAGAACCCCTCGCACCTCGCGTTGTCCGGACTCCTGGCCTTGCGCGACATCGAGCGCGTCACGTGGCCGGCGGCGCACGCCGTCCACTCGTCTGTCATGTACACCGCGCCCCCGTCGCTGTGCAGGACCAGCGGGCGCGCCTCAGTCGTGTGTTTGATAGCCTCGAACTTACGGGTTTAAGCGCGGAAGAGTTTCGGCTCTGGGCACGAAGAAGTTTCGGGTCTGGGCATGCGGCCAGGCCGACCACCGTCGGCCCCTACGCTTCCGGGGTGTCTCTGTCGTCTTCATTTAGGACTTCTGTTATTCAGATTCCACGTGCCTCCCGAGTCTGAGTACGTAGCTATTATTCTGTTATGCGGCAGTAAGTAGAGCGAGATGGGCAAGAAGGTAAAACTGGGCAGTTTGGTGGCGCTCGACTTTGCCTGAAGCAGAAAGGCTGTGGAGTGGACGCCTGAAGTATCAGGAGGCGAAGGTTGCTTACGATGGGCAAGTTCAAGAGAAGGCCGAGCATCATCGTCGGGGGCATGCAGATTCTCGAGCTGAGTCAGACGTACCTCACGTTTGCAGCTTGCATGATGCCCGTGCGGTGAGTCACATGACGTCGATTGCAGACGGCAGGCTTACGCGCTGACGGTTGAGGTGTACGACAGACGGAAGACGTTCGCGTAAGAGAGGATGGCACATTGGGTAGCTTTTCACCGAAGGCATCGGCCGAGGCCAACGGAATAAAGATTGCGAATACCTTCAATATTGATGGGGACATCGCCAAAGAATGGCTTTCGAACAAGCTTGGCCCCAAAGAGGCTCTTCCGATGAACTTTATCGCCAGAACGAGAAGATCTCTGAACGCTACCAAGTACGAGACCGATATCGCAGGGGCTAGAAGAGTCCGTACGCAATCCATTTGTGACTCGTTTTTACATTACAAGCAAACTATGCCGTCACTGAGCGACAACCAGGCATTCTTGCTTGCAAGCGGTTACATGCTAACGCCTTCCGAAGCTGAAAACGTGACAAAAGTGCTCTCTGATGCGGCGGAATCTGCGGCGCCAGACGTTGATCCTGATGTTCTGGATGATCAGTTCAAGGACGAGTTCATCAAAGGGTCTGCCTGTGCATACGATGAAGAGGTCAAAGCTCTCTGGGTTAAGCTCTTAAGCAGCGAGCTGACTAAGCCGGGATCCTTCCCAAAACGAGCCCTTGCCGTACTTCAGGATATGTCAAGGGAGGATGCAGATGCCCTCCAAGCACTGTGCTCATGTTCAGTGTTTATGGATAGGAGAAATCCCACCCCTGTTCTTACTGAACTCGATGAGGGCGGCTGGACATATAATCATGGGAGCATAAGCGCCGACCAGTTAAACCTCATGACCTCTTTGGGTCTAGTTGACACGAGCATGCACATTAACTACGGTGTGCCTGCAAAGTCGGGGCTGAACGTGTTTACGGAAAACCTCGCGTTTCTCCTTACGAATGATTCCGACGAGATGAAACAAGTAAACTTTGGAAGTGCTATCTATACACCCGTTGGAAGGCAGTTGGCGCAACTGTGTTCGCTAGGTATTGCGCCTAAGCTGCCTGATCTTGTAGCGGAAGTGGGCAAAAAGTTCGAAATGTCTTGTGAGTTGATGCCCTTTCATTTCTCATAGCCCATATGGCACTTCCCCGCATTAACGGAAGCGCATCGTTATCGTCGAAAGAGCTTAGCCACATCCAGCCAGGCGATAATCGCCAATCCCGGTCAGCCGATTCTGGCCAATGCGCCGGCAGCCGGTTGCCCAACTTTTTCTGAAGATATGGACTCCGGGTTCGAACGGCACTTTCTTACCTCCGTTGGTATCAATCAGCTAAATTGAGCTAATTGATAAGTTCACCCATTGCACGAAGACCGCTGTGTCATCTATTCGTCGCAGACTCTCAACGGCAGATGTTATGTTGCCCATGCATGGCAAACCGAAGGAGTTCCGAGGTGCTTGCTATCAGATTTGCAGGCCGGAGCCATCAAACGCGCCGCAGAATGAGCATGGTTCTGAGCAAAGAGCCTATCCCTTCATTCTCAAGGACTGCGCTGTAGTCCTTGGCCTATGGGCAATGATGACGGAGGTATGCATCGTTATTACTCTTTACGGACGACGTTTCTTTGCAATGGAGCCCGCCAGCCTTGAGTCGATGTCTTGGCGACCGTGGCCAAGTAAAGCTCTGACATAACTCCTTATTCAAGATATGCGAACCCGTCCCCAATGGACTCACTGGATGGCCTCTCTTTGCATGCGAACTTGACAATCGTCATTACTCCGTCAGCGAACGTCACCCGTTCGACATAACAGCCTTGACTCTTCAACACATCACAGCAGCGAGTGACATCTTTGGACGTTGCGCCAGCCTTAAACAGCTCATAGTGGTTAGGGCGAGACCTATCTGAGGATACTGCTCCTGGTATCGAGACGCCCTCAATCGTGTGCGCGTCTCTCCAAGAGGAGGAGGGCGAGGAGAGTCACCCCGTCTCTATACTAAAAATCATCCCAGAGGCCATCACCGTCTTGGGGAGAAGGTCGTAATGGTTGCGCTCTTCGAATCGTCTTACCTGATGGAATACCATGCCGACATCAAGGAGCCTGGTACCGCAATAGTCACCGTAAAAGCTTCCGAAGGTTTTCTCCAGTGTGTCCGCTAGCAGCGAGTAATCGTATTCGTACCAACCGCTGCCAATCACCAAATGGATTCTCGTGCTGCAGCGAGCCGATTTCGCGTATGTTTCCAGGTACCTATCCCACATCTTCTCGACGTATTCAACCGCAAGAAAGACACTCTCCTCATCGGAGAGCGGATTCTCGCTCTGCTGCTGCATGATGCCTGTCGTTTTGGCAATGCCTAGCGAGCAGGCAATCCTTTCGACAAAACGCCAAGTCTCCGGTCTGTTGCAATCTTCTATTGTCATGATTGTGAAGAAGACAGTTCGTAGGAGCGGGTCCTGCGAGTACCTTTTTGACAGAAGGCTCCCGTACCTCCGCTCGTAACCAAACAGGTTTTTCTCGCTTGTATCAACTGCTGCGCGGTAATAATGCTTGGAGCTGGCATAAGTTGTCTTCTTTGTTGAAGCTACTGTATTTTCGCTGTCTCCATAATTCGCAAGAACGCTAACGCGGTAACGATGGCGAGCGGCAATCGTAACAACCATCTGAACTGCAACGTAGAAGACGGCTACCTCCATCTCGAATGCGAAGTTCGATTGATCGAGAACGGCTAGCCCGAGCGAGGAGTATCCTCCGATAACAAAGCGCTCTAGCAAGGCCGCCAAGAGTACAGAGCAGGTCACCTCAATGAAATATGCAATTGGGTGAATGACATTCTTTCTTGCTAAGAGCTTTGCGATTCCGAGGATTGCCCAGTAGAAAAACGAACAAAGCCAACGTTGAGTTGGGGCCGAAGCACCAAACTTGCTGAATAACGCCTCGATAATGAGGATAAAGATTGAGCTGCAGAGTACAGGAGAGAGTATTCGATAGATTACGTTCGTCTTGCCCGTAGTGTCATCATAGTCGCTCTCCAACACATAGTTGCGTATGGCAACGGGGCCCAAAAAGATAACGATTGGAATCGTGATTGCGGCTATCAAGAAATACAGCAATACCCAGTATACGTCTATGTTTTCCAAGCTTTGTTCTCCAATCCATAGAGGTCGAATATCAGCAACATGCAACTCTAGAGGCTTTTGATGCGTAGACGTCACGGCGGCTATTTTACTCAAGTACACTTTAGTCATATATACTTGAGTAAAATAGAATCATGACGAAAGGGGAGGACGTGTTCGTTGGACGGAGCCAGGAACTTACCGTACTTGAGGATGCCTATGCCACGGGCACATTCCAGATGGTGGTTGTGTACGGCCGCCGGCGCGTGGGAAAGTCGACGCTCCTCCGCAGATTTGTTGCCGACAAGCCAGATGTCAGATTCTTCCAGGCGCGCGAGACCATTGCCGTCGAAAATCTCCGGGCTCTGAGTGCGGTGATTCTCGGACAAGATGAAGCTGACCAGACATTGCCTTCGTACTCAACCTTCGAAGCAGCACTCGACAACGCGTTCAGATATGCAGAGAGCCATCGGATTGTTCTAGTTATCGATGAGTATCCCTATCTTGCGCAATCCTATCCAGGAATCTCGTCGCTGCTTCAGAACCTGATTGACCGCCGCAAAGGCTCCTCCCATATGATGCTGGTGCTCTGCGGATCGTCTATGAGCTTCATGGAGCATCAGGTCCTTGGTAGCAAAAGTCCGCTCTATGGCAGGCGCACTGCTCAGCTGAAGGTAAAGCCATTTGATGCCTTTGATTCTGCGGTAATGCTCGCTCCTGCAGATGCGGTCCGTTCGGTCGAGCTGTACTCGCTTGTGGGCGGTGTCCCGCTGTATCTCGAGCAGCTCGACGGATCGAAATCGACTGAGTGGAACCTTGCTAACCGTATCCTCGGTTTGAGCAGGTATCTCTACGCCGAGCCGGAGAACTACCTCTCGCAGGAAGTGCGTACTCCGGCACTATACAACGCCGTTATCTCTTCCGTTGCCCGAGGCTGCACGCGACCGGTCGATATAAAAAACGATACGGGGCTCTCTTCCTCTGCGGTGGCTGGCTATCTCAAGTCCCTTGAGGAGCTTGGCGTGATAGAAAGGATTGCCCCGGTGGGCGATGCCAACAGGAAGCACGCTCGGTACAGAATCTGCGACCAGCTGTTCCTGGCTCACTTCTCGCTAATCGCTCGCTATGCCGAGCTTGTGGAACGTGGAATGGAACGGCAGGCAGCCGAGAGAATCGTGCGGCGCGATTTGAGCACGTATGTTGGGCATGCGTTCGAGGATGTCAGCAGGCAATGGCTTACAAGGCAGATGACATCGGGGGATGTCCCCGTTCTCCCCCTTGAGGTTGGCAGATGGTGGGGAACGGATCCTCGCCGGCGCGAGATGGTGGACGTGGACGTTGCGGCAGTAGGGCTCGATGGCGAGCTTGTTGCCGGGGAGTGCAAGTGGGAGGCAAGGCCAACTGGCTCGGATGTGCTTGGCACCCTTGCGAATAGGGCGGAGCTGGTTTGCGGCGGCGTATCTCGCACCCTGCTGTTTCTCTTCTCGAAGTCGGGCTTTACCGATGAGTGCAAGGCCGCCGCGCTTCGTCGGGGTAACGTGCGTCTTGTAACGGTAGACGAGATGTTTGGGCTGTAGATGGCATTGGGCTAGCGTCCTCAAGCGAGGCCAAGCGACGCGGAATGGCCGGGACCCCGTCATGAAACAAAGGCCCTCTGGCGGGCAACGTGGGTTAGGCTCGGCAGAGCTGGAAGCTCGGTCGGCTTACCACATTCATGGGAGTCCCAGCCGAGCACTATTCTAACAGGGGCTGGGGCATGCTGTCTCGTTTGGCATAGCGATGTCGTGTTGGCGGGAATCTGCGGTTGGGCTACGGTTTTATCGGGGTGTCCCAAGTACAAACTGATTTGAACATTGTTGAACCGCAGGTCAGAGAATTGCCACTTGCGGTCTGATATATAAGGGATTGAACAAAAACTGCTGCCAACCGGGAGTGTAGCGGCGAGTGTCGGTATCCATATGAACCCTCGTGTGGGCTCCCGGCAGAACTCGCCGCTCTCTCATAAAGCCCGAGGCAGCTGGGCAAACTCGACCGCCGTCTAAGAAGAGGAGATATTCTCTGTGGGGAGCGAGCGGGGCGGTGCCCGGGCAAGGGTTTGTGCGCCCCCGCTGCAGGAATGCGCCTTCGGGCGACAATTTGGCGCCGGAGGGCACGTTGTAGCAGCAGTCGCTGACAAAATAGGCCTTCGGGTGCCAAAACGGCGCCGACGCGCCCCGTTATCGAAGCAATCACGTAGAAAAGGGGCTCTCGGGCGTCAAAGTGACCCCGGAGGCCTGTCAGTTGCCCCTCTCGGCACGTCCGTTTTCCATGGTGTCCGCGCTGGTTCGCTGTTGCCGGTTCAAGTTTCCACGCGTCACGCGTATCATTGAGCAGCACGCAAGATGGAACAGAGTAAGGGAGAGCTGTCTGCAATGAAGGGCATCATCCTGGCGGGCGGCTCCGGCACGCGCCTGTACCCGCTCACGAGCGTGACGAGCAAGCAGCTGCTGCCGGTCTACGACAAGCCCATGGTCTACTACCCGCTCTCAACGCTCATGCTCGCGGGCATCCGCGACGTCCTCATCGTTTCGACGCCGCAGGACACGCCCAACTTCGGGCGCCTGCTGGGCGACGGCTCCCGGTTCGGCGTCTCCCTCTCCTACGCGGTGCAGCCCGAGCCCGACGGCCTCGCGCGCGCCTTCCACTACGGCAGGGGGTTCGTGGCGGGCGGCCCGTGCGCGCTCGTCCTGGGCGACAACATCTTCTACGGCAACGGCCTCTCGCGCCGCCTGCGCCGCGCGGCGGCCAGCGCGGAGGGGGGCCGCGCGACGGTCTTCGGCTACCGCGTGGACGACCCGGAGCGCTTCGGCGTCGTTGAGTTCGACGAGGACTACAACGCGGTCTCGATCGAGGAGAAGCCGGCGCGCCCCAAGTCGGGCTACGCCGTGACGGGCCTCTACTTCTACGACGAGAGGGTCACGGAGTACGCGGACCGCGTGGCGCCCTCCGCCCGCGGGGAGTACGAGATCACCGACCTCAACCGCATGTACCTCGAGGACGGCACGCTCGACGTGGTGACGCTGGGGCGCGGCTACGCATGGCTGGACACCGGCACCGTGGAGAGCCTCTTCGAGGCCGGCCAGTTCGTGCGCACCGTCGAGGAGGCGCAGGGCCTGCCCGTCTCGGTGCCCGAGGAGATCGCGTTCGAGAACGGCTGGATTGGCAGGGACGAGCTGCTCGGCGCCGCGGGGAGGTACGGCAGGTCCGCCTACGGCCAGCACCTCAGGGTCGTGGCCGAGGGCGGCATCGTGCCCGACGGAAGGGCGGGGGAGTAGGGGATGGCTGACGTCTTCGAGCCGAGGGACATCATCGTCACCGGCGGCTGCGGCTTCATAGGCAGCAACTTCGTGCGCTGGGTGGCCGCGAACCACCCCGGGGTGCACGTCACGGTGCTCGACAGGCTCACCTACGCGGGCAACCCCGAGAACATCGCGGGGCTGCCGGGGGACCGGGTCGAGCTCGTGGTGGGCGACGTGTGCGACGCCGACCTGCTCGACCGCCTGGTCCCGGGCCACGACGCCATCGTGCACTTCGCGGCGGAGTCCCACAACGACAACTCGATCGCGGGCCCCGAGCCCTTCGTGCGCACCAACGTCGTGGGCACCTACCGCCTCCTCGAGGCGTGCAGGAAGTATGATGTCCGCTTCCACCACGTCTCGACCGACGAGGTCTACGGCGACCTGGCGCTCGGCGAGCCGAGGCGCTTCGAGCCGGACGACCCGTACAGGCCCTCGAGCCCGTACTCCTCGACCAAGGCGTCCTCCGACCTCCTGGTCCGCGCGTGGCACCGCACCTACGGCGTCCGCGCCACGATATCCAACTGCTCCAACAACTACGGGCCCTACCAGCACGTGGAGAAGTTCATCCCGAGGCAGGTGACGAACGTCCTCTGCGGGGCCCGCCCCAAGCTCTACGGCACGGGCGAGAACGTCCGCGACTGGATCCACACCGAGGACCACTCCCGCGCCGTCTGGGACATACTCACCTGCGGGCGCGTCGGCGAGACCTACCTCGTGGGCGCGGACGGGGAGCGGTCCAACAAGGATGTGCTCCGCGCCATCCTCGAGCTCATGGGGAGAGACCCCGACGACTTCGACTGGGTGCGCGACCGCCCCGGCCACGACCGCCGCTACGCGATCGACCCGACGAAGCTGGAGCGGGAGCTCGGCTGGAGGCCCCTCCACACGGACTTCCGGGAGGGCCTCGCGCGGACGATCGCGTGGTACGAGGGGCACGAGGGCTGGTGGCGCCCCGCGAAGGAAGCGACGGAAGCCAAGTACGCCAAGCAGGGGCAGTAAGGAACTCAT
Source organism: Olsenella sp. (assembly GCA_022648325.1). Lineage (GTDB taxonomy): Bacteria > Actinomycetota > Coriobacteriia > Coriobacteriales > Atopobiaceae > Tractidigestivibacter. Next base: position 59,082 of record JALCMG010000008.1, read on the forward strand.
CCATGTCTGACATCGAGTTCGAGAAAGAGCTGAAGGTAAGCGAGACCGGCATCGGGGGCCTGGAGGTCGTGGAGCTTCCCGTCCACGGCGACCCCCGCGGCTGGTTCAAGGAGAACTGGCAGCGCGCCAAGATGGTCGCCCTCGGCGTCCCCGACATGCGCGTCGTGCAGAACAACGTGTCGTTCAACGCGGAGCGCGGCGTCACCCGCGGGATCCACGCCGAGCCCTGGGACAAGTTCGTCTCCGTGGCCACCGGCTCCGTCTTCGGCGCGTGGGTGGACCTGCGCGCGGGCAGCCCCACCTACGGGCGCGTCTACACCGCGACGCTCGACCCGTCGAGGGCCATCTACGTGCCCCGCGGCGTCGGAAACTCCTTCCAGGCGCTGGAGGACGGCACCGCCTACACCTACCTGGTGGACGCGCACTGGTCCGCGGGGCTGAGGGGGACGTACACCTTCGTGAGCCTCGCCGACCCCGAGCTCCACATCGACTGGCCCATCCCGCTCGACCAGGCCACGCTCTCCGAGGCGGACAAGGGGCACCCGATGCTCGCGGACGTCGTCCCCATGGCGCCGAAGAGGACGCTCGTCACGGGCTGCGACGGCCAGCTGGGGCGCGCGGTGCGCTCGCTCGCCGGGGAGAGGGGCGTCTCGGGCACCTTCGACTTCTGCGACATAGACGAGTTCGACCTCTCCGACCCGGACGCCTACTCGCAGTACGACTGGGACCTCTACGGCACCGTGGTCAACTGCGGCGCCTACACGGCGGTCGACAGGGCCGAGACCCCCGAGGGCCGCGTCGCCGCCTGGGGGGCCAACGCCGCGGGCCCGGCGCTGCTCGCCCGGACCTGCGCCGAGCACGGGATGACCCTCGTGCACATATCGAGCGACTACGTCTTCGACGGGACGCGCGAGCTCCACGACGAGGGGGAGCCATTCTCGCCTCTATCCGTCTACGGCCAGTCCAAGGCTGCCGGCGACCTCGCCGTGGCCGGGTGCCCCAGGCACTACGTGCTGCGCAGCTCGTGGGTCATCGGCGACGGCCGCAACTTCGTGAGGACCATGGTGGGGCTCTCGGACCGCGTCGCCGACCCGGATGATAGGCTGGACGAGGTCACCGTGGTCGACGACCAGCTGGGCAGGCTCACCTTCACGCGCGACATGGCCGCCGCGATCCTCCACCTGCTGGACAGCCACGCCCCCTACGGCACCTACGACTGCACCGGCTCCGGCGCGGCGCGCTCCTGGGCGGACGTCGCCCGCGCCTGCTTCGAGGCCGCCAACGGCAACGGGGACGCGGTGGTGCCCGTCTCCACCGCGGAGTACTACGCCGGCGCCGCCGGCCCCGTGGCCCCGCGCCCCGCCCACTCCGCGCTCGACCTCTCGAGGCTCGAGGCCACGGGCTTCCACATGCCGGACTGGGAGCAGGAGCTCAAGGAGTACCTGGCCTCTCTGCTCGGCAAGCGATAGAGCCGTCGTTTCATAGCCCGTTAGCTGATTCCGGGCATTTTGACTAGCTGAATACGTAATTGAGAGGCGGGGCTACATGAGCGCCCCCGCCTCATTTTTACGGTTGGGCTACGGTTTTTCTGGGGTACCGCAGGTACAAAACGGTTCGAAGCCTGATAAACCGCAGGTCAGGGAATTGACTCTGCGTAGCAGTCACATTAGAAGTCTCACCAAAACTGCTGCCAACCGGAACGCGGCTCTGGCTATTCGCAAGTGTGGGCAATCTGACCACGGGACGCGTCGATAATGAGAGGTGACAGCACCAGAAGCAAGCAAAGGAATGGCTGCGGTGACGATTCCTCGGGACATACATGCAGCGGAGCCCATCTTCTCGTACGAGGCGCGAATCGCCGGCGCCGCCCTGCGCTTCTCTCGATTCATTTGTGGCGTTGGCGGAGCGAGTGATGTTATTCTCTGCACTACTGAGGACGGCAGGGAGGTCGTTGCGCTCGCAAGCGAGTGGCCGCGCGAGGACCGATGCGGCGCCTCACGCGGCCAACCCGGAACCGTAACGCGCACCAGCTCAGACTCGCAGAAGATTGCGCTCTACCGGTCGCTCTTCCGAGGCCGAGAAGACGCTTACGCGAATAGCTACCTGCGCAAAGACGGTCGTATGGGATACAGCCCCGCCTGTTCGAACGCGTGGAAGCCCGGTCTGTGTGACCGCCGCCACGTGGGGTGCGACAAGTGCGGCAACCGAAGCCTGCACGCGCTGGATGACGACGCTCTCAAGCGCCACTTCAAGGGGGTTGACCCCCGCAATCGCGACGTGGTGGGGCTCTATCCCATGACGGAGGCTTCTACCTGCTGGCTTCTCGTCGCGGACTTTGATGACGATGGTTGGCAGGAGGCAGCCTGTGCCTATCGTGACGCTTGCCGCAGGCGCGGGCTCGACTGCGCTGTGGAAAGGTCTCGGTCCGGGCATGGCGCTCACGTCTGGCTGTTCTTCGAGGAGGCGATCCCCGCGCGTGAGGCCAGGGCCCTGGGGACGCTTCTTTTGGATGACGCGCGCCGGCATTGCTCCAAGCTGGGATTCGGCTCGTATGACAGGCTTTTTCCCACGCAGGACACAATCTCCTCCGACGGTCTGGGTAACCTCATTGCGCTTCCATTGCAGGGTGCTGCGGTCAGGAAGGGGAACAGCGTTTTTGTCGACGACGCGTTCTCTCCCTATGCCGACCAGTGGACGTTCCTCTCGTCTGTGAAAAAGGTCCCGGTAGCGATGGCGCGTGAGCTGCTGGAGAGCGGCGGCACGGCACCTGCTGGAGCGAGCGATGCCGAAGCCGCAATGCCGCCGAACGTGGTGGTCTCTGTTGGGGGCATGATCGCGTTGGATAAAGGAGCCCTTCCTCAGACGGCGATCGCGGACCTTTCTCGTCTTGCCGCAATGGCGAACCCAGAGTTTTTCCTCAAGCAGCGCATGCACCAAAAGATCTATCCAGCAAAGACGCCTCGCTACCTCTGGTTTGGCGAGGAGGATGAGGCTGAGTTGCGTTTGCCCCGAGGCTGCCTTCGCGATGCGGTGAAATACCTGCACGAGCGGGGCGTGAAGACGCAGATAAGGGACTGTCGCACGGAAGGTCATGCGCCTCACGCGCGCTTTGCCGGGAGCTTTAGGCCTGGTCAGCGCGAGGCGCTGAACGCACTTGCCGAGCATGACGACGGAATACTGGTGGCGCCCACTGGCTTTGGAAAGACCGTGATCGCAGCCGGCCTAATTGCTGAGAAGGGCGTAAACACGCTGGTGCTGGTCCCAAAAAGCTCACTGCTGGAGCAGTGGCGGGAGTCTCTCTGCAAGTTCCTGCAGATTGACGACGAGGCGCCCACACTGCTTACGCCGACGGGCAGAAAAGCGCGACATCAGCCGGGAAAAGTTGGGGTGATTGGTGGCGGCAAGAGGTTGCCGAGCGGGTTGGTAGACATTGCGTTGGTTCCATCTCTTATCGAAGGCGGGGCGGTGCCGGGTGACCGGCGGGTGAGTGAGCTGGTCTCTAGCTACGGCATGGTTTTGGTGGACGAGGCGCAGCACGTTCCCGCATCTGGGCTGGTAGAGGTGCTAAAAGCTAGTGGAGCCCGCTACGTGTTTGGTCTAACTGCCACGCCAAAGCGCAAGGACAAGTTGGAAAGGGCGCTTCAGTTGTTTCTCGGTCCCGTACGCATGAAGGTGCAGGGTAACGGGCAGTCGACAGCTGGTGGCGTGAGCCGTGTGCTTGTGCCGAGGTTCACCGGCGTGAGGCTTCCCGAAGACGTTGACGCTGGGGATTGGAACGCCCTTCTGGACCTGGTTTGCAAACACGAGGAGAGAAACGCGCTGATTGCGCGCGATGCGTGCGACGCCGTGCTGCAAGGAAGGTATCCAATTGTGCTCACCAGGCGCGTGGAGCACGCAAAAACGCTTTCATCCTTGATAGAGAAGCGACTACAGCAGGAGTGGCGCGCGACCGGCACGGAAGGGGCAGGGGAACCGTCTGTAATCACGCTTGTGGGAAGCGACGATGCCAGGGCGAGAAGGGAGCGGCTAGAGCAATTGCGCAAGCTCCCGCCTGAGCGCATTGCCTGCATTGTTGCTACAGACAGCTATGTTGGCGAAGGGTTTGACGAGCCGAGGCTCGATACGCTGCTGCTAGCAGCTCCCGTGGCGTGGGAAGGCCTGCTCACACAGCTTGTGGGGAGGATACAGCGTGATTTGCCGGGGAAGCGTTCGCCTCAGGTCTATGACTACGTCGACGAGCTGGTGCCGTTGCTGGCAAGGCAGTGGCATGAAAGGCTTAAGGCGTATGCGAGGCTTGGGTATGTGGTCGAGGGGCCCGAGGCGAATGGTGTCGAGAACCACATTGTGACAGCTGGCCCGGCGGCTATGGAACTGCTTCGGCGTGATGTGAAGAGCGCGAGAGCGGAGATTACTCTTGTCTCGGCTTGGGTGGTGTCGAAGGCGGTTGGTGCCATTGCGCCTGCTCTGGTCGCGGCGGTCAGTCGAGGCGTGAGCGTGACGGTTGTGGCGCGGACGCGCGATGATGCCGGTGACGTGGATGCGTGCCTTGATGAGCTAGAAGAGGCCGGTTGCAAGGTCAAGCATGGTAAACGCAGAGTTCCGAATTCCGCAGTGTTTGATGGGTCGCTCGTATGGTTTGGGGGAATCCCGCCGCTTGCGTTTGCACATGCCGACGACTGCAGCATCAGGATTGTGAACCGCGAGCTTGCCGCAGAGCTTGAGGGTGCGCTGTGAGCGGTGGCGCTAGGCGCTTTGACTAGGTTTGAGAGGTTCCGCTCGACGTGCGATAGTTGTTGCGCGGCAGAGAATGACAGCTACGAGTAGAATACATTAATGGTTACCTGAGGGTATTTACAAATCGTTTTTTGGAACTTATTATTCCAATTATTATATTAAATACCATGAATTTCGATATCGGAGCGAGCAATGAGTTACCCAATCGTAAGGCTCACGAGCATCTCGTTGACCAATTTCAAGAACGTTCGCCATGGTGAAGTACAGCTGAGACACGTCGAGGGACACCCGGCGGACATCCTCGCTCTCTATGGTCAAAATGGCTCTGGGAAAACTTCTCTCATCAATGCGCTATGGGTCTTGAAGAGCTGCCTAACGGGGGTCTCACTTTCCCGACGGGCTCAGACCTTCATCTCGTACGGTTGTTCAAGCGCAACCATTGCCTTTGGGTTTAAGGTGTTGGGGGCTTCGAAGTGGTATAGGGTGGTTTACGAGGTCACGCTGTCACGTCGCGACTCCGATGGTTTGGTGGATGCAACGGGGGTGCAAGGCATCCTCCCCGTCTTCATCTCGCGTGAAGTGCTTAAGATTGCAGCGGAAGATGGAACATCTTCTGCTCGGCTGCGTACGATTATGGACACGGGGCGAGGCGATACCTTTGGCCCGGATACCATGAGGCGCTACTTTTCTGGCGACAGCAAAGACATTATCTTTGACATGGCGGTTGCCAAAAGGGTCTCTCAGAGGGAGTCTCGGTCGTTCATCTTTTCTCGGGAATTCAAAGATTTGCGAGCAGATAATCAACCGCACGTGCGTCGAAATGCATTAGACAAATCGGTCGACGAACTGCTAGACGATTGCCGAACCGTTCTCGATGCGCTCACTTTCTATGGGCTTGATGGGTTATTTGTAGTTGATACTGCTTCTGTTGACACGATGGGGCTGTCTGCATTGCCGCTGTTCTTTCGCATGGGTGCCGGTGAAGGAAGCAGGATTGCGGGCCACGCGATTCTTAAGGCAGACACTCCTGTTAACATTCCCGACAGGCTGCTATCGGTCACAAAAAGAATCGTTTCTAGTCTTAACATCGTTCTGCGTCAGATTGTCCCCGGCCTTGAGATTGAAGTCCGCGAGATGGGCGAAGTCACTCTCGATGATGGGAGCGACGGTCAGCGTATACAGCTCCTCTCTAGGCGAGGAGATGTTGTGCTGCCGTTCGATTGCGAATCCGAAGGCATCAAGAAGATTGTCTCTGTACTGCAGATACTGATTCTCATGTATAACGAGCCCTCGGTTACTGTTGCTATAGACGAGCTTGACTCAGGCGTCTTCGAGTATCTGCTGGGCGAGCTTCTCGGGATTATTGCAGATGGGGGAAGAGGCCAACTTATTTTTACCTCGCATAATCTAAGGCCGCTTGAAACTCTAGATAAGCAGTTCATTGTGTTTACGAGTACCGATTCCAATAATCGCTACGTTCGCATGAGGGGGGTGAAGGAGACCAACAATCTCCGAAGCCTCTACTTCAGGAGCATTGTTCTCGGCGACTCTGAGACGGGGCTCTATGAGTACACAAGCAATGGCGAGGTTGCCTACGCTATGCGCCAGGCCGGTGAGAACATTGAGTAAGAAGGTTGTTTTCATAATTGTAGAGGGCCCAACTGACGAAGAGGCCCTTCACGTGCTGTTTGAACGTGCGTTGGCCGATGCTCGCGTGCACATTCATGTCGTTCATGGTGACATAACTTCTAAGAAAGGGATCACTCCGGCTAACGTAAGCAAATCCCTATACGAAATGGTGAAGTCCTACGCTGACAACAACGGACTCAGGCGTAGCGACTTTGCAAGAGTTATCCACCTGATGGATACGGATGGCGCGTTCGTTGATAACTCTGTGGTGGCAGAGAATCTCACGGCAACTCGGCCCCAGTACTTTGATGACGAAATTCGCTGTCGCGATTCGAGCAGAATCGTTCAACGTAATGATCAAAAGTCAAAGGTAATGAGGCGACTCGCTGTGTTGCCCAATGTTTGGGGTGCCATTCCCTACGAGCCATTTTATATGTCTTGCAATCTTGATCACGTGCTGTATAACCTGAGAAACCTGAGTGATGAGGAGAAGGCGAGAGAAGCCATTCGCTTCTCTCGGAAGTACCACGATGACATTCCTGGGTTCCTGAATTACATCTGTCACTCAGCCTTTTCTGTGTCAGGAACCCGGAAAGAAACCTGGCAGTTCATAGAGGGGGATAACGAGTCGCTGCATCGTCATTCAAACCTTGGAAATCTGTTCGAACGGGATGACGACTGATGACTCGGTGGCTTAGGCGCTGATCTAGCTCGGTCGCGACTCCGCTTGCCTAATACCGGCTATAGCGTGTGGTCGCCCCTCGTATGAGGGGCGTGGATTGAATAAGGGCCTCCGGTGGCCCGGGCAAGTCCTCCAGGGTATGAACTTGAGCGTGAGATTTATCTTGGCAAACGCTCTCAGCCTGAATTGCCACTTGCGTGAGCTTATGAGCTGGCAATGTTCGTTCCCGCGCTACCGATGAACCCCGAACTGCATGCAAAAGCCGACTTCTGTGGGTTTGCCTTGGCTGGGGAGTGCGAGTGATCTGTCCCGCGCGGCGCTTGAACCAATTACCTCGAGCGGCCAACAGGGAAAACGCGGATCCCGCCCTCTGCTGGAGGGCAGCAGCTACATGGAGCCAGCCCTCGCACGAGAAAACAACCCACATATGCAGACATCCGTGCGTAATTTCGAGATTCCTCGTGGCGCGCACACCCCTCCGGAGACAATTCGGCCATGGATTGCACCCCGTTGCCCTGACGCCCGCTGGCCGCCGTGCTCTGGAGACGCCGCGCTTACCCTTGACGAACCTGCTCCTAGCTCCCAAAGTGGAAAGACTCAAACCAGCGAACGTCTCAAGGCATCGCGCCCGCCATCTTGAGCGCAACTGCTGCCCTCAGCACGTGCATCCTCAACGGAAATTCCCGCCAGTGTGCCCACCGCTTAACTAAGCAATCGGCAAAAAGGTGGCAACAAATCGAAATAATCCTTGAATCCTCATTGCTAATGCAACAGCGGAAGACAAGGTAGCTGCCCATGCCAGTCCCATGATGGTGCTTGCGACGGCATCATCGGGAGGGACGGCAATGGGCAGCTACGGCCATCCTGGCATCGCCGAGCGAGAGGGCATCATGGCCCGCCGGGGGGACCACGGGGGCGTCAGCCGGATGGCCAGGGAGGCCGGCCGCGACAGGTCGACCGTGTCGGGGGAGATCGCCCGCGACGGCTGGCAGGCCTCGACGGGACGCCGCCACCGCGCCTGTGTTTTGTCAACCAGCTTTGAGCGGAAATCGCATCGCTTTTTGAGCAGCATCCGCAGCGGTTCTGCTCAGCTTTTCTGAGCACCTCCCTGCATGAGGGCGTGCCTCACGCGGTAGGACTCGCCCCTGAAGCGCAGGAGCCTGCCGTGGTGGACGACCCTGTCGATGACCGCCGCGGCCATCTGGTCGTCGCCGAACACCGCGCCCCACCTCGAGAACTCGAGGTTGGTGGTGAACACGACCGACTGCGACTCGTAGGCCGACGACACCACCTGGAACAGCAGCCTCGCGCCGTCTGCGTCGAGGGGAAGGAACCCCAGCTCGTCGACTACGAGCAGCTCCGCCCGGCCGATCTGGGCGAGCTCCCGGTCGAGCCTGCCTTCGTCGCGGGCGCGCCTGAGGCGCATCACCAGCGACGATGCCGTGAAGAAGCGCGCCTCGGCCCTCGCCTGGCAGCACGCCGTGCACAGGGCCGAGGCCATGTGCGTCTTGCCGGTGCCCACGTCGCCCATGAGCACGAGGTCCTCCCTGCGCCGTGCCGGGCGCCCACTCCAGCTCCAGGTACCCGTCCCGCAGCGAGGGCCCGGCGTGCTCGCGCCTCCACAGGGCCACGTACCTGCAGACCGACGGGTACGACCCGGAGTACCCGAGGTCGGAGACCATCCTGTCGTATATCCTCCTCGCAGTGTGGCGCTGCTTGCGGGGCCTGCCCAGATCCCCCTCGAGCACCCCGTCGATCCAGCCCCGGTAGGCCTCCGTGGCCGGCCAGGGCCGCCGCTCGGGAACCGGCGCGGCGGGGGACATGTCCCCCATGTCGGCGTACTTGGCCACCGTGTTGCGGCTCACGCCGAGCTCTCTGGAGATCTGCGCCCCGGGGACTCCCCGCGCGTCCATCTCGCGTATATCCTGTTGTGTGCCAAGGGACACGGTCATCTTCCCTTCCTCCTCCGGGCGGGGCTCGCCAAAGTCTTTCCGCCCAGGGGAAACATAGACGGGGCCGCGTCCCTTGCGCTTCGGAACGCGGCCCCTCTTGCGACAACTGCTCAATTCCCGATGCGCACGGTGCCCGATATCCCGTGCGACATCCGCGCAGTTCCTATTGAATACAAACAGCGCCTCCACGGCGCAGTCGAAGGCCGATGCGAGGAGGGCTTCATCGACGCGTCGTCGCTGTCGGGGGCCCCGGTCCCCGTGCGGCCCCGAGGGCCCCTCGCCGGAGGTCGAGGAGAGGGCGCGCCTGCTCGTCGCCGAGGCGACCGAGTCTGCGGGGAGGGCGGCGTGACGCGGATGCTGCAGGATGTGGGCATCGGCTCTGGGGAGCCACCGCCCCGGGCGGCATGACACCAACGTTCGGCACGCAACCGCGCGGGGACTCCCGGGGGTGGGTTTTGAGGCCAAACCCCTCCGTGAACTCCGATATGCGGTGCTTTGCGGTGGAAATAACACCGGCTTGCAACCGAGGATCGTTCTCGAACGAGCCGGTAGGGGGTGACGTGAGGGATTACCCTACTTTGCCTTGCGCCGGGTGAAGATTCCGATTGCGACGAGCACGCCGCCTGCTGCGAAAAGCTCTGCCCAGCCAGTGGGAGATGCGTCAGATGTGTCGGGTATGCGCTCGGCATTGGGAACTCGCGGAGCCGGTTTAGCGCTTGCCTGCACTGGAGGCTCGTCTGGTAAGGGGGCTGGCGTTGGCGAAGCCTCTTCCTCTCCGCCTGAAGGCTTTTCGCCTTCGCCTGTGCTGGGGGTGCTGGGCCTAGGCATGGTGTCGAAGTTCACGTAGGTTGCACCCGAATCCTCAAGGTGCACGTCATCAGATGCCAGGAGCTGGATCTGGTTGATAGAGTCACCAAAAGCTGCAGCCTGCTCGTCAGTGAGGTCCATCTCGACGTGCGTCTGCCCTGCGTACGGCGTAAGCATGATGCCGTTAGCATCTGTGACAGCACCGGTGTCGGATATTGGCCAGTAGCCAAAATCGATGCCATTAACTGCGACGTGTGCGTAGGTCGGCCGGGTCTCGCCAGCAGTAAACGAAAGCCCACACACGTCAAACGATACGTGGTTGCCGGTCTTCTGAAGGTTCGCGAACCCTACGGAGTGGCGGCGCACGGCTGGCATTACCTTGCCAGCGTGGCTTTGAAGCCACGAGACCGTGGCGTCAAGGTCTATGTAGCCAGTCTCGATGTAGTCTTTTCCCTGCTTGAAAACGGTGAAGTTGTCACCACCCGAGAGGAGGAACGAGTTGCCAGCCACGCGATAGGTTGCGTTGTCATCCACCTCTCGGCCGTTCACCTGGACGGAGAAGACCTCGCCGCGCAGGTTGCTGTTCTCATCGGTCACGAGCCTGTAGGCGTAGGTCACGTTGTCGGAAAGGCCGAGCCAGAGCACTGGTCGCTTGTTGCCCGGCTGCCATTGCTGGTTGAGAAGCTCCTTCAGCTGTGCGCCAGTGAGGGTTACAAGGGCATTTGCGTTGCCAAAGGGCAGCACGTCGTGCGCCTCCATGTAGGTGATGACCCCGTCGCCGTTGGGGTCAAGCTCATTGCGCAAACCACCCGAGTTAACTACGCCGATGTCTGCCGTATTGGCGCCCATCTTGTCATTCGTGGCATCAAGGGTTGCCGTTGCCACGAGCGTGCCAAGCGTTGACTCGCTTCCGCGGTTCTCTTGGTTGCCGGCCGACACAGTCTGGTTGAGGCTTGGATTGCCAGTTGCACGGGCGAGCGTCGTGTCTCCCAGCGCGTTGGGGAGTATCGTGCCCACCTGCTCGCCGCCAACCTCCTTTGCCTTTGCTTCGGCGGCATCGGCAATGCCCTTGGCTGTGGCGTCCTCGGGAGCGTCCTTGGCCACCTGGTCGACCTTGGCACCAACCGTGAGGTTGGCGGAGTCATCCCACGAGAGATCGATGGTTGCCAGCGCCAATCCATAGTGGTCTGCCTGCACGATTGGCGCTCCGGCATCGGTTGCGCTCTCGGCCTGAACGTGCGTGTGCCCCGCCACAACCGCATCGACGTCGGGGGAGAGGCCCTTGAGGGCATCCGTTCCCTCGTGCGCGAGGACAACAACGGCGTCTGCCTCACCGTTCGATGGGTCGTCGTCCTTTAGCTGGCGTGCGTAGTAGTCGACCGACTTCACGATCGAGCTGGTCGTGATGCCACCGAGAAGAGACGGGTTTACCGCGCTGGGGAGGGATTCGAGAGTTGCTCCCACAAAGGCCACCGTCTTGCCGGAGATGACCTGCGCTGTATAGGCAGGGATCTTAGAGGTATCAACGCCGTTCAGGTTTGCCGCCACGTACTGCACGGGCGAGAAGTACGGGATGACGCGGTCATAGAGGTCGGCGATGCCGTTGTCAAACTCGTGGTTGCCGGTCGCCGAGACAGTGAGCCCCATGGCCTTGAGCTGGTCCATTGCGGGGGTGTCACGCTGTATGGACGAGGCAAAGTAGGAGGCGTTGATGTTGTCTCCCGCAGACACCAGAGTCGTGGTGCTTGCCCCGTAGGCTGCGCGTTCTTGGTCGATCGTGCCGGCGAGGCGGGCGCCGTTCTCGATGTGCCCGTGGAAGTCGGTTATCGCAAGAACGTGAACCTGGGCCTGCTCTGCGAATGCAGCGGCGGGAGTGCCGAGAAGCACTGCCAAGGTGGCGCAGAGGCAGACAATGGCACGTAGGAAACAAGTGGGCGTTCGCCTCATGGGGTCCTCCACAAGAACAGGGCCAAGCCAAGTCTTTGGCTTGGCACGCTTTAAGCTCCTCATGTCTTTATATCAGAGGGCAGGGGGCCGCGTAAGGCCTTCAGAACCCACAGCCCGCAGACGCTATGAAATACGCGAGGGACGGACGAACTGCTCCGAGTTGGCACCCAACGAAGCCGCCGAGCACTTCGAGCTGTTTCCTGCGGAGCGCCATGGAGATGCCTCCCTACTTTGGGGCGGCAACCGTGGTAGCTAACGCCTTGTAGAATGACTTGCGCGTTCTGTCCCAGTTGGAGCCGTGCTCGACTTCACTCTCGATGCCAGGGGTATTGAGGATTCCTGGTTGGTCATACTCCTCTTTGGTGAGCATGGCGAGCGTCCCGTCGGCCTTTTGATTGATGTGATGCAACTCATAGGGGTTGCCGTTTGCATCGACCGGTGCCCCGCCGTCCTCCATGCGCTGGAGGTTGGTTACCGTTTTTCCACCGTAGTATCTGCCGTGTTATGTGGTGCTCTTAAGGGAGTTTGCAGACAATCGCGGCGTTCGCTGTGTGCTTTCCGCCACCGTTCCCGTGTTTGCCGGCGGCCATGGAGCAATCCTGTGATGTCAAGTGATGCTGCCGCCATAAGTGGCAATGCGGAAGCGAGACGGGATACCTACATCAGGAAGTATCCGTCGATTTTCTCGACGGAGTCGAGTATTTTTTCATCCTCTACTCCGACCGAATGGGCGAGAGCGACAGACCCCATGAGCCGCTCGCGAATGTCCGGAGAGAACGCGGTGTCAACAAGCGAGAGAAACTGCTTGGACTGTGCCGCAAGCTCTGTGCGAAAAGCCTTGATCTTCGCTCCAAGTTCGTCATTGAGCTCATTTTGATGGGTCAGCAATTCGTCGAGCAGTGCCTGCTCTTCCGCATACAGCCTGAAACGTGCGTACTCAATAGAGAGTTGAGCAACGGCTGTAGCAAGGCGTTCGAATTCCTCGGAACCACAAAAGCTTGCAAGCAGTGCAGATAGCAGCTTGACTATGGCTTCCAGTGAGGTCCAAAGGCAGCACTCGATGTAATCGGGCTCGTCGATGAGCCCCTCGCTTAAGTCACTCGTCTTCGAGCGAAGCTCTTCGGAGAGTGCAAAGATTGCCTCGCACGTGGCAGGGGAGATTCGGCCTGCGAGCGCAGCTGCGCAGGAGTCAATGTAGTTTGCATACAGCGTAAACACAAAGGCGCTGTAGTCCACCCCGTTCATACGCAGTGCATACGCGGCGACGGAATCCGCTATATCTGCCCAATCCTCTCCCTTGTAGAACTGTGGTAGCTTGCCCGCTTTCGCCTTCTCGAGTATTGCCAGAAGGAGAACGGTGCCCACTTTTATGCCGAGAAGCTCCTTCTCCTCTTGCTGTTGCAATAGCCCGTCAAGGTCCTCCTGAATCGTCTTGACTGCGGCAAATGCCTGAGAGGCGACGTTGCCGAACTCAGTCTGTGCAAGCAGTCCAAGCACAAGCTGCTGGATATCTTCGGCATACATGGGATGCCCCTACTATGCGAGCGTCTTGCTGAGCAGCTTGGAGAGCGCGAGCGTGTTGTTTACCAGCGAGCCAAGCTCCATCTTCGAGGCATCGTCTAGGCTTTGATAGTCCTTCGCGTAGTACGAGAGGCAATTGGCGCTTGCTCCCGAGATGGATTCTCGCAGGTTTTCCGTTTGCTCCAAAAGGGAGGCAATCTTTGCGTCCATCTCGAGCACGCTTTTGGTGTTCTTTTTCACTGACTCGATTTCTTCGCTCTTCTGCTTGTTGAGCTTCAGCTGATTGGCCGAGAACAACACGATGGACGAGAGTAGCGCGGCTCCTGCGATTGTCATGCCGACGGGGCCAGCAAGGGCGAGCAGGGAGGTTCCTGCCGCCGTGCCACCACCACCGGCGGCAAGCGCTCCGCCACCAAGCCACGCAAGAGCCGCATTGGTTGCGGCTGCCCCAGAGAGCGTTGAGATCGCAGCGCCAGTGGAGGCGGTGCCAAAGGTTGTCGCAATCCACATCGCCGCCGTGGGGGCCATAAAGGCAACAGATGCTCCCGCGGCGAGACCCGCGCCTGCCCCTCCCGCTGCCTGACGAGCGGCTTGAAGCTCTCGATCCGCAAATTCGAGCGAGTTGTTGAACTCGTTGCGGTGCGTTTCTATGGCTGCGAAGTTATCGTCGAAGGATTTTGGGTGGTTTGCAATGCTGCTTACGATGGACTCCACCAAAGCGATCGAATCGCAGGAGCGTTGCCGTGCGATGTAGAGGCATAGACCCTTGTCGTTCATAAGGGTGTAGGCATCGTTGTACTCGGTGATGGCCTGCTCCAGCATGCGGTCTAACTCGGTAATCTTGGCAGCGATATCGTCTTTGGTCGAAATGGCTGCATCCCTGATATCGGCAGCCCCAGCCCCAATGGCCTCGCCTGCGGCATTGGCTTGAGCGGCAATGGCATCAACGTCAACGCTGTTAACTGCTTGGGCCGCAAGGGACATGATGCTATCAAGTGGATTGGGAGACTGTGCCATGAGGCATCACCTGAATACGTGTCGGGGCTTGTGGTTGTTGCTCATAATACAGAACGCTCCTGTATCTATTTGAACTAATCCGTGAATGGGTGTTGGGCATGCGGCGGGCGAGCTGTGTGACATGGTATTCTGTCTTCAGAATATCTTCTGAAGGGGGCGTCGAGATGCCAAACGTGCGTACCGCATCTGAGCTTCAGCGCAACATCAACGCCATCTACGATCTGTGCGAATCGACCAAGGAGCCGGTCTACATCACGCGAAACGGCAAGGAGAGCCTGGTTGTGATGGATGCTCAGGCATTGATGATGCCTTTGACCTGCAACGACGTGTGCTTGAGCACGAGATGCGGGTTCATGATGCGCTGATTAGGTCGCAAGGGGAAGTCGAGCGCGGGGAACTTGTCGACTTTGCCGACATTCGCCAGGAGGCCTAATGTCCGAAGACCGACGCTTCTCGGTGAAGTTTACGGCCAGTGCGGCAAAGGGCTACCAGGCGCTTGGGAACGCTGCAAAGAGGAGGGCGAACAGTGCGCTGGATGCACTCTCCATCGCGCCGGGGATTGGCATGGTCTACGGGCCCTACTACGAGGCGGCGCGGCTACCCTATGAGGTTCGTGTGGTCTATGCAGGTAACTATGGCATCTACTATGACTACGACAACCAGAAGCGCATTATCTACGTGCGGTTTATTGAAGATGAGCGCAGGGGCCCACTGAAGAGACTCTCATCCAGAATCCACTGAGACGGGGCCCGGGACTAGCCCGGACCCCGCCCTGTTATGCAAGGGTCGCGCAAAAAACGCGGTGCTTAGACGCGCGGTGCCGTGGCAAGCTGCGCGTTGGCCTTCTCGTCATTGCCTACCTCGAGGGCGGCCAGCGAGCGATAGAGCCAGGAGGTGGCGTCGGCCGAGAGGGTCTCGGCGTTTGCGCTGGCAGCAAAGGCGAGAAGCGCATCGAGAAGCTGACAGCCGGCGGGGGAGAGGGCGGTGACATCCGTCCCGGCGTGGGCGGGCACCCCGCGGTGCCCGGAGACGTGCTCGCCGAAGCCGCGCACCTGTGCGACGCGCTGCGGCGGGTCGGCCTCTGGCTCGGCGGCGCCAGCCGCGTTCAGTGCGTCGATCACCACCTGCGCGGGGGTTCCGCAGGGGACAAAGCCGGGCGCGTCGTCCATGGCGGCCGTGATGGTTGCGCCGAGTGCGACGGTGGCCCCGGCAAGCTCGCTCTGCATCTCGTTCATGTGCTGCTCCTTCGGTTTGATTTGTTATCTTGCGACGCGCGGAGGCGATCCCGCGACGCCTATGCCTTGAAGTGGTCTCGCGCGAACCCCATGCGCTGGACCACCTCCATGGTGCCAACGTAGCAGCCCTTGCGGTCGCGTACCGCCATGTAGCGTACCAGCACGGGCTCGCCTTCCTTCTCCATCCAGATGTCCACCGAGTCCTGCTCGCCGCTCTTGAGCGTGGCGATGACGTGGCGCACCATCTGCTGCACCTTGGGCGGGTGGCAGCTCCAGACCTCGCGGTCGAGCGCAGAGGACGGGCGCTTGAAGAGTTTCTTCTCGCCGTCGTCGTTCCAGTAGCGGTTGATGTCGTTGTCGTCGACGAAGGTGATCTCTAGCGGGATGGTGTTGAGCATGGCGTCGAGCTGGGCAGGGGTCAGGCGGCCGGTGGGCAGGGCCACCTCGTCTGCGGAGGCAGCGTGGTTCTCGGCACCCTTCTCGGCGGCCGCCGCGCGCTGCTGGCAGTACTCCTCGCCCGCGCCCCAGGTACCGGCATCCTCAATGAGGCACAGGTCATAGCCCTTGAGGTCGGCGTACATCTGAAGCCACTCGTCACCCGAGAAGTTCTGGGCGCACAGGGGCAGAAGGATGTTCGCCTCCTTGTAGACCATCTCGTCGGCACGGGTGAGGACCTTCTCGGCCCGCTCGCGCCAGGCCTCGTCCTGCTCCCTTGCGCCGAGAAGGGCGCGCAGCTCGGCACGGATCTCGTCGTCGACGCCCCACATCACGTCCGCGGGGCCGGAGTACCCGTGGCGCACCTTGAGCACGGGGTAGAGGAGGTCGCCCTTCTTGGCGTAGTGAATGCCCAGCTGGGAGAGGGTGCGCAGTTCGTCTGTGGCCGCTGGCGTTCCAAGTGCCGCGCGGGTGCGGGCTATCTGTGCGGAGATTGCCTGGTTCTCGAGGGAGAAGACGTGCACGGGGTGACCGGGGAGGTTGGTGAGGAACCTCGTGTTGAGGTCGCCCGCACCCTGCGTGAGCGAGCCCATGACCGCTTCCTCCGCGTTGGCGATCTTCTCCTCGCGGGTGGCGCCGTGGAAGAGGGCGGAGTGGACGTCGCAGAGGCGCTGGACGTCGCCAATCTTGGCGCCGCCCTCAATGAGGCCCTGCTCGGCGCGGGCAATCTCTCCGGCGTCGACGTCGCTGAAGTTTGCGACAAAGTCTGCGCGCACGTCCTCGAGGGGCTCGCCGGACGAGAGGCGAGCGATATAGCTCTCAAGGAGCTTCGCGCGGCCCGCTTCGTCGAGCCCTTCGATCTTGGTGCCGAGAGGGGCGCTTGCCTGCGGCGCCTTGGGGGTCTCCTCCGCGCACGGCGTCTCATCGCCAACGCCTGTGACCGAAAAGCCTGCGTCCTCGAATGCCTTGATCGCGCCGTCCAGGTTGATGCCCTTGATGGAGCACCCCTTGGGAACGGTCATCACGCGCCCCACCGTGTTGAGTGCCGCGGGCTTGGTGATGTCCGTGAACCCGATGCTTGCCATGACCTGGGGAAAGTCCGGGAACTCCTGCGCGAGGTCGTGGACGCTCTTGGTGAGGTCAAGTGTTTTGCTCATTGCTGCTCCCTGTCTCGTAGCCGGGAGGGGTGTCCCGGCACGCCGCGCCGCGGGCTTCAAGCGCCTGCGGCTGGCGTCGTTTATCGGAAACAGCGTATTGGAGTAAGGAGCAGTGAACTGTTGTAGTTACAACTTCTACTGGAATACTCGCATTTACCGGACTCGGCTGGCAACCCCGCCGTGGTCACCGGGATGGCGGCGGCGCTGCCGCTGCCTGTCCGAACGGCCGACAGCCTGCTGCTTTGGCTGGGAACGCCGCGCCGGGTTCGCCTTCTTGTTTCGGCGCGAGGACTTGGGTTTCTCGGCAGGGATGGCGCTCTTTGCAGGCCGGCCCCTTTTCGCTCTGCGCTGGGAGCGATTCGCCACGATCTCTGCGGTGCGTGCCATGCGCTCCTCGTGGCGCTCGTCGACGATCTTCTTTCGTTCCTTCTTGCCAGGGAGCATGTCCGCGGGGGTGCGGTTGGGGTCGAGCACAAGCAGGTTGTCGCCCAGGACTATGCCCTGCGCGCGCGGGTAGACGGGGATGTTCTTGCCCATGAGGTGCTCGATGTCGAGCAGGTCGAACTCCTCCTCCGGCGTCGCGAAGGTAAGCGCCCAGCCAAACTCTCCCGCGCGTCCCGTGCGACCGATGCGGTGGATGTAATCCTCCGCATCGGAGGGAACGTCGAGGTTTACCACGTAGGCAACGTTGGGGATGTCGATGCCGCGGGCAAGGACGTCGGTTGCCACGAGCACGCCGACCTCGCCGTCGGCGAAGCGCCGGAGGGCGTTGGCGCGCTGGTTCTGGCTTCTGTTGCCATGTATGGGGGCGCATTCGATGCCGGCCTTGCGCAGGCGTCGGCAGACGGCGTCGGCACGGTGCTTGCCCCGCACGAAGACGATCACGCGCTCCGCACCCTCGCGGCGCAGGACCTCGATGAGGGCGTCGTTCTTGGCCTCGTGCGAGATGGGGAGCACAAACTGGTCGATTGTCTCGGCAGCCGTGCCCTTGTGTGCAATCTCCACGCGCACAGGGTTGTTTACCAGCGACTTTGTGTTGTCCAGAACGTCATCGGAGAGCGTTGCCGAGAAGAGCAGCGTCTGGCGGTTGGCGGGCGTCTTGGCCACGATGCGGCGCATGTCGGGCAGGAAGCCCATGTCGAGCATGCGGTCTGCCTCGTCGAGGACGAGGGTCTCCACCTGCGAGAGGTTGCAGTCGCCGGAGTTGATGAGGTCTATGAGGCGGCCAGGCGTGGCAACAACCAGGTCGCATCCCTTGTGGAGCGCCGCCCGCTGCGGCTCGTACGAGACGCCGCCAACGAGGACCGTGGCGGTGTGTCCCGTGTGGGCGCAGATGGTGGCGGCCACCTCTTCGATCTGGGCGGCAAGCTCGCGCGTGGGCGTGACCACGAGCATGAGCGGCCCCTGCCCGTGTCGTGCGTGGCCAAGGCGGTCGAGCGAGGGGAGCAGGAACGCTGCGGTCTTGCCGGTTCCCGTCTGCGCTGCGGCCATGACGTCGGTGCCGGCAAGCACGGCGGGAATCGATGCCGCCTGGACTGGCGTCGGGGCGGCGTATCCCATGTCGCGAACGGCGGCGAGGGTGCGCTCGGAGAGGCCGAGGTCCTCGAAGCGCGTGGGGAGGTCCTTCTCGGCAGTGATGGTGGGGGTGGATGCGGTGGTGCTGCGGCGCTTGGCCATGTAGTGGTGCTCCTCACAACGGTAAAAAACATGCGAGGGACAAGCTTACGCGATTCTTTGCCTGCACACCGAGTCACCATCTTCTGCGAGGAGCATACTTCTTGTCTCGCGCAAAATCCCTGCTAGATGGCATGACAGTTCTGCTGTCGTGCCCCGAGGGCCCATGCAAGCTATGCTTTCTTGCGTGTCGTCTTCGCCCGGATGATGCTGGGCCCAGGAAGGGAGAAGAACCGATGGAATTTGGCGAGAAGGTCAAGGCCGTGCGCACGAAGGCCGGTCTCACTCAGGAGCAGTTCGCCCAGCGCCTTGGCGTGACGCGGCAGGCGGTCTCCAACTGGGAGAACGGCCGCAACCTGCCCGACATCGAAGTGGTTATCGCCATGTCCCGGACGTTCGGGGTCTCCCTCGACGAACTCATCCTAGGAGGAGAAGACATGGCACAAGAGAATGACACGCGCGAGGACATGGCAGAGAAGCTCATCCGCGATGGCAGCGAGGGAAGGTGGATGCGCACGAGTCTTGTGATGTCCGTCGTCGGCGCGGTGCTCATCGTGGTCGCCGTGGTGCTCGCAGTTGTCGCGGAGAACTCTGTGAGCTACGTGGATGCGAGCGGCGTGCTGCACGAGGACTTCTGGCTGGTGCCCGTGAGCTATGCCTGCGCTGCTGCTGGCGTGCTCGTGGCGCTTGCGAACTTTGTCGCGCAGCTGCGCCGTCGGAAGCGCCTCACGGGGTCGTACAGGCCTACGAAGAAGTAGAAGGGCCTATCAGCGGTGGCCCCTTTTGGGCAAATGCTGGGGGGTATCGCACTTCTCGCGCTGGCTTCAACGTATCTCTTAGGTGCCCGCTATGACCAGCGGGCACCTTGCGCAAGGAGGGGAAGCCAAATTACGTGCAAAAGCCGAGATATGTGGGTTATTTTCCTTGCAAGGGTCGCCAGCGGGAGGGTCTTGGGGACCTTGGTGACCACTCCACTAGATAGATAACAAAATTACCCCATATAACGTTAATCGGAGAGGCGATGGGTTGCGGGGAAGGCTCTCCAAGCTGTCGTTCTTTGGCGCCTTGCACTTACACGCTGCTCGGCATTTGCGTGCATTATTGGGTTCCCTGCTTGCGCGGATAAGATGCACGGGAGGCGAGACGGTGGTTTTGCGCTCCCCGTGGCATAGCGACCCCTGACGCCTCCCCTTGTTGCTTGATGCGTGTAGTCCCACGACTGCGCGCTCCTGCGCTACCATGTTCTGCGGCCGCACGGGCGGCCCTCCAAGCAGTCCCAGGTGAAACCTGCTTGCCAATCCAAAACCGGGAGACGTGAATGATCAAGCGAACCACCCAAGACTACAGGGTCCTCCTCAGAAGCATCCCCAGCGCAACCGTTACGCTCTTTGTTGTGAGCGTCATCGTCATGAACCTCCTCGCAAACAAGGAGCTGGTTTCGCTTCCCTGGCTGGCGCTCGACTGCGGCATCACCGTAAGCTGGGTGAGCTTCCTCTGCATGGACATGATCTGCAAGCGCTTTGGCGCCCGCGCCTCCATCGAGGTGAGCGTACTTGCGGAGGCCATCAACCTGGCCGTTTGCCTGCTCTTCTGGCTCATGAGCCTCACGCCTGGCATGTGGGGCGCCTACTACGACACGGGCAGCATTCAGGTGAACGACGCCCTCAACGCGACCTTTGGGGGCACCTGGTACGTGGTGTTTGGCTCGACCGTCTCCATGCTCTGCTCGTCGGTTGTCAACTCGCTGCTCAACGAGGGCATTGGCCGCAGGCTCAAGAAGAACACCTTTGGGACCTTCGCGCTGCGGTCGTACGCGAGCACGATGGTGGGCCAGTTTGTGGACAACTTCGTCTTTGCGATCATCGTGAGCCACACGTTCTTTGGTTGGACGTGGCTCCAGGTGGTGACGTGCTCCCTTACCGGCGCGCTGGTCGAGCTTGCGTGCGAGGTGTTCCTCTCGCCGGTGGGCTTCCGTGTGGTTCGTAGCTGGGAGCGCGAGCACGTTGGCGAGGACTACCTTCGTCTTCACCCCGCCGAGGTCGCGGGGGCAGAACGATGAGACAAAGGGACTGTCCCTTTGTCTCATCGCCGCTGGATGCTGGGGGGCGCGCGCTTGACGTGCTGGTGACGGGAACGTCGCGGGGGATCGGCCGGGCGACGGCGGAGCTGTTCCTTGCGCGCGGGCACCGCGTGTGGGGGCTGGACTTGCTGGCTGCCTCGATCGAGCACCCGTGCTACCAGCACTACGTCGTCGACGTCCGTTACCGCGACGCGCTTCCCGAGGGCCTTTCTCCCCAGGTGGTCGTGAGCAACGCGGGCGTGCAGGACAGCGGCGCGGACATCGACGTAAACCTCAAGGGTGCCATCAACGTGTGCGAGCGCTATGCATTTGCAAACGGCGGTCGCACTCCCTCGCCACAGGTGCGCGCCGTGGTTCTCGTGGGCTCCTCCAGTGGCCACACCGGTGCGGAGTTTCCGGAGTACGCAGCCTCGAAGGGTGGCGTGCTCGCCTATGCGAAAAACCTCGCTCAGCGGTTGGCGCCCCAGGCAACCTGCAACAGCGTTGACCCCGGTGGGGTTATGACCGAGCTCAACCGTCCCGTGATAGAAGACCCCGCCCTCTGGAGCCGCATCATGGACCTCACGCCGCTCCGCCGCTGGGCGACGCCCGAGGAGATTGCCGAGTGGATCTACTTCGTGGGAGTCACCAACCGCTTTATGACGGGGCAGAACCTGCTCATTGACGGTGGCGAGGCAGGAAGCTTCGACTTCGTGTGGCCTGAGGAGTAGACAGCGTGAGTGACCTTCTCGATGCCATAGCCGAGACCGAAGGTGACGTTCGGGGCCATGAGTTTGTGGGCGAAGACCTCTCCGGAGAGGAACTTGGCCACGTGGAATTTGAGGACTGCACCTTTAGCGGGTGCGTCCTTGCCTCCGCACGCTTTGATCGCCCAAGCTTCGAGCGCTGCACGCTTAGAGGCTGCGACCTGGCAAATGTCGCGGGCAACGCCGGCTTCTGGCGAGATACGAGGATCGTGGACTGTCGCCTTGTTGGTGCAGACCTCCACAAGTCCGTCTTTGTGCGCACTCAGTTCAAGGGCTGCAACCTGTCGTATGGAGGGCTTGCTGAGTCCAAGCTCGAGCGCGTCTCGTTTTCCAACTGCGACTTGCGCGAGGCGTCTCTCTCGCAGCTTCGCCTAAGAAGCAGACTGGTGCTCGAGGACTGCGACCTCATGCGCGCCGAGCTCTTCCAGACGCGCCTGGCCGGAGTCGACC
Source organism: Olsenella sp. (assembly GCA_022648325.1). Lineage (GTDB taxonomy): Bacteria > Actinomycetota > Coriobacteriia > Coriobacteriales > Atopobiaceae > Tractidigestivibacter. The sequence goes on from JALCMG010000008.1 coordinate 81,148, forward strand.
TCACCAGCTGTGACATCGCGGGCGTCCGCGTGAGCGACACGTTCCGCGAGCTTCGCGACGCAAGCGTTGGGATAGACCAGCTGCCCGACCTCGCGAGCCTCCTTGGGGTGAAGCTGCGGTAAGGGGCGGCGGATGACACCAGTCGCTCTACATCCTTCGCGTTTGTTGACTGGAATGTGCTCGCTGGCAGCCCTGGCCGCATCTGGTGCGTGTGCCTTACAATCGTATGCGAGAATAACGAATAGGTGAAACCAGCGACAACGGCCTGCCGACCCAATACGCGGCCGGTGTTGGCATTGGAGGATAGAATGGCAGATAGTCCGCGCGGAGCACACTTCGCCAAGCCAAAAAGCCCTAAAGGCAACGGGGGTGAGAAGGACTACTGTTCGTTGCGGTCCGATGCCCCGAACTCTGGGGCCACCCAGCAGTTCTCAGATGCAGAGCAGCAGTTTGACTTCTCGGACAATCGTAAGACCGTGCCCGTCGAGCCTCTGCCGCAGATGAATGTGTATCTGGGAAACAATGACCAGCCCAGTCGCGGCAAGAAGAGCCACCGCCATCACCCTGCTCGCGTGGTGCTCGTGGTGGGGCTTGTCCTCGTTGCTGCGATTGGTATATGCGGTTTCTTCCTCTATCGCTCCGCGCGTACGGTTCAGGCAGACGCAAAGGTGCTTACCTCAACCGCATCCTCTATGAAGCAAGACCTTACCTCCGGTGATGGAAATACGCTGCTCACAAGTGCCAACTCGTTTGCCAGCGCGGCGTCCGACATGCATAAGGAGACCAGTGGGGCTCTCTGGGACCTTGCCGCCAACCTGCCCGTTGTTGGCCAGGATGTGAAGAATGCCCAGCAGCTTGCAAGCATTGCAGATGACATGGGCTCGAAGGTGCTTGTGCCCATGGCGCAGGGCCTCTCGGGAGTCTCTCTGTCCTCGCTGCTTTCTGACGGGAAGGTGGACGTGGACGCCATCCAGAGCCTCGCAAATGCTCTTTCGGACGTCTCGCCTACAATCTCGGACTGCTCACAGCGCGCAAACGCCATCCAGCCTGGCTCGAGCTCGCGAGTGAACAACTACGTTGAGAAGGCGCAAGACCTCCTCTCCGCCGCCGATGAAGCAGCGCAAACTGCTGATAAGATCGCCCCCAGTCTGCCCGGTCTTCTCGGGGCAAATGGAACCACGCGCACCTACCTCATTGTGGCCCAGAACAACTCCGAGCTGAGGGCCACGGGCGGCCTTCCTGGCGCTCGCATTCCGATTAGTGTCACGGACGGCGTCATAAGCCTGGGGGAGTCGACCGCCTTGGGCGAGGGCTTCGACGTGAACATAGACATCACAGACGAGGAGCGCTCCCTTCTCGGCGACGCACCTTCCGTTGCTGCTTCGTGGGCCAACTTCACCCCAGACTTCACCCATGCCGGCGCCTACTTGGCTCAGGGCTGGAACCAGCATAACGACCAGCAGGTCGAGGGCGTCATCGCCATTGACCCAGTGTTCCTGCAAAACCTCCTTGGCCTTATGGGTGGCGTGGTGGCGTCCGACGGAACGAGCATCGACGGCACCAATGCGGCGCAGGTCCTTCTTTCGGACATCTACTGGAAGTATCCCAATGGCGCTCAGCAGGATGCCATGTTTGCCGAGGTGGCGGGGCTGTGCTTTAACCAGCTTATGAGCTCGCTCGGCTCCGTTGATCTAGACGACCTGATGAAGCTCGTCCGCCAGTCGGGCGAGGATCGTCGCCTTCAGGTGTGGATGGCAGATGACACCGAAGAGGCTGCCATGAGGGAGCTGGGCGTTGCGGGCGAACTCGACAGCGACCCGTCCCAGCCAGTGCTTGGCGTCTATGTGAACGACAACACCTGGGCAAAGATGGACTGGTACATGGATCTGCGCACCACGGTGGGATCGGGTACCAAGAACAGTGACGGCACCACCACGTACGATGTGACCACCACCATCACAAACCGCATGACCGAGGAGGAGGCGGCCACTGCTCCCGACTACATTACCGGCGGCTCGGACATGACCTCCGGGAGGGGTGACATGGTGTCGCTCGTGCTCGTTCTTGGCCCGGCGGGCGGCAGCGTCTCCGGCCTTGATGGCCGCGCGGCAAACGGCCAGCTTGAGGGGCTCGACGGTCATTACTTTGGTGTGAGCACCGCGCCCGGCGAAACGGCGACCATTGAGTATCAGGTAACAACCGCTGCAGGGGCAGGTGCGCTTCAGGTGCGTCAGACCCCAACGGCTCGGACGTTTACGGATTAGGATTGGCGGGCAGGGGGCTAGGGACTGTGTCCCATGCACCAACGGCCCAATTAGCGTCCGGCCAAAGGGGTATGCTCTTCTTTGTCAGGCCGACGGCAAAAGCCGTCGGGGCGGCGCTCGATAGGGGAGTTGTGCATGGGTGGGTTCAAGCGCTTCTGCATGTTCATCTTCTCGCTGTCAGGACTTTTGTGCCTGGCAGCGTTCGTGCTCACATGGCTGGGTCCCTGGACGGCTCAGGCTTCGGCGCTTTTCTCGCTGCCGGAGTACTACACCGCGGTTGAGGTCCTGCTGGGCATCACGGTGGTGGGCCTGCTCATCTTGCTCTTTCGGTCCATCTTCTCGCGGAGGGTGCGCACCGTCGAGGTGACCACCGTCGATGGCGGCACCATCTCTGTTTCGCGCGATGCAATTGCGTCGCAGGCCACGCACGTGGTTGAGGCCGGCGGAACCTGCTCGGCCGACCGCGTCTTTGTGAGCGCCAAGAAGAAGGGGCACGTGCGCGTGCACGTGCGCGTCCTTCCGCACGAGAGCGTAGACGTGGTTCAGAAGGGCACCGAGCTTCACGAGGAGCTTGTCCGCGGCCTTACAGCCGTGTGCGGCGACAAGCTCGAGGACGTGAGCCTCGAGTTTGTGGTGCCCAAGGAGCCCGCGGCAGCGCCTGCCGCGGGGGACGTGAGCGTGTCCACCTCAACCTCAACGCAGACGGCACCTGAGACGGCGGCCACTTCCGAGGTGGAGCCGCTCCACGAGTCCAGTGACGAAGAGGCGGAGGGGGCGGTCCCCACGCAGGCGTCCTATGGCGGCATCACGGTGCCCATGAGCACGACGCATGACGCGGCGCCGGCATCCGCAGAGGGCAATGATGAAGACAACGCAAACGGGGAGGCCTAGCCATGAGCGACGAGTTCACCAAGGCGCCGCGGGCAAAGGTCGAGTCCGATGAGCCACAGGAAAGACCAGAGGAGCAGCGAGAAGCACCCCAGGCGTCCAGCAACCAGCAAGGCTCTGCGGCGACGGACGCCCCGCATGACGCGGAGGCGCAAAATGCTGCAGGCTCCCAGAGTGGGGTCGACAAGGCTTCCGCGTGGGTGAGCCGCACTTTCCCCGGCCACGAGAATGCCTTTCTCGGCGGAGTTTGTGGTCTTGTCGTCGCCATAGTGATGGCTGCCATTGGCTTCTGGCGTACGCTGCTGCTGGTGGTTCTTGTGCTTATCGGCGTGGCCATTGGCCAGCAGGCAGACGGTGACCCAAAGATTCTTCGGGCACTGGGCAAGCTGTTTAGGGACCACGACGGCCGCTAGGGATCGTTAACCGTAGAACCAGAAGCATTAAGCCCACATCAAGAGGAGCGAGCATGGACACCGAGAACAGCGCACGGGAGGCCGATGCCCCAGTCGAGGCCGGCATCATGGCCAGCACGGCATCCACCGCCCAGCCCGAGCCCATCCAGGGCCAGGACATCGACATCGCAGAGGACTCGGATTCGGAGGACTCCCTCACGTTTTCCAACGGCGTCATCGAGAAGATTGTGGCGATTGCCATGCGCGACGTGCCTGGCGTGGTTGGCATGAAGGGCAGCTGGCTCAACCGCGTGCAGGATGCGTTTGGCGCCTCCGATACCACGAAGGGCGTTACGGTCGAGGTCACGCCCGAGAGCGCCGTCAAGGTCAACGTCTCGGTGCTCATCGAGTACGGCGCCTATGCTCCGCAGGTCTTCGAGGACGTCAAGAAGGCCATCGTGAAGCAGGTCACAGGCATGACCGGCCTGGAGGTGGCTGGCGTCAACCTGCGCATCGAGGACGTGCTCACGCCCGAGGAGTACAAGCGTAGCGTGGAAGCCGAGCGGGATGCCGAGGAGGCCGCAGACGGAGATGCCACAGGCGACTTCAAGGTCTCGGCTCCCGCTGCCCGCGGCGGGAAGGCATAGCGCATGGGAGTTCGCAACGCCTGCGCCGTTGGCCTGGGACGGCTCACGTCCTGGGGCCTGCGTCGCGTGCTTCACCGCAACGCATCGCAGATGCCTGGTAGGGTAACGTTGGCAATCGACCCCAATGCCATTGCGCACCTCTCGCCAAAGCTCTCCGAGGGGGCCATCGTGGTCTGCGGCACAAACGGCAAGACCACCACAAACAACGTGCTGGCCAACGCCATCGAACGCTCGGGCAAGAAGGTGCTTTGCAACCGTGCCGGCGCCAACATGGCTGCTGGCGTCGCTGCCGCTCTGCTCCCTGGATCTGGCGCCAACTGGGCGGTCATGGAGGCCGACGAGCTCTCGACCATCCACATCCTGCCCCAGCTGCACCCTCGCTACCTAGTGCTTCTCAACCTCTTCCGTGACCAGCTCGATCGTGCGGGCGAGATTGACCACGTGCAGGACACCATTGTTGCCGCGCTCGCGGCCTCGCCCGAGACCACGCTCCTGGTGTGCGGAGACGACCCGCTCTCCGTGGGTGTGACACTTCGCGCCGAGAAGGCCGGCACAAAGGTCCTCGCGTTTGGCATAGGGGAGGATCTCCGCCTTCCGCCCGACTGCGTGCCCGAGGCTCGCTTCTGCCAGGTCTGTGGCGCCGAGCTTGCCTACGACTATCGCGCCTACGCCCAGCTGGGGGCCTTCAGGTGCCCCAACGGGGACTTCGAGCGCCCCAAGCTCGACTTTGTTGCCACCGGCGTGCATGTGGACGCCCATGGCGTGGCCTTTGACGTGGCGTTTCCCGAGGGCGGCACGGCGCACGTCTTGGCTGGGTTCGGCGGCGTCTACATGGTCTACAACCTGCTGGCTGCCGCAGCGGCAGCCCACCTTGCCGGCGTGGATCCCGCCTCGTTCCAGGCGGCGCTCGACGGCTACCACCCCGAGAACGGACGCCTCCAGCACTTCACGGTGGGCGGACGCGAGGTTGTGCTCAACCTTGCCAAGAACCCCACGGGCTTTAACCAGAACATCTCGCTTCTCCAGACCGATACCCGCCCCAAGGCCGTCTTCTTCGTGATCAACGACGACTTCAACGACGGCAAGGACATCTCGTGGATCTGGGACGTGGACTTCGAGCGGCTCCTGGCCGAGAAGGACCTTCTCGCCTTTGCCGGTGGCCACCGCGCAAACGACGTGCAGGTACGAATGAAGTACGCGGGGATCAAGGCAACGGTGGTCACTACTGTGAAAGAGGTTCTCGGCCGCCTTGGGTCGGTTCCTCTCGATCGCCCGCTCTACGTGCTGTGCAACTACTCTGCGCTGTGGCCGGCCAAGGCCGGGCTCGAGGGGATGGGGGAGTGCCATGACTAGCCAGCAGGCCGAGACTCTCACCGGCGCCTCCACGGGTGGCCGCACGCTGCGCATCGCCCACCTCTACCCCGAGCTTCTCAACCTCTATGGCGACTCCGGAAACATCCTGTGCCTGCGCCGACGCATGGAGTGGCGCGGCATCACGCCGGACGTGATGGAGGTCCATGTGGACGACACGCCGTCCTTCTCGGGCGTGGACATAGCATTCATCGGCGGAGGCTCCGACCGCGAGCAGCGCATCGTGTGCGACAAGCTCTTGGCCGAGCAGGCAGAGATCCGGGCTTTCGTGGAGGATGGTGGCGTGCTTGCGGCGGTGTGCGGCGGCTACCAGCTTCTGGGCTCGAGCTACCTCATGGCCGACGAGCGCGTTGAGGGTCTCTCGCTCGTAGACCTCTACACCGATCACGGAGATCCTCGCCTTATTGGCAACATCGTGGTGGAGAGCGCTATTTCGCCTCAGCCCATCGTTGGCTACGAGAACCACGCCGGCCGCACGCACCTGGGCGAGGGTATCACGCCGCTGGGACGCGTGCTCTATGGCCACGGGAACGATGGAATCACGGGTTACGAGGGCGTGCTCTACAAGAACGTGGTGGGCACCTACGTGCACGGGCCGCTTCTGCCCAAGAACCCCGGCGTTGCGGACTACCTCATTTCTCGTGCGATGGAGCGCAGGTACGGCTCGGCGGATCTTGAGCCGCTCGATGACACCGAGGAGCTTGCCGCCAACGAGGTCATGTACCATCGACTCATGGCGGGGGAAGTGCAGGAGAGCTAGCATGCCGCTGGGAGCCGACCACCGCCTCGCGGCGTAAGGGATGGAGGACGCATGTCGAAGGTCATCGTCTTTGGGTCGCTCAACATGGACCTCTCGGTGAGTTGTCCTCGCGTACCCAAGGCGGGCGAGACCATCATCGGCCAGGGCTTCCTAGCAAGCCCTGGCGGCAAGGGAGCCAATCAGGCTATGGCCTCGGCACGCATGGGAGCCATCACACACATGGTGGGCGCCGTGGGCAAGGACGTCTTCGGTACCCGTCTTGTGCAGTCGCTTGTGGAGGCTGATGTTCTCTGCGAGCGCGTTCGCGCCCTGAAGGGCGTCCCCACGGGTACGGCCACGATACTTCGAGCCAAGGGTGACAACCGCATTGTGGTGGATCCTGGGGCAAACGCCACGACCCACGCAGACGTGGTCTGCTCGGCCATCGACGACATCGCCGAGCCTGGTGACATCTTTCTCACGCAGCTTGAGTGCGACATGGATACCACCATGGATGCCATTGCCTACGCACGCGAATCGGGCCTCTACACCATCCTCAACGCGGCCCCGGCAGCTACGCTTCCGTCTGACGTTTATCAGTCCATCGACCTTCTCTGCGTCAACGAGACCGAGTGCCGGGCACTTACGGATATCTCGCCCGAGACTGAGAAGGGCTGCATGCGCGCTCTCATGGCCTTCTCGGCGAGGGGCGTGGCAACCACGGTCATCACCCTGGGTGCGAAAGGATCGGTCGCCCTCATCGCCGACGACATGTACCGCATGGACTCCTATAAGGTCGACGCGGTGGACACAACGGCGGCGGGGGACACGTATCTTGGCGCTCTAGCGGCCCAGCTCTCGCAGGGCGTGGACATCATCGATGCCATGAAATGGGCGTCGGCCGCAGGGGCGCTGGCCACCATCCGCGAGGGCGCCCAGCACTCGATTCCCTCCCTCGAGGATGTCGAGCGCCTGCTCGCATGAGACAAAGGGAAACTCCCTTTGTCTCATTCTGCGGCGGTGATGCGGTAGAGCTTGTAGCCATTCTCCTCAAGGACCAGCTCGAAGCCTGGGGTGTCGTCGGTAATGTAGTTGATGCCACGCCACTTCGTGGCGTCGTAGGTGTCCTTTACAAAGGTGTTGTTGCGCTCGTCGGTACTCATGACCAAAACGTAGCGTGCGCCCACAGACTCTACTGCCTGCTGTACCTGAGCGTCATTGGCAATATTATAGAGCCTTTGGCGAATCACGCGGCTTTGCCAGGTCTCGCTGCTCACTCCATAGCCCGAGAAGAACCGGTAGTAGCAGCGCATTCCCGTCACGCCGTACCCAAAGACGCTGCCGTCGAAGGGCTGGTTGATGACAAGATCATCGCCCACAAGGCGGTGGGCGCTCTCCATGAAGTCCGTCTCCTGATAGGTGAGAGGTGCGTCGTGGGAGTACGCGCGGTAGGCGTAGCCCTGATAGATTGCCCAGGGGCTGCTTTTCTCGTAGCTAAACCCGTTGCGTGCCTGGCCGGGGTAAAAGAGCGCCAGCGGGACGTAAACCGCGGCAACGACACATGCCGAGAGAACGGGCAGCCCGCGCCAGCTGCGTGCGGGAGTTTGGCTCACGAGCTTGCACACGCCCTCTGCCAGCGCATCCAGGCCATACGAGATGAGCGGTACCGAAAAGATCGTGGCCAAAGACCCAATGCGGTAGGGGTCCGAGTACCAGAACCCAATGAGGACAGACCTAAAGGCGTCATCCGTCGAAGAGCAGGCGACGAAGACCATGTACGCCGTAATGGCATAGGGCACCGCGACCCAGCGCGTGTCTTGGCGGGCAACGAGCAGGACACCCCCAACAAGCAAGATCGCTGCCGGGAAGAGCTGTTCGGCATCGGGCGCTGGCCACATTCCCCGCATGTAGCTCAAGTGCAAGACGTTGCTGATGGCGCCGGTATTATCGGTAAAGGAGTCCCAGTGGTAGCTCAGGAGGTCCGCAAGTGCGGGAATCTTTGTTGCGCCAATCCAGGCAACCACACAGAAGGCGGCAAATGCTGCCGCAAGCGCACGTGGACCAATGCTTACACGCGAGCCAAGCTTCAGGTGCAGGTGGGAGCCTCCAAGCTTGGCTACAATCCAGGGCGCCAGAAAGACCGCCATGGAGAAGACAACGTTGGGGTGGAGCAGCACCGCGCCGCAGGTGGCCAGAAACCAGGCAACGAGGTGATGCAGGGTTGCCCGCCGATCCCCGCCCTGCACGAACGCGCGCATAAAGAGAGCGCAGAGCGCAGGCAGCATGGCGAACGCAGCAATGTTGGGGTATACGGGCCCCCAGTTGCAGATGCCCCAGGGGAAGATGGTGAGCGTAAGCGACGCAGCGGTTCCAAGAGCAACCACTCGCGTGCGGCCAGGAAAAACGGTCGAGAGCAATAGCAGCATCGAGAGGGGATAGACAACGGACATGAGCGCCAGGTTCACGGCGTTCACGGCGCTGGTCACGCTGACGTTGGTGGCAAGTGCGACGGTGGCGCACAGAACATGCCAGCCAGAGGGATAGTAGCCGGTGGTTTGCACCGCAACAAGGGCGTCAGACTCGGTTGAGTAGGAGCTGCCGTCGAGCGGCGACATCGAAAGCGAGTCCATCATCGCGCGGATGGAATTGATGTGGTGCACCGAATCGTAGTCCTGGTGGAGGGCGTTGGGGGAGGGAAGTATGCCCCCAAGGAAGACGAAACCGGCAACCATTCCTGCCACAAGGAAGAGCACTACAAGGATGGGGTGCACGGCGGGAGCGCCGTCAGGACCGCCGGGGGAAAGTCGATTTCGGAGAAGCGCGGCAGACAGCAGTAGTGCGGAGGGTAGGCCAACCGTCATGACCGGTGTGGCGGGAATCTCCGCCATGGAGAGCGCCTGGCCCATGAGGCAGAGGGTGGCCATGCCAAGCGGTGCTGACGCGAGTAGCGCCGTCATGCGCGGAACCCCCAACGTGCGGCACAGGAGGCATCCAGGCACGCCCAGGAAGAGCAGTGTCACGAAGACCGTTAGGTAGAAGGAGGGCCACATAACTTGTATTGTCCGCTTCACTCGAGGGTGGGCATACGCTGGTGTACCGCGTGTTTAACCCTCCTATCGTAGCCTATGAACGGGCAAGCGAAACGCGGTAATGGCGTGCATGATAGACTACCTGCCGGGCTGGTATCCCGCCTGCCTTTAGTTGCTGTCCTCCTGCACGGAGGAGATGGGAGCGGTGCCCCTATGTGGCCCCTGTTCTTTCTTGCGTGTCTTCTCTTGCTAGCGGTTCTCTATCTGCCCGGCACGCTTGCATTTCGTGCGCTGGGGCTTAGCGTCGAGGACGCCGTGGCCTGCTCTCCCATCTATGGAGTGTCTCTCATCGCACTTAACGCCATGGCACTTCCGCTTTTGGGCCTTTCCGCCTCGCTTGCCACGCTTGCGGCACCGGCTCTTGCGCTCGGCGTCATTGCCTACGCCGTCGCTGCGGTGACACGTGAGCGAAAGGCAGACAAACAGGCTCACGAGCTTGCGTCGCCTGAGGCGAGCACCATCATGGTCTGTGGCCACAGCGTCCCCGCATGGAGCGCCCTCGTTGCGTATGGCATCCTGGGTGGCGTTTTGTGCCTCCTGGTGTTTGTCCGCAACCTTCAAACGCCCGAGGGGTTCCTGCAGGCATACGACAATGGCTTTCACCTTGCGGCCATTCGGACGTATCTCTCAACGGGCAACTTCTCGTCCTTCTCGAGCTTCTATTACGCTTCTGAAGAGGCAATGCCCGACATGTACCGGGGAGGGTTCTATCCCAGTGCCTGGCATGGCCTGTGCGCCCTTGTGGCTCAATCCACCTCTGCACCAGAGACCATGGCGGTGAATGTTGTTAATGCCTCGCTGGCCGGCGTGGTATTCCCAACCTCTGTCTTCTTCCTGTTGCGCCGGCTTTTCCCAGGCAGAGACTCCGTTATTGTTGCCGGCGCCCTTGTTGCCCCCGTCTTTGTCTGTTTCCCGTGGGACTTCCTTACCTGGGGGCCGCTCTATCCCAACCTGCTCACAAACGCCCTGGTCCCGCTTGGCGTAGGAGCCTTTACTGCCCTTACGTGCCCAACTGCCGAGAGGGGCGTGCGCGTGCGAATGCTGGCGGTTTTCCTTCTCGCCTGCATAGCCGAGGCGTTTGCCCAGCCCAATGGCATCTTCACTATGGCAGCACTGCTGGCGGCGTATGTCGTGTGGGCGGCCATGAGGGCCGCGAAGAATGCGCGCAAGGCTGGGCGGCGTGCTCCGGTTCCGTTGGCAGCGGGGCTTCTGGCCTGCATTGCCGTTGGGTGCGTTTGGGTTGGCTGCTACAAGCTCCCCATGCTCAGCGGCGTGGTGACCTTTAACTGGCCGGCCACCATGGGGCTTCGCGATGGGGCGCTTGCTGCCCTCTCGCTTGGCATGAATGGCCATCCTGCCCAGTGGGTGCTCGCGGCCATCGTGGTCGTGGGTGCCGTATGCGCCGCGGCAGATCGCTCGCGCGACTACTGGTGGCTTGCGGTCTCCTGGGCCTTCATTGCCGCATGCTTTGTGATTGACGTGGCAACCGAGGGTAGGCTCAAGAGGGTTACCTGTGGGTTTTGGTATGCAGACCCGCACCGGCTCGCAGCCAACCTCTGCATTGCGGCGCTACCGCTCGCCGCACTCGGCCTCTCATGGTTGGGCGAGAGGGTAGGGTGTGTGCTTGGCCGCACAAAAGAGTCTGCGGTCCCTCTGGTAGTGGGGCTTGTCGCCTTCCTCCTCGTCACCTTCCCAGCTTATCTCCCTGCAGGATCTACCAATGGATCATCTGCCTTTGCGAACCTGGGGGCTTGGGTAGAGGGACAGAGTGACCCTGCCGATGACGTGCTTACGGGAGACGAGTTTGAGTTCTCAAAGGAGGCACTTGCCTTGATTCCTGCGGGCTCTACCGTAATCAACGAGCCCAACGACGGGAGCGCCTTCCTCTATCCGCTCTTGGACGCAAAGATCTACTACCGGCCCCTGGCGTTCTTTGATGGAAGCGACAACGAGACCAACGAGAGTCTCCTCATACGCCATCACCTTAACGAGTATGCCACGCGGCAGGACGTTCGCGATGCCGTTGCGTCGATAGGCGCCAAGTACGTCCTTGTGCTTGACCAGGGATCCGACAACGGCGAGGGCCGGGCGCGACTTTGGTCCTACGTTCCCGAACAGTGGGACGGAATTGAGGACATTACGGACGACACCTCCGGATTCACGGTTGTTCTCGCCCGCGATGACATGCGCTTGTACCGGATTGGAGATTAGCGTGGCAGCGTCTGAGACATCCGTGGCGGCTACTGCAGCCGCCATGGTCTTTGTGGCGGTCGTGCACTCCTTCATGGTTGTGGACACCTCCGTGCGCGCTGGCGTTATTACCGAGGTTGCCGGTCAGTCTCTGCTCTTTACGGCCAACGCCCTCTTCTTCCTTCTCTCCGGCCGCTTCAACATTCGCGACGTTCCCGAGGAAGAGCTTGGCAACTACTACCTCAAGAAGTTTCGCGGCGTCATTCTGCCCGCGTTGGTGATCTTCTTTGTCCGCGCCCTCTACGACCTTCACGCTGACCCGGTCTCGCTTCGCCACGTGCTGGGCTACTTCATTCGTGGCAGCCTGGGGCAGTATTCGGGCATGGAGTATTGGTTCATCTTCTCGCTCGCCAAGCTGCTGCTCGCTGCCCCCTTCCTCGCCCCGGCGTTTGCCCACCTGTCTCCGCGCCGCGCCAAGGCGTTTCTGGGCATTGGGCTTGTCTGGTTTGCGGCGCTCTTTGTCTGCAACAACATGGGCATTGACTTCTCCTGGGACTTCCTCTTCTCCGGCTTTGTCTTCCCGTTTTGCCTGGGGCCCTGCATTGAGGAGCTGTTCGCTGGCAAGCGCGCTCGCAGGGTACTTGTGATCGTGGCTCCGCTCTCATGGATGGCAACAACCTATCTGGTGCTTCATGGCTGGCGCACTGGGGCCTTTGACAGCTCGCCTTTCTATATGCTGCTCTCGTTTGGCATCTATATAGGGGCTCTCTCGTGGGGCGTCACCTTGCTGCGCGCGGGCCCCTCGATGGGCGCATGGGATCGGTCGTTTCCTTTGTTGCTCGGCACTCCTTTACGGTGTATTTGGTTCACATGATGGTTTTGATGCCCATTGCCCACCGCATCCCAGAAGGCTGCGGTATGGTCTCATTAGCGTTCTATCCCCTTGTGATTGTCCTGGTGGTTCTCCTGTCCCTTGGGATTGCCGTGGTTCTCGACGCAGCTCTTATGAAGCCCGGCCAAGCCCTCTTTGACAGGATCGTTCGCCGTCTCCGCGCCCGTGGGGACGCATAACGGAAGACTTTCGGAGGTAAATCGTGAGCGACATCCGTCAGCCCCTCGTCTCGGTGCTGGTACCCATCTACAACGTCGAGACCTACCTTGAGCAGTGCCTCTCGTCGCTTGCTTCCCAGACCTTGGACAACATCGAGGTCCTCTGCATCAACGATGGCTCCACCGACTCTTCGCCCGCGATCATCCAGTCTTTCCTGGACCGCGACCGTCGCTTCCGGCTGGTGGACAAGTCCAACAGCGGCTACGGCGACTCTATGAACAAGGGACTTGACGCCGCGCGCGGCAAGTACGTAGCCATTCTGGAGTCCGATGACTTCATGGAGCCCGATGGCCTGGCGTACATGGTCGAGCAAGCCGAACGCGCTTCTCTCGAGGTCTTCAAGTGTAACTTCTGGCTCTACTGGTCCAAGGCCACCGAAGACCATTCCTTCCGCCACGATCTCTACTTTCCGCTTGCCTCGCCCGAGATGGTGGAGATGGGTCCTCACGCGCCCGTTGACTACCCCGAAGTCTTCTGGTCAAAGGCGTCCATCTGGAGTGCACTCTACCTAAGGAGCTTCTTGGAGGAGAACCACATTCGCTTCCTCCCCACGCCCGGTGCCTCCTACCAGGACTCCAGCTTCACCTTCAAGGTGCTTGCCTGCGCAAGGCGCATCGCCTACTCTGGCCGCGCCTTCGTTCACTACCGTCAAGACAACGAGAAGTCCTCGGTCAACTCCAAGGGCAAGGTCTTCTGCACCTGCGATGAGCATGCCGAGATGCGTCGCTTCCTTGACGAGGACCGCCCCGACCTCAAGGCGGCCCTCGACCCCATTCGCGCACACGTGAAGTTCCTTAACTACCGCTGGAACTACGGCCGCCTCACCGAAGACCTTCGCCCGTCCTTCCTCGAGCGCTTCTCGGCAGAGATGCGCGAGGAGGTCGGGCGCGGTGCCATTCCGCGCGGCTACTTTGACGGCACGCTTCGTCCCACTGGTTCTGACCAGGACCGCTTCCGCTACTTCGAGCCATGGGAGGCGAGCGAGGTGGCGGACATCATGAACGAGCCCGCCTTCTTTGCCGCGCACTTCGCAAGCGAGACAAGCCCCGACCGCGTCCAGACCGTTCGAACCTACTGGGAGGCTGGCGGCCCGCGTTACCTCATGCGCGTTCTGCGTGAGAAGGCATCCCGATGAGTGGGGAGGACGAGATGCAGCCCACCCCTATGGTCTCGGTGATCGTGCCCATATACAACGCATCGCGTTTTTTGCAGAAGTGCCTCTCTTCGCTTGCCGCGCAGACCTTCGATGACTTCGAGGCCATCTGCGTGGACGATGGCTCAACCGACGCCTCGGCCAACATCGTGCGCGGGTTTGCCGACAGAGACGAGCGCTTCATCCTGGTGAGCAAGGAGAACTCTGGCTACGGCACCTCCATGAACGTGGGGCTTGATCGCGCGCGCGGTCGCTACGTGGCCATTCTCGAGTCCGATGACTTCTTTGATTCACAGGCGCTTGAGCTTCTCGTCTTTGCTGCCGAGGCCGCGGACGCAGACGTTGCGAAGGGCAACTTCTGGCTGTACTGGACAAGTCCCACGGAGCGTCGCGTGCCCTTCTCGGTTGTCGATAGCCCCCTGGTGGGGAGAACCGCCTGCCCGCGGAAAGACGATGATGTGGCGATCTTCTTCCGCAAGCCGTCGATCTGGTCTGGCGTCTACCGGCGTTCCTTCCTGGAGGAGAACGGCATCCGCTTCCTCGAGACACCTGGCGCCTCGTACCAGGACGCTGGGTTCAACTTCAAGGTGTGGGCGTCCGCAGAGCGCGCCACCTTCATTGCGGATTGCGTGCTGTGCTACCGCCAGGACAACGAGGCGTCCTCTGTGAAGTCGAGCGCGAAAGCGTTCTGCGTGTGCGATGAGTACCAGTCCATGGCGGAGTTTGTGCACGAGCGCTTCTCGGGTGCGGAGGCCACGCGCCTCATGGGCATCCTCGAGCGCATGAAGCTTGACAGCTACCTTTGGAACTACGACCGGCTTGACCCTAGCCTGCGTCCCGAGTTTGTGGCACGAATCTCCCACGAGATGGCGGACGACGTGGCAAAGGGCTACGTCGATCGCATGCTCTTCGAGCCCGGTGCCGCTGCCGACCTCGATGCGCTGATCTCCGACCCAGAGCGCTTTGTGCGCTCACGTAAGGCGCAGAACGGGCCTGGTGGGAGTGCCCTGCGCTACCTTGTGCTGGGTGGTGTGCCGCTGCTCACTAAGGCGCTACAGTTTAAGGCACAGGGTCATTCCGTCCGTCGAACCAACCAGGAGGGAGCAGCGCTGTGAGCCGCATCTCTGTTCTCGTGCCCGTTTATAACGTCGAGGGATACCTCGATGCGTGCCTGGGCTCGCTGGAGGACCAGTCGCTTACGGATATCGACATCATCTGTGTGAACGATGGCTCCACCGATGGATCGCGCGCGGTGCTCTCCCAGTGGGAGCAGCGCGACCCTCGCGTTCGTGTGATAGACAAGCCCAATGGTGGTCTCTCCTCGGCGAGAAACGCTGGCATCGACGCGGCTACCACCGAGTATGTGTGCTTCCTGGACTCAGACGACCGCTTTCACCCAAATGCGTGTGCCGAGATGGTCCGCCTTCTCGACAAGACTGGCGCTGACGTGCTTACCTTTGGCGCCACCCTCTATCCTCTCGAGACGCAGGACAATTGGCTTGAGCATGTGCTTTCTCCCCGGGATGTCGTCTTCGATGGCTATGACACGAGGCTCATGTTTCGCGAGCCGTCACGGCCTTTCTCGTGGCGCACCGCTTGCCGACGGGAGTTTCTGCTGGAAAAGGGCATTCGCTTCGATGAGGGCGTGCGTTTTGGCGAGGACCAGCTCTTCGACTTCGCCATCTATCCGCGCGCCTCGCGCACCGCGCTCTCCTCTGAGAAGCTCTACGAGTATCGCGTTGCGCGCGAGGGCTCGCTCATGGCGCGCATGAACGCAGACGTCACGGCCAAGATGCTCGAGCACGTGAACATTGTTGACCATATTCTCAAGGACTGGCAGCGAGGCGGCTTTCTGGGAATGGACGACGAGAACCTCGTCGAGTTCATCATGGAGTTCGTGATGCGCGAGGCCATCCGTCAGGACGATGACGGGTACCGTAGAGTTACTGCGGCGTTGCGGCCCGTGCTCCTCTCGTTTTGGGACGAGGAGACCCTCGCTGCGATGGATGTGCTCTCGACTACGCACGCGCTGCTCATGCAGGCGACGCTGTCGCCCAACGGCATGCCTTTCGCTGCGCGTCGCACGCTGGCGCTCGCGTACTACCTTGAGCACCGGCATCCCGGCTTCATGCTGAGGCTCGAACGGCGTTTCCGCAGCTAGACTCTGCGCTCTCCCCGCACTACGCGAGGATGCTGGCCTCGAGCTCGGCGGGCGTGTCGACGATGGTGGTGGCTCCGTGCTCCACGAGCCACTCCCTGTCGCGGAACCCCCACGAGCAGGACAGGCAGGGGCACCCGCAGTTCTTGGCCGTCTCGACATCCACCTCGGAGTCACCCACGTAGACCATGCCGTTCGCGCTCTTTCCCAGGTCGCGGAGGATGACGTCAATCATGTCGCGGTTGGGCTTGCGCTGTATGCCCGCACGCTCGCCCATCACATAGTCGAACTTGCCTGGGTAGAAGTGGTCGATGATGCCCTGGACGGCGAAGTCGGCCTTGTTCGAGACCACGGCGCAGGCGATGCCCGCCGCGCGGAGGTCATCGATGACCTCGGCCATGCCGGTGTAGGGGCGCGTGGTGTCGAGCTTGTGCGCGTCGTAGAAAGCCTTGAACTCGTCGAACACCTGGCCTGCGAGGTCTTGCGGCGTGCCCTTGGGCACCGAGAGGTCAATGAGGCGGCGGATGCCGTTGCCGGTGAAGAGGCGTACCTCGGCGAGGCTGCGCTTGGGTAGGCCAAACGCGGTAAGCGAGTGGTTGACGGCGTTGTAGAGGTCGTCCAGCGTGTTGAGCAGCGTTCCGTCAAGGTCGAAAATCGCGGTCTGGTATGGCATCCCACATCACTCCTACCGTGTCCGTTGACAGAGTCGTCACCCACGTGGTCAAACTGCGCGGACACGCTTGCGTATCATAAGCGTTGGCTAGTCAAATGAGCGTACACGCAAACTCGTGCGCTCGCCCCGGCCTGGCCGCAACGTCACGCAAACCCCAGCTGCGGTTCCCCATCGTGTGCGGCTCGAGCCAGGCATGGCGCTAAGGAGTGATGGACGTGTCCGAGAAGCCCATGAACGACGATGGCCCCATGGCCCAGGACGATGTCGAGAAGGCCCCGCTAGAGTCGAAGGTCGAACAGGTGTCGGACGTGCCAGCGCCGTCGCGCGCCGTGGCGCCGCTGCCAGTATATAGGCATCCCTCTCACCAGACCAGCTATGACTACGTTGACCGTACCGCTGGTAACCCCGAAAAGCGCCGAGGGCTGCGCCTCGCCGTGTTTGTCCTTGCGGGCATTGCGATTGCTCTCGGCTTTGCCTACGGGGCGTGGGTTGTGAGGACGCCGGTCTGGAGCGAAGGCGGCTCTGGCGGTTCCAAGGGCGCAGGCGTGGCCGAGGCATCGGTTGGTGACGCTTATGGTGGAGCCAGTCAGGCAGCCACGCCCGTGACTATCGACATCTGCATGGTGGGCGATGTCCTTCTCCACCCCTCGGTCTACAACTCTGGGCTTCAGGCGGACGGCACCTATAACTTCTCGCACCTCTTTGCCAACGTGAGCGATGAGGTGTCTGCCTGCGACCTTGCCCTTGTCGACCAAGAGACCATTCTGGGTGGCACGGCGCTTGGCCTTTCGGGCTACCCCGTCTTCAACGGGCCGCAAGAGGTTGGCGACGCCGAGGTCGAGGCGGGCTTTGACGTGGTCCTGCGCGCAACCAACCACACCATGGACAAGGGCTATGACGGCATCCACTCCGAGCTGGAGTTTTGGCGCACAGCTCACCCCGAGGTGGCGGTTGTTGGCTGTACGGATCCCCAAGTAGAGGAGCCGGACGCTGACAGGCCCATCTACGTGTACGAGAAGGATGGCTTTCGCGTGGCCGTGCTCAACTACACCTATGGCCTCAACGGCTACGAGGATCCCAAGGGTGCCGTTGCCATACTGGATGAGGCCAGCGTGCGCGAGGACTGCAAGCTTGCTCGAGAGTCGGCGGACATAGTAGTGGTGTGCCCTCACTGGGGCACCGAGAACGTTACCGGTCCCGATGAGGAGCAGCAGCGCTGGGCAAAGATTTTCCTCGAGTGCGGTGTGGACATAGTGTTTGGAAACCATCCCCACGTTATGGGTCCCGTAGAGGTCATGACCGGCGGCGATGGCCACGCGATGGTCTGCTACTGGTCGGTGGGAAACTTCATCAGCGGCATGGACGCACCGCAGAACATGATTGGTGGCATGGCTCGCGTGACTTTGGAGCGAGATGCCACTGGTGCTTGCCGCGTGGCTTCCTATGGGATGAAGCCGCTGGTCACACACATTAACCCAGCAAATGAGACCACATATTTCCTTGCAGACTACACAGACGAGCTTGCCGCGACGAGCAAGTTTCCCTCGGTGACTCCCGACTGGGCGCAGGAGCTTTGTGCTGACGTACTTGGAAGTGCATACAACCGCGAGAAAAGCGAACTTCTCGTGACTCGTTAAGGCGCCATCGCGATGGCCGCCGCCGACCGCGGCCTTACGATGCGGGCTTTTCGTTAAGGCGCGGTTGCCGTTGCGCATTGCGGTGGGCGGTACCTCTCGTTTGTTTTACTATGGCCAGTTGCGCGTACCGTCGCGGTCTACGTCGGTATGCCGTCATCTGTTGGTCCGCCCGCACGGCACGGGGCGGAAGAGACGAGAGGAACCACATGTCCTTCAGCATGCACACGCACACCTGCGGAGAGCTTCGCGAGGTGAACATCGGCGAGGAGGTCACGCTTACCGGTTGGGTCTGGCACCGTCGCGACCACGGTGGCCTGATCTTTGTTGACCTTCGCGACCGCGATGGCGTCACCCAGCTTGAGTTTGACCCCGAGGTTTGCGACGAGGCCACCTTCCACGAGGCGGAAACCGTTCGCTCCGAGTGGCCCATCATGGTGACCGGCACCGTTCGCGAGCGCCCCGAGGGTCAGGACAACGACAAGCTGGCCACGGGTTCCATTGAGGTCTATGTGACCAAGATCGTGGTGCTTAACACGTCCAAGACGCCCCCGTTCCAGATTGAGGATCACGTTGACACCGCCGAGGACGTGCGTCTGCGCTATCGCTACCTTGACCTGCGTCGTCCCAAGATGACGTCCAGCCTCAAGCTGCGCAGTGACTTCACCTTCACGCTGCGCGAGGCCTTCCACGGCAGCGACTTCATGGAGGTCGAGACTCCCTCGCTCTTCAAGTCCACGCCCGAGGGAGCGCGTGACTTCCTGGTGCCCAGCCGCATGCAGCCGGGGCACTTCTACGCGCTGCCGCAGTCTCCGCAGCTCCTGAAGGAGCTCCTCATGGTTGGCGGCGTCGAACGCTACTACCAGGTGGCAAAGTGCTTCCGCGATGAGGACCTGCGCAAGGATCGCCAGCCCGAGTTCACTCAGGTTGACGTTGAGATGAGCTTCGTTACCCAGGACGACGTGATGGGCGCGCTCGAGCACGTGCTTGCCGAGGCCTTTGGCAAGATGGGCGTCAAGATTGAGCTGCCGCTTCGCCGCATCCAGTACTGGGATGCCATGGACACCTATGGCACCGACAAGCCCGACACCCGCTACGGCATGGAGCTCCACGACGTTACGTCGATCTTCTCGGCCTCAAAGTTCAAGCTCTTTGCTGCCGCAGCTGCTACCGAGGGTCAGTGCGTCAAGGCAATCAACGCCAAGGGTGCCGGCAAGTGGCCCCGCGCGCGCATCGACCGCCTTGCCGACGTCGCCGCCGAGTTTGGCGCCAAGGGCCTGGCCTACATCGCCTTCCGCGAGGATGGCTCGGTGACTAGCCCCATCGTCAAGTTCTTCTCGGATGAGGAGATGGCCGCCCTTCGTGCGGAGATGGACGTCGAGCCCGGCGACCTTGTGATGTTCGCCGTTGCCGACCGCTTGCACGCCGACGAGATTCTGGGTGGCATGCGCTGCCACATGGCCGACGAGCTTGAGGTGCCGCGTGAGGGCCACGACTTCCTGTGGGTGGTGAACTTTCCGCTCTTCCACTGGGACGAGGACCGCAAGTGCCTGGGCTCCGAGCACCAGCCCTTCACCCAGCCCAACGAGGACCAGCTCAATCTTCTCGACACTGATCCTCTGGCCATGGGTTCGCACACCTATGACTTTGTCATGGATGGCTACGAGGCCGGCGGTGGCGGCATGCGTATCCATAACGCGGAGCTTCAGGAGAAGATTCTGGAGAAGCTGGGCTTCACGCCCGAGCGTGCGAAGGCGCAGTTTGGCTTCCTGATGAACGCTCTCGAGTTTGGCGCGCCTCCCATGGGCGGCTTTGCTCTGGGTCTCGACCGTGTGTGCATGCTTTTGGCTGGCGCGGACAACATCCGCGAGGTCATGGCATTCCCCAAGACGGCAAGCGGCTCCGACCTCATGAGTGCGGCGCCGTCCGAGGTCACGGGTGCGCAGCTCAAGGAGGTCTCGCTGAGGCTCCTGTAAGGGGGCTCCTCGCTTCTCGATTCATCTTGCCCTCCGGTGCCGCACGGCCCGGAGGGCTTTTTTGCTGGCTTCCCTGGGTGGTAGGAAAAAGTATTGTTCCTGCTGGGTTGAAAGCGCCAACTCCTGATTGGCTCTCTTAGGATATGGCTCCGTGTGGTCCCTGAGGTCTTCTGTGGACAGCCGGTGTTACAAATTGACGGTTGGTGGCAGTTATTGGAAAACTATTGATGTGATATAAAGCTTGTAGTAAATCTCCTACCTGGGACATCTCTTTTTTCAAAAAGCTTTGCTACTTGGATTACCGCCGAAAAACTGCCACCAACCGTAAAAACTAGCCACGCGAGCGCGCCCGTTCGGCCTTCCATGGCGAAAATGGCTACCCGGCATTGTGCTGCCGCGTCCGGCTGTCGCCGAAGATCGCTGTTTTGGCTCGTTTTGACGGCTGGTGGCAGTTTATTGGAGGTGGCCCGAGTACAAACCGATTTAAAATCTGATAAACCGCTGGTAGGGGATCTGCGACTCCGAACTACTGCATCAAGAATTTAGCCAAAACTGCCACCAACCGGAAAAGTGTGTTCGGGCTGCCTCCTATGGGGCTCAACTCATCGACGTGGGAGCCAACGAGAGGCCAATCCGGCATCAATTCCGCCGCATTGCACCTGTGGAGATTCGCAACTTGACGAATACCATTTCTGTAGCTGCTCAATTCGGGGTATATGCAGCTCAGTAGTATTTCTTGCACACTTTTCCGAAAGGAGCATCATGGCCGAAAAAGACCTTCAGCTCTATGTAAAGAACGGCTGCCCTTACTGCCACAAGGTGCTGTCCTTCATGGACACCAACGGCATCGTGCTGCCGCTGCACAACATCGACGAGTCTGCGGCTGACCGCGACTACCTGGTGGAGGTCGGCGGCAAGCGTCAGGTCCCGTGCCTCTTCATCGACGGCAAGGCCATGTACGAGTCGGACGACATCATCGCCTACCTTAGCAAGGAGTTTTCTGCCGCATC
Source organism: Olsenella sp. (assembly GCA_022648325.1). Classification (GTDB taxonomy): domain Bacteria; phylum Actinomycetota; class Coriobacteriia; order Coriobacteriales; family Atopobiaceae; genus Tractidigestivibacter. The sequence continues at coordinate 102,443 of JALCMG010000008.1, forward strand.
TGCCGGCGAGGAAAACGACGCTCCCTCCGCGGGTGCCTCATGCACCATCGGAGGTGGTTGCTCGTTCTAGTGCCAGACACATAAGCACCGCAGTCGCCGGAGCGCAGAGTTTGTTGCAAGCCACGCCAAAAGTGACCCTCCGGCGACCGCAATAGACCCCGCGCTACTTCACCGTTCCGTAGACGTTGCCCCAGCCATGGGCAGTAACGATGCTGTTGAGCTGGTCACACAGCCGCCCACGCTTGTACCTTCCCGCAGGGAGAAGGTCGACAACCTCCATGAGGTCGTCGCACAGGTCGTCTATCTCGGCGCGCGTGAGAACATCAATCTTGGTGACCGTTCCGGACATGTCGTGATAGTAGAGCTCGTTCACCAGCTGCTGCAGGTCGCCGTACTCATCGGCGCGCAGGCCCCCGTGCGTGATGCTGCGGGCGGTGCGGTGCTCGTGGGTGTCTGTGTTTCTCATCATGAAACCCATGGTACCAGCTGCATCGCGCCTGCAGGGCGTCGCGCTATACTTCTTTTTCGCTGTCATGCCTCAGCCGCGCGCGATGGCGGCCGGCAAGCTATGACGCATAACGGGTACAAGCACAATCGCATCCATGTCTATGAAGCCGTCACGAGGAGGGGCCCATGCCCACCGCATATGAGCTCATGTCAGACCAGGAACTTGCCGAGGAGATCGCACGCCTGGAGGCCGAGGCCGAGCACCTTCGCTCGCTGGGCCTCAAGCTTGACATGGCGCGCGGCAAGCCCAGCCCCGAGCAGACCGCGCTCTCTCACCCCATGCTCGACGTCCTCAACTCTTCCACCGAGATGGAAGACCAGGGCGTTGCCGTTGACAACTACGGTGCCCCCGACGGTCTGCCCTCCGCGCGCGCCTTGGCCGCCCAGATTCTGGGCGTCGACCCAAAGAACGTGATCGTGAACGGCTCCTCGAGCCTCAACCTCATGCACGACCTCGTCTGCAACGCATACACCCACGGCATTGGCGGCAACAAGCCCTGGAGCCAGCAGGGCAAGGTCAAGTTCCTCTGCCCTGCCCCCGGCTATGACCGCCACTTCAAGGTGACGGCCCACTACGGTATCGAGAACATCCCCGTTCCCATGCTCGAGGACGGACCGGACATGGCGGTGGTCAAGCGCCTGGTCGAGAATGACCCCGCAGTCAAGGGCATCTGGTGCGTCCCCAGGTACGCGAACCCCACCGGCGTCACCTACTCCGACGCCGTCGTTCGCAAGTTCGCCGCTCTTACCCCCGCCGCGCCCGACTTCCGCATCTTCTGGGACAACGCCTACGTTGTGCACACCTTCGAGGGCGAGGGCGACCAGCTGCTGAACATCTTCGACGCCCTGGCAAAGGCCGGCAAGACCGACATGGTCTACGAGTTTGGCTCCACGGCCAAGGTGACGTTCCCCAGCTCGGGCATCGCCTTTGTCACTGCCAGCCCCGCCGACATGGCCGAGATCCGCGCGGCCTTCTCGGTGATGCGCGTCTCGCCCGAGAAGGTCTCCCAGCTCGCGCATGTGCGCTTCCTCAAGGACCTTGACGGCATCAAGGCCCACATGGAGAAGCACGCCCAGATCGTGCGCCCGCGCTTCGAGCTGGTGCAGGAGAAGCTCCACGCCGGCCTCGATGGGCTTGACTGCGCAACCTGGAGCAACCCCCACGGTGGCTACTTTGTCTCGTTCGACGGCCCCAAGGGCTCTGCCAAGGTGATCGTCGCCATGGCCGCCAACCTTGGCGTCAAGCTCACGCCAGCCGGCGCCACCTGGCCCTACGGCCGCGACCCCGAGGACACCAACATCCGCATCGCTCCAACGTATCCCTCGCTCGAGGACCTTGGTGCCGCGCTTGACGTCTTTGTGGTGGCGGTGAAGCTCGTCTCGGCGCGCCTCGCCAAGGCAGAGCGCGATGCCAAGGCGGAATAGGGCGTCTTGACCGGGGCCTTCTCGCCGGCAACGAGGCGAGGAGAGCTGACATATACAAATCTTGTATGGCAACGGCCTCCAGAATGTATTTTTCGTTCGGGAGGCCGATGCCTAGCATGGGACTAACGCTCTGTCCAGGCGCCAACGGATTCGAAGAGTTCTGTAGAATCGGGAGGCGTGAACATCGCCCGCGAGGGCGAGGCCGATGTGGCATACATTAAAGAGTCACAGACGGCGCCGCTCAAGCGCTAGGTCGCAGGGCGCAGATGGATACGGAGGGATCTTTCGGGCATGTCGAAGAAGTCAAGCAACAGGGGCGCCTCGACCGGCGCCCGTTCGGCCAAGGGAAAGCAGGCTGCGGCTACATCTAAAAAGGGCGCGACCTCATCTGCGGTCGGCCTCTCGACTTCCGCCAAGGTCGTCATTGTCATCTTTGCCGTGCTTATGGTTGTCTCGCTCATGATGCCCACGCTCTCCACGGCCTTCTCGCGCAACCAGCAGGCCGAGCAGAGCAGCTCTCAGGACTCCAGCTCAGACTCCAACTCTGATAACAGCTCGGACTCCTCGGACTCCAGCACGAGCGACACGAGCTCTGCCACGGGTGCGGCGGCTGTCGATGCCAAGTATCAGGACACCGTCTCGGAGCTTGAGTCAAAGCTTTCCTCCGACAACACCAACCTCGCGACCCTGCTCAACCTGGGCCGCAACTACATGCGCTGGGGCGCCTCGGTCCTCTCGGTGTCGTCCTCCGACAGCGATACCACCCATGGCAACGAGCTGCTCGAGAAGGCCATTGGCTACTATCAGCAATACCTCGGCCTCAAGGACTCCGACGCCGTCCGCGTGGACATCGCGCTCTGCAAGCTCTACGAGGGCGAGACAAGCGAGGCGCAGTCCGACCTCGAGACCCTCACGCAGAACTCGCCCACCTATGCTCCTGCCTGGGCAAACCTTGGCATGGTCCAGGAATACGCCGGCGACAAGGACGCCGCCAAGACCTCCTACCAGACCGCCATCGACAATGACCCCAACGACGAGTACGGCGCAAAGAGCTACGCCACGCAGCGTCTCTCTGCCCTCGAGTCCTCGTCGAGCACAACGTCTTCCACGACAAGCACAGGCACGTCCGCTACCTCCTCGTCCTCGGGCGAGACCGGGGCAAAGGGCCTTACCGACACGCTTAGCAACCTCTCTGGCACTGGACTTTAAGGAGAAGGAACCCCATGAGCATCAACATCACGACCACACCCACCGAAGAGGGCTGCCGCGTGGCGGTCTCTGGCGAGGTCGACGTCTCCAACGCCTCAACTCTGCGCGATGTCCTTGACGAGCAGCTCTCCGCTGGTGAGGGATCGCTCGCCGTCGACCTGGCCGACGTCCCATACATCGACTCCACGGGCATTGGCGTCCTTGTTGGCGCCGCGCACCGTGCCAAGGAGCTTGGCCGCACCATCTCGGTGGAGCGCCCACAGAGAAACGTCGCTCGCGTCCTCTCGCTTCTGGGCGTTGGCGCAGATCTCAACGTCACTGGGGCACAGGAGTAGCGCGCAAGCATGTCCCGCCGTCGCGTGCGGGCAACTGTAGGAATTCGATCCACGCTGGAGGAAACCGACCGTGTTTGGCATTGGAGAGTCAGAGCTCGCTCTCATCCTGCTCTTCGCGTTCCTCATCTTTGGGCCAGACAAGCTGCCTGGGATGGGGCGTACCATCGGCCGCGCTTTGCGGCAGTTTAGGAACGCTCAGGAGGGCTTTACCCAGGTTGTTCAGACCGAGATTGTTGATCCTGCGACCGAGGCCATGAGCGATACGCCCAAGAAGCCCAACCGCAAGCGTAGCGAGGAGGAGGACGCGGACATCGAGGGCTCTGGAGCCGCCAAGCCCACGCCCAAGACCGAGACGTTCGCCGAGCGCAAGAAGCGCCTTGAGGCAGAGCGCGCCGCAGCCGAGAAGACCAAGGCGGACGCAGTCGCAGCGCCGAGCGAAGCCGCAGCCGCGGCCAATGCCGCGGCGGACGACGCCGACAGTGACGCAGACGTTTCCCCCGCAGCCGAGACGGCCGCGCCCGTCGAGGCACCCGCCGCGCCCGCGGCGGAGGCGTCCAAGGCTGAGCCCGAGAAGCCCAAGCCCACCACGGCCGCCGACCTCTATGCGATGAGCCCCAATCGTCGCCGCGAGCAGGCAACTGAGGCCGAGAAGGCCGACGGGCCCGCGCCGGTGGCCGAAGAGGCCAACGCAGGCGCTGATGCCCTCGCGACCCCCGAGGCCAGCGCCACCGTTACCGTAGCAGATGGAGAGGAGGGCGGCGAGCAGCAGGCCTAGCGCCCCGCTCCAACAACTACCATGCCTATCGGACCAGCACGTATGCCCATCATGGACCACCTGGGAGAGCTTCGTCGCAGGCTCACTATCATCGTGGTCTCGCTTCTCACCGTGGCAGTCATTGTCTACTTTGCCACGCCCACGCTCATCGACCTCATGATTGACCAGATCAAGGAGGCCATGCGCGGCGGTGACCTGTACGTACTCACCGCGCTTGGTGGCTTCACCATTCGCTTCAAGGTTGCCATGTTCTTCGCGGCAATCATCTGCACGCCAATCATCATCTGGGAAATCTTGGCATTCATCCTGCCGGCGCTCAAGCCCAAGGAGCGCAAGTGGGTCATCCCCACGGTGGCTGCCCTTGTCGCCCTGTTCTACATCGGCATGATCTTCTGCTACTACGTGATCCAGCCCGCTGCCTTTGGATGGCTGCTCGACCAGTCCTTCGAGTTTGCGCAGAACGTGGCCGATGCCGAGGACTACCTCAACATCTACATGCTGCTTGAGATTGGCTTTGGCATCGCGTTCGAGCTGCCGCTCGTGATCTTCTACCTCTCGATCCTGCACATCGTGCCGTACAAGGTCTTCCGCGAGCAGTGGCGCTACATCTACGTTGGCCTCATGGTTCTCTCGGCAGTCGTGACGCCCGATGCCTCGCCCGTGACCATGCTCCTCATGTTTGCCGCGCTTATTGGCCTGTATGAGATTGCCCTTGCAATTGCCCGCAACGTCATCGTTGCGCGTGACGGCAAGCAGGCCCTCAAGTGGACTCGCGAGGACTACGAGAACGCGGAGCTCGACAAGCTTTAAACTAAGGGGGCTCTGCCGTCACGATTCAAGCGAGGTAATCTCCTTTGATCCTTGTCGTCACCGAGAAGAACGATGCCGCCCAGCAGATTGCGAGGCTCCTCTCCGAGTCTGGCAAGCCCAAGGCGGATAAGGTCTATAACACGCCCATCTACCGCTTTCGCAAGGGCGGGGAAGACTGGGTGACCATTGGCCTGCGCGGTCACATCATGCAGCCGGACTTTCCACCCGAGCTCAAGTTTGACCCTGAGGAGGGCTGGTACGGCCTTGCCGCCGAGGGCGGGCACCTGCCTGCGGACGTGCCTGACGGCCTGCCGCGCCCGCCCTTTGCGACCAAGCGCAAGCCCTTCCTCGCCGACGGCGTCGACATCAAGGGCTGGAAGATCCCGAGCCTGCCATACCTCGTGTGGGCTCCCATCGAGAAGCTCCCTGCCGAGAAAGAGATCATCCGCTCGCTCAAGAACCTCGCCAAGAAGGCCGACTCCGTGATTATCGGCACGGACTTCGATCGCGAGGGCGAGCTCATTGGATCCGACGCGCTCAAGCAGATCCTCTCGGTTGCCCCCAACGTCAAGGTCTTCCGCGCGCGCTACTCGGCCTTCACCAAGGCCGAGATAGACCACGCCTTCGATAACCTGGTGGCACTGGACCAGGACCTCGCCGACGCGGGCGAGAGCCGCCAGCACATCGACCTCATTTGGGGCGCCGTGCTCACGCGCTACCTCACCTGCGTGCGCTTTGGTGGCCTGGGAAACACCCGCTCCGCCGGTCGCGTCCAGACGCCCACACTGGCTCTGGTAGTCGAGCGCGAGCGCGAGCGCATGGCCTTCGTGCCCGAGGACTACTGGGTGCTCTCGGGTGAGGCCACGCACGAGGACTCCGACCCCTTCCGCATCACGCACGCCACCGCGCGCTTCTCGGATCACGATGCGGCCGAGAAGGCCTTTGAGCACGTGCGTGACGCGAAGACCGCCACGGTGCGCGCGGTTACGCGCAGGACTCGCCGCGTGAACCCTCCGGTGCCCTTCAACACCACGTCCATGCAGGCAGCCGCGGCAGCTGAGGGCATCTCGCCGGCACGCGCCATGCGCCTGGCCGAGTCCCTCTACATGGACGGCCTCATCTCATACCCGCGCGTGGACAACACCGTCTACCCGTCGTCGCTCGACCTGCGCGAGTGCGTGCGCACGCTTGCGGCGGTGCCGCAGTTTTCTCCCACGTGCAAGGCGCTTCTCGGCCAGGGGACGCTCCACGCCACGCGAGGCAAGCAGGAGACCACCGACCACCCGCCCATCTATCCCACGGGCGCTGCCAACCCGGATGACCTGCAGCCGGCGGAGTGGAAGCTCTACAACCTCATCGCCCGCCGCTTCCTGGCCACGCTCATGGCACCGGCCACGATCGCCGGCACCAAGGTGGAGCTCGACGTTTCCGGCGAGCCGTTTGTTGCCACGGGAAACGTCCTGGCCGTGCCGAGCTTCCGAGCCATCTACCCCTACGGCCTCAAGAAGGACGACCAGCTGCCCGAGCTCAACGAGGGCGACGTCTGCGACGTTGCCTCGATGACGCTCGATGCAAAACAGACCGAGCCGCCCGCGCGCTACAGCCAGGGCAAGCTCATCCAGGAGATGGAGAAGCGCGGGCTTGGTACGAAGTCCACGCGCGCCTCGATTATCCAGCGTCTCTATGACGTGAAGTATCTCAAGAACGATCCAGCCGAGCCCAGTAAGCTGGGAATGGCCATCATCGACGCGCTCACCAACTACGCACCGCGCATCACCACGCCCGAGATGACGGCCGAGCTCGAGGGCGACATGACCAAGGTCGCCGAGGGCGCGGACACGCAGGCGCAGGTCGTCGACCACTCGAGGGCGCTTCTCGCCGGCATGATGGATGGTCTTATCGACCACAAGGACGATCTCTCCGAGGCCATCGCCGACGCCGTGACCGCCGACGCCAAGGTTGGTGTGTGCCCCAAGTGCGGGCGCGACCTGGTGGTGAAGACCTCCGCCAAGACGCGGGGGAGCTTTGCCGGCTGCAAGGGCTGGCCCGACTGCGACGTGACGTACCCGCTGCCCAAGGGACGCATCGAGCCCATCGAGGGCGAGGCGGGCGTGTGCCCGGAGTGCGGCGCACCGCGCGTGAAGGTGCATCCCTTCCGCAACCGTCCGTACGAGACGTGCATCAACCCCGCTTGTCCCACCAACCGCGAGCCCGACATCGTGGTGGGGGAGTGTGCCGCCTGCAAGGCAGCCGGCCGTCACGGTGACCTGGTGGCGCACAAGTCCGAGAAAAGCGGAAAGCGCTTCATACGGTGCACCAACTACGACGAGTGCGGCACGAGCTATCCGCTGCCGCAGCGTGGCGAGCTGCATGCCACGGGCGAGACGTGCCCCGAGTGCGGCGCACCCATCGTCGAGGTGGTGACGCAGCGCGGGCCGTGGCGCGTCTGCGTGAACATGGACTGCCCGAGCAGGGAGAAGAAGGCTGCATCCGGCGCTCGCGGTGGGCGCGGGACGCGGAAGGGCTCGGGAGCCGGCCGCAGCTCGGCGACGGGGCGCAGCACTTCTCGGCGCAAGAAGGCGTAGCGCGGGATTCGCGGCTACTACGGTCGAAATCGCGCTCCCGGCGTCAAAATAGCGCCGGGAGCGCGATTGCATACGCCGCAGCTGCGGAAACCAGCCCTCCGGCGTCAGTGCCTCGCTGGAAGCCCTCTTTGTGCGCATTCACTGTTAGGGCGGCTTGTATGACAACGGGACGTTTCCTGCGAGGACGTTGCGAAGAGAAGCCGAGGTCAACCTGCGATTGAGACAATTCTGCAATTCCCGATCATTTAAGGAAAGCGCGAACGGTTAAGGTGGCCTAACCGATCGAAAATTGCTGGGCCGAAACCCAGCAGGAAATTCCGATTGTTTAGAGGGACCTAACCGATCGGAAAGTCGCGGAGAGGGACGGCCTGGGCCGTACGAGTCCAGAGGGGCCGTGGGGAGGTGCGAGCACATGCGATGCGCGTCCGCAGACGGGGGCGAGAAGCCCACATCGCCATCCCAATGTGCATTGCTTCTCGCACATTTCCGTCCGATTGGGCTGGCAAGAAGTGCCAGGCCAGCCAATCTACCAGGTAATCTACCATGGAACCATGCGAATCAGTCAGATATGGCTAACTTCTCGGGCCATTCTTACGGAGTTAGCCATATACTACTTACGGGTTAGCTGGGTACAACTTGAGCGGCAAGCGGCACCGACGGCCTTCTAATCGTAGTCGCTTGCTTGCGACCTGCCGCAAGAGGCGAGAAGGGAGTCGCTATGTCGACCATGGAGGCTGAGGCCGTTATGACAGGCAGCAATCCTGTTGGCCAGGCGGGCGGTCGCGCGGAATCGGCTGCGGCCGGCAGGGGAGCGCAGCTGCCCCTTGCCATGGCGAGCGAGGGCGAGACGATCCGCGTGCTCAAGGTGCGCGGTGGTGCGACCCTGCGCCAGCACCTCTCCGAGATGGGCTTTGTCGAGGGCGCGGAGGTAAAGGTGGTCTCGCGCGTGAACGGTGACGTGGTGGTGAACGTCAAGGGCTCCACCTTTGGCATCGGCCGCGACATGGCAATGCGCATCGTCACCTACTAGCGCCACCGTCGGCAGCGCGGGTGGCAAGGCTCGTTCCGGCCGACATCATCACCGTCTATAAGCCGCCGCAGGCGCATCTGCCGCTCGTGGCTAGAAGAAAGGGAGAGCATGGCAAGCCTAAAGGATGTGCGCGTGGGTGAGGCCTGCACGGTCTCAAAGCTTGGCGGCACCGGTGCCATCAAGCGGCGCATCATGGACATGGGCATCACCAAGGGCACGCACATCTACGTGCGCAAGGTCGCGCCCCTGGGCGACCCGATCGAGGTCACGGTGCGCGGCTACGAGCTGTCGCTGCGCAAGGACGAGGCCTCATGCGTCGAGGTCACCGATGTGGCAAAGGCCGAGAAGGGCGTCGCCTAGCCGAGAAGGGCGTTGCGTCATCTGGCGAGCCACGCCGAGGGCCGGGCTCACACGACGAGGGGGCAGAAGCCCCCATGTTTTGGGCAATTAAGTTAAGCAAGACTAACAAATAGCACCTCGCGGGTAACAGTTGGCCTACAGAAACTCACACGGCATCGGCTGCCCGCACACACTCAACCAGGAAAGGGAAGGCATGGCAGAGAAGATCGACATAGCCCTGGCTGGTAACCCCAACTGTGGCAAGACCACGCTGTTCAACGAGCTTACCGGCTCGAACGGCTACGTTGGAAACTGGCCGGGCGTCACCGTGGAGAAGAAGGAGGCCGTCTGGAAGAAGGACGACAGCGTGCTCTTCACCGACCTCCCCGGCATCTACTCGCTCTCGCCCTATTCCCCGGAGGAGGTCGTCTCGCGCGACTTCATCATCTCCGGCCGCCCGAGCGCCATCATCGACCTCGTCGACGTCACCAACATCGAGCGCAACCTCTACCTCACCACGCAGGTTCTCGAGACGGGCCGTCCCGTGGTCGTGGGCCTCAACATGTGTGACCTGCTAGCACAGCGTGGTGAGAAGATCGATGCCAAGCGCCTCTCCAAGATACTTGGCGTGCCCGTGGTCGAGGTCTCGGCCCTGCGTTCCAAGAACCTCGACGAGCTGGTGAAGACGGCGGTCGACTCCGGTCGCGCCAACAAGGTCGCCCAGGGCGTGAAGTGCTTCTCGCCCGAGGTCGAGAAGGCCCTTGGAACCATTGCCAACACCATTGCCGACTCCTGCGCGCCGGACCTTCTCCGCTGGTACTCTATCAAGGCCTTCGAGCGCGACTCCGCCGCCATCGAGCCACTTCACCTCTCCAAGCAGCAGCTTGAGGACATGGAGAAGGTCATCGAGCCCATCGAGCGCGACCGCGACGACGACTCCGAGTCCATCATCACGTCCGAGCGCTACGAGTGGATCGCCACGGTCATGGGCGCCTGCGTGGTAAAGGCCCCCGGCAAGCTCACGGTCTCCGAGAAGATCGACCGCGTGGTCACAAACCGCGTGCTCGGCCTGCCAATCTTCATCGTGATCATGATCGGCGTGTACTGGGTGGCACTCGTCGCTGTGGGCACGCCCGCGACGAACTGGGTGAATGACAACCTCTTCTCCGACGGCTTCTTTGTGAACGGCGACGGCCAGGCCGCCTACGAGGAGGCCGATGAAGCCTGGCAGGACGCCCACTACACCGACCAGATCTCCGGCTTCATTGCCGCAGCCGAGGAGGCCGGCGTAAACACCGATGGCGTCCAGGACGCCATCGGTGCGGACCCGCAGACCGCAGACGACGAGGCCACCATTGCCGCCTTCGAGGAGGATGCCGAGAAGGCCGGCGTCGTTGCGACTAACGTCCCCATCACCAACTCCGACGGCAACTTCGTGGACACCGAGGGCAACGTCATCACCAAGCTCGACGCGGACGGCAACCCTGTGCCTGCCGCTGGCCAGGAGGTAGATGTTCTCCCCACGGTCACCGCGGCCGACTTCAAGACCGCCGTGGACACGCCCGAGCCCGACCAGCACGACTACGACGGCTTTGTCGACTCCATCCCCAACGCCGTGACCGGCTGGCTCACCGAGGCCGATGCCTCTGACGTGGTGATCTCGCTCGTGGTCGACGGCATCATCGGCGGCGTGGGCTCGGTCCTCGGCTTCATCCCGCAGATCTTCGTCCTCTTTGTCATGCTCTGCTTCCTCGAGGACTGCGGCTACATGAGCCGCGTGGCCTTCGTGATGGATCGCGTCTTCCGCCGCTTTGGCCTCTCGGGTAAGTCCTTCATCCCCATGATTGTTTCCTCCGGCTGCGGCGTTCCGGGCGTGCTTGCCACCAAGACGATTGAGAACGAGCGCGACCGCCGCATGACCGCCATGCTCACCACCATGATCCCGTGCTCCGCCAAGCTCCCCATCATCGCGCTGGTCATGGGCGTGCTTGCGGGCGGCTCCAACATGTGGTGGGTTGCCCCGATGTTCTACCTCATGGGCATTGCCGCGATTATCATCTCGGCCGTCATGCTCAAGAAGACCAAGCGCTTCGCCGGCGAGCCCGTGCCCTTCGTGATGGAGCTTCCCGACTACCACATGCCCGCCATCAAGAGCTGGGCGCTGCACGTGTGGGAGCGTGTTGCCGCCTACATCAAGAAGGCCGGCACGATTATCTTCGCGGCTGCCGTTGGCATCTGGGCCCTCTCCAACTTTGGTCTGGCCGGCTGGGAGGGCGGCGACGGGTCCTTCGGCTTCCTGCAGGCCATGGACGGTGCGCCCGACACCTACATGGACTACTCGATCCTCGCCGGCATCGGTGGTGCCCTGAGTTTTATCTTCATGCCGCTCGGCTTTGGCAACTGGCAGGCCACCGCGTCCACCATCTCGGCCCTCATCGCCAAGGAGAACCTGGTCTCCACCTTTGGCGTCCTCTACGGGCTTGGTGACGCCACCGAGAACTCCGTCTCGATGTGGCAGGGATTCGCAAGCATGTTTACCGTCGCGGGCACGCTCCACGTTGGTGCCATGTGCGCGTTTGTCGCCTTCAACATGCTCTGCGCGCCGTGCTTCGCCGCCATGGGCACCATCCGCAGGCAGATGGACGACCCCAAGTGGTTCTGGTTCGCCATTGGCTACGAGTGCGGGTTTGGCTGGGTGATAGGCCTTCTCATCAACCAGTTCTACGAGCTCTTCGTCTTTGGGAACTTCGGCTTCTGGACCGTGGTCGCCTTTGTCCTGCTCGCACTTATGATTTGGCAGCTCTTCCGTCCCATGCCCAAGTGGGACGAGAAGGACGAGCACATCCTCGACAACCTCGCCGAGGAGCCCGTTGCCTAAGTGCGACACCCGGACGGCCCTCCTCCCGCACCTTGCGGGGAGAGGGTCGCCCCCTTTCCTGCGGTGAGATTCGCTCTATTTGGGAGGAAGGCGTGGCGTTGGGCGTGGACGTGCTGGTTGTGGTCGCGTTTTCCGTGACCGTCGCGGGAGCGTGCGTCGAGGTACGTCATGCGTGCGAGGGGGCGTTTCGATGAACTCCCACGCGCAGGCAGCGTCGGCTGGTGCGTCCGGTGCGCTCCGGCACCTCGAGATAGCACGGGGAATGGTCATCACCTGCGGGCCTCTTGAACCTGAGCAGGCGAGCAGCGCGCTGCATTCCGCGCCGGGCCTCCTTCGCGTTGTCCATGTGCAGCGCGGCTGCTGCGTGGTGGTGCTCTCCGATGGGAGCCGCGAGGAGCTTGGCGAGGGTGGTGTGGCGCTTCTCGGCCCAAGCGTAGATTGCCTGGGCACCGAGATGCGTTGGGGCTCCGTTGCGGGACTGGTTCTTGCGGTCGACGGGCGCAGACTCCCGGCAGACATCAGGCGCGTCTTCTCGAGCTTCGAGGTCAACCTCGAAGCCATTGCGCGCCTGGTGCCGGCCGAGCGCCCAATCGCGGTGGCGCGTGCAAACACGGAGCTTGCCCGCGTCTTTGCCGAGACGTACCCCCTGGTGGGCGAGGGGAACGTTGGCTACCTTCGCCTCAAGGCCATCGAGGTTCTCCGCTGCCTCACGACGCTTGCCGGCGCTTGCTCCCACGGCTGTGGTGGACAGCGGAGAAGTTCGGCGCGTGTGCGCCACGTGCAGGTTGCCCTGCGAGCGCAGCAGGAGATGATCCGCGACGTCTCGCGTCCAAAGACCATACCCACCTTGGCCGCGATCTGCGGCACCTCTCCCACGGTGCTCAAGGAGGCGTTTCGCGAGACCTTTGGCGTGCCCATCTACACCTGGTACAGAGAGTACCGTGTGCGGCTGGCGGCAGAAGCCCTGCTCGAAAGCGACCTTCCCATAGCCGAAGTCGCCGCTTCCGTGGGTTACTCCAGCCCGTCAAAGTTCACGAAGGCGTTCTCGGACACCATGGGCACCACGCCTCGCGAGTGGCGCGCGGCGGGAGGTGTTAGTGACGCGCGTCCGCCGCTGCAGGCGCACCATTCTCGCGACTCGTTCGCTCCTGGCATGCGGGGCAGACGCCCGTGAGGATCGTGCTCGTGGAGACTCCCGAGTAGCCGGTGGACTGCTCTATCTGACGGCAGAAGTCGGCCTGGTCGGGGATGGGCACGTCGATGACGCTGCCGCACTCCGAGCACACGAGGTGAGCGTGCTGGTCCATTCGCCGGTCAAAGCGCTCGCCGCCCGGGGTCTTCACCGAGAGAATCTCGCCGGTGTCTGCAAGCAGATGCAGGTTGCGGTAGACGGTTCCACGGCTGATGTGGTCGTCCTGCTCGCGCACGCGAAGGTATATCTCGTCGGCGGTTGGGTGGTCGCACAGCTGCTGCACCGCCTCAAGCACCAGCTGGCGCTGCCGGGTGTTTCTTCTCTCCATGGCTCGCTCCGCTCTTTATGCGTGACCTGGGTTTCTCGCCCAAGTGGGTTCTTGACTCTTTGGGGTGATGATACTCCAAACAATAATAGGACTATATCTTATTTAGCTGTATTGTACGAGAGGGGTGCGTCGCCGGAGAGGGGCGGGTCGCCGGGGGAAGCGCGTCGCCGGAGGGCCGTATTTGGCGCAGATTGCGACAGAAGCCCCCTTCCGGCGACGGCTTGCAGCCGGAGAGTCGCTTTTGTGCGTGATTGCTGCGATAGCGCTTCGCCCGAATCGGGTTCCTGCCGCCAACGCTGCACCCCTCCTCGAAAGAACGCACGCCAAAATGACCGGTTACTACCAGTTTCCTGGGAAAGCGTTGCTGAGAAACTCCGGTGATTGTTTTCGCGTGCACTTTTCCGCCCGGGAGTGTGATGAGGGGGCGAGAAGCGGCGCGACCCCAAGTGGGGACCCTCGCTTGCACCTTGCAAAAAAGTTGAATCTCGCACTCGCGTCCTTCTCTCATCTGTTGACAATAAGTCCCAGTACCAATAGAGGTACGGCAAACACCATCTAGTTAGCAGAGAAGGAGCATCACATGTCCCTCATCAACAAGGGGATCGGCGAGTTTACCGTCTAGGCCTTCCAGAACGGCGAGTTCAAGACCGTCACCAAGTCCGACGTCCTGGGCAAGTGGGCCCTGTTCTTCTTCTATCCCGCCGACTTCACCTTTGTGTGCCCCACCGAGCTTGAAGAGCTGGCCGAGAACCACAACGCCTTCAAGGCCGATGGCTGCGAGGTCTACTCCGTGTCCTGCGACACCCGCTTCGTCCGCAAGGCCTGGCACGACGAGTCCGAGCGCATCTCCAAGGTGACCCACCCCATGCTCGCGGACCCCGCTCATGTGCTTGCCGAGGACTTCGAGGTCCTGATCACCGCCGACGGCCTCGCGGAGCGCGGCGCCTTCATCGTCGACCCCGACGGCAAGATCCAGGTCTACGAGGTCACTGCCGGGGGCATTGGCCGCAACGCCAAGGAGCTCCTGCGCCTGGTCCAGGCCGCCAAGTTCGTGCGCGAGCATGGCGACCGGGTGTGCCCTGCCAAGTGGCAGCCCGGCGCCGAGACCCTCAAGCCGTCCCTTGACCTCGTGGGCCAGCTGTAGGGCACGGGCTCACGAGCAAGACAAACAGCAAGCTTAGAGGCCCGGTCGGTCTTACGGCGGCGCTCTACCTCGCCCGTGCGCGCTATCGCGTGCTGGTTGTCGAGCACGAGCACTTTGGTGGCCAGATCACCATCACCTCGGAGGTCGTGAACTACCCTGGCATGCTCAGCGCGAGTGGCGAGCAGCTCACAGTCACCATGCGCCGCCAGGCCGAGGCTTTTGGCGCCGAGACGCTGCTTGCGACCGTGGAGTCCCTCGACGTTGACGGAGACGGCCCGGCCGAGCTGCCCTTTGTTGAGGTCGCTCGCGCCGATGGCGCACCAACTGGTATGCGCTTCCACGGAGTCTCCGGTGGCCATGAGTTCACCTCGTTTGTTCTCGGCCTCTACAACGCCTCTGGCCCAGGCCAGCCCATCGCCAACGAGGATCGCAACGCTATCGAGAGCATCGCGCGTCCCGTGCGTCTGCGCCTGCCGGTGGGGCTCTCGTGCACCATGTGCCTCGACGTTGTGGTGGCATGCCAGCGCATGGCGGCAGACAACCCGCTGGTCGAAGCCGACGCCTACGACATCAACCGCTTCTCGGAGCTGCGCGAGCGCTACGACGTGATGAGCGTGCCGTGCCTTGTGGTGAATGACGGCGCGGAGGAGCGCGCGAGCTTTGGGCAAGAAGGGGCTCTTGGAAATACCCGATTTGGTTGGGTAGCCCCTGGCGGAGTAGTCCCACGGCGTGGGTCTGTCAACAAAGCCTCCTTGGCGGCGTTTTATCGCCAGGGGGCCATCTGCTGTAATGCCAAGGTCGCTTTCGTTATTTGATACTACATGGGTGGTCTTAAAACGCAGTGATTTGATCTAAATGTTCGAGGACTGTCTTTCGCGCTTGTCCCAAAGCAAGTGCAGCCACCACAACGAGGTAAGGGGACGCTCATAGGTGTGACAACATGACCCAAAAAGCGGCTTAGCGACGTTGGCCGTTGACGGTTTGAGCCCTTGTGCCCCCTGTCGCTGCCCTGAGTTGCGACTTATTTTCTGCTCTGACTTCCCTTCAGATCACGTGAACGCACAAAATCGCTCTATCTCACAGAGATTTCTAACTCGCCGCATAAAAGTGCCCTGTCTCACAACACAAAATGGGTTCGAAAATCCATGAGCGAATACACGATGCATAATATAAATTCTTTTCAGCGATATTCCAACAAAATTGGCTATGTTCAACGACTTTGGTCGTATAGAACCCCAGCGCTGGCGTTTTAGTGTTGCGGTCCGATCATACGATAGGCCTCGAGAAGGAGGCCGATCGGGATGGGGGAATCGCAAGCGATGAGG
>JALCMG010000009.1 GCA_022648325.1 Olsenella sp.
GCGTCGTGCCGCTGCCCTCGATCGCGCACGCTCCGAGAGCCCCGAGCTCTTCGAGGACCTCGCCACCGCCTACGCTCGCGCTGCCCACCTTGCCGACGCCTCGCTTGGAACGGACGTCGACGCGAGCATTCTTGGCGATGCCGAGAAGGCGCTTCTTTCCGCTTGCGAGGAGGGGGAGAGGAAGGTCTCTGGCGCCCTTACCTCCGGTGACTTCGATGCCGCCTGTGAGGCCTTGGCTGGCCTTCGCGGGCCTATCGACCGATTCTTCACCGACGTCCTCGTGATGGACCCGGACCCCTCAGTAAAGGACAATAGGCTCCGTCTTCTCAACCGTTTCGCTGGCGTCTTTGGTGACGTCGCCGATATTGGCGTACTTTCGAAGCGAAAGTAGTGCAAGAGCGGTTACACTTGCAGCAACGTCCCCACACGATTGTGTCATTTGGGAGGATCGACTATGAGGAAACTTGATCTGGACGACGACGTCTTCGGCCACGTTATTCCAGCCATCTACGTGCTCTCCGACGCACGCGGAGAGACTGCCAAGGCCGTTGTGGAGGCTGCTGCTGCACAGTTTGGTGACGGTTCCGTCGAGATCATTCGGGTGTCCGGTGTCGAGAGCGTCGAGCAGGTCCGAGACTACTTCGACAAGAATTTTGACCCGGACAGGCCGAGCGCCGTTTTCCACACCTTTGCCAATGGTCAGCTTCGCCGCGAGATTCGCCGCGAGCTCGATAGAAGGGGCATTCCCTCCATCGACCTCCTCGGCCCGGCTGTCACGGTCATCTCCACGCTTACCGGCGAGGAGCCAAGCCATGCTATTGGCGCCACCTACTCAGAGCGTCCCGCTGGAAAAGAGTAAGATACCAAGCTGGTTGCTTCGTCCGCTCGAGGGGTCAGGCTAACGTCTGGCCCCCCCTTCTGAGCGTTCGCCGGCGTATATCTCCGTCCACCGGTTGAGTCTTGAATTTGGAGTCACATGAAAATGGGTCTGTCTAGAATGGGGCGTTGCGGTGGCCTGAACCACGGCCCCGCTGTGTGAGTGCGCGCCGCGAGGCGTGTCTGGTTGTACGAACAGGGGAGTGAAATGTCTGAGAAGCACGTGTACCGCTTCGGAAAGGACGAGAACGGCAACAACGTGACCGAAGTTGCCGGCGCTACCGTCGACGAGGCGAAGTGGATCACCGGCGGCAAGGGCGCCAACCTGGCGGAGATGGCCAACATCGGCCTTCCCGTTCCTCCGGGATTCTCCATTACCTGCCAGACCTGCGTCGCCTATTCTTCGGCCGGCAACGTCTGGCCCGACGGCGTCCTTGACGAGATTGACGCCTACCGCAAGGACCTCGAGAAGCGCATGGGCAAGAAGCTCGGCGACAAGGACGACCCGCTGCTCGTCTCCGTTCGCTCCGGCGCGCCCTTCTCCATGCCCGGCATGATGGACACGGTCCTCAACCTCGGCCTCAACGACGACTCCGTCCAGGGCCTCATCAAGAAGACCGGCAACCCCCGCTTTGGCTACGACTCCTATCGCCGCTTCGTCCAGATGTTCTCGGGCGTTGTCATGGGCGTCGATGGCCAGCTCTTCGAGGATGCCATCAACGCCAAGAAGGCCGAGCGCGGCGCGAAGCTCGACACCGAGCTCAACGCCGACGACCTCAAGGACCTCGTCGTCACGTTCAAGCAGATCTTCTCCGATAACGTCGACCCCGTGAAGTACCCCGAGGTCGTCGTTGACGGCAAGCCCGTGTTCCCGCACGACCCGTACCTCCAGCTGCGTCTTGCTGAGCAGGCCGTCTTTGGATCTTGGAACACCCCGCGCGCCATCCTCTACCGCAAGCAGAACAAGATCCCCGATGACCTCGGCACCGCAGTCAACGTCCAGTGCATGGTCTTCGGCAACATGGGCGACACCTCGGCTACCGGCGTCGCGTTCACCCGCAACCCCGCCGACGGCACCAACGAGCGCTACGGCGACTTCCTGGTGAACGCACAGGGCGAGGACGTCGTCGCCGGCATCCGCAACACCGAGCCCATCTCCGACCTTCCCAAGACCCCTGGTCTCGAGGAGGCTGGCAAGGAGCTCTATCACGTCTTCGAGATCCTCGAGGACCACTACGCCGACATGATGGACCTCGAATTCACCATCCAGGAGGGCAAGCTCTGGATGCTCCAGACCCGCGTCGGCAAGCGCACAGCGCTCTCCGCGCTC
Organism: Olsenella sp.; assembly: GCA_022648325.1. Taxonomy (GTDB): domain Bacteria; phylum Actinomycetota; class Coriobacteriia; order Coriobacteriales; family Atopobiaceae; genus Tractidigestivibacter. Next base: position 2,207 of record JALCMG010000009.1, read on the forward strand.
AAGGTCGCCATCCAGATGTACGAGGAGGGTCGCATCTCCCGCGAGACCGCCGTCATGCGCGTCGCTCCGGAGCAGCTCGACCAGCTCCTGCACCCGCAGTTCGACCCCAAGGCCAAGTACGAGGTCCTCGCCAAGGGCCTGAACGCCTCCCCTGGTGCCGCCACCGGTGCCGTCGTCTTCTCCTCTGCCGACGCGGGGGCCTTCAGGGAGGCCGGCAAGCCCTCCATCCTCGTGCGCTGGGAGACCACGCCCGATGACCTCAAGGGCATGGTCGCTGCTGAGGGCATCCTCACGTCCCACGGCGGCAAGACGTCCCACGCGGCCGTCATCGCCCGTGGCATGGGCGCCCCCTGCGTCTGCGGCGTCGAGGCCCTCCACATCGACGCACCCAACAAGGAGTGCAAGGTCGCAGGTACCGACGTCGTCCTCCACGAGGGTGACATCATCTCCATCGACGGCACCACGGGTGACGTCATCCTGGGCGAGGTGCCCCTGATCCGCCCCGAGCTCGGCGGCGACCTCGAGACCATCCTCGACTGGGCAGACGAGGTCCGCAAGGATCCTTCGCGTGGCCGCGTGATCGGCGTCCGCGCAAACGCCGACAACCCCGCCGACGCCCAGCTCTCCGCCGACAACGGCGCCGAGGGCATCGGTCTCGACCGTACCGAGCACATGTTCCTTGGCGAGCGCAAGCAGCTCATCCAGAACTTCATCCTCGCTGAGTCCGACGACGTCAAGCAGGATTCCCTCAAGAAGCTCGGCGAGGCCCAGAAGGGCGACTTCCTCGGCATGTTCAAGGCCATGGACGGCAAGACCGTCATCGTGCGCCTGCTCGATCCGCCCCTGCACGAGTTCCTCGACAGCCCGCGTGACCTCGAGGTCGAGATTGCCAAGGAGGAGTGCACCGGCAAGGACTGCACCGAGAAGCGCGCCCTTCTCGCCAAGCTGGACTCCTTCCAGGAGGCCAACCCCATGCTCGGCCTCCGCGGCTGCCGCCTGGGCATCGTGTACCCCGAGCTCAACGTCATGCAGGTCCGCGCCATCGCGGGCGCTGCTGCCGAGCTCAAGAAGGAGGGCTTCGACCCCAAGCCCGAGATCATGATCCCGCTCGTCGCCTTCGAGACCGAGATTGAGCTCGTCCGTGCCGGCGTCGAGAAGACCCTCAAGGAGGTCGAGGAGGAGACTGGCGTCAAGCTCGAGATCCCCATCGGCACCATGATCGAGCTCCCTCGCGCTGCCATCACTGCCGACGAGATCGGCAAGCACGCCGACTTCTTCTCCTTCGGCACCAACGACCTCACCCAGACCTGCCTTGGGTTCTCCCGTGACGACGTCGAGTCTGCGTTCATGCCACTCTATCTCGAGAAGAAGATCGTCAAGCGCAACCCGTTCGCGACCGTCGACCCCGGCGTTGCCAAGCTCGTCCAGATGGGCGTCGAGGGTGGCCACAAGGCCAACCCCGACATCGTCTGCGGCGTCTGCGGCGAGACCGGTGGCGACCCCGAGTCCATTCAGGTCTACTATGACCTTGGCCTCGACTACGTGTCCTGCTCGCCGTACCGCGTGCCCATCGCCCGTCTTGCGGCTGCGCAGGCCAAGATCAACTCCAACGGCGGTCCTGCCAAGGTCGCCTAGTAGCGTGGCGTTGATGCACGTCTAGCACACAAAGGGGGAGGGGCCTGGCGCCTCTCCCCCTTGTGCTTTGGTCTCTTCGTCACTTCTGGTGGGTAGCGCATCCCTGCGGTGATACGTCTGGCTCCTCCGGGCGGTAGGATGTTGCCCTGCAGGGGAGGGCCGGACACCCACCGGGGAGGCGGCGATGGACGCGCGGGCCGGGATGCTGGCGCGGCTCTTCGAGAGGTCGATGGGCCTCGGGGCGGAATGGGAGGTCTCGGACGTCTGTTTCGAGGAGCGCGGCGGCGGCGCCGACGAGCTCCACGTCCGCGTGTCGCACGTGAGGGGGCGGGCCGTCGGGTGCCCCGAGTGCGGGCGGAGGTGCGGCGCCTGCGACACGCGGGAGCGCACCTGGCGCCGCCTCGGCGTCTGGCAGTACGAGACGGCCGTGCACTGCGCCGTGCCCAGGGCGGGCTGCCCGGAGCGTGGCGTCCGCACCGTCCGGACGCCGTGGGGGGCGAGGCCGAGCCCGCGCCTCACGGCCCTCTTCGAGGCGCAGGTCCTTGCCATGGCCCTCTCCGGGCTCACCGCTGCCCAGATCGCCTCGGCGCTGCGCATGTCGGACGGCACCGTGTGGAGGATGCTGAGGCGGGCGGTCGCCGAGGCCAGGGCTGCCGCGGACTACTCCGCCGTCGAGCGCGTCGGCATCGACGACACGGCGAGGAGGCGCGGCCAGAGCCACGTCCCGGCCATGGTGGGCCTCGACGCCCGGCGGGTCGTCGCCGTCTCACCGAGGGCAGGGGCGGGGGCGCCGTCGGCAGGCTCTGCGACCGGCTGGAGGAGCGCGGCGGCGACCGCTCCCGCGTCCTCGAGGTCACCAGGGACATGGCCGAGGCGTACGCGCTGGGGGTGTCGGAGGCCTTCCCGGAGGCCGCGCAGACCGTCGACCGCTTCCACGTCATGTAGCTCGCGGCAAAGGCCACCGACAGGGTCCGCTGTCGGGAGGCGAGGTCGTCCGAGGAGAAGGGGCGCCGGCTCAGGGGCACGAAGTATTGCTGGCTGAAGCGTCGGGAGAACCTCACCGGGAGGCAGGCTGCCCTGAGGGAGTCCCTCGTGGGCGAGCACCTCCTAACGGCGAGGGCGTGCACGATGACCGAGGCGCTGCGGACGGTCGACGCCCAAGACGGTATACAACCTGAAGCGCAAGCTCGTGGAGGGAGGCTTCGGCGGCGTGCTCGCCAGGAAGCGGCGCGACCGCCCCGGCAACAGGAAGATAGACGGAGAGGCCGAGGCGAAGATCGTGGCCCTGACCTGCGCCGAGCCTCCCGAGGGCCACGCCAGGTGGACGCTGCGCCTCATCGCGGAGAGGAGCGCGGAGCTCGGCTACGTCGAGTCCATCAGCCACGTCGCCATCGGCGACCTGCTTAAAAAACGAGCTTCGCCCATGGCTACACGAGGAGTGGTGCATCCCCGAGCACAGCGGCGAGTTCGTAGCCGCCATGGAGGACGTGCTGCGCGTCTACGAGCGCCCGCGGGACCCGGCCCGGCCGCTCGTGTGTCTGGACGAGTCCAGCCGCCAGCTCGTCGCGCACTCCCGCGAGCCGCTGCCGCCGAGGCCGGGCGAGCCCGGGCGCTGGGACTACGAGTACGTGCGCAACGGCGTGGCTGACATCTTCATGTGCTTTGCGCCCCTGCTGCATGCAACATCGAGGAGATGCTGCAGATAGACTCGCCCACCATCAACAGCTGCGAGTTCTTCCACGGCCCGTTCGAGGTGCTGGACGCCAAGAAGCCCGTGTTCCTGCTGCTTTCCGCAGGACGCTGCCGCCCGGCGGACGAGCGCGCCCTGCGCTTCCTCAGGCGCCACGGCGGCGCGAACGTCTACGTGCTGGACGGTATGGACCTAGGCCTGGGCGAGCTGCCCCAGGACGTGCGCGAGTACTTCAACCACATCCTGTTCTCGCCCATCCTGAACAACGTGTACATGCGTGCGCTCTCTGCCGCGACCGGCAAGGACTACATGACGCGCCGCTACATGTGGAAGGTGGAGTACTAGGGGCGCGCCTGCAACAGCGCCCTCCCGGCAGGGCGGCGCCCGCTGCCGGCCATGACATTCGGTTCCTGCGGAGGCACTCCCCTTGGCCTCCGAGGAAAGGCCAGCCGCTTTCTCCAGCAGCTGGCCGTTTTATTGCCGCGCGATTGCCATTGCATGTACCGTTCGCTGGCAAAAAAGAACCGTTTGTTTCTAAACGTTATAGACCACTATCACAACAATAATAAGACGTATATGATGTCTACAACATCAAGCCAACAAGGGGAGGTCGGGACCACATGAACCAAGTCATCCTTGCGTCTCACGGCGGACTCGCGACCGGCGCGCTTGACACCGTCCACATGATCGTGGGCGAGGCGCCAAACGTGCACACGGTCACGCTCGAGCGCGACGACAAGGAGCCCATCACCGCCAAGGTCGAGGCGCTCGTAAAGGACTTCTCGCCGGACGATGCCGTGTACGTACTCACGGACATGCTGGGCTCCAGCGTCAACAACTCCATAGTCGAGTACCAAGCGGCACACCCGGACGTCACCGTGATCGCTGGCATGAACATGCCCATGGTCCTCACGCTGGCGCTCTCGGACGGCCCGCTGGACGCAGCGGCCGTGCGCGACCTCGTGGCGGAGGGTCGTCGCGGCATCGTGGACTGCGCGCACCCGGACGCCCCGGAAAGCGCCGCTCCGGCCGCCGCGGCAAAGCGCCCACACGCAAACCTCGGTCCCGCGAAGATCGTCCTCACCAGGCTCGACTACCGCCTGCTCCACGGTCAGGTCGTCTTCTCGTGGGTCTCGAACGTCGGCGCCGAGCGCATCATCGTCGTGGACGACGACGCCGCTACCGACGACGTGAAGAAGGGTGCCCTGCGCCTGGCAAAGCCCGCGGGCGTACGTCTGAACGTCTTCACCGTCGACCGCACGCTCAAGAAGATGGCAAAGCTCAACACGCTGGGCGAGAAGGTCATGTTCGTGTTCGGTACCACCTCGGAGCTGCGTCGCTTCTACGAGTCCTACAAGCTGGGCGATGTGGACCTCGGTGCGACCGCCAACCACGACGGCGCCGAGATGATCGGCGGCAAGGGTTCGTCCGTCTTCCTGGACGCGGCCCAGAAGGCCGATGTCAACGCCCTTCTCGACATGGGCGTGAAGGTCTACGTGCAGCAGACCCCCACGCTTCCGCGCACCGACGTCACGAAGAGGCTGTAGCCCCGGCACAGTCCCCGAAAGGAGAAAGACATGAACACATTCGTTAGCGCCCTGCTCGTGGGCCTCGTCAGCGTGTTCTGCATGCTCGACTCGCGCCTGCTTGGCCGTCTGAACTTCGAGCAGCCGCTCGTGGGTGCCACGCTCGTGGGCGTCGTCCTGGGCGACCCGATGACGGGCCTCGCCGTCGGCGCTGCCGCGGAGCTCGTGAGCATGGGCCTCGTGAGCGTCGGTGCCGCGGTGCCGGCCGACATGGTGCTCGGCAGCATCATCGCGTCCGCCTTCGCGTGCCTCACCGGCGCCAGCGCCGAGACCGCCATGACCATCGCGGTCCCCGTCGCGGTCCTGGGCCAGCTCCTCGGCATCGTGTTCCGCTCCGTCATCGCCGTGCTCACCCACGTCGCGGACGCCGCAATCGAGGAGGGCAAGTTCGTTAAGGCCCAGCACCTGCACATAGTCGTGGGCACCATACTGTACTCCCTCATGTACTTCATCCCCACGTTCTTCGCGATCCTGCTTGGCACCGACCTCGTCAAGGGCGTCGTCAGCCTCATCCCCGGCTGGCTCACCACCGGACTAAACGTCTCCACCAAGCTCCTCACCGCCTACGGCCTCGCGCTGCTCCTCTCGCTCTCGCTCAAGAAGGGCATGGGCGCGTTCCTCTTCGTCGGCTTCCTGCTTGCCGCCTACCTCAAGCTCTCCGTCATCGCCGTCTCCGCGCTCGGCGTCGCCGCCGCGGTCGTGCTGACGGACCTCAAGTTCGGTCGCCACGCCAACGGCAACGGCGGCGGCACCGCGGCGCTCTCTGCATCCGACGACTATGACCCCCTCGAAGACGACGACGAGTAAGGAGAATGACATGGCTACCAAGGAAGTCTCTACTCGCAAGAAGATCAGCCAGTTCTTCTGGCGCAGCTGGGCTATCCAGGACTCCTGGAACTACGAGCGCCAGATGAACATGGGCTTCATGTACGGCATCGCGCCGACCCTCGACCGCTGCTACCCCAACGCGGACACCGACCCCAAGCAGATGGAGCGCAAAAAGGAGGCGTACCGTCGCCACATGGCGTTCTACAACTGCACGCCGCAGACGAGCGCCTTCGTGCTGGGCCTTTCCGCCTCGATGGAGGAAGAGCTTGCCGAGGACCCGAACGCCTTCGACCCCGACACCGTCAACGCCGTGAAGACGTCGCTCATGGGCCCGCTCTCCGGCATCGGTGACTCGTTCTTCCAGGGCACCATCCGCGTCATCGCCTTCGGCCTGGGCGTGAGCCTCGCGAAGCAGGGGTCATTCCTCGGCCCCATCCTCGCGATGGTCATCTCGATCATCCCGTCGGTCCTCGTCACGTGGTTCGCGGCGAAGCTCGGCTACGAGGGCGGCCGCGGCTTCCTGCAGAAGATGCAGAGCGGCGACCTCATGGACCGCGTCATGTACGTGTGCGGCATCGTGGGCCTCATGGCAATCGGCGGCATGATCGCCACGCTCATCGGCGCGACGGCCCCGGCGACGTTCGCAAGCGGATCGGTCAAGATCCAGAAGCTCCTGGATTCCATCATGCCGCAGATGATCCCGCTCGCCCTCACGGGTGCGATGTACTGGCTCATCAAGAAGAACGTCAAGTCCGGCTGGATCCTCGCCATCTGCATCTTCGGCGGCATCCTGCTCTCCGTGCTCGGCATCCTGGCCTAGGACCGCGCAGAGCCCGGGACCGCGCAAGGCGTACGGACGAGAAAAGCAGACAGCGCGCTAGTGTGGCACTTCTCGACAGAAGAAGGAGACAGAACATGTACGAGATCGACCTCAGCAAGCCCAAACAGATCGTGGCGGACGTCCTGAAGGACCACCAGATCGACTCCGTCGCATTCGTTGGATGCGGTGCATCGATGAGCGAGCTCTACCCCGCGAAGTACTTCCTGGCCAACAACACCCGCACGCTCAACGTGCAGATCTTCACGGCCAACGAGTTCAACTACGACACGCCGGCGTGGGTTGGCCCCAACACCTTCGTAGTGACGTGCTCCCTGGGCGGCACCACGCCCGAGACCGTGAAGGCCAACGGCACCGCGAAGGCACTCGGCGCGCCCGTGACCGCCATCACGCACAACGGCACCTCCCCGCTGACCGAGGGCGTCGACCACGTGATTGTCCACGGCTTCGAGAAGAACTACGCCGCGAAGGTCGAGAAGATGGGCTATGCCCTGGCGCTCGCGGTCGAGCTGCTGCAGCAGATAGAGGGAGCGGACCTATACGACGACATGGTCGCCGGCCTGTGCAAGGTATACGACCTCGCCGAGGACGCGGCCGAGCACGCCGGCAAGCTCGCGGCGCAGTTTGCGGCCGACTACAAGGACGACCAGCTCATCTACCTCATGGGCTCCGGCGCGAGCGCGAAGGTTGCGTACTCCACCTCCATGTTCCTGTTCTCCGAGATGCAGTGGATCGACTCCGCCGCCTACCACACCGGCGAGTACTTCCACGGCCCGTTCGAGCTGACCGAGAAGGACAAGCCGTACCTGCTGTTCATGAACGATGGCGCTACCCGTCCGATGGACGCCCGCGCCCTCACGTTCCTGCAGCGCTTCGACGCGAAGGTCGCCGTCATCGACGCTAAGGACTACGGCCTGTCCAGCGTGGTGGGCTCGAAGGTCGCCACGTACTTCAACCCCTTCGTGCACACCGCCGTCATGCGCGTGTACGCGGAGAAGATCTCCGAGGCGAGGCAGCACCCGCTCACCATGCGCCGCTACATGTGGAAGTTGCAGTACTAGTCTTCCGACGCACGTCGCGGGCCGTCCATCGCGGGCGGCCCGCTTTTTTGTAGGCGCGCACGAGCACGTGCGCACGTTCTTCTCGCCCGCGTCGCGGGCCGTGGGGGTGGTGGCATGGCGAGGGCCGTGCTGTTCGACATGGACGGGGTGCTGGCGTTCACGGAGCAGTTCTACAACCAGCGCCGCGTGGACTACCTGGTGGGGAAGGGGTTTCGCTTCGACGAGGTGCCGGACTTCAGTGGGAGCAACGACCGGGCAATCTGGGAGTCGCTGGTGCCGGGCGACGCGGAGCTGCGTCGCGTGCTGCACGACGGGTACCGCGCATACTCCGACACGCACCCGACGCCGTGGCGCAAGGTGGCGAACCCCGACGCGGTGCCCGTGATGCGCGACCTGCGCGAGGGCGGCGTGAGGTGCGCGATCTGCTCGTCCTCGTACCCGGAACTCATACGCGAGTTCATGGAGGCGACGGGGACGGGGCCGTACGTGAGCCTTGCCATAAGCGGACAGGAGTGCAGTGCGTTCAAGCCTGACCCGGAGATCTACCTCACCGCGATGGAGCGCCTGGGCGTTCGTGCGGAGGACTGCGTGGTGGTGGAGGACTCGCCCATAGGCATCCGTGCGGGCAAGGCGTCCGGCGCGCTGGTGTGCGCGCTTGCGCCGCGGCCAGGCGTGAGCCTGGACCAGGGCGAGGCGGACGTGGTGGTGGGCTCGCTGCGCGAGGCGGTGCCGCTGGCGCTGGGGCCCGTGGGCAGCGTCCGGCCGTAGGGGGTCGCGCGGGCGGCGGAAGACGCGCGGCAAAGCGGTATCATACGTATGACACGAACGGAACAACATGTGGCGCACCGAGGGGCGCTGCGCGAGGGATAAGACATGGGCACTACGGTGACGCCGCTCTACCAGCAGATATACGACGACCTGAAAGCCGCCATCAAAGGCGGTACGTACAAGAACGGCGACAGGATCCCCTCCGAGGCGGAACTGAGCCAGAGGTACGGGGTAAGCCGCATCACCGTGCGCCGTGCGATCGAGGACCTGTGTTCGGATGGCTTCCTGGTGAAGATGCAGGGGCGCGGCACGTTCGTAGGCACGCGCCACATCAGCCGGCAGCTGTCGCGCACACGGGACATAAGCACATTCACGCGCATGTGCCAGGAGATTGGTGCGCGTCCGGGTGCGCGTGTGATAGACCGCCAGATAACGCCCGGCAGGCCGGACGAGTTGGAGTTCTTTGGTCTGGCGAACGGCGCGCTCATGCTGTTGGTGCGGCGCATGAGGTCTGCCGATGGCCTGCCCGTGTGCGACGAGCGCGTGATTCTTCCGTACGACTGGGCGCCGGACCTGCTGACGGAGCCGCTGGAGGGCGTGTCCATGTTCGACACGATCGGTCGTATGCTGGGGCGCCGGCCAGACCACCACACTGCGTGGACGATCAACGCCGTGAAGGCCACGACCGAGCAGGGCCAGCTGCTCGAGGTGAGCGCGGGCGACCCGCTCATCTACAGCGTCGCGGGCTACGTGGATGCGGGCGGGCGGCCCGTGTGCATAGGCCGAGACTACTTCGTGGGTGGAAGGTACGAGATAGACCTCTAGCGCGGTGGCGCGTTCTTCTCGCCCGTGGCGTGGGCGAGGCCCGCGGTGTGCCGCGTCCGCCTGCGGCGCCAGGGGACCGCTTGCAAAAAAGAGGTTGAATTCGAATCTCAGCCGAACACTATAGCCAGACGTGGCGTTCCGGCAGCTAGCGGAACGCCACGTTGGCTTCCGGGACATGGCTGGCGGGGACGAAGCCGCAGGTTGGAGCGCTCCCCGCGGCCGTTCGGCTGGCTCCCGGAGGCAGGGCATCCCCATCCGGCGGGCCGGTTCCGGGACCCAGCCGGACGCAGCCCTGCGCCGCCGGGAGATGTGCATCCTCCCGCTACCTCAGGGGCGCGCCGCCCCCCTCGGCGCGGGCTCGTCGACGCCCACGGCCCCCATCCCGAGCGCGTCGAGGACGGCCCGGGCGTCGTCGCCGAAGGCGGCGGCGAACGCCCGCATCGGCGCCATCCACGCGAGCTTGCCCCCGGGCTCCGAGTTGGCCTCGCTCATCACGAGCGCGCGGTCGGCGTTCCCGGGCGCGTCGAGCGAGGCCCCGCCCGGGCCCTTCGGCAGCATCTTCCTGATCTCGGGGCGGTTGCGCTCGCAGCCCCCCTTCTGGTCGGCGCGGCGGGCGTCGCAGTAGTAGGGCCTGGCCTCGCCCCCGCGCTCGCCGAGCGCCCCGGCGAGGGCGCCCTCGTCGGAGAGCTCGCCCCCGTTGTCGGTGAGCACGACCCCGAACACGCGCCCCACCGCGTCCCCGGAGCCGGGCGCCGCGTCGACGAGCCCCAGCCCGGCGAGCGCCGCGTCGCAGGTCTGGGACGCTGTGGGCATGGCCAGCCGGAGGCTCGTGGGCCTGTGGTAGAGGGTGAGAAGGCACCTCGTGTCGGTCCTCCCGCCGACGGCCGCGCCCATCTCCCACGCGCTCTCGCGCACGTCCTCCGGCAGGGCCGAGAAGGCGTCGTGCGACCTGCGCGCGGAGTGCCTCGTCGGCCGGCCGCCGCCGGCGTGGCGCCTGGGCCTGTAGCCGACCTTGCGCCTCAGGCCCATGCTGCCCATCTCGCCGCAGCCGCGGCCCGCCCACTCGTGCACCGTGGACTTGGGGATGCCGGGGTCGGGGTGCGTGGCGCATATCTGCTCGGGCGAGAGGCCCCTCGCCATGCCGCTCCCTATCACGGAGGCCTTGCGCGCGGCGCCCTCCCCGGCGTCGCCTATGCCGCGCCTCGCGTCGGAGGGCTCGGCCTCCGCCGCCCCCTGCGCCTGCGACGCCCGGCAGAACACCTGCGGCCCCCCGAGCGGCCGCAGCCGCCGTGCTCGGGGCACCCGTTGCAGCGCCTCGGCCACGAGGCCGGCTTGGGGCACGTCGCGGCCAGGTCGTCCGGCGCCGGCTCGCCCCCCTGGCCCTCGGCGCCCACACGAACCCGTGCCGGGCGACCTCGTCGTGGACCGTCGAGGGCGACCTGCCGAGGTCGGACGCCATCGCCCTGCAGCCCTCGTTGCGGCCCAGCCCCCTCTCCATGGAGAGCCCGTCGGCCTTCGTGAGCCCCGCGTAGGCCCTTCCGGCCCTGTCCGCCCTCCTCTTCGGGCTATTCCTGCCGTCCTTCGGCATCCACGCCACCCCAATCCCGGAGGCGATGCTTGGGCCGGCCTCCCCGGCCCCCAAGCCTCTGGTTCCGCAACCCAGCCGTACGTGTGCGGATGGGTTGCGGAATCGTTCGGATGGAATTCGGATTCGAGGTAACTGTGTTTGATAGCGTCTTGTTTGCGGGTTTGGGCGTCGGAAAGTTTCGGGTCCGAGCACGAAAAAATTACCGGTTCGTGCATGGGCACGCCGACCATCCCGCGATTGGCCCAGCATGCCGTTGCCTCGGTCTGCGACGTGAGGAGGGCCAGAGGGGAACGGTCGGCGTGGACAGGACAGGGGACATGCGCGGGAGGGCGCGGCGAGGCGAACCGGTCGCGCCGATCGCGAGGGCGGTCGGCGTGTCGGAGCCCACTGCGAGGAAGTACGCCAGGATGGGGGACCTCTCGCCCGAGCCCCCGAGGAGGGGGAAGCCCGAGAGCGAGGTGCTCGCCCCCCACGAGGGGCGACAGGCCCCTGGCTCGACGACGACTGCAAGAGGCGCAAGCAGCGCCACACGGCCGTGAGGGCGTATGTGAGGCTCCGGGACGAGCCGGGCTACGACGGCCCCTACTCAACCGTGCAGCGCTACGCCAGGCGCCGGCGCGAGGAGATGGCCAGGGAGCGCGACCACGGGGACGCCGAGGGCCTCCTTACGCTCAGCTGGCTGCCCGGCGAGGCCCGGGCCGACTTCGGGGAGGCGGGCCTCGGGGTCCGCGGCGTGGCCGCCAGGGGCAGGTGCCTGACCGTCGCCTTCCCGCGCCCCGACGCGGGGCCCGCCCGGGTGTTCCGGGGAGAGGCCTCCGGGCGCGTCTGCCAGGGGCTCCGCAACGCGTTCGGGTTCGCCGGCGGCGTGCCGAGGAGGGCCGCCTTCGACAACGCCACCGAGGTCGGCGGGCGCGTCAGGGGCGGGGCCGGGCCCTCGGGGCCCCTTCCGGCGCTTCGCGGCGCGCCACGGGCTCGGCCGCGCCCTCGCCAGCCCCTGCTCGGGCAACGGGAGGGGCAACGTCGAGGACAGGGTCGGGTGCCGCGGGAGGAGCCTCTTCGCGCCCGTCCCGTCGTTCCGCGACGCCGCCGCGTCCGCGGCGAGGGCCGCGGCGGGCGACGGGCGCGTCGAGTACGGCGAGGGGGTCGGCCTGGGCGCCTGCGACGGGGCGCCGGGGCTGCTCGGGGGAGGTGGGCGCCGTGCCGCAGACGAGCTCGGAGCGCGGCGCCGCCCGGGCGTCCTTCCGCGGCGCCGCCAGGGCGCTCCTCGTATCGGGCGACACCATCGCCGCCTTCCTCGCCTCCGCGACGCCCGGGCGGGTCGCGGCGTGCACGTCGATGCTCGGGTCCGAGGTCGCGCACCGCGACCGGGCGCGGAGGGCGCGGCTGCCCGGGCAGGCGAGGTTCCCCGTGCCGAAGTCGGTCGAGGGCTTCGACTGGTCGAACGCCTCGTTCCCGGACGGCCGGGGCCGCGAGGACATGTGCTCCCTGGCGTTCGTGCGCGACGCCGAGGGCCTCGTGTCCTTCGGCCAGACGGGGCGCGGGAAGACCCACATGGCCACCGCGCTCGGGATCGCCGCGACGTCCGCGGGCTACCCCGCGGGGTCCTGGCAGACGGCCCAGCTGGTGCCGCGGCCGGGCAGGGCGAGGCGCGAGGGCACGCCCGACAGGCTGCTCGCCGACGTGGCCAGGGCGAGGCCGCTGGTCCTGGGCGAGTTCGGCCACGTGCCCTTCGACGTGGACGGGGCGAGGCTGCTGTGCCAGGTGATATCCGAGAGCCACGGGAGGGGGAGCGCCGTCTTCGCCACCAACGTCGAGTCCGGCAGGTGGGGCGCCGTCCTCGCGGACGACAGGCTCGCGGCGGCGATCGCCGACCGCGTCGTGCGCCACGGCAGGCTCGTGGAGTTCGGCGGGCCGAGCCACGGGCTGGAGGAGAGCCTCATGCTGGGCAGGTCGGGAAGGTAGGGAGGAGCCGGCGGGCCCGTGACGAAACCCGAAATACTTTCGTGCGCGAACCCGAAAGAAATCCATGCCCAAAGCCGAAAGTCAGGCTTGACTAAACACAGGTAACAAAGCATCGGATGGGTCGAGCGTATCAATTTCGGCTTATTGTCTATCTAGCGTGACATAATCCAAGGTTGTGGCGCATTAGCCATTTTCCTGCCATTGACACTTATTTGTACATAATGCATCCACAAGGGTTAACAGACAGGCATATTTCAGTGTGCTGTCAGTCTCGTCTTGAGGAAATTGGCACATTCGACTCGCTCTGGCAGAGTATCTATTTCAATCTCTTTTCAGATGCGATCTCGTAGCTAGTTTGAAAGCCAATGGGCTCACGAAGTACTTTGAAATATAAATTTCCACGATTGAGACTTGAAAGACTTGAAAGGAGGAATCGTCTGGCACTCTAACAGTTATGTCTGGCCATAACCGACGGTGAGGAATTAATTAGATGATACAGGATAAGATAATCGAGGGAATGCGGTAAACGAAACTGGAACGCTACAAGCTCGTCGAAATGCACGCTGATTTCAAGAAGCGCCATATAAAGGCAACCGATTATAAGTACGCATGAATAGTAACAATAATGTACTTAAAAAGTCTCGGCCCTACGCCTGCCCAGCGCCCAGCTGGTCTCGGAGACCTTGGCTGCGACGAATAGTGCCCAGTAGACCTGATGTTCCTTGAAGGCGGTTTGGTCAATTTATTAGCTTGCCCCGCGCTCGGACGAGGACTCTATTATCCTGCACTTTTCCAAGCGTGACAGTCTCTGGTTGAGATCGAAGACGAAACCATGTTCCTCGGAGGTATCCGTGTAGGCCACGTTCACCTTAAACTGGTGGTAGATGGCATTCAGAAAGAGTTGGCCCACGTTGTAGGTTGTGTGCATCCTGTGTTTGGTTAGACGCTGGGGCACATTGGACACTGTGACACTTCTGTTACAGTCCTTGTTTCTCACGAGGCGCTCTGGTAAATAACGTCGCAAGTTGACCCGTCAGAGACAGACGGTATCCGGGAGGCCTACGTGGGTATTAGAGATCGTATCCTTCTTGAGAGGCGTGAGCACGAGCTTCTCTCGTTGTATGCAAACTTTGCCGATAGGTCCTCAGGGCGCCAGCACTCCGAGGAGGAGGACTACCTCAGACCGTGCTACCAGCGTGACCGCGACCGCATTCTCCACTGCAAGAGCTTTAGGCGCCTTGCCAACAAGACCCAGGTCTTTCTCGCCCCAGAGGGCGACCACTACCGCACGCGGCTCACGCATACGCTCGAGGTGGCTCAGATAGCCCGAACGATCTCGAGGGCACTTGGGTTGAACGAGGACCTCACCGAGGCCATCGCGCTTGGTCACGACCTGGGGCACACCCCCTTTGGGCACTGCGGCGAACGTGCTCTGTCCCGCGCCATGGCCCGCTATCGCGGAATCGATCCAAACTCAGACGAGGGGCGCTTCCTCTTCCGCCACAACGGGCAAAGCGTACGCCTCGTGGAATGTCTTGAGAAGGACGGACGTGGCCTCAACCTCACCTGGGAGGTCCGAGACGGGATACTCTGCCATACGGGTTCTCAACGGGCGCAGACGCTCGAAGGCAGGGTCGTCGCCTGTGCAGACCGCATAGCATACGTCTGCCATGACATTGACGACGCAGAACGAGCAGACCTTCTCACTGAGAGAGACTTGCCTCAACGGCCGAGAGAGCTTCTCGGCGGCAGCTCCTCCGAGCGCATCGACACGATGGTGCGCGACATCTGCGCGGGAAGCGCCGAGGCGGGTGACATCCGCATGTCCGATGACGTGTGGAAGGCGATGATGGAGCTTCGCTCCTTCCTCTTCGAGTCCCTCTACACGAGGGGTGATGCCAAGGAGGAGGAGCCAAAGGCCACGCGCATGATCGAGCTCCTCTTTGGCTACCTGGTGAACCATTTGGACGAGGTCCCGGATGAGTACCTCAAGCACGATTCGGATCATCCCGACGTTCAGGTGGCAGACTACGTCTCGGGCATGACGGACCGCTACGCCGTTAGGGTCTTTGAGGACCTCATGGTGCCACGCTCGTGGAAGGGCGTCATGTCGCACGGTAGGTGAGGGCGGCTCGCTCTGGTCTGCGCATCTCTGGTAGGCTTTTGTCGTTTGGAATCGCAACCGGGGAGGACGCATGGCTCCAAAGCACAGCCGAAGGAATGAGAAGGGTACAGGACGCGGGCTTCTCGTTGTTGCCTGCGTTTTTGTGGTGCTGGCAGTGGTTATTCTTGGTCTGGCCATGACGGGGAATCTAAGGCCTCTCGTAGAGCAAGCCTTTCCCGATGTGTTTGGCGAGGCCGATGCCGGGTCGCAGCAGGGGACTGACGAGAGCCCCTCCACTGCAGCCGCGCTTGAACCCAAATCCTTCGCCGATTACTCCTGGGACGAGCTCTCGCAGATCTCTGCCAAAATTGCTGCTGCCGGGACGGATGAGGAGGGATTCGAGATTGCTCGCGAGTACAACCTTGCTGATGCGTCGGGGCTTCCGGTGGATGACGCTCGCAAAGTGGTCCTCGATGACAACACCCTTGCGTATGCCCGTATCGTTGGATTCCGTCACGACCAACGCTCCGATGGCTCTGGCACCGCAGGTATGACCCTCATGCTCTCCATGCTTTCGGAGCAGCCAATGGAGGCATCCAACACGAACGATGGCGGATGGGAAGCCTCGTCTCTTAGGGCCTGGCTCGCATCTGACGGCCTCTCCCTGCTTCCTGATGACCTTGCGAATCGCATCGTGCGCGTGGACAAACCAACCAACAACGTTGGCATCACCTCAGATCCGTCCTCCGTCACACAGACCGCCGACGACCTGTGGGCCTTCTCCGCCGTTGAGGTCTGTGGGCAGCTCACCTGGTTCGAGGACGAGTTCTCCTCCGAGATCTCGTATACACCCGGTCTCGACGCCGTTCTCAATGCGGAGGGCACGCAGTATGCGTACTTCTCGGCCTCTGGCGTGAACGGGGAAACCGGTGGGCACGAAAATGCTCTTGCGCTTACATACAGGGGCTCCGCCCGGCCTTGGTGGTACCGTTCCGCGTATCCGTTGAACTATGCGGACACAGGCTCCAACGCATACTTCTTTAGGGCAAGCGAGACAGGCTATCCCTCGTCGGTGGGTCAGGCTAACGCCACCTCTGGCGTTGTGGTGGGTTTCTGCCTGTAGGGCTCGCGTTGCGGACCATATTCTAGGATTGGCGTGTACCCACTATTCAGAGACGGTGAAGTGAGCAGCAGGTGGACTTCTACACAATCGATTACATCATCTCTCAGCGTTCCACGGATTCTGCCGTGCGCACGGCACTCGTCCTCGTCCTCGTTATTGCCGGCGTGGTCTTGAGCATCCCGAAGGTTGGCCTAACCGCAGAGCAGCTCAGCAGATGCCTGCGAGAGGAGAACATCTCGAGTGTCGCGGACGTAGACGCTGCCATCATGGAGACCAACGGGAAGCTCACTATTAGGTCGAGAGAAACACGGAGCGACAGCCCACTGCTTCCACTCGTGAGCGATGGCCATCTCGTGGAGGACGGGCTCAGGCTTTCCGGCAAGGATACGGCTTGGGTCGAAGCTAAGGTTAAGGAGCAGGGCTACTCTTCAATCAAGGATGTGTTTCTTGGACAGCTTTGCGATGGCGCCCTTGAGATTGTCCCGTTTCCGAGAGCCCGCATAAAAGCGCCTATGTCGGGAGATATGTAGTTCTTGTCCGCACGACTGCGGTGCTCTATAATTCACCGCTGTGTGTAAGCCTATGTGTCGTTCGCGTGCGCGTCGGCACCTCTAGTCTAGAGATGAGGAAGAGCATGGATTACATTCGCGCCATCGAGCGTCAGCAGATTCGTGAGGACATCCCCACGGTTCTGGTTGGTGACAACGTCAGGGTCCACTATCGCATTATCGAGGGCGACCGCACCCGTGAGCAGGTCTTCCAGGGCGATGTCATCCGCATGAGCGGTGCTGGCTCCCGTGAGACCTTCACCGTCCGTAAGATTAGCTTTGGCGTTGGCGTGGAGCGCACCTTCCCCCTTCACAGCCCCAAGATTGCCAAGCTCGAGGTTGTGCGTCACGGTGACGTGCGTCGCGCGAAGCTCTACTACCTTCGCGATCGTGTGGGCAAGGCCGCTCGCATCCCCGAGAAGCGCTAGGGCATATTATCGCTTGGTCTGGAGGGGCCGCCCATTGGGGTGGCCCCTCTTCCTTACCTATACTTCTTGTTGTGTATACGCTTCGGCAAAGCGTTGGGTTTCTGGTGGTGGGGGAGTTTCATGGCAAGGCCTTCGGCAACGGCTCACGAGATTGCTGCATTGTTCGCTTGCGCCGATGATGCTGAGTTCGCGCGTCTGAACGAGCGATATTCCGATGACCCCCGTAAGCAGGTTCAACATGCACGAGAAGTGGCTCAAAGACGCCTTGGCCGCGAGTGTGCAGAGCGCGAACGCGTTCTTGGTATGTATGCAAAGTCTCGCGAACTTGGTGGCCCAGGCCTTGTACTTGGTGTCGACGAGGTTGGGCGTGGTGCATTGGCAGGTCCTCTTACGGTTGCTGCTGTGGCGCTCCCCGACGATCCAATAGTCTGGGGCATTAACGACTCCAAGCAGCTTACCCCCGCGCAGCGCGAGGTGCTGGCCGCCCGGATTGCCGACGTCGCCCTCGCCATCGGGATCGCCCACATCGAGCCGGCCTCCATTGATGCCGTTGGAATGGCCACGGCACTACGCATGGCGATGAGGCGCGCGATTGATGATGCGGGAGTCGAGGCCGACGCCGTTCTCATCGATGGGAACCCTGTGCACGTTAGTCCCAAGGAGGTCACGCTTGTAAAGGGGGATGCGCGTGTCTCGTGCATTGCTGCGGCTTCCATCGTCGCCAAGGTCACAAGAGATGCGCTCATGGTTTCGCTCGCGGAGGAGTATCCTGGCTATCACCTTGCCGAGTGTAAGGGCTATGGCTCTCCGGAGCACATAGCCGCCATTCGTAGCCATGGCCTCACACCCATACACCGCGTATCGTTCTGTGGCAACTTCCTCCAGACACCGCCTCTCTTTTAGGCGCCTTCCCCTCGCTTTTTCTCACAACGTGTTTGAGTTTTGACGGGTTGCATGGCGACCGTGCTGTTTGGGTCCATGTACTGGCCTTATCTGTCTTTGCCTTATTGAACTGTCGGCCGTCAGTCAGTTGGCTGTCCGCTTATCGTCAAAGACTTGCAAGGCCTCGATGGCATCATCGCTCTCCCGTTTGGTTACGAGAAGGGAGAGGCTATGCGCGAGTCGATGTTTGGAAGTAGGGGCGTTCCTCGCTGGCCTGGGGACGAGCAGTCAAGACATGGCGACTTCTGCTATGGGCATGTGGCTTGGGACCCAGATGAGTACGGCCTTGGATTTGGCGAACAGAGCGAGTCTGGGGTATTCGAGTTTGACGAGAGCGATAACCCGGAATGCAGGTCTGAGTTTCCCAGCAAGCCCCTCGACGAGTACACGACAAAGGAGCTGGGGGCCAGGGGCGAGCGTATAGCCGCCAGCTATCTGGCATCCCACGGATACCGCATTGTCGACATGAACTGGCGGTGCAGGGCTGGCGAGGTTGACATTGTCGCCACGATGGACGATCCAGAAGAGGACCTTCGCCGCAGCGTGGTGCTTGTTGAGGTCAAGACAAGGCTCGCCCTGGGTGATGAGGCGGAGTACATGCCCGAGATAGCTGTCGATCCCAAGAAGAGAAACAAGTACCGGCTCCTGGGGCTTCTCTACTTGGTCGAGCACACCGAGATCGACTCGGTTCGCTTTGACGTGGTTGCCGTCAACATCGTACGAGAAAAACACGCGCAGCTTCGACATCTCGTCTGCGCCTACAGTTGGGATGACTAATGGGAGGCCCCGATGTTCGAATCCCCACTGCAACGCTTCGAGGTGTCGAGGCTGTACCCGTGACGGTGGAAGTGAGCGTCTCGGGTGGGATCCCCGGCCTCTCAATTGTGGGTATGCCGGACACCTCCGTCCTCGAGGCCAGGTCGAGGGTGCGCTGCGCCATTAAAGCGTGTGGATACAAGATTCCAAGGCTCCACGTTACCGTGAATCTTGCACCTGCCGAGATCCGCAAGACGGGAACCGCCTTCGACCTGCCAATAGCGGTCGCAGTGCTGGCCGCCACAGGACAGATTCCCCTCGAGAGCCTATCCAAGCTGCTCTTCGTTGGCGAGCTGGCACTCGACGGGACCGTGTGCCCATCACGGGGCGCAGTTGCGTATGCGGCGCTCGCCGAGCGGGAGGGGCTCTCGCTCGCATGCTCCGACCAGACGAGGCTTCCCCTTGCCCTCTCAACTGGGGCATATGGCATAAGTGCCATTTCGCGCCTAAGAGAGGGGGTCGGAGAGCTTCCGCTCCTTACGGCGGGAATTGGAGGCTCCGACGGCGCAGACGCCTGCGACGCATCGGACCACCTTGACTTCTCCGATGTTGTTGACCAGGACATACCAAAGCGGGCCATGGTAATAGCGGCTGCCGGTCGCCACGGGATGCTCATGGTTGGACCTCCTGGTTCCGGGAAGACCATGCTCGCACGCAGGATGCCCACGATTCTTCCCCCGCTCACGGACGCCGAGCGATCCGAGGCAATGCTCGTTCATTCCGTGGCGGGACAGCCCATTTCGGCACTCGAGCGTGGCGAGCGGCCATTCCGAGCCCCGCATCATTCAATATCCATGGGTGGGCTTGTGGGCGGTGGCAGGCCCGTGATGCCTGGTGAGGTATCACTCGCGCATGGTGGCGTGCTCTTCTTGGATGAGCTTCCAGAGTTTGCCACCAACGTCCTTCAGTCCCTGAGGCAACCCCTTGAGGACCATGAGGTCCGAATCGTCCGAGTGGACGGGGTGTATGTCTTTCCGTGTAACTTTCAGTTGGTTGCCGCCGCAAACCCCTGCCCCTGCGGTCACCTTGGCGACGAAGCGCACGAATGCACGTGCTCGCCCGCAAGAATTGCGGCGTACCAGGGGCGCATCGGGGGTCCGCTCATGGATCGCATAGATGTCGTTGTTGACGTGCACAGGCCCGCCTCAACCGATGTGATTCGTGGGTCTGAGGGAGCGGGCTCCGCAGAGATGCTCGAGCAGGTCATGGCCGCTCGAGAGTTTGCCTCCTGGCGCGAGGCCAGGGATGCGGCCCGCTTCGGCTCTTCCGCCCGAGGTGTTGCACGGCTTGGGTTCGAGCCCGAGGCCAGCGCCTTCTTTGTCGACTCCGCCGAGCGGCTGGCGCTTGGGGGAAGGGGGATCGCGCGCGTTGGGCGTGTGGCCAGAACCATTGCAGACATGGACGGACACGAGCTTGTATCGCGCGATGACGTTGGCGAGGCCCTGCAATACCGTTCAAGGAGGCAACTATGAGCAACGCTGCTGTTCGTGAGGGCAACTGCTGGGAACTTAATGCAGAAGACGAGGGCTTTCCTCCTGCCCTGCTCGATCTAGATCCCGTGCCCGAGGTGCTTTATGGGAGGGGAGACCCTGAGGCACTTGCCGGCCCTTGTCTCTCGGTAATTGGCGCTAGGCGTGCAACTCCCTACGGGATTGCTGTGGCGGAGATGGCAGGCAGGGTTGCTGCCGAATGTGGCATTACGGTGGTCTCTGGTGGAGCGATGGGGTGTGACTGTGCGGCGGGCCGCGCTGCGTTGGAAGCGGGAGGCAGGACGGTTGTGGTCTCTGGTTGCGGTGCGGACATGGTGTACCCTGCAAGCTCCGCCGATGTCTACGCGGGCGCCGTTGCGACCGGTGGTGCCGTTGTCTCCCTCGAGCGTTGGGGCTCGTCGCCAAGGCGTTATGCATTCCCCAAGCGCAATGCCATAATCGCGGCTCTCTCGAGCTGCCTCTTTGTGACAGAGGCGGGCATGCGCTCAGGCACCATGAGCACGGCAGATGTTGCACTGGAGCTCGGCAGGAAGGTTTACGGTATCCCAGGCTCTATTTTCTCGCCGCTTTCGGCGGGGACAAGCTGGCTCATCTCCGAGGGTGCCCGCGTCATCTGCGACGAGGCATCCCTCGAGGCGGCAATCTCTCTTGACTACGGCAGGCTCCGCTTCACGGACGCGCCGGGGAGGCGAGAGGACCTTGGCCGCGTTCTCTCGGCACTCGTTGCCTCTCCATCCAGGGCCGATGACCTCGCAGCCCGTTTGGGTGAGAATATCATCACCGTACTGAGCGCGCTTTCCGACTACGAGGCTGCCGGGGTGGTTACCAAGCTTCCAGACGGGAGATATGCACCAACGAGCGCATTCTATTTGTCGCACAATAGTCTGGCTGGAACTAAGGCGTCGCCAGCCGTTGAGAAGGAGGAGCATGCAGCAGACAGTTGACGTGGTAGGGGCGGGCCTTGCGGGAAGCGAGTGCGCGCTTCAGCTTTCCGACAGGGGTGTGAATGTCCGACTTCACGAGGAAAGGCCCGTGCGCATGTCGCCTGCGCACCATACCGACCGCTTTGCCGAGCTGGTGTGCTCGAACTCCCTGAAGTCCACCAAGCCCGAGACGGCTGCAGGCGTACTCAAGTGGGAGCTTGACGCGATGGGATGCCGTCTCCTTGCCATAGCCCGTGCATGCTCCGTGCCTGCGGGAGGGGCGCTTGCCGTCGATCGTGAGCGATTCTCGGATGCCGTTACCGAGGCGGTCAGCTCCCATCCACTCATCGAGGTTGTTCGCGAGGAGGTTACGGAGCTGCCCTGTGGCCCAGCGGTTATCGCTGCCGGCCCGCTCTGCTCGGACGCACTCTTCTCGGCTATCTCGCAGGCGGTGGGGAAGGGGTCGATGTCCTTCTTCGACGCCGCCGCGCCGATCGTCTCGGCAGAGAGCATAGATCGCTCAATCGCCTTCTCCCAATCTCGCTACGAGGAGAGCGGTTTGGGTGACTACCTCAACTGCCCCATGGAGCGAGACGAATACGACAACTTCATGGATGCGCTTCTCTCTGCAGAGCGCGTGATATCGCGTGACTTTGAGCAGGCGGATCTCTTCTGTGCATGTCAGCCCATTGAGGAGGTTGCACGCACGGGGCATGACTCCATTCGATTTGGCGCCCTCAAGCCTGTGGGCCTCACCGACCCCAAAACTGGTCGACGCCCGTGGGCGGCAGTCCAGCTCCGGGCTGAGAACACCCAACGCACCGCCTACAACCTCGTCGGCTTCCAAACCAACCTTACCTGGCCCGAGCAACGGCGGGTTTTCAGGATGATTCCCGGCCTTGGGCAGGCAGAGTTTCTTCGCTATGGGGTGATGCACAGGAACTCCTTTGTCGACTCACCGCATGCGCTCGACGCGACGTTTGCCATCCCTGGCACAAGAATCCGGCTTGCGGGACAGATCACGGGCACCGAAGGCTACGTTGAGGCTATCGCGTCTGGCCTTCTCGCCGCCTTGAACACCTATGCGGACCTTGCTGGCCTTACTTTCCCGGCGCTTCCCCATACCGGTGCCTTTGGTTCGCTCGTTTCGTATGCGACAAACCCGACTACCGTGGGATATCAGCCCATGCACGTGAACTTTGGGCTGGTCCCGCCGCTGGAAGACGCTCCCAGGGGGAAGGATGACCGTCGTCGCCGTATGGCGGAACGTGCCCGTGAGGACATGAGTGCGTTTGTGCGGGAAAGGCGGAATCTCTTTCCCCAGGCTGGATAGGAGCAGACGGCATGAGCACAAGACGCGAGAACAAGAGGGTGACCCAGGCCTTCTACAAGTCGACCTCTCTGGGGGAGAGCGTACTGGCGGCCGAACGCCGCTCCTTTCTTGCATACCTTGGGCAGGTTCGTGGCCTCTCCGATAACACTGTGAAGGCATACCGTGCAGACTTGGCGTCGTTTGCCTCGTGGGCAGAGCGCTCTCACGTTGATCCCTTGCTGGCAACTCACCGAGATTTGCGCGGCTTTCTCGCCGACCTCACCCGTGCTGGCTATTCGGTTAGGACCGTCGACCGTCGTCTTTCGGCAGTTCGAGACTTCTATGGGTGGATGCTTCGCGAGGGAATCTGCTCCGTGGACCCTGCGGCCGCGCTTGCCACTCCCAAGGGCGCTCGGCGACTTCCCAAGACCATGTCCGACGAGGAAGTGCAGAGGCTCCTGAGCACCTGCGACACAAGCGATGCAACGGGCCTGAGGGACCGAGCTTTCTTGGAGCTTCTCTATGCGTCCGGAGCCCGTATATCAGAGGTATCGCGCCTCGATGTGGCCTCCATCGATTTTGCTAGGAGTCAGGCAACGCTCTTTGGAAAGGGCTCGAAGGAGCGGATTGTTCCTCTCTACGACGTTGCGCTCGATTGGCTGCGGCGATATTTGGACGAAGCTCGCCATAACCTTGCGGCTGCCGTCAAACGCGGAGATCCCGAGGGTCCCGAAGGCGCGCTCTTTCTCTCGACGCGGGGGAGGCGCATGAGTGCCGACGCTCTGCGCACCGTCTTCGAGGCACATGTTCGTCAGGCGGGCCTTGACTCGACGCTAACGCCCCACACAATGAGGCACACCTATGCGACCGAGCTTGTCTCGGGTGGCGCCGACCTCCGGAGCGTGCAGGAGCTCCTCGGTCACGAAAGCCTCTCTACGACGCAGGTCTACACGCACCTTTCGGTTGATAGGCTCAAGGACGCCGCACGACGGGCTCACCCGAGGGGATGCTGACTTGTCGAATCAAGGTGAAACGGTGAACTGGTGGGGCATGTGACGCCCGCTTGCCCTCGCCGCCTTTTGCCTGTTATACTCTTCAATCGCTGCGCAGATGCCCAGCATGTCGCTACCAGGCGGCAACATCACACACGCGCGACGACTCGAAGGCCGTGGTGCCCCAGGCTCTAAGCCAGGCCAGGGGTGGTGCTTCGGGGTTGACATCGTGCGGAGGACCAACCAATGGAGGTCAAACATGGCTGCTAAGGTTACTATCCAGACCCTTCTTGACGCGGGCTGCCACTACGGTCACCAGACCCGTCGCTGGAACCCCAAGATGAAGCCCTACATCTTTGGAGAGCGCAACGGCATCTACATCCTCGACCTCAAGCAGACCCTCATCGACGCCGACAAGGCCTACACCTTCCTGCGCGAGACTGCCGTCAAGGGCGGCAAGGTGCTCTTCGTTGGTACCAAGAAGCAGGCCCAGGAGCCCATCCAGACCCAGGCCGAGCGTGCAAACATGCCTTACATCAACCAGCGTTGGCTCGGCGGCATGCTCACAAACTTCGTGACCATGCGCTCCCGCATCGCCCGCATGGAGGAGCTCGAGGCCATGGTCGAGGACGGCCGCATGAGCGCGCTGCCCAAGAAGGAGCAGGCTCTGCTCACGAAGGAGCTCGACAAGCTCCAGAAGAACCTCGGCGGCGTCCGTGACATGACCACGCTCCCGCAGGCTATCTTCGTCGTTGACACCAAGCGCGAGGAGATCGCCGTCCGCGAGGCCAACCGCCTGCACATCCCCGTTGTTGGCCTTCTCGACACCAACTCCGACCCCGACGTCATCGACTACGGCGTGCCTGCCAACGACGACGCAATCCGCTCCGTCTCGCTCATGTGCGAGCTTGCGGCCGACGCCGTTCTCGCTGGCACCGGTGAGACTCAGGTGACCGCTGAGGAGATGCAGACCGGCGAGGCTTCCGCCCCCGTCGCGACCGAGGAGGCAGCCGCTCCTGCCGCCGAGACTCCCGCGGCTGAGTAGCACCCCGTTCCTGAGCCACACCCATTCAATCCCTTAGGAGGTTCACATGGCGCAGATTACTGCCGCCCTCGTTAAGCAGCTCCGCGAGATGACCGACTCCCCGATGATGGAGTGCAAGAAGGCCCTCGTTGAGGCCGACGGCGACCTTGACAAGGCCGTCGACGTCCTCCGCAAGATGGGCCTCGCCAAGGCCGTCAAGCGTGCTGGGCGCGAGACCAACGAGGGCACCATCGCCATCTACGTCTCCGACGACGCCAAGGCTGCTGGCATGGTCGAGCTCACCTGCGAAACCGACTTCGTTGGCGCCAACGGCAAGTTCAAGGACTTTGCGCACGCCGTTGCCGAGGTCGTCGCTAAGAGCGATCCTGCCGACGTGGACGCCCTCAAGGCCTGCCCCATGGGCCAGGGCACCGTTGAGTCCGAGCTCACCGAGATGATTCACGTCATCGGCGAGAACATGAAGATCAACCGCTTCGCCCGCCTCGCCGCTGAGAACGGCGCAATCGGCTGCTACATCCACCACGACGGCAAGCATGCCGACATGGTGAGCTTCTCCTTCTCCAAGCCCGAGACCGCCACTGCCGACGAGTTCAAGACCTTCGCGCATGACGTTGCCATGCAGGTCGTCGCCAGCAACCCCGTCTCCGCCGTGCGCGAGGATGTCCCCCAGGACGTCATCGACCACGAGATGGGAATCTATAAGGCCCAGGCTGCGGAGTCTGGCAAGCCTGAGGCAATCCAGGAGAAGATTGCTCTCGGCAAGCTTGAGAAGTTCTACAAGGAGAACGTTCTTACCGAGCAGGTCTTTGTGAAGGACTCCAACGAGACCATTTCCTCCCTTGCCAAGAAAGTTTCCAAGTCCCTCGGCGATGACATCAAGGTTGTCACCTTTGTGCGCTACAACTTCGGCGAGTAGCCATAGGCTATTCCTCTAGAAAGAAGTGCGTGTGTTGCCCCGGCTGGCTTTCCGCCAGTCGGGGCATTTCTTGCCGCACGAACTGATGTGGCCTTACGCGTGTCCTCCATATGCAGAGACCCTACACTCGCCGAGGATGCGCCTGAGCCTGCCCTGCGCTCTGATAAAATCGACAGGGTTCCGGCTGGAATGCGTGGCTGCCGGAATATCCCGACGAATGGAGGATGGCTTGTCGACCTACAAGTACCAGCGCGTTCTTCTGAAGCTTTCTGGCGAAGCCCTCATGGGTGACCAAGCCTTTGGCATCGACCCCAAGGTGCCGCAGAGACTTGCGGAGGAAATCAAACCTGTGTGGGAGGATGGCGTTCAGGTTGCTGTCGTCGTGGGTGGTGGCAACATCTTCCGCGGCATCCAGGGTGCGGCTGCCGGCATGGATCGCGCGCAGGGCGACAACATGGGCATGCTCGCAACAGTCATCAACGCTCTCTCGTTGCAGGATTGCTTTGAGCGCAACGGGATGGACTGCCGCGTCATGAGCGCTATCGAGATGCACCAGGTCTGCGAGACCTACATCCGTCGTCGTGCCATCAGGCATCTGGAAAAGGGCCGCATTGTGATCTTTGCCGCTGGAACCGGCAATCCCTACTTCACCACCGACACGGCTGCCGCCCTGCGCGCCTGCGAGATTGGTGCCGAGGTCCTCATGAAGGCCACCAAGGTGGATGGCATCTACGATGCGGACCCCGTCACCCATCCCAATGCCACCAAGTTCGATACCATTACCTATAAGGATGTCCTTGCTCGCGACCTCAAGGTCATGGACGCAACCGCCACCGCGCTCTGCCACGACAACAAGATGCCCATCATGGTCTTTGACATGGGCCAGGATGGCGTCTTCATGAGCGCACTCGCGGGCAAGAACGTTGGCACCACCGTCATTGAGGAGGAGCAAGCATGAGCCACTACACCGATAAGGCAAAGAAGCACATGGACAAGTGCCTGGAGGCCCTTCAGGCAAACTTCTCCCGCGTCCGCACCGGCCGCGCCAACCCCCACATCCTCGACCCCATCAAGGTTGACTACTACGGTCAGCCTACTCCCATCACGCAGCTCGCTGGCGTGAAGGTGCCCGAGGCTTCGATGATGGTCATCGAACCGTGGGACAAGAGTGCCCTCAAGAGCATCGAGAAGGCCATCGAGGCCTCCGACCTTGGCATTACTCCCTCCAATGACGGAGTGACCATTCGGCTTCCCTTCCCCAAGCCCACCGAGGAGCGTCGTCACGAGCTTGCCCGCGAGTGCAAGGACATCGCCGAGGAGGCGCGTATCTCCATACGCAACGTTCGTCGCGACGCCAACAACAAGCTCGATCGCGACGAGGAGCTCTCCGAGGACGAGGTCTCTCGGGAGAAGAAGGCAGTCCAGAAGCTCACTGACGACTACGTCAAGCGCGTTGACGCCATGCTCAAGGAGAAGACCGCAGAGGTCATGGAGATCTAGGTGCAGATAGACGAGAAGAAGCTCGGGGAGTACTACGCCAATCCCCCCGAGGACATATGTCTTGCCGATGTTGACCCAGAGCGTATTCCTCGTCACGTTTCCATCATCATGGACGGAAATGGTCGCTGGGCACAGGCCCGAGGCCTCGGTCGCCCAGAGGGACATGTGGCCGGTGTCGACTCATTGCGCGAGGCCGTCACCACGAGCGTGCGGCTTGGTCTCGACGTACTGTCGGTCTATGCGTTCTCAACTGAGAACTGGCGCCGGCCTCAGCATGAGGTCGACCTTCTCATGCACCTCTTTGCAACAACGCTTCTCAACGAACTCCCGCTCTTTCATCAAGAGAACGTTCGGCTCCGCTTCTTTGGCGACATTGATGCCTTGCCTCAGGAGACGGCCGACGTCTTTCGCGAGGGGCTTGCCCAGACTGCAGACCATACCGGGATGACCTTCGCCCTTGCAGTCAACTATGGTTCTCGTGCCGAGATTGCTCGCGCCGCCCGAGACCTTGCCAACGAGGTGGCGGCGGGCACCTTGCGCCCTGATGACATCGATGAGGACGCAATCGCTTCCCGCCTGTACACCGAGGGCCTGCCAGATCCCGAGCTCCTCATCCGCACGTCTGGCGAGATGCGCCTCTCCAACTACCTTCTCTGGCAGCTTGCGTACACCGAGTTCTACGTGACCCCCACCCTGTGGCCCGACTTTTCTCGCTGGGACTTCCTGCGAGCGGTCAAGGCGTTCCAGGGTCGTCACCGTCGATTTGGGGGTGTCACCGAGCGTTGAGCGATAAAGGCCCCGAGAGCCAGCATGGCAAGCGCGAAAGCGTAGGCATAGACCGTCACATAGACAAGCTTGAGAACAGGCGCAAAGCGAAGGAGGCGCAGCGAACTGCTGGAGTTCTTGCTGGGCAGCGTGCCCGTGGGTGGACCGAGCGGCTCCTCACGCGCACCACTTCGGGCGCCATCTATGCCATAGTCGTTCTTGTCTGCCTCTACCTGGGCCCGATTGCCACGACGCTCATGATCAGCGCCATGGGGTGGCTGTGCTGCTCCGAGTTCTTCCGCATTGCCCGCATGGGCGGTCGCATGCCTAACGAGGGCGTCGGCCTTGCGGCGGCGGTGCTGTTCCCAATCGCCGCCTACG
The DNA here is from genome assembly GCA_022648325.1 of Olsenella sp. Lineage (GTDB taxonomy): Bacteria > Actinomycetota > Coriobacteriia > Coriobacteriales > Atopobiaceae > Tractidigestivibacter. The sequence goes on from JALCMG010000009.1 coordinate 30,273, forward strand.
GGTATGGACTCAGGGGCCTTGTCATAATCCTGTTCCTGCTTCTTGCCGCCTGCGCGGCTTGGTATGTCTTCACCCCACGCGCCAATGTGGGGGATGTAGCCATTACGGTCTTCGGGCCGCTCTACACATCGCTCACATTCTCGAGCCTGGTTCTTGTCCGCGTTGTCGACAGGGGCCTTGTTGGCGCCACGCTCACGTTTGGGGTCATGCTCTCCGTGTGGGCAAACGATGCCATGGCATATGCCGTGGGCTCCAAGATTGGCGTCCACAAGCTTGCGCCGCGAATCTCGCCACACAAGAGCTGGGAGGGCTTCTACGGCGGCATCGTTGCGTCCGTAGTCATTTGGGCCGCGATGGCCGTCCTGGGAGTTGCTGGCCTTGAGATGCCGCTCGCCCTGCTTGGGGGACTTCTCGTTGGCATCGCGGGCGTCGTCGGAGACCTCTTCGAGTCTCGTCTCAAGAGGGGTGTGGGGGTCAAGGACTCCGGCAATCTGATGCCCGGACACGGCGGGCTTCTCGACAGATCTGACTCCATGCTCTTTGGCAGCATGGCGGCTTACTTCGTACTGTTCTTTGGGGGAATCATATGAGTTTGTTCGAGCGTCCCGGAGCACGCTCCCCGCGCCCGCACGTTCTTCGGGTTGCCGTGTTGGGGTGCTCTGGCTCCATAGGCATGCAGACGCTTGATGTATGCCGTCAACATGTCGGGCGTCTCAAAGTGGTTGCTCTCTCCGTCAACTCGTCCTGCGAGCGGCTTGTTGAGGCCGCGCGGGAGTTTGGTGCCACCCACCTTGCCGTGGCTGACGCCTCCCGCAAGGATGACGTGGCGCTTGAGGAGCTCCCGCGTGGCTGCGACTTGAACTTTGGGCCCGACGCGGTCATGGCACTCGCGGAGCTCCCAGACGTCGACTGCGTGATGAACGCCGTGGTTGGGGAAGCGGGCATGGCGGCAGGCTACGCTGCGCTCAAGGCGGATAAGATTCTTGCCTACGCAAACAAGGAGTCAATCGTTGTTGCCGGTGACCTTCTCATGCCGCTTGCCAAGCCTGGGAAGCTCATTCCCGTGGACTCCGAGCACAGTGCCATCTACCAGTGTCTTGTTGGCGAGAGGGACTCCGACCTTGCCCGTATCTGGCTCACGTGCTCGGGCGGCCCGTTCTATGGGATGACGCGAGACGAGCTTTCCCGCGTGACCGTTGCCGACGCCCTTGCGCATCCCACCTGGACAATGGGTCAAAAGATTACCATCGACTGCGCCACGCTCACCAACAAGGGCCTGGAGGTCATCGAAGCCCACCACCTCTTTGGCGTCGACATCGATGACATCCGGGTGCTCGTGCAACGTCAAAGCCGCATCCACTCGATGGTCGAGTTTGCCGACGGCTCCGTGAAAGCCCAGCTTGGTCCCTCCGACATGCGCATTCCCATCCAGTATGCGCTCAGCTATCCGGAGCGCTGGACTGCGCCGACCGTTCCGGTTGACTGGTGTCACGAGGCCCCTGTGACCTTTGGCGAGGCAGACGAGAAGACCTTTGGGTGCCTGGCCCTCATGAAAGAGGCAGGACGCATCGCTGGTACCATGCCGTGTGCCGCCAACGCCGCCAACGAGGTCGCCAACGCAGCCTTCAGGGCAGGGGAGTGCGGCTTTCTCGACATCGAACGCGTTATCTCCGCCGTCATGGTCGCGACAAATGCGGCGCCCGTCGACAATCTGGCGCAGCTTTCTGAGGTTGACGCCAGGTCGCGTCAGCTCGCGCGCTCCTTCATCCGGGAGATCTGCGCATGACCGGGGTTGTCTCCGCAATTTTCTGGGGTGTGGTTGTCCTCTCGCTTCTCGTCTTTGTGCATGAGGGGGGCCACTACCTTGCGGCACGTGCCTGCGGCGTTCGGGTGACCGAGTTCTTCCTTGGCATGCCATGCCGCATCAAGGCTTCGGTCAAGAGCAAGAGCCATGGAACCGAGATTGGCGTCACGCCCATCCTCCTTGGCGGCTACACCCGCATCTGCGGTATGGAGAACACCCAGGACGAGCTGCTCGCTGCCGCCCTCATGTCAGTCCAGAGCGCGGGGCGGATTGCCGTATCCGACCTTGCCGCAGAGATTGGCTGCGACGTCGACCGTGCCTACGGGCTTCTCGCCACGCTCTCGGACTGGGCGGCGGTGAAGCCTTACTATGACCCCTCACTTGGCGAGCACGAGGGGCAACGGGACTGGCCGGCAAGCTTCGAGACCCTCCGCCGAGACGGCAACCTCCTCACCGAGTACGACCGAGGACACGACTTCTCGCAAGAGGGCACCACCGGGTATGGTGAGCCACGCGACCCTGGCATGGGAGCCGGGGAGTTTCTCGACCGCGAGCGCTCTCACACCTATCTTGGCTGTGGCTTCTGGCGACGCTGCGCGATGCTCCTTGCCGGTCCCTTTGTAAACCTCCTTGTGGCCCTTGTGGTTGTCACGGGCTCCTTCATGGTCATGGGGGTTCAGGTCGCCTCGAGCGACCCCGTTGTTGGAAGCGTCGCGGCTGGCTCATTCGCAGAAGCGGCCGGGCTCGAGCCCGGCGATCGCATCACGGCGGTCGACGGTAGCGCCGTCACATCCTATGACGAGCTTGCCTCCGCCATGAAGCCGTACCTCTCTTCGGGAACGGACTTCACCCTTGACTACGAGCGCGGTGGGGAGACATACGAGACAACCGTCGACCTGGTGGACGGCCAGAGCGCGGAGTACCTTGGCATCACCAACCAGGTGGTTACGTACTATCCCTCGCTCGGGCAGGCGCTGCGCGGCTCTATTGCCTATGGTAGTCTGGTGGCGGAGTATGCCATAAAGTTGATCGTCCCCAGCCATACCATGGAGGTCCTGGACCAATCCAGCTCGGTGGTGGGCATATCGGTCATGGCCTCGGAGGCCGCTTCCGCCGGCGTGCCGACGCTCGCGTTCTTCATCGGGGCTATCTCGATGTCCCTTGGCTTCATGAACCTCCTTCCAATCCCCCCGCTCGATGGCGGGAAGATTCTCATCGAGATTGTCCAGGCGATTTCGAGGCGGCAGGTCTCTGCTCGTGCCCAGACCATCGTGAGCTACGTGGGTCTGGCGTTCTTCCTGTTTGTCTTCGTCATGGCGATGAGAAACGACATCGTCACCTTTGTGATTGGCGGCTGACATGCAATCAGATATCCAGAAGGTCCCGCGCGAACTAACCAGACGCGTCATGGTGGGAAACGTCCCGGTTGGAGGTGGCGCCCCGGTCTCCGTGCAGTCGATGTGCACCACCAAGACTTCGGATGCGGCCTCAACGCTTGCCCAGATTGACCGACTTGCAAAGGCGGGGTGCGAGATCATCCGCGTGGCGGTTCCCAACGCCGAGTCGCTCGATGGGTTCGAGTGCATCTGCGCCGAGTCTCCGCTGCCTGTTGTTGCTGACATCCACTTTGACTACCGCCTTGCCCTTGGCGCTGCGGCACGCGGCGCGGCAGCACTTCGCGTGAACCCTGGGAACATTGGCTCATGGGAGCGAGCCGACGCCGTCATAGACGCATGCGGCGAGGCGGGCATCCCCATCCGCATTGGCGTGAACGCCGGCTCGCTCGACGAGAAGGTGGCCGCCCGCCGGGACCTCTCGCTACCGGAGAAGCTCGTTGCCTCTGCCGAGGGCTTCGTCGAGCACTTCCGCGACCGCGGGTTTCTCGACGTGGTTCTCTCCGCGAAGGCCCACAGCGTCCCCACGACGCTTGCCACGTACCGCGCGCTCTCCAAGGCCCTGCCCGAGGTGCCGCTCCACGTTGGCGTCACCGAGGCGGGGACGCTCCGGCAGGGCACGGTCAAGAACGCTGCAGGCGTGGGGATCCTTCTCGAGGAGGGCATCGGCGACACGATGCGCCTCTCGCTTACGGCAGACCCGGTGGAGGAGGTGGGCGTTGCCTGGGAGCTCCTCTCGGCGCTTGGGATGCGCCGGCGCTCTCCCGAGCTCGTGAGCTGCCCCACCTGCGGCAGATGCCAGGTTGACATGATCCCAATTGCCGAGGAGGTTGGCAGGCGCCTTGCCGGCGTGAATGCCCCCATCTCGGTTGCCGTCATGGGGTGCGTGGTGAATGGTCCCGGCGAGGCCTCGGACGCAGACCTTGGCGTGGCCTGCGGGCGTGGCCATGCCATGCTCTTCGAAGGCGGCAAGCCCCTGCGCATGGTGCCTGCCGACAGGATCGTCGACGAGCTCATGGCCGAGATCGACCGCCGTTTCCCCGGTACACGCGAGGCTTGATAGACCGTAGAATTGCATGGCGCCGCTTCTGGCGCATGATGCCCGGCCAGTTTGCCGGGGGAGAGGACACACACCGTGAGAACGTACGCAAGAATGGCCGGGCTCTATGCGCCTACGCTCAAGGAGGACCCCGCTGAGGCAGAGCTCGCGAGCCATAGGCTCCTGCTCCGCGCGGGCATGATTCGCAAGTCCGCCTCGGGCCTCTATAGCTACCTTCCGCTTGCGTGGCGCTCGCTCATGAAGATCGAGGCCGTCATTCGTGATGAGATGGACGCCATCGGCGCCCAGGAGATGCTCGTCCCCATCCTGACCGACGGGGAGCTCTGGCGTCAGTCTGGCCGCTGGAACGCCTATGGCCCCGAGCTCATGCGCCTCAAGGACCGCCACGAGCGCGAGTTCGCCCTTGGCCCCACGCACGAGGAGTCCTTCACCGACCTCGTCCGCAACGAGCTGCGCTCCTACAAGCAGCTCCCCGTGACGCTCTACCAGATCCAGGACAAGTTCCGCGACGAGCTTCGTCCCCGCTTTGGCCTCATGCGCGGCCGCGAGTTCATCATGAAGGACGGCTACTCCTTCGATGCCGATGTCGAGGGCATGCAGCGCTCGTACAACGACGAGAAGGGCGCCTACGCCAGGATTTGCGAGCGCGTGGGCCTTCGTGCTCTCCCGGTGGTCGCCGACTCCGGCCAGATTGGCGGCGACACCTCCGTCGAGTTCATGGCGCTGGCCGATGCCGGCGAGGCCGAGATCGTCTACTGTGACGACTGTGGCTTTGCGGCCGACACCGAGGCCGCGACGGCCCCCATCGCCCTCGTGGAGGGCGAGGCGGGAGAGCTCCAGAAGCTGGAGACCCCCGGCTGCGAGACCATCACCCAGCTTGCGGCCTTCCTCAAGGCTCCGGAGGCCGGAACGCGCAAGGCGCTCGCCCTCGTCGACGGCGACGGCAAGCCCTGGGTGTGCTTCGTCCCCGGTGACCACGAGATGAACGACGTCAAGGCCGGGCACGCCTTTGGCGCCTATCACATGATGTCCGACGAGGAGCTCGCCGAGTACGGCCTCGTGAAGGGCTTCATCGGCCCCATCGGCCTGCCCGAGGGAGTTGGCGCCTGCGCCGACGAGTCCCTCCGCGACTCCGCCTGGTGGGCAATCGGGGCGAACGACGCTGGCTACCACTATGTCCACGCAAAGCAGGGCCGCGACTTCATCATTGGTCGCTGGGTGGACGTCATCACCGCAAAGGCGGGCGACACCTGCCCCAAGTGCGGCGCTCCCCTCAAGGCGGCTCGCGGCATCGAGGTTGGCCAGGTGTTCCAGCTTGGCACCAAGTACTCGCAGACCATGGGCGCAACCTTCACCGACCCAGACGGTGCCGAGAAGCCCCTTCAGATGGGCTGCTACGGCATCGGGGTCTCGCGCATGCTTGCGGCAGTGGTCGAGCAGCACCACGACGAGCACGGCATCGCCTTCCCTGTGGCCGTCGCTCCCTACGAGGTGGAGGTCGTCCCTCTCGACGTGAACGACGACGTTGTGTGGCCTGTCGCGACTCAGGTTGCAGACGAGCTTCTCGCCGCCGGCGTCGAGGTCATTGTGGACGACCGCAAGGAGCGCCCGGGTGTCAAGTTTGCCGACGCGGACCTGATGGGCTTCCCGTACCAGGTCGTCTGTGGCAAGAAGGCCATCAAGAACGGGAACGTCGAGCTCAAGGTGCGCGCAACGGGGGAGCGGACCGAGGTCGCAATCGACGAGGTCGCGTCTGTTCTCGCCGCTCGCGTCGTCTCCGAGCGCGCGTGAGACAAAGGGACTGTCCCTTTGTCTCATTGAAGGGACTGTCCCTTTGTCTCATTGCGATGGACATCGATGGCGCGGGACTGCCTTTCCTCAAGGGGCAACAGCCTCCTGCCGGTGCCAAGGATGTCTCGCAACTTCGCGAGATCGCGAAGGCCTGCCATGCAGCGGGTGTCCCCTTCGTCCTCAAGGGAATCATGACCGAAAGAGGCGCTGAGAAGACCCTCAAGGCCGGCGCCGACGGCATTGTGGTCTCCAACCACGGTGGGCGCGTGCAGGACGGCGTGGAGGCCACGGCGACCGTTCTCCCCGATGTCGCCCGAGCGGTGCGAGACGATCTTGTAGTTCTTGTCGATGGCGGGATTCGCTCTGGCGTCGACGTCTTCCGCGCGCTTGCCCTCGGGGCGAGCGCCGTTCTCATGTGCCGGCCCTTTGTGGTCGCCATGTACGGCGGGGGGCAGGGCGTGAGAGACTACCTCGGGGAGCTTCAGGGCGAGCTTTCGGACACCATGGAGATGTTGCGGGGCCGAGACCGTTGCCGACATCACAGACGACATGGTGAGCTGGTAGGAGACGCACCTCTCGGCCGTTGATGGCTCATCCGGGCACGAGAGGCGCGCAGCCCTCCATTGGTGCCTGCGAACTACTTCCCCGTCGTGAGGAATTCCTCCAGGCGCTTGTTGAAGCGATCCGGGTATTGGATGGCCATCAGATGGCCACCCATAACGTACGTTGGGGTTTTGGGGCAGATGCTGTGCCAGTAGGGCTCCGCGATATTAGCCCAGTGCTCCGCGATGAACATGAGCGTGGGAATCTTCTCGGAAGCCTCCTGGGCAATGGATCGATAGTCCGAGAGAATCGCATCACCAAAGAGCTCGTGGGTGACCCAGAACGGCGTCTGGTTTGACATGTCAACAAACCAATCGTACTGGTCATCAGTGAGAGGACCCTGCCACATGATCTCCCGAAGGTAGCTGTCCCAGAAGCCGGCTGCGGTCTCGGGGTGGTTGAGCACGCGCGTCATCATCTCGGAAAGCTCCGCAGGCGTACCTTCAGTCCATGCCTTGGGGTCCTCATTGTGGGGGAGGGGTGACATGTCCACCGTCACGCAACCGGCAACCGAGTCGACGCCGGCCTGGTCCAGGTAGCTCCACGCCTCCAGGTTCCCGCAGCTCCAACCAATGAGGGTGGGCTTCTCGATTCCCTCGTGCTCGACAAGGCGAATGAGGTCGCGGCCGTGGGTCTGGTAGTCGTTGCCAAAGGGGCACTTGGTTGAGAGCCCTTGCCCGCGGGGGTCCACCAGAATCGTGCGGTAGTTCTTTGAGAAGTGCTCGAGTTGGTGCTTGAAGACCTTCCCCGAGAATGTAAGACCAGGGATGAAGATCAGTGCCGGAGCATCCTTCTCGCCGGCGTCCCAGAAGTGAATCTGCACATCGGGCTCGACCGTCACGTAGCGTGACTCAGTTCTTTCTGCGCTCATGTCTTCTCCTCTCGATTGGGGCCTGGGATCCATCCTAGCGCAGAGCCCCCTGTGGAGATAATCGTCGAGGGGGACGCCTGGCGCGTGGCGGTGGATTCTCCCAGTGGCCCAAAGTTTTTCAAAAAAGTTGTTGACCCAAAAATCTCGTCTGGTATAGTAATTCCCGCACCAACCCACGGGGAATTAGCTCAGTTGGGAGAGCGCGTGACTGGCAGTCACGAGGTCAGGGGTTCGAACCCCCTATTCTCCACCATACATTCAGGGCGGCGGCATTTGCCGTCGCCCTTTTTCGTACGGGCTCATGGCGCAACGGTTAGCGCAGGGGACTCATAATCCCTGGGTTGTAGGTTCGAATCCTACTGGGCCCACCATGTCTTGCAGGCTCCCTCACCTCTGTTTGGTGGGGGAGCTTTTTTGCGGCTTGGGAAACTGGCGAGAAACCCCTAGCGGCCCATTGGGTATACAACGTCCGTTAAGATGCCACACCAGAATGTGGTTAAGCATCGTCGATTAGGGGTTGCCCATGTCTCCGGAAGCAAAGAGGCTCAAGATCTTTGGCATCGTCGCTCTCATTGCGGGGTGCGCCTGCGTTGTTGCGGGTATCATTCTTGCGGTTCTCGGCGTAGACATTACAGACCTGTTTGTCGTGGTTGCGTCGGTTGTTTCCCTTCTGGTGGGGGCTCGGGGAGCAAGGGTTGCTAACGTCCCCTCGAACGCGCCAAAGCTCATGGGGCCCTCGGCCGGAGCCACTGTTGCGACGGGAGCTCTTTGCGCAGGTGACGTGGCCTTTGCTAATGGGCAGGTTGTTCCAATTGTGGTTGGTGTCATCACATTTGTTTTGGCACTTCTCGTCACCATTGCGACCTCTGCCGTAAAGAGGAACGTTGAGAAGGTCTAGGGAAACAGTTGTTCCGCACCAACTACCGAGCTCCCCTTTTCTGATAAAAAGTTAATAGGCTCTATCCCACCGTTGCCATAAAATAGTTGCATTCTAACTTGGTCCCTCAACATGCACTCGTGCGGGAGTAGGCAAGCGTGGAGAATGTGGGTGTAGGCAAGAGCGATGTTCGCAGGGGTTCTTCTGGTTTGGAGGGCTCCGTTGCCCCTACCGTACGTCCGGCTAGGCGACGCGTCGCAGGACTTGACGGACTCCGTGTCATTGCCATCCTCGGTATTGTCCTCTACCACGCCAACCCCACCTGGCTTCCTGGCGGTTTTTTTGGCGTAACGGTCTTCCTCGTTGTTAGCGGGTATTTGTTCACGCTTTCGATTCAGCGAGAGGTGGCGCGCACGGGTTCGGTGGCGTACGGACACCTTATGTTTAAGCGTGTGGCTCGCCTTTGGCCCACCATGCTTGCCGTTGTTGGCGCGACCATAATCCTCACGGCCCTGTTCTCTCCCTACTTGCTCCCCAAGGTCCGGAGCGATGCCGTTCCGGCTCTGCTCTTTTTCGAGAACATCTTCTACATCGTGAGGAAGGTGTCGTATTTCGCGGCGGCGGGCGCTCCCTCTCCGCTCACGCATTTTTGGTATCTGGGCGTCTTGATGCAGTTTTACATCGTCTGGCCACCCGTGGTACTGCTCCTCTCGCGCATCGTGTCTTCGCGTCGTCATGCGTGCTATGCGGTCTGTGCCCTCATCCTCATCTCTTCGGCGGTGACGTGGGCGCTCTTTGATCCAACTGCCGACACCGCTCGTATCTACTACGGCCCCGACACCCGCGCCGCCGAGCTGCTCGTGGGCGCCCTTCTCGCCATCGCCACCGGCGGGCGGGGTATTCGCCTTGAAAGGCTCGTGCCCGCCTTGCGCGGTCGCGGCGTGCCCGCCATTGTCTACGATGCCATCGCGCTCCTCTCGCTTCTTGGCCTCATCGCCATGATGTTTGCCTTCAACGGCTACAGCCACTTCGTGTACAGGGGCGGCATGCTTGTTGCCGCGATTCTTACGGCACTCCTGGTGGGTTGTATCTCTCGTCCCACGCACACGCTGGCAGGTCGCGCTCTTGGCGTGCCCCTTCTTGCCGAGGCTGGGAAGCGTGGGTATGCACTGTACCTTTGGCACTACCCCCTGCTCGTCACCTTTAACCCCGCCTCAAAGACGACTCCTCTTCCCTGGTGGGGTTGGGTCCTGGAGTTTGTCGCGATCTTCTCGCTGTCCGAGCTCTCCTATCGCTTCCTGGAGAAGGCGCCGGAGCGCCCGCTTTCTCCAGTGCCGACCTTTGTTGGAGGGCGCACCCCGAGTGGCCGGCGCGGCGTGTCTCACTCCAGGCTCACCAGGGGCCTTCTCGCTCAGCCGCTTCCCAGGCTTGTCATGGAGGGCGTCGGAGTCATTGCCGTTCTCGTACTCATGCTGGTCCCTCTTAACGCCGAGACGGCCAACGCGCCGCAAGCAATGGCTGCCGGTCAGGAATCCGCCCTTACGCAGCAGGCCGAGAGCCTCTCAAGTTACGATGACTCAGGAACATACTTTGCTGGTACTGCGTTTGACGGTGCCTTCTCGTCCATCAACAATGTAAGCTACGACGTCGACGCCGCTACCGGAGCCACAGACGCCAAGGTTATCCTCATTGGCGACTCCGTTCCCGCTGGTGCGATCAATCAGTTCCAGACGATTTTCCCCAATGGCTACATTGACGCCGCGGTTGGGCGTCAAATCTACGACGGGCCCGATACCTACGCTCAGGATGTTGCCGAGGGGCACGATGGCGATATTGTGGTGTGGTCGCTCGGTGATAATGGCGTGGCAACCGAAGGCCAGGTTAAGGCCCTTGTTGAGGCCGTTGACCCTGGGAAGCGCGTCTACCTTGTGACCGCGCGAGTGCCCTTGGCATTGCAGGACATCAACAACAACCTGTTCAAGCAGGTCGCGGACAATTACCCCAACTGTGAGGTTATTGACTGGTACTCCGCGAGCGCCGGACATGACGAGTACTTCTGGGATGACGGAACGCATCTTCGTCCCGAGGGCGCGGACGCCTACGTCTTGATGCTTCGCGCGGCAATTACGGGAAGGTAGGAATTCTCAGTTGCCAAACCGGATTGTTTTGGTAATATAGCAAGCCGCACGGGCGATTGGCTCAGGGGTAGAGCACATCCTTCACACGGATGGGGTCGCTGGTTCGAATCCAGCATCGCCCACCATTTGTTTAGGAGCCGGGTGACTTTGGTCGCCCGGTTTTTTGTTACGTATCCGCCATGAGGCGGTGGTGATAGTCTTACCCCTAGCTTGCTGTCCGCCTTAGATGCTTTGGAGGATCAAAGATGTCACAGAACGCAGAGAACCCCGTTGAACTCTTCGACATGTATGTGGCCCATGTGGGCATTAACGCCACGGACGAGAAGGATGCAGACCGCATTGCCGGTGAGTTCGAGACGCTTATGGGGCTTACGCGCGACGAGAGGGTGCCTTCCGTGTTTGCCGGAACCCTTGTCGAGGTCATGAAGCACAATGGGCGTGGCGAGAAGGGACACATTGGCTTCCACGTGAACGATATAGCTGCAGCTGAGAAATGGTTTGCCGCCCGCGGCTTTGAGGTTGATGAGCCCTCTCGCGTTACCAATCCCGACGGGTCAACCTTCCTAGTTTATTTCAAGCACCAGATTGCCGGCTTTGCCATCCACCTTACGATTGCAAAGTAGTTCGTCGCGGGATTGAGTTACCGGGCAAGGGGATTCCGTTGCCCGGTAGTGGGATTGCATTGCCAGGCAAATAAATCCCACGGAATCGTCTCAACAGCCCCCAGGGGTCTGCGCTAAGTGGTTCTTCGCCGCAGGCGATGGCACAATTGTGGCACACCTCTTCTGCATGTGCGTACCGTATACTCACCCCTTGGCAAATTTGACATCCCGAGAGGTTCACGTGATAGCACTCGCAGACAAGATCACCAAGTCATTTGGCGGAAGGGTCCTCTATACCCAGGCAACGCTGCAGCTCAACGCAGGGGAGCGGTGGGCGCTCGTCGGCCCCAACGGTGCCGGCAAGACAACGCTCTTGAAGATCATCATGGGCCAGGAGTCTCCTGACGAGGGGACTGTCTCCTTTGCCAAAGAGACAACCGTTGGCTACCTCGAGCAGGAGACCAAGATCGACGGCGAGAAGACTGCCCTCCAGGAGGTCGTGGACTCCGCTCACGAGGTCAAGGGCTGGGAGCGTCGCGTGGCCGAGCTGGAAGCCAAGATCTCGACCACGAAGCCCGGTCCCGAGCTCGACCGCCTGCTCGAAGACTACGGCCACGCGCAGGACCGCTTCGAGCGCCTGGGCGGCTACGAGCTAGATGCCCGTGCTAGGCAGATCCTAGGTGGCCTGGGCTTTCCCATCGAGGACTTCGACAAGCCCGCGGCAGACTTCTCCGGCGGCTGGCAGATGCGCATCGCGCTCTCCAAGCTCCTGCTTCGCCACCCGGACCTGCTGCTCCTTGACGAGCCAACCAACCACCTGGACCTCGAGAGCGTCCAGTGGCTCGAGCACTTCCTTGCCGCCTACGACGGTGCCGTTCTTCTCGTGAGCCACGACCGCTCTTTCATGGACGCCTGCGTGAGCCACGTCGCGGCCATCGAGAACCGCCGACTCACCACCTACACGGGCAACTACTCCGACTACCTGCGTCAGCGTGAGGACAACCTCGAGCAGATGCGGGCCAAGCGCGCCGCCCAGGAGCGAGAGATCGCCCACATGCAGGTGTTTGTCGACAAGTTCCGCTACAAGCCCACAAAGGCTGCCCAGGCCCAGGAGCGGATGAAGCGCATTGAGCAAATCAAGAGCGAGCTGGTAATTCTTCCCGAGGGCTCGAAGAAGGTGCACTTCTCGTTCCCAGAGCCACCCCGCACCGGAGACACCGTAGTGAAGGTGGAGAACGTCGCGAAGTCCTTTGGCGAGAACCACGTCTACGACCACGTTGACCTTACCCTTTATAGGGGCGACCACGTGGCGCTCGTTGGCCCCAACGGCGCCGGCAAGTCCACGCTCATGAAGCTCATCAACGGGCACCTCTCTCCGGATACCGGTTCGGTTGACCTCGGCCAGAACGTGACCTGCGCCTACTACGCCCAGCACCAGCTCGAGCAGCTCGACCCTGCCAATACCGTGCTCCAAGAAATGGACGCTGTGGCACCCGGATGGACCACGTCCGAGGAGCGCAGACTTCTGGGGGCCTTCCTCTTCCACGGCGACGACGTGGACAAGCGCGTCTCGGTGCTCTCCGGCGGTGAGAAGACCCGTCTCGCCCTCGCCAAGATGCTCGTCGCGCCCGAGCCGCTGCTTTGTTTGGACGAGCCCACCAACCACCTAGACATCGACTCCGTCGACGTCCTCGAGCAGGCCCTCGTTCACTTTCCGGGCACCATCGTGCTCATCAGCCACGACGAGCACCTGGTGCGTGCCGTGGCCAACAAGGTGGTCGACGTTCGCGACCACAAGGTCACGCTCTACGACGGCGACTACGAGTACTACCAGTTCAAGCGTGCGGAGCTTGAGGCGGCGGCTGCCGGCGAGGGATCGACTGCCGGCCAGCCCGCGCAGGCAAAGGCGGCTCCCGCCGTGCAGGTTGCCGCAGAGCAGCAGTCCACCGGCAGAAACGTCAAGACCAAGAAGCAGCGCCGCGCCGAGGCCGAGGAGCGAAACCGCAGGAGCAAGGCCCTGCGCAAGACCAAGAAGCGCCTTCAGGAGGTGGAGTCCGCCCTGGGGCCTGCACACGACCGCTACAACGAACTTGTGACGCTCATGGCCGACGAGGGGCTCTACAACGACTCCGAGCGCTTCAACGCCTGCATGAATGAGTACAACGCGCTCTCCAAGAAGATTCCTGCCCTTGAGCAGGAGTGGCTCGAACTCTCCGAGGCCATGGAGGCGGGCGATGAGGATGCGTAGACTTCCGCGAGCTGGAGCTCGTTCCGCGCTTGGGGTGGCCGCTCTCATCGCGCGCGTCCTTGCTGTCGCGCTTTGTGTGCTCGTGGTCGTCGACTCACTCGACCTTGGTGCGCTGCATACGGCGCTGCTTGGCGTTAATGGTCTTGCGGCGAGGGTCATTCCCCAGCCCATCCTGGGCATACTCGTATTCCCAACCCCTCTGGGCGGAGCCTTCAGGGGAGACTTCGCTCTTGTCTCAGTTTTGCTTTTTGTCATAGACTGGCTGCTCGCAAGGGCCACCTACCGTATGTAGGCCAGAAAGGGGCATGACGTGTTCTCGACCTCGCGTATCATCTCGATCCTTCTCTCGGTTGGGCTCGTCATGCTCTCTGCCATTCCGCATGAGGTCGCTCACGGGTGGATGGCCAATCGTCTGGGAGACCCCACGGCCAAGCGTGCAGGGCGTCTTACCCTTAACCCAGCCGCGCACATCGATCCCTTTGGCTCCATACTCCTGCCTCTCATCATGGGTGCCTTTGGCGGACCAATCTTTGCCTATGCCAAACCCGTGCCCTACAACCCCATGAACTTTGATCCCAAGACGAGAAACCGCGACGAGGCCCTGGTTGCGCTTGCCGGACCCGTTTGCAACCTGCTGCAAGCCCTTGCCGGCGCGGCAGTGTGGCGCCTTGCCTATTGGGGTTTCTCATCGGGTCTCGAGTCTGGGTCGCTCGCCGTCGACCCCTGGTACGAGGTAGCGTATTGGACTCTCATGGTCCTCTCCACCTACGTCTACGTAAACCTCATGCTCATGTGCTTCAACCTCATCCCGCTGCCGCCGCTCGACGGCTCGAAGGTCATCTCGCCCCTCTTTAGGAGCGAACGGTCTCGTCGTGCGTACTATCAGGTGCAGCAGTATGCCATGCCCATCCTCCTTGTGGTTCTCTACCTTATCCCGTACGCGTTTGGGGTTGACCCGCTTGGATGGGTCCTCGACTCCACGGCCGGCTCGCTCTACGACATTCTCATGGGGGCGTAGCAGCATATGTCGTGGCGTGTGAGGACAGATGCGTACACGGGCCCGTTCGACCTGTTGCTGCAGCTTGTGAGCAGGCAGAAGGTGGCCATTGGGTCAATCTCTGTTGCCGAGGTCGCAGACCAGTACCTGGCCGAGGTCGAGCGCATGAGCAACCTCGACCTGGACGTGGCGAGCGACTTCGTCCTTGTGGCCTCTACGCTTCTCGACATGAAGGCCGCAGCGCTGGTGCCCGAGGGTGGCCTGGCGCCTTCGGCGCGGGCGGGCGAGGAGGAGATGGATGACGAGGACGACCTTGCGGGCCTTACGCCCGACGAGGCAAGGGAGGTCCTCATCGCTCGTCTCATCACGTACAAGCAGTTCAGGAATGCCGGTACCGCCCTTGGCAGTCGCATGGAGGCGGAGTCGCGCATGGTCCCGCGCACCGTGGGACCGGACCCGGAGTTCCTTGGCCTCATGCCAGACTACCTCGAGGGCATCACGCTGCGGAGCCTCGCCGTCATCTGCGCGGACATCGACGCGCATCGCGAGACCTTCCTCCTGGAGTCCGAGCACATCGCGCCAAAGAGGCTGCCCATCGCGCTCACTGTGGCTTCGATCGACCGACTGGCGCGCTCGCGAGGGCACCTCACGTTCTCCGAGCTCCTCGACGGATCCGGCGAGCCCGAGGTCGTTGTGGCAAACTTCCTTGCCGTGCTCGACCTCTACCACAGGGACAAGGTTCGCATGCACCAAGACCATAACTTTGGTGAGATTGAGATCGAGCACGTTGAGGGGGCTACCCCCTACGAGATGGACGACTCTGTGCTCTATGAGCTGGGCGAGCAGGGCGTAGACGAGAATGACCTCGCCAAGCTTGGCTTCGGTGGCCTTCTCGACGATGTCGAGCAGGAGACGGACGGCGCACGCGCCAGTGATACGGAAGGGGAGGAAGCGTAATGGCAGGTCTGGAGAGGCTTGAGGACGGTTCGCTCAAGGGCCTTCTGGAGGCTTTGCTCCTCGTATCTGATGACTCGGTCTCGGCGATTGACCTTGCGAAGGCCACGGGGGCCGCGCCGGGCGATGTTGCCTCCGCGCTGGCCGAGCTCTCGGCCGAGTACGCAGATGCCAACCGCGGCTTCCAGCTGCGCGAGGTTGCGGGTGGATGGCGCCTCTTTACGCATCCGGCCTTCCATGAGCAGGTCGCGGCCTATGTGCTCTCCTGGGACCAGCGCCGCCTGTCGCAGGCGGCGCTCGAGACGCTTGCCGTGATCGCCTACCACCAGCCCGTCTCGCGCGAGGGGGTGCGCGCCGTTCGTGGCGTGAACTCCGATGGTGTGATCTCCTCCCTTCGCGAGAAGGGACTTGTCCGCGAGGTGGGCCATGATGCCGAGCATGGGCAGGCCGTCCTCTTTGGCACCACACGCGCATTTCTCGAGCGCTTTGGGCTGAAGAGCATCCGCGACCTTCCCCCGCTTGAGGACTTCGCACCGGACGAGCAGTCCAAGCAGTTCATCCGCGAGCGCCTTTCTGGCCGCTCCCTCCAGTCAACCCTTGAGGAAGCCGCTGACGACATCGATGACGAACGCGACCTGTTGGGGGACGACAGCGCATCCGATGGCGGCGAGGGCGAAGGCGCTGGGGACGAGAAGGGCAGCGAGGCCGGCAATGAGTGACCCCATACGCGAGGATGGGCTCTACCCCATGCGCCTGCAGCGCTTTCTCGCACGAGCCGGCGTCGCTAGCAGGCGCGGCGCCGAGCGGCTCATGACTGCCGGCCGCGTGCGCGTGAACGGTGAGGTTGTGACGGAGCTTGGGAGCAAGGTTGACCCCGCGAGCGACGTAGTGAGCGTGGACGGCATCGAGTGCCACATCCTCGAGCAGCCTCGCTACCTCATGCTCTACAAGCCCGCCGGTTACGTCACCACCATGAGCGACCCACAGGGGCGGCACACGGTGGCCGAACTCGTCCCTGCGGAAAGCTGCCCTGGCCTCTTTCCCGTTGGTCGCCTTGACATGGATGCCACGGGCCTTCTCCTCTTCACGACCAACGGCAAAGTTGGGCAGTCTCTGCTCCACCCCTCGCGCCACGTCGAGAAGCACTATGTGGCCCTTGTCTCGGGCACCCCCTCAGCGCACGACCTTGAAAGGCTTCGACGGGGTGTCATGCTCGAGGACGGGCCCGCATCGCCGGCCGGCGCCGTGCTGCTCGAGCGTGGATCGAAGCTCTACTCCGTGGTCGCCCCACACGGGGCGGGCCGCACGGGAGGGGGAGAGCCCAACGCCGTGGTGGGGCTCACCATACATGAGGGCAGGAAGCACCAGGTAAAGAAGATGATGCAGGCAGTGGGGCACAAAGTGCTCCGTCTCCACCGCGATGCGTTTGGACCGCTCGTGCTCTCGGGCGTCGAGGAGGGCCGGTGGCGCGAGCTCACTCCACGTGAGGCGGTGGCCATCGAGAAGATCTGCGCCAGCGAAGCCGGTGCGGAAGGGGAGGAAGACTAGCGTGGACTTTGGCATGAGACAGCGGATACTGGTCATGAGGCATCCGGAGACGCCCGCGAACACCGAGCACTTCTTCTCGGGGAGAAGGGACGTCCCACTCACGGAGCGTGGGCAGGAGCAGCGAAAGCATGGCGTGGAGGCCCTTGTCGCCTTTGCCCCCGAGCGGCTCTGGTGCTCACCCCTCTCACGCTGCCGAGACCTTGCCGAGGAGGCGGGTGAGCGGCTCGGCATCCCCGTCCGCGTGGATGAGGACCTCGTGGAGCTCGACTTCGGCGAGCTCGAGGGGACCCGCTTCGAGTCGAGCAACTCGGGCCGCACGCAGTTTCCCTGGCCGCTTGACGAGCAGGGAAACTCCATCCCCGCACCTGGAGCGGAATCTTTCGAGCACGCCACCGCGCGAGCGCGTCACCTCCTGGACGAGCTCAAGCCGCTAACCGGAAGAACCGCGCTCGTCACCCATGGCGGCTTCTCTCGCATCCTCATTGCGGCAATGTACGATGTAGCCTATGACCGCTTCTGGGACGTGCACTTGGCCAACGTCTGCTCGGCGTACTACACCTGCAATGGCAGGAGCTTCTACCTGGGCGGGTTCAACCTCACGCCCGAGGAGGTCATCGAGCGCTCCACCAAGCCAAACCCATACGACCTCAGGGACATCTGGGGCGTAGCCGAAAGGGAGGAAGCATGATCGTCGCCATCGACGGGCCAGCTGGGTCCGGAAAGTCCACCGTCGCACACGCCATCGCCGAGAGGTGCCACCTCACCTACCTCGACACCGGCGCAATGTATCGCTCGGTGACGGCAGAGTGCCTTCGCCGGGGAATCGACCCTGCGGATGCAGCCGCTGTGACCGATGTGGCGCGCACAATCTCCATCACCTTTGGCACGTCGCCCGAGGGGCAGACCGTCACCGCAAACGGACGCGACGTCACGACCGAGATCCGCACTCCCGAGGTCGACCGCAACGTCTCTGCCGTCTCGGCCATCCCCGAGGTTCGCGAGGCAATGGTCGAGCTGCAGAGGGCGTATGGCAAGACGGGCGATGTCGTTGCCGAGGGCAGGGACATCGGTACCGTTGTCTTCCCCGCAGCCGACGTGAAGGTCTTCCTCATGGCAGACCCGGCCGCACGTGCCCTTCGGAGGGCCGTCCAGCGCGAGGGGGGAGACGCCGCCAAGGACGCCAACGCAAAGGCGGATCCCGCCGAGGTCGAGCGCATCCTCGCAGACCTCAACCGACGCGACAAGCTCGATTCCACGAGAAAGACCGCACCGCTCAAACCCGCACCCGATGCACACCACATCGATTCGTCAACGCTTAGCGTGGACGAAGTCGTGAAAGCCATCTGCGCGCTTGACCCACGCCTTGAGGCGGCCCTCGCGGAGTCTCGCTCGTGAGCGCGCAAAAGAGGGCGCCCGAGAAGCGCCTGCGTGCCTTCCATGGCAACTCGTTTGACGACTACTTCGATACCGGCATGCGCAACTTCCCTCTGCCCGCCCGCATGTTCCTCGGCATCGCCGTCTTTGCGTGCTTCGTCTGGACGCAGTTCCGGTGGCGCTGGAGCGTCGAGGACAAGGAGAAACTCGTAGAGGACAAGACCCCACGTGTCATCGTGATGAACCACGGCTCGATGCTTGACCCAGTCATCATCATCGTCCAGCTCTGGCTGCGCGGCGTTCGCGTGCGCACCATCTACAAGAGCGAGTTCGACAAGGCTCCCGTGGTCACGTGGTTCTTCACCCGCGTTGGGGCCATCCCCGTCCAGCGTGGAACCGCGGACATGAAGGCCGTTCGTCGCGCCCGTGCCGCCCTCGACCGTGGCGAGTGCGTGCTCATCTTCCCCGAGGGCACCCGCATCAAGAGCGACGACGAGCCCGTGACCATTCACGAGGGATACTCCCTCATGGCCCAGCTCGGCCATGCTCCCGTCCAGCCCGTCGCCATCGTCGGGGCGCGCGACATCACCCGGCGTGGAAGCCACCTTCACCGCTTCTCACGCGTGTGGCTCAAGGCCGGTGACCCCATATCCTGGGATTCCCTGGGCGTCCAGGGCAGGAAGGCGCAACTTGCCGCCATGTCGAAGGCGGGGATGGATGCCGTCTACGCCCTTCGTGACGAGCTTCGCAAAGAGCATCCAGGGAAGATGTAGCCATGACGACCGTTGAAGTTGCCCGCGAGGCAGGCGCCTGCTACGGAGTGGAGCGTGCGCTCGAGATGACCGAGAACGCACTCAACGAAAGCGGTTCCCGCGTTCGGACGCTGGGGCCTCTCATCCACAATCCCCGCGTGGTGGCAAGCCTCACCGAGCGTGGTGCCTCCGTGGTCGAGGACCCGCGCGATGCGGCAGGTTGCACGCTCGTCCTGCGCACTCACGGGGTGACGCCTGCCGAGGAGGCGGAGGCGCGGGAGCTCTGCTCCGGTGTGATTGACGCCACCTGCCCCTTCGTGAAGAAGGTGCACCGCGCGGCAGAGAAGCTCTCCTCCGAGGGATATCGCGTTGTCATCGTGGGCGAGTCCGGCCACCCCGAGGTCACCGCGACGCTGGCGCACGCACCCGGTGCGACGGTCGTCGGCACGCCCGAGGAGGCGCGAGACCTTCCCCATGTGCGCAAGACCGGCGTGGTTGTGCAGACCACCCAGTCTGCTGCCCGCTTGGCCGAGATCGTCTCGGTGCTGCTCACGCGCACCGAGGAGCTCCGCGTTATCAACACCATCTGCGAGGCCACGTCGGGCCACCAGGGTGCCTGCGCCGAGCTTGCGGCGCGCGCGGACGTGATGGTTGTCATAGGTGGCCGCAACTCGGCGAACACCACTCGCCTTGCCGAGATCGCTCGTGCCGCCTGCCCGCGGACGTACCACATCGAGGGCGCTGACGAGCTCGACCCCGCTTGGTTCGATGAAGCGGGCCTCGTGGGCGTCACGGCTGGCGCGTCCACGCCCGCATCCCAAATTCGGGCCGTTGTTTCAGCCATCGAGTCTGTGGTAGGGGAGTAGGCGTGGCAAGGGAGAGGGCAGATTACGCCTCTACGCGAGAGCGTTCGCTTGGCGCATGGGTCCAATCGGTCGAGGAGGAAAGCCCCGCATGGGAGGCAGGCATCGAGCCCGGCATGCGCATCGAGAGCGTGAACGGGCAGAAGCTTAAGGACCTCATCGACTGGCGCTGGGAGGCAGATGGCGCCTCCTGCAAACTCGAGGTCTTTGACCCCCGTGACGGCGGAACCTATCCCTGCGAGCTCTGGCGAAAGCCGGGCGAGGACTGGGGCATCGACTTCACTGACGTCCTCTTCGACGGCATACGCACCTGCGTGAACGCGTGCCAGTTCTGTTTCATGAGCATGCTTCCCGAGGACGCGCGACCGTCCCTCTCGCTCCGCGACGACGACTACCGCCTCTCCTTTCTCCAGGGGAACTTCGTCACCCTCACCAACGTGACCGACGAGGACGTTGAGCGCATCGTCAACTGCCGACTCGAGCCCATGAACGTCTCGATCCACGCAATATCGCCAGATGTCAGGCGCACGCTGATCGGCCCCCATGCCCAGCGCGGCATAGAGGTGCTCGAGCGGCTCCTCGAGGCGGGCATTGAGGTCCACGCCCAGATTGTGCTCTGCCCCGGCGTGAACGACGGCGAAGAGCTCGCGCGCACGCTCGACTGGATCGAGGAGAGGCCCAGCATCACGTCGCTTGCCGTCGTGCCCCTCGGCTACACGCGCTTCTCCCGGCGCTTCTCCAAATCCTTCTCCGACGACCCCGAGGCCGCAAAGGCTGTCGTGAGGCTCATCGAGCCATATCAGGCCCGGTCTCGACGAGAGCTCGGGACCACGCGGTTCCAGCTCTCCGACGAGTTCTACGTCGCCGCCGGTGTGGCGGTCCCGCCGGCGGACGCCTACGACGGGTATCCGCAGTACTACGACGGCATCGGGATGCTGCGGAGCTTCCTCGACGACTCGGCTGTCCTCGCCCGCAATCATGCGGACGAGCTCTCCGCGTCAGACTCCATGCTCGCTGCCCGCGGCGAGTCCGCGCTTCTCGTGTGCGGCGAGGCTCCCGAGGCGGCAATCTCCTTCCTCTGCGACCTTTGGTCACCCAAGGGGCGCGTGCGCGCCTACCCAATTCGCAACGACTACTTTGGCGGCGACGTCAACGTCACGGGGCTCATCGTGGCAATAGACCTTCTCGCCCAGCTGCCGGAGGATCTTACCCAAGCCGTTGTCGTTCTCCCCGAGGTCATGTTCAACTTCGACCACGTGACCCTCGACGGCGACACCCAAGACCACGTGGTCGAGGAGATCAAGCGCCGGGGAGGCAAGGCGGTCATCTCTCAGGGGGACCCCGAGAGCATGGTTGCCGCAGTCACGCAGAGTTTGGGGTGAGCGCTGGCGGGAGCGAGGTAACCCCCTGGTCCGTGATATGCTCGGGAGTGCTAAATACTCCAAGAGAAAGCGAGCACTTCATGCCAAAACCTGTCGTCGCCGTGGTCGGTCGACCCAACGTCGGCAAGTCGACCCTGGTTAACCGAATTGTCCAGAGCCGTGACGCCATCGTGCACGAGAGCCGTGGCGTCACGCGCGACCGTTCGTACCACAAGGCAGACTGGAACGGTCGGGACTTTGTGATCATCGACACTGGCGGCATCGAGTCCGTCAAGTCCAAGGACACCTTCGCGCCACGCATCCGCGAGCAGGCCATGCTGGCGGCGGGAGAGGCCGACGCCATCATCTTTGTGGTCGACGGCTCGACGGGCGTGACGGACGAGGACGAGGAGGTCGCCAAGATCCTGCGAAAGCAGGACAAGCCGGTCTTCCTTGTGGTCAACAAGAAAGACAACCCGGCAACCGAGAACGACAACCTCTGGGACTTCTACGCGCTTGGCGTGGGGGAGCCTCGTCCCCTCTCGGCCACCCACGGCTACGGCACCGGCGACCTCCTCGATGACGTGGTCGCGGTGCTTCCCGCGGAGGACGAGCTCGAGCCTGACGAGGAGGAGCTCTCGCTTGCCATCATCGGCAGGCCCAACGTGGGCAAGTCCTCGCTTGCGAACAGACTTGCCGGAAAGAAGCGCTCGATCGTCTCGGACGTCGCCGGCACTACCCGTGACGCCGTCGACACCATGATCGAGTGGCAGGGTCAGAGGATCCGCCTGGTAGACACCGCAGGCATGCGCAAGAAGAACCTTGTCCACGAGGACGTCGAGTACTACAGCATGGTGCGTGGCCTCATGGCCATGGACCGAGCGGACGCGTGCCTCCTCGTGGTCGACGCCACAGACGGCGTGACCGAGCAGGACCAGAAGGTGGCCAACATGGCAATCGACCGTGGGTGCGCCCTGGTCCTCTGCCTCAACAAGTGGGACCTCATCGAGACCGAGGCGCAGCGAGACCGCGTGGCTGCCTCCATCGACAAGCGCATGCAGTTTGCCCCCTGGGTCCCCTACGTGAACATCTCTGCCCTCACCGGTCGCGCTACCGACAAGGTCCTGCAGCTGGCGA
Source organism: Olsenella sp. (assembly GCA_022648325.1). Taxonomy (GTDB): domain Bacteria; phylum Actinomycetota; class Coriobacteriia; order Coriobacteriales; family Atopobiaceae; genus Tractidigestivibacter. The sequence goes on from JALCMG010000009.1 coordinate 52,647, forward strand.
TCTCTGCAGCAAAGGCCCGCGAGGGCCAGCTTCGCACCTCCGAGCTAAACAACCTCCTCGAGGAGATTCGCGAGGGAGGCCACACGGTCTCGGAGAAGGGGCGCCGCCTCAAGATGCAGTACGCCACGCAGACGGGTTCCAAGCCTCCCGTCATTACTGTGTGGTGCAACGCGCCGGACCTCGTGGACGACAATTACAAGCGCTTCTTTGAGAACCGCCTCCGCGAGAGGTTTGACCTCGAGGGCACGCCCATCCGTCTGCGCTTCCGCAAGAAGTCCGGGGGGGACAAGTGAGACTCGTCATTCCTACGCTCATAGCGTGCGCAATCACCTATTTCGTCTGCGGCATCCCATTTGGCATGCTGATCGCCCGCTCGAAGGGCGTGGACGTGCGCCACACGGGTTCCGGCAACATTGGGGCCACCAACGTCGGCCGCTCCGTGGGCGCCTGGGCTGCGGGGCTTACGCTGCTGCTGGATGCAGGCAAGGGTTGGCTCTGCACGGGTCTTGCCACTTGGACCTTCTCAAGCTTCCTTGCTGAGGCCAAGGCGTTTGCACCCGGGCAGCCGTTCGACTGGGCCCTCACCTGCGTTTATGCTGCTTGCGTGCTGGGACATGTCTTCTCTCCATATCTTGGGTTTCACGGAGGCAAGGGCATCTCGGTTGGCTTTGGCGCCGCGCTGGGGCTCGACCCGCGCATTGCCTTTGGCCTTCTCGCCGTGTTCCTGGTCTTTGCGCTACCCACGAGGTTTGTCTCCCTTGGCAGCTCCTGCGCAGCGATCTCCCTTCCAATCTGGACTGCCGTTCTTGGCTACAGCCCCGCGGCGGTGGTGCCCATGGTCATAGTTGCCGCCTGCGTCCTGTGGGCTCACAGGGAGAACATCCGTAAGCTCTCCCGCCACGAGGAGAAGCGCTTCTCTTTCCATCACGATGACGGGAAGTCCAAGTGAGTCGCATCGCCGTCATAGGGGCAGGTTCCTGGGGCACGGCCATGACAGGCCTCGTTGCCCCTGCCGTGGACGAGGTGGTGCTGTGGGCCAGGACCCCGCAGGCCGCCGAGACCATGAACCGCGACCGCAGGAACCCCAACCACCTGGTCGACTACACCCTCGCGCCAAACGTCGTGGCCACGAGCTGCCTGGCCGATGCCGTGCGGGACGTAGACGCAGCTATTCTCGCCACGCCATCGGCGTACCTGAGGCAGACCTGCCACAATCTTGCTCCGCACCTCTCGAGTGACGCCCGCGTGCTCGTCCTCTCCAAGGGCATGGAGCGGGGGTCACACCTTCTCATGCATGAGGTGGCCTCCGAAGAGCTTGGAAACCCCAGCCGAGTTGCTGCGCTCTCTGGGCCCAACCACGCCGAGGAGATCTGCAAGGGCATGGTCTCTGCTGCGGTCGTCGCTTCCGAGGACGCGAAAACCGCCGAGTACTTTCAGGGGCTGCTCTCGGGACCCACCTTCAGGGCCTACGTAAGTGACGACGTGCGCGGGGTGGAGTGCTGTGGCGCCGTCAAGAACGTGGTGGCCATTGCCTGCGGAATCGCAAGTGGGATGGGCATGGGAGACAACACGCTTGCCGTCCTCATGACCCGTGGCATCGCAGAGATTGGCCGCGTCGTTGCTGCCCTTGGCGGCAACCCCATGACCTGCATGGGGCTTGCCGGCATGGGAGACCTGGTGGTTACGTGCACCTCCGAGCACTCGCGCAACAGGAGCTTTGGCAAGGCCCTTGTGGCGGGCGAGACCCTCGAGGGATACCAGGCGCGCACGCACATGGTGGTTGAGGGGGCGCCTGCCTCGGAGTCGGTGCTCGAGCTTGCCTACGAGCGAAGCATAGAGGTTCCCATCACTGCCGGCGTTCACGCTGTGCTCTATGAGGGGTTTCCTATCGATGAAGCTATGGAGGGGCTCCTCACGCGTGTTCCGCGCACGGAGTTCTATGGTATGGAAGAGAGAGAACCCGCATCAAAGGAGAATCAATGCTAGAGAATAAAATCCAGGTCGCACCCTCCATCCTCTCTGCTGACCTGGGGCACCTCGCGGACGAGCTCCGCTTCATCGACGGCGCGGGCTATGTTCACTTCGATGCCATGGATGGACACTTCGTGCCCAACCTCACCTTTGGCCCTGGTGTTTTGGCTGCCGTGAAGTCGGCCACCCAGACGCCTGTCGACGCCCATCTCATGATTTCGAATCCCGATCAGATGGTTCCTGAGTACCTGGCGGCCGGGGCGGATGTCGTGACCTTCCACTACGAGGCTACCTCTCACGCCAACCGCCTCGCCAACCTCATTCGCGAGAAGGGCGCCAAGGCGGGCGTGGCAATCAACCCTGGCACCCCCGTCTCTGTCCTTGACGCGATCGTCGAGGACGTTGACCTTGTGCTCGTCATGACGGTCAACCCCGGCTTTGGCGGGCAGAAGTTCATACCTGGATCGCTGCGAAAGATCCGCCAAGTCAAGGCCATGTGCGCCGAGCGCCATGTCGCCCCCATTATCGAGGTCGACGGAGGCATCTCTCCCACCAACGCCGCGGACGTCTGCGCCGCCGGCGCCACGCTGCTCGTTGCTGGCAGCGCCGTCTTTGGCAAGGCGAACCGCGCCAACGCCATCCGCAAGATCACCGAGGCCGGGGAGTCCGGACTCGTGAGGAGGGCGTGAGCAGAGTGACCGCCCGTAAAACCGTATACCTGGACTATGCGGCTAGCGTCCCGGCTCGCGAGGAGTCCCTCTCCGCCGAGCGCGCCTACGAGGACTCGCCCATTGCGGGCGCCAACCCAAACTCCCTCCACACCCCCGGTCGTGAGGCCGCACGGGCGCTCGATGGGGCTCGTAGGGACATCGCTCGGTGCGTGGGCGGTGGCTTTCGCCCATCCGACGTCGTCTTCACGTCTGGCGGCACCGAGTCGAACAACCTCGCCCTTCTCGGCCTCTCGCGAGGTGCCCACCAGCGCGACCGCAGGCGCACGCGCGTGGTCCTCTCTGCCATCGAGCACGACTCGGAGCTCGACGTCTCCGGGGCGCTCAAGGGGAACGGCTTCGAGGTCACCCTCGTAAGGCCTGGACGTGACGGCGTTGTCTCGGAAGAGGCTCTGGCGGAGATCCTCGGTCCCGACTGTGCGCTCGTCTCCGTGATGAGCGCCAACAACGAGACCGGTGTCATCCAGCCCGTGGACAGGCTTGCCTCCGCTGCGCATGCTGCGGGAGCGATCTTTCACACCGATGCCGTACAGGCCTTTGGGCGCGTGCCGCTTGACTTGGCACAGGCGGATGCGGTGAGCATCGCCGCACACAAGATCGGCGGTCCCGTTGGCGTGGGGGCGCTTCTCGTCAGGGGGCGTGTGCCCTTGGCGCCGCTCTCGTTTGGGGGTGGGCAGGAGGCTGGCCGCCGCGCGGGCACGCAGGACGTCCGCGGCGCGCTTGCCTTCGCCGCCGTGGCGCGCGCGTGCTGCGAGGGGATTGCCGCAACACGGCCTGTGGTTGCCGCGCGTGCAAACAGGCTCTACCAGCGTATCTGTGCAGAGGGTACGGGGATCATCCCAACGACCAAGGCCCTGGTCGACGATACGCGTCTTCCCGGCATGGTGAGCGTTATGGTGCCCGGCATCGACTCCCAGACCCTCGTCCTTGGGCTCGACGAGCGCGGCTTTGCCGTCTCGGCTGGGTCTGCCTGCTCGTCTGGGTCGCTCGACGCAAGCCACGTGCTCACTGCCATGGACATTGGGCGAGACCAGGCGCTTGGGTCTCTTCGCATCTCCTTCGACGAGCGCGTCGCCGAGGAGGACCTCGACGCCTTCGCCTCGCAGCTCCTCACGCTTGTGGCGCAGGCCACCGCGCGGCATCGATAAACCAAACCAGTACGCATCAGGGAAAGGTGTGAGTCACATGACAGAAGCTCAGGCCCTCGTTCGCCTCCAGGAGATCGACCTCGACATGCTGCGTCTTGCCTCGACGCTTGCCGCCATGCCGCAGCAGAAGAAGCTGCAGGCCATTGCCCGCGCGCGCCGCAAGGTGGAAAGCGAGCAGACCAAGATCTACGCCCAGCGCAAGGATCTCGAGACCTACGTCTCGGAGAACCAGGCTGACCTTGACCACTACCGGGCCAGGACCGAGGAGGTCAAGGCGGAGGTTGCCTCCGGCAGCCACAACTACCGCCAAATCCAGGACTACGAGGCGCATCTTACGGGCCTTGCCAAGAAGGTCGAGAAGCTCGAGCACAATCGTGCCCAGCTTGACGATGACCTTGAGAAGGCGAAGCGCGCCGAGTCCAACGCGAATCTCACGCTCAAGCGTCTTGACGAAGAGGAAGCTGTACAGAAGAAGTCCTTCGAGACCGACAGTGCCCAGATTAGGCGCAAGATCGTGACCCTCGACGGGGAGAGGAAGAGCGTTGCCTCGCAGATCTTGCCAGAGCATATGGCGAACTACGAGGCAGCACGCAAGCGCTTCAAGGGGCTTGCGGTCGAGAGGCTCGTGGGAAACGTGCCCTCTGTCTGCCGCGTCAAGCTCCAGCCAGCCTCGTTCCACGACCTAACTCATGGCGGTGACGTTGCCGAGTGCCCATACTGTCACCGCATCCTGATTGTGGACGACCCCTACGCTGAGGGTGATGACAAGTGAGCGAGAAGGCCTCCCAAGACCGCTCCGCCCGAGAGCCACGCGTTGTTCTCGCCGTCACCGGGGGCATAGCCGTCTACAAGGCCGTCGAGGTCATGCGCGGCCTCCAGCACGCGGGGTGTGACGTGCGTGTGGCCATGACCGCCGATGCCGAGCGCTTTGTTGGGACATCCACCTTCGAGGCGCTCTCCGGGCATCCCGTTGCAGATGACCTCTATGCGTACGCGGACTCTCCCATACCGCACATCTTCCTCGCGGACTGGGCAGACCTCGTGCTCGTTGTCCCCGCGACGGCAAACGTCATCGCGAAGATGGCTGCCGGCATAGCCGACGACTGCCTCTCGACGACGCTTGTCGCCGCGCACTGCCCGGTTCTTGTCGCAGCCGCCATGAACGTCCACATGTGGAGGAACCCAGCCACGCAGGTAAACGTTGCCACGCTCCAATCGCGTGGGATTCGCTTTGTCATGCCGCAGACCGGCCTTTTGGCCTGCGGCGATGTGGGCGAAGGCAAGCTCGCCGACGTCAATGACATTGTGGCCGCAGCGCTCGATGCCCTTTCCCCAGCTCCGAAGGACATCGTGGGGAAGAGTGTCGTGGTCACGGCAGGCCCTACGCACGAGGCCATAGACCCCGTCCGCTACATCGCGAACGCCTCCACCGGCAAGATGGGCTACGCCATCGCCCGCGAGGCCGCCCGACGTGGCGCCGTGGTCACCCTGGTCACTGGCCCCGTAGCCATAGAGGCACCGGCTGGTGTCGAGGTGGTTCCCGTGGTCTCGGCCGCGGAGATGCATGACGCTGCCATGGCTGCGTTTGACAAGGCGGATGCCGCCATCTGCGCCGCAGCAGTTGCGGACTACACCCCCGCCTCGCCCGCCTCCCACAAGCTCAAGAAGGGCGTAGACGACCTGACGACGATCCGTCTTGTCCAGACCGAGGACATTCTCGCCGAGCTCTCCGCCTCAAAGGGCCACCGCGTTGTTGTTGGCTTTGCCGCCGAGACAAACGACCTCCTCAAGAATGCGCACGAGAAGCTCCTGCACAAGGGGTGCGACCTCATCGTGGCGAACGATGTGTCGCGTGCCGACTCCACGTTTGGTGCGGATACGAGCCGCGTTGCCTTCGTGTGGCCAAACCGGACCGAGCAGCTGGACACGCTGCCGCTTGCTGACGTTGCCTCTGCCATCTGCGACCGCGTCTCCACACTCGTGGCGGGGGAGGTAGCATGAGCGGAGCGCGCCACGGGGAGATAACCATCGGTTGCCACCTCTCGGTTGCAGGGGGCTTTTCCCAGATGGGCAAGACCGCCCTCGAGATTGGTGCCAACACCTTCGCCTTCTTCACGAGGAACCCCCGAGGCGGCAAGGCAAAGACGCCCGACCCTGCGGACGAGAAGGAGCTCCTCTCCATCCTCGCCGAGCATGGCTTTGGACGCCTTGTAGCGCATGCCCCTTACACAATGAACCTCTGTTCCGCCAGGCCGCAGACGGTGGAGTTTGCGAGGGAGGCCATGGCCGGCGACCTCAGGCTCCTCGAGGACCTTCCCGGCAATTACTACAACTTCCATCCGGGAAGCCACGTTGGCCAAGGCGTGGACGCAGGCATCCGCCTCATCTGTGAGGGCCTCGACCAGGTGCTTGTTCGAGGCCAGAAGACCACGGTCCTCCTCGAGACCATGGCGGGCAAGGGCTCGGAGGTTGGCTCGCGCTTTGAGGAGCTGGCTCGCATCATCGATGGCACCCGCGATGGCGACCTCCTCGGCGTGTGTCTGGACACCTGCCACGTTGCGGATGCCGGCTATGACATTGTCAACGACCTCGACGGCGTTCTCGACGAATTCGATCGGGTCATTGGGCTCGACCGACTTAAGGCTCTGCACGTCAACGACTCCAAGAACCCCCTCGGCTCGCACAAGGACAGGCACGAGAAGATAGGGGAGGGGACGCTCGGCATCTCGACCTTCCAGGCGGTGGTCACGAACGAGCGCCTCGCTGGCCTCCCCATGATTCTCGAGACGCCCAACGACCTCGAGGGCTACGCACACGAGATAATGCTCCTCCGGGACCTTGCCCGGGGAGATGGGAAGTACTGATGGGAATCCTCATAGGGTGCGAGCATCTCTCGCACGAATGGCCTGGCAAGCCCGTGCTTGCCGACCAGACCATAGGCATCAACGAGGGCGAGCGCATAGGTGTCGTGGGCAGGAACGGCGACGGCAAGTCGACGCTGCTCTCGCTCATCGCACATCGGCTGGAGCCTGACGCGGGCACCGTCACATGGAGGAATGGCATCCACGTGGGGTTTCTTGGCCAGGATGACGAGCTCCACGACGACCGGACCGTTGGCCGTGCCGTAGTTGGAGACGTCCCTGACTACATGTGGGCATCGGACCCGCGCGTCCGCCAGATAATCTCGGAGCTTCTCGGCGATGTCGACTGGGACGCCACTGTGGGAACGCTCTCCGGCGGCCAGCGGCGCAGGTGCGACCTGGCCCGGCTCCTCGTGGGCACGTGGGACGTCGTCCTCATGGACGAGCCTACGAACCACTTGGACATGCATGCCATCCGCTGGCTTGCCGACCATCTCAAGACGCGCTGGCCAGAGGGGACGGGCGCGCTTCTCGTGGTCACGCACGACAGGTGGTTTCTGGATGAGGTCTGCGAGCACATGTGGGAGGTCCACGACCAAGAGATCGAGCCCTTCGACGGCGGCTACTCCGCATACATCCAGCAGCGCGTCGAGCGCGACCGCATGACAGCCGCCACTGAGGAGCGCAGGCAGAACACGCTGCGTAAGGAGCTCAACTGGCTCGCTCACGGCGCAAAGGCTCGCTCGAGCAAGCCACGCTTCCGCGTGGAGGCCGCCCGCGCGCTTCTCGCCGACGACCCTCCGCTGAGAAACCCCATCGAGCTCAAGCGACTCGCCGTGAGCAGGCTGGGGAAGCAGGTCATCGAAATGAAGAACGTCTCGTTTACCTATCCCAATGGCTCGTGCGTCCTAGATGACATCACCTGGACCATAGGTCCCGGAGACCGCTTCGGCATCCTCGGCGCCAATGGGGCGGGCAAGTCGACGCTGCTCAAGGTCATGACGGGAAAGCTCCAGCCCACCTCGGGTACCGTTCGCATTGGCAAGTCCGTTCGCTTTGGATGGATGTCCCAGCACCTAGACACGCTCTCGGAGAAGGAGGGGTGGCGCGTCCTCGAGGTGCTCTCGCGCTACAAGAGCACCTACTACGTGGATGGCAAGCCCCAGAGTCCCACGCAGCTTCTGGAACGCCTCGGATTCGAGCGCTCGGAGCTCACGAACTTTGTCCGTGACCTCTCCGGTGGCCAGCGCAGGCGCCTGGCGCTGCTCACCGTGCTTCTCGACGAGCCAAACGTCCTGGTTCTCGACGAGCCTGGCAACGACCTCGACACCGATATGCTCGCCGTCCTCGAGGATCTCCTCGACACCTGGCCAGGCACGCTCCTCATGGTCTCGCACGACCGCTTCCTCATGGAGCGCGTGACAGACGACCAGTATGCGCTGCTCGATGGTCACGTACGCCACTGCCCAGGCGGCGTGGACGAGTTCCTCGACCTTCTCGATTCCCATGGAGCCACGGCTGCCCCTTCCTACGCGGAGTGCGCTTTGCGAAACTTCGCTCCGGAAGGGGCGGCTGCGGCTGGCGAGTCGATGGGTGCGCAGGGTACATCCCTGTCGAACCAGGAGCGCCGTGAGCTGAAGAAGCGGTTCGATGCCATTACTAGAAAACTCGAGAAGACAAAGGGGGAGCCGGACAGACTTCGCGCCGCCCTCACCGAGGTGGACCCAACCGACTACGAGAAGCTTGTGGCCGCGCAGAAGGCCGTCGATGACGCCGTTGCCGCACGTGAGGCGCTTGAGGACGAGTGGCTCGGGCTCTCCGAGAAGCTCGGCATCGAGTAGCCCATCTCCGGCCCATATAAAACCCGAACGATGATGTAACAAAAGCTGTATGCGACTCTTGGCTTGCAGACCCTATGATGGGTACCCGGAAAGCCAGTGAGAGGGGTTCTGTTGGGAGAGATTCTCCGGAGGTTCGTCTTCCCCAAGTACCGTGGGAAGATTGTTCTCGGAACGCTTTGCAAGGCGGTGGAGGTAGTCTTTGACCTCATCACGCCTGTCATCGTAGCCAGCATGATCGACGTCGGCGTCGCCAACCACGACCAGGGCTACGTGGTGCACATGTGCATCGTCCTCATCGTCCTCGCGGTTGTGGGCTTTGGCTTCACGCTCGTCTGCCAGAAGATGGCGGCCGTGGTCTCGCAGGGGTCAGGCACCGACATTCGCCACGACTTGTACGAGAAGATAAACCAGCTCGCGCCGGCCGACCTCGATCGCATTGGCACCCCGTCGCTCGTCACGCGCATCACGAACGACGTCAACCAAGTCCAGGTCACCGTGGCGCTTGGGATCCGGCAGATAATTCGCTGGCCCATCCTAGCGATTGGCTCCATGGTCTGCGCCATGCTCATAGACGCGCAGCTGGGGCTTGTGTTTCTCGTCTGTACGCCCGCGATAGCCGTTGTCTTTTGGCTTGTGATGTCGAAGTCCGTTCCCCTTTTTGGAGAGCTTCAGTCCCGCCTTGATGAGGTGAGCCTTGTCACGCGCGAGAACCTCTCTGGCGTTCGCGTTGTGAGGGCGTTTCGACAGGAGGGGCACGAAGACGAGCGCTTCCATGAGGCGGCGGGCGAGCAGACCCAGACCGCCATCACCATCGGGAAGCTCTCCTCGCTCCTCAACCCCGCCACGCTCCTTGTGATGGACTTGGGCGTCGTCGCCATTCTCTGGATGGGCGGTGTGCGCATCAATGCAGGCGACCTCACCCAGGGCGAGGTCGTAGCCTTCGTGAACTACATGACCCAGATGCTCGTGTCCATTGTCTATGTGGCCAACCTGGTGATCACCATCAACCGCGGAACTGCTTCGGCGACCCGCATCCTCGAGGTCCTTGACTGCGAGCCCCAGATCTCCGACGAGGGAACCGCAGGCGTCTCTCTGGACCAGGGCACCCTCACCTCGGGCGTCGCGCTTGCGCTTGACCACGTTGGATTCACCTACGACGGCTCGCCTCGCCCAGCCGTGGACGACGTGACGCTACGGCTTGGCTCTGGCGGCTCGCTTGGCATCATTGGCGGTACGGGCTCAGGCAAGTCGTCGCTCGTGAACCTCATCCCAAGGCTCTACGACGCAACGGCCGGCGAGGTTTGCGTCTTTGGCCATGACGTGCGGGAGTACCCCTTCGCACAGCTGCGCGAGCTCGTCTCGACTGTCCCCCAGCAGGCGTCGCTTGTATCGGGGACCATACGCTCGAATCTGCGCTGGCGCGATGCCAACGTGACCGATGACGAGCTTTGGCGCGCCCTCGAGCTCGCACAGGCTGCTGTCTTCGTGAGGGAGAAGGACCGTGGCCTTGATGCCGTGGTGGAGGCGGGCGGAAAGAACTTCTCGGGAGGGCAGCGCCAGCGCCTTACCATAGCCCGAGCGCTCGTGGGGCACCCTCGCATCGTGGTGCTTGACGACTCCGCCTCGGCGCTCGACTTCCGTACCGACGCAAGCCTACGACAGGCACTCCGCAGCCTCCGCTCCGAGCTCACGTGCGTGATCGTCTCGCAGCGCGTCTCGGCAGTCATGTCCTGTGACCAGATCCTTGTCCTGGATCACGGCCGCATGGCAGGTCTGGGCTCCCATACCCAGCTCATGAGGAGCTGCCCCATCTACCGCGAGATATGTCTCTCTCAGCTTCGCCCCGAGGAGGTGGGTGCGTAAAATGGCTAATCCGTACGCCGCCGGCGCTAGTGCCGGCACCATCATGGCCAACGTCAAGGGAGACATTGGCAACAACAACGATAACCCCCAGGGGCGACTTGACGAGACCGGCCTCACCACTACCGAGGTGACTAGGCGCCTGCTTGCCTACACGCGGCCGCACCTCGTGTCACTTGTCGCCTCCTTTGTGGCCTCTGCCGTCTCGGTCATACTCCAGCTCTACGTGCCGATTGTTATTGGGCGCGGTATCGACTGCATGGTCTCCGCAGGAAGCGTAGACTTCTCGACGCTCGTGCCACTGCTCCAGGAGCTTGCCCTCGTTGTTGTGGGGGCAGCTGTGACCCAGTGGCTCTCCGGCTATTGCACGAACAGGCTCACCTACGAGACCGTTCGAGACCTGCGCATTGATGCCTTTGGGAGGTTTAGCGACCTGCCTCTCTCTTTTGTCGATGCCCATTCGCACGGCGACCTTCTCTCGCGCGTGGTGAACGATGCCGACCAGGTGGGCGACGGCCTCCTCCAGGGCCTCACCCAGCTCTTTACGGGAGTTGTGACCATCGTTGGCACCCTTGCCTTCATGTTTTCCATCTCTATTCCAGTTGGGCTTGTGGTAGTTCTCGTGACGCCTGTCTCCATGCTCGTGGCCTGGCTCATCGCGCGCTACTCTGCGAAGAGCTTCAAGGAGCAACAGGCACTCCAAGGCTCTCTTGGTGGTTACGTCGAGGAGATGGTGGGCAGCCAGAAGCTTGTGTGCGCCTTTGCCTATGGCGATCGCGCCCAAGCCGGCTTCGATGCCATCAACCAGCGGCTGCTCGGGGTGGGGGAGCATGCCCAGTTCACGAGCTCCCTCTCGAACCCTGCCACGCGCGTGGTGAACAACATCACCTACGCGGTCGTAGCCGTTGTCGGCTGCATCTGCGTCATCTCTGGATGGCCGAGCGTCCTCACCGTAGGACAGGTGCAGACGTTCCTCTCGTATGCAAACCAGTACATGAAGCCCTTCAACGAGATTTCGAACGTGGTAACCCAGATCCAGACTGCTTACGCCTCTGCCAGGCGGCTGTTCACGCTCATCGACGCGCCTGCCCAGAGCGCGGATCCCTCAGAGCCCGAGGTGGACGAGAATCCCCAGGGGGCCTTGGAGTTCTCGCACGTTGATTTCTCATACGTTCCCGACTGTCCCCTTCTCCAGGACATCTCGTTTGAGGCTAAGCCGGGCCAGACCATTGCCCTTGTAGGCCCCACGGGGTGTGGGAAGACCACCCTCATCAACCTGCTCCTTCGCTTCTACGACGTAGACGACGGACGGATCCTCGTTGACGGGCACGACACGAGCAACATGAGGCGAGAGGACCTTCGCTCCCTCTTTGGCATGGTGCTCCAAGACACCTGGCTCTTCAGGGGCACGGTGCGTGAGAACATCGCGTACGGCACCCCGGATGCAACGCTTGATGACGTGGTTGCAGCGGCAAAGCGGGCGCACGCGCACAAGTTCATCGAGCAGCTGCCCGATGGCTACGACACGCTTCTTGGCGAGGATGGCGGGTCACTCTCGCAGGGGCAGCGCCAGCTCCTGTGCATCGCTCGCGTGATGCTCGCCGACCCTACGATCCTGCTTCTGGACGAGGCCACGAGCTCCATCGACACCCGTACCGAGTTGCAGGTGCAGGATGCCTTCGACCGCATGATGGAGGGGCGTACCTCCCTTGTGGTGGCCCACCGCCTCTCGACAGTTCGCGATGCCGACTGCATACTCGTGATGAAGGACGGCCACATCATCGAGCGCGGCACGCATGACGAGCTCCTTCGCCAAGGCGGCTTCTACGCCGGGCTGTACGAGAGCCAGTTCGAAGGCACGCGATAGGGGAGCAGAGACTCGGCTACGCGCGTTGACGTGTAGCCGATGTGCGCCAATAAACAGCACCGTTCACGGCTGTGTTCTGCCGTTCTACGGGGACGGCCTACCGTCCGTCCACCAAGCAGGCGAAGTTTGACTGCAGGGGTGGATAATCGGCCCCGGCGAAGGCTCCTGGCGAGACTTGTCACGTCCACCCATCGGGAACGAGGAGGGGCCGATGCAGGATAGCGGCTTCCAGTACGACGTCGTCATCATAGGGGCCGGCGTTTCGGGCTGCGCGACGGCGCGTGAGCTGGCAAAGACTAACGGGAGCGTCTGCGTACTCGAGCGTGAGGACGACGTTTGCTGTGGCACGTCAAAGGCGAACTCGGCCATTGTGCACGCCGGCTATGACGCCATGACCGGTTCGCTTATGGCTCGTCTCAACGTCGAGGGCAATGCCCTCATGCACGAGCTTGCCAAGAAGCTTAACTTTACGGTCAAGAACATTGGGTCTCTCGTCGTGTGCACGAGCGAGAGGGACGTTGACGGCCTCCACGAGCTCTTCGCACGGGGCGTTGCCAACGGGGTCCCCGACCTCCAGGTCATCGACAGAGACACGCTGCGCTCTATGGAGCCAAACATCTCACCGAGCGCCGTTGGCGCCCTCTGGGCCCCCACGGCTGGCATCGTTGACCCCTTTGGGCTCAACGTCGCCCTTGCGGAGAACGCTGCGACCAACGGTGTGCGCTTTGTCTTCGATGCCCCGGTTATGGCAATCGAGAGGCTTCCCCAGGGGGGATATGCGCTCGACACCCCTCGTGGCCGCCTAACCTGCCGCTGCGTGGTCAATGCGGCCGGCGTCTACGCAGACCAGATTCACAACATGGTTTGTGAGGACAAGCTTAAGATCGTCCCGCGTCGTGGCCAGTACATGCTGCTGGACACCACGGCCGGCAGCCACGTGCACCACGTTGTGTTCGCCTTGCCCTCCAAGATGGGCAAGGGAGTTCTTGTCTCGCCAACCATCCACGGCAACCTCATCGTGGGTCCAACGGCTGAGGACATCCGGGACAAGGAGGGCACGGACACCACGGCGGCCGGGCTCTCCGAGGTAGCCGAGAAGTGCGGCATCACCGTGGTCGACGTCCCTCTCCGCGAGGTCATCACGTCCTTCTCCGGCCTTCGCGCTCACCGTGCGGAACACGAGTTCCTCATCGGCGAGAACCCCTCTGCGCCGGGGTTTGTGGACTGCTCCGCCATCGAGTCTCCGGGCCTCACGGCGTCTCCAGCCATTGGCCGCATGGTTGCTGGCATCGTCACTGACATTCTTGGCCTCGAGGAGAGGCCGGCGGGCGAGTTCGTCGAGACCCGCGAGGGCATTCCCAACATGAATGACCTCTCGTTCGAGCAATGGGGGAAGCTCTGCGAGAAAAACCCGCTCTACGGCAGGGTTATCTGCCGCTGTTGCCACGTGAGTGAGGCACAGATCGTCGATGCCATCCACCGTCCCGTGGGCGCCAGGTCCCTTGACGGCGTGAAGCGCCGCACGGGGGCCTGCATGGGCCGCTGCCAGGCCGGCTTCTGTACGCCAAAGATAATGGAGGCCCTCTCGCGCGAGCTGCCTGACGTGAGCATGGAAAACGTCACGAAGTCTGGTCCAGGCTCCGAGTTCATTGAGGGTCACGCAAAGGACGCTATCGTCGAGGAGGCCCACGCATGAGCGACTACGACGTCATTGTCATTGGAGGCGGGCCCGCAGGCCTTGCGGCTGCGACGACTGCCCGGGAAGACGGTCGCCGTTCGGTCCTTGTGGTTGAGCGCGATCAGAAGCTCGGCGGCATTCTCAACCAGTGCATCCACAATGGCTTCGGCCTCATCACCTTCAACGAGGAGCTCACTGGTCCCGAGTACGCGGCGCGCTACGAGAAGCTCGCACGAGACGCCGGGGTGGAGTTTCTCCTCGACACCATGGTCCTCGACGTATCTCCAGGCCGCGTGGTTACGTGTGTGAGCGAGGCCCACGGCATGCAGCACATCTCGGGAGGCGCCGTGGTTCTCGCCATGGGCTGTCGGGAGCGGCCGAGGGGTGCGCTCAACATTCCTGGCTTTCGCCCGGCGGGCGTCTACACGGCCGGCACGGCACAGCGCCTGGTGAACATCGAGGGGCTCATGCCGGGGCGCGAGGTGGTCATTCTTGGCTCTGGCGACATCGGCCTCATCATGGCTCGCCGCATGACGCTCGAGGGCGCGCACGTTGCCTGCGTAGCCGAGCTCATGCCCTACTCGGGCGGCCTCAAGCGAAATATCGTTCAGTGCCTTGACGACTTTGACATCCCGCTCCTGCTCTCGCATACGGTTACGCGTGTCGAGGGCAAGAGACGCGTGGAGGCGGTCTGGGTTGCCCAGGTGGACGAGAAGGGGCGGCCTATTGCGGGCACGGAGAAGCGCTATCTCTGTGACACGCTACTCCTCTCGGTGGGTCTTTTGCCCGAGAACGAGCTCTCGCGCTCTGCTGGCGTGGAGCTATCGCGTGTGACCCGCGGCCCGGTTGTCAACGAGAGCCTAGAGACCAGCATTCCCGGCATCTTTGCCTGCGGCAACGTTCTCCATGTGCATGACCTTGTGGACTATGTCACGCAGGAGGCCACGGCGGCGGGTGCCGCCGCCGTGAGGTGGGCAGACGCTTGCGCAAAGCATGCCGAGCACGACGAGAAGCCCGGCATCCCCGTTGTTGCCGAGGGCGGCGTTCGCTACACGGTACCTCAGTCAATAGATCCTGAGCGCATGCCCGAGAAGCTCACCTTGCGCTTCAGGGTCGGAGGGGTCTTCGAGGACAAGCGCATTTGCGTGTACTTGGGTGACGAGCGCGTTCTTTCCAAGAGGCGTCCCATTCTCGTGCCCGGCGAGATGGAGGAGGTCACGCTGAAGCGCGACGATCTGCTTGCGCGTCCAGCCGTTGACAAGGTCGTCGTGACGCTTGAGGAGGCATAAGCATGGAGACGAGAACGCTTACCTGCATACGGTGCCCCCGCGGCTGCGCCGTCACCGTCACCTTGGAGGATGACGGGACCATCACGAGCGTTACCGGAAACTCCTGCCTTCGAGGTGACAAATACGCTCGCGACGAGGTGACGCACCCCGTTCGAGTTGTCACCACGACGGTACCGGTGGAGGGTTCGGCTACGGAGAAGATGGTCTCGGTCAAGACTGCGGGTGACGTTCCAAAGGATCGCGTCTTCGACGTTGTCCGCGCTCTGACGGGAGTTACGGCGACCGCGCCGGTCCACACAGGTGATGTCATCCTCGCCAATGCTGCCGGCACAGGCGTGGACATCGTGGCGACCAAGGACGCCTAGGAGCGATGCCGGGGGCAGCCACGTTGCCGTTACAGCAACGAGGTTGCCCCCATTCGTTACGTTCTTTCTGGCGGAGAAAAGCTCCTTTTCTTAAAACGGCTTTGCGGCAACTGGGCAAATGCAGGAGCGTTTTAAGAAAAGGAGCTATTCTCTGGAGCGCGGGCAGCCACATGACGAGACCGGCGACTATCACCGTGCCTTCCAACCCGCAAGCGGTTCGCCCCTAGGTATGCCGTAGCTCTCTAGCAGTCGCTCGAAGTATGGCCTGTCCTTGACCTGTGCCGGCGTGAAACGCATTACGCTCCTGCCACCTATGGTGAGGCGGGACTCCCGCTGTCGCTCTCGAACAAAGGCTCCCACCGTGTCTCCTCCCGTAATAGATGAATCCGTGTACTTGAGAAGTCCGTCCATCTCGCCTATGACCGTAGGTGCGCCCCCTAGACTCCACGAGAAGTCCGCCCGGTACCATTTTCCGGTTACGGGGTCTTGATAGGGCACCTGCAGCTCGGGAATCTGAAACCCAAGCTCGATTATTGCCGCGCGTGCCTCGGACTCTCCCCAGCTCTCGGCTCGGCCATCCGAAAAACTTGCGACGAGACGCGCATTCCTTATCCCCGCCTTGCCCATCTGAGGTGAGGCAACCATTGCCTCAAGGCGCTCCTTGGGCTGGTTCGTCTTGCGTAGGTAGGAATCGGCTATGGCCAGCGCAGAGGGGAATTCAAGCGTCCGCATGCAATCGACGACAGCCCTGTCCAGCGATGTTGTTCGCATGCCATTGATGACAAGAACGTCGCTGGGCGAGACACGCCTTCGTATTGCATGTGCATACGACTCACAGGTGCCATTGCCCGTTGTTGCAATGCAAAGCGGCCACATTGCCGATGGCGGTACGGCAAGATAGTAGACAAGCGCAGCCGATGGCCCCACGAATATCCAGCTGGGGTGCAACCGGGCGAGCGTGCGCATGACCCGTCGCGTACGCTGGCTGGGAAGGAGACGGGACCAGACGCCTGCGCTCGCAAAGAGCCCGGCGTAGGGGGTCACGAGTTCGCCCTTGCTCCTGAGGTAGGTAAAGCGATTGAGTTCGGCTCTATTCGTTGGAGATGCGCAGAGCCCACGTCGCTCCGCCAAGGCAAGAATATTCTCGCATGCGGCCCGTGTCTCTTTTCCCATCGCAACCTCACCCCCACCGTGCTTGATAGGGGAGAGAATACCTAATATCACCGCAGTTCAGAGGCTCGGTTGCCGTCGAGTTTCTGACAGATTCGTGCAAGATTGGGCTGCGCGTGCACCCCAATCCCTGCGCCATCTGACCACCCTCGGAGAATAGCTCCTTTTCTTAAATCGACTTTGCGCCAACTGGGCAAATGCGGGGGCCGTTTAAGAAAAAAGGGCTATTCTCTGCAAGAGGGAAGACGAGGCGGCTCCGCAAGGCTGGGCGCCCGTGGGCGAGACGACTCCGGAAGGTATTCGGCCCAGCTACCTCCGGTACCGCAGCGAGACCTCCAGAAACTCCGCCTTCCCGGCAATGTAGTCTGCGTATGCCGTCTCGGGGTCGCGCCCGTGATAGGCGGCGCAGAAGCCGCACTGGTCGCAGTCGGCTATGCAGGGAAAGCGCTGCTGTATATACGCCCGGCGCCCTTCATTGGTAGACCGCTCAACTTGTGGTGCCTCGTCCATATCCCTTACCTCTCCGAGCATCGCCAAGACTGCTTGTCGCCTGTCGATGGCCATTGCACTGGTCCAAAGGGTACCATGTGCTCGTATCCCTACGAATACCGGAGGACACCATGAACATTAGCGCGGCATCCACTGCCTTGCTTGTGATAGACGTCCTAGTCACGGACACATCAGATGCGGTCTACGCTCCAAATCCCGAGGAGGAGGCGCTCGTAGCCAATGCCGCCCAGCTCACGCATGCTGCAAGGGAGGCTGGTATGCCCGTTGTCTTTCTCTGCGACCAGCACATCCCTGGCGTTGACCGAGAGCTTGAACTTTGGGGCGAGCATGGCGTGAAGGGCAAGGCGCACCCTCACCCCGCGCTCATGGCGGGAAGCAGCCCGCGTGACTTTGTAATTCCCAAGCGTCGCTATTCCGGTTTCTTCCAGACCGACCTTGACCTGACCCTACGTGAGCTTGGCGTCAAGACGGTGATTGCGGTGGGGGAGGACACAAACATCTGCGTCCTTCACACGCTCGCGGACGCCTGGAACCTGGGCTATGGCTCCATCGTGGTGTCCGATGCCACGCGAACCTTCCTGGTTGGGACCCAGGATGGTGCGCTCGAGCACATGAAGCGCTGCTTTGGCACGGAGGTGGCCACCACAGAGCAGGTCATCTCCGCTCTTCCAAACGCTGCCGAGAAGTGCTAGGGGAGACGAATGGCAGAGAGAAGCTACCCCAAGGGGAAGAAGACCGTCTCGGCATCGCTAACCGAGTCAATCAAGTCAATTCGCTACGAGGACATCAACGGCGCCAATCGCCTCTTTGGCGGGCGCCTCATGGAATGGATCGACGAGACTGCGGGCATCGCGGCGCGCAGGCATTGCGGGCGAGACGTGACCACCGCCTGCATCGACCAGCTCACCTTCAAGCACCCCGCCTACCTCAATGACGTGGTTGTCATTGTGGCAGCCGTCACCTATGTGGGACGCACCTCGATGGAGGTGCGCGTGGATTCCTATGTGGAGGACGTGCACTCGGGCGAGCGCTGCCTCATCAACGTCGCATATCTCACCGAGGTGTGTGTCGACGATAACGGTAAGCCCACGCCGGTCGAATATGGCCTCAGCTTCGAGACCGAAGAGGAGAAGCGCGAGAACGAAGACGCGTTCAAGCGGATTATCTTCCGTAAAACCAGAGCTGCAGAAGGCTTCTAAGCCCCATTTGGAAGGCTACTTTACGAGAGGAACTGGGACCTCAGCATCTCCAACCCGTTCTTTGTCCTGAAGACCTTGGATGCGGCGGACTCAGCCATGCGACGCCTGGCCTCCGGCCTTTCCGGCGCGTCTTTATAGATGTTTACCAGGAAGTCATATAGCACGCCTTTCTCGCGACTGCTACTTGTCGCGGCAATCATATGACAGCTGGTGGGCCTTGCCAGTCAGAGAGGTTCGGGCGTCTCGAACGCGAAACCTTTAACCTTGGCACGGGGATTACTGTACACACCTGTTAGGATATGTTCATATGTGATGTAAACGAAATGTGAGGGGAAGGGCATGGAGGAAGTCAAGGTAATCGAGCTCAAGGAGAGCGTCTTTGCCGACAACGATGCCGAGGCAGATCGCGTGCGGGAGGATCTAAAGTCCCGCGGGCAGTTTCTCCTCAACGTCATGAGCTCGCCGGGCTCCGGAAAGACCACCACCCTTACGCGTCTTATCAATCTGCTCAAGGGCGACTACCGGATTGGAGTGATGGAGGCCGATATCGATGGAGCCGTCGATACGGACCACATCATCTCCCAGACGGGCGCTCGTGCCATACAGCTCCACACGGGTGGCATGTGTCACCTTGACGCTGGCATGACGCGTACCGGCATCGACTCCCTCGATGCCACCGGTCTCGATCTTGTTTTCCTTGAGAACGTCGGCAACCTCGTGTGCCCCGCGGAGTTCGATACCGGCGCTTCCAAAAACGCGGTGATTCTCTCCGTTCCCGAGGGCGATGACAAACCGCTCAAGTATCCCCTCATGTTCGAGAAGGCCGACGTCGTGCTTCTCAACAAGATTGACGTCCTGCCGTACTTCGACTTCGACCTGGGCACGTTCGAGACCTACCTGAGGCAGCGCAACCCCCACTGCCAGCTCATCAAGATATCTGCCAAGACGGGCGAGGGAATGGAACAGCTCGCCGACTGGGTTCGTCACGAAATCGACCTCTGGAGGGCCTAAGAGATGCCGGAACAGTTCAAGACGCAGCGCTCCATCTACCAGAACGAGGCCGAGCGCAACGCGGCCGTGGCCAAGCTTGGCCGCAAGATCACCGACGTCGTGAAGCACAAGATTGGCGGCGTCAAGACCGACGATCCCGAGTACTGGGGCCTCAAGGAGGTCCTCACCGACGAGATGGTCGACCTTGGCAACCGCATGAAGCTCCGGAAGTTCTACGACTTCGACGCCATGATGGCCCTTGCCCCCGAGATCGAGCCAGCACATCTGCAGGAGCTTCTCGACGAGATGAGCGTCATCGGCATCCTCGAGTATGACTATGGCGACCACTACAACGACGACGGCCCCATCGCGGATGCCCCGCGCACCAAGCGCTGGCGTCTGCCCTTCTTTGTGCCTGGCTCTGCCGAGCTCTTCAACTCGAGCAAGGACCGCATAGACAAGAACCCCGCCGTCGCGAACTTCTTCGAGCGCATGACGTTCATCCCGCTTGCTGGCATCACCCAGATGGTCCCGCCCGGTGGTGACGGCATCGGCATGCACGTGATTCCCGTCGAAGAGGCTGTCAACTTCCAGAACGAGGCCGTTAAGCTCGAGCGCATCTCGTACTGGCTCAAGAAGTACGAGGGCCACATCTCGGCGGGCATCTGCTCCTGCCGCTACTCGCGCACGAAGCTTGGCGAGGGCTGTGCCGATGACCCCGACGACTGGTGCATCCAGGTGGGTGACATGGCTGACTACACCGTGGAGACCGGCCGAGCGCACTACATCACGACCGAGGAGGCGCTCGAGATTCTCAAGCGCGCCGAGGACAACGGCTTTGTGCACCAGATCACTAACATCGACGGCGAGAACAAGATCTTCGACATCTGCAACTGCGACGTGAAGATCTGCAACGCCCTGCGCACAAGCATGCTCTTCAACACGCCGAACCTCTCGCGTAGCTCCTTCACGGCGCGTGTGACGCCCGAGAACTGCGTCGCCTGCGGGCTCTGTGTTGAGTCCTGCCCGGCTGGTGCCGTGAAGCTTGGCCAGAAGCTCTGCCGCGCAAATGGCGAGCAGCCCAAGTACCCTCGCGCCATCCTGCCTGACGCCATCCACTGGGGCAAGTACGCATGGGACGAGAACTACCGCGACACCGCCCGCATGCACAACACCTGGCCCACGGGCTCTGCCCCCTGCAAGGCCGCCTGCCCGGCACACGTCCCCGTGCAGGCCTATCTCCAGAAGGCCAAGGAGGGCAAGTATCAGGAGGCGGTCGAGCTCATCCGTACCATGAACCCGTTCCCCGCCGTGTGCGGTCGCATCTGCAACAAGCGCTGCGAGGACGCATGCACATGCGGCACCATCGACGAGCCCGTTTCCATTGATGCCGTAAAGAAGTTCGTGGCCGACTATGACCTAGCGCAGGCAGAGCACGCCGTCCCAGGGCGCGCTGTGCCCTCGGTCCACGACCACTTCGACCAGAAGATCGCAATCATCGGCGCAGGTCCCGCCGGTCTCTCCTGCGCGTACTACCTGGCGCTTCTCGGCTAC
This sequence comes from Olsenella sp., assembly GCA_022648325.1. Classification (GTDB taxonomy): domain Bacteria; phylum Actinomycetota; class Coriobacteriia; order Coriobacteriales; family Atopobiaceae; genus Tractidigestivibacter. The sequence goes on from JALCMG010000009.1 coordinate 73,678, forward strand.
TCGCCCGTCGTGTTCGAGAAGCACGAGCAGCCCGGTGGCATGATGATGTACGGCATCCCGTCCTACAAGCTCGAGAGGGACGTCCTTCTCGCCGAGGTCCAGATCATCAAGAGCCTTGGCGCCGAGATTCGCTGCGGCGTCGAGGTTGGCCGCGACATCACGCTCGACCAGCTGCGCGAGCAGGGCTTCAAGGCCTTCTTCGTGGCCGTGGGCTGCCAGGGCGGCAGGCGCCCTGGCGTTAAGGGTGACACCGCCCAGGGCACAGACGTTGCCGTGCACTACCTCGAGGACTCCATGGCCAAGGGAAATCCGGCGATGACGGGCGACGTCGTCGTAGTTGGCGGCGGCAACGTGGCCGTCGATTGCGCGCGCAACGCCAAGCGCCGTGGCGCGGCCAACGTCACGATGGTCTCGCTCGAGCAGCGCGACGAGATGCCCGCCACCAACGCAGAGATCGCGGAGACGCTCGAGGACGGCGTTGCCGTGCAGAACGGCTGGGGCCCCAAGGAGGTCCTCGTCGATGAGTCCGGCCACGTGAAGGGCGTTGTGTTCAAGCGCTGCACGCAGGTCATCGACCCCAAGACCAAGCGCTTCTCGCCGCTCTACAACGAGGACGAGACCTTCACCGTGCCCTGCAGCCAGGTGGTCTTTGCCATTGGCCAGGCCATCGAGTGGGGCGGGCTCCTCGACGGTCGTTCGGTCACCTTCCACCATGGCAACTACCCGCAGGCAGACGCCCTCACATTCCAGACGGCCGACCAGGACATCTTTGTCGGTGGCGACGTTCTCACTGGCCCCAAGTTTGTGATTGACGCCATTGCTGCCGGCCACTACGCCGCCGAGTCGCTGCATCGCCGCGTGCAGGAGGGCGCGAGCATGACGATTGGTCGTGACCGCCACAACTACCTCGAGTTCGACAAGGACGACCTTCTCATCGAGTCCTATGACAACGCGGGGCGCCAGGAGGAGGGCATGGATCCCGAGGGTGCCGACCGCTTCCGCGACACTCACCGCACGCTCACGGCCGAACAGGTGGCAATCGAGACCAAGCGCTGCCTGAGCTGCGGCGCCTCAGTCGTTGACCCCAACAAGTGCATTGGCTGTGGTATCTGCACTACCCGCTGCAAGTTCGACGCCATCCACCTCTACCGCGACCACCCCGAGATGACCGACATGCGCGTGGCCGAGGACAAGGTGACAGGTCTTGCGAGCTACGCGATCAAGCGCGCGGCAAAGATTGTGGCCAATGCTGGTTCGGAGGAGGCAAAGGTCATGCGCGAGAAGCGCCGTGAGTACAACCGCACGCACAAGGAGTTCAACCGCACGCACCCCTACACGGGCAACTCGAGCGATGAGTCGCGTGAGGAGGACGCGTAGATGCACGAGCTTGGCATCGTCGTGCGCGTGATCGACATGGTCGAGGAGGCCGCTCGCAAGAACGGCGTGAGCAAGGTGGTGCGCGTTGACCTCGAGGTGGGCGAGGTCAGCACCATCGTGCCCAGCTACTTCCGCGACTGCTTCGAGTGGGCAAAGCTTCGCACCGAGCACATGCAGGAGTGTGAGCTCAACATGATCATCGTGGCGGGAATATCCTATTGCCGTGATTGCAAGAAGACCTACCGCACCACCGAGTACGGAAAGGCCTGCCCCGTCTGCGGCGGTCACAACACCTACCTTGTGACCGGCCGAGATGTGATGGTGAAGGACATCCAAGCTGTATAGGCGAGCGGCCCCGGGCGCAAACCCAGGGCCGCCTTGCTCTGCTCGTCGCGGGGCTTCTCTCCGCGGAGTTTAGCTCCCTTTCTTAAAACTATTTTCGGCTACCTGGGCAAACGTGGTAGTCGTTTAAGATAAGGAGCTAAACTCTGGTGAGCGGCGTTGCGCGTCTTCTTGGTACGACTGGCAGGCAGGGGAGGGAACGTGGCCAAGGCGGTGCTCTTCGACCTCGACGGGACGCTTACCGCATCTGGCGAGGGAATCGTGAAGTCCGTCCAGTATGCTCTCGAGAAGATGGGGCGAGAGGTGCCGGACCCCTCTGCGCTCACGGTCTTCATTGGTCCGCCGCTCGTCCAGGAGTTCATGGACTTCTCTGGCATGTCGCACGAGGAGGCACTGCGGGCGCTCGAGCTCTATCGTGAGCGCTACACAACCGTTGGGCTCTTTGAGAACCACCCTTACCAGGGGATTGTCGAGCTTCTTGGCTCGCTGAGGACGACGGGCATCATCACCTGCGTGGCCTCGTCCAAGCCAGAACCATTCGTGCTGAGAATCCTCGACCGCTTTGGGATGACGGGCCTCTTTGACCAGGTGGTAGGGGCAACGCTGGACGAGAAGCGCACGTCGAAGGCTGACGTCATCAACGAGGCGCTCGTGCGTCTCAGTATGCGTGACGAGAAGAACATGGTCACCATGGTGGGGGACCGCGCCCAAGACGCACGGGGCGCACGGGCTGCCTCGGTGGGATTCGTGGGCGTCACCTATGGATACGGATCTCGAGAAGAGCTTCTCGACGCTGGTGCCACAACGATAGTGGACACGGTCGATGAGCTGGGGCGCGTTCTTCTCGGGTAGTCCTCCTACGACGCCTGAGCAGCAAGAGCCTCCTGGAGGCACGCCTCGATGGCCCCCCTGCAGCGTCCGCACCGCGTTCCCGCTCCGGTAGCGCTCTCCACATCCTCGAGCGTCCTTGCGCCGTTGGCAACTGCCTGCGTGATGGTGACTGTAATGTCCGCCATGTCCATGGCACTCGTGATAATCTGCATACATACTTCTCTCCTTGTATCAAATATGTCTTGAAAAGTAGGATTCAGTCCTCAAGGTGGGACCGTACTTAATGTTACACACTCTATGGCATATGTCACAAAGGCCGCACAACGCTACAAGCACCCTAATCTTCACGCAAAAGCGCCCGGCGGCCATCTCTGGCAGCCGGGCGCCCAGCTTTGACGTAGGATCACCTACCTCGTAAAGCTTAGGCTCTGCGGGAGATGGGGGTAGCTAATCTTTCCCAAGAACCCGGCATTGACCGTGGGTAGGGGAGCCACCGTGTCAGGTGCAAAGCCGCAGGCAATAAGGCTGATGAGTGCCAGTGCCAGGCCCGCTCCGCAAATGATGCCGCCCACCACCATGAAGACGCGGAAGGTGTCAGGGTGACGCGACCACCAGAATGAGAGAGGTTCTGCGCTTAGAGAGCCTGCCTCGTCTCCCTTTGCCACGCGCACGAAGAAGTGAGCAACCCAGCGGCCAAATCGAATGGATGCCTGGTAAAGGATGCTCGACACCTGGATGGCAATGGGAGTCAAGAGCACAGCGGCACCGCCAATTGCAAGTGAGACCCCTCCATCCATTGCTCCGGCAACCCAGTTGCCCGATGTTGCTCCAAGAATGAACGCGATGATTGATGAGACGCCAAAGACATAGCCAGAGGCGACAAACGCCCACGCAGCAAGGATGAGGCTCCATAGGAGCACATACACCGCAACAGCCAGCATTGCGATAGCAAACACGACCGGCACCCAGGCGATGGCACCGAGGACGAGAAGTACTGTAACTAGCGCCGTTCTCTCATGGTTCTGCCGCAGGTTGCAGAAGCTCCGCTGGATGGTTGGCATACTCTCTACAACTGACGCTGCGGCAGCATCTACACTCCCAAAATCATTGACGGCAGCCTCCTCGTCCATCCCCGACTCGATGCGATCCCTGTATGCCTCGTACCAATACTCGCGGGCTTGGTCGATCTCTTTTGCACTAACGCCCCTCTTACGCAGGGTTTCTTCAAGCTCGGAATTCCACTGCTCGTAGCTCATGACTGCGCTCCCTCACGGATGTAGGCCAGAATCTGGGTGATGCCTGCCTCTTCTTGCACAAAGTCCTGAAGGGCTGCCCGGCCTTTGTCGGTTATCGTGTAGTACTTCCTGAGCCTGCCGTTATGCTCGCGGGTGTACTCCTCGAGCATCCCCTGCGTCTTGAGACGCTTGAGGATGGGGTAGAGCGTTGATTCGGAGAGCTCAAGTGTCGACGGAACATCCTTGATGATCTGGTAGCCGTATGAGTCCTCCCGCGCCAGCGCGGCAAGCACGCATATATCAAGGAAACCTCGTTTGAGCTGTGTTTCCATGGTCCTCCTTCTTCTGGTTGGTGGAGCTGTCACGCGGGCGGGGGTCTACGGTCCTGCAGTAACGCAGACACTCCACTCGTTGCCCTGGCCAAGGGGGATACTATGTGATACGTAGTATATTTCTGGCTACGATACTATGCGTTACGTAGTATTCCGTCAAGAAGAATCTTTTCAGTAGTGAGAAATGATGGTTGCGGTCGACTTCGAAAACCTTCGACATGGTCATTCCACATTCGCATAAGAGCAATTCGCTTTCTGCGCCTTGGTTTGCCCCAGAATCCCCGCTGGCACGCGTTGGAAGTCCGCTCGCGGCGACTTAAAAGTGCGCCCCTTCTCCTTGCAAGCGCTTCGGGTCGAATATCTTCTCTGGTCGCATGACCTGCGCGTACATGGATGTGAGAGGAGAGGGAATGGCAGATAACAACACTCCCACCTCCGGCGGAATGAAGAAGGAGCTCACGCTCTTCAACTTCTTCGCCATCGGATTTGGCGCCATCATCGGCACCGGATGGGTTCTTCTGGTGGGCGACTGGATGGTGCTGGGCGGAGGCCCCATCCCGGCGATGATCGCCTTTGCTATCGGTGCGATTTTTCTCGTCCCCATTGGCATGTGCTTTGGCGAGCTTACCGCGGCAATCCCCATCTCGGGCGGCATCATCGAGTACGTGGACCGCACCTTTGGTCGCAAGTTAGGCTTCCTTACCGGATGGATGCTGCTTCTGGGCAACGCCCCGCTCTGCCCCTGGGAGGCCATCGCCATATCCACGCTGCTCACCGACCGCTTTGCGGAGTTCCCGGCCCTGGCATGGCTTCGCTCGGTGAAGCTCTACACCATCATGGGAGCTGACGTGTACCTGTGGCCAACCATCATCTCGCTGGGCTTTGCGGTGCTCGTGATTGTCCTCAACTTCCGCGGCGCAGGTGCCGCGGCAAAGCTCTCCAGCTTCCTCACCAAGGCGCTTCTCGCGGGCATGGTGCTGGCCATGATTATCTCCTTTGCCACCGGCTCGCCCTCCAATGCGCTTCCCGTGTTCTCACAGGTGACTGACGCCGCTGGCGGCTCCGCAACCGAAGCCACCTCCACGCTTGGCGGCATCGTGGCCGTCCTGGTCATGACACCCTTCTTCTACGCTGGTTTCGACACCATCCCGCAGCAGGCCGAGGAGGCCTCGGCAAACCTTGACTGGAAGAAGTTTGGTCTCATTCCGGCCATCGCGCTTCTCGCCTCTGGCGTGTTCTACCTCATCTGCATCTACTCGTTTGGCACCATCATCGACTGGCATGAGTTCGTGCGCTCCTCTGTCCCTGCCCTGGCTGTTCTCGTGCGCATCAACATCTTCTTCTACATTGCGATGCTCATCATTGCGACGCTGGGCCCCCTTGGCCCCATGAACTCCTTCTTTGGAGCCTCCACACGCCTGATGCTTGCCATGGGACGCAAGGAGATGCTCCCCAAGTCCTTCGCTGAGATTGACCCCACGTCCGGTGCCCCCAAGAACGGCAATATCGTGATGGCCGTCCTAACGCTAGTGGGCCCCTTCCTTGGCAGGAACATGCTGGTGCCGCTCACGAACGTTGCGTCGCTGGGCTTCATCTTTGCCTGCACCATGGCTGCCTGTGCCTGCCTGCGCCTGCGCAAGACCGAACCTAATCTGCCGCGCCCGTACAAGGTCAACGGCGGCAAGGTGGGCATTGGCTGCGCAATCGCCGCCGGAGCCATCGTAATCGCCCTGATGGTGCTGCCGTTTAGCCCCGCCGCCCTCAACGGCGTGGAGTGGGCCATCACTGGTGCCTGGGTCCTCATCGGCATCCTGATTCTGGCGCTCTTTGGCAACCGGCATGCCGTTGCTGACACGGCGCGCTCCAGCTAGCCGGTCTCAGTAAGGCTACAGCGCGCCCAAGGCGCGACTAGCGATACATGCACTACTAGGCTCGCACGAATTGGAGGTTTTGGTATGAGCAAGATCGCATTCAAGGGTGGCAAGCTCGTCGACGGTACGGGTGCCTCGCCGGTAGAGGACAGCCTTGTCCTGGTAGACGACAAGAAGATCGCTTACGCCGGCACCGCCACCGAGATTCCCGAGGGCTACGAGGTACGTGACATCTCCGGCCGTACCATCATGCCGGGCATCATCGACACGCACATTCACTTCTCGGGCAACCTCACTGACAACGACAACGACTGGGTCATCGAGACCGTTGCCCAGAAGCAGGCGTGCGCGGTCAAGCAGGCCTATGACGCCGTGACCCACGGCCTCACCACCGTGTGCGAAATCGGCCGTAACGGTATCGCCATCCGCGACCTGGTGAACATGGGCGTCATGAAGGGGCCGCGTATCTTCGCGACCGGTCTGGGCTTCTGCCGCACGGCCGGTCACGGCGACTGCCACAAGCTGCCGTTCGAGATGTCGAAGACCGGCCATCCCTGGGGCGACCAGGTGGACGGTCCGTGGGAGCTTCGCCACGCCATCCGCATGCGCCTGCGCGAGAACCCCGATGCTATCAAGATCTGGGCAACGGGCGGCGGCATCTGGCGTTGGGACTCCGGTCGCGCCCAGCTGTACAGCTCCGAGGAGATCAAAGCCGTGTGCGATGAGTGCGCGATGATCGGCATCCCCGTGTGGTCGCACTCCTACAACTCCATCTCGGCAGCGTATGACTCGGTGCGCTTTGGCTGCGAGCAACTCATCCACGGTTTCGAGCTTGACGACAAGACCATGGACCTCATGGCCGAGCAGGGCACCTTCTTCACGCCCACCGTTGGCTTCCTTCCAAGCTGGTATGCGACGTATCCGCCCGAGTGGACACCCGAGCTGGACAAGTGGCCTGGCAAGGACAACGCCGAGAAGGGCATCGCACGCTCGTACGCCAACCTCAACCGTGCGTACAGGCTGGGCGTCACGCTTACCGTGGGCTCGGACTCCTTCAGCTTCTCCACGCCGTATGGCTACACCACGCTGGACGAGGTCTACGCGTGGGTCGAGCATTGCGACATCCCTGCCATGGATGCCATTGTCGCAGCCACACTCAACGGCGCCAAGATGGTTCACCATGAGGACGAGTTCGGCTCGCTCGAGAAGGGCAAGTACGCCGACCTGCTCGTTGTTAACGGAGACCCGCTTTCCAACATCCACGACCTTACGCCCGACAACATGGAGGTCATCATGAAGGAGGGCGACCAGATGATCAAGGGTGCCCTGTAGGCGGAGGTTGCCGTTCCCCTTATAGCCAACCATGCGTTGAACTGCCTCTTGGTGAGGGCCGGCTGTGGCGACGCGGCCGGCCCCTCTTTTTCTCGCAAGCAATTTCTGCAATTAGCGTACAGTAACGGACGCAGACACTTCAGTTGCCCAGAATAGGAGGCAGGCGTGGAGGGGAACATCCGCAAGTTCCGGGCATTCGTAACGAGCGCCCGAGTTGGCAGCTTCACGCGGGCGGCAAAGGAGCTGGGCTGCACGCAGTCAACCGTGAGCCGCATGGTCGCAAGCCTCGAGGCGGATTGGCAACTTCAACTGTTCTACCGCCAAGGCACATCCTTGGTACTCACCAACGATGGCCAGGCACTTCTGGATGATGCGATCAGTCTCTGCCGCGCATACGATTCCCTGTTCCGCCATGTTGAATCACTCCATGGTCTGGACTCGGAATCAGTCGCGATTGCTGCCCCATCGAGCATTGTTGCCCTACGGCTGGCCAAGCCCCTCGGTTCATTCGTCCGGAAGTATCCCGGAGTCCAAGTAAGCATTATCGAGAGCACGTACGGAGAAGCCGAAAGTCTGATGGAAAAGGACCAGGCGGACTTCGCCTTCGTTCCACACCGTATGAAGGCTGAGGGTCTGGAGTGCAGCCTGTTCGAGCGAGACGAGCTCGTGATTGTGGCTCCCCAGAATCACTTCTCCCAGCCTGGGGCCATCCCCATAGAATCCCTGATAGAGGAAATGTTTGTCGCTGACACCGAAACGGCCCCGCTGCTTCAGCGCGAGCTTCGCCACTCCAACGTGAGCTGCGTCACCTCAAACACGACCGCCATACTGGCCATGGTCGAGGCGGGGCTGGGGATTTCGCTGCTACCAAGTCTAGCACTGGAGGGAAGCGACACTCGCCTGGACGTCCGCCATTTGGAGACGCCGGCGTGGCGCAGCATGTACCTCGTGCATCATCGACACGATAGCCTCGGAAAGGCGGCCCAAGTCTTCCTGGATATGTTGACAGATATCTTATCCAACGGAAGTGACGAGTAGGTCGTATGCATTTGCATGCTTAGCCCAAGACCGTGCTGATGGCGGCTTCGGCGGCATCGCTAGTTGTGGTCCAACTGCCTTGTACCATCTGCGGCTTTCCTCCGCCGCGGCCATCCAGCTCGTGATTAAGCTCCTTGCATGCCGGTCTTAGGTCAATGTCCTGCGCCGCGATTACATAAGCTGTGCGAGGCTCATCGCCCAAGACAGGCGAGAGGCTGGCGCATACGGTTGCGCCGGTGTGCTCGAGCACCTGCTCGCACAGGTAGCGAAGGTCCTCGACGTCCAGCTCCGGAAGGCAGCAGACGGCAAGTGTCCCCTCGGGCGCCAACGTGGAGACATACTGGTCAATCTGCTTGCGGCCCGCTTGTCTCATCTGGTGCTTGAGGTCGTCCTTCTCAGCAGAGAGACGCCGCACTGCCTCGGGCACCTCCTCGTCTCCAACAGTGAGGAAGTTGCTTGTCTCCCTAAGGCTGGCCATGGCGTCCTCGCAGGCCTCGAGGGCACGGCGACCGCAGAGAAGCTCGAGGCGGGTCCGCTTCTTCTTGGTGATCATGCGCAAGATCTTGATGAGTCCCACCTGACCGGTTGAGGACACGTGCGTGCCACAGCAGGCGCAGGAGTCCACGCCGCTAATCCGTACCACACGGATCTGTCCGTCGTGGTCCTTCTTGCTGCGGTAATCCATCGCGGCAAGCTCAGCGGCCGAGGGAAGGAGCACCTCAACCGAGACATCCTCGCGAACCGCTGCGTTTGCGCGGCGCTCAACGTCGAAGGCGTCATCCGGTGTAAGGACGCCATCGAAATCGACCTCGATGCATCGGTCTCCCATGTGGAAGCCCACGTTGTTGTAGCCAAAGAGAGCATGCATGATGCCAGAGACAATGTGCTCTCCGGTGTGGGCCTCCATGTTGTCGCGCCGCCACATCCAGTCCAGTTCACCGTGCACGCGTGAGCCAATGGGGAGAGCGATGTCTGCGAGGTGAATGACCTCCCCGGCGCCTTCGCCCGGCACAGCCTCCCGCACATGAGCCACCAGAGCGTCCTTGCCCGATTCAACCGCAAGCGTGCCGCGGTCACCAGGCTGGCCCCCGCCAGTGGGGTAGAAGGCCGTCTCGTCGAGCTCGATTGCAAACCCTCCGCCTGTGGCAACGCACGACGTCACCGTGGCGTCAAACGCCCGCGTGTAGGGCTCCCTGTAGTAAAGCTCCTTAAACGTCTCCATGACCTGGTGCCTCCAAAGACCGATAAGCTTTGCACACAAACATCCACAGCCGCCTATGATAGGCCCGATACCCAGATGGGCAAAACGCGGCGCAAGGTCCATCACCACACGTAACAATCGTCCATTCTCGCCCATCCCACGCGCGGTTACCGACTTCATCGTTACAAGGTTGATGACGTCGAACGCCACCGGCGCTTTCCCGCTAGGTTGGCACCCTACTTGACAGACGCCGCGAGTCCGCTTGCGTTCTGGTTCTCGCGCTCCTCTGCGGCGAGCTCGCGCAGGATCGACCATGCCATGGGGATGGTCACCAAGAAGGTGATCACGTCGGTGACGGGCTGGGCCAGCTGCACGCCGAGAAGCCCCAGCAGGGGCGGCAGCACAAGCACCACGGGACCAAGCACAAGACCCAGCCTGCATGCGCCAAGGATGGTCGCCCGCCACATGCGGCCGGTCGTCTGGAGCAGGAAGTTGGTGATCATCGCGGTGCCGGTGAGCGGGAGCGTGAAGCTCTCCACGCGCAGGGCGAGCGTGCCTATATCGACAACCTCGGCGTCGCTCGAAAAGAGCCCCACAAGCTGCGGTGCCAGGGCAAAGGTCACTACGCCTAGCAGGGCTACGGCAATGAACGCCGTACGCACCGCGAAGTGATAGCCAGCCCTAATGCGCTCATAGAGCTTGGCGCCGTAGTTGTATCCAACCACCGGCTGAAAGCCCTGGCCAATGCCAATCTGCACGTAGTTGCCAATGCTGGTGATGCGCTGCACCACGGCGAGGGCGGCGATGGCCGCGTCTCCAAAGGGCCGCGCCGCCTCGTTGAGGAGGGTTGTCGCAACTCCGAGCATGCACTGGCGCACAAAGGAGGGGAGGCCTCCGTTCACGATCGTGGTAACCATGGCTCGGGTTGGCCTCCTCAGCCACTTGGTCGAAAGAGGCGTTATGCCCACGTGCTGGATCTGCCAGATGAGAATGCAAAAACTGATGAACTGACAGATCACTGTGGCAATGGCACTGCCGGCAATTCCTAGGCCAATCCCATAGATCAGAAGCGGCTCGAGCGCAATGTTGATGAGTGCACCCGTCATGATGGCAATCATGGAATGCAGTGCCTCGCCCTCGAAGCGCAGCTGCATGTTGAGCATGAGCGAGCTGCACATGAAGGGCGCGCCAAGGAGGATGATTCCCACGAACGTCTTGGCATAGGGGAGGATCGTGCCGGTCGAGCCAGCCACCAGGCATATGGGCTCGATGAAGACGTTGCCGAAAATGGCGATGAGTGTGCCGAGAAGAAGCGTGGTGGCCAGGCCGTTGGTTGCCATGATGCAGGCGCGCTCCCGCTCCTTTGCCCCAAGGTAGCGGGAGATGGCGTTGCCGGTGCCCTGGCCCATGCCAAAGCCCACGGCCTGAATGGCGGTCATGACGACAAAGGAGATGCCAATCGCACCCTCGGCCGAGGTGCCTAGCGAACCCACAAAGAACGTGTCACAAAGGTTGTAGACGCTGGTCACGAGGTTGGAGACTATCGATGGTGCGGCAAGCGATAATATGAGGGGCCTCACGGGCTCCTCCGTCATCTGCCGATACTTTGCTGTGGCTGCGTCTTTCTGATTCTCCATGCGTTGTATGGTAGTACCCGCAGGCGGCACAGATGCTCCGGCGAACGGCATTACTTCAAGTAGACACAGGGGGGAGGGCTATAAGGGTGTCTGGTGAGAAAGTCTCAGGCTCTTGGAATGATGACCTCATCAGGGCACGCGAGGCTCTACGAAGCTCGTGGTCTCCCCGCTCATCTCTCTGATGGGCGACCAGGTTCACTCTCTCAAGGAGGCGGGAATCAGGGGTTCGTACCTCAATTCCACGCTCACGCCACGCCAGCAGGAGGTCGTGATGGCTCGGGCCCTCGCAGGATGGTACGACCTCATGTACGTTGCACCAGAGCGTCTCGCTGACCAGCGCTTTATTGCCTTTGCACAGCGGGCTCGCGTTCCACTTGTGGCCGTGGACGAGGCCCACTGCGTGAGCCAGTGGGGGCAGGACTTTCGTCCGGCGTACCGGGGCATCCCCGCGTTCGTGGCACAGCTGCCCCAGCGGCCAGTTGTCTGTGCGCTTACGGCCACCGCCACGTCGCGCGTGCGCCAGGATGTTTCCCGCCTGCTTGACCTGCACGACCCCCTCGTACAGGTGAATGGCTTTGACCGACCGAACCTCACGCTCTCCTCGTTTGAGCTAACGCCAAGGGAACGCACGCGGTGGCTTCTCGGCTACCTTGCGGCACACCCCACCTGGGCTGGCATCATCTATGCGACCACACAGAAGGTAGACGAGCTGGCTGCCGCCCTGCGCGAAGCGGGAATTTCCTCTGCGACCTATCACGCCGGGATGCAAAACGACGAACGCGCTGCCTCACAGGAGGCATTCGTGCATGATGAGGTGCGCGTGATGGTTGCCACCAACGCGTTTGGTATGGGAATCGACAAGTCTGACGTGCGCTTTGTTGTGAACTACGGACTGCCGCTCTCACTCGAGGAGTACTACCAAGAGGCCGGACGAGCCGGGCGTGATGGCGAGCCGGCGGAGTGCTACATGCTCTGGAGCCAAGCTCCAGCGCTACGGCGACGTCTTTCTCGACGAGATCAACCACTGATGCCCGCTGAGCCCGACGCGCGCCAGCCACATGGCGCGACTGGCGCGTCACCACAGACGCGGGGCCTTACCCAGCAACGCTAACGGTGCCGTCCTCCGTCACCGAGACGTCCATGCCGTCTCTAACGTAGTCGAGAAACTCGTCACCAAGCTGGTCCACGACAACAAACGGGTGGTCGGTCCAGTTCTTCGCGAGGATGGCACCGGCCGCCGCAAGAGGGTCGATGGGCTTTGAGAAGAGCATGCAGGCAGGGCCCGCGCCCATGTCGCACGCGCACATGAAGACCATGCCACCAGTGGTCGAGCCGATGGTCCGCGGCAGGCAGATGGCCGCACCCTGCAGGGGCTTCTTATAAAGGTCGGGGTTGTTCTGGTCCGAGCAGGGGGCCTTCTTGTTCTTTAGGATGAGGGGCTGTTGGTAGCTCGCGAGCGTGTTGAAGCCACCATGGCTTACCAGCGCCTTCGCATTAGCAGTTCCGGCGACCACCGCGCGTCCCCTAAAGGTCTTCTCAGCCATTAGTCGATCCTTCCACTCGCGATGATGCGCAGGAGGTCTTCCTCGTCGAAGTACCGCGCACTCGTGTAGGTGCGCAGCTTGTTGGAGCAGGTTACCACCGGAATGTCGGTTGCTGGGTTGTCCATGTACATGAGGGGGCAGATGTAGGTGAGCTTTGCGCCAGTGGCGAGAAGCTTCCTCTTTTCGGGCGTGTCGTCGAACGCGGCCAGGACGTCCGGTGCGCTCGAGACAACCGTAGGCACCGCCACGCGTGTGCGCCCCTCGCGAGCAAGCGCCTCGGGTATGCGATGCGCCCAGTCCTTGAGCTGCTCAAGCGAGCAATGCGGACAGCCGATGAACGCAAGGCGCGGTCGGGCCTCGGGGTTTTTCCAGATATTGGGGTAGCTTGCCTTCACGCGCTCAAGTTCGGCGTCATCAATCACGTAGTGCTTTGCGCCCTCGGCGATGAGGGACCCCCCAAGATTTACCGCCTCTGGCGTGATGCCCGCAACGTGGTAGAGGCCAACCGCCCCGTTCGACGCCGTGGCGGCACCCATGTCCTTGAGGTAGGCCTTCGCGGCGTCGTCCAGGGTGCCGCCAAGCCACTTGTCGAGGCCACGGATGTAGGGGACCTCGTCCATGACCTTCATGCCGATGGCAGAACCAAGGACCTGTGCCTGGGGTTTCTCGCTGCACTCCACGTCCACGACCCAAGTGGCCTTGCGCCCCTCGTCGGTTAGGAAGCCAAACTCGGGCACCTCGCCAACGATGTTGCCAAAGAGGTCGATGAAGCCGCTGTTCCTGTTGCACCTCGCACCCAAGACGGAGTTGGCATACACCACGGCCGATGACTCCGCCCAGCTGAGAATGTCGCCCCGTTTGGGGGTGTTGCCAACCTCGGGCAGGTAGCAGGCGCATGTGAAGGCGTTCTCGTCCTTGAGGCCCACGGCACGGAGCTGGCGCTCGTAGGAGTCCTGCTTGCTGTAGGTGACGGCACCCACGACCTTCTGGACAAGGCTTGCGGGTACATCCGCATTGTCGATGGGACGTGGGTCAACGGTGAAGGGCTCTTTCGTCTTGAGCCCCGCCTTGATGAGCTCGTCCATGAGACGGAAATTCGCCTCGAGAATCGAGATGCCAAAGCTCGTCACCAGGTGTCCCGGCGCGGTGACCTTGACCATGCGCGTGGCGCCAAATGCCTCGCCGTACTCGACGAGTGTCCGCATTACCTTGGCAAGCGTCTCCCCCTGCTTGCCGTCGAGGATGTCGCGCTCCTCCTGGGTCAGCTCCATGGGCCGGCCTCCCTTCCTATTTGTAGCTCGACTACGTTAGACACGCGATGCCGCCTCGTACGCACGCCAGATGACAGTCCGGAGGTTGCCTACGCCCGCACAGTCGCCAACGAGCTGCACGTGACGGCCATCGGCCTGCGAGACGGGGTCCGGCGTGTAGCCAACGGCGCTCACCACCGAGTCGCACGGGATGCGCTCGAGCGTGCCGTCCTTGTGCGAGATCTGCACCCAGTCCTCGCCCACGGCGCGCACCGTTGACTCGAGGTAGACGGGAACCTTCTTCCAGGCAAAGAAATCGCGCAGGTAGCTGGAGTTGGCGAGACATACGCCGTCCTGCGCCACGAGGTCGTCCTTCACCTCAACGATGACGGGGCTCTTGCCAGAGAGGTAGAGCTCGAGCGCTGTCTCGCAGCCCGTGAGTCCGCCGCCAATGACGACCACGCGCTGCCCAACCTCGGCCCCATCGAGGTAGTCGAGGGCGTCCATCGCCCGCTCGAAGCCCTGGACGGGAAGCCGCTTGGGCGTGGCGCCGGTTGCCACGATGACGTAGTCCTCGTCGAGCTCCTGCACGTCTATGACCTCGCGGTTGTAGTGAATCTCGACCCCGAGGACGTCCATCTGCCTTTCGTACCAGGCGAGAAGGTCGCGCAGCTTGCCCTTGAAGCTGGCAGATGCAGCCTCGCGAAACACGCCGCCCAGGCGGTCTGTCTGCTCGTAGATGACAGGCCAGTGGCCACGCAGCGCCAGCACGTGCGCCGCCTCCATGCCGCCGATGCCGCCACCGACGATGGCCACGCGTCGAGGGGTGGTCGTGGGCCTGATGTGGTGCTTCTCGTACTGCATGGTCTCGGGGTTCACGGCGCAGCGCGAAAGGTGCAGCGAGTCATCGAGCGCCTGCGTGTTTGCGTGGCCCTTGTAGTGGCACATGTTGAAACACCCGTTGTGGCAGCAGATGCAGGGGCGAACGTCCTCCTCGCGGCCTTCGATGAGCTTGGTGACCCACTCACCGTCTGCCAGGAACTGGCGAGCAAAGCCAACGGCGTCGAGCTTGCCATCGGCCACGGCCTGCGCGCCCACGTAGGGGTCCATGCGCCCGGCGCAGACGACGGGGACGTCCACAAAGCCCTTGATGTGCTCGACGTCTGCGAGGTTGCAGTTCTCGGGCATGTAGATGGGCGGATGCGCCCAGTACCAGGCATCGTAGGTGCCGTTGTCGCAGTTGAGCATCGCGTAGCCCTCGTTTGCGAGATAGTGCGCCGCCCACTCGGACTCCTCCATCGTGCGCCCGGCCTCAACGTAGTCCTCGCCAGGAAGCGCCCCCTCCCGAAAGCCCTTGGTGCGGCTCACAACAGAGTAGCGAAGGGAGACGGGGAAGTCCTCCCCGGCGGCGTCGTGGATTGCATGGACAATGCGCACAGGAAAGCGGTAGCGGTTCTCTCGAGAACCGCCGTAGATGTCGTTTCGGTGGTTCACATAGGGGAGCGTGAACTGGTCGAGAAGGTAGCCCTCGTGCACGGCGTGCACCTCGACGCCGTCGACGCCTGCGTCACGCAGCATCTTCGCGCATGTTGCGAAGGCCTCTACCAGGCGGTCGATCTCGCCGATGGTCATCTCGCGTGAGGGGACCTTGTCAGACCAACGGTTGGGCGAAGGCGATGCCGAGGCACAAATCTTGTCGAGGTCCATGAAGGGACGTGACAGCGCACGCAGGAGGGGGTTGGTATAGAGCTGCTCCATGGAGTCCGAGACCGTGAAGCTCCGGCCAAAGCCGGCTGTGAGCTGCACGAACATCTTTGCCCCCGTGGCGTGCAGCTGCTCCATGAATGGCCTAAGCTCCTCGTACATGGTGCGGTTCTTGTCGAGCCACTGGCCACCCATGGGGTTGTATACGGGCTGGCAACCAGGGAGGAGCAGGCCAACATTGTTCTGGGCACGCTCCATGAGGAAGCGAGCTCCGTCCCGATCAAAGTGGTTTCTCTCCATCCAGCCAAAGATGTTGGTTCCGCCCATTGAAGTCATCACGATGCGGTTCTTGATCTTGCATCCCCCGATGCTCCATGGGGTGAACAGCGGCTCAAGCCTTGGATCCATAGTCTGCCCTTCCTCTAGAAGTGCGCCCATCATAGTGCACGTCACGCACGGCCCGTTCCCCAGAAGGTTTTACTTCCGAGGAGCGCTCGCAATCCCTCCTCTGAGCGGACCTCCCAGGTTGGGGAGACCCCTCTCGAGTCATGTGGCCGCATGCGGCTGCGACGGTTGAGCCACACGCACGGCATGCCGGCCGCGAAGGTGCCTACGACATCAGTGTCCCAGGCATCGCCAACGTAGACGCAGTGCGACGGCTCGGTGTCCAGACGCGTGCATGCGAGCCTAAAAAGGGCGGGATCCGGTTTTGCAAGTCCCACGGCCTGGGAGACGAAGACGGCTTTGGGGTCCACCCACTGCCAGATCCCAAGGATGTCGAGCTTCTCGTTCTGCAAGGCCTTCCGGCCGTTCGAGATGATGCCAATCCCAAGTCGCACATGTGTGCGGCACGCTTCGAGGCAGGAGCGCATGGTGGGGGAGAGCGTCATCGCCACCCCGGACTCCTCGGAGTAGACGCGCTGGGCCTCCAATGCGGTCCTCTCGTCTATCGATACGCCAAAGTCCGCGAGCGTATGCCGCATACGAAGGGCATACTCCTCGCTTGTGGGAACGCGGCGAGCTGAGAAGGCCTCAAAAATCTGGCCGCTGTGCTTCCGGCTTGCATCATAGAGCGCGGCGTCGGTGGCACCGGGGATTTCCCCACAGGTGCGTCGCACGGCGTAGGCAAATGGCTTCGCCTGGTCATAGAGGGTGTCATCGATGTCGAAGAAGACAACGTCGACGCGGCTTTTATCCATACCCGAAGAGCTTCCAGCCGTCTGTCTCATGGACCGCCCCTTCGCATTGGCTGTTGGGCTTAGTCTAGCAGCTGGAAAAGGCTGTGGCGGCAGCGCCTAATTCCCACTGTGCCCCTAGGTTATCGATACGTAACGCTTACGATTTCTCGCCATCGCGTGGCTATCATGTTGAAACACCAGCCGACCGACCGTCGCTCCTCAACGCGATGCAAGGCCGGGAAATCGCGATGCACAAGAAGATGGAGTGATCTACATGGCGCGCGTGTACAACTTCTCCGCCGGCCCCGCCGTACTTCCGGAGGAGGTGCTCTCTCGCGCGGGTTCAGAGATACTCGACTACCAGGGTTCCGGCATGTCCGTCATGGAGATGAGCCACCGCTCCAAGGTGTTCCAGGGCATCATCGACAAGGCCGAGGCCGACATCCGCACCCTGATGGGCATCCCCGAGAACTACAAGGTGCTGTTCCTCCAGGGCGGTGACTCGCTGCTCTTCGCGGCAACCTTCATCAACCTTGCCCCTCACCGCAAGGCGGACTTCGTGATCACGGGCAACTGGGCAAAGAAGGCCTACCAGGAGGCGCAGATCCTGGGCGACGCTAACGTCGTGGCAAGCTCTGCTGACAAGAACTTCACCTACATCCCCGACTGCACGAACCTGCCCATCCGTGATGATGCGGACTACCTCTACATCTGCCAGAACAACACCATCTACGGCACGCAGTACCACACCCTGCCCAACACCAAGGGCCACATGCTCGTCTCGGACCAGAGCTCGATGTTCCTCTCCGAGCCGGTCGACGTGACCAAGTTTGGCTGCATCCACGCGGGCGTCCAGAAAAACGTTGGCCCCGCCGGCGTGCAGATCGTGATCGTGCGCGAGGACCTCATCCCCGACGACCTGCCCGGCGTTCCCACAATGCTTCGCTTCAAGACGCAGGCGGACAAGGGCTCGCTCTACAACACGCCTAACTGCTGGGGCATCTACATGTGCGGGCTCGTCTTCCAGTGGCTCATCGACAACGGTGGCCTTTCCGCCATGTACGAGAAGAACGCCGAGAAGGCCAAGGTCCTCTACGACTACCTTGACGCTTCCGAGCTCTTCCACCCCACGGTGACCGACCCGGAGAGCCGCTCTCTCATGAACGTGCCCTTCGTGACGGGCGACAAGGACCTCGATGCGGAGTTTGTCGCCAAGGCGGCGGAAGCAGGTCTCGTGAACCTCAAGGGCCACCGCACCGTCGGCGGCATGCGCGCCTCCATCTACAACGCCATGCCCAAGGCGGGCGTCGAGGCGCTCGTGAACTTCATGGATGGCTTCGAGCGCTCCCACAAGAAGGCCTAGCCCCCCTCGCCAGCGCTTTTTTGCCCCATCCAACAAGACTCAAGGAGCCATCCACATGTACAAGGTCCACTGCATGAACAACATCGCCAAGGCGGGAACCGACCGTCTTGGCGCCAACTACGAGCTCACCGACAACCTCGAGGATGCCGACGCCATCATGGTGAGGAGCGCGAGCCTCCACGAGACCCAGTTCCCCAAGGGGCTCGTCGCCATTGCGCGCGCCGGTGCCGGCGTGAACAACATCCCGCTCGACCGCTGCGCCGACGAGGGCATCGTGGTCTTCAACACCCCCGGCGCCAACGCCAATGCGGTCAAGGAGCTCGTCTTCGCCGGGCTGCTGCTTGCCAGCCGCGACATCGTTGGCGGCATCGAGTGGGTGCGCGCGAACGCCGACGACCCCGACCTCGCCAAGCATGCCGAGAAGGCCAAGAAGCAGTTTGCCGGCCACGAGCTTGCCGGCAAGCGCCTCGGCGTCATCGGCCTGGGAGCCATCGGCGCTGCCGTTGCCAACACCGCCACGCGCTTTGGCATGCAGGCGGTTGGCTACGACCCGTACCTCTCGGTCTCTGCCGCCTGGAACCTGGACCGCCGCATCGAGCACGCCGATGACCTCTCTCGCCTTGTTGCCGACTGCGACTACATCACCATCCACGTACCGGCCATGGACTCCACAAAGAACATGGTGGACGCCGAGCTCATCTCACAGATGAAGCCGGGCGCAGTGGTGCTCAACTTCGCTCGAAACACCATCGTCGACGAGCGCGCCATGGCGGCAGCACTTGCAGAGGGCCACATCGCCCGCTACGTGACCGACTTCCCCAACCCGGTCTCCGCAGACATGAAGAACGCAATCGTGCTACCGCACCTCGGTGCCTCAACAACGGAGGCCGAGGAGAACTGCGCCGTCATGGCTGCCGAGGAGCTCCGCGACTTCATCGAGAACGGCAACATCACGCATTCCGTGAACTTTGGTGCCGTTGACCTCGGCCCCATTGCCTCTGGCGAGCGCCTGGCCATCATCCACCAGAACGTGCAGGGCATGATCGGCAAGTTCTCGCAGTATCTCGCCGACTCTGGCATCAACATCGAGAACATGGCCAACAAGAGCCGCAGCTCCATGGCCTACACGCTCATCGACATCGCTGGCGAGGTGCCGGTAGACGTCATCGACCATCTGGCCCAGGCTGAGGGCGTTCGCCGAATTCGCGTTATCCGAGCGCAGTGGCACCACACTAGCTAGAACCTAAAACAGCTCGCCCCTCCCAGACGCATCTGGGAGGGGCGAATAACTTGCAAAGTATATGTTCTGCAAGGGTCTACGGCAGAGCCTACTCCATGAGCGACTGGTACTCAGCGGCCACGGCATCGAACTCGGAGTCATCGTCAATGGGGACAATGTCATTTGTGCCGTCATCGTGCTCGACGTAGCCATAGAGGTAGAGCGACTCCTGGTCTCCCTCGGGGGCGAGAGCTATGTATTCCCTGCCGTCGTACGGGAAGATTCCCAGCACATCGCATTTCTCCGAGGTGCCGTCATCGTATTCGAGGGTTATGGTCTCCGGGTCATCGTCGACCCAGCCGCCTTGGTCCCCGAGGTCATAGTCATCATCCTCAAGCTCGCCAAAGTCGAGCTCGGCGTCTTCGAAGTACTCCTCGTCTTCCGCCATGGCTACTCCTTCTTCCGGGGCCGGGCGTCTTGCGCCTCCACACACAGAGTTTATCTGCATAATCATTTCTTGAACGTGAAAGCACCACCTTCTCGGTGAGTTGCCAAAATTACGCCGTCTACCATGGAAAAGACAGCCTCGACCAACCGTGGGCGGTAGAAGGGAAACCATGAGCGGTATCAATGTATACGCACATTACGCACACGAGGGAGACTATCCCAACCTCGACTACGCTGGCGCTTGCGGTCGCCTTGGCAAGGCGATTTCGTGCAAGACCATAGACAGAGGCGAGAACACCGACGAAATCCCCTTCGAGAAGCTGCACGAACTCATTCGCTCCTCGTTCCCTCATGTTATGGCGTCCTCAACCTTTGAGGAAGTGGGAAGGAACCTCCTCATCACCTGCCCGGGCACAGACCCATCTCTGCCTTGTGCCTTGCTTCTCGCTCACCAGGACGTAGTCCCCGTAGTACCGGGTACCGAGGGGGAGTGGTGCCATGATGCCTTTGCTGGCGACATGGACGAGAGCTTCATCTGGGGAAGGGGGGCGCTCGACATCAAGGACATGCTGATGGGCGAGCTCGAGGCTCTCGAGTACCTCATCTCCCAGGGAAAGGAGCTGCGGCGCACGGTCATTCTCGCCTTTGGCGCAGACGAGGAGACCGCCAGCGCAGGAGCTGCAAGGCTTGCCGCCCTTCTCCGCGAGCGAGGAGTACATGCGGCCTGGCTGCTCGACGAGGGCACAACGACAATGTTTGATGGTGCAATGTGGGGTGCCAAGGGACGTGTCCTATCTGACATCTGCATTTCCCAGAAGGGCTACCTCGACCTGCGTCTTGACTCCCACGGGAAGGGAGGCCACTCCTCGAATCCCTTTGGCGGCACCTCTCTCCAGCGGATGTGCGTTGCCATCTTTCGAATATCCGATTCCCTCCCTGCTCCGCACCTCACGCCGATCGTACGGGATACGTTCCGTGCCCTTGCGCCCTACATTTCTGAGGAGCCCCTGCGAACCCTTGTGAAAGACGTGGACGCAAATGCCGAGAAGATTGCGGCTCTTGCCGCGTCTAGGAGAGACCTTTATCCGTTCGTAGTCACGACGATGGCGGTGGACGTGCTCGAGGGCGGCTCCTCCACTCCAAACGTGATGCCGGGAGACGTAAGTGCGACCATAAACTTTCGACTGTTGCCGGGGACTACGGCGCAAGACGTGCTCGCTTGGGTCGAAGGGGCAATTAGGGGAACGGATGTCACCGCAACGATTGTCCACGCCACCCCAGCAGGCAGGATGGACTCGACGTGCGGCCCTGGCTACGCCGAGGTAGCCGAGGCACTGGAACACTTCTACCACAACGTAGACGTGGTACCCTCGTTTGTGTGTGGCGGCACGGACGCCATCCGCTACGAGGCGATCTGTGATTCCATCCTGCGCGTCATTCCATTCCGACCCACACCGGAGGAGGAGGCCACTGGGGTCCACGGAGTGAACGAGCGCATTTCCAAGCGTACGTACGCTCAGGGGATCCGCGTCCTTGTGCGTCTTCTCGAAAAGACGGTGTTGTAGGACTCCTCTCTCTCCAATCGCCGCCTGTGGACTCTAGACAGGTTTTGATGACGCCAGTGAAAAGACGGGGCGCACAAGCAATTGCGGTAGTATGAGGTCTTCAGGGCATCCGCATTCCCACGGAGCGCCAGTAGGATTAGCACCAGAAGGGTTGTGCTGTGTCTAAAAAACTCGAGAGCTTGGGTTCCCAGATTAGGAGCGTGACCGACGCCAATGCCGAGTCTGCCCAGCGAGCGGGTACTACGACCGCGCCAGTTGGGACGCCCGATAACCCCTCTTTCAAGATTCTCACCGTTGCCAACGTGATAACGGCATGCCGTCTGGCTCTGACAATCGCCTTCCTCGTACTATTTGTCCAGCGCACGGATCGCGTCTTGGCGCTCTACTTCTACGCAATTGCCGCTGTGACAGATTTTCTCGACGGCCAGATCGCCCGCCGCACCCAAACGGTAAGCTGGCTTGGCAAGGTCATGGATCCCATCATGGACCGTGTGCTGCTCTTCACGGGAGTGCTTGCAATCATGCTCACCGGTGAGCTGCCGGTATGGGTGGCCATTCTCGTTATTGGCAGAGACTGCTACCTTGCCGTAGGTGCTCTCATTCTCCAAAAGTACCGGCGACGCCCCGTGGACGTGGCCTACATAGGCAAGCTGACCACGGCTCTGCTTATGTTTGGCTTCTGCGATCTTCTGCTTGGTGCCCCCGTGGTGCCCGGCCTTGGCATATTTGACGTCGCTTGGCTTCCAGGCCTCAACGCGCAATCGGCGGCCGTCGGAATCTTCTTCGTCTATGCGGGTCTCATTTGCTCGATGACGACAGCGGTAATTTACACACGTGAGGGTCTTCAGATCCGCAGGGAAGCCCTTGCCGAGCAAGAGGGAGGAAAGGACAAGTGACATCTGGACCCAAAGTGCCCTTTGCTGTTGCGCTTGTTGCGTGCCTCCTCGCTCTCCTGCTGCCGCAGCTGGCACGTGGCGATGAGGACTCACTTTCTGGCCCCGTTCTGAGCGAAGCCCAGTGTGCAATCGTGGAAGACTCGGCTGGCAACGTGCTCTACGAGAAGAACGCCGACAAGCAAATGCCCATGGCATCCATCACCAAGGTCATGACTGCCATGGTGGCGCTGGACTCTGGCATCGACTTGGACACCCGTTGTCAGATTCATGCCACCAACCTTGGCGCTGACTCCCAAACGGCAGGATTTGTGGAGGGAGACACCCCGACCCTCAGGGAGCTCCTGCGCGTGATGCTCGTCTACTCGGCAAACGACGCGGCAGAGAACGTGGCCCTAAACGTTGCCGGCTCAGAGGATGCCTTCGTCGAGCTTATGAACGAGAAGGCCCAGGAGCTCGGGATGACAAGCACGCATTTTGTCAATCCTCACGGCTTGGACGAAGATGGGCACTACTCCACCGTCTCCGACCTTGCACTGATGGGCAGGGTAGCCCTTTCCGAATACCCCTTCATTGCGTCAACGGTGCATACTCACTCCGTCACCGTGAGCGTTGCCGGCACCCAAAAGACGTTCTACTCAACTGACGAGCTTCTTGGCACGTACAGGGGCATTCGTGGCATCAAGACTGGCTACGTGGCAGGAAGCGCCGCCTTCCTTGGGGCCTGCCAGCGGAATGGCGTCGAGCTATTTACCTGCGTGTTGGGTGCGCAGACCAGCTCGGGAAGGTTTGCGGATACGGCGACACTCCTCGACTGGGCATATGCCAACTTCAAGCGGGTCTCCGTTGCCAGCGATTCCTGGGTTGTGGGCGTGAGGCCCTATGCCTACAACTTCGCCATGTCCTGCGCGGTTATGCCTATAGGCGACGAGACCGCTGCCATGTGGCCGGAAGGTGGCTCGCTGTCCTTTAGTACCACAATGCTCCAGCGAAATCTGGTCGTGGACAATGGCCAGCCGGTAGGCTCAACCACTTGGACGCAGGACGGAAGGTCGGCAGGAAGTGTCCACTACGCCGCACGCCTCTCGTTGGCCAACATTCCACGAGTGAACGTGTTCACGCTGCCACTCTATGGGTATGCCGCATAGTAAGTAGCCTTGCGCCTGTGCCAGAAGGGGGATTTTGTGGCTGACGAGCACGATGTAGTGAAAGACGGCTCTCCACACACGACGAGAGGCATCCTCTACCAGGAACACCTTGTTCTTGGGGCAAGCTTTGGGCGCGCTGAGGACACGGGCATCGTGTATCCAACCTCATATGCTGGAGAGGGATCACTTGACCATGCGCTAGAGGGCGCGGCAATAGCCGACCTTACGGGCGCAACCTATAGACTTATTGCAGGGGCACATCCCCAGGAGCTCTGCGAGGCGGCGTTCTGCGCGAGAAAGCTCCTCGTAGGCCAGTGCTCCTTTGAACCTGCGCTTACGGGTGACGGAGCAATAACCTCTGTGCCACTCCTCATGCGCACGGGCACCCACGAATACGTGCTCCTCGACCCCACTCGCAGGGGTCCCGTGGTGGCTGGCTGGCTCACGTTTCTCTCCCAGGTGAGCAGCAATGGCAACGCTCCTTACGAGGGCACGAGCGTCGAAGAGGCAAGTGGGATGCTCGTGCCACTGCTGATAATGGGGGCTCGATCAAACGAGCTGCTTGCGGGCTACCTTCCGCAGGCCGGCCACGCCATTCCCGCGCGCGGAACTGTTAAAAGCGTAACGCTGGACGGGCACATCCCCGCGCTTGTCGTCAACGTTCCCTTGGCAGATTCAGGCAAGGGAACCTCCTACGTTCTGCTCGTTCCACCAACGGCGGCCCGTGTGGTATGGCGGAGCCTCCTCTCGTTTACCTGGGTCGAGCCCCTCGGTCGCTCTGCGGTTGTGGATGGCTGGTCACGGCAGCCCTGGTCGCAGGCGCTCGATTCGACCGACGTCGTCGAGCTTAGCGAGCAGGGCTTGCGTGCGTGGGGCCTTCTCCGCCGAGGCAATGACTTTGTTGGCGCGCGCGGAATTCTCGAGGAGTAGGAGGGGATCATGAAGTATGCAATTAATGCCGCACAAGCGCCGGATGCCTATGGGTCCTGCTCGCAGGGTACGACCGCCGGACGTTTTGTGTACGCCTCTGGCCAGCTTCCCGTTGCGCCCGACGGGAAGACCATCGTCGGCGGCAGCGTGGCAACTCAGACTTCTCGGGTCATAGATATTATCGAGGCAATTCTTGCCGAGGTGGGCTGCACGCTCTCGGATGTCGCTCAAACTACCGTATACCTGGCCCGCATTGAGGACTTCGACGCAATGGACAGGGTCTTTGCGGAGCGCTTCCCTCAGCCCGCGCCATCCAGGTCGGTGGTTGCCGTGTCAGGGCTTCCCCTCGGTGCGCTCGTAGAGATGGACTGCGTGGCCTGCAGGTAAGCGGTATCATGAGACGGTAAGGTTCTCTCGAGGGGAGTTTTCGATGCAGCCGACTAACAACCACGCCACCGACATGGGGGCAACGGAGATATTCCGCATGCCCTCTGCAGACGCCACCGTACCAGACCTCATGGCCGAGGAGAAGCCGGCCCACCCTACGCTCACCATCGTCAAGGGTCCGCAGATTGGCGAGACGTTTGAGCTTGATACGCCCATCATTACCTTGGGTCGCGATCCTCGCAACAGTGTCTTCTTGAATGACATGACCGTGTCGCGGCACCACGCAAAGATGGACCTCTCGGCTTGCCCACAGGGTAGGGCAACTGTTGAGGACCTTGGGTCGCTCAACGGAACCTGGGTCGACGGAGCCATTGTGAGCAAGGCCTCGCTCAAGGACGGCTCCACCATTCAGATTGGAACGTTCCGCATGGTGTTCCACACCAACGCACGGCCGCGCAGGATTGACACCGAGGGCTAGCCCATGCCTGACGCCGGATACCTCACCATCGGCAAGGTTGTGAAGCGACTCCAAAGCCTCTATCCCGACCTCACCATATCAAAGGTTCGCTACCTCGAGGACGAGGGGCTTCTCAACCCATCCAGAACTCCAGGCGGATACCGCCTTTACTCCCAACGCGATATCAAACGCCTTGAGACCATTCTCTATCTGCAGAAGAACAGGTTTCTTCCACTCTCGGTGATCAAGGACGAGCTTGAGCGCGAGGACGCGGGAGAACCTCCTTCGGCTGCTGCAGAGTCTGCGGTTGAGGCATCGCTCGTTGGACCCGTTGATGACGAGATTGCCGAGAAGTTTCACCCAATCGACCGCATGCCAGAGGTCGCGGGCGTATCCGTGAGCTTTGTGAGGCAGCTCTCCGAGGCCGGCGTCATCGCTCTCAAGCGCTCCCCACATGGTCGCGACCTTGTGGACGGTCACGACATTGGCCTCATTCGCACCTGCGACGAGCTGCGCCACTACGGAATCGGGCCCAAGAACCTTCGCCAGTACGTGAACTCCGCCAACCGAGAGTCCGCTATGTTCGAGCAGGCTCTGGTTGTCTACGCCAAGAAGGGCGGCGGGGTTGAGGCCGAGGTTACCGATGAGGCGCGCGAACGATTCGAGCAGGCCTTCTCGCGCATGCTCGCCCTCACCGACGTTGTGCGCACGGAGCTCATCCGACGCCTTGTGCATCAATCGTTCAAAGACATGGGAGGCTAGCCACGATTGCCTCCCTGCCATATATCATGAGTACAACATCAACGAGGAAAGGAACTGCACGTGTCTGATTTCGACTACGAGAGCCGCATCGCGAGCATCCCCGACTACCCCGAGAAGGGCGTCATCTTCAAGGACATCACCCCTCTGCTCGCCGATCCGGATGGCCTCGTCAACCTCGTTGATGACATTGCCGATCACTTCCTCGGTCGCGGGATTACCAAGGTAGTGGGAGCCGAGGCTCGTGGCTTCCTCGTTGGTGCGCCCGTGGCATACAAGCTTGGAGCGGGATTTGTTCCTGCCCGCAAGCCGGGTAAGCTCCCGCGCGAGGTCTACTCTCAGCCCTATTCGCTTGAGTATGGCACCGACGAGCTGCAGATTCACAAGGATGCTCTCAAGCCCGATGACGTGGCGCTCATCGTAGACGACCTCGTTGCTACCGGTGGCACGGCAGCCGCAACCGCCAAGCTCGTCGAGCAGTCTGGCGCTCGCATCGAGGGCTTCTCGTTCATTCTCGAGCTCACGTTCCTCAACCCGCGTGAGGTCATTGCCAGGGATTACCCCGAGCAGGAGGTCTACACCCTCATTCCCGTCAAGTAGGGAACTTAATCTTTTTGCTTGCTTTCTCGGCCGCTTCCATTATGGGGGCGGCCGAGCGTCTTAGAGCCTTCTGCCCATCGTATGGAAAGATACGCCGCCTCCCGACGCCTGACGTAGAATGGACTCCAAGCGTCGAAAGGACTACTCAATGACCCACGCTAGATGCATCGTCACTGCCGGATTGGTTCTTGCCCTCGCCACGCCGTGCGCGCTCTCCGTTGCGCCTACCGTCGCCATGGCAAGCCCCCAGGATGATCTCTCTGCCGCATCTGCCAAGCTCGACTCACTTGGAGCAACTCTTTCATCCCTTCAGGATCAGCTTTCCACTGCCACTTCCGAGCTAGAGCAGACCGGCTATGACATCGCCAATACCGAGCAGCAGATCTCCGACACCCAGACCCAGCTGGACGGGAAGCGCCAGGAGCTTGGCTCGCGCATGAAGAGCTCGTACAAGTCCGGCGCCTCCGGCGCCCTCGACCTCATCCTCTCCTCCGCCTCGTTCGAGGAGCTCTCCTCCAACATCTACTACCTCGACAAGGTCTCCGAGGCCGACGCCGAGGCAATCTCGGAGGTGCAGTCTCTCTCGAGCCAGCTGGAACAGCAGAAGACCGAGCTCGAGCAGCAGCAGGCAGACCAGCAGAGCCAGGTTGACAGCCTTC
>JALCMG010000010.1 GCA_022648325.1 Olsenella sp.
GACCGGGTTGGCGGCCGTGCCTTCTGGATTGTGAAGAGGGCCCGTCGCAGGGCCAGGAAAGAAGGCCGATAAACCATTACTTGGCTGGGCGTCCCTTGCGCTTGATCTGGAGCGGGAGCTGGGAGAGGGTCTCGAGGATGCCCTCGGCAGCGGCTCTTGCCCTGGCCTTGTCCTCGGGCGTGAAGCCAGCCGCCTCGAATGCCTCTTGGGCTGCTGCTTCGTAGTTGCGCTTGTGCTTCTTGTTGAGGGCGTTCCAGTCGATGCCAGAGAGCTTCTCGGCGAGCTTCCTGTCGTAGGGCAGCCGACCTTGTCCCATCATGACCGCGAGGACTGGATAGCCGGCATAGCCCTGCCAGTGGCTTGCGCTGTCATTGGAGGCATAGGTGTCTCCATCCCACGTGACGGTGTAGCGCTTTGAGCCGTTCGATGAGGTGACCGATGCTTCTTGCTCACCCATCTTGACGCGCCCGTTCGCCAGGGCGGACCAGGCCTCGTATACCTTCTGGAGGGGTGGCAGCTTCTCCATCGATCCTTCTCTCGAATGTCGTTCGTGCCCCATGGGGCCTTCTCGCCCTCTATCATAGTGCGATGCCTTGCCCTGGCCCGCCGCAGGTCTGCATCCCCCAGACCCTCCCATTCCGTTCTTTAGCGGTATTTGAGAAAAGGGCTTCTCGCCAACTGGGCAAATGCAGCGTCCGATTCACAGAAACCGATAAAGAACGAGAGAGCGGATGAAAGAGGGGGCGGGGGGCGGAGAAGGGGCAGTGCCTTGCCCGGCCCTCAGAGCACAATCGCCAGCATGATGCACAGCTGCGAGACTGTGTTGACCATCTGCTCCCGCCAGTTGGCCTTCGCGTCGCGGCCGTCTAGGTGATGGGCGAACCAGCCCATGAGGATCATCCCCGCAAGCCCCGCGACGAGAAACAGCAGCGACGGCATGGCTGTCACGTGGGCCAGGACCGATGCGGGCGTCCACTTGGTGCTGTCGACCACGAGCGAGACGAGCGCCAGCGCAAAGCCCACGGGCATCAGGTAGCGCAGCTGCCGGTTGAGGAAGCGCACGTCCCTTCTCGCCAGAGCCAGCACGAGCTTCCAGCACACTTTGAGCGTGCCGGCAAGCACGACGAGCGCAATCCCCACGCGGAACAACGTGCTGTCAAAGCGCAGCGCCAGATATTCCGCGCCCACGCAGAAGAACGCCACGGGAGGGCAATCTAGGAGGGCCATCGAGAGCGTGAAGCCCTCCGGGACGGAATCGCCCTGCCCGGCTCCGCGGGAGCTCATGCGACCAGCCACTTGTGCTCCTTCACGGAATAGAGCGGGACGAGCGGAATCATGATCGGCGTCGTGGACTTGTACCGCTGGTATTCGGGGTTGTCTCCGTAGTTCTTGTCCTGCCGGATCTCAAGGCGTCGCGCCCCGCCGAACATGACGTAAATGATGCCCAGGTAGCCGAGGAGGGCGCAGACCCATTGGGCTGCGCTGGCGTACACGGAGAGCCCGGAGACAAAGACGCCGGTCCAGAAGACCATCTCGCCAAAGTAGTTGGGGCACCGCACAAGGCGGAAGAGGCCGATGTCCACAAAGCGCTTGGGGTTGGCCTTCTTCGCCCGGTTCTTCCGGAGGTCGGCCGTCGTCTCGAGTGCGAGCCCCGTCGCCGAGATCAAAAGGCCAACTATGCAGAGGACGTCTGTGCCGCTGGCGTTAGCCAGACGGAACAGGGACGGGTGACGTCTGCAGCACGTAGAGCAGCGAGGAGGAGACCCAGATTCCCACCTTGCCCACGAGGGGAACGCCCTCGTTGGACTTGACCTCGCCCTTCATCCGTCGGTTGTAGGCGGTCTTCGCTTCGCGGTAGAGAAGGTATCCAGCAAGCCGGCATCCGTAGACGACGAACAGGGCGCATTGGAGCGCGGTCCCCACCGTGAGCGAGCCCCCAAACATCACCAGGAGGCCAATGCCAATGAGGGCGATGGCCGCCCCATAGCCAATGGAGATGAACCATACGTACTTGCGGAAGCCGCAGGAGCTGGCGACAAGCGCCAGGACGAGAAGGATGAGGAAGTTGAACTTTGCCCTCACCATTCTAGGGTCCGCCTGGCCCTTGCGCTACCCTGCCGCGAGTTGGGCCTTGTGCGGGGGAGGGGTCACGCGGGAGGCGGTGCGGTGGCCCTTAGAGGAGAAAGCCCTGCTCACCATGCACGTGTTCTGCTCAATGAAAGATAGGTTCCCTCTGGCAGGGTGCAACTTCCGCTGATGGCCGCTGCCAGGAACTCCTTAGCCCGCTGTATGGCAGTGGCAAGGTCTGCTCCCTGTGCCAGGAAGGCGGCTATGGCGGAAGACAGCGTGCAGCCCGTTCCATGAGGAGATGGGCCTGCCACCGCTTCCACGCCAAACCAGCCATCGCACGAGGCACCAGCAAGGTAATCGTGGGCAGTACCAAGATGCCCGCCCTTAAGGAGCACGGGGCACCCGAGAAGGGCGGCGAGCTTGGCCGCCGACTTCTCCATCGCCGCGGCCGACCCGATTTCGTGCCCCAGAAGCGTCTCCGCCTCGGGCACATTGGGGGTTGCCAGGGCCGCCATGCGCAGGAGCCCCGCCAGCCCCTTGGGCAGAGCCCGTCTCCGCACCCCATCGAAGAGCGCCGTTCCGCTTGTCGAGCGCAGGACCGGATCGACCACGATGTTGCTCGCCCCTGCCTCGTGAAGCGCATGCGCCACTGCAGCCGCCGTCTCATCCGTGCCGAGCATGCCGACCTTCACGGCGGAGGGCGCAAGGTCTTGGAAGGCAGCCTCGATCTGGCACCTCACAAGCGATGGCTCCACCAGGCTGCAGCCATCGATGCCAGAAAGCGACTGGGCAGTGATGGCGGTGGCGGCTACCTTCGCATGGCAGCCCAGCGCCGTGATGGCGCAGACGTCGGCAGCCAGGCCGGCTCCGCCCGAGCTGTCGAGCCCGGCAACTGCCAGGACCGCCCTCATCGCGCCGCCTTCCCCTCAAGCGTGCTGACAAGCTCATGGCACAGCTCGCACGCGGCGGCCTTGCAGTCTCCTGCGGCGAATATCGCTGAGACCACCGCCGCGCCGGCGGCACCGGTACCGGCAAGCTCGTGCACGGTATGCGCGTCCATCCCGCCGATTGCGACGACGGGGATGGGGACAGCCCTGCAAATCCGCCCGAGCTCATCGTAGGTCACGTCCACAGCATCCGGCTTGGTGACAGTTGGATGCATGGTGCCCACCCCCAGATAGTCCGCGCCAGAATCCCAGGCAGCCAGGGCCTCCTCGACCGTCTGCGCGGAGACGCCGATGATTGCCTCCTCGCCGAGAAGTTCCCTGGCCTTGGCGCAGGAGAGATCGTGCTGTCCCACATGCACGCCGTCTGCCCCAACCTCCCGGGCGAGCTCCACGTCGTCATCGACAACGAAGGGGATGCCGGCACCACGGCATATCGCAAGCAGGCTCCCGGCAAGCTCCAGCCGCTCTCTTTTGTCCGCGGTCTTCTCTCTGAGCTGGATGAAGGTGGCGCCTCCCTCGATTGCCTCGTGGACGCACTGCTCGAGGGCCCTGCCCCCAAGCCACATGCGGTCAGTCACCGCATAGAGCATGAGGTCGCGTCGGATTGTCTCCTCGTCCCAAGTGCCACGCGCCACAGGTACTTTGCGCACCACACCCATCAGAGCTCCTCGATCCGGCAGGTCTTGGCAAGCGATGCCCCATCGATCGTGCTCAGCGCGTCGATCAGGTAGGTGCGGAAGCTTCCGGTTCCATCCTGGCCCGAGAGGCGAGCCCTTGCCGTCTCGCCAGCCGTTCCCATGAGGCAGGTGGCGGCCACACCCGAGAGCAGCGCATCGTCTCCCGCCGCGAGGAACGCCGGGAGAAGCGCGCTCAGCATGCAACCCGCACCCGTTATCCTGCCCATGAGCGCGACGCCGTTTCTTATCGCCACGGTCCTTTGTCCGTCGCTTGCTATATCGATCGCGCCGGTGACCAAAACGACGGAGCCCCACTTCTGGGAAAGCTTCCTCACGAGCGCGGCGGAGGCCTCGAGGTTTTCGTCGCTCACGGCGTCCGCGGTGGCCACGTCCACACCCCGCGTCTTGGCAGATGCCCCCGCAAGGGCCTTGATCTCGCTCATGTTGCCGCGGACCAGCGCAGGATGGAATCGCTCGAGGAGCGTCCGTGCCGTGTCGGTGCGCAGCCCCGAGGCACCAGCCCCAACCGGATCGAGCACGATCGCATGGCCAAGCTCGGCAGCGCGCGCCGCAGCGCGCCCCATCGCTTCGATGCTCCGATGGTTCAGCGTGCCAATGTTGAGGTCGAGGCCGTCGCAGATTGACGTGATGTCTTCCACGTCGTCCGGCTCGTCGCTCATGATGGGGCTTGCTCCCACCGCAAGGAGCGCGTTGGCGCAGTCGTTGACGGTCACGCAGTTTGTGATGCAGTGCACAAGCGGCGCCTTGCCATGCACCGCATCGAGGCGTGCCGCGATCTTCTCTGCATTCATGGGCATTCGCTCCTTCCCCTAGTCAAGGTCGACCGTAAGCCCGGCCATGATGCGGTTCACGGTACGTGCCGCGCACATCTTGCCGCACATGGTGCAGGTCCCATCCTCCTGAGGCGGCGCCTCGTTGAGAATCTCCTTGGCGCGCTCTCCGTCGAGGGCGCACTCGAACATCTCGTCCCACGCGACCCTGCGCCTGGCATCGCTCATGCGGTTGTCGATGTCGCGGGCGCCGGGGATATGCTTCGCGATGTCTGCCGCATGGGCAGCGATGCGCGTGGCCACGATGCCTTCGCACACGTCCTCCGCATCCGGGAGCTTCAGGTGCTCCGCCGGCGTCACGTAGCAAAGCCAATCGGCACCCGACGCCGCGGCAACGGCGCCGCCGATTGCTGCCGTGATGTGGTCGTAGCCGGGAGCGATGTCGGTCACGAGCGGCCCCAGCACATAGAAGGGCGCTCCATGGCAGAGACGCTTCTGGAGCTTCATGTTGGCTTCGATCTCGTCCAAGGCCATGTGGCCAGGGCCCTCGACGACAATCTGGACGCCCGCATCCCAGGCGCGTGTCGTGAGCTTCCCAAGCTCCACGAGCTCCGATACCTCCGATGCGTCGGTCGCGTCATAGGTGGAGCCGGCGCGCAGGGCGTCTCCCAGGCTTATCGTCACGTCGTGCTCGTGCAGGATCTCGAGGACCTCGTCGAAGTGCTCGTAGAACGGGTTCTCCTCGTCTCTTGCCATCATCCAGGCAAAGAGGAGCGACCCTCCTCGAGAGACGACATTGGTGAGGCGCTTGGTCTCGAGCAGGTTCTTGAGAACGGCCCTGTTGAACCCTGCATGGATGGTCATGAAGTCGACGCCGTCCTCGGCGTGGGCCTCGACGACCTTGAGGAAGTCTTCGGCCTCAAGCTCCACGAGGGGCTTGTCGCAATAGCCTATCGCATCGTATATGGGCACGGTTCCCACCATCAGGGGGGTCTTCTCTATCAGGCTGCGGCGGAAGCCCCTGGTCTTGCCCGAGTTCGAGAGGTCCATGATGGCATCGGCCCCAAAGCGCTCGGCCAGGGCCACCTTCTCCCACTCCTCTGGGGCGTTCTGGATATCTCCCGAGATGCCGAGATTCACATTGACCTTGGTGCGCAATCCCGCGCCGACCCCAACCGGAGCCAGGCTTGTGTGGGCTGGGTTTGCCGGAATCGCGATGGTGCCCAAAGCGACACCCTCACGTATGTAGTCTTCCGGTCTTCCCTCCGTAGCGGCGACCGCCTTCATCTGGCTGGTCACAATGCCTGCGCGCGCAGCATCCATCTGCGTCATGGCCTCTCCCTTCGTTGGCATTACCCACATCAGGTTCTAAGGGTCGGGGCTCCGAGCCCCCTCTCAGCCGGCTTCAGCCAGCTCCCCTCTATGTCAAAGCGGCATCCTCGATGCCGTGCGTGGGCATTGTAGCACCGAAGCCGGGCGGGGCAGAAAACAAAGCCCGGCAGATTTACGAGAGTCTGGACGGTTTCGATGGCGGCTTCCGAGTGGCTTCTGGGAGCTCCCCACAGAGCCGGAATTACGCACGGCTGCATTTCTCGCCGACAAAAGCCCAGTTGGTTTTTCTCGCAGACTCAGCCGTGCGTAATTCTTCTGCGGCAGGGGGACGCTTTGGCTCATTAGTTCCGAGCACAATCGGATGCATTGTTGCCTAACTGTGAACTGTCGCCTCCTCTTGGGCAGATGGGCGCTAAAGTACATAACAACCGAATAAGCACGACCAAACCTAGGAAGCGGAAGGTAGACGCCATACGCGCGCACAGAGATTCTGGGGTGCTGAGATCCAGGACGAGATGCGGGGCGTTGATTGGGCCGCTGAGGGCGCACCCAAAGGCAGGGGTACAAGTTGCCTGCCGAGTAGGCTGTGACGTGAGGGCATACGTTAGTTGCCAGAGACGTGTTGGCGTCTCGCAAAGCGCGTGGGTTCTTCCCCACGAACCAAGGTGGCACCGCGAGTCCCAGGGACCCGTCCTTGATGAATCTGCATCTGTAGATGACATCGGGGGCGGGTTCCTTTTTGCTCTCGAGGGAAGTGGGAGGTGAGCATGTACCCATCGCTTGAGGAGGTTCGCAGAATCGCGGAGAGGGGGGAGTACAAGAGGATTCCCGTCCGCCGCGAGATACTTTCGGATAGTTTCACCACGATAGAAGCGGTCCGTCGCCTTCGCGGGGCCAGCCATCACGTGTTCATGCTTGAGAGCGCAGAACCCGACGAGCGCTCGGGACGGTATACGTTCCTTGGGCTTGAGCCCAGCATGGAGGTTACATGCCTGGACGGCGAGCTGACTGTCCGAAGGGACCTTGGTAGGCCCGCCCTTGGCGGGAGAGATGGGGTAGCTCCAGAGGTCGAGTCCAGACGAGTTGAGCATCCAGGCACTTTCCTGCGCGAGGTGCTTGCGGCGCACCGCAGCCCGCAGCTTGATGGGTTCCCGCCCTTTTGCGGTGGTTTGGTGGGGTACTTCTCCTACGATTACCTCAAGTACAGTGAGCCGACACTGCGTGGCGGAGAGATGGGGCATGCGGACTTTCTCGACATGGACCTCATGCTCTTCGACGATGTGATTGTCTTCGACTCGTACCGACAGCGCGTCATCTTGGTGACGGGCGTCCCCATCCAGGGTGACCTCGCTGAGGGCTATCGCGAGGCCGGCAATCGGCTGGATCGGATGGAGAGCATCCTGCGTCATGGGGAGCCTGCGGAGTTCGAGCCTCTCCGGCTTACCGCACCGCTCGAGCCCCGCTTCTCGCGCGAGCGCTACTGCGAGATGGTCCGTGCGGCACAGCGCCACATCCATGAGGGAGACATCTTCCAGGTCGTGCTGAGCGACCCCGTCACGGCACCCGCGACGGGCAGTCTCTTCGATGCCTATCGCCTGCTTAGGGCAGAGAACCCCAGCCCGTACATGTTCTACTTTACGAGTGACAACCTTGAGCTGGCCGGCGCGAGTCCCGAGACCCTGGCACGTCTAACCAACGGACGGCTTCTCACCTATCCGCTTGCCGGCACTCGCCCGCGCGGCGCAACGCCGGAGGAGGACGAGCGCCTAGAGCGTGACCTCCTCTCGGACGAGAAGGAACTCGCAGAGCACAATATGCTCGTCGACTTGGGGAGAAATGACCTCGGTCGCGTGGCGGAGTTGGGAAGCGTCCACGTGGACGAGTTCCACAAGATCCTGCGCTTCTCCCACGTGATGCACATTGGGTCAACGGTGAGCGCCCGTATTGCAAAGGACAAGGACGCCGTGGACGCTGTCGACTCCATCCTCCCCGCGGGTACGCTCTCGGGCGCTCCAAAGCTTCGCGCGTGCCAGATCATTCGCGACCTGGAGGGCTACAAACGCGGCATCTATGGAGGGGCTGTCGGCTACCTGGATTTCGCAGGCAATCTGGATACCTGCATTGGCATCCGCCTGGCGTACAAGAAGGACGGAGAGGTCTGCGTGCAGTCGGGTGCGGGCATCGTCGCCGATAGCGTGCCCGAGCACGAGTTCGAGGAGTGCCGGAACAAGGCCCGCGCGGTGGTTCACGCCATCGAGGCCTCGGAAGGAGGCATAGACCGATGATCTGCCTCATCGACAACTACGATAGCTTCTCCTACAACCTCTATCAGCTCCTGGGTTCCCTTGAGCCGGACATTCGGGTCGTAAGGAACGACGAGCTCACAGTGGAGGAGCTGCTGGGCCTCTCGCCCGACGCCGTGGTGCTGTCTCCGGGACCCGGCCGTCCCTCAGACGCTGGGATTTGCGAGGACGTGGTCCGCTCCCTCACGGGGAGGGTCCCCATCCTTGGGGTGTGCCTGGGTCACCAGGCGATTGTGGAGGCTTTTGGCGGTGTGGTGACGTATGCCTCGGCAATCATGCACGGCAAGGCGTCGCAGGTGACGTTCGACCCGGAATGCGAGCTGTTCGACGGTATCGACTCGCCCACCACGGTCGCGCGCTACCACTCGCTCGCCGCCGACGCAGCATCGATTCCGGCGTGTCTTCGCGTGATGGCGACCACTGATGACGGGGAGGTTATGGCCGTTCAACACCGCGATGCGCCGACCTTTGGGGTCCAGTTCCACCCCGAGTCGGTCATGACGCCGGAGGGGCCGGCCATGGCGAGGAACTTCCTTGACGTGGTGGATCGATGGCGCTCGGGTGACTTGTAAGGCTTCTGGGCCGGCACGAAGTGGGAAGCAGACAAAAGCCGCTGCCCAAGAGACAAGGAGAAATCAGGATGATCAGAGAAGCAATCGAGAAGATAGTGTCCAAGGAGGACCTCACCTACGACGAGGCGTATGTCACCATGCGCGAAATCATGAGCGGCGAGACCACCCCTACCCAGAATGCGGCGTTCCTCGCGGCGCTCTCCACCAAGTCGACCAAGGCTGAGACAATCGACGAGATTTCGGGCTGTGCCGCAGCCATGCGGGAGCTGGCGACTCCGGTGGAGCACCCAGGCGTCGACACGCTCGAGATTGTGGGCACGGGCGGAGACCGCTCTAACACCTTCAATATTTCCACCACTGCGGCGCTTATCTGCGCCGGAGCGGGCGCCAAGGTCACTAAGCATGGCAACCGCGCGGCAAGCTCCAAGTGCGGAACCGCTGACTGCCTTGAGGCGCTGGGCGTCAACCTCGACCAGGATCCGGACAAGGTCCGCTCGGAGCTCGACTCCTGCGGCATGGCATTCCTCTTTGCCCAGCGATACCACAGCGCCATGCGCTACGTGGGCCCCATCCGCAAGGAGCTGGGCATACGCACCGTCTTCAATATCCTTGGGCCGCTCACCAACCCTGCCAAGCCAGCCTTCTTCCTTCTGGGTGTGTACGATGAGTACCTCGTAGAGCCCATCGCCAAGGTTCTTTCAAACCTCGGCGTTAGGCGGGCGCTTGTGGTCTATGGCCAGGATCGCATGGACGAAATCTCGCTTTCCGCGCCAACGAGCGTCTGCGAGCTGCGTGACGGCTACTATCGAACCCTGACCATCGCGCCCGAGGACTTTGGCCTCTCTCGCTGTGCAAAGCAGGACCTTCTCGGAGGCATCCCCGAGGAGAACGCCGCGACCGTGCGCTCGATTCTTTCGGGTAAGGACCGTGGTCCCAAGCGTGACGCCTCAGTTCTCAACGCGGGCGCCGCCCTGTATGTGAGCGGCATCGCTGGCTCCATCGCCGAGGGCGTCACCAAGGCTGTCGCAGCGGTGGACGACGGCTTGGCGCTTCGAACTCTGGATTCATTCGTGGAAGAGAGCAATCGCTGATGTCGAAGAGCGAGAACATCCTTCAGACCATCGCGGAGCGGACCCGCGAGCGCATTGCCCATGAGAGCGAGGAGAGGCCCCTCGACCAGGTTGTCGGTGAGGCCCGCAGGCTTGCGGAGAAGGAACTCGAAGACGACGGCTCGTTCCGCTTCCCGTTCGAGCGCGCCCTCCGAGCACCTGGCATGTCTTTCATCTGCGAGTGCAAGAAGGCATCCCCCTCTAGGGGGGTCATCGCGGAGGACTTCGATCCCGTTGCCATCGCCCGCGACTACAAGGCGGCTGGCGCTGCGGCGATTAGTTGCCTCACCGAGCCGTTCTGGTTCCAGGGAAGGGACGAGTACCTCTCTGCCATAGCCAATGCCGTCTCGATTCCGGTCCTACGGAAGGACTTCGTGGTAGACGAGTACATGATTTACCAAGCCAAGGTCCTCGGCGCACAGGCGGTGCTCCTCATCTGCTCCATTCTCACTGACGAGCAGCTGGTGCGCTACGTCTCGCTTGCCCACGAGCTTGGGCTCTCCGCCCTTGTGGAGGCGTACTCCCCAGACGAGGTACCCCGAGCCCTCGCGGTAGGCGCTCGGGTGGTGGGGGTCAACAACCGCGACCTTCGCACCTTTAAGGTGGACTTTGGCAACAGCATCCGCCTGCGCCCGCTCGTGGGTCGCGAGCGACTCTTTGTCTCGGAGAGTGGCGTGAGGGATGCCGGTGACATTCGCCGCCTATATGATGCGGGCGTCGACGCGGTTCTCGTGGGGGAGACCCTCATGCGGCAGAATGACAAGGCCACCGCACTTGCAGAGCTGAGAGGGGAGGCCCTGTAATGAGCAAACGTCGACTTTCCACGGTCAGGATGCGAGAGTATTTGGACGAGGGGAGCGAGCGCACTCACATCAAGCTCTGTGGCATGTTTCGCGAG
Organism: Olsenella sp.; assembly: GCA_022648325.1. Lineage (GTDB taxonomy): Bacteria > Actinomycetota > Coriobacteriia > Coriobacteriales > Atopobiaceae > Tractidigestivibacter. The sequence goes on from JALCMG010000010.1 coordinate 10,700, forward strand.
CAAGACATTGATGCGGTGAACGAGGCGCTCCCGGACCTCTGCGGCTTTATCGTGGACTACCCGAGCTCGCACAGGCATGTCGGCCGTGACAAGCTCCTGCAGCTGGTTGGAAGGCTCGACCCCCAGGTCCCCGCAGTGGGGGTATTTGTGGACGAGCCGCTCGGGCTGGTCTCCGAGCTGGCCGATACGGTGCTGGACATGGTCCAGTTGCACGGTAACGAGGAAAACCCCTACATCGCGCGCCTTCGCGAGCTCGTTGACATACCCATCTGCCAGGCAATCCGCGTCCGCACACCCGATGACGTACGTCGCGCGAACGAGTCAAAGGCTGACATAGTCCTGCTGGACAGCGGAGCCGGCTCGGGGAGGGCTTTCGACTGGTCTCTCATCCAAGGTGTCGAGAGACCCTTCATCCTTGCGGGCGGCCTCGACCCGCAGAACGTAGGCGAGGCCATAGACAGATTTCACCCCTGGGGCGTGGACATGAGTTCGGGCATTGAGACCGATCGGCTCAAGGACCCCAGGAAGATTCGAGCGGCCGTAGCCGCAGTTAGGGGAAAGAGATGAGCAACTCTGCGACCTCCCGGGGTCGGTTTGGGATTCACGGGGGACAGTACATTCCGGAGACCCTCATGAATGCCGTGATTGAGCTTGAGGAAGCCTACGATCGCTACAAGGACGACCCCGAGTTCAACGCCGAGCTTACTGACCTGCTCAACAACTACGCAAACCGTCCCTCCATGCTCTACTACGCGAGGAACATGACGGAGGACCTGGGCGGTGCCAAGGTGTATCTCAAGCGAGAGGACCTCAACCATACGGGTGCCCACAAGATCAACAATGCGCTTGGCCAGGCGCTTCTCGCCAAGTACATGGGCAAGACCCGCCTGATTGCTGAGACTGGTGCCGGACAGCACGGTGTTGCCACTGCGACTGTTGCAGCGCTTCTTGGCATGGAATGTGTTGTGTACATGGGCGTTAAGGACATGGAGCGCCAGGCGCTCAACGTCTATCGCATGCGCCTGCTGGGGGCCGAGGTTCGCGGCGTTTCATCCGGTACCGGAACTCTCAAGGACGCGGTGTCCGAGGCAATGAGAGAGTGGACCAGCCGTATCGACGACACCCACTACCTTATCGGCTCAACCATGGGCCCTCACCCGTTCCCAGTGATTGTTCGGGACTTTCAGGCCGTGATCAGCCGCGAGGCGCGTGCGCAGATTCTCAAAGTGGAGGGAAAGCTCCCGGATGCGGTCATCGCCTGTGTGGGTGGAGGCTCCAACGCCATGGGCAGCTTCTATCACTTCATTTCCGACAAGGGCGTTCGTCTCATCGGATGCGAGGCAGCCGGGAGAGGGATCGACACCAAGGAGACCGCCGCGACCATTGAGACAGGCCGGGTGGGGATCTTCCACGGCATGAAGAGCTACTTCTGCCAGGACGAGTACGGCCAGATTGCACCTGTTTACTCCATAAGTGCCGGACTCGATTACCCGGGCGTCGGCCCCGAGCATGCCATGCTGCACGACAGCGGCCGCGCGGAGTACGTTGGCATCACGGACGACGAGGCAGTGGATGCCTTCGAGTACCTTTCCAGGCAGGAGGGCGTCATTCCCGCCATCGAGAGCGCACACGCCGTGGCGTACGCCATGAAACTCGCGCCCACCATGGACAAGGACCAGATTATCATCGTCACGCTGTCCGGTCGTGGCGACAAGGATGTGGCGGCCATCGCCCGCTACAGGGGAGAGGACCTCCATGACTAGCATCAAGGACGCATTCACCGCCGCAGACGGAAGCCGCAAGAAGGCATTCATCCCATTCATTACCTGCGGGGACCCCTCAATCAAGGTTACCGAGGAGGCACTCCTCGCCATGCAGCGGGCAGGGGCTGACCTCATCGAGCTGGGAATACCGTTCAGCGACCCCACCGCCGAGGGCCCCGTTATCCAAGAGGCTAACATCCGTGCGCTCTCGGCTGGCGTCACCACCGACTCAATCTTTGCCATGGTGGAGCGTGTGCGCGACAGGGGCCTTACCGTGCCTCTAGTGTTCATGACCTATGCGAACGTTGTCTTTGGCTATGGGATTGAGCGCTTTGCGACAAACGCGGCTAAGGTGGGGGTGCAGGGGGTCATTCTGCCTGACGTCCCCTTTGAGGAGAAGTCGGAGTTCTCCGAGCCCCTTGAAGCACAGGGCTTGGAGCTCGTGAGCCTCATCGCCCCCACCTCTCACGACCGCGTCCGCAGCATCGCGCGCGAGGCGAAGGGGTTCGTGTACTGCGTGAGCTCGCTCGGCGTTACGGGCGTTAGATCCAAGATCACGACGAACATTGCAGGCATGGTGGAGCTCGTGCGCGAGGCCTCCAGCATCCCCGTTGCAGTTGGGTTTGGCATCAGCACGCCAGAGCAGGCGGCGAGGATGGCAGCCGTCTCGGACGGAGCCATCGTGGGCTCTGCAATTGTCCGCCTTATTGCGGAGCACGGCGAGGAGAGCGTCCCCTTCGTCGAGGAATACGTGCGCAAGATGGCGGACGCCGTCCACACCGCGTAGTTAAGGAATGCTTCGGCTGGCTTGGTGCGCTGGGGGATCGCCTCGGAAGCGGCGTCATGGGGTCGGCTCATTCATACATCGACGGAATTACGCACGGTTGAGGTTTTCGGCGACAAAAGCCCAGTTGGTTTTTCTCGCGAGCGCAGCCGTGCGTAATTCTCCTGCGGTGGGGGACGCCCCGGGGACGCTCTCCCGGCCGCGTGACCCGTGCGGCCCGTGTGACTCGCGCGAACCGCAGCCCTCCTACTGTATCCCGACGCTCGAAAGCAGCGCGGTCATCTCCTCGGCGGACTCCTGCATGCCGCGGGCTATCCACTCCTCGATCCAGCCATAGGCCCCGTAGGAGACAAACGCGACGGTGTATGCGGCGACGTTTTCCAGCTCGGCCTTTGGCCCCCAGATTCTCATGAACTCCTGCTCGAAGAGGTGGAAGAGCCCACGCCTCTTAAGCAGGAGCAGCAGTTTGCCGTGCTTCTTGAGGTAGGCGAGGAGGCTCCCGTACATCTCGGCGTTGGAGCCGGTCGCGTGCTCTTGGTATGCCTTCGACCACGACTCCAGCAGCGCCGAGACGTGCCTCGCGAGAACGTCCTCCCTGCTCTCGAAGTTGCGGTAGAAGGAGTTGCGGCTCACTTGTGCGGTCTGGCAGATCTGGCTCACCGATATGTCTGAGAGCTCGTGGTCCTCTAGGAGGTCCAGCGTCGCCTTCATGATTCGCCCCATCACGTAGGTGTTTCGTTCCCGGTTTCCCATGGTGGTACAGATGCCCCCTCGATGCGCCATTTTTTACTCGCAGATGTCCGTGGTCTTCTCGATGGTACATTTGTTACATCGATTGCTAAAGACGAGAAGGGCGGGCGGCCATGAACAAGAGGGCGGCGATCCTCGTTGCGCTTGCGGCGCTTGGGGTAGTACTGGGGAGGCTTGTGGTGAGGGCCGCGCTCAACGCGCTTCTCGGCGGGACGCTGTTTGGGGCAACTTCCTATGAGGCTGGAGCAGATGAGTCGCAGGGCGTTTGTCCTCACTGGCGCGGGGACGCTCTTCCTGGGGCTGGTGGCGGGCGTTGCGTCGAAGTTCGCCATAGGCCCCACTTGGAAGAACAAATACCAGGTAGATTGGGACGACTCCGTGGGAAGGAAGGTCTCCGACATTCCCTACGGTGACGGTGAGGCAAACAAGCTCGACCTCTACCTGCCGGAGACGCGTCGCGCGAGGGCTACGGGCTTGTGGTCTACCTGCACGCGGGAGGCTTTACCTCGGGTGACAAGGCCGACGACGCGTCGATGCTCCAGTAGCTCTGTTCCAAGGGTTATGTGGCGTGTGGGATCAACTACACGCTCTTTGGGGATGAGCACCCCGAGGCGAGCGTGCGATCCCAGTCGCTGGAGGTGCGCGATGCGGTGCCCGTCGCGATCGAGCGCGCGGCCGACCTTGGCTACACGATCGACCAGATGGCCGTGCCAGCTACGGCCTGGACAAGGACGCGGACGCTGCTGCGGGCCTGCTTGGGACCATGGCCGGAGTTACTCTCACCCCCGAGGAGGTCGAGTCCGGCGAGTACCTCGAGAAGGTGCGGGACGTCTCCGCAGTCGATTGGGTTGGCCCGGAGTCGGTGCCCACTATCATGGCGTATGGCGAGAAGGACAAGGTTGCGCCGTTTCTCTCGTCAGTTCGACTGGACGCGGCATTGACCGCAGCCGGGGTCGGCCACGAGTACTTTGTCCTGCCGCACTCAGGGCACGGCCTGCAGGACGACGACGACCTCTTTGGGCAGTACATGGAAGCAGCCGAGAGGTACCTCGACACGTACCTGCCGGTGGGGTGAACCCCGGTCGCGGCACTGTCTTGCGACATCAGCAGCGCGAGGTACCGTCAGACCAAAATGCGTACAATTCGACAAAGCACGAGAAAAATCAACTGGGATTTTCAGGCAACCGAATGTGGAATTGTGCACATTCCAGGAAACCGAGCTGCTCGCCTGCATGTGCCCCGGCTCCCATGCGTGAAGGAAACGAGAATGAAGATCGTAATAGCCGGAACCTTCCCCTCCACCGCACAGGCGAGAATTGCCGCCATCTTCCCCGCCCGACTGGGAGCTTTCGTTTGTGCGGCCAAAGGACATTGACCGTGAGATAGCTACGGCAAACGTCCTCATCCCAGAGCTCGTGCAGGTGAATGACGCCCTGCTAGACAGGGCACCGGCACTAAGGCTCGTGCAGACCGGCGCTGGATATAACAACGTGAATCTTGATGCCTGCACGAGACACGGCGTGATTGCCTGCAACGCTGCGGGCGTGAACGCAAACGCCGTGGCGGAGCACGTGATGGCGTTCATCCTCTGCTGGTACAAGAACCTGATCTACCTAAATGGTTTCATGAAGAGCCATCGGGACGAGAGGGAACTTGACTACTCCGGCTCTGAGCTTTTCGGCAAAACGAGACCCAGCATCGAGCTCACGAGCCTGGAGGGCCTCTGTCGCAGGAGCGACATCGTGAGCGTGCATGTTCCTCTCACCGAGGGAGCGTGGCGCATGATCAACGCGGACGTGTTCCGGATGATGAAGGGCGATTCAATCCTGATAAACACTTCCCGAGGCACCGCGGTCGACGAGGCGAAGCTTGTCCAAGCACTGAAGAGCGGCAAGATCTCTGGAGCGTGCCTGGATGTCTATGAAGAGGAGCCGCTGACGCAGGACAGCCTGCTTCGCGACATGTACCGGGTAATTCTTACCCCTCATACCGCTGGGCTGCCGGATGGCGCCAAGTACCGCCGAAGGCACCACGAGTCCTTTCTCAGCAATATCAAAAAGGTAATGAACAACGAGCGTCCGGACTGCTGGCTGAACGAAGCGTAAGGGGCGAGGTGGACACCGATAATTTATGTCCCAAACCCTGCTTCTGGGTTGCTCCTCAGTGGTGGTTCGCTGCTGTTCGACACTGCGAGCAGTGACCTTGAATTGGGTCGATAGAGGTCCTGTGTTAGAGGGGTTGCCGAATTTACGTGCGAAAGTCGACTATTGCGTAAGTTGCTCTCCCAAAATTGGGGCTAGGCACGGCATGCGATGACCCTTGGGGTGAAGACGTAAAAATCGTCAACAGGGATAACGTAGTTTGATTCTTCCGCGCCGCGTGCCAAGGCCTGCCTTTGGGGCCTAGCGGGTGGAAAATAACCCACATATCTCGGCTTCCGCACGTAATTCTTGCGTTTCCTGTTGCGCGGGTGTCGCAAGTAGGGCTTGATGGCCTCGTGGCGCGAGACCCGAACAATGCCGGTCTTGTTAGTAGAGCGCCGCCTTGATTGTAGCTACGAGCGCGTCGCAGTTGTCTTTTCCCAGAATAAGAAGGACGATTATCTGCTGAGTCACGAGCTCTACGAAGCCCCTTTTGCTGAGGTTTCCAGAGAATGCGTCTGGCTTCACCCGACTATCGGATTCCAATGCGCGCATCGTGTCATCTTGGACTCTTGCGAAGAACGAGCGCATCATGTCCTGTCCTACTGAACGCTGCTCCGAGTTTCCAGCCAAGTCCAGGACGTGCGTTGGGAGAATTCCAGGGTACCTTGCCATTCCCTCGCGGGCCCTTTTGAATATCCGCTTTACGTGAGTTGCAAAGCCTGTTCCTTGGCCTTGGCCTTGGCCCGGCTCCTGCTGGCCATCAAGGCAGAAGACATCCGACCACACATCGGCCGTTACGGCAAGCACCAGCGCGTTCTTGTCAGGAAAGTAGTTGTAGAGCGTTCCCGGGGCGACGCCACATGCCGAGGCAACTGCTCTCACGTTAATGCCCGAGAGCCCCTGTTTCCTCACGATTCCGCGGCATGTCTCTAGGATTGCTTCTCTTGATGTTGCCTTGGGGTTCATTGCCAGCCCCCCCTACATGACGCTAAGCAGCGAGAGACCCATTACGATGATCCACATGTACATGACGGTCTTGGGCAACATGAGGGCTCCTATGGCAGGCTTTCTCTTGGCAAGGAACGTCACGGGCAGATAGAATCCAAAGCTCAGCGCGATGGCTATGCACATGCGCCACAGGCCATATCCACCTGCGTTGCCAGAGATGGCAAACAGCGTGATTACCATGACACCGGTTACGGCAAAGGGAACGTTGCGGTAGAGGGACCAGCGAAGATTTTCCTTCCCTGAGAACCAATCGTTTTGGGGGAAGAGGCAGAGTACTATCCGGACGGCTGCCGTGACAAAGATCATCGCTGGGATGATGGGGGAGACTTCGATTTCGGGGAAGATCTGCCTCCAGATGAAGTACAGCAGCACATAGAAGATGGTCATGGTCACAGAGGTGATGGCTGTGCCCAGCCCGAGCTTGCGCTGCGTGTCCTCGCGAACGCCAAAGAGGTGCATCTGCACCCTGGGAATGAGGTGGAATGCGTCGCCGCCCCCAAGGCACAAGGTAAGCCACCCGTAGAGGACAAATACAAGACGCCCGTTGGCATTTGCAAAGAAGACGATGGCTGCGACCAGGTCAAACACGAGGTACGCAATATCAAAGACGCTCTCCCCAATGCGCATGCCGCGAGGCAAGGCCTCCTGTTTTGGAGCTGAAATAGACTGGCTCATCTGGTGTTCCTCCCATTGGCCCGAGTGTCCACCGGACCGATTTGCATCAACGTGAACGGAGTTCATGTTGACAGGGAGCTCCAGACGAGTCAAGCGCAGGGAACATCTGGCATCCGAGCACCATAATTTGCCTCCCCAATCATCTGTCGTGATTGAGGCTGCTGCCAGCTATTTACCGCCTGCGCTATCCAGTGGACTAGACACTGAATCAAGTAAATGACGGAGAGGAGCCTGCTTCGCAATCCCCTTGATGGCGGCTTCGAGCGCGTGCTGGAATGGAATGCGGCCCAGGCTGGTCTCCACTTCTACCTGCAGCTTTTTCTCAACTTCTCTTGAGACCCTTACGCGCGAGAGGGGCATGGCGTCGATCGCCGCTGTGACCTGCTCGCCATTGACTCCGTTGTCAGGGAAGAGCGTGATCGTGGCGGTGCATGACCAAGGCTCCGCAGAGACCCAGAAGCCATCGAGCGCCTGCGCCATGCCAGTCACGTTGTGAACACGAAGCACGCGGGCCCCGCGCGCGACCGCCGCAAGCGTGACGCCTATGGTCGCGTCATCTCGCGATGCCGCATTGGCAACGCCGCTCACGGTCCCCACGAAACGCTTGCGTGACACAGCGCACATAAGTGGGTACCCAAGGCTGGCCAACTCCTGTGTGGCCCGGAGTATGACTATGTTGTCCTCGGGGCTCTTCCCAAAGCCCACGCCGGGGTCTAGGCATATTCGAGAAGAGGCAACGCCGTGCGCCTCCAGGTCGCGTGCGCGGTCGAGGAGGTACCCCTCGAGAAGCTGCATCACGTGGGCCGACTGGGGCAGGAGAGGCCTGTTCTTCTCGCCTTCCCAAGAGCGATCCCCTGCGGAAGCACCGCCCATGAGGACGGAGAGGTCGTCTCTACCAGCCGTCGCCATGACCGCAGAGCCTCTTGTGGCTGCGCCCGAGACGGGACCAGAGTGCATGACTACACAGCCACAGTCTGACGTTGCAGCGACGTCAACCATCCGGGGATCGGAGAAACCGGTCACGTCGTTAACCACTTGGGCTCCCAGGTCAACGCAGCTTCGGGCGACTTCTGGGTGGCGTGTGTCAATCGAGACGAGCGCCCCCTCCTGGACGAGCCAGCGCACCACGGGTTCCAAGCGGCGGAGTTCCTCGCTTGGCACGACGGGCGTGAACCCTGGCCGGGTGGACTCACCGCCGACGTCGATGAGGTCGGCGCCATCTGCGAGCATCTGCGCGGCCGTTGCGATTGCGTCTTTGGGAGCATTGTGCGTGCCGCCGTCTGAGAAGGAGTCTGGGGTGACGTTGAGTACGCCCATCACGCGGGGACGGGACAGGTCAAGGGCAATGTTTGAGCAGTTCCAGATGGATGCGTTTGGCATAGCGGTCTCCCTGGGCGTGTGGCCGGACCGCCCCGAGCCAAGCTGTTCGGCGCAACCGCGCCGGCCGGGCGCGGTTGGCCCAGCGAACCTGATAATACAGGATGACTGGCCTCGCGTGTTCCGGAAAGCCGCGGTACGATCTTGGCCGATTCTAGGCCGAGCATTCTAGGCCGAGAGAAAAAAGTTTAAAATGAGACTTGCATCCCGTGGCTCGATTCGTATACTTGTTCTCTGCGTTGAGCATTCCCCGGTGGCGCAGTGGTAGCGCAGCTGACTGTTAATCAGCGTGTCGCAGGTTCGAACCCTGCCCGGGGAGCCAGAATTTGAGGAGCGGGACGACATTTGTCGTCCCGCTTTCTTTTTCGCGGGATATCGTCTTACCGGCAATGGAATCCCATTGCCCGGTAACGGAATCCCATACCGGGGCTGGGCCGAAAGACTGCCACGCATCTGGCTTCTGCGACACCGCCCGCCCTCTGCCTTTTGTGTGACAGCCCTGCCCCTGTGCTAGCATCAAACAGATATTCGGCACAGGGGGCGCCGCATGCCCCAGCACTCCTTCGACGGGAGGAACCTTGGCATCAGATATCGAGCCTGCGGAGAAAGACGCGACCCCGTCCTCTAAGGAATCGCCAGAGCCCACGGCCCCCGCACACGCTACCTCCGCGCGAGACGCGTGGTATCCGGCTGGCAAGCGCGACCTGTTCATCCTTCGTGAACTCGTATCGAAGGACTTCAAGCTCAAGTACCGCCGCAGCGTACTTGGCGTCATCTGGAGCGTCCTCAACCCGCTCCTCATGATGCTCGTCATGTCGCTCGTCTTCTCGTTTTTCCTTCGATACGACAACATCGAGCACTACCCGCTCTACCTCATCGTGGCCAACATCACCTGGCAGGTCTTCGCAGACTCCACCAACGCAGGCATGATGTCGATCATCGACGCGGCCCCTCTGCTCAAGAAGGTAAGGGTCAGGAAGTCTGTGTTCCCCGTTGAGAAGGTCCTCTTCTCGCTGGTCAACTTCCTTTTCTCGCTCATCGCCGTCTTTATCGTGATGCTGTGGGAAGGCGTTCCGCCAACGCCGATGATGCTTCTTGCCCCAGTCTGCATCGTCCTTCTCATGCTCTTTTGCGTGGGGCTCTCGCTGCTCCTCTCGGCTCTTGCGGTCTTCTTCAGAGACCTCATTCACCTTTGGAGCGTCCTGCTTATGGCATGGATGTATGCGACCCCGCTCTTCTGGCCCGTATCGATGATCGAGCAGGTGCCGTATCACTTTGTGCGGGTTCTCATGTACGTGAACCCCATGTATAACTTTGTCACCTTCATGCGTGACACCGTCATCTACTCGACGCTTCCCCCAACCGAAGTGATCGTGAGCTGCGTTGTATGGGCGCTGGTCTCGCTTGGTCTGGGGCTCTTGGTATTCCGCAGCAGAGAGCGTCGCTTCATCCTCTTCATCTAGCATCCAGGTCTTGGGATTGCTCGTGCGGTTCCGACAGGCCCAAATCGTAAGGTCAGGTGGCATAAGTGCAGGACACGCTCAAATTGGACGGCGGCGGAAGCGTCTTTCTCGGCCTCTCCTCGACCTCCATCCGCGTGGGTGACAAGCTCGAGGTTACTCCTCATTTTCGTGGGGTCGAGAAGGAAAACTTCCTTTGCAACTACGTGTGGAACCTAGAAGGCAGCTGGGATAAGGGCGATTTCGACTCCACCATCGAGCACGTGGGGCACACCATCCCAAGGTACACCTGGGAATTTGTCCCCAAGCGTCCGGGGCGCTATCGCATCGCCGTTGACATCGAGGACTCCAACAGGCGCTTTTTGGGCAACATCGAGCGCTGGGTCATCGTTGCCGGCAAGAATAGCTTCATGCGTCCGCCGGTTCCCCCTGCGGACGCTCCCACGGCGGTTCTCGCTCAAGACGTCTCGATGATCTTCAACATCGCCTCCGAGCAGTTCAACTCTCTCAAGGAGTACTTCATCGCCGCGGCGAAGCACGAGCTCACCTTCAAGGAGTTCCGCGCACTCGACCACATCTCGTTTGAGGTCAAGCACGGCGAGGCGTTTGGGCTTGTGGGCACTAACGGCTCCGGCAAATCGACCATGCTCAAGATCATCGCCGGCGTCCTCGAGCCCTCCTCGGGCAAGGTCAGCGTCTCTGGCACCATCGCGCCACTCATCGAGCTTGGTGCGGGCTTTGACATGGAGCTCACGGCCAAGGAGAACATCTACCTCAACGGTGCCCTCCTGGGCTACCGCAAGGACTTCATCGACGAGCACTTCCAGGACATCGTCGACTTTGCCGAGCTCGACGGCTTCATGGACATGCCGCTTAAGAACTACTCCTCGGGCATGGTTGCGCGCATCGCGTTCGCCATCGCCACGGTGACCGAGCCTGACATCCTCATCGTCGACGAGACCCTCTCGGTTGGCGACTTCCTCTTCCAGCAGAAGTGCGAGAAGCGCATCAAGGAGCTTGTCGAGTCGGACAACGTGACCGTGCTTCTCGTGAGCCACGACATCAGCCTCGTGGAGCGCATCTGCGATCGCGTGTGCTGGATCGAGAAGGGCCACATGCGCATGCTTGGCGAGACCGACGAGGTCTGCGAGGCGTACCGCTCCCTCGAGCGCGACTAGATGAGACAAAGGGAGAGTCCCTTTGTCTCATCTGTGAATCACGCGAGCTTCATCAAAGTTGGCCCCGGGGCCTAAAGTTCGTGGTAAAGTCTCCTCGACCTTTAAGCGCGCACGAGATGCCCGCAAGGCTCAGGTTGGTTCGCACGGCCCCTTGTGCGAGAGAACCAGACACATGGCCTTCCATCATGGGATGTCTCGTGCCGGCTTATGTCGGTTCGGGCATCTTTTTTCTTGAAGGGAGACCCATGGGAGAGCCAAGGCTCAAGGCCGTCATCATGGACGAGCAGGCCATGGAGCGTGCCACAACGCGCATCGCTCACGAGATCATCGAGCACAACGAGGGCTCAGCCAACATCCAGGTGATTGGCATCATCCGTCGCGGGGAGACCCTCGCCAACCGCCTCGCAGACGAGATCGAGAAGATCGAGGGCGTGCATCCGCCCGTCGGCTCGCTCGACATCAGCTTCTATCGCGATGACGTGATGCGCCACATTCAGCCGGTTGTCCACGGCACCAACATCCCCTTCGAGATCGACGGCAAAGACATCATCCTCGTCGACGACGTGCTCTACACCGGTCGCACCGTGCGCTCGGCGCTCGACGCCCTCATGGACTACGGCAGGCCCAAGTCCGTCCAGCTTGCCGTGATGGTCGACCGCGGCCACCGCGAGCTGCCCATCCGCGCGGACTACGTTGGAAAGAACGTCCCCTCCTCGCACGAGGAGGACGTGCGCGTCTGTGCGCGTCCGCTCGACGACCATGACGCCGTCGAGATCTGGGGCATCGAGGGAGGGGAGAGGTAATGCTCTCGGTCAAGAACCTCATTGACACCTACAGCCTCACGGCTGACGACATCACGCAGATCCTGGACACCGCGGCATCGTTCGAGTCGGTGAACAACCGCGCCATCAAGAAGGTCCCGGCCCTGCGCGGCCGCACCATCGTGAACCTCTTCCTCGAGCCCTCCACGCGCACCAAGAGCTCCTTCGAGCTGGCCGAGAAGCGCCTCTCTGCAGACTCGCTCTCCATGGGCGGCAGCACCTCCTCGGTGGTCAAGGGAGAGAGCCTTGCCGACACCATCCAGACCATCTCCGCCATGAACGTGGACATGTTCGTGTGCCGTGCAAAGCTCGCTGGCACCCCGCAGCGCATCACCGAGAACACCGACGCCGTGGTCATCAACGCCGGCGACGGCAAGCACCAGCACCCCACGCAGGCCATGCTCGACCTTTACACCATCCGCAAGAACTTTGGCCACCTGGACGGCCTCAAGGTCGCCATCGTGGGCGACCTCGCGCACAGCCGCGTGTGCGGCTCGCTGGCGCCCGCGCTCAAGACCATGGGAGCCGAGGTCACGCTCATCGGTCCCCCCACCTTCCAGGTGGACGACCCGGACTGGTTTGGCTGCCCGCAGACCTCGAGCCTCGACGACGTTATCGAGGACATGGACGTCGTCTACATGCTCCGCGTCCAGCTCGAGCGCATGGAGGGCGCTGCCATCCCGTCCCGCCGCGAGTACAACCGCCTCTACGGCCTTGACATGACTCGCGTGAACCGCATGAAGCCGGGTGCCATCATCTGCCACCCCGGCCCCATGAACCGCGGCATGGAGATCAACGCCGACGTGGCCGACTGCGCCCGCTCGCGCATCCTCAACCAGGTCAATGCTGGTGTCCTCACGCGCATGGCCGAGATGTACCTGCTTCTGGGAGGAGAGAACGATGGCCTTTCTGCTTAGGGGCGCGCACGCGGTCGATCCGCAGGTCGACCTCGACGCCTTCTGCGACGTGCTCATCGACGACGGCAAGGTCGCTGCCGTGGGGGAGGGCCTCGAGCCCCCCGGGGGCTGCGAGGTCATCGACGCTCGTGGCAAGTACCTGGTGCCCGGCCTTGTCGACATGCACGTGCACTTCCGCGACCCCGGCTTCGAGTACAAGGAGACCATCGAGACCGGTGCCCGCGCGGCCACGCACGGCGGCTTCACCGACGTCGCGACCATGCCCAACACCGACCCGGTGACCGACACCGGCGCCGAGATCCGCTACCAGCTCGATCACGCGCGCCAGGCAGGCCTCTGCCACGTGCGTCCCATTGGTGCGCTTACCGCTGGCGAGAAGGGCGAGCAGCTCGCCGAGATTGGCGACATGGTCATGGAGGGTGCCTGCGCCTTCTCCGACGACGGACACGGCGTCCAGAGCGCCGGCATGATGCGCACCTGCATGGAGTACGTGTCGCAGTTCGACCGCGTGGTCTCGGCCCACTGCGAGATCGAGACCCTCACCACACACGGCGTGATCAACGAGGGCAAGGCCTCCACACGGCTTGGCATGTTTGGCTGGCCCGCCCTTGGCGAGGAGCTCGAGATCTATCGCGATATCGAGCTGTGCCGCCTCACCGGCTGCCCGCTGCACATTGCCCACATCTCTACGGCCAAGGGCCTGGACCTCGTGCGCAAGGCAAAGGCCGAGGGTCTGCCCGTGACCTGCGAGGTGACTCCGCACCACCTGTTCCTTAACGAGGACGACATCACTCCCGCATACGACACCAACCTCAAGATGAACCCGCCCCTGCGCACGCCCGAGGACATGGCTGCTCTCGACGAGGGCATTCTCGACGGCTCCATCGACTGCGTGGTAACCGACCATGCGCCGCATGCGCCGCACGAGAAGGACTGCGAGTGGGAGATTGCCTTCTTCGGTACCGTCGGTCTCGAGACCTCGCTGCCGCTCATGCTCACCAAGCTCGTGAACACCGGCCGCATGAGCTGGAAGCGCCTCGTCGAGGTCATGGCCGTGAACCCGAGGCAGATCCTGCGCCTTGCCCCGGTGCGCATCGAGCGTGGGTCGGCCGCCGACCTCACTCTCATCGATCCCACCGCCGAGTTCGAGGTCACGCCCGGCTACCTCGTGGGCAAGTCCAGGAACTCCGCCTTCATGGGCTGGCACCTCACCGGCCAGGCGACCGACGTCTTCGTGGACGGCCGTCGCACGCTCGCCAACGGCGTGGTGGCCTAGGTGAAGGCGACGAGGGACAGCGCCCGCGCCCGTCTCCTCGGCTTCGAGGTCGTCTCGAACGACCAGGTTGCCGAGGGGGCGCGGTGCATGGTCTTCAAGAGCGAGGTGGCGGCGCTCCTCGCTCCGGGCGAATTTGTCGAGATATCCGTTCCCGGTGACGGCTCCCAGGTCCTGAGGGTGCCGCTCTCGTTCTCGCGCGCCGATGCCAAGGCTGGCACCGTGCGCATCGAGTACGCCGTTGTGGGCGACGGCACGCGCCGGCTCTCGCTCATGCGCCCTGGGGACACCTCCACGCTGGTAGGTCCCTGTGGCCACGGCTGGAGGCTCCCCGGCGGAGAGGGACGCTCGCTTCTCGTTGCGGGGGGCATTGGGCTTCCGCCGGTGCTTGCCGCAGCGGAGATGCTTTTGGCGGCAAGGCATCCATTCGACGCCGTGGTTGGTGCGCAGCGCTGCTCCAAGTTGGTCGGCGTTGACGTCGACCTCCTTCGCGCGGCAGGCTCAACGGACCCCGAGTGCCGCGTGGTCGTGTGCACCGATGACGGCAGCCTTGGGCGCGCCGGCTTCACCACCGACGCCATGGCCGACCTTCTCGCCGAGCGCACCTATGAGGCGGTCTATACCTGTGGCCCAACCATCATGATGGCGGGCGTCGCCCGTCTCGCCGAAGGCGCAGGGGTTTCCTGCCAGGCGTCCCTCGAGCGCATGATGGGCTGCGGCTTTGGTGCGTGCAGCTGCTGCAACGTTGCCATGCGCGACGGCACCAGCCGCTCGTGCTGCATGGACGGACCCGTCTTTGACGCCGGGGAGGTGGCGTGGTGAGCAAGGTGAACATGGCCGTCAATCTTGGTGGCATTCGCATGAAGAACCCCGTGAACACCGCGTCGGGCACCTTTGGGCACGCCTGGCAGTTCGAGGGGTTCTACGACGTGGCTCGCCTGGGTGCCGCGACCTGCAAGGGCGTGGCAGCCGAGCCCTGGCCTGGAAACCCCGCACCCCGCGTGTGCGAGGTCTCCTCGGGGATCTTGAACTCCGTGGGCCTCGAGAACCCTGGTGCCCGTGCCTTTGCCGAGCAGTACGGCGGGTACCTTTCTGAGCTGGCGTCGCGCGGCTGTGCGGTCATCGTTCAGGCCGTGGGACACTCGGCTGAGGAATGTTGCCGTTCCGTCGAGCTTCTCGACGAGGTGGCGCCTTGGGCGGCGGGCATCGAGGTCAACATCTCGTGTCCCAACCTCGCACGTGGCGGCCGCCTGCTTGGCGGCACGCCCGAGGACGCGGCAGAGGTCGTCTCTGCCGTGAGGGAGCTTTCGAGAAAGCCCCTCCTCGTTAAGCTCGCGCCAGTGCGCGTGCCCGAGGTGACGCGCGCCTGCGAGGCCTCTGGCGCCGATGCGCTCTCCCTCGTCAACACCGTGAACGCCATGTCCATCAACGTCCACACCCGCCGCTCGAGGCTCTCTCGTCCCACTGGTGGGCTCTCTGGCCCGGCCATCCATCCCATCGCCGTGCGCATGGTGTGGGAGGCTGCACAGGCCGTGAGCATCCCCATCAATGGAATCGGCGGCGTGGCCTCGGGCGAGGATGCCGCCGAGATGATACTCGCGGGCGCCACCGCGGTCTCGGTTGGCACCGCCAACCTCTACGACCCAACTGCCGCATCCCGTGTCCTCGATGAGCTTGAGGCATGGGCTGCCGAGCAGGGCGTTTCGGACGTCAACGAGCTGATAGGAGCCTTTGAATGCTAAGTGAGAACGAGGCACGCGACGCCGTCATCGTCGCGCTGGACTGCGACCGCGAGCGCGCCATCGAACTCGCGGACATCCTCTCGGGAACTGCCTCATGGGCCAAGGTGGGCATGACGCTCTTCTTCCGCGAGGGCCCCTCCATCGTGCGCGCCATGCAGAATCGCGGCCTTTCGGTCTTTCTCGACCTCAAGGTCTTTGACATCCCGTTCCAGGTGAGGGGTGCCGTCGAGTCTGCCTCGCTCTCTGGGGCGGACATCCTCTCTATCCACGCGCTCGGCTCATCCGCCATGGTCGCCGCTGCCCGCGAGGGTGCCGAGGCGGCTGCCAAGGAGCGCGGGGACAAGCGCACGCAGCTCGTTTCCATCTCGGTCCTCACGAGCATGGACCAGTGCTCCCTCGAGGAGATTGGCATCGAACGTCCGCTCAAGGAGGAGGTCGCTCGCCTTGCGAGTCTTGCCGTGGGGGCCGGCTCCGACGGCATCGTGTGCTCGCCGCAGGAGGCATCCGACATGCGCGCGCTTCTCGGTCCCGACGCCCTCATCGTGACCCCCGGCGTTCGCCCTGTCGGTGCTGCCGTGGGGGACCAGCGCCGCGTTGCCACCCCTGCGTCTGCCATTGCCGCCGGTGCCTCGAAGCTCGTGGTGGGCAGACCCATCACGCAGGCAGAGGACCCTGCAGCCGCGATGGAGGCCATCGTGGACGAACTCTGCCACTAAGCAGGGCTTTGCCAATGCTGGCGTAACATGCCGTTCGTAGCGTTTTACCCGTGTTTTGTATAGCCCTGTTTGTGTGTGTAGGCTGCATTCCTGCTGCTAGTAGTCACAAAGGGCTTGTAAACTTATCGAGGAATTGGCAAACTAGCTAATTGTGTCGCTGGGACGGCCTTGCGGTTCCCTCCCAGTCTCTCACAACAGTTTGCACCGATGTTTGGAGGAACAATGGCTCTACCCCAGCTTACCGATGAACAGCGCAAGGAAGCCCTCGAGAAGGCCGCCCAGGCTCGTCATGAGCGTGCCGATCTTCGTGAGAAGATCAAGAGCGGCAAGGTTACCCTCGAGGAGGTTCTCGACTCGGATGATCCCATTGCCAACCGCATGAAGGTCTCTGCTCTCATCGAGTCCCTTCCTGGTTACGGTAAGGCAAAGGCCGCCAAGATTATGGATGAGCTTGGTATTTCCGCTACCCGTCGCGTCAAGGGCCTCGGCGCCCGTCAGCGCGAGCAGCTCATCGAGGCGCTCTCTAAGTAGTGGAGCGCTCCGCTAGGCTCTTCGTCGTATCTGGGCCGTCAGGCGTGGGCAAGGGAACGCTCGTCGCGAAGGTTCGTGGCGATCGGCCCTCGCTTGGCCTGACGGTCTCCGCTACGACACGGCCCCCTAGGCCCGGGGAGGTCGATGGCGTCTCGTATTTCTTCATGGATGACGCCGAGTTCTCTCGCCGGGTGAGCCAGGGCGAGTTCCTCGAGTGGGCCAATGTGCACGGACATCGCTACGGCACGCTTCTTTCCGAAGTGAGGAGGAACCTCGCCGAGGGGAGGTCGCTCATCTTGGAGATTGATGTCCAAGGTGGTCTCAACGTTCGTCGTATCCATCCAGATGCGGTTCTCGTGTTTATCGAGCCGCCGTCTATGGAAGAGCTGGAGCACCGGCTTCGTGGCCGCGGCACCGAGGACGAGGCTTCCATCGAGTGTCGCCTCGAGAACGCGCGGCGCGAGATGGAGATGGGCGAGTCCTACGACGTGAGAATCGTGAACGACGATCTTGAGCATGCCGCACAAGAGCTGGAACGCACCATCGACCTGTACGAGTCAAATGGAGGATATACCAAAGATGTCAGTGATTAAGCCCGAGATCGACACCCTGCTCGAGAGGACCGAGCACAACCCGTTCCTGCTCTGCTCCGTTGCGTCCAAGCGCGCCTGCGACATCAACAACATGCTGCGTGGCCAGCACCTTCGCGTGACGGCCATCCAGGACTTCGATGACATCACCACCGTTGCTTCCGGCAAGGACTCGGTCTCCATTGCCATGGGCGAGATCGCCGACGGCACTCTGGGCTTTGTCCAGGATGACTTCGACGAGGCCATTCGCGGCGAGAACGCGGGCATCCAGTAGGCCATGACCGAGAGACTCTGCCTGGTCCACTACCACGAGATCGGCCTCAAGGGAAAGAACCGTTCTACCTTCGAGAACCAGCTCGTGACCAACCTGCATCGTGCGCTCAAGGCGTTTCCCATCTCCAACATCCAGCGCATCTCCGGCTACATAGTGGTCGAGTCCGAGGACCGCATGGCCACGCCGGAGATGGCGCATGCCATCGCCAAGGTGCCTGGCGTTGCGCGCGTCTCGCTTGCCTACAAGTGCGGGCTTGACGAGGGCGAGTACAACGCCGCCGCCATTCGCTCGCTGCGCGAGGC
Organism: Olsenella sp.; assembly: GCA_022648325.1. Lineage (GTDB taxonomy): Bacteria > Actinomycetota > Coriobacteriia > Coriobacteriales > Atopobiaceae > Tractidigestivibacter. The sequence goes on from JALCMG010000010.1 coordinate 29,005, forward strand.
TGGCGACTTCTCCACCTTCAAGGTGCACGCGCGCCGCAGCTCCACCACGTACCCGGTGCACAGCATCGACATGAACCACATCGTGGGATCCGCGCTCTGCGAGGCCTTCCCCGACAAGCTCGTGCAGATGCATGACCCCGACGTCACCGTTGTGGTGCACGTGGTGCAGGGGTCTACCTTCGTCTATGCCGCCTCCATGCCTGGCGTGGGCGGTCTCCCAGTGGGGACGGCCGGCAAGGTCGTGACGCTCCTCTCGAGCGGCTTCGACTCGCCGGTGGCCACGTGGATGGTGGGACGGCGTGGCGCCACCTGCATCCCCGTGCACTTCTCGGGCAGGCCCATGACGTCGGACACCAGCGAGTACCTGTGCCGCGACATCGTTGACGCCCTTGCTCCCTCCGGTGTGGTTGGCCGCATGTACGTGGTGCCCTTCGGCGAGTACCAGCGGCAGATTTCTTTGGTGGTGCCGCAGAGCCTGCGCATCATCATGTATCGCCGCGTCATGTACCAGGTATCCGAGAGAATCGCGCAGCTCGAGGGCGCCAAGGCCATTGTTACCGGCGAGTCTTTGGGACAGGTGGCGTCGCAGACGCTCGACAACATTGCGGCGGTGAACCAGGCCGTCGCCATCCCCGTGCTGCGGCCGCTCATCGGCTCGGACAAGCAGGAGATCATCCGCCGCGCGCAGGAGCTTGGGACCTACGACATCTCGTCCCAGACGGCCCCTGACTGCTGCACGCTCTTCATGCCGCGCCGTCCCGAGACGCACGCGCGGATGCGCGAGGTTCTCGACGCCTGGGAGCTCTTCGACCACGAGGCCATGGTGAACGCGTTGGTGGCTTCCGTGGAGTACGAGGACTTCCCGCAGTGCCCGAGCTACCATGCGCCAAAGGGCCCGCTGCGTGCGCATCACTCATCACTAGCACCGAGAGACGACGCGCCGGAGCAGTAGCGGTGCTCACCTGCCGCGGAAATGTGCTTTCCGGCGGCAGGTGACACCCCAGCGATGGTTTTATACGTTATTACTGTGGCAAGCTTTGCGTTTACGTATTCCTTGGGGTCATGCTTGGAGCTGATCCAAAGCTGACAGGAAATCTTGAAAGCTATTCGCGGCTATCATCTCGCGCTGCGTTTTCTCATCATTGGCTATCCTTACCAGCAGATCGTAGAGACGTTCCATCTTTGTTCCAATTTTGGGCTCCATCGAAAGCAAAAAGACTAGTTGAACCTTGTTACCATCGTTTTGCCCCCAGACAATGGGGTATCTAAGAACAGCGACAGCTATTTTGGTTTTTGTGGCACACAGACGTATTGGGTGTGGGATGGCAATTCTTTTCCCTAGAGCTGTATTCGACGCACGCTCTCTAAGACAGACTAGTTCATGAAATTCAGAAGAAACTGTTCCTGTTGCGGAGATCGAATCGCACATCCTGCTGACAACAGCTTCTTTGCTCAGATCCTTATCGATAATAAGAAAAAGCTTCTCGTCAAAAACGTCACCCAGTGCCCGAGAGATGGGCTCTGCATTAGTCGCCAGCCAATGCGAAATCAACTTCACGTCGTCATCTTGCACTCTGAAGTCAACGATGAGCAAAGGACAGGGACATTCGTGTAGCCTGGTAGTCGAAAAAACCAGATTGATAGAAGCCAGCTCGCTAGGGCTTAAGAGTGCAAATGACTGGGTTGAAATCGATGAAACTACTTCAATTCGATCTGCAAAGAGGCTATTAATTCGAGCAACGAGCATGGCGGATGGTGCCCTGCCCGCATCGCAAACAACAACTGCCTTGACTTTTGAAACGGTGTCCGGACGGTTCCTTTCGATAGCCGCTCCAACATGAAGGGCAATGTAACCAATATCATTTTCGTCCAATATATAGGGCTTTTCGGAAAAAACTTGGCGAGCACTCCCGAGTGCTATCTCGAATGCAAGGGGAAAGCTTTTTTTAATCGTCCAGAGCAGTGGGTTGGGAATGTTATTGCCAGCCTCTCTGCTCTTAAACACAGATTCGATATGAGCGGTAATTGCTTTCATCAGTTGGCCATCGCTGCGGAAGTCGTAGCCGTAGTCTCGGTAAATCGTTTCAAGAAACCTGGAAACTGAGGGCGCAATACCTTTCAGCTGTGAGGGATTGCTCCCAATATTCGTATGGGCTACAAGCTGGCGATAGAGCCAGGATCTCTCTGCTGAGCTAAGCGTAATACCGGTTGCCGACTCGAGATTGCTTGCAAGAGTGTTAACGGCGCCCGCGACATCTTCGGGGATTCCTTTTCTACTCTCTTCGACCTCATGGCCCGACGCAGCCCGGCTTAGCATCAGAAAAATGCAATCCAAAAGATTGCGGAGTCCGTAGTCACTTGCGCGTACTTCCAGGTGGTCAAGCGTTTCGACTGTCAGACGCAGTATTGCATTCAGGTTAAGGTCAGAAAAGAGCCTGAAAGGCAACCCAGAGTCAAATCTGGACCCATGGGGCAGTAGCTCGCCAAGAAAGCAGCTGCGCTTATCGGATTCGCTGCCAAAGACAAATACGCCGCAGTCTCTCTCGACTATGCATTTCAGCCCATAGCGAGCGAGGATATCTTTAATCTGTCTAATATAACCCTGGACTGTACTATCGCTAACATACGTTGCTGTAGCAATGTCCGATTGACGAACTGGCCCATCATTCACTAGCAGCAGTTCTATTACCGAACGGATCCGGTCATCCGAAGAATCAAGTCCAAAAGGCGTCTTATCATCTGCTTGTTTTGAGATGTTGTTCTGAAAACGCTCAAGGGCAACCGCATCGTCAACCGTAAGATAATAACCAGACCGCCGCTTGAGCCTAATATATCCCCCGTGCTTTTCAAGCGTCTTATTAATGGAGGCGATGTCGCTGCGGATGGTGCGTGGCGTCACGCTGAACATATCCGCTAACCTGGCCGGGGAGATGTAGGGCGTATCCCTGATTAACAAAAACTCCTTGTCCAAACGGTCGAAATCAAACATCATGCCTCCATTCTTGCTCACGCCAATGATACAAGCAGCGCTGTCGAGCAGTTTGTCTACGCAATTTCCTTTTGTAAGTGGAAGTTCCGCTTCCGAATAGAGGTGCCTTTTCCGCTTCAACCGGAAGTTAGCGAAAACGTTCTTTCGAGCGTTGGCCAGTACAATTGCGTCGTCACAGACGGAGGAGGCGTATCGCTTTGGAGAACACACTCATCGACTCGTCAAAAGTTTTTATCGAGAACGATTTTCCAACCAAAGACGATGTCCTCAAGTTTATAGCAGATAAGGCAAGTAAGCTTGGCGTCGCTGATTCAAGCGATGGACTGCTCGCCGATCTGCGACAGAGGGAAGTTGAGATTTCTACGGGACTGGAGGATGGGTTTGCAATCCCGCACGCTAAAAGCTCCCACGTCATCTATCCCTCTGTTCTATTTATACGATCAAAGACCCCTATTTTTTGGGAATCATTCGATGGTAAGGACGTTACGAATATCCTCGCGCTCCTTGTCCCTGCCGAAAACAAGGACAATCTGCACCTAAAAATGCTTTCCAAGCTTGCTGTAAGCCTGATGGACGCGGACTTCAAGTCCAGGCTGTGCAACTCAGACAGCAAAGAGTACATCGCGGAGAGAATTCTCTCTGCATCAAAATAGTTTTCTTCGTCGAGAAAACCGGCCACCTTCTCGGCGTGATCTGGTGATTTGCACGCTCAGAATACAAAACGGATGGTGATTAAAATGAAAATCGCAGCTGTAACTGCATGTATTGCCGGCATCGCTCATACCTATATGGCGAAGTCTGCGCTTGAAAGGGCTGCAAAAAAACGCGGTGCCCAGATTCACGTTGAGACTCAGGGCGCTATGGGTATGGAAGACAAGCTCTCGCAGGATGAAATTGACAAAGCTGACGTTGTGATATTTGCAGTAGATACCAATGTGACCGAGCGGGATCGTTTTGATAACAAGAAGATTCTCGAGGTCGGCACTAATGAAGTTGTCAAGAGCGCTGATGACGTAGTCGACCATGCGTACCAGCTAGTTGGCCAAGCGTAGTTCACTCATTGAGGTATTGGGTATCGGAAAAGGAGAGAAGATGGCAGACAGTAAGGCAAAGACGTTCGGCCGAGACCTCATGCGTGCGTTTCAGTCGGGCGTCTCTTACATGATTCCCGTTGTCGTTGCTGGAGGCATCCTTACGTCCGTTGCCGTTATCGGAGGCGGATCAGGAGTCTGGGAAGAGACTGATACCTTCTGGGGCGTACTGAGGATGATTGGGCAAACGGGCCTCAATTTCATCGTCCCAATGATTTCTGCCTATGTTGCTTATGCAATTGCTGACCGACCGGGCCTTGCCCCCGGTTTCATCACTGGCCTCATTGCTTACAACATGGGAACGGGTTTTATTGGGGGCATGATCACAGGCGTCCTGTGCGGATATGTCGTCAACTGGCTGAAGAAGCTGCCCGTTCCCGATAGAGTGCGTACGCTTAAGTCCATCATGATCATCCCCATCCTCACCACGTTCGTCATCGGAATGCTGCTCTGGTATGTTCTGGGTACACCCATTCACTTCCTCACCGATTCTCTGACCAACTGGCTTAATAGCCTTTCGGGAGCTAGCGCTACAGTAATGGGCTCCATCATCGGCGCGATGATGGCGTTCGATATGGGTGGCCCAATCAACAAGATTGCTTATGCGTTCGGCACTGCTGCATATACGGAGGGGAGCTATGCCGCAAGCACGGCAATGCTTCTCGCCATTGGGGTTCCAAATACAATCATGTTTCTCGCGACCCTGCTTGACCGAAAGCACGTTCTGTTCGATGATGCCGAGCGCGACAACGGTGCCACTGCCATCATTATGGGACTCGTCGGGATTACTGAGGGGACTATTCCCTTTGCCCTTGCCGATCCTCTGCGCGTCATCCCCAGCATCATTGTCGGAACCTCAATCACATGTGCGATCAATGCGGCGTTCGGTGTCACGAACAGCACGATGATGTCAACGTATATGGGTATCCCTTTTACAACCAATCCAGTGCTTTATATCCTTTCAATTGTCGTCGGTAGCTTGATTGGTGCCCTGATGGTGGTTGGACTCAAGTATGCGAAGTATCGCAAAGACCAGAAGAATGCAACGGCAGAGAATGCCTAGGTAAAGGTACTCTTACATTCGCTATGCGATAACGAGAGGAACGGTGCTGATAATGGTGAAGGGGCACTTGGTCCAGCATACGCATTGGGATAGGGAATGGTATTTCACTACTGAGGATGCCGTGGTACTGAGCGATCAGGTGTTCTCCGAGGCGCTTGATGAGCTCAAGATCAACCACGATGTGAACTTCTGCCTTGATGGCCAGACTTCGATTGTGGACGAATATGTTTCTCTGAATCCCGAGAGAATCAATGACATCAAGAAGCTTGTGGCAGAAGGCAGGCTGTTCGTTGGACCTTGGTATACACAGACCGATGCACTTCTTATTGATTCAGAGTCAATCCTGCGGAACCTTGAAATCGGCATTATCGATTCGAGGGTTAAGTATGGAACACCAATGATGATCGGCTATCTCCCCGACACCTTTGGTTTCAACGCACAAATGCCAGCCATCCTTCGCCATGCCGGCATTACTAGCTTCATTGGGTGGCGAGGATTGAGCTTTGGGGAAAATGTCCCAGGTGTTTATTTTGACTGGAAGTCACTCGGATCCGACCGAGTCATTGCCGCCTGCCTGCCGCGTGGATACTCAATGGGCATGATGCCGGTGGAGGCCCTAAATCAAATCAGTGATTTCGTAAAGCTCAAGCTTGATCCCGAGACTGAGTTTGTGGCCAATCAAACGGACTCCGGCGATGTCCTGGTCTCTGCGGGCGTTGACCAAAAGAGCATGCTTCTGGATTACGACCGCATCGTGAGCGATTACAACCAGGCTTCGGCCTATGGTTACGACATCTCTGATTATCCGCGATTCATTGAATCTCTCGAGAGCAAGAGACTTCCAGAATTCGAAGGGGAGCTGAGGCTTCCGGCTTATGCCAGGGTTCACCGGACAATCGGGTCTGTAAGAACTAAGACCAAGCAAGCGGTTTTTGCTCTGGAGCAAATGATTATTCGACGCGTCGAGCCGATGATGGTCATTGCCCGCTCGCTTGGAATCGAGGTATCAAATGGCCTACTGATAAGGCTTTGGAAGAAACTCCTTGAGAACCAGGCCCATGACAGTATGGGAGGATGCGTCTCCGATAATGTTGCCGAGGACATCTCCCATCGCATCAAGCAGGCAGGGGAGCTCGCTGACGGCATCGAAAACATCATTGAGAGGCGGATTGCCGATGCCCTCAACCTCTCGGCCAACCAGGTGCTGGTCTTTAACACCGACCCGACTCCGTTCCATGGTGAGAAAATCGTACACATTGTCACCTCAACGAAGAACATCGCATTCCCATGCAGCTCATATGCAGTAATCGAGCACGAGCAGTATTACCCTGCGCGCTCGGGAGTCAACAGGATTACTGCGACAGGGACCGAGACCATTGTCGAGGCACCTTACTATGAGCTTGATGTTCGCATTTCCGTTGATCTTCCGCCCCTGGGATACCGTGTCATCGAATTCGTGGATTCCAAGCAGCCGCTTGAATCGTATGTCGTTTCCGATGATGCTGAAATCAACAATGCTCGGCTTTCCCTTGCGTTTAGAGATGGTAAGGTCAGGCTGGATACGGCCGAGGGGTTCAGCATCGATGACTTCGTCACGCTGACGGATTGCGGTAACGACGGGGACACCTATGATTTCTCGCCTCTTGAGGATGAGAATGAAACGGTTCTTCGGTTTAGCAGTGCTTACGTAAGGGAGTCTTCCCATCGCAAAGAGCTCGTTCTGAAGGGTTCCGCGGATCTTCCCGTTTGCATAGAAGATCGCAGGGAGCAGAGTGGTGTTACTTCCGCCGTCGTGTATGAGGTGGTTTTGTCAATCGGAGATGATGACCTTATTGAGGGCAAGGTCTCAGTTGATAACCAGGTGTTCTCTCATCGTGTGCGGCTTTGCCTGGAAACCCTTTCTTCGAATAATCGCTCAATCGCGCAGATACAGAATGGCTTCCTTGAGCACCTCCGCACCGAGGCTCCTGCTGATTGGCGCAATCGATATGTGGAAAAGCCGGTCCCAATTGAGGTGTTTGACAAGAGTGTCACCGTTCCTGGGGAAGAGTTCTCCATCACCGTTTTTGCCGACGGCATCAAGGAATATGAGCGCAAGGAGTCCGGTCTTTTCCTGACGCTGTTTGCAACTACTGGTGAGCTTGGCAAGGCCAATCTTGCCTGGCGTCCAGGAAGAGCCTCTGGTGATACTACAAATGAGGGGCATGTGATGATGCATACTCCGCTTGCACAGGAAATTGGTACCCATTCGATTACTTTTGGCGTGAGGATTTCTAAGGGTGAGTTCGATGGCATGTCAATTGCCCAGGCCGCTCACGCTCGTCTTGCGCCTTCAGTAAGCTACCAGAGGCAGACCCTCAACCTCTTTATCCGAAGGCTTGACAATAAGATTTGGCCCGCACAGAGGCCGCTAGACCTTCCGCTCTCGTTCAGCGCATTTGATATCCCCGAAGGCCTGCTCGTTTCCTGTGTCATGCCCTCGCTTACCAGGAAAGACTATGCGCTGGTAAGATTTGAGAATCCTTCAAGCAATGATGTGCCAATCCAGAGGGAGGGTATCTTGGCACAGGCGATTCAAACTGATGCGCTGGAAGATGAGCTTCCGTCCACCGAATGTATTCCAGCCTATGGGTTTGTTTCGATGCTCGTGCCCTTGCGATGAGCCGCGCTGCCCTGAAAGAGAAAGAAGTTGTATGACGGTGGCCCCGCGTTTGTCGCGGGATCACCGTCTTTCTTTCTTGCATCAATAAAGAAACGAACAATATGCCTAGATGGATGATGATCTCCTCTTACTGAAATAGTGTCTGTAACTGTGCTGCGTAGTTTCGCTGGCGAAATCAAGCGGACCTCTGAGACAGTCCTGATTACTCGAGTACGCGCCAAACCATACCTTTGCGAACTAGGGACTCTCGACCGTTCACTCCTGCGCAAACTCTGCGAACGGCGCACGATGATAACGTGAATCGCCCTCCATGCGCATATGTATTGGTGCAATAACGTTGTAATCTGTCAGATTTGTGCAAGCATGCCGTCAGAAACGTGCAGCGCTTTCTTAGAAGGACGGGCCAGTCGCCTGGAACCGCCTCCATCATTGGTGTATGGGGGTGGTCGGCATGGCACAGGTATCAAGGTCGCGGGACAGCTTGGGAAAGCGTGTCCGACACGGCGCGCGTGCCCTGGCGAGAAGGGCTGGCCTCTCACCTGCTGCAAAGGCCGTTGCTGCTGGAATCGTGCTTGTCACCGTGCTCGTGGTGCTAGCCTGTGCCTTCCTGCTTCCAGGACACCCCGGTGGATCCTTTGTCATAGAGCGCGGGGATGGTCCGGCGGCCGGGCGCACCCAGGCTGAGACGACACCGAACGACGAGGCAGACGATGCCTCAGAACATGAGGATGCCGAGACGCCACCGTCCATGGTGGTGCATGTTGACGGCATGGTGGCAAGCCCGGGCGTCTATCGGCTCCAGGGGGACTCGCTGCGTGTGCATGACGCTGTGGAGGCGGCGGGCGGACTTGCGGAGGGTGCGGACACCTCGCACATGAATCTCGCTGAGCCCCTCGCGGACGGCGAGAAGGTGCATGTCCCGGCCATGGGAGAGCAGGATGCTGACGACCAGGCCCAAGAGTCGGTCGCGACGGGTGCCGGAGGCTCAGCGTCCCCGTCTTCCGGGGGCATCGTGAACATCAACACCGCGACGGTCGCCGAGCTCACGGCGCTTCCTGGTGTCGGTGAGGCGACGGCCGCGGAGATCATTCGCGACCGCGAGGCCAATGGTGCCTTCAGAAGCGTCGAGGACCTCATGCGCGTCTCGGGGATAGGTGAGAAAAAGTTCGCCAAGCTTAAGGACAGGATCCGTGTCTGAGGGCACGGGGAGGGCTGCGACCGTCCAGGGGGCGCACGGTACAGCCAGGCCCACGCGCGCCCACATGCCCACGCGGCCAGCCATCCCCATGACGCTCTGGGGTCTTGCGGCGACCGTCCTGGCAGAGCGCGCCGTGCTGCGCTTTGCCTGCCCTCCCTCCTCGGGGTTTCCCCTTGTGGCCGCAGGTGCCGTGGGTGTCGCGGCGGCCACAGGTGCGTTCGCCGTTGTATTCGTGCTCCTCCCCAAGGGACGACAAGCCCGGCCTGTCCGCTCGCCCCGGGTTCCGGCGGTCCTTCTGTTTGCCCTGGTCACGGTGCTTTCCGGGGCGCTCGTGGGGTGGCTCGCGCTCGGGCGCGAGGCGGAGGCGGCGAGGCTGCTCTCGACACGTGCGGTCTCTTCGTGGGAGCTTAGGGTCGATGGGGACATGGTGAAGGGCGGGCGCGGATGGCGGGGCCGCGCGGGCGTGTTTAGAGCGGACGGCTCCAAGGTCGGGACGGTCTGGCTCAGCTCGCCCGCCCGGCTAGAGCACGGATCGCTGGCCTCCTGCGTAGGGAGGTTCAAGGCCAACGGGGACGACGACTGGGGCACCACCTCGCGCATGCAGGGCATTGCGGGGACGGTCTCGGTTGTCCATGTGACGTCCTCGCGCGAGGTGGAGGGGCCTCTCGGCGCCGTGCTGCGCGCACGGCGGGCCGTGCTGGCGTCCTTCTCGCCATACGAGTCCGACGGCGCGGCGGTGCTGGCGGGAAGCGTCTGCGGCGATCGCTCGCCGCTACGCGCACGGGGCCTTGACGGTGCCTTTTCGGCTTGCGGCGTCTCGCATCTTGTGGCGGTGTCGGGAAGCCACCTCGCCATCCTGGCCGGCACCCTCTCGGCGCTGCTTGGCAAGACGCGGCTGCGGCCTGCCGCCCGCGGCGCGCTCGCCCTTGGTGCCGCCGCCCTCTTTGTTGTCTTTTGCGGTGCCCCCGCGTCTGCCGTGCGTGCGGGCATCATGAGCTGCGTCTCGTTTTGCGGGGGACTTGCAGGGAGGAGGTCGCACGCGCTCTCCTCGGCATGCGCTGCGGCGCTCGCTATGGCGCTGCTTGACCCCTATGTCTCCGGGCAGCTGGGGTTTCTCCTCTCGGTTGCCTCGGTGGTCGGCATCTGCCTGTTTGGCGGATACGTGGGCCACGCGCTCGACGTGCTCACCAGGACCGCGCGCCGCCACGGAAGGCGCAGGCCGCATATGGCGCGCTCGCTTGGACGCTTTAGGAAAAACTCCTGCGACGCCCTGGGCGTCTCTGTGGTGGCACAGGTCTTCACGCTGCCTCTGACCTGCCCCACATTTGGTGAGGTGTCGCTCATAGCGCCGCTTGCGAACCTCGTGCTGACACCTCTTTTTGTGGCGCTCGTGTCCCTGGGGCTGGGTGCCGCCGCCCTCACGCCCCTGCCCGCCCTGCAGGCCCCCGTACTTGCTGCGGCACGGGGTGCCTCCCAGGTGTTCTGCGCGATGCTCTCCGCCCTTTCGAGGCTTCCCTTCGCCTGCCTTGCCGTGGACGCGAGCGGGGCGGTCCTCTTTGTTGTGCTCTTCGCGGCGTGCGCGGCCATCTACGTGGCATGGCCCGCCCCCAGGCGACGCCACCTTGCCCTTGCCTCGCTGGCCCTTGCGACCTGCTTTGCTGCCACCCTGTTCTGCCTGCGGTTTTTCCAACCGCCGCGGATCTGCGTCCTGGACGTGGGACAAGGCGACGCCATCCTCGTGACCGATGGCGCGGCCGCCGTGCTTGTGGATGCGGGGCCGGACGGCACGGTCTCGCGGGCCTTGGCACGGCAGGGCATTATCCACCTGGATGCCATCGTGCTAACGCACCTCCACGACGACCACGTGCACGGCGTCGACGACCTTGTGGGGCACCTGGCTTGCGAACACGTCCTTGTGGCCCAAGGCGTTGCGGACAACATCTCAGACGGGCTCTCAAAGAGCACTCAGCAGCTCACGGGCCACGAGGCGGAGGAGATTTCATACGGAGACACCATCGTTGCCGGCTCGTTTTCACTTCGCGTCATCTCGCCGGTCGAGGAGGTTGCCGGCGACAAGAACGAGGACTCCGTCATGCTCGCCCTCTCATATGAGCATGCCGGCCGCAGCCTCACGGGGCTTCTCACGGGCGACGCCGAGAGGGACGAGACCGGCGCCTGCCTTGCCCGCAGTGACGTGGGCGATATCGACGTCCTTAAGGTGGGGCACCACGGCTCCGAGGTCTCCGTAACGGATGGGCAGGCGGCCCTGCTTGACCCTGAGGTCTCCGTTGCGAGCGCCGGTGAGAACAACAGGTACGGCCACCCGCGCAAGGAGTGCGTCGACGCCCTCGAGGGTGTGGGTTCGGTCTTCCTCTGCACCAAGGACGTCGGTACCGTCACGGTCCGGCCCGGTGCCACAGGGCCTGTTGTACAGACGGAGCGCGCGGTGACGGAGGCGCCGAGTGGCCCGTGGGAGCGCGGGCTGTGACGACGACCGGTTTGTGGCAGAGTAGGGGGGTCGACGCAATGGAGGGAACGCATGGCAAAGAAGGCAAGACTGCTGCCAGCATATCTGGTGGTGGGCGCGGATGAGCTCAAGCGCAAGAGCGCGATAGCGCGTCTCAAAGGCTACCTGGACGAAGGGCTGGCGGCATTCAACCTGGACGAGATCTCGCCGACGGCAGACACGGATCCCGTGGCCATCATCTCGTCTCTCAATACCATGCCCGTGGGCGACTCTCCGCGCATCGTGATTATAGAGCCTGCCGATAAGCTTCCCAAGCCCGTCTCGGAGGCCATCGTGGGCTATCTGAAGGACCCAAACCCCGCTTGCACGCTGCTTCTCTCGGCGACCACGCTGGCAAAGTCGACGCGCCTTTACAAGGCGGTCGCAAAGGTGGGCCCCAAGGCGGTCATTGACTGCACACCTGCCACGAGAAGGGACCTGCCCTCCTATGTGCAGAAGCTCGCGCGCTCGCATGGCCTTTCTATGGACCAGGACGCCGCCCGTGCGCTCGTGGACCGCGTGGGGGAGTCGACCACCATGCTCGACACGCAGCTGCGTACGCTCTCGGCGCTCAAGGGTGGGCAGGGGCAGGTGACGCTTGCGGACGTCGAGGCGGACGTCGCGCGCGTCGCCGAGGTCAAGCCCTGGGAGTTCCTGGACCGCCTGAGCGAGCGCGACGTCCAACGCTCGTTGGAGCTCTACGCGCTGCTCAGGGGATCTTCGCAGGTGGGGCTTCTCACCCTGGCGACCATCCGCATCAGGGAGCTCATCTGCGCGCGGGCGCTTGACGCACGGGGCGAGGGTGGCGGCGTCGCTCAGGCGCTCGGCAAGCAAGGCTGGCAGGTGAGAAACCACGTCCGCTGGGCCCGTGGCTTCGCCCCGGGCGAGCTGGAACGCGACCTTGCGGCCTGCGCTTCCTGCGAGCGAGCCCTCAAGGGTTCTGCGTCGGCTGACTCGGACTCGGCGTTCCTCTCGCTCATCGCGACCATCTGCGGAGGCAACAGGCAGCCGTCGCGAAAGGGGGCCTAACGGTCCCGGCCGCGCTAGGCCTGCGCCATGGAGCCCGCGGCCCCGGCGCCTTTGGAGTCCGGACCCGGTACCCCCGACGGCGTCCACCTGTGTCCCGGCGCCCCAAGCCTCCCTCGCCCATAGAAAAGGAGCCCGGCACGCGGCCGGGCTCCCAAAAGGCAAGCCATCGCAGGGAAGCGACACTACTTCATAGAGTTGACGAGCTTCTGGACGCCAGACTTGCGGCCGGCGGCCTGGTTCTTGTGGATGATGCCCTTGGCGGCAGCCCTGTCGAGCTTGCGGCATGCGGCGTTGGCGGCAGCCTGGGCGGCGTCGACGTCGCCGGCCTCGACGGCGGCGTGAACCTTCTTAACGTAGGTCTTCAGCTCGGAGCGTACAGCCCTGTTGCGCATGCGGGCCTTCTCGGCGGTGATGATGCGCTTCTTCTGAGACTTGATGTTTGCCACGGTGCGGATCCTTTCAAATGCTTGTCCCTGAGGCCTCTTGGAGCTTGTAGGTGGGAAGTGGGGTTCCGCACCCAGACACGGCGAGGTCAACCAGAGCAGTATAGCAGAGCAAACGCCTGTGGAACCCTCTATTTGCGCCGATGTACCCGCTTCGATTTTTCATCGAGCAAATTACACATGTTCTGGCGAGGGGGAACGGGCCTTCTTGAGGACCAGACGCATGGGGGACTACTGGTGATCTCTTCTCAGCAGCCATACGATTGCTATGACAGCAACGACAATGCATATGATGATCGGCGCATGTGCTACAACATAAGTGACGATAAGCTCTGGAAGCCCAAGCCCATAGGTCATGGTCCCTCGCCTCCAATCTCTAGCATGATTTTGCCTCCTCACAGTCGCCATTGCAGCAAGGCAATGCGTTGTGGGTCCAAGATACTGGGTTGGCCTGTGGCAAATCTGTCATTAGCGAAAGATGCTACATAGATTGACCCGCAGGTGGGGCATTTGATTGGGTGAGCGGCTATGTCGCTACCACCAAAACCACGCTTGCCTTCCAGTCGCCCTCCAAGTTATAGCCGGAAGTGCAGCCCTCTCCCCAGGAGAAGATGGAGATACCCGTTCCAAGTGCCTCCGCGCTTTTCACCTCCTTGAGCTCCAGGACCTTGCCCGAAGGTAGCTCGGATGCCTGCGATTCAAATAGGGGGCAGAAGCCGGACTGAGCGACCTCAGAGGCTGCTGCGTCCGCGCGCATGCCAATCACATTCGGGAGTTCGCCATAGTCTGTGGAGATGATTCCAGAGGGGGAACCTAGGTAGCCTTTCTCCTCGTAATAATGTAGTGAAAATAGCCGTTGCGTGACAAATGCAGCTATTAAGCATGCGATCGCTATGAGGACAATCCTTTTTGTTGCGTTTGCGCGCTTCTCGCCGCAAGGGATTACTGCACTTGGGCGATCAGGCGTTGGTGCGTTGTTGGCAGCATTTGCCGCATCGGCATTCCGCGCGGCCGAGGCAGCCTCGGCCCTCGCCTGAGGAATACTCAAGAATTCTGACCGCGTGGAGACACCAAGTTTCTTGTATCCGCGCTGTCGGTAGGTGCCAACGGTCGAGGGGGTCACCCCCATGAGCTGCCCCGCCTCCTCAGCAGTCAATCCTTGGGCAACTGTACGTAAAGCTTCTGCCTCACGCTCGGATAGACCTGCCTCAGACAACAGCCGCTCGAAGTCAGGAGTGCACTTCTCACTTGCATCCAAAGTTGCCTCCCTCTCATACCGCGGGATTTAGCTTTCATGATACGCGTCGACGCAGGCAAGACGCGCGGCCCATGCGCTATGATGTCTCGCATGAAGACAAAAGACACCTCACACATCCGCAACTTCTCGATTGTTGCGCACATAGACCACGGCAAGTCGACCATCTCGGACCGCATCCTGGAGCTCACCCACGCGGTGGACGAGCGCGACATGGCCGACCAGCTCCTCGACACCATGGACATCGAGCGTGAGCGCGGCATCACCATCAAGTCGAACGCCGTGCGCGTGGTCTACGATGCCGACGACGGGGAGTCCTATCAGTTCAACCTCATCGACACCCCGGGTCACGTGGACTTCACGTACGAGGTCTCGCGTTCGCTTGCCGCCTGCGAGGGCGCGGTTCTCGTGGTGGACGCAACCCAGGGCGTGGAGGCGCAGACGGTCTCCAACGCCACGCTGGCCATGAACGCCAACCTGGACATCGTTCCCGCTATCAACAAGATCGACCTTCCCTCGGCGCATCCCGAGGAGGTCAAGAAGGAGGTCGAGGAGGACCTCGCCATCCCCGCCGACGACGCGGTGCTTGTCTCGGGCAAGACCGGCGAGGGCATCCACGACCTTCTCGAGGCCATCGTCTATCTTGTCTCGCCGCCAAAGGGGGACGCCAACGCACCGCTCAAGGCGCTCATCCTGGACTCCTACTTCGACGAGTACCGCGGCGTAGTAGCCACCGTGCGCGTCTTTGACGGCTCCATCAAGAAGGGCGACCACCTGCGCATGATGGCGCTCGGGGACACCTTCCTCTGCGACGGCGTGGGCTGCAAGCGCCCGCTCGAGACCCCGCTGGACGAGCTTGGCGTGGGCGAGGTTGGCTACGTGGTGACGGGTCTCAAGGATCCGGCGCTTGTGAAGACCGGCGACACCATCACCTACGAGGACCGTCCCTGCGCGGAGGCCTGCCCCGGCTACCACGAGGCAAAGCCCATGGTCTTCACGGGGCTTTTCCCCATCGACAACAAGCAGTACGAGAACCTGCGCGACGCACTCGAGAGGCTCAAGGTGAACGACCCCTCGCTTATCTGGACGCCAGAGACGAGCGTTGCCCTGGGCTTTGGCTTCCGCGTGGGGTTCCTCGGCCTTCTCCACATGGAGGTCGTGAAGGAGCGCCTGGAGCGCGAGTTTGGGCTCGACCTTATTGCCACGTCCCCTTCGGTGGATTATCACGTCTACAAGACCGACGGCGAGATGGTTGACATAACGAGCCCGCAGGACCTGCCGGACGTTACCCGTATCGACTATATTGAGGAGCCCTACCTCAAGGCCAAGGCCATCGTGCCGCCGGACTTCATGGGCACCGTGATACAGCTGGTGGTCGACCATCGCGGCGAGACGAGCGACATGGTCTACCTCTCGGAGAAGTCCGTCGAGATTCACTTCGACATCCCGCTGGCCGAGCTCATCCTCGATTTCTTCGATCAGCTGAAGAGCCGTACAAAGGGCTACGCCTCGCTCGACTACGAGATCGGTGACTACCGCACGAGCGACCTCGTGAAGCTCGACATACTGCTTGCAGGCGAGGAGGTCGACGCCCTCTCGTTCATCGTCCCGAGGGACCGCGCCTATGACATGGCTAGAAGCCTCTGCGACAAGCTGAAGGAGATCATCCCGCGCCAGCAGTTCGAGGTGCCCATCCAAGGGGCCATCGGCAACAAGATCATCGCGCGCTCCACGGTGAAGGCAGTGCGCAAGGACGTCCTAGCCAAGTGCTATGGCGGCGACATCTCGCGCAAGCGCAAGCTCCTCGAGAAGCAGAAGGAGGGCAAGAAGCGCATGAAGTCCATCGGCTCCGTCGAGGTGCCGCAGGAGGCCTTCCTCGCCGTCCTCAAGGTGGATGACGAATGACACCAGCCCAAGTTCTTGCCGAATGGGGGCCACGAGCGGGACTTCTTGGCAAACCAACGCCCCTACCTGCGAAGATAGATAGAATAGACCTAAAGTCGAGGTTTAAGGTTAACCCGTTCCTCATGGCCCCGATGGCCGGCGTATCGGATGCGGCCTATCGCACCATGGCACGTGCCGGTGGGGCCGGGCTTGCCTACTCCGAGATGGTCTCCTGCGCCGGCCTGCACTACGGTGGCGAGAAGACCTGGGAGCTGGTGGAGCCGGCGGAGAACGAGCCGGATATCGCCGTGCAGCTGTTTGGATCAAAGCCGGAGCTCTTCCGCGAGGCGGCTGCGAGCGTATCCGAGCGCCTGGGAGAGCGCCTGGCCCTCATCGACATCAACATGGCCTGTCCCGTCCCCAAGGTGACCAAGAAAGGCGAGGGCTCGGCCCTGCTCGATAGCCCAAAGCTGGCTGCCGGGCTTGTTCGCGCGTGCATCGATGGCGTTGGGTCGCATGTCCCGGTGACCGTGAAGGTTCGCCGCGGCAGGCGCATGGGGGAGGAAGTGGCACCTGAGTTCGCCCGGGTGATGGAGGACGCTGGCGCATCCGCCATTGCGGTGCACGGGCGCTTTGCCAACCAGCTCTACCACGGCGAAGCCGACTGGGGCTGCGTGAGCCGAGTGGCGCAGGCCGTGTGCGTGCCCGTCATAGGTTCTGGTGACGTCTCGAGTTCCCAGGCCGCGGCGCGCATGCTCTCCGAGACTGGCGCCGCCGCCGTGATGGTTGCCCGCGGGAGCTACGGTAACCCTTGGGTCTTTCGAGACGCTGCGGCCATTCTCGCAGGGACCTCCCCATCCCCACGCACGCCTCGCGAGAAGATTGCGGCATTCCGCTGCCACGTAAGGCTTCTCGATGCCACGGGTGCAAATCTCAAGAGGGCGCGGAGCCTTGCTGGCTGGTACCTGCGCGGCATGCCAGAGGCTGCCAGGCTTCGCGGGATGGTCGTGACGTGCCAGACCCTCGATGACTACCTCGCCGTGGCGGACGCTGCCGAACGGGCGCTTGACGATGTCGGGTAGCGCTACGGGCGCCGCTGGCACCAGTTGGACTCGCCGTCTTCATGCGGGCGGTGCCCACGCCATCTACTTGCATATCCCCTTCTGTGCCAGGAAGTGTGCGTACTGCGACTTTGCCTCGTGGGCAACGCCGAGTGGTGGCGCGATTCCCCAGCGCTATGCAAGGGCGATTGGGGAGCAGGTCAAGGAGGCTGCGAGCTTCGGCCTACTCGACGAATGCGAGACGGCTTACATAGGCGGGGGGACCCCGACTCTTCTAGGGGAGGGGCTGGGAGATCTCATTCGCGTTGTCACTGGCAAAGTGCCGGGACTTAAGGAACTAACCTGCGAGGCAAACCCGGACTCGCTATCGGATGCGGTCCTGGCCGACGTTGCAGCCGCCGGCTGCACGAGGCTCTCCATCGGCGTCCAGAGCCTGCGCGACGCCGAACTCGCTCAGCTGGGCAGGATTCATGACGCGAGCTTGGCGCGAGATCGGGTTCGCGCGGCTGTTGCAAGCGGGCTGGATGTCTCCTGCGACCTCATGTGCGCCATTCCCCTCCAGACGTCGGATACCTGGGAAGCCACGCTTGGGGAGGCGGTCTCTCTCGGTGTTGGGCACGTGAGCGTGTATCCCCTCCAAATCGAGGAGGGGACTGCGCTTGAGAAGAGGGTGGGGGATGAACAGCCACCGTGGAACTCGCCAGATATCCAGGCCGAGAGAATGAAGCAGGCTCAAGCGCAACTTGATGGTTATGGTTTTCACAGGTACGAAGTTGCGAGCTATGCTCGTTCGCCTGAGGAGGAATGCGGCCACAATAAGGTCTACTGGGCTGGAAGATCGTATCTCGGGCTGGGTACCGGAGCTGCATCGATGCTTACAGCCGAGGGTTACCAGAGGATTCTCGAAGTCTGTCCTCAGCTTGGACCTCTACCTAAGGGTGTGTCTCGAGTAAGACTCAAGGTCCTCTCTGAAGGAGAGGCGATCGCAGATGGTGCACGGCTCTCGTCCCTCTCGTTTGAGGAGGAGTTTCTCACCGAGCGCCAGGCGGCTGCCGAGGACCTCATGCTTGGCGCGCGTCTTGCCTGCGGGTTGGATTTCGGCCTTGTTTCCTATGCCCGAGCCATTCTCGGTAAGGCGTTTGACCAGACCTTAGAGCGTCTGAGAGGGGAGGGCTACCTCGATGGCTCCCTTGCCCCTACCGAGAAGGGCTGGCTTTTGGGCAACGAGCTCTACGGCGAGCTCTGGAACCTTGCGGGAGACACGGAGACGCTTGTGAGGCGAAGCGGGTAGGCTGGTGCGCGGGTCCGTTGCGTGACGCGTGGTGGATGCTAATCGGCCTAAATTCGTACAATTTCATTTAAAATTGGCACGAATATCCTGTTAGTGGCAGTTTTTTGTCATCAAATTGTACATATTATGCCCTGATTTGGTTCTGAGGTTCCGCCGGGCAGCATCGTCACGTTGCCCTCGACCGGCGCGCGGTCGGGTCTCCCCCCAACGCCCCCTACGTTTCCTGTGTCACGTCCCTGGCCAATCGGGAAACATCTTGATTTGCCGGCGTCAGCACGGCATGCTAGGGCCAACTGCGCATCTGAGCCTCCTCCCGGTGGAGGAAGCCGGGTAAGTCAAGCGGGAAAGGGAAGACATGGCTGGTGAGCGAACTGACGTCATCTCCTGGGACGAGTTCTTCATGCGGGTAGCCATCGCGGCGAGCCTGAGGAGCAAGGACCCCAACACACAGGTTGGTGCCTGCATTGCGGACACAAACCATCGCATCCTCTCCGTTGGTTACAACGGGACGCCCTCCGCCCTCGCCGACGCAGACTTCCCCTGGGGCACTTCCAACGACCCCCTGTACGACAAGCACAGCTACGTCATCCACGCCGAGGCAAACGCCATCCTTAACTACCGGGGCTCGCTCAAGGACATGGCTGGCGCGACCGTCTACGTGACGCTCTTTCCCTGCCACGAGTGCGCAAAGACCCTGGTTCAGGCTGGTGTCGGCGAGGTCGTGTACCTGGACGACAAGTACGAGGGAACCGAGGACAACCTTATCTCCAAGCACGTCCTCGACGAGTGCGGGGTGACGTATCGGCCCATCGGCGTCGATCTCTCGGCCGCGTCGCAGCGATGAGACAAAGGGACTGTCCCCTTGTCTCACGTGATAAATCGTTGGGAAGCAATCCCGCCCTGTATAGGAGCGCTGCCTTCCGGCTACAATCGTGCGAAGTCGGACCCATGGAGGGCCCGCCCCGAGCATCGGCAGGAGACTTCGCATGGCTTCGATGAACGACAAGGACTACTACGCCATCCTCGGCGTCGAGAAGGACGCCTCTACCGAGGACATCCGGAAGGCCTTCCAGCAGAAGGCCCGCAGGCTTCACCCCGACGTCAACAAGGCGCCGGATGCAGAGGAGAAGTTCAAGGAGGTCTCGGAGGCCTACGCCGTCCTCTCCGATCCCGAGAAGCGCTCCCGCTACGACGCAATGCGTTCAGGATCTCCCTTCGCGGAGTCTACTGGTGCTACTGGCTCGCCCTATGCAGGCGGCTACGCCGGGGGAGACCCCTTTGGCTGGGGCTTCCCCTTTGGCACCAACGGCTATTCTCGCCGTGGCTCCACGCGTGCCCGCTCGCGCTCCTACAACCCTCGTGTGGGCTCCGACGTCATCTTCGACCTCACACTTGACTCGGCCACGGCAGAGAAGGGCGTCAGTCGCGGCGTGACCTACCAGCGCTATGCCGTCTGCGAGGTGTGCCACGGCAAGGGCTCCGTTCAGGCGGAGCACTCCGAGACCTGCCCCACCTGCCACGGTACCGGTCGCATCTCGGTTGACCTCACCGGGCTCTTTGGGTTTGGCGTGATGGACATGGAGTGCCCGGAGTGCGAGGGGACCGGTCGTGTGGTTGCCGACCCCTGCGACGCCTGCGGTGGCTCCGGCCGCGTGCTCACGGCAAGCGAGGTTGTGGTGAAGGTACCCGCCGGCTCCTACGACGGCGACCTCATCCGCGTGAAGGGTATGGGCAACGCGGGCACCAACGGCTCGGCCGCTGGCGACTTTGTCTGCAGGGTTGTTGTCCCCGAGGAGCGCCTCAACCCCTATCAGGCAACGGGCTTCCAGATACTCGGCTTTGACCTCCCGTTCCTTATCTTTGGCGCAGCCTCCAACACCCTCACGGGGCTTCTCGCCTTCATCATCGTCCTCGCGGCGGTTGGCATTGGGTTCGTGGTTCGCGGAGGTGGTTTCAAGAAGAACTCCCGCTGGTGGAGAAACGCCCTCTCCTCCCTTGGTAACGGTGCCGCCACGGGCCTCATCCTCGCCCTTCTCATGGTCTCGATGTTCTCCTGCACCGCAGCGGGCCCGGGTGTGAGGTACTACGGCTTCCTCTGGTAGCCCCTGGCCTCGCGCGGGATCGGCCCTTCTCGCGTTCATAGGCCATGGCTTTGGGTAGAGAAGACCCTTGTACGCGCCGCCGCGGTGGCGCCGGGTCTGCAGGTTTGAGCCCCGCAAAGGGGCGGTATCGGGAGTTTGGTGAGATTGGATTCGAAGAAGGACTACTACGAGGTCCTTGGCGTGCCTCGTGACGCGGACGCGAAGACTATCAAGCGGGCGTTTCTCAAGAAGGCACGGGTGCTTCACCCCGACGTCTCCGACGACCCCAACGCAGAGGAGAGGTTCAAGGAGGTCAACCAGGCCTACTCCGTCCTCTCCGACGAACGCAAGCGAGCGAACTACGACCGCTATGGTGACGAGAATGGCCCCGCGGGCTTTGGCTCCGACTATGTAGACATGTCCGACATCTTCAACGGGTCGGGCTTTGGCATCAACGACATCTTTGACTCCTTCTTCGCTGGAGGCGCCTCGGGCGGTGCTCGTGCAGCTCGCACGCGCGGCCGCGACATGGGCATGCGTCTCACGGTGAGCCTCGCCGAGGCGGCCGCCGGCGTCACCAAGACGCTTGCCTACGACCGCCTTGCCCCCTGCGACGACTGCGGCGGCACCGGCGTCGCCGAGGGCGGCCACGAGCGCACCTGCGGCCGCTGCCACGGCACCGGGCGCGTCGTCGAGGTCCAGCGCACCATATTCGGCCAGATGCAGACGCAGACCACCTGCCCCGTGTGCCACGGTTCTGGCAAGGTCATCGATAAGCCCTGCGAGACCTGCGGCGGACAGGGCCGCACACCGTCGCGCGAGACCGTCGAGGTCAAGGTGCCCGCAGGCGTCCATTCGGGCCAGACCATCCGCATCTCTGGCAAGGGCGAGGCCGGCGTCCGGGGCGACGCCTCCGGTGACCTTGTCGTGAGCATCGAGATTGCCCAGGACGAGCGCTTCGAGCGGCAGGGGGACGATCTCTATACCACCGTTCGCGTGGATGCGCTCCAGGCCATCGTGGGCACCACGGTGACGGTTGACGGCATCATGAAGGGCGAGCGCGTGAAGGTGGAGGTCCCCGCGGGCTGCCAGTACGGACAGCAGATCAAGGTCGAGCGCCGTGGCATGCCGCGCCAGGGCATGGTCTCTCGCGGCAGCCTCATCGCCGTTGTGCAGGTAGTCGTCCCCACCGACCTCGACAAGCGCCAGCTGCTTGACATCGCGGGCATCGTCGCGGAGCGCACACTCTCGGACGAGGACGTGGCCACTGAGGGCGAGACCCGCGCAGAGGAGGAGGGCGACTCTCCCGCCAAGGACGAGGAGGCCGCGCACCTTGCCGGCGAGCGCTGGGCGGCACCGAAGAATCCCTTTAAGGACGCGAAGAGAAAGTCCCGTGCCCGTGGCAGGGGAGGGCGCAAGTGAGCGCCTCCATCCCTCGGCCGGACGCGCTCGCAGTGCCTGGCTCCAGCCCTATGGTGCCCGGCGTCGCCTATGTCAACCTTGGCTGCCGTGTCAACCGCGTCGAGACGGATCTCATTGCCGACGAGCTCGCTCGAGCCGGTCTCGAGGTGCTCCCCGAGGAGGAGGCACAGGCGGTTGTCATCAACACGTGCGCCGTCACCGCCGAGGCCGAGGCTAAGGCCAGGAAGGCCGTGCGCCACGCTGCGTCGCTTCCTCAGGCGCCGCTCGTTGTGGCCACCGGCTGCATGGCCAACCTCTTTGCCGACGAGCTTCTCGCCCTGGCACCCAACGTGGTTGTCGAGCGAGACAAGTCCCGCGTGCCAACCGCCGTCCTCGATGGTCTGGGCGTAGGCGCGCTTGCCGTAGGGGATGACGGCGAGCTTCTCGCCGAGCGGATTGCCCACGCGACCCCAACCCCAACCGGACGCACGCGCCCCGGCATCAAGATTCAGGACGGCTGCGACAATCGCTGCGGCTACTGCATTGTGTGGAAGGCGAGAGGCGTGTCCCGCTCGGTTGACGCCCTGCGCGTGCGCGAGCTCGTGCTGCGCTCGCTCGACCGTAGCGCCAGCGAGGTCGTGCTCACGGGCATCAACCTGGGCGTGTATCGCTCGTCCCTGCCGGATGGCAGCAAGATTGAGCTCCCCGGCCTTCTCGCTTGGCTTCTCGACACCACACCCGTTGGGCGCATACGGCTCTCGTCCATCGAGCCACCCGATGTCACACCAGAACTCGCCAAGACAATGGCCGCTTCGCATGGCCGCATCGCGCCCTTCCTTCACATCTGCCTGCAGTCTGGCTGCGACGCCACGCTGTTCCGCATGGCGCGCATCTACGACACTGTCCTCTTCCGCACCGCAGTGGAGCAGGCTCGCTCCCTCCTTCCCCAGGTCTCGCTGGGGACAGACCTCATCGTTGGCTTTCCTGGCGAGACGGACGAGGAGTTCGAGCGGTCACTCTCCTTCTGCCGCGAGATGGGCTTCTCGCGCATGCACGTCTTTAGGTACTCGAGGAGGCCGGGCACTCCTGCCGCGACCGCACCGGGCCAGGTAGACCTCCACGTCATGGCAGCGAGAAGCGCTCGCGTGCGGCAGCTTGCGCGCGAGATGCGCGAGCGGGAGGCCGAGCGGCTCGTTGGCAGGGAGGACCTCGTGTGCGTGCAGGCGCCCCTTCGCGGCGTCTCTGGCGGTCTCTTCGACGTCATGCTCGACGTCGAGTGTCCCGTGGACGAGATGGTTCCCGTGTGCGTGACGGGGGTCGCGTCGGACGGGACCACGTTGCTGGGTCACGTGCTTGCCTGAGCGCCTCGCGCTCTGTGGCGTGCCCCACGCCACCCGTTTGGCTATGATTGGTCTCTGCGCCTACCTCCTCAAGCCGGCGGGCGCATCGTAACGTTCGCACTAACACCCGCGCCTAGCCCGGAGGAGCATGGAACCCACTCGAGTTCGCCTCACGATTCCCGACACCGTTGACCCCACGGCCCTCATGGGCCCTGCCGACAGCCACCTGCGCCGCATCGAAGGCGCGTTCGACGAGGCAATGGTCGTGGTGCGCGGCAACCAGATCCTCATCGTGGGGCCTGCGGAGCAGGTCGAGCAGGTCTCCTCCGTGTTCTCCCAGCTCATCAAGGTCATCGAGGGTGGAGAGATTCCCACCTCCGATGAGGTTGACATCCTCCTTGGCCAGGTGACGCATGGTGTCCGCCGAAACCGTGGCGACGCCGGCAATGTGATCCTCAGCCACCACGGACGTCCTGTTAGGCCAAAGACCGCCGGGCAGCGCCGCTACGTGGAGGCCATTCGCTCGAACTCCATCACCTTTGGCGTGGGGCCTGCGGGCACGGGCAAGACCTACCTGGCCATGGCAATGGCCGTCGCGGCGCTCAAGCGCCACGAGGTAAGCCGCATCGTGCTCACGCGCCCGGTCGTAGAGGCAGGGGAGTCGCTGGGCTTCCTCCCGGGCACGCTCGAGGAGAAGCTCGACCCCTACGTGCGGCCGCTCTACGACGCCCTTCTCGACATGGCGGATGCCGAGAAGGTTGCAGCTTATATGGAGCAGGGGACAATCGAGATCGCCCCGCTCGCCTTCATGCGCGGCCGCACCTTTAGCGACGCCTTTGTGATTCTGGACGAGGCGCAGAACACCACGCCCCAGCAGATGAAGATGTTCCTCACGCGCATGGGGTTCTCCTCAAAGTTCGTGGTCACGGGTGACGCCACCCAGCGCGATCTTGTGGGGCCCGGTGGGCTCGACCAGGCGCGAGAGGTGCTCGCGGGGATAGAGGGCATCGAGTTCGTGGACCTCGGCCGCAACGACATCGTGAGAAGCGCCCTGGCCGCACGTATTGTCGATGCCTACGACCGTGCGGCCGAGCATGGTGCCAAGGCGCCTGGGAAGGGATCTGGCCATGGCAAACGAGTATGACATCACCGCAGAGGAGGGCATGAGTGCCCCCATCTCCGAGGACGAGATTCGAGCTGACCTCGATCGCGTCCTTTCCGAGGAGGGCGTAACCCGCGACTGCCTGGTCTCCGTCTCGATTGTGGGCGACGGACGCATCCGCGAGCTCAACGCCGAATGGCGCGACCGACACGCGGCCACGGACGTCATCTCGCTCGAATGCGAGCGCCCGGACGATCCGGACCTCGCCCCGGGAGAGCCGTGTGAGCTTGGCGACATCGTGCTTGCGCCGGACTACATCGCCCGTCAGGCCGCCTGCTTTGGGACCACCGCGGCGGACGAGTTTCGCCTGCTGCTTGTGCACGGAACGCTTCACCTCCTTGGCTACGACCACCTCGATGACGAGGAGGCCGAGGTCATGGAGGCCCGCGAGGACGCCCTTCTCGCACTCCTCCCGCGTGACGGCCCCACGCGGCCCGTCACGCTCACCAGGCACCGCGAGGGGGTAGACGAGTGATTCCCGGATCCAACAACGACCATCCGTCGTTTCGAAAGAGCTTCCTCTTTGCCATCCAGGGCTTTAGGACGGCGGTGCGCACCGAGCGAAACATCAAGGTGATGATTGCCGGCGGCATTCTCGCTATAGTGGCGGGCATCGTGGTTGGGCTGGATGCCGTGAGCTGGGCCATCGTGCTTGTGTGCTGCGGCGTCGTGATCTCGGCGGAGCTTCTCAACACCGCGGTCGAGACCGTCGTCGACCTGGTCTCTCCCGAGTTCCACCCGCTTGCTGGCCGCGCGAAGGACATCGCCGCGGCGGCAGTGTGGGTTCTCTCGGTGCTCGTGGCCGTGGTGGGCGTCATCGTCTTTGCCAACGCAATCTTTTTCTAGAATGAGACAAAGGGACAGTCCCTTTGTCTCACCGAGGAGTGCACGTGGAAAACAACAACGACAACGCAACCTTCAGAAGTGGCTTCGTGGCCCTCGTGGGAAGGCCAAACGTGGGCAAGTCGACGCTGGTCAACGCCTGTATGGGCGAGAAGGTCGCCATCACGAGTCCCGTGGCGCAAACCACCCGCAAGCGTCTGTGTGCGGTTGTGAACGCCCCCAACTCGCAGCTCGTGATCATCGACACGCCAGGCCTCCACAAGCCAAAGGACAGCCTTGGCAAGGAGCTCAACCAGGCGGCCCTTGCCGAGCTCGCGGACGCGGATGTGGTCGCATTCCTCGTCGACGCGACCAAGCCCGTCGGTACCGGCGACGCCTGGGTGGCTCGCCATGTCGACGGCTCCGAGGCCAATTTCAAGCTCCTCGTGATAGCCAAGGCGGACAAGGCAACGCCCGAGCAGGTGTCCTCGCAGCTTGCCGCGGCCAAGGAGCTTGCTCACTTCGACGACGAGTTGGTAATCTCCGCGCGCGAGGGGTTCAACGTTGACGCCTTCGTGAAGCTCGTCTCAGAGCACCTTCCCGAAGGCCCCAAGTGGTTCCCGGATGACATGGACACCGATGCCACGCCCGAGGACCTCGTCGCCGAGTTCGTGCGCGAGAAGCTCTTCCTCAATCTCCGACAGGAGGTTCCTCACTCGATAGGCGTCATCTGCGACGACATAGAGTACGCCAAGGACGGCCATGCCTCCGTCACCGCGACGGTGCTCGTGGAGCGCGAGGGTCAGAAGGGCATCGTGGTAGGCAAGGGTGGCTCCATGATCAAGCTCGTGGGGACGGAGGCCCGACGCGACATCGAGAGCCTGCTGGGTTGCAAGGTCTACCTGGACCTTTCCGTGCGCGTTCAGCCCCAGTGGCGCCGCGACGCCAACGAGATTCGCCGCCTCGGCTACAGCGCCGAAGACTAGGGGAGCGAGAAGTCATGCCGGGCCGTCGCACCCGCCGCACGCGCGGCATTGTGCTCGACCACGTCAAACTTGGCGAGCAGGACCTCATCGTGACGCTTCTCACGGCTAACGGCTCCCAGGCACGCGCTGTCGCGAAGGGGGCGAGGAAGCCGGGCGGCCGTCTCGCCGCGCGCGTTGAGCTCTTCTCCGAATCGGACTTCCTGCTGGCGTCGGGGAGAAGCCTCGACATAGTTTCGGAGGCGACGCTCGTCGACCCCCACGAGCGCCTTCGCGGGGACCTCGAGCGCGTGAGCGCAGCATCCGCGGCATGCGAGGTCGCCCGTCTCACATCTTTCGAAGATGCCGAGGACCACTTTGTCTTTCCGTTGCTCTCTCGTGCGCTCGGTGCGTTCGAGGAGGCAGGGGACCAGGCCCACCTGGACCTCACGGTTGCGGCCTACGCATTCAAGGTGCTGGCTCACGAGGGGTGGCGCCCAGAGCTTGACCACTGCATCGCGTGCGGGGACCCTTCGCCATTGTGGCTCTCCGCTGCCGCTGGTGGCGCTCTCTGCGAGAGCTGCGCGCGCGAGGTTCCGGGGGCAGAGCCGGTCTCTCCATCCCAACTTGCCTGGGTGCGCGCTCTTATCGGCTCCACCTTTGACCAGCTGCTCAATGTAGAGGTATCCCCTGAGTGTGCGCTTTGGCTGGTGAGCACCGCCCACATGTGGGCGGCAACTCACCTCGACGCGCGTCTGAGGGCCTTCGAGTTCATGCTTGCGCTGTGAAAGTGCGTTGGTGCTCGTACAATCGGAGGCAGTACCGTCGTCAGGAAGG
Source organism: Olsenella sp. (assembly GCA_022648325.1). Lineage (GTDB taxonomy): Bacteria > Actinomycetota > Coriobacteriia > Coriobacteriales > Atopobiaceae > Tractidigestivibacter. The sequence continues at coordinate 56,082 of JALCMG010000010.1, forward strand.
TTCGAGATGCCGCTCGTCTCAATCGTGGTTCCCGCCTACAACGTAGAAAAGTACATCGAAACGTGCCTCACAAGCCTCCTGTCCCAGACGCTTCGGGACATCGAAGTGATCTGTGTGGATGACGCCTCGACGGACGGCACGCAGAGGATCGTCCAAAATATGGCCAAGCGCGACTCTCGCCTCCATTACGTGCGGAACGAGCGCAACCTCAATCTGTTCGCAACGCGGCACGTTGGTGTCGCTCGCACGACGGGGTCCTACGTGACCTTCGTCGATGCGGACGACGAGCTCGTGCCGGAAGCCTGCGAGAAACTCGTTGACGAGATGGCCGACTCTGCGGTGGACATTCTCCACTTTGGTGTACGCGTTGTCGCTGAGCCATGGTGTCCCGAGGGCACTGTCAAGGGGATACGGAAGACGATGAACCCCGTCGAGCGCAGCCTCGAGGGGGAGGACATACTCTCGGTGTGCTATTTGGACTGGTCTTACGACTACAACCTCAACCACAAGCTCTATAGGGGTGACCTGGTCAGACGAGTCCTGGGCGGGCTCGGCCTTACCCCTGGGATCTCGGCTGCCGAGGATGTGGTCGAGTATTTCGCGGTTGCCCTCGAGGCCAGGACTTACCGTGCCGTCTCTCCATCGGAGTACTACGTGTACCACGTCGGACGTGGGCAGACGGGCAAAGAGGGCGTTTCGTCCGAGGGGTTTGCCCGGTCCAGCAAGCTCAAGTGCAGGTGCTGCGACGTCCTGTCCGACTACCTGAGAAGGACATCGGCGCTGGATGACTCAGTCGTCTCGTGTTGCCTGTCATCGGTGTTTCGGCACGAGCTTGAGCACACCATGAACGTCTGGCAGGATGAGGTTTCGCTCGGCGCGCGCCGTGATGCCCTCGAGACCGTCTTGGGCCTCTGGGACGAGCGTGACGTAAGCAGGGAGCTCTACCGCTTCCTCCGCGATGACTCGTACGGCATTGCTCATGGCGAGATGGACGAGGAATGCCGTGCGCAGCTGAGCGAACGCCTTGAGGTCAACAAGGCATGCCTCGAAGAGTGCGTGCCGCAGTCCCAGCTCTGGGAAGACTCGGGGGAGCTTGGCGAGATGAGGCGCCTCGCGCGAACCCATTACGGCGAGTTTCTCGACACCCTCTTGGGGAGCGGGCGTGACGCGGCCGATGCTGCCGCAGGCCAGATTATGGCTGCCGAGAAGCCAGAAGAACGATGCATGCGGCTTGACATGGCCCTCTCGCATGGCCGGCCCGATCAGGTTTTCTCCGCGATCTTTCGTCGGATCTTCTCAGATGGGCGATTCGAGGCAATCTCGACGCTCCAGGCCGCGCGTTCCTTGGCGGTGTCCCGCAAGACGGTCCGCACCATCGCGCTCTACTATTTCCAGCTTGCAGGCGGCGGGGCGGAGTCGGTAACCATCTCGCTTGCCAAGATGTTCCTTTCCGAGGGGTATCGGGTGGTGTTGCTCTGCGACGTGCTTCCTCCCGAAGGGGTCATACCACCCGATGCCGTCCTCGTCAGACTCCCTGACTTTAGATCTTCTGGACCAGAAAACTATCTTCGCCGAGCACATGTTCTTGAGGAGGCCCTCATCCGCCACGAGGTGGACGCACTCGTCTACTCGCAGTGGCTGAGCCACTGCCTTGAGTGGGACCAGTTCGTGACTAAGGCTCTCGGCATTGCGTTTGTCGTCCACACTCACGGCTCTTTTACCAACCTTGTTGATCAGTCATCCGAGGATGCGTTTGCCCTTCCGGTGAACTACCGGCTCTCGGATGCGGTCGTCTGCCTCGACCAAATCGACACCGCGTTCTGGGGGCAGTTCAACCCAAGGGTCTTTACCACCGCTAACAAGTGTTCCATCTCGACCAAGAGCACGCCGCAGGCGCCCCTTTTGTCCCATGACGTCATCTGGGTTGGCCGGCTAAGCGCAGAAGAGAAGCGCCCCGAGGATGCCATACGCATCATTGCCAGGGTGAGGAAGGCTGTGCCCGACGCCCGGCTGCTGCTCGTCGGACCTGGCGATGAGAGCGAGGTGCGTTCCCTCCAGGATCTCGCCGAGAGCGAGGGTGCCGCCGACGCGGTCGAATTCCTTGGTGCGAGAAATGACGTGCCAGAACTGATGCAGAAGGCCTCCGTCCACCTCGTGACGTCACCGAGCGAAGGGTCCCCCCTCGTGGTGGCCGAGTCAAAGACCTGTGGCGTCCCCTGCGTGATGTACAGGATGCCAATCCGCTTCTCCCGTGAGGCGCGGGGGCTGGCAAACGTGCCGCAGGGTAACGTCGACTCCGCCGCCCAGAAGGTCGCCGAACTGCTTCGTGACGATGCCCTTCGCAAGTCGATGGGGGACGAGGCGCGGAGAAGCGCAGCCGAGTTGGAAATGTTTGACGCTGAGGCGCTCTGGCAGAAAGTCTTTATTACGTCAATCGAACGCACTAAGCCTCTCTCCCCAAACATGGATGAGCTAGGGCAGAAGATGCAGGAGGTTCTGTATAAGGCGGCTTATGCCAAGGTGCTAGCGCGTAATCGGAAGCTGCATGAGATGAGCGAGAGAATCGTCGAACTCGAAAACGAAGTCTCTCAACTTGAGAACGAACTGCAGGCCTTGCGTTCATCGAAGACCTATCGGGCCGGTGAGGCTGTTGCCGCTCCCGTTCACATTCTCAGAAGGATCGTGGGGACGAGCGGTAAGTAGGAGTGCCTGTGCTTTCGTTCAGCTTGGCCGGTGGCCATCTGTGACCCTGGAGGTAGCGCCCATGAGATTTGTAACAAGGTGTAGGGATTTCCTCCTTGTCGTTGCCGTAAGTGCAACCTGCGCCCTTGGGATTCCTGCCACGGCACTCGCGTCTGGTTCCGCAGGCCTTTCTGGTACTGGGGCTGCAGCCACTGAGGGCGCTGATCCTCCCGTCGTCGACTCCCCGTCCTGGGATTTCTCCGGCATCAAGCTCAGTGCCACCCGCGTCACCTCGGGCGATCCCGTCACCGTGACGCCCAAAGTCTCCGGCGACCTCGGGGGTGCCACCTACAACTACGTCTGGTCCTACAAGGGCGGCTGGGACCTCTGGGGGTCCACGGTCAAAGACACCGGCTCCGGCACCACCGACGCCACGGGCACGCTCACGCTGACGAGGGCGGGGAGCTACACGGTGTATGTGGACGTCACCGACCGCTCCGGCGAGAAGCGTACCATGTCGACAACGCTCGAGGTGGCGTCGCCCGAGTGGGAGTTCACCGGCGTGGGTCTCTCTGCGTCGCGCGTCACCTCGGGCGATCCCGTCACCGTGACGCCCAAAGTCTCCGGCGACCTCGACGGCGCCACCTACAACTACGTCTGGCAGCGCGACGGCTCCTGGGCCGAGGGCGAGTGGGGCTCCACCGTGCTCTCCAGCGGCAGGGGCACCGACGAGGCGTCCTCGACGCTCACGCTGGCCCGCGCCGGCGCCTACACCCTCTACGTGGACATGACCGACCGCTCCGGCCAGAGGAGGACCATGTCCGCGCGGCTCGAGGTCGCCTCCCCGTCCTGGGAGTTCTCCGGCGTCGAGGTGTCCTCCCCCCGCGTGAGGGTCGACGAGCCCGTGACCGTCACGCCCCGGGTCTCCGGCGACCTCGGGGGTGCCACCTACAACTACGTCTGGTCCTACAAGGGCGGCTGGGACCTCTGGGGCTCCACGGTGAGGGACGGGGGCGAGGCGACCCCCGAGGCCACCGGGACCCTCTCCTTCTACCGCCCCGGCCGCTACGTGCTCTACGTGGACGTCACCGACCGCTCCGGCCAGAGAAGGACGATGTCCGCGGGGCTCGTCGCCTACGACGACTCCTGGTCGCTCGACGGCGTCGACGCCTCGCCGGCCGAGGTCGTGGCGGGCGACGACGTGACCTACGCGCCCGTGGTCTCCGGCGACGCCTCCGGCCTCAGGTACAACTACGTCTGGCAGCGCGACGGCTCCTGGGCGAGGGGCGACTGGGGCTCGACCGAGCTCTGCACGGGCTCCGACACCGCCGAGGCGTCCCACACCGGCCCCCTCGGTGGCCCCGGGCGCTACACCCTCTACGTGGACGCCGTCTCGGCGCGCGGGGAGAGGCGCACCGCCTCGGCGCAGGCCGTGGCCTGGGGCGCGACGGGGCTCGGCGTGTCCGGGTCGGCGGCCTCCGGATGGGAGGCCTCGGCCGACCTCTTCGAGGGCCACGGGGTCCCCGGCGCGCTCTACCGCCTCCGCTGGGCATCCGCCGACGGCTCCGCATCGGGCACGCTCAGCGACTGGTCGAGCAATACCTCGGTGAGCTTCTCACGCAGCGACCTTAACTCCAGCGCTTCCACCTATGAAATCTATCTCGATGTGAAGTACCCCAATGGCAAGGAGTGGAACTTCTCTACCGAGGTCCACAAGTCTGGCTGGTATACCTCGGGCGGGTCTTGGCACTATATGTATGACTCCGGCTCCGATGCCACCGGCTGGGCTTACATCAATGGCTCCTGGTACTACTTCAGTTGGTCGGGCGTCATGCAGACCGGATGGCTCTCCCAAGGTGGGAAGTCCTACTACCTCGATCCCTCAACGGGCAAGATGGCAACTGGCTTCGCTGCTGGGAGCTACTTCGCTCCCGATGGCGCTTGGCTATGCTCTGCTGGCGAGGCAAGCTCTGCCGTGAACATTGCGCGGTCGGTCGGTAGCCCCACCAACTACCTCCTACTGGTTGACAACTCTGCCTGCACGACGTGGGTCTTCAAGTGGGTCAACGGTGATTGGTACGCCACCTACAAGTGGGTCTGCTCGCCTGGCAAGGCCTCTACGCCTACGGTGCGTGGTACCTACTCAATTGGGTCACGGGGGCCAAGCTTTGGCAAAGGCTTCACCTGCTATTACTGGACACAGTTCTACGGCAACTACCTGTTCCACTCGGTGCTGTACTATCCCAACTCCTACTCGGTGATGGATGGAACGCTGGGTGTTCCGGCTTCGCACGGATGCGTTCGTCTCGACATCAATAATGCGCGCTGGATTAACGAGAACATCCCCTCGGGGACTAGGGTCTATAGCTACTAGTTAGGTCATTGCACGCACCTCGTATGCGGCGATTGTGTGGGCACGGTCGAAGCTGCGAGGTGCGTGCTATCATACCTAAGTCGTTACCCCGCACCTAGCGGCACGCCAACTGCCTGGCGACCGACCCAGTCCGGGGCGCATCCATAGATCGAAAGGGGTTCCACATGGCAGTCACCAAGGAGCGTAAGGCCGAGCTCATCAAGCAGTACGGCAAGGACGAGAAGGACTCCGGCTCCGCCGCAGTCCAGGTTGCCCTGCTAACCGAGCGCATCAAGGGCCTCACCGAGCACATGAAGTCCCACAAGAAGGACTTCCACACCCGTCGCGGCCTGCTCATGCTCGTCGGTAAGCGGCGTCGCCTGCTCTCCTACATCAAGGCTCGGGACATCGAGGAGTACCGTTCCCTCATCAAGAGCCTCGGCATCCGCGACAACATTCAGTAAGTGTTCTAAGGGGGCGCCTGCGGGCGCCCCTTGCATGTGCGCCCGAGAGAAGCGAGGGCGCGCCGCGGGCGTGCGATGCGTCGCACACGCACTTCTCGTCTCCGCGTATGGTGCGGAGGCCCGCTAGACGGCCCGTCTGCAATGGGGCAGGCGGAGATAAGAGGAAACGTATGACAAAGGTTACGCACGAGTTCGACCTCTACGGTAAGCACTACGCACTCGAAGCGGGCGAGCTCGCAAAGCAGGCCACGGGCGCCTGCCTGGTAAAGTGCGGGGACTCAACCGTCCTCGTGACCGCCGTGGTCTCGAGGGAGCGCAAGGACTACGACTTCTTCCCCCTGACGGTGGACTTCATCGAGAAGATGTACGCCGTGGGGCGCATCCCCGGTGGCTACCTCAAGCGCGAGGCAAGGCCCTCCGAGAAGGCAACCCTCACCGCGCGCATGATCGACCGCCCGCTGCGTCCGTCATTCCCCGACGGCTTCCGCAACGAGGTGCAGGTCGTTGCAACACCGCTTGTGGCCGACCAGATTCACTCCGTCGACACCATCTGCGTCATGGGTGCAAGCGCCGCCCTCACCGTTGGTGGCGTGCCCTTCGAGGGCCCGCTCGCCTGCGTGCGCATTGGTCGCAACCCCGAGACTGGCGAGTTCCTCGTCAACCCCACCTACGAGGAGCGCGACACCTCCGACCTCGACCTCGAGCTTGCTGGCTCGTCCACGTTCATCTCCATGCTCGAGGCTGGTGCCAAGGAGATCAGCGAGGAGGACATGCTCGCCGCTATGGCGTTTGGTCAGGAGGCCATCGCAGCCTTCTGCGAGGAGGAGAAGAAGTTCTTCGCCAAGTGGGAGGAGGCCAACGGCCACATCGTCAAGAAGGAATACGTCCTTGACGAGCCCATCCCCGAGGTCCACGACCGCATCTTCGCCCACTTCGACGAGATGAGCGCCGCCCTCAAGGATGCCGACAAGCTCTCCCGCATGGGCAAGGTCGAGGCACTCAAGGAGTCCATCAAGGCCGAGTTCTCCGAGGACGAGCAGGCTCAGTGGAGCCGCGCCATCGCCGTCGAGCTCAAGGGCCTCGAGAAGCACGCCATGCGCAAGATGGTCGTCGAGACCGGCGAGCGCGTCGACGGCCGCACTCCCACCGAGATTCGTCCGATCATGGTCAAGCCCGACTACCTGCCGCTGGTTCATGGCTCCGGCCTCTTCCAGCGCGGCCAGACCCAGGTGCTCTCCATCTGCACGCTGGGCATGCTCAACGAGTGGCAGCGCCTCGACACCATCGAGCCCGTCGATGGCAAGCGCTACATCCACCACTACAACTTCCCGCCCTACTGCACCGGCGAGACCGGCCGCATGGGCAGCCCCAAGCGCCGCGAGATCGGCCATGGCGCCCTCGCCGAGCGCGCCCTTCTCCCGGTGATTCCCTCCGAGGAGGAGTTCCCCTACGCCATCCGCGTTGTCTCCGAGGTCATGGAGTCCAACGGCTCCAGCTCGATGGCTTCCACCTGCGGCTCCACGCTCGCGCTCATGGATGCCGGCGTGCCCATCAAGCGTCCGGTCTCTGGCGTTGCCATGGGCCTCATCCAGGAGGAGGGCAAGACCGTCGTCCTCACCGACATCCAGGGCCTCGAAGACTTCCTCGGCGACATGGACTTCAAGGTGTGCGGCACCACCAAGGGCATCACGGCCATGCAGATGGACAACAAGGCCACCGGCCTCACGCCCGAGATCCTGCGCAAGGCCCTCATGCAGGCTCACGAGGGCCGTATGTTCATCCTCGACAAGATGCTCGAGCAGATTCCCGCGCCGCGCGAGCACGCCAAGGACACCGCTCCCCAGATCATCAGCCTCCAGATCCCCACGGACAAGATCCGCGACGTCATCGGCTCCGGCGGCAAGGTCATCCGTGGCATCCAGGAGGACACCGGCGCCACGGTGGACATCCAGGAGGACGGCACCATCTTCATCGCCGGCACCAACGGCGCTGGCGAGGCTGCTGCCGAGCGCATCAAGGCCATCGTTAAGGTCCCCGAGGTGGGGGAGGAGTACACCGGCCGAGTTGTGGGCATCCAGCCCTTCGGCGCCTTCGTCGAGCTTCTGCCCGGCAAGGATGGTCTGCTCCACATCTCCCGTGTTGCCGAGGGCCGCGTAGACAAGGTCGAGGACGTGCTCAACATCGGTGACGAGGTCCGCGTGAAGGTCCTCGAGGTCGACGAGAAGGGCAAGATCTCCCTCGATCGCCTGGATAAGCCCGAGGCTGCCGCCGGCTCTGGCCACAACGGCCATGACGAGTCCAACGGTCACGGGCGCTCCGGCGAGCGCCGTACCCGCGCGCGCCGTCATCCCGGTGACCGTGGCGAGGGCGGCGAGAAGCGCCAGCCGCGCCGTCACCACGAGGCACAGTAGGCCTTCTCGGCTCATAGCTTTATTACAGCGGGCGGCACCCCAGAGGGTGTCGCCCGTTTGGTACTAAAGGCTTTAGCCTGTGTCGCACGCAGCGCGGCACAAAAAGCCACCCGCTCAGCGGGTGGACGGCACTGGTGCTATGCAACGAAACCCCCTCCCCCCCAGGATGGCGGTTGCTCGGGTCGCCGGCCGCGGGAGGAAGGAGAGCGCCATGGTGCAGAGGGCCAACGGCCTCGCGCGCGCCAAGCGGACGCGCAAGTTTATCGGAGAAAGAGAGATGGAATGTCCAGATTTATTGCCTCTTGGATCGGTGGTACGCATCAGGGGCAACGACAAGACTCTCATGGTCATCTCGCGGGCCGTGGTCGTGAAAGATGATGAGAGGCAGTTCTACTACGACTACGGCTGCTGCTTGTGGCCGGAGGGGCTCATGTCGGACGCCGTCGTTTACTGCAACGACAACGCCGTCGAGGAGGTCCTCTTCAGGGGCCTGGAGAACGACGACGAGCGAAAACTGAAGAAGGAAATAGTACAGGCAGTTGCCTCGCTCGACATCCCCAAGGGAGCGCCCGGTCCGCTCAGTGTCGAAGGGGTGATCGGTAAATGAGCTCCTCGAACGATGAGGCCTACAGTATGATTGACAGGCTGCGGGGCTGGATTGACGACGCGAATGCGACGATGAGCGCCAACAGAGAGAAGATCGCGAGGCTCGAGGAGGCATCGTCTCTCCTTAAGCAGGAGTATGAGAACTCTGAGAGAACCAAGTCGGAATTAACAAACTACGACTACTACGCGGATTACCTGTGGTCAGGAAACAAGCGCAATGACTATGACTCCAAGAAGGAGGACGCCGCCACCAAGGCTAACGCGTTCGATGACGCGATCCTGACGGCTAGACAGTCGATAGAGACGAAGAAGTCCGAGCTCTCGGCATCGAACTTCGACCTAGCCGGGTGCGTCGAGTCGTGGGGCAGCCAGATAGGCGACTGTTGGGACAAGATTACGAACTAGGGAGGCAATCACAATGGCGATAGAAATGGCTGCTGGCACCATCGAGATTGACGGCGACGCGCTTTCCGCCGCGCAGCCGATGTGCGCTGGCTCCGGGGAGACGCTGGCGGGGCAGGTGACGGACGTCCCGGGGCTGTCCGGGACGTCGGAGGCGCTCTCGGCGTTCCTGGACGAGTGGGAGAGGGTCAACGGCCTCGTACGGCGCTACGCCTCGGTAATCGGGAAGGACTCGGACTCCCTCCTCGAGGCGATTGAGCAGTTCAGGGGCTGGGACGCGGACACCGCCTCCAAGGAGCGTGCATGATGGCCGCACGGCACCTCCCCACGGGGGAGAGGAAAAAGGAGGATCCGACGGGCGACAAGCCGGGCTACGATTTCACGAGGGGCAGCCTCACGTTGCGTATGAGAATCGTAGGAATCGCCCTGGTCATCGGAGGCGTCATCGATTGGCAAGCGTCGTTTGAGCAGTATAACTTCGAGATGAGCCTCATAGCTCTCGGCCATGAGGGGGAAACGGCTCCTTACATCTGCGGGATGGCGCTCGCCGCCGCCCTCCTCGCGCTCGCGGTGATCGTGCTCCTCGCACCCAGGAGGCCGTCCTTGGGGAGGCCCGCGAGCGTCATGTCCGTCGCCATCGCTATCGCCTGTTTGGCGATGACGGCCTGCTTCATTCGCCTGGGCGACGCTGAGGTCGCCAGGGTCTTCGTTTTTTACGCTATCGCGGGCGTGCTGTGCCGCAACGTGATCAGACAGGGAAAGGTTGCATGATGGGATGGGACATCTCGATTGAGGAAGCGGAAAACATAGCCGACTGGACCAACCAGTCGTTCAGCAACATCAATGATACGGGTCTCGCGAGCATAACCGCCGCATCGGATAACTTGTCTAATCTTGGATCCGAGTTCAACGGCGCGACCGCCGGCGCGGTCAAGGGCTATTGGTCTGAGGTTCACGGTCGCATGGTCGCCGCCCTGAGCGCTGCGGTCCAGCAGCTGGCGGTGAGCTGCTCTGCTTCATCGAGTTCGATTCGGCGGAGGGAATCCATTCCGCCCGCTTCAAGCAGGATGAGATCAGATCGGCGTCAGGCTTGACGACGAGGATGGGTCCGGCTTCGATGACAGGCTGAGGCAATCGATGCGAGATCGATTCAATCGCCGAGCTTTCTTCCCACCCCAATAAGAAGAGGGCGTCCGACAGAGCTTTGCCTTACGATCCGGATGCGTCGGTAGAGATCGATACGATTCTGTCAGGTCTGGAAATTGGCTATGATTTAAGCAGGCAGTTCGTAAGATGACGGTTATGGCATCGTTAGCGGAGACAGGAGACGATGATGGATAAGGAAAGGCCTTCGAAAGGGGAGAGGAAGCCCGAGCCCGAATACCGGTTTGACGACCGGGGGTCGCGCATCTTTTTGACCGGCATGGGTGGCTGATGATCGCGCTCGGCGCCTTCCTCGCGGGCGACAGCATACACTACGCCTCATCGTTCGCAAGCGTGCCGAGGCTGACGTTCGCCGTGCCGTATATGGCCGGCCTGATCGTCCTCGACATCAGCCTGGCCCTTTCGGGCGCCTTCATGCTCGCGCTCAAGAGGAGGCCGGGGCTCGCGAAGGTCGCGAAGCGCGTCGTGTACGGCTCCTGCGCCATATTCGCCGTCGCCACCGCCCGGCCGGCGCGTCGGCGGGCGAGATCCCTTGGGGCACCGTCATCGGCTGCGTTACTGACGCTTACGTATTCCGCGCCGTCGTCGAGCGCGGCAGTGTGAGGTAAGGCGCGTCCGCGCTTCGCGTCGACGAATCTCGTGAAATGATGATGTCCCTCGTGCGATAGGGAATATGGGGAATAGCGATGGGACAGGGCAGGCTCACTGAAGGACGGGCCCAGAGGTGCTGATCGAGCATGTATTGGTGGCCTGCCGAACTGTTTGCATCATCGCTAGCCAGAGAGGTTGCGATGGTTCTTTGGTTCAAGCAATTGGGCGATAGCAACAATTGCAGGCCGTTCTCATCAGCTGCGGTTACGACGTCGCTTAAGGAGAAGGAGCTCCTCTCGTCGCTCGAGCGTGGCATCCTGAAGAGAATCGATCTTTCCATCCAGAACGCCAATGAGCGAAAGGCATCATCTGTTTCAGGAATTTGGAGCTCTGTCTGATGGTACATATCGATACGATTACCGGAAAGTTAGTTCGTGCTGAGGAAGGCAACGCCTTGCCGACAGCGTGTCTTGCAATTGCAGGTGGGCTCACGGCACTCCTGCTTATGGTTTGTATGACAGGCTGCGAGCCTGGCGGTATGGTCTCGCACGGCTCGTCCTCCTTGCACTCCGCCCTCTGGGACGAGCCCGTGCCGGACGGTGGTGGGGCTATCCACGTGACCACCGACTCGGACAGCTCCGGCTGGGCGACGTACCAGTTCGACGCCGAGGGGCGCCTGGCGGAGTCGGAGACCTACACCTCGGAGGGCGCGACGTGGAGCCTCAAGCGCTACTCTTACGACGATCAGGGTAGGATCTCCTCTATCACCGACAGCGGCGAGGGCGGCGGGCCGGATACCGCTGAGGACTTCGAGAGGCGCTACCGCTACGAGGAACGCGAGGATGGCGGTTTCGACGTCGAAGTGCGCGACGGGAGCGGCGCGCTCACCGGCACTGCCAGCTACGACGCTGGGGGAAGAGTCCTCGAGAGCTCGGGAACCGACTCCCGCACCGTGTACGAGTACGACGGCCAAAGCCGCGTGACGTCGGAGCGGCGATACGATATCCGAAACGGCAGCGAAGGCCATCGACTGGTACAACGAGCGGCACTATGAGTATGGCACGGACGAGAGGGGCGACTACCGGCGTACCTACTTCTTCGATCCCGACACCCACCAGGCCGACACCTGCTACACGTACCGGCTCGATTCCGAGGGGAATACGATCGAGGTCGTGGAGACCGAGCTCCAGAACGACGGCACATGGATGCCCACCGACTACCATAGGATCTACACCTACGACGAGCCGGTGGAGCACCATCCCGGAACGGACGCGGTCTCCTCGATGACCGAGGTCTGCACCTCAAGAGACCCGCAGTTCTCGTACTCCTCTACGACTGCCTACGACGAGACGGGGAATCCCTTGTCATACACCTACACGACAGCGAATGCGACCTCTACGAGCACGGCAGAGTACCGGGGCTCGACACCCGCAGGCTTCCTCGATGACCGGCTCTTCTCCACCTTCAAGACGCCGTAGGCTATGTTGCTGCTGGCTGGGGCATCGCATATAGGAGGAGTCGTGCAGCTCAGGATTCCGAGTCATCGGGATCCATCGGGTCCACAATGTATTCCACAGGCGCGGCATCCTTGTGCTCCGCATGAATCACATAAGTGTAGCCGTCGCTCTCCTGCATGCGCGTTGCGAGCCTGCCGTCCTCATCGTACGTCCATATGTCCGCATCCGACTGCGCGGGGTCGCTCCACACCGACGTCTCCGTCTTCTTGGATATTGTATCCGTACAGGGGAAGTACCCGACCTACGCATCTTTGAGTAGATAGTGGTCTCGCCGTCGGCAGCCCATGTCCTGTCTTCCTGCAGGCCGTAGTGTGTCGACTCGATCTCTTTGTTCACGCTAACGTGTGAAACGAACGGGTGCTGTTTTGTGAAACGAGGGGTTGACGAAACACAGGGGCCGCGATCGCGAGGCACGTCCGGGGGCAGGGGCGGGCGGGCATCGCCCTGGGCCGGCCGGGCGTCAGGGGGTATGCGGACCCGTTCAAGAAATAGCCTGGAGGAGCCCGTTTGACGGGCACGCCACGAGTCAAGCGGCCATCGGGCCTGAGCGAAGCGAGGGCCAGGGACTTGAGTCCCTGGCCGGTTGTTCAGGGTTATACCCTAAGAGCAAACCACCCGCTGAGCGGGTGGTCATGATTGGTGAGGCGGATTCGGACACATAACAGTGTCAACTTATCTGAAAATGTCCAAGTTCGTCTCAACAGTCTTGGCAGCGTTCAGCCGAGAAGGAACAGGCGGCTTGCCGCGTTGCTATCCGTCCGCAATCATCATGGAGCCTCGCCACGTGGCCCTTGGCTTGGCTACAATAGATTAGCTAGAGCATCGGCGCCCCCCGGAGCGCAGACGCATTTCACCGTAGCTGTTGCGGCTGGTGGCGCTCTGCCATCAGGACCGCTCACTATATAGCGGCAAATGCCGCATGTATTGACCGCGACGAAAGGAACTTTTCCGCAATGCCAAAGAAAGACACCGCCCTCAAGATCATCCCCCTTGGTGGTCTTGACGGGATTGGCAAGAACATGACCGTGTTCGAGTATGGAGACGACATGGTCATGGTCGATGCTGGCCTCATGTTCCCCGATGACGAGCAGCCTGGAATCGATCTCATCCTCCCTGATTATACGTATGTGCTGGAGAACGAGGACAAGCTCCGGGGCATCATCATCACCCATGGTCACGAGGATCACACGGGCGCCCTCCCGTACCTTCTGCAAGACCTCACCCACAAGGTGCCCATCTACTCCAGCAAGCTCACACTTGGGATCATTCAGGGCAAGCTCGCCGAGCACAACATCAAGAGCCCCAAGTTCCGCGAGGTACAAGACGGCTCTACGGTTACGCTTGGGGCCTTCAACATCACGTTCTTCTCGATGACGCACTCCATTCCTGCTGCATTTGGCGTCTTCATGAACACCCCTGCCGGAAACGTCATGCACACCGGTGACTTCAAGCTCGACCAGACGCCCATCGACGGCGTTCGCCCCAACTACGCTGCTATTAACCGCTTTGCGGTCGAGGGCGTGGACGTCTTGCTCTCTGATTCCACTAACGCCACGCGCCCCGGCTTCACCCCCTCCGAGGCGGCCGTTGGGCCCGCGCTTCGTCACATCATCAAGAACGCTCCCGGCCGCGTCTTCGTCGCCTCGTTCTCGAGCCACATCCACCGCCTCCAGCAGATCTGCGACGCCTCCGTTGCGGTTGGCCGCAAGGTCGTTGTGACTGGCCGCTCGATGGTCACCAACACAAAGGTTGCCCGCGAGCTCGGCTACCTGCGCATCGCAGACGAGAGCATCATCGACGCCTACGACCTCGAAAAAATCCCAGACGAGAAGATTGTCGTCCTCTGCACCGGCAGCCAGGGGGAGCCCCTCTCGGCGCTTGCTCGCATGGCGAACGGCGAGCACAAGAGCCTCTCAATCCACGAGGGCGATACGGTCATCATCTCGGCTAACCCCATCCCTGGCAACGAGAAGAGCGTCCAGGGCATCATCAACTCTCTCTCCAAGTTGGGGTGCGACATCTACGACAAGAGCCAGGCGCTCGTGCACGTCTCTGGCCACGGCTCCCAGGAGGAGCTCAAGCTCATGCTCGCCATGGTCAAGCCGCGCTACTTCATGCCGGTCCACGGCGAGGCCCAGCACCTTCGCGCACACGCCAAGCTCGCGCAGCAGGTTGGCATTCCCGAGCGAAACGTCTTTATCCTCGACAACGGTGACTCCCTCGAGGTCCGCCACGGCAAGGCACGTCGCGGTCCTTCGGTTGATTCTGGCGTGGTCTATGTCGATGGCCTCTCCATCACCGATGCCAACCCCGTGGTTCTTCGCGACCGCCAGCGCTTGGCTCAGGATGGCGTTATTACCTGCGTGGTTGCCATCCGCTCGCGGAACCACTCTGTTGACACCATCGATCTCTCCGGACGAGGCGTCTCATTTGCCACCGACGAGGCCCTCATGGAGGATGCCCGCACCCTTGTATGCTCCCAGGTCGAGCGTCTCGAGAAGGGCAACGGCGCAAGCATTGACACCGTTCGTAAGGGAGTGAGAAACTCGCTTTCTAACTTCCTCTGGAGCAAGACACACACGCGACCGATGGTGATACCGGTCGTGATGGAGGTCTAGGCACATGCCCTCGAATCGCAGATCAAACGCAGCAGGCAAGGCAGCAAACAAGGGGTCAAAGGCACGGGGTGCCGGTTCTCGCCAGGCACCGCGCGGCCGCGCCGCAGATAAGGCCAAGCAGGGTCTCTCGTCCACGCAAAGCGACATTCTCGGCGTGGGCTTGGCCGTTGTTGCCGTTGCCATGTTTGTCTCGTTGGTTGCCCCAACCTCGGCAATCGTGACGAGGGCTATTGGCCAATGCCTCACGCTGCTCTTTGGCACCGGCGCGATTCTCGCCCCCATAGCCCTCTTCATCTTTGCGTGCACGTTCTTCATGGACGAGGACGGCCCCATCTCTGGTCGGGTGGCGATTGGCCTTGTGCTCATCGTGCTCGCCGTGCTCGCCATGCTTTCCCTCAACCACCCTGGTGTTGCGGACGAGCCCGCAACTGCCTTCGAGGATCCTGCGCTTGAGTCCGCCGGTGGCTACGTGGGCGGTGGCATAGCTTACGCACTGGTCCGTCTCGTTGGGCTTATCGTTGGAAACGTCATTCTCGTTGGCGTGATAGTCGCGGGTGCCGTTGTCTGCGGGTTCTCCATTTCGGGGGCGGTTGCCAAGATTCACTTGCATGCCCAGGAGGCGTCCGAGAACCGCCGCATCGCCCGAGAGGAGCGAGTGGCCGAACGCGCCGCAGAGCGCGAGGCGGCTCACGCCGTGCCTGCGGCCACCGTTCAAGGCTCGCTCTTTGACGAGACGGGGGAGGGGGAGACCTCCTTCATTGGCGCTCGCAAGACGAGCGTTCTTCGTCGAGGTCGTTCGAAGAAGGCCGATGCTGCCGAACCGCAGGGAGCTGAGCAGGCCGGCGCTACCACAACGCTGCTCGATGCGGCACCCACTGAACTTCTCGACACTCCTGGGAAGGCATCCAAGGGTCGTGCATTACGGACGCCCAAGGGGAAGGCGGCGGCTCCTGCCTTCCTTTCTGGTAGGTCTACTTCGCCCAGGTCTGCTGCCTCGCCCGACCCGGTTGTTGCCGACAACGACAAGGAGCTGCCACCGGTTGACATGCTCAAGGTCAATCCCAACTCGGGTGTGAGTGCGGAGTCCGATGACGAGCTCTCTGCCGTTGCTGCAAAACTCCAGGGGACGCTTGAGGAGTTCGGCCTCACTTCGCACGTCGTGGGCTGGGTTGCCGGCCCCTCTGTCACCACCTTCAAGATTGAGATGGGCGAGGGTGAGCGCGTAAGCAAGATCACCAACCTCCAGGATGACATCGCCCTCTCTCTGGCCTCGCGGTCGGTGCGCATATTTGCGCCCATCCCCGGCACCTCGCTCGTGGGCATCGAGATTCCGAACAAGACAACCCAGCCCGTCTACCTCGGAGACGTGCTTCCCTACGTCAAGGGCGGCCCCCTCGAGGCCGCATTCGGGCGAGACTCCGAAGGCAACCCCGTGGTGGTCGACATTGCCGGCCTCCCGCACCTCCTCGTGGCAGGTACCACAGGATCTGGCAAATCGGTGCTTCTCAACAGCATCGTTATGACCATCCTCATGCGTGCAACGCCTGAGGAGGTCCGCCTCATCATGGTGGACCCCAAGCGTGTCGAGTTCACCTACTACGCGGGGCTGCCACACCTCTACGTTCCCGTGGTCACCGAGCCCAACAAGGCCGCAAGCGCTCTCTCTTGGGGCGTCACCGAGATGGAGCGCCGTCTCAAGGTCTTTGAGCACTACAAGGTTCGTGACATCAAGTCCTACAACCGCGACGTCGATGGCGACAAGTACGCCGACATGGAGAACCCCCCAAAGCACATGCCGTACTTCGTCATCGTGATCGACGAGCTCTCCGACCTTATGATGGTTGCCGGCAAGGACGTCGAGGCGTCCATCGTCCGTATCGCCCAGCTCGGGCGTGCTGCGGGCATCCACCTCATCGTGGCTACCCAGCGTCCTTCGGCCGACGTCGTCACGGGCCTCATCAAGGCCAACATCGACAACCGCGTCGCGCTTTCGGTCGACAACGGCATGAACTCCCGCATCATCCTCGACCAAACCGGCGCGGAGCGTCTTCTCGGCCATGGCGACATGCTCTACAAGCTACGTGGCGCGCGCCCTCGCCGCGCGCAGGGATGCTTCGTCTCCGAGGAGGAAGTCGAGCGTGTTGTCACCTTCATAAAGGAGCGCCACGACACCGACTACCACGATGACATCCTCACGGCTGTCTCGCCCATGGCGCCCGGCGCCCCAAGCGAGGCATCAGCCCCAGCCGACGACGACCCCCTCCTTTGGGAGGCGGCCGACATCGTTGTGAACTCTCAGCTTGGTTCCACCTCCAGCCTCCAGAGGGCGCTCTCGGTAGGGTACGCTAGGGCAGGGAGAATCATGGACATGCTCGAGAACAAGGGCGTCGTGGGGCCGGCGAATGGTTCTAAGCCACGCGACGTTCTTCTCGACAAGGAAGGCCTTGAAGACCTCAAGGCCGCCGAGCGGGATTTTGAGGAGGTGTAGTCCGCCATGCTATCGCGTCCGCGCTTCAGCGAGATGCTCCTAGATCGCCGCCGGCAACTAGGTCTCACGGTGGGCCAGGCCTCTCAGGTTTTGAAACTCAAGGAGCAGGTCCTCATTGCCTTCGAGGAAGGTGACTTCGAGAATATCCCGCAGAGTGGCTACGCCCAGGGGATGCTTTCCTCCTATGCCCGTTACCTGGGACTCAACCCCCGTGAGGTCGTTGACCTCTTTCAGGAGGAGCTCTACGAGCATGTTCACGGGACCTCCTCCCACGAGCTGCGCCGTCGAACCCGCGATACCCAATCTGGTCGTGGCGTTCAGGGCTACGACGTGGTGAATGAGGCGGAATCCCGACCCAAGGCATACGTACAGTACCGTGGCCTTCTCCCCACCTCTGGCGGCCCCGCTGGCGATATGGGTGCATTTGCAACTACCTCCGGCCCTCGGCCCCGCACGCCTTCCTCGGTGCCGCTGGCGGGCTCTAGTTATCCCATGGATTCTCGGAGCCAGTCCCCGTCATACTCCCATGCAGAGTATGTCTACGGCAGGCCGTACAACTCAACTGCCGAACGCGGGCGCTACGACAACCGCGATCGAGACCGTGAC
Source organism: Olsenella sp. (assembly GCA_022648325.1). Taxonomy (GTDB): domain Bacteria; phylum Actinomycetota; class Coriobacteriia; order Coriobacteriales; family Atopobiaceae; genus Tractidigestivibacter. Next base: position 73,984 of record JALCMG010000010.1, read on the forward strand.
CGCCACGCCTCTCGCCAGCGCAGCAGGCATGCACAGCAAAGGCGTCGCGTCGACGATCCGGCTAACCGTTTGCTGCGTGAGGGACAGAACGGCGTTGAGGAGAGACGCGAGACGGCACGCGCCTATCGTCGGGACACCTCACGCGCCCAGCGCCTCTATGAGCGTGATGACGTGAGCACGCGGAGCGTTCGGGCGGGCGAGTATACGGATGACCTTCGCTACGATGATGGGGCTAGGCCCTATGACCGTGCATCCACCATCTCGGGGAGGCGCTCATCGAGGAATATCGCAAGCGTCGATAGGCCAAAGGTGCGTCGTCGTCCCGACAATCAACGCAATCACCTCTCTGGCCGCTCCCGTGGACGGGGGGCACAGGACAATCGCCGTACCACGTTGCTCGTGATATGCGCCCTTGCGCTTGCCCTCACGCTCATCCTGGTCTTCTCGATTCGTTCGTGCGTGAGCAGCAGGTCAACGTCTCAGGAGGGCAAGACGACTGTTCCCGTAAGCACCACATCCACCGACTCCAGCTCCACGGATGAGACTGACACAGGCTCCTCGTCTACGCCGACCACTACCACGACGAACGCTGAGGGCACGACGAGCGCGGATTCTTCTACGAGCGACTCATCTGCGACAACCGAGACCGACGTCACGGTTTCTGTTGCAAGTGGTGAGACCTCGTGGCTTGAGATTACAAACGACGGGACGAGTGAAGTTGCAAGCACCGTCACCGGGCCTTGGGAGCAGACATACACAGTCACCGACTCCATCACCATTCGTGCCGGTAATCCTGGCGCTGTGACCGTTACCGAGAACGGCACCCAGAAGAGCTTTGACTCAAGGGCTTCTGGCATTGGCTCTATCACCATCCAGGGGACGCCCGCGGCAACAAGTGACAGCCCTGCTTCCGATACGTCGGAATCCACAGATGAAAAGTCCTCCACCTCGGGCACGCCGAGTACCTCTGGCTCATCAAAGATCTCTGGCACATCCGCATCGTCCGGCTCTCAGACGTCCAGTAGCAATACGGCTTCTACATCATCGAAGTCATCCAGCTCCAAGGGAACCAAAAAGAGCAACTAGGTGTGGGGCTCATTCAGAGACAGTCTTGAAATGTGTGAAGTGCCCCGTACGCAAGGTCTGTATGGGTCGCATTGCAGCCAAAGGAGGATAACGCATGGCCAAGGATTCGAGTTTCGACGTCGTTTCTGTCGTTGACATGCAGGAGGTCGACAATGCCTGCCAGCAGGCCACACGCGAGATTTCGCAACGTTACGACCTCAAGGGGACCGGAGCCTCTCTCGCGTTTGCCAAAGGCGATGGCGTTTTCACGATCGAGGCCCCCTCGGACTTTGTTGCGGGTCAGGTGCGCGACATCCTCGGCTCGAAGCTCGTGAAGCGCGGTGTTGACCTTACCGCCTTGCGGTGGGACAAGCCCCAGGCGGCCTCCGGGATGAGCGTCCGGCAGCAGGGCCGTCTCGTCCAGGGCATCGATGCCGAGCTGGCAAAGAAGATATCCAAGGACATCCGTGATTCTAAGCTCAAGGCGAAGCCTACCATCGAGGGGGACAAGCTTAGGGTGAGTTCCCCCTCAAAGGATGCCCTTCAGCAGGTTATCGCCCTGCTTCGCGGCAACGACTATGGGCAGCCTCTCCAGTACGTTAACTACCGATAAGGTCAACTAATGCCAAATATTCTCTTTGTCACACGCGGGTGCGCCAAGAACGAGGTCGATACCGATCGCATGCGCGCCCTTCTCCTCGGTGCTGGATACGATGAGACGGACGATCCCGACAAGGTCGATATCGCACTCATCAACACCTGCTCTTTTCTGGTCTCGGCCACGCAGGAGTCACTCGACACAACTCTTGAGCTCGCACGGCAAGCAGAGGGGGAGGGGTGCACCCTTCCCATTGTGATGTGCGGCTGCGTTCCGTCCCGCTACGGCGCTCCTCTCGCCGACGAGCTCCCGGAGGTCTCCGCTTTTGTGAACGCCGATGACGAGGACGGTATTGTAGAGGTTGTTGACCGCGTTCTCGGTCTCGAGCGTGACGTTGCCCCCGGTGTTCCGCAGGGCGTTCTTCGCACCGTTGATGGTGCAAGTGCCTACGTGAAGATTTCCGAGGGCTGCGACAGGTTCTGCGCCTTCTGCGCCATTCCCTATATTCGTGGCCGCTACCACTCCCGCGATGCACGGGAGATCTGCGACGAGGTGCACTCCCTCATGGAGGGCGGCGTTCGCGAGGTGGTGCTCATCGGGCAGGACACCGGCATCTGGGGGTCTGACTTCGACGAGCCACGCACCCTTGCCTCGCTCCTGCGTCAGGTTGCCGAGGTCGTGCGACCTTATGGGGGATGGGTTCGCGTGCTCTATCTCCAGCCCGAGGGCATGACCGAGGAGCTTGTTTCGACGATCCGCGACGTCCCAGAGGTTCTGCCCTACATCGACATTCCCATTCAGCACTGCTCTTCCACGGTGCTCGAGCGTATGGGCCGCAAGGGCTCAGCCGAGGAGTTCTCTTCCCTCTTTGCGCACCTGCGCAAAGAGATTCCCGGCATGGTGCTGCGCACGACTGCCATGGCAGGATTTCCTGGCGAGACGGACGAGGAGGCGCAAGAGCTCCTCGACTTTCTCCAAGACGAGGAGTTTGACTACTGTTCTGTTTTCACGTACTCGCCCGAAGAGGGAACACGCGCAGCAACTATGCCCGACCAGGTTCCCGATGATGTTAAGCTGGAGCGTACCCAGCGCCTCATTGACCTTACTGAGCAGCTTGGCTTCGCTGCCGCGGAGAGGCATGTCGGCGAGCGCGTGCAGGTCATCATCGATGGTGTCGAGGACGGCCCCGATGGAGCTGAGCTCATCGGCCACGCCTGGTTCCAGGCTCCGGATTCCGATGGCGTCGTGCACATTGAGAGCGGCGAGTTCTCGGTTGGCGACGTGGTGACCTGCGACCTAGTCGACTCGTTCACGTATGACCTTGTGGGCGAGGTCGTCGAGGACGAGGAGGGCGCACGATGAGACCCGCTGCCCCTAACGGAGAAGGGAGGCAGGCGCCCTCTATCTGGACGCCCGCCAATGTCGTGACCTGCATTCGCATGGTTGCGGTCCCGCTATGGCTCCTCATTGCCGAGATGTCTCCTGCCTCAGGCTCGGGCTCAGTCTGGTCGATATGCGTCTTTCTCTTCTTTGTTGCGCTCTCACTTACAGATAAGCTCGACGGATACCTGGCTCGCAGCAGGAACGAGGTCACGACCTTCGGCAAGTTCCTCGATCCCATTGCTGACAAGCTCGTCGTGGTTATGGCGCTGTGTTTCCTTCTCGAGCGGGGCGAGGTTTCCTCATGGGTACTTCTCGTGGTTGTCGCGCGTGAGTTCCTTGTGTCTGGTCTCCGCATGGTCGTTGCATCTGCGGGAACAGTCATTGCGGCATCCCCCCTCGGCAAGGGCAAGACTGCCGTCACGATGGTGGCCGTCTCTGCCCTGCTTCTTGCCATGGCGCTCCCCGCCGGTGGTGTCGCTGGGACGTTTGAGCTCCTGGGCCAGGTGCTAGTGGTTGTGGCGGTTGTCCTAACAGCCTGGTCCGGCATTGACTACTTCGTGAAGGCGTGGTCTTACGTGGTGGGGGAGAAGTGAAATGGTTCCTTTCATCATCTTTGACGGAGAAACGCTCGACGCGTGCGAGTCGCTCGTCTCTGCGTGCCGCTCTTTGGGCGTGACGGTGGGCACGGCTGAGTCTTGCACTGGTGGCCTGGTTGCCTCGGCAATAACGGCAATCCCAGGGTCTTCTGAGGCTATACGCGGAGGGGTCGTGAGCTACGCCATCCCTGTCAAGCATGAGGTCCTGGGCGTCTCAAACGATATTCTCGATGCGCCCGGCGTTGGTGCCGTCTCGAGCGAATGCGCTGCCGCTATGGCCGAGGGGGCTCGACGCGTGCTCGGATGCGACATTGCCGTCTCGACAACCGGCATCGCTGGCCCCGGAGGGGAAGAGCCCGGCAAGCCAGTTGGCACCGTCTGGATGGGTCTGGCAACGTCAAACTCTACTCGTACCTTCCCCAACCTCTTTGAGGGGGATCGTGCCGAGGTGCGCGCACGTGCCGTTCGACGTGCGCTCGAGCTCCTCACTCAAGGCGTAAGGGAGTTCGCTGAGAAGAGGTAGTTTTTTCTTTTCTCACCACGCGTTTCTGCTGAGGGCTCTCAGCTTTAGGTGGCATCATTTGCGCAGGTAGCATAGCATGCAGCTAGCTATCGTGACAGCCGTGTGCAAGCTCGCTGTATGCGTAGCGTCAGAATGATGCAAGGACTCCAATGTACGCTGTGGCCAGCGATGTTGACTACGAACGGGTGTTCGTATATCATCGATGGCAACCAATAGACGAGGAGCTAGCATGGCTAGGAGCAAGGCAGCTGTTAAAGAGGTCAATCACCCCGAAACCACCGAGGAGCGTGACAAGGCCCTCGAGGTCACCACGCAAGAGATAGAGAAGAAGTTTGGCAAGGGCGCCATCATGCGCTATGGCGATGACAATGCCAGCCTCGAGGTCGAGGCCATTCCAACTGGTTCTCTGGCTCTCGATGCGGCCTTGGGCATAGGTGGCGTTCCCCGCGGCCGTATCGTTGAGATTTATGGCCCCGAGTCCTCGGGCAAGACAACGCTCTCGCTTGAGATCCTGGCTGAGGCCCAGGCCATGGGCGGCGTGGTTGCATTCATCGATGCCGAGCACGCGCTCGACCCTAGTTATGCAGCTCGTATCGGCGTTGATATAGACGAGGTCCTCATTTCCCAGCCGGATACCGGTGAGCAGGCGCTTGAAATCTGCGATATGCTCGTGCGCTCTGGTGCCATTGACGTGGTGGTCATCGACTCCGTGGCAGCCCTTGTCCCTCGCGCCGAGATTGAGGGTGAGATTGGAGACACTACCGTTGGCCTCCAGGCCCGTCTCATGAGCCAGGCCCTTCGAAAGCTCGCGGGCTCGCTCTCCAAGTCAAACACCACGTGCATATTCATCAACCAGCTGCGTGAGAAGATTGGTGTCATGTTCGGCAACCCCGAGACCACCCCGGGAGGCCGTGCCCTCAAGTTCTTCTCGTCCGTTCGCATGGACATCAGGCGAGTCGACAGCATCAAGGTAAACGGTGAGGTCGTTGGAAGCCGCGTAAGGGTCAAGGTTGTCAAGAACAAGGTCGCCCCGCCCTTTAAGTCTGCGGAGTTCGACATCATGTATGGCACTGGCATCTCCAAAGAGGGCTCGGTCCTTGACATGGCAGTTGAGTACCAGATCGTCGACAAATCCGGTTCCTGGTTCACGTACGAGGGGGAGCGCCTTGGTCAGGGCCGCGAGGCTGCAAAGGCCTTCCTTGCCTCCAACCCCGATCTCATGGATGAGATCGACCACAAAGTTCGCGTTGCATGCGGCCTAGTCCTTGGCGATGAGCGCGTGGGAGAGCCGGTTGATGACGGCACCCACGATTCCGAGGGCGTACAGAAGTGACTCGCGCCACCAAGGGAGATTGGCCAAAGACGGGCTTAGATTGGGAGGTGCTCTTGCCCCAGCGGGGGACGCGAAGCCTCGGGCAATCTGCCCCCCGTGGCGAGGTGGTTGTGAGAACGGCTCAGCATGGAGAAGAGCACATCAGCGTGCCCGTTTCGGTGGCGCGCTCGCTTGACGCCAAGGCCAGGGGCCGTGAGCTTCTGCCTTCCTCGCGCGCGGAGCTTCTCTATGCAATGGGGGAAGTCTCTCGCAAGTGCGCCATGGAGCGATCGGCCGCGCTCATTAAACGCAGGGATTATTCTGTGGGAGAGCTCTCTGAGCGCCTGCGAAGGGATGGGTACGCTCCACAGACAGTGGAGCACACGTGCAAGAGGTCGGTCGAGTGCGGGCTTGTGGATGACGTTCGCTTTGCCGACGCCTTCATCCGATCCAAGCTCTCCCAGGGTTGGGGTAGGGTCCGCATCGAGCGAGAGCTCTCTCGCCGTGGCATTAAAGCGAGCGATGTTCCCGGGTGGCCAGAGCTTTACCTTTCACAGGAGTCCGAAGAGGAGACCGCCTTTGAGCTTGCCTCCAGGCGGCGCCTCACCGGCAAGAATGACTACGAGAAAATTGTGAGATTTCTCTCTACGCGTGGGTTCCCCCTGGGGCTTGCCACGCGTACTGCTCGTCGCGTCCTCGACGAGCGAGAGGGGTTGGGATAGCTGCATTGCGGGCCCGTCATGAATTATGCCGGGCCCGCATTTTCTGCTGGCACCATTTTTGGGCTTTGGGCTTACGTGTCTCGTATATTCCGTGAAGCGGGGCTAGTTTGGTCGCAGGCGGTACCCTAACTGTTTGACAGGCATCAAATACGAACATATGATTGAAAAGCCTGAGAGTGTATCTTCCGCTGGTTTACCAGCTGTGCATTGTATTTGTTTTTTACAGCATCAGCATCATGGAACGTCATGTTTTTGGCATCTGCGGCCGGATACCCCCGATGGCGGGTTCCCCTGCGTTATGCGTTGGGGTCTCCTGAACAACCTTGTGAATTTGTCATCTGAGGAGCGGCCATGGAACTATTGATAGGAATTATCTGTCTCGCTGTGGGAGCGGGAGTTGCATATTTCATCCTTGCGGGGAAGAGCAACTCCAAGCTGAAGTCTGCCAGCGAGCAAATCGAGAGCGCACGCGGCGAGGCCGAGCGAATTACCTCTGAGGCAAAGCGTCAGGCTGATACTGCAAAGAAAGAGGCCGTGCTTGAGGCCAAGGAGGAGATTCTTCAGCTCAAGCAGAATTCCGAGGCCGAGGAGAAGAAGCGCAAGGGTGAGCTGCAGTCCATGGAGGGGCGCATCATGCAGCGCGAGGAGTCCCTCGACCGTCGTAACGATGCGCTTGACAAGCGCGAACGGCAGCTCTCCGGCCTTCAGAGCCAGCTCGATCGTCGAAAGAACGACCTCGATGCGCTCGAAGGCAAGCAGACCACCGAGCTCGAGCGAATCGCCGGCCTTTCCAAGGACGAGGCTCACGACGAGCTTATCGCCCGAGTTCGCTCAGAGAGCGTGCGCGAAGAGGCCCAGATCCTCCGTGAGTCGGAGCAAAACGTTCGCGCCAAGGCCGACAAGACTGCCCGCGAAATCATCTCGACTGCCATCCAGCGTTGCGCTGCCGATCAGGCTGGAGAGATAACCGTCACCACGGTTCACATCCCTTCGGATGACCTCAAGGGTCGAATTATAGGCCGCGAGGGTAGAAACATCCGCACCTTCGAGCAGGTTTCCGGTGTCTCCCTTGTTATCGACGACACACCCGAAACCGTAGTCCTTTCAAGCTTCGATCCTGTCCGTCGCGAGACCGCCCGAGTTGCCCTCGAGAACCTCATCGCTGACGGTCGAATCCACCCTGCCCGAATCGAGGAGCTCTACAAAAAGGCGGAGGACCTTGTCAACGAGCGCGTCCGTGAGGCAGGAGAGCAGGCAGCTTTCGATGCGGGTATCCATGACCTCCATCCCGAGATCGTGAAGACCCTTGGCGCCCTTAAGTACCGAACCTCGTTTGGCCAGAACGTCCTTTCCCACTCCATCCAGGTCTCTGCCCTCTGCGGCATCATGGCCTCGGAGCTTGGGATGGACCCCGCTCCTGCAAAGCGAGCCGGTCTTCTCCATGACATTGGCAAGGCAATCGACCATGAGGTCGAGGGGCCCCATGCCGTCATCGGTGCGGACCTTGCCCGTCGTTACGGCGAGCGTCCCGAGATTGTCCATGCCATCGAGGCGCACCACGCCGACGTCGATCCCGACACGGTTCTTGACGTGCTTGTTCAGGCTGCCGACGCCATCTCTGCAGCCCGTCCTGGCGCACGGCGCGAGTCTGCCGAGACCTACATCAAGCGTCTCGAGAAGCTCGAGGAGATCTCGAACGCTCATGACGGCGTCGAGCGCACGTATGCCATGCAGGCCGGTCGCGAGCTTCACGTAATGGTCGAGCCCGAGAAGATCTCCGATGCCCAGGCAACCGTGCTCGCCCATGACATTGCCAAGCAGATTGAGGACGAGATGGAATATCCCGGCCAAGTGCGCGTGGTTGTCATTCGCGAGTCGCGTGCCGTTGACGTTGCCAAGTAAGTGGGAGACGGCACGGTGGCAGGCGAGCAGGACCCCAGTGCGACTGGATTGGCAGATTTCGTCGCCCGCATGGGCGGCGAGAGGTCGCTTCGTGTCGAGGAGAACCTGGGCGAGGGTTATGTCCGCCTCCGCGTTGCGGAGGCGGAACGTCGCCAGGCCAAGCACGACATTCGATGCGTCGAGGATGTGGTCATCGAGCTTCTCCGCAACTCGCGAGATGCGGGAGCAAAGCGCATCTACCTTGCCACTTCAAGAGAAGGAGACCTGCGCACCACAACCATCCTTGATGATGGCTCGGGTATTCCCAAAGACCTGCAGGAGCGCATCTTCGAGGCTCGTGTAACCTCAAAGCTGGAAAGCATCCACATCGACCGCTGGGGCGTTCACGGTCGTGGCATGGCTCTCTATTCCGTGCGAGAGAACGCCGAGTCGGCACGTGTGGCATCCTCTGCTCCTGGCAAGGGCGCGTCCATCTCGGTTGTGACGGATGCCGCAAAGCTCCCCGAGCGCGCAGACCAGTCTACGTGGCCAACCCTCGGGGTGGACGAGGATGGCAGGCGCACCTGCGCACGGGGTCCCCACAACATCATCCGTACATGTTGCGAGTTTGCACTTGAAGAGTATGGGGCCTGCGAGGTCTACGTAGGCTCCCCAGCAGAGGTCGCTGCTACTGCGCGAGCGCGTATCACTCCCTCGGTCGATGGTTCCGACCTCCTCTTCCTCGACGACCTTACCTCCCTGCCCGTCCTCGAACGCCTTCGGGCAGCGGCTGACGCTCGAGAGCTCCTCTCGGTTTGCAGGGAGCTCGGGCTTGAGATGAGCGAACGCACTGCACATCGTGTGGTCTCGGGTCAGATTCGTCCTTTGAGGAGCGTAGCCTCGCGCATGCTCCGCAAGGTTGATGCTGGAAACGGTCCCAAACATGTCGACCTCTACCGTGACCGTCGAGGCCTTAAGATCTCCAAACAGGACGCGGCCGAGTTCTCCCGCGTACTTGCCAAGGACTTCTCGTTCATCGAGGATCGTTACTACGTCTCGCTTGTGAGCGATCCAAAGGTTAGGGTTGGCAAGGGTCGGATCACTGTCACTTTTGATCTCGAGGATGCCGACTAGCCGTTTTCGTTAATCTGCCTGCGCTTTTGCCGCATTTTCTGTTTGCATTAACTAGCTGGGACATTAAAATCATTCCTATATGCACCCTCATCAGAACAGTCAAATGCGCCACCAAGGACAACCTCGCACCATTGGAGCATTAACAGCATGGATTTTCTGAAGGTCTCAAGCAAGTCTTCGCCTGCCTCGGTTGCCGGGGCAATAGCCGGTATGGTCAAAGACGGCGTCCCCGTTAACATGCAGTGTGTAGGCGCCGGCGCGGTCAACCAGGCCGTCAAAGCCCTTGCAATCGCACGCGGGTTCCTTATCCCAACCGGCGTAGATATCTCCTGCGCGCCGACATTCTCCGACATTGACATTGCTGGCGAGAAGCGCACGGCCATTCGCTTCGCCGTCTATGTGCACAGGCTCACCCCTCGCAGCACTTCGGCTGACGCCATGGACGACAGGGGAGTGGTTGCGTAGTGGCATCCTCTGACATCCAGGAGCTCGTTGGGAAGACGTACAGCATCAAGACCTTTGGCTGCCAGATGAACATGCACGACTCGGAAAGGGTCTCGGGCCTCCTCGACTCGTGTGGATGCATCGAGGTCGCGAGTCCCAATGACGCGGACATCGTTATCTACATGACATGCTGCGTTCGAGAGAATGCCGATCAGCGTCTCTATGGGCAGGCCTCCGCAATGGTCTCCGCTCCGACGCCTCCATCGGGGAGGCGAATCGTGGCCGTTGGTGGCTGTATCGCACAGCGCGACGGCGAGCGTCTCCGTTCGCACATCCCCAACGTTGACGTGGTCTTTGGCACAAGCGCCCTGGCGAGCCTCCCCAGGCTTCTCTCAGAGGCATTTGTCGAGCAGCCCGGTACCATTGAGGTCGACACCAACGAGCCTGGCGTTGGGTTTTCTACCGACCTTCCCAGCCACCGTGCAGAGCGGTACCACGCTTGGGTACCCATCATGAGCGGTTGCAACAACTTTTGCACCTACTGCATCGTACCCTATGTCCGGGGCCGCGAACGCAGCCGTACCATCGAGAGCGTAGTGGCCGAGTGCCGACTGCTTGTCGCCGATGGCGTGCGCGAGATTTGCCTTCTCGGCCAGAACGTCAACTCCTATGGTAGGAATGTCTACGGCGAGCCCCGGTTTGCCGAGCTCCTTCATGCGGTTGGCGAGGCGGGCGTGGAGCGCATTCGCTTCACCTCAAGCAATCCCAAGGACCTCTCTGATGAGACCATCGCGGCCATGGCAGAGGTTCCTGCCGTGATGCCTCATCTCCATCTGGCGGTGCAGTCGGGCTCCACGCGCGTTCTTAAGGCAATGAACCGCAGCTACACAAGGGAGGAGTACCTTGCCCTTGTGGAGCGTCTTCGTGCTGCCATCCCTGACATCGCGCTCTCCACTGACATAATCGTCGGTTTCCCGGGGGAGACCGAGGAGGACTTCCAGGACACGCTCTCGCTTGTGCGAGAGGCCGGTTTCTCCTCTGCCTTCACGTTCATTTACTCGCCGCGTCCGGGGACCCCCGCAGCCAAGATGGAGAACTCCACGCCACACGAGGTAATTCAGGATCGCTTCGACCGCCTTGCCGAGCAGGTTGCCCAGCAGGCGCACGATGCCAACCAGGAGGATCTTGGGCAGCTCGTTGGCGTGCTCGTCGAGGGGCCATCCAAGCGGGATGGCTCAGTTATGGTTGGGCATAGCGAGAAGAACCGCACCGTCCATTTCCAGCTTCCTACTGGTGTGGACGCAGCTGAAGCCGTGGGCAAGATCGCCCACGTTCGCGTCAAGGAGGCGCGTACCTGGTATCTGCGAGGTTCTGTCGAGGGCGAGCTTTCGTGAGCGACGTCTTGCCTTCTTGGCGTGTCGTCTGCATTGTCGGGCCTACCGCCTCCGGCAAGAGCGCGCTTTCAGAGCGAGTCGCAGAGCGTCTTGGATCCTCAGTTGTCTCGGTTGATGCCATGCAGGTCTACCGCGGGATGGATGTGGGCACGGCAAAGACTCCTGTTGCCGAGAGGCGTGTTCCTCTTCTTATGGTTGACATAGCAGACGTAGACGATGACTATTCTGTTCAGCGCTTTCAGGCGGATGCGCGTGGGTGCGTTGACGGCCTGCTTGACAAAGGTCTTATTCCCGTTCTCTGTGGTGGCACCGGTCTCTACCTTGATGCCGTAATTGACGAGATGGACTTTCCCGCCGGCGAGATCGGTGACGAACGGCGTCGGGGTTACGAGCGCATCGCTGCCGAGAGGGGCAATGAGGCGCTTCATGCCCTTCTCGCCGAGCGCGATCCAGCGAGTGCTGCCCTCATTCATCCCAACAACGTTCGTCGCTGCGTGCGTGCCCTCGAAATGCTGGACGAGGGCGTGAGCTATGCCAAGAACAACGAGGGGCTCAGGCACAGGAAGCCTCACTACGACGCTCACATGTGGGCAATCTCGATGCCGCGGGAGACTCTTTACCATCGCATTGACCTGCGTGTCGACAAGATGTTCGAGGCGGGGCTTGTCGATGAGGTTCGCGAACTCGCATCGCACGGCCTCGATCCGTCTCATACGGCCGGGCAAGCAATTGGGTATAAGGAAATCCTCTCGGCATTGGCTGGAGGGTGCAGCCTTGACGAGGCAAAAGACGAGATAAAGCGTCGTACCCGCCACTATGCCAAAAGGCAGCTCTCTTGGCTGAGAAGAGATGGCCGCGCTCGTTGGATAGACGTCAACGACATTGGAGCTAGCCGGGCCTGCGATCGCATCGTTGATGACGTTTTGGGCAACGGTGTCGCTCGGAGCTCCATACAACAGGAGGAGGGTAACCATGGCGCGCTTTGAGCCTAGGTCAACGGCTCCTGCACGAGAAAGGGCCATCCTCGTCGGGGTCGATTTTGGTAGAAACAATGACTGGACCCTCGAGGAGTCCATGGCCGAGCTGGGGCGCCTTGCCGAGACAGATGGCGCGGACGTTGTTTTCACGCTCACTCAGCGACTTGACGCACCCGTGCCGCGAACGTTTATTGGTAAGGGGAAAGTCGAGGAGCTCGTCTCCCATGTGTACAACCTTGGTGCCGATGTCGTGATCTTCGATGACGAGCTTACTCCCTCGCAGCAATCCAACCTCGAAAAGATTGTGGGCGAGCCAGTAAAGATCATCGACCGTACCGCGCTCATACTCGATATCTTTGGCATGCATGCCACAACGCGTGAGGGCCGGCTTCAGGTCCAGCTTGCGCAGCTTCAGTATGTGCTCCCCAGGCTTCGGGGTATGTGGAGCCATCTCGTGGGGGAGCAGACCCGAGGCGGAATTGGGTCGCGCTTTGGTCAAGGCGAGAGTCAACTTGAGGTTGATCGCCGACTCGTGCGCGAGCGCATCTCAACGCTGCGGGAGGAACTTGCTCGGCTCGAGACCAGACGTAAGGTGCAATCGAAGGCTCGCCGGGATTCCGGGGTCTATCGTGTCGCCCTTGCTGGATATACCAACGCAGGCAAGTCAACGCTCCTCAACGCCCTCACTGGCTCTGAGGTTTACGTACGGGACGAGCTCTTCGCCACCCTCGATCCAACGACGCGTTCGATAGAGCTTGAGGAAGGTCGTAAGGTCACCCTCACAGACACCGTCGGGTTCATACAAAAGCTTCCGACGACGCTCATCGAAGCCTTCAAGTCCACACTGGCAGAGGTCTGCGCGGCTGACCTCATTCTGCTCGTGGCCGATGCCTCAGATCCAGGGGTAGAGCGTCAGATACATGCCGTGCGCTCCGTTCTGGACGAGATTGGCGCAAACCAAATCCCATCCGTCCTTGTTCTCAACAAGTGCGACCTTCTCACAAACGAGGCCCTTACGGATCTTGAGGCACGCCATCCAGATGCTATCACCATCTCGGCTCGTGAGGGTACCGGAATCGCTGGACTGCTGTATAGAGTGGCTCGGGAAGCATCGCGCGGTGACGCTACCGTCACCGTCCTCGTGCCGTTTTCTAAGGGCATCCTCATGAAGATGGTGCACGAACGCTGTCAGGTCATTCGAGAGCTATATACCGACGGTGGACTTTTGGCTACCGTCGGTGCTTCCGAGCGGATGCGTTCAACCCTTGCGCCCTACATCGTTCCCGATGGCTTGCTTGTGGAAGATAACCAAGGCTCCTCACACCACGCCCGTGAGTAGTAGCAAAACGGGCTGGTGTACCACGTAGACGAGAAGGGCGTGGCGTCCCACAAAGTTGAGCAGCGGGATGTCTGCGCTCGCCGCCCACCTTGGATATCCCCGCTCCCTGAGCCAAATACCCATTGCGGCCCCAGTAAGGTACATGAGGAGGAATGGGAGCAGGGGATAGTAATCTCCTGAGGAGAAGCCCGGCCCAGGTATACCGAGCCATGCGAGCCCCGGAACGTTGTAGAGGGACCGTGGCAGCGTTACAGAAAGGGGCCCAACCCCGATGATTCCCGAGGGGAACCTCAGGAGAAGCAAGAAGCAGGCAAATAGAACAAGAGCTGCAACTGGACCTCGCGGCAAACAATGGAACCTCTTTAGAAGCCAGGCCACGAGTGTGCAGGCTGACATGCAATAGATGATGCCAAAGGAGATGGGCACGTCCACTACGGCGAGTGCCGTCACGACATGGATTGCCAAAGCAACGGCACCATACCGGAGGCCACGTTTGAGATTGTTTCTCGCGTACGCGCACATGCAACCAGCGATGAACAGGAACGTCCACGAAATGCTCGCCCGCCAGATGTCCTGTAGCGGAGGCGCAAACCAGCGAAGGTCTACGCCAGCAAGAAAACGCAAATCATAGCAGAAGTGGAAGAGCACCATCGAGATGACGGAGAAGCCCCGCATCGCGTCAAAGATGCCTATCCTCGTCTGCTGGCGCTGGACTGCCGGAGCTTCGCTTTGGAGCACCGCGTTTGCGGCGTCTCTAGCGGATGTGTCTCCCATGGCTATGAAATGGAACGGATGAGCGCCGTTACCCGACCAAGTATGACTGGGTTGTCCGCATAGATGGGGCTCATGTTGTCATTCTCGGGCTGTAGGCGAATCCGGTTCTTCTCGCGATAGAAGGTCTTGACGGTTGCCGAGTCATCTATGAGCGCCACTACGATTTCTCCGTCGTGGGCGTCGTGCTGCTCCTTCACAACAATGTAGTCGCCATCAAAGATGCCGGCGTTGGTCATTGACTCGCCTCGTACGCGCAAGATAAAGGAGCTGGCATCACCAACGATGCTTGTGGGGAGCGTGAGGGTCTCCTCGACGTTTTGCTCTGCAAGTATGGGTACGCCAGCCGCCACGCGACCAACTAGAGGCAGCGTTATGGCGTTCTTGTCGACATCCTCCTGCACCGTGACGAGTTTTGCTTGGGCGCTTCCGTCTTCGGAGACCTGCTTGTCCGGAACTACCTCAATTGTGCGCGGCTTCTTGGGATCCCTGCTTATAAGCCCCATCTCTTCGAGGACCTTAAGGTGCATGTGAACGGTTGAGGGCGAAGCCAGGCCAACGGCCGCCCCGATTTCCCTCACCGAGGGGGGATAGCCGTGCTCGTCGGTGTAGGTGCAGATAAAGTCGTAGATAGCCCTCTGGCGCTTACTGAGCTTTCCCTTTGCCATAGCGTCTCCTCTCTCTTGATCCCATGATACCCGCTGTGGTTCATCCTTGCAAACAAATGTTCTATTTAGACTTGACACGAACAAATGTACGTTGATACTAGAGTACAGATGTTCGGTCATAAACGCAAGGTTCTAATTAACGTCCCGCGTATCTCGTATAAAGGTCCCGGTAAACACACAAGAGGGGAGCGAATCATGACAGGCACAGACCGAATCTACAGTACCGAGGGATCTTCTGCCCTCGTTCCTTCCTATCCTACGCTCACGCTCATCGAGGGCGGTGCGGCTCGCTCAATCCAGCGTGAGGCACCTCGCTCTCGTGAGGAGAACGTCGGTCGCGCTCGCATCTCGCGTATAGATGCTCTCACGGTTGCGGTCTGCACACTCATGGTTTTTGCAGCCCTGCTTGCTGCGCTCTTTGCAAGCAGGGCTGTCACATCGTCTCGCTTTGATGCCGCACTGGCTTCCATCCCCGCTCAGGAGGTTGTCGTCGAGACTGGGGATTCTGTCTGGGGCCTTGCCGCCCAGTATCCAGTCAAGGGGTACAGCACGTCGGAGCTTGCAAAGTGGATCACCGAGAAAAACTCTCTTGGAACATCTGCCCTGCAGCCAGGCCAAGTGTTGATGGTTCCTGCGTCTGACTAGTGCTACAACATGGTCTCGTTCACGCTCTCATGACATCGGGTCGCTTACCGTAACGCCTCTTTCCTTTCAAGTTTGGTTCCATGGGCATCTTTGTGATAGATATTTGGACGCTTTGTGTTAAGTTCCTAATAGAGAGTCTATTAGGAGGATTAATGCACTGTCCAAAATGCGGGTGCGAGGAATCCAAGGTCGTTGATTCTAGGCCATCCGAGAGCAACGATGCAATTCGTCGTAGACGTGAGTGCGTCAAATGCGGCTACCGTTTTACGACCTATGAGCGTCGGGAGGATATGCCCCTCTTGGTCATAAAGAAGGATGGTCGAAAGGAGACATTCGATCGTCAAAAGCTTATGCGTGGCCTCTTGGCAGCTACGGTAAAGCGTAGCGTCCCAATAGAAACGCTCGACGGCCTTATCGATGACATAGAGTCAGAGCTGCGTGACGAGGGCGTAAACGAGGTCACATCTCATGATCTTGGTAGCATGGTCTTAAAGCGCCTGGTAAGCGTGGACAAAGTTGCATACATTCGCTTCGCTTCCGTATATAGGGACTTTAAGGACGTCGATGAGTTCAGCGAGGAGCTGAGGAGCCTCAACAAATGACTGCGAACAATCTCACCCTTCCCATCAAGCGTCTTGACCCGTCTGTTGAGCTTCCCACCTACGCGTATGTTGGCGATGCCGGTCTTGACCTGCGGTCAAACGAGGACGTCACGCTCGCTCCTTTTGAGCGGAAGCTCGTGGGTACTGGCCTTGCCATTGCCGTTCCCGAGGGATATGCCGGTTTCGTTCAGCCACGTAGCGGCCTTGCCTTGCGCGAGGGCCTTTCTATGGCCAATACGCCAGGCCTTATCGACGCTCACTACCGTGGGGAGCTTAAGGTCTGCGCGGTTAATCTTGACGCTTCCAAGAGCATTCACATCGAGCGGGGCGAGAGGATTGCCCAGCTAGTTATCCAGCAGGTTCCCGTTGTCCACCTGGAGGAGGTAGACGAGCTGGACGAGACTGATCGTGGTGCTTGCGGGTTCGGTTCGAGTGGTGTCTAGGGCTCTCTCGGTCTTGTTTTCGCTCATAGTATGGCCACTTGCTGCAATGGTCGGCTAGTTCGATTCCTGATTTTTCGGACAGAAAGGATAGGAAGGTATGGAGAAGTTCTTTAAAACGGGGGAGAGGGGATCATCTGCGGGCCAAGAGCTTCGTGCTGGTCTCACTACCTTCCTGGCTATGGCCTACATTATCGCCGTCAACCCCTCCCTCCTTGGCGCCGCTGGCGTCCCCATGAGCGCGGCGGTCACTTCCACCTGCGTTGGCGCTGGCATCATGACCATATTCATGGGCCTCTTTTCCAACAGGCCTCTTGCATGTGCCTCTGGCATGGGCATCAACGCCGTAGTTGCCTACACCCTTGCCGCTCTCAACGGCGCAGACTGGCAGGTCTCGATGGCAGTCATCTTCGTCGAGGGCTGTGCCATCTTAGTCCTAGTTCTTTGTGGGCTCCGCGAGGCGATCATGGATGCCATTCCGGTATCTCTTCGTCACGCTATCTCTGTGGGCCTCGGTATCTTCATCGCGATGATTGGCCTAGCCGATGGTGGAATCATAGTTGCCAATGAGTCCACCATGGTTGCCTTTGGTGATGTGACGAGCCCAAAGTTTATCGTTGGCCTCATATCCATTGCTGCCACGGTCATTCTCTACGCAATGGAGGTCAAGGGGTCAATCCTCATCGGGATCATCATCGCTGTCCTCTGTGGTATCCCACTTGGGGTCACGCAGATGCCTAGCGGAATTGTCTCTGTTTTAGATTTCTCTTCCTTTGGCGCGCCCTTCATGGCTGATTCGACCGGAACCATAGCAGTCGTTAGGGTTCTCACTACACCCATACTTCTCGTCTTTGCATTCTCCCTCATGATGTCTGACTTCTTCGACACCATGGGTACCGCAATGGCCGTTGCCAAGCAGGGCGAGTTCCTTAACGAGGACGGTACCGTCGAGAACATCCGCGAGATCCTTATCGCCGACTCTGCAGCAGCTGCCGTGGGAGGCCTTGTCGGTGCCTCCTCGATCACGACTTTTGTCGAGTCTGCCTCCGGTGCTGCCGATGGTGGCCGAACCGGTCTCACGTCCGTCTTTACCGGAATTCTCTTCATCATTGCGGCGTTCTTCGCTCCGGTGATATCCATCGTTAGCAGCGCTGCGACCTGCGGGGCTCTTGTTATTGTCGGGTTTCTCATGATGACCGACGTCGTGGACATCGACTGGACCGATCTCCTTGATGGGTTCCCGGCGTTCATGGTCATAGCGGGTATCCCTCTTACGTACTCGATATCTAACGGCATCGGCATGGGGTTCATTGCCTATGTCATCGTTGCCCTGGTCACTGGGCGCGCAAAGATGATCAAGCCTCTCATGTGGGTCTCTGCTGCCGCCTTCGTCGTCTACTTCCTGCTTTCGTAACGGGGCGCAGTTGGAAGTGGCGCAATTACTCTCGAGGAACGCGGCGGTCACCTCCTTTGAGCCCCTCATTTAGTGCGTGTACAAATGCCTGGCTTTGAGCTGGGCATAACGTAAAGGAGCGTGGTCTATCGCATGCAAAAACACGAACGGGAGATAATCGGCGTAGATGACCGAGTGTCGGTCTCTCGAGCAATCCCTCTGGGCATCCAGCACATGATGAGCATGTTCGGCTCGACGGTGCTCGTTCCTGTCCTCACCGGACTCGATCCAAACGTGGCCATCATGTGCTCGGGCATTGGCACGATCTGCTACCTGCTGGTTACGAGGAACAAGATTCCAAGCTACCTGGGCAGCTCGTTCGCCTTTATCAGCCCAATTGTGATCATCGGAGCAACCCGTGGTCTCAATGCCGCGCTCTCTGGCGTTGTTGTCGCGGGTCTCGTCTTCCTAGCCGTTGCGGGCATCATTAAGCTGGTTGGCACCGGCTGGCTGGACAGGCTCCTTCCCCCAGTGCTTGTCGCCTCGGTCATGGTAGTCATTGGCGTGGGGCTTTCGGCAACTGCCGCAAAAATGGCCTTCCAGACAACGGCGACAGACGGTAGCACAGTGTTTTATGGACTTGGCGCCATCATTGCCGCGATAACCCTCTTTGCGGCAGTCATATTCTCGAGCATAGGTGGTCTCATCGGCACCGTTCCGGTTCTTCTCGCCATCATTCTGGGTTACGTGGTCTCGCTGGCCTGTGGCCTCGTCGACTTCCAGACCGTTGTCGACGCGGCCTGGATTGGGCTTCCTTCGTTCCAGCATCCCGTATGGGATTGGGGGGCAATCGCGCTCATCGGTCCCGTTGCACTTGTCGTGGTCATCGAGCACATTGGTCACCTCCTTGCCGTTGGCGAGATCGTTGGCAAGGACTACCGTCCCATGCTGCCGCGCTCTCTTGCTGGCGACGGCGTCTCGACGGTCATCTCGGGTTTCCTGGGAGGCCCTCCGACCACTACGTACGCCGAGAACATTGGCGTCATGAGTGTCACTCGCGTCTACTCGACGCAGGTGTTCTGGTATGCGGCTGGATTCGCTCTTATAGTCGGCGGCTTCTGCCCCAAGCTCTCCGCGCTTATCCGCTCTATTCCTACTCCAGTCATGGGCGGCGTGAGCCTCTTGCTCTTTGGCCTCATAGCATCCAATGGTCTCAGGATGTTCGTGACCAACAAGGTCGACTTTGGCGTGAACCGAAGTCTCATGATCGCCTCTGTCGTGATAATCCTTGGCGTGGGCATGGAGACCTCTGGCATCTCCATCCCAATTGGTCAGTACGCTCTGCCCGGTATGGCAACTTCTACGCTCGTCGGTGTCATCATGAACCTTGTGCTCCCAATGCCTCCCGCTGGGGATACGTCTGGAGCCGCCAAATAGGGGGACGTTGCCCAGTATCTCGACAAAACTCGGTCCAACCTATTTGGGCCGCAATCTCTCTGTGCAGCCCTCGATCCCCGTGGAATGCTCTCTGCTAGAGGTTCCGTGGGGATTGTCATATGCCCCACGAGTGCCTGTATATGCTACTTCGGCGGTTGGGTATAGCAGGGGAGAGCAGAAACGCAGAGAAGGCCGGGGGAGCGCTACATCAGCCTGTCCCATCGGCGGATTGGATTCTTATGGATAACAATAATCAGCAGGTGAAGGACCTTGTAATTGTAGGTGGTGGCCCAGCTGGTCTGACGGCCGCCATCTATGCTCAGCGCTCGCTTCTCGATGCCCTGACGCTCGAGCAGGAGGCATTTGGCGGGCAGACCATCCTGACGAGTGAGATTGACAACTACCCAGGGGTCCCTCACACGGATGGGTACACGCTCTCCGAGGCAATGCGTTCTCAGGCGGTGGACCTTGGTGCTGAAGTTCGAATGGAGCAGGTGACGGGCATCACCCGTAGCGAAGAGACTGACCTGTTCGTTCTTGACACCCCCGATGGCCAGATCTCCGCCAAATCGGTCATTCTCGCAGGTGGCGCCACGCCCCGGCACGCCGGCTTTGAGGGTGAGGAAAGGTTTGCTTCGCATGGAGTCTCATATTGCGCCACGTGCGACGGAATGTTCTACCGTGGCAAGCGAGTCTATGTAGTAGGTGGCGGGAACTCCGCCGCAGAGGAGGCCCTGTTCCTCACGCGCTTCGCTAACGAGGTTATCCTCATTGTGCGCAAGGATCATCTGCGCGCCCAGGCTGCCGTCGCGCGCGAGCTCGAGGAGAACGAGAAGGTGACTGTTAGGTACCTCACCAGCATTGTCTCAATCGATGGTGGCGATCTTCCGAGCAGCATTACGTTCAGGAACAACGAGACCGGCGAGACCTCAACAGAGACATACGAGGAGGGCTCCTTTGGCGTGTTTGTCTTTGTCGGTCGTGTTCCCGCAAGCCAGCTTGTGGACGGGCTTGTAGAGCTTGATGGTGCAGGATATGTAGTTACCGACGAACGCATGGCGACAAGAACCCCTGGTCTGTTTGCGGCAGGTGACGTTCGCAAGACGCCACTACGGCAGATTGTCACGGCGGCTGCCGATGGCGCAATTGCCGCAAACAGCGCGGCAGCATATCTTGGCAGGCCCGTCGAGGGCTAGCTGCTCTTCTGCCCACACATTTAGAATCGGGGCCTCTTGCAGCGCAGGGCTGTCAGGGGCCCCGTATTCTACCTTGTGAACTCCCCTAACCTATAACCGCGATAATATATCTTATGTAAAGTAGAGTTGAGCTCTTGAAGAACAGGACTTGCAGAGCGAGCTAATTTCTTCGGCTCACCGTTGGCCTCTCCTCTCGCCAGTCGTACACCCACAGTCCTTCGCGGTGTGCGACCATCTATTCAAGGTGGTCAAGCGGATGGAGTTCACGCCATGGTTGAAAAGCAGAGACACTACGTAATGCGTGTGGCAGCAATTGCGCTTTGCTGCATTGGCTTCTTTGCCTTGGCTCTTGTGGCCCTCCTGGAGCCCCCTTCAGAGGGTTCTAGCAGTGCGCACTTGGACTACGTCTTGGGTACTGTTGTGTCCGTTGAGCCAGCTGCCCACGCGCTGTCCATTCATCCAGAAGGCGTCTGCAGTGATGCCCCCTTTACAGAAGACCCCATCCGTTTTGTCTTTCGCGATGGCGAGGAGTTCTATGAGTCAGACGCTGGCCAAGAAGTCAAGATTGGTTACATCCATGGTAGTGCCGGCGATGAAGGCGCTCGAGATGGCTACTGCATCGACTTCGTTAACATGAAATCCCCGTCAGCGCGTGATCCTAGACTAGCTGATGCTCAAGATATGTCTTCCTCGCCTGTCTTCTCATGCAAGGGAAAGATCGAGTCCATCGATGTCGAGAACAACGTCGTTGCCCTAGACGTAACGTCATCGTCACCGGATGCACAGGATATTGGGGTTGGAGCCGGCAACTCGTATTCGTTTGACCTCTCGGGCTGGACCATGCGGCAGAACCTCGCGGACTACAACGCTGGCGACGAAATTGGCGTTTGGTTCTCCGAACTCACCAACGAGGATGGCTCATACCGGGCATGGTGTGCCCAGCCACTCTGACCGCTTGCTCCCCTTCTATAAAATAACGACGTATCAGGCGGGCAACACTCACCGTGCGTTCGATGGCGTCCACTGGGTGTCGATGCTTGCGCGCGTCATCTGTTGCAGCTTGAGGCTCGCGTCGCTCTCTGTATCCGTGTCCATGATGATGAGCAGGTTGTCCAAGGCCATGATTTGGGTACTGCCCGTGGGCACTATCTCCTGCCCGGCACGCTCCACAGTTACCACGCGTACGCTATCCGGCCATGGGATGTCACGGATGAGCATGCCCTCGATGCGGGCGCCGGTCCCCACCGTGTAGGTATGCAGGATCTTCTCGCCTGCCTCGCCGTTTACCATGGGGTCGTCTGGGGTCACGCCGAGAAGGCCGGCAAGCAGATGCTCGTAGAAGGGATCAACGCGCAGGAGATTCGCTGTCACAAACGCCAGGATGGCCACGATGGAGACGGAGAGCAGTGAATCGAGAGACCCCGTGAGCTCGAACACGAGCACAACAGCCGTAACGGGCGCCCTCACAACGCCCGAGAAGCATCCAGCCACGCCCAGTGCCACAAAGTTCACCACATAGGCCTGTGGTAGCCCTAGCGCATTGATGGCAATAACGCCAAATAGTCCGCCCACAAGCGACCCCATGGCCACCAATGGGAAGAGCGTGCCCCCCGGTGCCCCCGAGGCAAAGCTGATGGTCGTGAAGAGGTACTTGCCGAGGAGAAGCCCCGTGATGGTCCACCACGCGAGCCCACCTGTCTGTTGGATGGTCTCGACGATGGCGTCTCCACCACACATGAGCTGGGGAAACGTAAACGCAACCACACCAGCAACCGCAAAAGGAAAAGCAAGGCGCGCATATGGGAGATGATGCCGTATCTTGTCATAGCAACGTTGGGCAAAGAACATACCGCTATTATGTAGCGCACCGAGAACGCCACAAGCGAGGCCCAGGAGCACGACAAGCGCATAGTCGATATGTGGGAGATCCGCCGCGAAGGATAGGCTAAGAACCGGCTTTACCCCGATGACCTGCGAGACGAGAAAGTCCGAGACTACGGAGGCCGTCATAACCGAGATAATCAAAGGCGCATTGAACTGCTTGTGAATCTCCTCGACGGCAAAGAGAACGCCAGTGAGTGGCGCATGGAAGGCGGCTGACATTCCCGCGGCCGCACCACAGGTGACAAGAAGGCGCTCTTCTCCCCTACCGCGCTTGAGCGCCTTCGCAACCGCCTTGCCGGACATGCCTCCAAGCTGAACGGATGGGCCCTCTCGTCCAAGGGAGAGCCCCGCAAACGCGCAGAGCGTCCCCTCGGCGAACTTTGCCGCGATAACACGGTGCCATGGCATATCGATGCGGCCAATGACCTCGGCATCTGTCTGTGGGATGCCACTTCCCTGAGTGTAGGGCTCCCATAGCATGAGCTTCGAGACAACAACGAGGAGAACGGCGAGGATTGCGAACCAGGCAGCCATGAGGATGGCATGACCGGAAAAGGCGCTTGTGATGGAACGAAGCCCTTTCTCGGCAAGGGAGAGAGCGAGTCGGTAGAGCGTTACCACACCGCCCCCGAGAAGCCCCGCAAGTGCGCCCTCCCCTACCAGGTTCACCTGAAACCTTCGCGAAAGACGACGTCCTACCGTGAGCTTGCGCGCTACGCGCTCAGTCATGCTCCAACCACCACTCTCAAACGCTTAAATATCAACAACGCCCTCAGATTACTCCACTGAGGGCGTTGACGCGAGGTGGTACGGATGTACATGTAATAGTGGCTTAACCGCCAAACCCGCCACCTATGCACGCGTATACGTTGGCGTAGCAGACGTAGCTGCCGGGTACTGGAGCGTGAATCATTGTGGAGCCACCGCAATAGATGGCAACGTGGCCCGTCGAGCAGAAGATGACGTCACCGGGTGACAGGACGGACTGATAATTGGAAAGGTTGCAATTCTTCCAGTTGCCGCGGGATTTCATTTCGGCCATGAGGCCAGGAACGGACGTGGCATAGGAGGGTGTGGAGTAGCCCGCCATGTGATAGGCGGTTGCTACGAGACCGCAGCAGTCGAAGCCATCGGCGTTTGGCCCGTAGTTGACTCCTTGGGTCCAGCGCTTGTAGGGATAGCCAATGAACTGAGCCGCGTTGGCTATGACGCTGCTGGAATACGTCTTTGAGCCGCCACCCGACCCGGAGCTGCTGCTAGATCCAGAACTGCTTCCAGAACTTGAGCCGCTGCTTGAGTTGTTGCTTGTACTTGAACCGCCGTTTGAGCTGGATTCTGAACTGTTGCTAGCACCGGATGAGGTGCTCGACGCAACACTTTCAGAGGATTGCGATGAGGAGTTGCCTGCCGACGGTGTGACTGCGTTGTTGGCGTTCTCGGCCGTTGCGACAGCGGCCGCCACGCCGCTTGCAGACGCGCTCTGTTGTTGCTGTGCCTCCTCGGCCTCCTTTTGGAGTTGCTCTTGGACGGCGGCATCCAGGCTGTTGAAGTACTCTTGCGCCTCGTTAACCTGGGTGGTGTAGTCGTCGACGCTCTGCTGGGTAGCCTCGATCTTGGCCTCCTGCTCGTCCTCCTGAGCTTGAAGCTGAGACTGCTGCTCGGCAAGCTGGTTGGCGAGGTCCTGCACCTCCGAGATTGCCTCGGCGTCGGCCTCGGAGACCTTGTCGAGGTAGTAGATGTTGGAGGAGAGCTCCTCGAACGAGGCGGAGGAGAGGATGAGGTCGAGGGCGCCGGAGGCGCCGGACTTGTACGAGCTCTTCATGCGCGAGCCAAGCTCCTGGCGCTTCCCGTCCAGCTGGGTCTGGGTGTCGGAGATTCGCTGGGTGGTCTGCTCCACCTCATAGCGAATGTTCTCCAAGTCAACCTGAGCATCCATGAGCTCGTCCTGAAGCGAGGAGAGCGTGTTCCCAACGCTCTCCAGACGCTGGCGGGCTTCTTCGAGCTGCGACTGGAGCTCCTCACTTGTTGGTTCTGCCTGGGCGGTCTGGATGCCCGACATGAGGCCCAACCACGTGGTGGACATGGCCCCAAGAA
>JALCMG010000011.1 GCA_022648325.1 Olsenella sp.
AGCATCGCTTTGTCTACTCCGTCAGCCGCGAGCCTGTCGAGAAGGACGGCGTGAGATACGACGGAGTGGTGAGGGTCGTGCGCATGTGGACGCACTACGAGGGGGTTCGTTAGGGCGCGCCGGGGGTACCACGGCGCGCCTAGGGCTGACGCTAGAACGCCGAGAGGTAGATTGCGCGCGCGTCATCCATGGTCAGCGGCCTAAGCTCGCCAAAGCGCTCGCCCTTGTTCTGGCGCAGCGTGCCAATCCAGCCGTCGACCTCCTCCGGGGCAAGCCCAAGGTCGGCGAGCGTCTGCGGCATGCCCAGCCCAACAAAGAAGCGCTGCAGCTCGTCGATGGCAAAGGTGATCGCGTCCTCGGTTGCCTCGTCCGTCTCGTCCACCGGCTCCACGCTGAATACGCCCTGGGCAAAGGCCAGGAAGCGCTCCGGGTTCGAGCGCCAGACGTAGCGCATCCAGGCGGGGAGAATAACCGCCAGGCCAGCGCCGTGCGTGACCTCGGGACGGTGCGCAGAGATCTCGTGCTCCAGGCCGTGGCTCTCCCAGCCGCCGGCGCGCTTCTCGGGTGCGGCGGCTCGCCCGCACCCGCAGAGGTCGTTGTGGGCGAGGGTGCCCG
The DNA here is from genome assembly GCA_022648325.1 of Olsenella sp. GTDB lineage: Bacteria > Actinomycetota > Coriobacteriia > Coriobacteriales > Atopobiaceae > Tractidigestivibacter. The sequence continues at coordinate 616 of JALCMG010000011.1, forward strand.
ACCACATGATGGTGGCGCGGGCGTCGTAGTCTTTGGGCTTCTCAGCCACGGTGTTTGCGGCGTCAATCACCGCGCGGATGATGCTGCACGCGATGTTGTCCGTCACGGGAACGGGGCCAGCGCCGCTAAAGAAGCGCTCGCAGATGTGGCAGATCATGTCCACCGCGCCGGCTGCCGTCTGGTACTGCGGTAGCGTGAAGGTCACCTCGGGGTCGAGAATCGCCACGCGCGGGCGAAAGACGTTGCCATTCACGCCGTGCTTGAGGTTGAGCGCGTCGTTGCTAATGACGCAGGACGCCGAGCCCTCCGACCCCGCGGCGGGGATGGTGAGCACGCACGCCACGGGCAGGCAGTCCCCAATGGTTGCCTTGTGCGAGAAGAAATCCCAAACGTCGCCCTGGTAGGGCACGCCAAACGCGATGGCCTTGGAGCAGTCGATGACCGAGCCGCCGCCAACGGCCAGGACGAGTTCTACCTTCTCGGTGCGCGCAAGCTCGATGCCCTTGCGAACCAGGCCAACCTCGGGGTTGGGGCGAACGCCGGGAAGCTCGACGTGGGACACGCCGGCCGCCTCGAGCGATGCTGTCACGCGGGCGAGAAGCCCCGTGCGCACAACCGAGCCACCGCCGTACACCAGAAGGACGCGCTTGGCCCCAAGGGCAGCGACCTCCTCGCCAACCTTGTCCGCATAGCCGCAGCCAAACACAAAGCGGGTGGGGGACTGGAACACGAAGTCATTCATGATGCGCGCCTTTCGCTGACGGGCCGTCTTGCCCGGATGACACTTGGTTGCCAGTGCCCATTATGGACGAGAAGGACGAGAGGGGGGCACCGCGCGAGAGGCCCGCCTCCGCTAGCGATTGAGGTGGATGTGCGGGCGGTCCTCGTAGCCGTGGTAGTCACCAAAGTAGACAAAGTAGTCGGCCACCTCGTCGGCGAGGGACTGGTCGTGGGTTGCCACCACAAGCGTCTTGCCCGCACCCTTGAGCTGGCGAAGGAAGCCCAGCAGCCACTCGCGCGTGCGCTGGTCGAGCCCGTTGAGCGGCTCGTCAAAGCAGTACGCGTCGGGGTTCATGGAGAGCACGCAGGCAATGGCCACCTTCTTCTGCTCGCCGCCGGAGAGGTTGTAGGGCGCGCGGCCGCGCAGGTGGTCGATGCCCAGAAGCTGGCACACGTCGCTCACGCGGCGAGCCACCTCGTCCTCGCCGAGCTGCATCTGGCGTGGTCCAAAGGCAATCTCCTCCTCCACGCTCGCGCAGAACAGCTGGGAGTCGGAGTCCTGGAAGATGAAGCCCACGCGCTGGTGCAGCCACTTCGAGAACGCGGGGTTGCGCATGCTCTGGGCATCCACGGACTTGCCGTCAAACAGGTAGGAGCCCTGCTGAGAAAACACAAGCCCGCACATGGCCTTGAGCAGCGTCGACTTGCCAGAGCCGTTGTCGCCCATGAGAACCACGGAGTCGCCGGCGTCGATGGTGAGGTCTATGTGTGAGAGGGTGGGGCGCTCCTCGTACGCAAAGCAGAAGTCGCGAAACTCCATGAGGGGGTGTGAGCTCTCATGCTGCGGGTGGTGCAGCGACTGCGGGTGCCTTGAGGTGTGGATCACACTAGGCCACCCCCCTGCAGGTAGGCAAACAGGACGCCCACCGCCGCGAGTGCGAGAAGCCAGGCGATGTCGATGGGCTTGTGGGTGCCGCGCGGCGTGGCCTGGTACTCGCCCTCGAAGCCACGGCAGCGCATGGCGTCGGCAGTGGTGCGCGCCGCCTCGTTTGCCTTCAGGAAGGTCACGCCCCCAACGCCGCCCATGGACGTGCCCTTCGAGCGGTTCTTGCCAACGCTTCGCAGGTCGAGGGCGCAAAGCACCTCGGTGGCAACCTTCCCCAGGGTCACGATGCTCTTGAGGGCAAGCTCGAAGGTCATGATCACGAGGTTCGATACGTGGAAGGCGCGCAGCGCGCCGGTCACCTCGTGGACGGGCGTGGAGAGCGCGACGACCATGGCGGTGCCCACGCACACGAGGATCTTTGTCCCAATGAGCAGCGCCGATTGCGACTGCCCCAGGAGCATGGCCGGTACCATGACAAGCGCGCTTACGCCCGCGGCGGTGAACGACACGCCAACAACGCGGCGCAGTGCCTTGGGTGGAAGCGCCGCAGTTCTCGGCAGCACTCCTGCCAGCACTACCAGCGTAAACGCGAAGTTTGAGCTCAGCGACGTCATGAGGATAACCGCGAGGCCACAGGCGAGCTTCACGGGCGCGGATGGCGAGAGGGACAGGGACGTTGACTGGCCGTCGTCCATGCGCAGACGCGAGAGCACACCGGTAAGCGACAGCAGGCTCTTCTGGACAAAGCCGTCGCGGTCGGCGGCGGGCTCGTATGCCTCCGGCTGAACGAGCCAGGAGGGAAGGGAGTCCCCGGCCGGCGCGGCCTCCTCCAGCGGCGTTCTGTCGCTAGCGCGTCCCAAAGTCCACCTTCGATTTCATCCCGGCGGCAATCGCGCGAAACGCTATGACGAGAAGGGCAACGCCTATGACCGCCGAAAGCACGTACCCAACCCAGTCGGGCAGGCCGCCAAAGGAGTAGTCGGGAAGGAGCGACTGCCACTCCCAGCCGCTGGCCATGCCAGCGGGGGTGTAGCCCACGCTCTCGGCGACGTCCTCGGTTGCCCACTCGCCCCAGGCGTCGCCCGTGGCGAGAAGGCCCAGGGGGGCGAGAACAACGAGGGCAACGAGGAGCGCGGCCAGGCTCGCGTGCGCCGCGTGCGCCTGGGATGCTGTGGGTGCGGCCTTGGATGCCGTGCCGGCAGGCGCCAGCGCGCCCTCGACTCCAAACGACGGCGCGGCCTTCCTCACGTAGGCGAGGATCCCCACGGTGAAGATGACCTCGGCGGCACCGGCAACCGTGAGGTGGCCGGCGAGCATGGCGGGAACCGAGACCCACAGTGGGTATGGGCAGTACAGGGCCTGTCCGGCCGCGTTCGAGAAGAGCAGTGGCTGTATGCCAAACTCGATGGCGGCGCACAGCGCGGCGGCGTTGATGCCCACGTACGAGCCAACTCCGGCGGCCACCAGCTCGAGCGCCGGAGCCTGCGCCTGGCCCTGGCGCGCCTGGGGCTTCTCGGCAGAGGACCTGCTCGCAAAGGCATGCATGACTAGCGCGTATATGCCGTACCCCATCATGGGGAGCACGAACGCCATGTTGAAGCAGTTTGCGCCAAGGGCGAGGATGCCTCCGTCCCCAAACAGGACGGCCTGGATGACAAGGGCAATGGAGATAGCGAGAACCGCCGCCCAGGGTCCAAAGAGTATCGCGACGAGAGTGCCGCACACGGCGTGTCCCGTGGTGCCGCCCGGGATGGGCACGTTGAACATCATGGCGAGGAAGCTGAACGCTGCGGCTACCCCAAGGAGGGGCATCTTCTCGCGAGGGACCGTCTGGCGGACCCTGCGGGCGGCGTGCAGCCACACGGGCACCATGACGGCACCCATGACTCCGCAGGTGGAGGGGCTCAGGTAGTTCTCGGGTATGTGCATCTCTCGCCCCATCCGTCTTGCGGCTGCCTGGCTGGAAGGTTGATGCGGGCTGCTCGTTCCGGCATGCGCCGGCGTGCGGGAAGCCGCGACCTGTCTTACACAGGCTACCCGAAACGGGCGAAATGTGCATGACCGCGCCATTGCTCGTATGCCTCGGTGTGGTTCGGAAGGTGTTTCGAATACATAACAGCTGGTAAACAGCTTGTGAGAAGGATTAATTCAAAGGTTTCCGTCGACGAGTGCCCGCCGGCCATCCTGACGCCTGGTGTATACATCCGATTGTCTTACCAATGGCCCACGAGCTTTCTGCGGGGCCAAGGGCGTCCCGGTACACCTCACGTGGAGGGCTCTTTGAACGGCCGCTCCTTACGTTCCGAATGAAGGAGGCAAGTATGCTGGGTATCGTTCTTCTGTACGTTGGCATCGTGCTTATCAGCAACGGGTGCTATGGCTTGCTGGGAATCGAGGATAAGTCAAACGTCGTTATGAACCTCTTTACCGGAGGTTTGGGGCTTGTCCTCAACATCATCGCCATTGGCATTGGCGTAGCGCAGGGGCAGACGCCTCGTGGTACTACGCAAGCGGCACCGGCCTGCTGTTCGCGTTCACCTACCTCTATACCGCCCTCAACACCATCTTCGACTTCGACAAGCGCCTTACAGTCTCTTTGTTGCCATCAACACCATCCCGGCTGGTCTCCTGTGCATTACGCAGGGCTACGGCGGCAACTGGATCTACGGACTCATCTGGTGGGCGTGGGGCATCCTGTGGCTCACCGCCTTCATCGAGATAAACCTCAAGAAGCCGCTGGGCAAGTTCGTGGGGTACCTGGGCGTTGTCGAGGGAATTGTCACGGCTTGGATTCCCGGTTTCCTCATGCTCGTGGGCATGTGGCCGGCGTAGCTTCGCCTTGCTCTGGTGCAGGTGGACGGCCGGCCTTGGTTTCTCGGCTGGCATTACCAGAACGGTTGGGACGAGTGCAAAGTAAAGGAAGGAAGCGTGAGCGTCCATACAACTGTCCGAGCGTGAGCAGAGAAAGATGATGATCTCGCTTGCCGCGATGATCGCCGAGAGGCGCCGCGCGAAGGGGATAAGGCTCAACCATCCCGAGAGCGTGGCCCTTATCTCCGGCTTCATTTTGGAGGGTGCCCGTGAGGGCAAGACCGTTACGCAGGTGATGGACGGGGGAGGGCAGCTCCTTACTCGCGAGGACGTCATGGAGGGCGTTTCCGAGATGATCCCAATGATCCAGGTGGAGGCCACGTTCCCCGATGGCACCAAGCTCGTGACCATCCACGATTCCATCAAGTAGTGCGAGAAGGAGGCAGGCATGATTCCCGGAGAGTATCACCTGGGCGAGGGCCCGGTTCCCTACAACGAGGGCTACGACGCCATCGAGCTTGAGGTCACCAACGTGGATGACAGGGCCGTGCAGGTTGGCTCGCAGTTCCATTTCTACGAGGCAAATGAGGCTGGCCTACGCTTTGGCCGCGAGAAGGCATACGGCAAGCGCCTTAACCTCGCGGCGGGCACGGCCGTGAGGTTTGAGCCCGGCCAGAAGCGCACGGTGCGCCTGATTGACATGGGCGGAAAGCGGCGCGTCTTTGGCTTCAACAACAAGGTTAACGGCTATCTTGACACCCACCAGATCTAGGGGAGCGGCCCGGGCTCGGCGGCCTCGACCTCCACGTGCACTACCTCTCGCCCGGCTTCTCGCACTCCCGAGCCGCGCTTCATGCGCGACCTGTATGGCGCGTGGGGCGGTGCGGTCGAGGCGTGCAACATCACGTTCGTCTCGCAGTACGCCTACGATCATGGCATCAAGGAGAGGCTTGGCCTGAAGAAGATCGTGCTGCCGGTCCACAAGACGCGCGACCTCACGAAGCGCGACATGAAGCTCAACGACTACTGCCCGAAGAGCATCAAGGTCGACCCGCACACGTTCGAGGTGACCATCGACGGCGAGCTCATCACCTGCGACCCGGTTCCCGAGGTTCCTCTCGCCCAGCGCTACTACCTGTTCTAGGAAGGCTGGCGCCGCATGGCGTGAATACCGGGGCGCCAGATGCCTGGGGGTTGGCTCTGGCACCCTGTCTTGGAGAAGGTGCAAGGGAGAGAACATGGTACTGACCGAAATCTTCGACAACGTCTCAAACATCGCTGACCTCTCGCACTACCACGTGGAGACCGCACAGGTTCGAAGCGACGACCTGGCCAAGAAGATCCTGAGAGTGACGAGCGATCACGGACGTGACTATGACATCCGGATCTCTGACGAGGCCCAGCTGGAGAATGGGTCTGCCTTCGAGGTGGGCGACCACAAGCTGCTGGTCCTGAGCGTGATTCCCGACGAGGTGATCGTGATTGCCCCCAATGGCATCGACCAGATGGGCGTAATCGCCCAGATGCGTCACGAGACGCTGGATGCGCGGCTGTTCATGTCGTGACGCTGGGGCGGGGGCGCGACGCGGTGGCCGAGTTGCCTCTTGTCTCAACGCTGCGACGGGTTGCGTATGTCAACTACCAATGGAGGGGGTCAATATGAAACGAGCGGTGCGCATTGGTGTGGGAGGGCCTGTTGGGTCGGGGAAGACCATGCTCATCGAGCGCCTCACGCGTGCGATGCAGAACGACTACAGCATGGCCGTCATCACGAACGACATCTACACCAGGGAAGATGCCGAGTTCATGATTAAGAACTCCGTCCTGCCGGTTGACAGGATCATTGGCGTGGAGACGGGCGGCTGCCCTCACACGGCAATCCGTGAGGATGCCTCGATGAACCTCGCTGCGGTGGACGAGCTGGAGGAGCGCTTCAACCACGCGCTTGACCTCATGTTTATTGAGAGCGGCGGCGACAACCTTGCCGCGACCTTTAGCCCGGAGCTCGTGGACTTCTCCGTCTACATCATCGACGTTGCCGAGGGCGAGAAGATTCCTCGCAAGGCTGGCCAGGGCATGATCAAGAGCGACCTGTTCATCATCAACAAGATCGACCTGGCGCCGTACGTGGGAGCCAACCTCGACCGCATGCGCGAGGACTCCGAGAAGTTCCGCTGCGCCGACAGCTTCATCTTTGCCAACCTCATGAAGGACGAGGGACTCGACAAGGTAATCGCGTGGATCAAGCAAGACTGCATGCTGGAAGACCTGTAATGGTTGCGAGCGAGGCTAGGGGTGCCAAACGCGAACGCGTGGCGGCGGGCACCATCTGCATGGAGTTTAGCCGGCGCGCCGATCGAACTGTGGCGACGCGCCTGTACAGGCACGTCAACTCGCGCATCTCGTCTGAGATAAGGGTGCCGGGGGCCGAGCCCTACTACTTTCTCATCTCCACCGGAGGTGGCTATACCGAGGGAGAGCACTACGATGTGGACATTAGGGTGGGGGAGAGGGCGCACGCGGTTCTCACCACGCAGACTCCCAGCTACATCTATAAGTGCGACAACGGGCTTCTCACCACGCAGAGCCAGTGCACGCACGTGGGCGCGGGTGGCCTCCTGGAGTACTACGCCGACGAGGTGATGCCCTACGCCAACGCGCGCTTCCGTCAGCGGACGCAGATAGCGCTTGAGGAGGGGGCGTCGCTCGTGTACGTAGAGGGACTGTCCAGCGGCTGGTCGCCGGACGAGAAGCCCTTCCGGTTTCGCGATGCGCTTCTCTCGACCGAGGTGCGGGTGGGCGGATCGCTTGTGGCGGTAGGCCGCCTTGCCGCCGCGCCAGGGGAGGGCTGCTCGGTGCCCATCGAGGGCATGAGTGGCTTCGGGGGCTATACAAACTTTGGCTCGGCGCTCATCGTTGACCAGGCGTTGGGCGCGGATGACGTGCAGGGCTTTCGCGACGCGGTGGCCGCGGAGTTGCCGGACGGCGTGCGCGTGGGCGTCTCGTCCCTTGACAGATGGGGCGTGGTTCTCCGGTGCCTAGGCATGGACGAGCAGCGAAACGCTCGGGTTATCCAGGCGTTTGTCCGCCACTATCGAGAGGGGCTTCGCTCCCTAAAGCCACCGAGGATTCGCAAGAACCGCAACTGAGGAATGGCGCCCGGCGGGCGTCCCGGTGAGCGAAAGTGGTCGTCGAGAAGGTGCTGCCCCGCCGCCACTTCGAAAAAAGCGCACATGAAAACAATCTCGGTCTCTTCCTGGTGACGTTTTCCCAGGAAGCTTGAGGCCGCATTTGTTTTCGTGTGCGCTTTTTGAGTTGAGCGAGGGGCGGAGTGGGGCAGCAGCGGACCGAGCGGGAGCGGGACAGCAATTGATTGCCGTCACAGCTGCTGATGCTGACGAAAATTCCAGCTAAGTAGCACCTGTGCACGGCATCCAAAAAAGTAGTTGATACCGTTAACCGACAAAAAGTTACCGCTGGCAACTAAATTATTTCAGCATTAATAGTTGCCTGTGACAATCAAATGCAGCGAACCCATCAGGGCGTTTCGGTTGACGCCAAGGCTACGGAGAAGGGGATTTTATGAGATATCTGCTTTTGGTTAGCCACGGGACGTTCGCGCCCGGTCTTCACAGCGTCATGAAGATGCTGGTGGGCGAGCGCGATGACATTCTGAGCTGCAGCTTGCGCGATGGCGAGGGAGCAGGCCAGTACGTCTCGGAGCTGGAGGAGACCATCTCCCCAATCACCGCCAATGACGAGGTGATTCTCCTTGGAGACCTCATTGGCGGCTCCCCGCTTACCAATGCTCTCAACACGCTGGCTTCCCATGGACTGCTCCCCAAGACCCGCGCCTTTGGCGGTGCGAATGTTCCCATGGCACTTACCGCGGCCTTCGATCTTCAGTCCGAGGACCTTGACGGGCTCTGCAAATCGATTGTCTCCGAGGGCCAAAATGCACTCTCCGAGATGGAGCTTGACCTCGGCGGGGATGACGACGAGGAAGAAGACCTCTAGTCACCCACGTGCGACCGTGATGGGTGATGCCCATCTGCATATACGAGAAGACAAGGAGAGGAAAGATGTCAGTTTCGTTCGTGCGCGTCGATGACCGTATGGTTCACGGCCAGACAGTTACTCGCTGGGCAGTGGAGTATCCCTGCGACGGCATCATTGCAGTCAACGATGCCGCTGCAAAGAACCCGGTGCTTAAGAGCGCCTACAAGAGTGCCGCCCCAGACAAGAAGACGTTCGTCTGGACCATGGAACACTTCAAGGAGAAGGCGCAAATCGTCCGCGACTCCAATACTCGCTACTTCCTCATTACCAAGAACCCGCTGGATATGAAGGAAATCCTCGTCGACTCTGGCTTTACGCCGGATGACGTCAAGACCGTTGTCGTGGGCCCCTGCAATGACCGTCCGGGCACCACAAAGATTGGCAACAACCAGTCAATCACCCAGGAAGAGGCAGAGGCGTTCGAGGCCATCTCCAAGAAGGGCTACACCGTGGACTTCCGCCTGATTCCCGACAAGGAGACCGGCACCTGGGACAAGTTCCGCGGCATGTTCGGCTTCACGGACTAGGTGAAGCACCTGTCACTCAACGCGTCACCCCATGGACGCGAGTGAGGCACTTCTCGACGCAAAGGTGTAAGCACTAAGGAAGGTGGTTTGTATGGCGGTAAACATGTTCCAGGCCGCGCTGCTTGGACTGTTCGCCTGCCTGGCCTCGATGCCGGGTATGGGCGGCACGTCAATCGGCAACTATACGCTTGGTCGCCCGCTCGTTGCGGGTCTGGTGGTTGGCATTATCCTGGGTGACGTCCCCGACGGCATCCTCGTGGGAATGGCAATCCAGGTTGTCTACATTGCCCTCGTGACACCCGGTGGCACCGTTTCTGCCGATGTTCGCGCGGCATGCTACATTGGCATTCCCCTCGCACTCATCGCGGTTAAGGCTCAGGGTCTGGACGCAGGTAGCGCGGATGCTGCAGCCCTTGCCACTTCACTTGGCGCAACCTGCGGAACCCTTGGTGCAATCCTGTTCTATGGCACCGCTACTATCAACCTGGCATGGCAGGCAATGGGCTGGAAGTGGCTTGAGAAGGGCGACACCCACAAGCTCTACCTCGTGGACATGGTGCTCCCCTGGATTTCTCACCTCATCTGCTCCTTCCTCCCCACGTTCCTTCTCGTCTACTTTGGCGGCGACGCGGTTAACAACCTGCTTGCCAGCCTGCCGATGGACGGCATCCCCATGAAGACGCTCTTCGCGGTTGGCTCGCTCCTGCCCTGCGTTGGTATTGCCATCCTCCTCAAGCAGGTCATCACCAAGCCCACTGACTTCCTGCCGTTCTTCTTTGGCTTCACGCTTGCGGCGGTCATGGGCTGCAACCTCATCGCTGCGTCTGCTATCGCATGCTTCTTTGCCCTGATCAACTACAACATCACGATGCTGCGCCTGAAGGTCGATCACATTGGCACCGCTGGCGCCATCGCGGCCGCAGGCTCCGACGACGAGGAAGAGGAGGATATCTAATGGCTGAGAACACCACCGTGAAAGAGGAGCGCAAGGTCTCCAAGGAGGCCCTTGCCAAGTCCTTCCGCAACTGGTACTACGGAAACCTCACGTGCTTCTCTCAGGAGCACATGCAGACCTTTGGCTATCTGGTCTCCATGCTTCCCATCGTTGAGGACCTCTACGACAAGAAGGAGGACCAGAACAGGGCACTCCAGACCTATTCCGCGTTCTTCAACACCGAGCCCCAGATTGGCTCCATGATCGTGGGCGTCACCGTTGGTCTTGAGGAGGCCCGCGCGAACGGCCAGCCCGTTACGGATGACACTATCAACGGCATTCGAGCCGGTCTCATGGGGCCTCTGGCTGGCATTGGCGACTCCCTTATTGTGGGCACGCTGATTCCCATCCTTCTCGGTATCTCGATGGGCCTCTCTCAGGGTGGCTCGGTTCTCGGCCCAATCTTCTACATCGTGGTGTGGAACCTTCTCGCGTACTTTGGCATGAGGTTTGCGTACTACCGCGGCTACAAGCTTGGCGGAGATGCCGTTGAGGCGCTTGTTGGACCAAATGCTCAGGCGCTTCGCGAGGCTATCGTAATGATCGGCACCATCGTTATTGGTGCGGTTGACGCAACCTGGGTTTCGATTACCACAGCGTTGCAGCTTCCCGGCGGAGGCACTCTTCAGGGAACGCTCGATGGCATCTATCCAAAGCTCCTCCCCCTGATCTTCACCATCTTCTGCTGGTGGCTCATGTCCAAGAAGAAGGTCAGCCCCATAATCACGATGCTTATCCTTCTCGCAATTGCTTTTGTCGGTGCACTTTGCGGCTTCTTTGGTGCTGCCACGATTGCCACTGTAGCGTAGCGGATCACGCGTCCTGATAGTACACGCCTGTAGTTGCATTAGTGGCATCCCGGCACGCGGCCCGAATCGCGGACATCTCTGCGATTCGGGCATTCTGCTAGCCATGGAGAAAGACAAGGAGAACTCATGTCGCCACTCACCCCGATCAATACCTCAAATTGGAGTCGAGAGGACCTCATTCGCGAGGCTAAGCTCCAGACCGATGCCATTCAGCGCCTCAACGTTTGGTTGCGGCTTGGGTACTCGCTTGTTGCCGCTGGCTTCATCGTGGGCTATTGGGGCTTCTATGGTGGCGGCAGCACGGGCTTTGGCCAGCTTGGCGTCGTTTTGGCACTGGTGGGTGCCGTGCTTTCTGTGGTGCTCAAGGTGGGGACGACAAACGCTAAGAAAAACGTGCAGGCAATTATGGCCGCTGCAGGCGTGGACATCTCCAAGAAGCGCGAGAGGGGGTCGCGCTAATGGCAGACCTTGGCCGGCTGCCTTCCGTCGTCTTCTCTGACGTGGACGGCACCATCCTCGATAACCGTCATCGCGTTACGGCCCGCACCGCGCAAGCGTCACGAGCCCTTGCGCAAGCAGGCGTGGCTCTGGTTCTTGTCTCGGCGCGCATGCCCGAGGCGCTGGCGGCGATTCGACAAGAGCTTGGCAACACGGGACCCACAATCTGCTACAGCGGCGCATACGTGCTTGACTCAGATGGGAGCGAGCTTCTGAGCCGTCCTATGGCACTTGAACATGCGCTTCGGTTACACGACTTTGTTTCGCGTGAGCTGCCTGGCGTGACCTGCATGGCCTATGGATATCACAGCTGGGTTGTGGACAGCCGTTTGGATCCTCGTGTTGCGCGCGAGGAGCAGATCGTGGGCGTAGAGTCTGTCGAGGGCACGCTCGAGGAGCACTTCTCGGGGAGGGGGCTGCACAAGCTTCTCCTAGTGGGGGAGCCAAAGGATATCGAACGAGCCGAACGGGAGGTGGGGGTTGCCTTTCCCGATCTCTCTGCGGTGAGATCCTCCCCAATACTCTGTGAGGTTATGGATGGGCGTGCGAGTAAAACCGAGGGCATTCGGGTTGTCTGCGATCGTCTTGGCGTGAGCATCTCTAATGTGCTTGCGATTGGCGATGGGCGCAACGACATAGACATGCTCCGTTCCGTTCCAAGGAGTTGGGCCATGGCAAACGCTCCTCGTGAGGTAAGAGCCGCCGCTTCTCGGGTTACCGCCGTTGACAACGAGCATGATGGTTTTGCAGAAACGATGATATCCATACTTTCGTCCTGCAACTTTTCTGTAAGAAAAAAAGAATGTTGTTAGTATTAACGAGTGTTTTGGGGGCAAAAACAAGGGAGCCAGTGACGCCGAGAAAGGAGTTGTTCTACCCGCATGGACTACGAGGACGCCGCGAAAAAGCTCATCATGTACTCACGAGGCATTGCCAAAGGATCAATTAGTACTGCCTACGGCATGTCGATGGGGGAAGACCCAGTCCTCGAATATCTCTCTCGTCAGGATGAGGGGATGAACCCGTCCGACCTTGCCAAGACGCTTGGCTATACCCGCCCGCGCATGACTCGTATTCTCGACTCGCTGGAGGAAAAGGGCTTTGTGGCCCGTGAGCCTGACCCATCCGACCGCCGCCGTGTGCTTGCCAGCTGTACTGACAAGGGCCGCTCCTATGCGCATGATCACAGCTCAAATGGCGTGTCAAACCTTGCCGAGAGCCTGAGCAAGCTGGGAGATCACGATGTTGGCGAACTTCTCAGCGCGCTAGAGCTTGCATACAGCATTACCTACAATCGGGACATCACCATCGACGACTCCAAGGAAAAGAAGCGGGGACGCCGCTAGCACCAGGGGCAGGTGCCGAGTGCCCGGCGGGCATCCCCCTAGACACCCCCGCATTCGCGTGCTATATTCTCGCCCCATTTTCGTTCTGGCGAGAAGGACGGAGCCTCGGCGTGGATGACCAGGAAACCAAGGGCCCGCAGGGAACCACGCGCCCCGACGTCGCATGGCGGCGCCCCTACTACACCATCCTCGCGGGCCAGGCAGCCCGACCGGCGGCAGGCCCACCGAGGCGACGGCCTACTACACCATCCACGCGGGCCAGGCCGTCTCGCAGGTGGGGAGCTCGGCCGTGCAGTTTGCGCTGGTCTGGTTCCTTGCGCAGGAGACCGCTTCTCCCGCTGCGATGGGACTTGCGAGCCTCGCGGCATTCCAGATCGTCTCGATGATTTCGACGCCCATTGGCCTTGTGGTTGCTTCTCCCGTTGCGGAGGTCCTTGGCGTGAGCGCGTGGTTTTGCCATCAGCGGCGTAGCAATTGTGCTGCTCGGCGCCGCGATACTGGTGCTGGAGGGTAGAGCACGGCGGTAGGGGGGCGTACTACTCGCCCTGCGTGAACGCGCCCACGGCGTTTGCGGCTAGCTCCTGCTGCTCCTCGACGCTTATCGTGGCAACTCCGTCACCGTCCTGCTTGCCGTAGTCGCCAAACTGCACATGGTTGCCGCCCTCGATAACAAGCTCCGTGTAGTCGTCCGGCCGCAGGTCGGCATGGGATTGCAGCATGTCTACCTCGCCGTCTTTGGAGCCGTAGACGCTCAGCATCCTAAAGCCTGGCGCGCGCAGACTCTTGGTGGGGTACGCGGCCAGAACCACCAGACCGTCTAGCTCGCTGGTGTGGTCGGCGGCGTAGACGGCTGCCATTGCGCCGCCGAGGGAGTGTCCGCCCACGTATCAGTGGCTGTAGTGGTACTCGACGCTTCCAATGATGGAGTCCGCGGCGTTCATGTCGAGAAACGCAAAGTCGAGCGGCATGCGTACGAGGAACACGTCCGTCCCCTTCTCGGCGATGCTTTCTAGCTGGGCTGCGTAGGCCTCGCCCTGGACCTTGCCGCCGGGGTAGAACACGAGCGCGTCTTCTCGTCCTGGCCCATCAAAGAGGTAACCGCTTGCGGTGGCGGTCACGCGGACGGAGTCGCTGCCTGCGAGTGCGGCCCCCGCACGCGCGCTCGCCCGAGAGTAGGTGCTTGCGTAGGCGAGAAACGCCACCACAACAATCGCGAGCGCTGCGAGCAGCCCCAGCGCTACGCGACGGAGATTGACGTGCGTCTTTGTCTTTGCGTGCTTCTCGCCCGACATGGGTCTCCTTTGCTTGCTTGGCCGCTCTCATGGTAACTGAGCTTGCGCGTGGAGCCACCGTGGAATTGTGAGCTGTGGTATAGCGTTTGTCTCGTGCGGATAGAATGGCCTCGTTTACCGCGAGAAGGGAAGAGCATGGCAGAGCAGGAAGTTGGACCGGTTGGGTCGTCTAGCAGCAAGGTTGCAAACGAGAAGATTCTGGCGCTGGTGCCCGAGGAGAGCGTGAAGCGGATTCCGTTCTTCGTGCGCAAGCACGCGCTGAGCAAGACGTTCGAGAAGATCGAGCTCGAGCATCCGGACCTCTACGCCATTGCGGCGCAGGAGGGCGAGCTGCCGGATGACGTGTGCGAGCAGCTGAGCCAGATTGTGAACGGGATCTTCGACCAGAAGCTGAAGAAGCACAACCTGTAGGCGGTGCGCTGCGGAAGTGGTCTTTGGGCGGGCGGCTCCGGAAGAGGGGTCGCCCGCTTTTCTCGGCCGGGGACTGGTTTGCGGCGGCTTGATGGCACGAACTTTCGCAAACGGACAAAAATGGCTGTTTGCGATGACGGAAAGGGGGTGCGGACTCGAAGTTGGACCACGGGGTGGTCCGGAGAGGGGTCCGCATGTACGGCAAGGACGACGTGGAACTCGCGCTCTACGCCCTCGAGGAGGGCATGGGCGCGAGCGGGGCGGCCGAGCTCGTGGGCTGCGGCGTGACCGCCGTGAGGGAGTGGTCGAGGGGGCGCCTCCCCCACTCGGTCGCCGGGTGTGGTAGCCTGCGTGGCGGGCGCGCGCCAGGTGGGGAAGACCTGGCTTGTTCTGGAGTTTGGCCACGAGCACTTTGATGCCGTCGCGCACGTGACGTTTCTCGACAACGAGGTAATGAAGAGCGTGTTTGCCGGATCGCTTAACCCCGCCCGTCTTCTCACGGCGATTTCGGCGTATACGGGAACCGATGCCTCCAACGGGCGCACCCTTGTATTCTTCGACGAGATTCAGGAGTGCCCGCGCGCCACTGCGTCCCTTAAGCAGTTCTGCGAATTGCGCCCAGACATTCCCGTTGTTGCTGCGGGCTCTCTTCTGGGCGTCGCCATAAGCAGGCTCTCCTCGCAGCAGGAGGATGCGCAGCCAATCTCGTGGCCTGTTGGCAAGGTCGACTACCTCGATATGCATCCCATGACCTTCAAGGAATTTGTCGAAGCGTTGGGCGAGCTGCGGCTTTCCCAGCTCCTCGATAGGGATTCTCTTGACTTGACGAGTGCGCTCGGGGAGAAGTACGAGGATTTGCTCAAGCTTTACCTCTATATCGGCGGCATGCCAGAGGCAGTGCAGGCATATATCGACACGAGCCTTCTTGCTGAATCGCGCAAGGTACAGCTGAGATTGCTTCGCGACTACGAGTTCGATTTCTCGAAACATGTGTCGACCCCGGTGGACTCCGAGAGAATCCGAGAGAATCCGAGAGAATCCGAGAGAATCCGAGAGAATCCGAGAGGTCTGGCGCTCTGTGCCCACGCAGATCTCACACGAGACCGGCATCAATAAGTTCACGTATTCCAAGGTCAAGACAGGAGGCAGAGGACGAGGGTACAAGGATGCGGTCTCCTGGCTTGTCGATGCTGGCATGGTAACCCGGGTGCCAAGGGTTTCTCGGCCTGGCATTCTGCTCTTGACATACGTCAATGATTGCTCCTTTAAGCTGTTCCTTCTTGACGTTGGTCTTCTGGGTGCCACCTATGGCCTTGACCAGGACGTTATTGTGAGAGGGGACTCCCTCTTCACCCAAGGCAAGGGTGCCTATGTCGAGCAGTACGTGTGCCAGCAACTTGTGGCGAGCAACTCTTGCGTTCCGTATTACTGGTCTGCTGACGGAAGGACGGACAAGGCCGAGGTGGACTTCGTCTACGAGTGTCGAGGAAAGGTGATCCCGCTCGAGGTGAAGCCTGATGACAACGTGCGCAGCAGGAGCCTTGCCAAGTTCTCCAAGGAATTTGGCATAGAGAGATGTCAGCGGCTTTCTTTGCGTGGCTACAAGGACGAGGGTTGGCTCGTTAATCTGCCCCTCTTTGCCGCTGACGTGCTGTCTGACGTGCTTTGAGGGTAGGCCAGCGGCCACTCTTTCTCGTCATTGTGTGGATGTCTACAGAGGGAAAGCTGCGCATTCAGGCTCTTGAATCGACCTGAACGGCTTTACCATCAAATCCCCCTTGTTCTTCGGGATTTGAATGGAGAGACAATTGAGTGACGAGAAGAATGGTGAGACATCGATGGAAAAAGACTCTTCGGGAGCAACGTCTCCAGGAGGATTAGAGAGCAAGAAACCAACCCGAACAAAGACGGGCGTAATCATAGGGGTTGTCGCGCTCGCATTCGTTGTATTTGCAATCTGCATATACAAGTTTGTCGTAGTTCCTCATAACCAGGCAGTAGATGCTTTCAATGCGGCTGCGGCTCAGGTGGAAGAGAAAAACGCTGAGCTTCAGAGCAAGATTGATACGGCCCAAAGTTATATCGACTCTGGCGATAAGCCCCTCGACGTTTCAACTCAGGATGCTCTCACTCTTGCGGTTGCGGATGCGCGCCAGTCGCTGAGAGAGGTTCCAGATTTGCCCTCCTCGACGGATGAAATCAATGCTGCAGCCGATGAGCTTGGAAAACCTCTGGATTACTCATCCCAAGCAAAGGCGTTGGACGATGCGGCTGCGGCATTTGAGACAAGCGTTCAGCAGCTCAAGCAGATAACTGCTCCGTCACAAGACTTCGTGGTTTCGCGTCTTGGACAGGTGAAGGGCATCTCCGATATCGAGGCCGTTAGTGAAGATAATGACCCTAATGGTCTCCTGAACAAACAGGGCGGATATACTGCGGCAATATACTTCCACTACGATGCTTTGCCGGACTCCTACTCAATTTATGCGGGCAAGTGCTCCCCGCGTATGCGGGGATGATCCCCTCCAAGGCTGAGGGGAGACCACGGTATCGCAAGTGCTCCCCGCGTATGCGGGGATGATCCCACGGTCACCGTCTGGTCGAGAACCCTGTCGATGGTGCTCCCCGCGTATGCGGGGATGATCCCTCGACCGGCAGGCACACCTCCAAGATGCGGTTGGTGCTCCCCGCGTATGCGGGGATGATCCCCGCCTGCACTTCAGGTGGGTCGGGAGCAAGCAAGTGCTCCCCGCGTATGCGGGGATGATCCCGAGAACAGCACGCCGCACGGGGGCTCCGGCTCGGTGCTCCCCGCGTATGCGGGGATGATCCCATCCACTTCCAGGGCGCAGGCCAGAGAGGCGGGGTGCTCCCCGCGTATGCGGGGATGATCCCAGCGGCTTGCGCTCTAACACCTTCGCATAGTCCGTGCTCCCCGCGTATGCGGGGATGATCCTCGGCTTGCGCGTCGAGTCCTTGCGTGGGTCGAAGTGCTCCCCGCGTATGCGGGGATGATCCCGCCTGGCGGTCGATGAACAGAGAGGCGATGAAGGTGCTCCCCGCGTATGCGGGGATGATCCCCAGGTGGCCGAGACGGCCATATTCGACGGCAGGGTGCTCCCCGCGTATGCGGGGATGATCCCCCGACGATCATCGCGTGCGTCTTGCCGGAGCGGGTGCTCCCCGCGTATGCGGGGATGATCCCGAGCTTCGTGTCCCCAAGAACCAATACAACTCGGTGCTCCCCGCGTATGCGGGGATGATCCCACGCCCGAGTACATGCGCTCGTACCGGGCCATCGTGCTCCCCGCGTATGCGGGGATGATCCCCAGCATCACATCGTGCGCAGGGGCGCTGGTAAGGTGCTCCCCGCGTATGCGGGGATGATCCCATCTGGGGATGGCCGGTCGGGACGCAGGTGAGCGTGCTCCCCGCGTATGCGGGGATGATCCTCCTTGAGAGGTCGCAGGAGACGGAAAGCCAGCTGTGCTCCCCGCGTATGCGGGGATGATCCCAGCGTCATGTCGATGTAGTTCGGATAGTCCGCCGTGCTCCCCGCGTATGCGGGGATGATCCAACCTCCTGCACCAGTCCGTGCTCCCCCATGACGAGTGCTCCCCGCGTATGCGGGGATGATCCCTTCTCCCTGAGCGCCTCGCCGCACTCCTCAAGCGTGCTCCCCGCGTATGCGGGGATGATCCCTACTTCGGGTCTGGCATACCGTGCCTCGACTGGGTGCTCCCCGCGTATGCGGGGATGATCCCTTCGGGCGGGGCTTGCCGCGAACCTTGCCGGCGGTGCTCCCCGCGTATGCGGGGATGATCCTAATGTCCGAAAAAGCTGACACCAACGGAAACGTGTGCTCCCCGCGTATGCGGGGATGATCCCTGCTCGAAGCTCATGAAGCTCGGCACCTTCTCGGTGCTCCCCGCGTATGCGGGGATGATCCTCGTCGGTATACACCGTCACCATTCTCGTCCATAGTGCTCCCCGCGTATGCGGGGATGATCCCCAGTGCGTGGGCCCCTCCGGGTTGCAGTCGAACGTGCTCCCCGCGTATGCGGGGATGATCCTGGCTCGGGGTTGCGTCGAAGCAGACGGTGACAAGTGCTCCCCGCGTATGCGGGGATGATCCCGGCACCGCAGAGGTGATAGCCGCCGGGGGAGATGTGCTCCCCGCGTATGCGGGGATGATCCCAAGATGGGTCTGCCGCAGCCGTTCGTTGATGCTGTGCTCCCCGCGTATGCGGGGATGATCCCGAGATTGCCGCGAAGACACAATGGCACTTCTGGGTGCTCCCCGCGTATGCGGGGATGATCCCAAAAGGCGATACCGGAACCGGCGTTTCCGCAATGTGCTCCCCGCGTATGCGGGGATGATCCCGCCGACAAGTGGGAAGAGCACGGCAAGCGCGTTGTGCTCCCCGCGTATGCGGGGATGATCCTAGACCTTTTCGGGTCCAAATCCGCAATGGCTTTGTGCTCCCCGCGTATGCGGGGATGATCCCTTCAGCGCCTTGTTAATCTCTCTCAGGTCGCTTGTGCTCCCCGCGTATGCGGGGATGATCCCGCACCTGCACATCACGGCAAAGCCCGCGTCTAGGTGCTCCCCGCGTATGCGGGGATGATCCCCACACAAGACCTGCAACGACGGCGGCGATTCCGGTGCTCCCCGCGTATGCGGGGATGATCCTCGGCTTCACGCGGTTTACGAGATTCGGCGTGAAGTGCTCCCCGCGTATGCGGGGATGATCCGTCTGAATCAAGCGTCACGGCGGCAAGGTTGCCGGTGCTCCCCGCGTATGCGGGGATGATCCACAGCAGCTTGCCGCTAACGTCGTACTTGGCGGCAGTGCTCCCCGCGTATGCGGGGATGATCCTAGACCTTTTCGGGTCCAAATCCGCAATGGCTTTGTGCTCCCCGCGTATGCGGGGATGATCCTGACGGTATCCGCGCCGGCGTCTACCTCGTTGAAGTGCTCCCCGCGTATGCGGGGATGATCCTCATGAAGAAGTACATGGGATGGCAGTACAAGAAGTGCTCCCCGCGTATGCGGGGATGATCCCCGCCGTGCCGATCTCTTCCATGGATGCGGAAGAGTGCTCCCCGCGTATGCGGGGATGATCCACGCGGGCACGCCGGCAAAGAAGTCTTGCACCGCCGTGCTCCCCGCGTATGCGGGGATGATCCCCTAGATCCGGCGCATTTCAGCGTGCCTTCAATCGTGCTCCCCGCGTATGCGGGGATGATCCCTCGAACGCCTCGACCGCCGTCAGCACCGCCAAGGTGCTCCCCGCGTATGCGGGGATGATCCAACGCATCCAGGGCATGGCAGACCGCTGGCATGTCGTGCTCCCCGCGTATGCGGGGATGATCCTAATACTATGAGAGATAACCTAGTTGAAAAGAACGTGCTCCCCGCGTATGCGGGGATGATCCCACGAACAAGCTGTACAAGTTCATGGACAAGTTGTGCTCCCCGCGTATGCGGGGATGATCCCTGGCGTGCCACCCAGTCCAGCCACTCCTCGCCGGTGCTCCCCGCGTATGCGGGGATGATCCCTCGGATTTGAGAACGCCCGTCGCGGAGAAATCGGTGCTCCCCGCGTATGCGGGGATGATCCTGGACTATCCCCAGTCCAAAAAATGGACTACCCCCGTGCTCCCCGCGTATGCGGGGATGATCCACCCCGCAGGGTTGGAGCCGTTACCTCCACCGTGCGTGCTCCCCGCGTATGCGGGGATGATCCTCTTCGGCAGCGCGGTGCACGGAATCCTTGAGAGGTGCTCCCCGCGTATGCGGGGATGATCCATTCCTACACAACAATTGAGTTACAAGCAATTGCGTGCTCCCCGCGTATGCGGGGATGATCCTCCTGTGTCTCACATCATATGGCTTGCACCAAAGTGCTCCCCGCGTATGCGGGGATGATCCCAGCTCCTTGACCGTCACCCTCCCCCTCCCGTACGTGCTCCCCGCGTATGCGGGGATGATCCTGGCTACGAGCCTTCCAGATGCAGCACGTTCGCGGTGCTCCCCGCGTATGCGGGGGTGATCCTCGCTCCGTGCCGCCCTGCGCTGCGGACACCTTGGTGCTCCCCGCGTATGCGGGGATGATCCTTGTACATGTTGCCGCCGCGCGCCGTGTAGCTGCGTGCTCCCCGCGTATGCGGGGATGATCCCTGCCACCAGGCGGTCCACCCGTCGCCGTTGACGGTGCTCCCCGCGTATGCGGGGATGATCCCGCCGACATCATGGCCTGGTGGGCGAGGCTCAGGGTGCTCCCCGCGTATGCGGGGATGATCCTAGTAGCTACAAGCAAGGAGCACACCCACCGAAGGTGCTCCCCGCGTATGCGGGGATGATCCCCATGCGGGAGAGGGGATGTGGACGGAGATATGGGTGCTCCCCGCGTATGCGGGGATGATTCTAAGCAAGGAGAGGACCTACCATGGCGACCAACGGTGCTCCCCGCGTATGCGGGGATGATCCCTCCGCCTTCGTCCTTTTCCTAGCTTCCATTCGCGTGCTCCCCGCGTATGCGGGGATGATCCTAGTAGCTACAAGCAAGGAGCACACCCACCGAAGGTGCTCCCCGCGTATGCGGGGATGATCCCCATGCGGGAGAGGGGATGTGGACGGAGATATGGGTGCTCCCCGCGTATGCGGGGATGATCCTAAGCAAGGAGAGGACCTACCATGGCGACCAACGGTGCTCCCCGCGTATGCGGGGATGATCCCTCCGCCTTCGTCCTTTTCCTAGCTTCCATTCGCGTGCTCCCCGCGTATGCGGGGATGATCCCGCCTCTGCCGCCCAGTCCACGGCGGACTCCGCCGTGCTCCCCGCGTATGCGGGGATGATCCTATAAGGCAAAGGGCGTCATGCCGGAGGGCACGAGTGCTCCCCGCGTATGCGGGGATGATCCCATCGCGAAGAGCGTGTTGGATGCCCTGAACGGAGTGCTCCCCGCGTATGCGGGGATGATCCCATCGGGAAGCGCGGCACGCTTGAGCAGCTGCCGGTGCTCCCCGCGTATGCGGGGATGATCCTCGGCGTGCCCTTCTGCGCGTTGGGGCGCTGCGGGTGCTCCCCGCGTATGCGGGGATGATCCTTGACATCGAATCCGGGGGAAGCTGAAGGGTTCAGTGCTCCCCGCGTATGCGGGGATGATCCTAGCTATGACTATGAGGACGTTGCCATAAAGATTGTGCTCCCCGCGTATGCGGGGATGATCCTCGGTAGGCATCAGCCTACGAGGGATGCGACGAGGTGCTCCCCGCGTATGCGGGGATGATCCTTGCATCCGTCACCCGAGGTCCCGGGGGAACGAGGTGCTCCCCGCGTATGCGGGGATGATCCCTCCCGAGTCCGTGGACTCTGACGTTGCGTTGTCGTGCTCCCCGCGTATGCGGGGATGATCCCGACCACGCCTGCGACGCCCTGCGCTACTTCGTGGTGCTCCCCGCGTATGCGGGGATGATCCGTTCTCCGAGGAGCACGAGACGGCGTTCGGTCTGAGTGCTCCCCGCGTATGCGGGGATGATCCCGCTGGAATCAGCGTAAGCAATCCGACGAGCGCGGTGCTCCCCGCGTATGCGGGGATGATCCCCCGACGGTCATCGAGTGCGTCTTGCCAGAGCGCGTGCTCCCCGCGTATGCGGGGATGACCCCCAGTTCTCAAGGCAGTCAGTTTTGTCCGGGGTGGTGCTCCCCGCGTATGCGGGGATGATCCCAGACGAATCCAGGGCATGGAGCAGAGCCAGGCAGTGCTCCCCGCGTATGCGGGGATGATCCCGCCGACACGACGGCGAGATAGAGCAGGACGTGTGTGCTCCCCGCGTATGCGGGGATGATCCCTACCGCCTGGTCGAGAACGGCTTCATCACCAACGTGCTCCCCGCGTATGCGGGGATGATCCCGCTGGAATCAGCGTAAGCAATCCGACGAGCGCGGTGCTCCCCGCGTATGCGGGGATGATCCCCCGACGGTCATCGAGTGCGTCTTGCCAGAGCGCGTGCTCCCCGCGTATGCGGGGATGATCCCGTCAACTGGGCAAACTCCGCCCCGCTGCCCATCGTGCTCCCCGCGTATGCGGGGATAATCCCTCAACGAACGACTCCACAAGAATCTCGTATCGCGTGCTCCCCGCGTATGCGGGGATGATCCCAGGGCGAGGATGGATTCCGCAATCGGGACCACGGTGCTCCCCGCGTATGCGGGGATGATTCTGCATTCACCCTGAGCAGCGACGAAGCGGACAGGTGCTCCCCGCGTATGCGGGGATGATCCGGCCACGCATGTTGCGGCAGGTGCGGCCACAGGGTGCTCCCCGCGCATGCGGGGATGATCCCATGACCGCGTACTTCCAGTGGTGCGAGGACAACGTGCTCCCCGCGCATGCGGGGGATGATCCCCATAACAAGGGGCTCGACCTCGCGCGGGTCGACGTGCTCCCCGCGTATGCGGGGATGATCCTCCAGAGCATTGCAGGTGCTCCCCGCGTATGGAGGCTGACCCCTATCCTCTTCTTTGTTCAGTCGAGTATCCTGTTAGAGCAAAAAAAGTTGCTAATCAAACACTTTGGTTGAGAAGGCCCCACACGAATTGGGACATCGTCTTTTTGCTGTGTGTCGCGTTCCCGCAGAGTCCCGGATTACGTGTAAAAGCCGACTATTTATTGTGGGTCGGTTGGGACCGCGTAGGCTTGCTCGGCGTGCGCTCGTGGCGTTTATCCCGGTTGTCGC
Organism: Olsenella sp.; assembly: GCA_022648325.1. Lineage (GTDB taxonomy): Bacteria > Actinomycetota > Coriobacteriia > Coriobacteriales > Atopobiaceae > Tractidigestivibacter. The sequence goes on from JALCMG010000011.1 coordinate 23,716, forward strand.
AGATGGCCAACAGGGAAAACGCGGGCGTTCCTCGTCGCTGGGAGTCAGGCGTCCGTCCAAACGGCTCCTTACGCAAGAAAATAATATACATATCTAGCTAGCTAGACTTCCGTATGTAAGATTGTGAATCTTTATTGCGTGCAGGGCGCTCGGAGACGCGGCGAGTGTGCGGTTTGCCGTTCCGATGCGTTCGTTGCACGTCCTCAGCCACCAATCGTTCGGTTATGCCTTCTGCCCCAACCAGAGAGGCTTGTCTACTCCAGCTCGCGGGTGCCGGTCCAGAGCTGCCAGTACTCGCCACGCTGCGCAAGCAGCTCGTCGTGGGTGCCGCGCTCTACGATGCGCCCGTGCTCGAGGACCATGATCGCGTTGGCGTTGCGAACGGTGGAGAGCCGGTGCGCAATCACGAAGACCGTGCACCCGCGCATGAGCGCGTCCATCCCGCGTGCGATGAGGGCCTCGGTGCGAGTGTCGACGCTCGACGTGGCCTCGTCCAGGATGAGGACGGGCGGGTCGCTCACGGCAGCGCGTGCGATGGCGATGAGCTGCCTCTGGCCCTGGCTGAGGTTCGCCCCGTCGGCGGTGACCATCGTGTCGTAGCCGCGCGGCAGGCGGGAGATGAACGAGTCCGCGTTTGCCACGCGAGCGGCGTGGCGCACCTCCTCATCGGTGGCGTCGAGCTTGCCAAAGCGGATGTTGTCGGCAATGGTCCCGCGGAAGAGGTGGGTGTCTTGCAGAACGATTCCCAAAGACGAGCGAAGCGACGCCTTCTTGATGTCCCGTACGTCGATGCCGTCGTAGGTTATCTCGCCCGAGCGCACATCGTAGAAGCGGTTGATGAGATTCGTGATGGTGGTCTTGCCCGCGCCCGTCGAACCCACAAAGGCAATCTTCTGCCCGGGCTTCGCAAAGAGCGAGAGGTTCGCAAGCACCGTCTGACCCTCGTCGTAGCCAAAGGTGACGTTGTCAAAGCGCACGTCGCCGGCGAGAGGAACCACGGTCCCGTCCTTGTGACGCCACCGCCAGCCCGCGGCGCCGGCGGCCATGCGGCGGTTGTCGTCCGCTGCGTCGTCGCCTGCGCCCACGCGCTCCAGCGTGACCGTGCCCTCGTCCTTCTCGGCAGGCACCTCCATCACGGCAAAGACCCGCTCGGCGCCGGCGAGTGCCGTGAGCATGAAGTTGCCCAGCTGCGTGAGCTGGTTGATTGGCATGGCCGCCTGGCGAACAAACACCAGGTAGCTGGCCAGGCTGCCTACGCCCATGCGCCCGCCAATGGCAAGCGCGGCGCCAACTACGGCAACGATGGCGTAGTTGGTGTACGAGATGGCCACCGTCGCCGGCACCATCGTGGAGGCGTATGCCTGGGCACCGGTTCCGCTTGTGCGCAGGTTCTCGTTGAGGGCCTTGAAGCCCCTGAGGTTCTCGCCCTCGTGGTTGAAGACCTTGACCACCTTCTGCCCGGCGATCATCTCCTCCACGTAGCCGTCCAGCGCACCCAGCGTGCGCTGCTGCTGTGAGAAGAGCCGCTTGGAGCGCCTGCCCGAGAAGCGCGCGTAGGCCACGATGATCGCGTCGCAGCCAAACGTGATGAGCGTGAGCCGCCAGTCCAGCACAGCGAGAAGCACGATGGTCCCCACGGTCTGGATGGCCGCCTGCACCATGTTGGCAAAGCCGTTGTTGAGCGCCTCAGAGATGGTGTCCACGTCGTTGGTGAAGTAGCTCATCACGTCGCCGTTGCGTGTGCGGTCAAACCACGAGAGCGGCAGCGTCTCAATGTGGCCGAGAAGGTCGCGGCGAATGTCAAAGACCACGCGCTGCGCCGCGCGCACCATGGTCTGGGTGTAGCCCACGCTTGCGGTGACCCCTGCGGCGTAGATGACGGCCGTGAGGGCAACGAGATGGACAAAGCGCATCCAGTCGCCCGTGCTCACGGCGTCCACCACGGGCTTGATCATGTACGTTCCGGCAAGGTTTGCCCCTCCCGTCACGCATACCAGCACGGCCACGGCCAAGAGCTGCCAGCGGGCGTGTCCAAGGTACGAGAGAAATCTTCTCAGCGTGTGGCGCAGGTCCTTGGGGCCTGACGGAGTGCCTCCTCTACCTGGCATTGGGGGCCTCCCTTCTGGTTGCGGCGGTTGCGGGCTTGTCTGCGTGCGCGGTTGGCGCGGTTGGCGCGCCGTTCGTCTCGGCGGTGCCGCCCACCTGTGACTCGTAGAGCTCGCTGTAGATGTCATCGGTGCGGAGAAGCTCCTCGTGCGTGCCTGTGGCGTGCACGCGGCCGTCATCGAGGACCACGATCTGGTCGGCATCCATCACGGAGGCCACGCGCTGCGCGATCACGACCTTGGTGACGTTCGTGAGCGCGGAGAGGTTCTCGCGTATGCGGGCGTCCGTCGCCATGTCGCAAGCGGAGGTCGAGTCGTCGAAGACCAACACGCGCGGATGCTTGAGCAGCGTTCGCGCAATGCAGAGGCGCTGCTTCTGGCCGCCAGAGACGTTGCCGCCACCGTGGCCGAGGTCCGCATCGAGGCCGCCTATTCGGTCCAGGAACTCGTCGGCGCAGGCCAGGTGGCAGGCGCGGAGCAGCTCCTCGTCCGTCGCCGAGGCGTCTCCCCAGCGCAGGTTGTCGCGGACGGTGCCCGTGAACAGGACGTTCTTCTGGAGCACTATGCCCACGCCATCCCGCAGCGCGGCAAGGTCGTACTCGCGCACGTCGTGGCCGCCCACCTCGACGCTGCCGGAGCTCACGTCGTAGAGGCGAGCCATGAGCTGCACGAGCGAGGTCTTGCCGGAGCCCGTGGCGCCCAGCACGCCCACGGTGGAGCCGGCGGCAAAGTGCAGGCTCACGTTTGAGAGAACGTCCTTCTCGGCCGTGGGCGAGTACTTGAAGCTCACGTCGCGGAAGGCGACGTCGCCGGTCTCCACGCGGGCAATGCCGTGCGCGGGGCTCTCTATGGCGGGCTTCTCGCGCAGCACCTCGCTCACGCGGTGGATGCTCGTGACAGCGCGTGCCAGGAGAAGAAAGACGTTCGAGATCATCATCAGGGAGTTCATGATGAGCAGAACGTAGCTCATGAATCCCGTGAGCGTGCCTACGCCCATCTCGCCTGCCATGATCATCTGGCCGCCAAACCACAGGAGCGCCACGCTGGCCACGTTCATCGAGAGCGTGAAGACGGGCGTGTTGATCACGGCGGTCCTAAAGGTGCGCGTGGCGGCGTTTGCCAGGCGCGCGTTGACCTGCTCGAAGCGCTCGGCCACGTAGCCCTCGCGAACGTAGGCCTTGATGGCGCGTATGGCCACGAGGTCCTCCTGAAGCGTGTCGTTGAGCTGGTCCATCGCGTGCTGCATGGACCCAAAGAGCGGCGCAACATGGTGCACGATAAGCGCGAGGGCGCATGCCAGCGCGGGCAGGATCACAAAGAAGACCACGGCCAGCTTGGCGCTCATGGTGCAGGCGATGACAAGGCCGCACACGAGCATGACCGGTCCTCTCAGCATGGGCCTAAAGCCCATCACGAGGGCGTTCTGAATTACGGTGACGTCGGTGGTCATGCGCGTGACAAGGGAGGACGTGTCAAAGTCGTCGAGGTTGGAGAAGGCGAAGTCCTGCACGTGGGCGTACTCGGCCTCGCGCAGGCCAGCGCCAAAGCCCATGGCGACCTCGGCGGAGAAGCGCGCGTAGCCCATGCCCAGGACGCCGGCGCACACGGCGAGAGCCACCATACGGGCACCGAGCGCAAAGACGAGCCCCATGTCGCCGGTGGCCACGCCCACGTCGACGATGCTTGCCATCACGAAGGGGATGCAGAGCTCAAGCGTGGCCTCGACAAACGCGCAGAGCGCGGCGAGAACGAACTGCTTGCGGTAGGGCTTGAGGTAGCGGGAAACGAGGGCGAGGTCACTCATCGCGCGCCTCCCTGGGGGACGCGGACTTGGGGGTTGGACGCGTCGGCTGGGGCTGCGGGGCGTTCGCGGCGGCGAGGTTGGCGTGGATGCGCTCGAGGAGGCCTGCAAGGGTCTTGCGCTCCTCGGCGGAAAGGCTGGCAAGCATGGCATCCTGCTCCTCGTCGCAGACGTTGTCCCAGGCGGCAAGGGCGCCATGGCCGGTTACCGTGAGCTCTACGGTCTTGGTGCGGCGGTCTTCTCCGCGCGCGGTGCGCACGAGCCCCGCCTGGCGGAGAAGGTCGAGCATGCGCGATATGGCGGCGTCGTCCACCTCGAAGAACGTTGCCATCTCGTGCTGCGTGCTGGTGCCGTGTACGGCCAGGTAGGCGAGAAGCTTGGGCTGGCCTGGGCCAAGGCCCAGCCGCGCCATGCGTGGGCGCAGGTAGTTCGTCTGCGCGTGGTAGGCGCGGTAGAGCAGCATGTGCATGTCTTCAAGGGAGCGTCCCTCTTGCTCCATGGTGTTCTCCTCCCATGAGACAAAGGGACTGTCCCTTTGTCTCTTGACGTATCAAGTAATCGTTTTCAGGGTATCGCGGAATGTGGGGATGAGGCCGGCTGGCTTATCTCGTCACAAAGTTGACGCATCAATGGTTCACGAGCGGCACGTGCTTCTCCGCTTCTCGTCATCGCAACGTGGTAGGGTTGGTGCGCCCTTCTCGCCAACCGAGCCCCCAAGGAGAGCCCATGCGCAAACCCAAGCTCATTGCCAGCGACATCGACGGCACCATGCTCGCCAACTGGGCACCGCGCTTCTCGCCGCAGATGCTGGGGCTTGTCGAGCGCATCGTTGACGCGGGGATCGTCTTTGTCCCCTCGAGTGGCCGCCAGTACACCAACCTGCAGCGGCTCTTCTCGCCCGTGGCCGACCGCATTCCATATGTGTGCGAGAACGGCTCGCTTGCCATTGCCGACGGCGAGCTGGTGTATCGCGCGACGATGGAGGACGACCTTGCGCGCGAGATTATCAAGGACATGCTGGCCGATCCTGGCTGCGAGCCAGTTGTCTCGGGGATGAGGACCGTCTACGTGCGCACCGGTGTGCCAGAGCTGGTGGACCACCTTGTGAACGTGACGGGCTACAACGTGACCGAGCTGGATGACGTCACTCACATTCCGGAGCCGTTCATGAAGGTCTCCGCGTACTGCACCGACGGCGTCCCGCGCGAGCGTCACTGGCACGAGCGCTTTGGCACTCGGTGTACGGTAAAGGTCACGGGCCTGCAGTGGCTTGACCTCATGCCCAATGGTGTCGACAAGGGCGTTGCCTTGGCCGCGCTGGCCGAGCGCCTGGGGATTGACGCTGGCGACTGCATGGCGTTTGGCGACGCCGAGAATGACGTGGAGATGCTTGAGTGGGCGGGTTGCCCGGTCACGATGGAGACGTCGCAACCGTCGGTGCTGCCGCTGGGCCGGTACCACACCGACACCGTTGAGCATGCGTTCGAGCGGATCCTCGACGGTCCCGGGTTCGGCTGGTAGCGAGCGCGGGCGCAGCTGGAGAGCTTTTCTCAGCGCCGAGGCGTCGCCGGAGGGCGGTATTTGTTGCGATTTGCATCAAAAGGGGCCTACCGGCGACGTTTTGTCGCCGGAGCGTGGGATTTGACGCAATCTGCAACAAAAAGGGCTTACCGGCGACAAGGACGCCCGCCGCGGCGCTAGCGCTTTCGGCGAGAACGGTGCCCGCCGCCGCCCGCGCGCCCGCCACCCGTGCGCTGACGCGGACGCTCCGGCCGCACTAGGCACTTTGGCCCGTAGCCGATGAGGTCCTCTCGGTGCGCGCGATGCAGCGCCTCCACAACCAGGTCGTAGTTCTTGGGGACACGGTACTGGATCAGCGCACGCTGCATGGCCTTCTCGTGCGGGTTCGTGGGGCAGTAGACGTGCTTCATGGTGCGCGGGTCGAGTCCCGTGTAGTAGATGCGGGTGCTCACCGTCGACGGAGTGGGGTAGAAGTCGCTCACCTGCTCGGGGTTGTAACCCAGGTCGCGGCAGAACTCCGCCAGCTTGACGGTGCCCTCCATCGTGGAGCCCGGATGCGAGCTCATGAGGTAGGGCACCACGTACTGCTCCTTGCCGCACTCGCGCGAGGCCTTCTCGAACTCGTGGACAAAGCGCTCGTAGACGTCGTTCGAGGGCTTTCCCATCACGCGCAGGTTGGGGCAGGGCTCAGGCGCTAGGCAGCGGCGGTCAACGCAGGCGCCGGCCTTGGCCTGCTTGGGGCAGGTGGGCTGCATGAAGTCGGCTGTGGGGCCGCCCACGTCGTTGACGTAGGGCAGCTCGTAGACCGCGTCGAGCTCCGGCGTGGTAAGCGGCTTTGTGGGCGGGTTCTGTATCACGCATGCGCCGTGGTCGTACTCCTCGACCAGGGGGTGCGAGAGGTACGGGTTGAGGTTTCTGCGCTGGATGCCAAAGCTGCGGGCGTACTCGGTCTTGTCGGCGCGCATCGCCTCCCAGGTGGGGAGGGTCACCGGGTCCACGCATTGCTCGGTTGTTCTCGCGCGATAGACCGTGCCCGCAATCCAGCTGATGTCGTGGACGTCTACGCCGCCGTCGAGCGCGTCGGCAATCTCGACGATGGAGCGCTCGCCCATGCCGTAGGCGATGAGGTCGGCGCCGGAGTCCAGAAGGATCGAGCGCTTGAGCGAATCGGATCAGTAGTCGTAGTGCGCAAGGCGGCGCAGCGACGCCTCGATGCCGCCGAGCACGATGGGCACGTGCTTGTACGTACGGCGGATGAGGTTGCCATAGACCACGTCCGCGTGGTCGGGGCGCAGGCCCATCTTGCCGCCGGGGGAGTAGAAGTCCTTGGGGCGACGGTGCTTGGCGACGGTGTAGTGGTTGACCATCGAGTCCATGTTGCCGCTGCACGCGAGAAACGCCAGGCGGGCTCGCCCAGGACGGTGACGCTTGCCGGGTCGCGCCAGTCGGGCTGGGCAATGACGCCCACCTTGTAGCCGTGGAACCCGAGCACCCGCGTGATGATGGCGCAGGCAAAGGAGGGGTGGTCGACGTAGGCGTCGCCGCTCACAAAGACAAAGTCGCACTGGTCCCAGCCGCGCGCGTCCATGTCTGCGCGCGAGACGGGGAGAAAAACCGAGCGGTCCGGGTCGCGGTGCTCCGGGTGGTGCCATGCCGCGTTCCACTGGCCGTGATGCTCGTGGTTCGCCCGCGTGTGGTCGTTCCCGTGCTGGCGCGGCCTGTGCATCTTCTCGTCCATGTGCCCTCTTTTCTCTTCCGTGACCACCCAGTGTAGTAGACGGCCAGCTCAAACGACCGCGCACATCGGTTGCACCGCGTATGCACGTTACGTTATGAATCTGCTGAATCTGCTAACGGGGTGTCAGTAACGTGTAACCTTCCAGCGAGGACACCACGTTTGGTTGCATCGGGTATGATTCTCTGGCCAGCTATCGAAAGGTGACGCCTACATGGTCAGCTTCCCTCAATTTGTCGCGGCCGTTCAGACCAACCCGTTCCTCGCTTTGGTCATGGTCCTTGTCATTGGGACCATCTTCGTGAATGGCGCGACGGATGCCGCGAACGCCATCGCCGAGCCCGTTGGCACGCGTGCCATCGGCGTTAACCAGGCAATCGCCATGAGCGTGGTGTGCAACTTCGTCGGCCTTATCGGCATGACGCTCATCTCCACCGCGGTCGCCAACACCATGAGCGGGATGGTCGACTTTGGCGGAGACGCCCATGCCGCCCTCATTGCCCTCGCCGCCGCTACCGTGGGCATTGTGACCTGGGCATCCATCGCTTGGGTCTTTGGCGTCCCCACCTCGGAGAGCCACGCGCTCATCGCCGGCCTCACCGGTGCCGCGCTCGCCGCTCACGGCGGCCTCGATGGCGTGAACATGGGCGAGTGGGTCAAGGTCATCTACGGCCTGGTGCTCTCGACGGTCCTGGGCTACGGTGCCGGCTGGGCGATTTCCAAAGCAATACCCGTGATCTTCCGTCAGGCGGACCGGCGCCGCATGAACAGCATCTTCAAGAAGTGGCAGGTCGTCGGCGCGGCGGGCATGGCCACCATGCATGGTGCCCAGGACGGCCAGAAGTTCATGTCCACCGCCATGATGGCCGTGCTCCTCTCGCAGGGGATGTCGGTCGAAGGGGCGCAGTTCCCGCTGTGGATCGAGGTCATTTGCGCGGCTGCCATGGCCATTGGAACCGCCATCGGAGGCAAGCGCATCATCAAGAAGGTTGGCATGGAGATGGTCTCGCTCGAGCAGTACCAGGGCTTCGCCGCCTCGGTGAGCGCCACGGCCTCGCTGCTCATCGCCACCCTCACCGGCCTGCCCGTCTCGACCACCCATACCTCCACGGCCGCCATGATGGGCGCGGGTGCCGCCAAGAACGTCCGCTCCGTTAACTGGGGCGTTGCCAAGGAGATGGTCCTTGCCTGGGTCTTCACGTTCCCCGGCTGCGGCCTTATCGGATTTCTGCTCACCAAGCTCTTCCTCGTCGTGTTCTAAGGAGAACCCATGCCCCGTGCCAAAAAAGAGGACATCTTCTACACCCTGCTCAAGGACTTTGCCGCGCGCATTGACGACGCGGCCGAGGAGTACGTGAAGATCATCACGAACTTCCCCGAGACCACTTCGGAGATCCCGCAGATGAAGGTCTTCGAGAACAAGTGCGACGAGAAGGTCAAGCACATCATGGAGGAGCTCTACTCGTCCTTCGTGACGCCCATCGAGCGCTCCGACATCAACGACCTTGCGCTTGCCATGGACGACATCGTCGACCTCATGAACACGATTTCCTCGGGCTTGGACCTCTTCAACGTGAACGAGATGCGCAAGGAGGGTCCGCAGATGGCCAACCTCACGCTCACTGCGGTGAAGGACATCCATGTGATGATCGACCACCTGCCGGACTACAAGAAGGACCCGCTGGTCATGGAGAAGGCCATCGCCGTTGGTCACATCGAGGACGAGGGCGACCTGGTTTACCAGAACGCGCTGCGGCGCCTGTTCCAGGAGGAGCCCAACGGGCGCTATACCGTCACGTGGACGCGGCTTTTCGACCAGATGGAGAACCTGCTCGACGCGTGCGACAACACCGCTGGCGTGGTGCGCTCGGTGGTGCTCAAGGGCGCGTAGAGCCTGTTCTACTTGCTTTTTCGGTATGCTCCTCCGGCGACGTATTTGCCGCCGGAGGTTTTTTTATCGGAGTTGTGGGGGACGCCTGGCTGGGTTGGCTTTTGCCGATGGCTTTCAAAGCGGATTTCCGGGTGGCTGCCACACAAAACCACTCTATCGAACGGATTTTCTCCCGCCGCTGCATAAAAAGGCGCTATCCCACAACGGTATCGGCGGTTTGATATCAAATATCAAACTACATATGCATTGAACAAAATATTGGATTAAAAATATACAGAAATATGCAAGAGTGGTTTCGCAATTGATATTGAAGTCCAAAATTGACTGTTAGATAGAGCGTTTTTGTGCAGAGGATTCGGTTTTGCTGTTAGATAGAGCGTTTTGTGCATCGCTCCAGTGCCGCTCCTTTGGATTCTTCGTTCCGAGCGCTCGCGTTTGCGGAAGTGCGAGACCCCCGTCCCGGTGCCATCTTCAGATGCATTGCCTATGCCGTCCCCTTCGTGGTCTTTTGATAACTGTCTTGTCAGATGGAAAGACAGAGTGCATACTGTCGCACCAGTTACCACGCCAACCAAGGGGAGCATCGTGGAGGAAGACCAACCAAGGCGCGACGCAGAGGGGCTTGCCGAGAAGGTCGAGCGGCTCAAGCGCGAAAGGGGCGCAGTGGTTCTTGCGCACTACTACGTGCCCGCCGAGACTCAGCGCCTTGCAGACTACGTGGGCGACTCGTTCTACCTGGCCCGTCTCGCCAAGACCCTCGACGTGCCGGTCTTCGTGCTGTGCGGCGTCTCGTTTATGGCCGAGAGCGTGAAGCTCCTTAATCCCGCGCGCCGCGTCCTCATGCCCGAGCCCGCGGCGGACTGCCCCATGGCCCACATGGTGCGTCGCGAGGACGTCGACCGCGTGCGCGCCGAGGTAGAGGACCTCGCCGTCGTGGCCTACGTCAACACCACCGCCGAGGTCAAGCGCTGGGCAGACGTGTGCGTGACCTCCTCCAACGCCATCAAGGTTGTGCGCGAGCTCCCCGAGAAGAACGTCCTCTTCATCCCCGACGTGAACCTTGGCCGCTACGTGGCGGAGCAGGTGCCCGAGAAGAACGTGATTCTCAACCGCGGCTACTGCCCCACGCACAACAAGATTGGCGTCGCGCAGGTCGAGGCGCTCGAGCTGGCGCATCCGGACGCGCTGGTGCTGGCACACCCCGAGTGCACGCGCGAGGTGCTCGACGAGGCAGACTTCATCGGCTCCACCAAGCAGATCATCGAGCGCATTGCCGCAGGTGACGAGCGCGAGTTCATCGTTCTTACCGTGGTTGGCGTCGCCGCAGAGATCGCGCGCCGCACCGAGGGACAGGGCAAGCGAGTCTTCTTCCCCGAGCCGGCGCCCGTGTGCCCCAACATGGCCATGGTCACGCCCGAGAAGCTCCTGGCCTGCCTTGGGAACATGACGGGGGAGGTCGCGCTGCCGGAAGACCCGCAGCGCGCTGTCGAGCCGCTTGAGCGCATGCTCGAGCTGGCGGGGAGGTGAGCGGCATGGCAAGCACTGTCGTTGTGGAAAGGCCTGCTCAGCCAGCCGACGAGGCAAGGGCCCAGCAGCCTCGTGCGCTTACGAGCGACGTCGTTATCGTGGGCTGTGGCGTGGCCGGGCTCTACTCGGCGCTCAACCTGTCGCGCGCGCTGCGCGTGACCATGATCTGCAAGGAGGACCTCGAGAGCTGCGACTCGATGCTCGCCCAAGGCGGCATCTGCGTGATGCGCGACCGCGACGACTACGACTCGTGGTTCTATGACACCATGCGCGCCGGCCACGGCGAGTGCCGTGCCCAGAGCGTCGACACCATGATCTGGTCCAGCCGAGACGTGATAGCAGACCTCGTGCGCCTGGGCGTGGAGTTTGACCGCACGCCCGACGGCGGCTACGACTACACCCGCGAGGGTGCCCACTCACGCCCGCGCATCCTCCACCACGCCGACGTCACCGGGAAAGAGATCACAACCAAGCTGCTTGCGCAGGTACGCCTGCTCCCCAACGTCGAGATTCGCGAGCACGTGTGCATGGACGACCTCCTCGTGGAGGGCGGCTCCTGCGTGGGCGTCGTTGCGCACGACGCGCACGGCCGGCGCCTCGAGCTGCGCGCACGCGACGTCATTCTCGCCACGGGCGGCGTCGGCGGCCTCTACGAGCGCTCCACGAACTTCCCGTGCCTCACGGGCGACGGCTGCCGCGTGGCGGCGGCACATGGCGTGACGCTCGACCACATGGACTACGTGCAGATTCACCCCACATCGCTCTACACCGAGAAGCCCGGGCGAGCCTTCCTCATCTCGGAGAGCTGCCGCGGCGAGGGCGCCATCCTTATCAACGCCGCGGGCAAGCGCTTCTGCGACGAGCTCCAGCCGCGCGACGTGGTCTCGATGGCGATCTACGACCAGATGGAGCGCGAGGGGTCGCGCTACGTGCGCCTGTCGTTTGAGCGCGTTCCGGAGGATGTCATCTGCGGGCACTTTGCCCACATCTGGCAGCGCTGCCTGGAGGAGGGCTTCGACATTCGCCATGAGCCCATCCCCGTGGTGCCCGCGCAGCACTACCTCATGGGCGGCATTCACGTGGACGAAAACTCCGAGACCAGCCTGCCGCACCTGTATGCGGCCGGCGAGACAAGCTGCAACGGCGTGCACGGCGCCAACCGCCTGGCGAGCAACTCGCTTCTCGAGAGCCTCGTCTTCTCTCGGCTGGCCGCACGCAACATCGTGAGAGAAAGGCATGCCGCATGAACTCGGTAACGCTAAAGCTGCAGGCCGAGCCGCTTATCCTCTCGGCCCTTCGCGAGGATATCACCAGCGAGGACGTCACAACGGCGTCCGTGATAGGGGAGGCCGCCACGGGCGAGGTGCGCCTCATCGCCAAGGAGGACGGCGTCATCTGCGGACTGGACGTGTTTGCGCGGACCTTCGATCTCATCGACCCCACGGCAACCTGTGAGTTCTCCGTTGAGGAGGGCGAAGACGTCACCGCAGGTCAGGATCTTGGGTGCGTGCGCGCCCACGTGCGAGCGCTTCTCTCGGGCGAGCGTGTGGCGCTCAACTTCCTGCAGCGGATGAGCGGCATTGCAACGGCGGCGCGCAGAATGTCCGCGCTCTTCTCGGGCACGCGCACGCGCCTGGTCGACACGCGCAAGACCTGCCCCAACATGCGCGTCTTCGAGAAGGAGGCGGTGCGTGTGGGCGGCGCCGGCAACCACCGCTACAACCTCTCCGACGGCGTGCTCCTCAAGGACAACCACATCGACGCAGCCGGGGGAGTGGCTGCGGCCGTTGCGGCTGCCCGTGCGTACGCGCCCTTCGTGCGCAAGATCGAGGTGGAAGTCGAGACGATCGCGCAGGTCCGCGAGGCCGTGGCCGCCGGCGCCGACATCATCATGCTCGATAACATGGACCTGGACGCCATGCGCGAGGCAATCCGCGTGATCGATGGAGCCGCCGAGGTGGAGGTCTCGGGCAACGTCACGATGGAGCGAGCGGCGAGCCTCGCCGACCTGGGTGTGGACTACGTCTCGTCCGGAGCGCTCACCCACTCCGCGCCCATCCTCGACCTCTCGCTTAAGCACCTCACCGTGACCTCCAATCCAGGCTAGGCTGAGGTGCATGGGCGGAGAAGATCGCAGGGCAAAGATCGTCGCGCTCCTCGGCAGTGCCGGGGGGCCGGTCTCTGGTGGCCAGCTGGCGCGCGAGCTTGGCGTGAGCCGACAGGTCATCGTGCAGGACGTCGCGCTTCTCAGGCGCAGCGGCGTCGAGCTGGAGTCCACCCACCGCGGCTACGTGCTGCGCAGGCACACCGCCCCGCGCCGCATCTTCAAGGTGCGCCATACCGAGGAGCAGATGGAAGACGAGCTCAACCTCATCGTCGACCTGGGCGGAACCGTGGAGGACGTGGTGGTGAACCACCGCACCTACGGGGTCATCTCCGTGCCGCTCAACGTGTCCAGTCGACGCGACGTGGCACGCTACCTGGCGGACATCGCGTCGAGCAGGTCGACGCCCCTCTCGCGTGTGACTTCCGGCTACCACTTCCACCACGTGAGCGCTCCTTCCGAGGAGGTTCTGGACGAGATTGGCGCGGCCCTCGCAGAGCGCGGGTACCTGGTGGACCGCCTTCCATACGAGACCGTGGAATGAGACAAAGGGACAGTCCCTTTGTCTCATCCGGCGTCAGCCGGCACGGCTTAGCCCTTTTCGTACCCATAACGTGTACAATTTGGCAAAACATTTCGATAAAATACCAGTTAGCATTTCTCGCGCGATGCCAAATTATACACATTGCAGCTCTTGGGATGAGAAGAGAGGTTCGCCCTGCGCCTCTCTGCGCCTCCCTGCGTTCCTCTCTGCCGTGTTGGTCCTTTGTTCCCTTTGTTACAAGCTCCGCAATGATTGCGACCAGCTGGTTTCAGCGTCCTAATCTGGTTGAACGCACGCCAGCACCTGCGCGCGAATCGGACGAGAGGGGAATACCAATGGAGAAGAAGGACATCGACTGGGGTAGCCTCGGCTTTGCCTACATGCATACCGACTACAGTTACGTCTCGAACTACAAGGACGGCGCCTGGGACGAGGGCACGCTCACGCCCGACCACACCGTCACGCTCTCCGAGTGCGCCGGGCTTCTCCACTACTGCCAGGAGGTCTTCGAGGGCCTCAAGGCTTACACCACCAAGTGCGGCGACATCGTCTGCTTCCGTCCGGACCAGAACGCCGAGCGCATGTACAACTCCGCTAAGCGCATCTGCATGCCGCCGTTCCCCAAGGGCCGCTTTGTCAAGGCGGTCGAGGAGGTCGTCAAGGCGAACGCCGCCTACGTCCCGCCCTTCGGCTCTGGTGCCACCCTCTACATCCGCCCGTTCATGTTCGCGACCGGTGACGTCATTGGCGTGAAGCCCGCCACCGAGTACCAGTTCCGCATCCTCGTGACGCCCGTCGGCCCGTACTACAAGGGCGGCGTGCACCCCGTCAAGCTGCAGGTCTCCAAGTTTGACCGCGCCGCGCCCCACGGCACCGGCAACATCAAGGCCGGCCTCAACTACGCCATGAGCCTCTACCCCAGCGTCGAGGCGCACAGCAAGGGCTACGCGGACAACATGTTCCTCGACCCCAAGACCCGCACGTACGTCGAGGAGTCCGGCGGCGCCAACATCCTCTTCGTCAAGGAGGACGGCACCCTCGTCGTGCCGCAGTCCTTCACCGACTCCATCCTGCCTTCCGTCACGCGCCGCTCGCTGGTCGACGTGGCCGAGAAGATGCTGGGCATGAAGGTCGAGCAACGCCCCGTCAAGTTCCAGGAGATCCTGGACAACGAGTTCGTCGAGGCCGGCATGTGCGGCACCGCCGCCGTCATCTCGCCCGTGGGTGAGGTCGACAACGACGACGTCCACTACGTCTTCAAGAGCGGCATGGAGAATGTTGGCCCCGTCATGAAGGAGCTGCGCGAGACGCTCACCGGCATCCAGTCTGGCGAGATCGAGGACCAGTTTGGGTGGGTCCACAAGATCTGCTAGTCACCAGGTACGTGTAGGCCGGAGGCCGGTTTCCTACGAGAAGTGCGCTGCGCGGAACTTCTCTACGGAAACCGGCCTTCGGCGTATCTGTGAGACAAAGGGACAGTCCCTTTGTCTCATTATCCCGCGGCACAAAAAATCCCCCGGCGACGAGAGCCGCCGGGGGACACAAGACTGCGATGGCAGCCAGACCTACTTCTTGGCCTTGCCCTGGTTGGCAACGGCGTTGATCTTGGCCTCGATGGTGGCCGGGTCGCCAATGTAGTGCTTGTCGAGGATGTTCCAGTCCTTGTCGAAGGTGTAGGAGCAAGGAACGCCCGTGGGGATGTTGACCTTGAGGATCTCCTCGGGGGTGAGGTGCTCGAGCTGCATCACGAGTGCGCGCAGCGAGTTGCCGTGGGCGGCGATAAGAACGCGCTTGCCGCTCTCGAGCTGCGGCTTGATCTCCTGCTCGAAGTACGGCCACGCGCGGGCGATGGTGTCCTTCAGGCATTCGGTGTAGGGGAGGTCCTCCTGCGGCACGTCGCGGAACATGGCCTGGACGTGCGGGTCGCGCTCATCGCCGGGCTTAAGCGCGGGCGGCTGAACGTCGAAGGAACGACGCCAGATGAGGACCTGCTCCTCACCGTGCTCCTCGGCGGCCTTGGCCTTGTTGAGGCCTTGCAGCGCGCCGTAGTGACGCTCGTTGAGGCGCCAAGTCTTGTGGACGGGCAGCCACGCGCGGTCCATCTGGTCGAGCACGATGTTCAGCGTGTGAATGGCACGCTTGAGCAGGGAAGTGTAGCAGACGTCAAAGTCGTAGCCCTGCTCCTTCAGTGCCTTGCCGCCGGCAGCGGCCTCCGCGCGGCCGGTGTCGGTGAGGTCGACGTCGGTCCAACCGGTGAAGAGGTTGAGCTTGTTCCACTCGGACTCGCCGTGACGAATGATCACGAGGTGCATGTTCTGGTCGTCAGACATGGGCTTCCCTTCTCTTGGGCTCTTTCGTGCGCTTTGGCACATCTATGAATAGTATGACGCAAAAGGGTATAGTTGACATAGGTTAACTTGAAGCTTGCATGTGGGAGGCAGAAATGAGTCCCCTTGACGTCATCATCATCCTTGCGGTGGCCGCGGTTCTCGTGCTGTGCATTCGCTTCATCGCACATGGCGGGGCCAGCGAATGCAGCACCTGCGGAGACACCGGCTGCACCGCTCGCTACAACGGGGGACGCTGCCCTGCAGCAGATGACATGCTCCGCCGCGCAAACAAGGCCCTCGACAAATCGGGACACCCTAACGCTGGATAGTTCGCAAATTCGCCTGTCTGTGGTTGCCCCAACGTGTCTCCCACGTCATAATTCGCTCCGATGGGAAGGTGGAAACAGGCACGAAATACGGTTGTGGGAACGTAGGACGTGATTGAAACAGTACCTGTGCCCGCACCTTCGGGAGGAGATTTATGAGCACCGACAAGGACATAGATTTCGTTCTACGCACCGTTGAGGAGCGTGACATCCGCTTTGTTCGCCTGTGGTTCACAGACGTGCTGGGCACGCTCAAGTCGTTCGCAATCTCCCCCGAGGAGCTCGAGGAGGCTTTCGAGGAGGGCATTGGCTTCGACGGCTCGTCCATCGACGGCTTTGCTCGCCTCGAGGAGTCGGACATGCTTGCCTTCCCCGACGCCGAGACCTTCCAGCTCCTTCCCTGGCGCCCCACCGAGAGTGGCGTCGCGCGCGTGTTCTGCAACATCCGCACCCCCTCTCGTGAGCCCTTCGCCGGCGATTCCCGTGGTTGCCTTACCCGCGTCTTCGAGCGCGCCGACCGCGAGGGCTATGTGTTCAACGTGGGGCCCAAGATCGAGTACTTCTACTTCGATAACGGCGTCAATCCCGTGCCGCTTGACACCGCCGGCTACTTTGACCTCACCCCGAGCGACGTGGCAAACGACCTACGCCGCCAGACCACGCTCACGCTCGAGAAGATGTCCGTCCCCGTGCAGTACTCCTTCCACGGAGGCGGCCCCTCTCAGAACGTCATCGAGCTGCGCTTTACCGAGGCCGTGAGTTGCGCCGACAACATCATGTCCTCTCGCCTGGTCATCAAGCAGGAGGCCGCTGCCGAGGGGCTCTTCGCGTCGTTCATGCCCAAGCCCCTCTCGGACGCGCCGGGCTCCGCGATGTTCCTCTGCATGTCGCTCTTCGACCACGATGGCGAGAACCTCTTCTGGGCCCCCAAGACCGAGCACCCCGCGCACCTTTCCGAGCTGGCACAGCACTTCGTGGCTGGCCTTCTCCGCTACGCCCCCGAGTACACGCTGGTCACCAATCCCACTGTGAACTCCTACAAGCGCTTCATCACGTCGGGAGAGGTGCCCAACTACGCCACCTGGGGTCGCAAGAACCGTTCTGCGCTGGTGCGCGTCCCTACGCACAAGCCGGGCAAGCACGTTGCCACCCGCGTCGAGCTGCGCAGCCCCGACAACACGGCTAACCCCTACCTCGCTCTTGCCGTCACGCTGGCGGCTGGCCTGAAGGGCATCGAGGACGAGCTGCCCCTCCCCGAGGAGGCAACGGTCGACACCTTCTCGCAGACCGAGCGCGAGCTTGCGGCCAAGGGCATCGAACGCCTGCCGCGCACCCTGGGCGAGGCCGTCGACCGCTTCGAGGAGTCCGAGCTCATACGAGAGACCCTGGGTGACCACATCTTCAACTACCTGGTGGAGAGCAAGCGCCGGGAGTGGGAGGAGTTCTGCACGACCGTCACCGACTGGGAGCGCGTGCACTACTACGGTGGCGTGTAGGCTGCGGTCTTCGGTACGCGTTGGGGGCGCCCGCCGAGAAAACCGGTGGGCGCCTTTCTCGTGAGACAAAGGGACAGTCCCTTTGTCTCGTGTCCGGGTGTTGGGCTGACATCCGAGCGAAGGATTCGCGCGCACTTGCTACGGAAAGCGGTCTTCCGGCGGCGGAATGACACCCGAGAGTAGGTCTGGGACGGAATGCTGTACGAGAGGGCCCCTCAGGCGCCGTTTTGGCATCTGAGGGCAAGTTTCCTGAGGGCAAGTTTCCGCATTGTGTACGAGAAAGGCCTGCCGACGTCTTTGGGTTCCACCGTCGGCTCTCTGCTCTCGGGCCCTTCTCCTTTTCGCCTGGCCGGCACCTTTCCCGACGACCCCTGTTCCAGATTATTGCGCGTTATTCCTGAGATTCTATTGCTCAACTGGCCGTATGTCGCAACGGCGAGAAATAACGTGCAATAAATTTGGAGTGGTCGGAGCAGGACTGCGTGGGTGGAGCAGGGCAGCGCCAGCAGAGAGGGGCGGTACAGACGGCGTAGGGCGCGCAACCCCATGGCCGTGCCGGGTCCTGGTCCTTCAATCACCCTCGACCCTTCCATCCTGCTTCAACCGGAGAATAGCTCCTTTTCTTAATCAGCTTTCACATTTGCCCAGTTGGCGAGTATCGCGATTAAGAAAAGGAGCTAAACTCCGCTGGCCGGAGGCGCAGCAGCAAACGCGCGGCAGCGAAGTCGATGCAGCAGAGGCGCGGCACCGGAGGTGTGGCAGCGAGGGCGCGGCACCGGGGACGTATACCGCGGGGTGGACGGTCGACGTCAGCTGGCGGGTGAGAGGGGCGTCGCGCCTCGACCCGCCTTGTCATTTCCGGTTGGTAGCAGTATTGGTTGAAGCACTTATATGCAACAGCAATAGTCGCAAATCGCTGACCTGCGGTTTATCAGTAATTGAATTGCTCAATACTCGGGGATACCTTGAAAAACCGTATCCCAACCGTCAATATCTGCCAATTCGACCACACGGGCCCCCTTGGAGCCTCGCTGCTCCTGCCGCCCCACACGCCTGCCCAGAGACTCCACCTTATGCGCATTGTTGCATAGGAATTCAGCGACCATTACAAAAACTGCTCAGAATATACCATAAACAGGCATAATAATAAATAATAATGCATAAATTGTCAGAAAATAGCAGCTCACTCTTTGTCAATCTTGTTAAGAAACCACTAAGCCAGACCGTTCGCGGATCCGTTGAGCCAAACTACTTGACCAGCGGAGGGGTGGTATCAAGGCCGCAATGTTCCCCTCACGTTAGAGAGAGAAGAGCATCTCATGAAGCAGCTCGCGTCACTCACGCGCCGCGACTTTCTCGCGTGCGCAATGGCAGCCATGGGCACGGCGGCACTCGCCGGATGTGGCTCCACGTCGTCCTCAACGGGCGCCTCCAGCAGTTCGGCAGCCGCGTCTTCCAAGGATACCTACACCCTGGTGAAGGACGGGCAGCTCACCATTGCCTCGGACCTCGCCAACCCGCCGCTTGACTACACCGACACCTCGACCAACGAGCCCGCGGGCTTCGAGGTCGAGCTCATGCAGGCCATTGGCGAGAAGCTCGGCCTTACGAGCGTGTACCTCTCGCCCGTGAAGTTCGACACCATCATCCCCACCATCAAGCAGGGCGGCACGGCCGACGTGGGCGTCTCCAACTTCACCATCACCGACGAGCGCAAGCAGGAGATTGACTTCACCGACCCCTACCTGGACTCCAACCAGGGCCTCGTGACCGCAAAGTCCGCCACCAAGACCACGCAGGACGACCTCAACTCTGCAGACGTCAAGGTTGCCGCGCAGGCCGGCACCACCGGTGAGTCCTGGGTCGAGGAGAACCTCCCCAACGCCACCCTGGTCTCCCTCGACGACCCGGTTGTCGCGCTCACGGGCGTCCAGTCCGGCCTCTACGACGCGGCCGTGGCCGACCTTCCCGTGGTTCAGTACCTCGTGAACAACTCCTTCACGGACTGCCAGGTCTCCATCGAGATTCCCACGGGCGAGCAGTACGGCATCGTCGTCTCCAAGGACAACCCCGCGCTCACGAGTGCGATCAACGACGCGCTGTCCCAGCTCGACGAGGATGGCACGCTGAAAGACCTCAAGACCAAGTGGTTTGGCTCAGACCTGTAACGGTTCGTGTTCACCGCCTGTAACGTTGTGCGGTAACAATGGGGGACAAGCACTGCCCGTCATCAGACGGGAGGGGAAGGAAGAAGGGAATACCATGAAGGATTCCATGAACAGGCGTCAGTTCATTCTCGCCGCGGGCGCCCTTGCGGGCAGCGCGGTGCTTGCGGGCTGCGGCGGCAGCTCCACTAGCAGCTCCAGCACGTCTACCAGCACGGACTCGTCTTCGAACGCCGCGTCCTCCTCGAGCGACGACTCCTACACGCTCGTGAAGAACGGCACCCTGACCGTCGTGGCCGAGCTGGGCTTTGCCCCGTTCGAGTACATGAACGACAAGACCGGCGACCCCGAGGGCTTCGACGTCGACGTCATCAACGCCGTCGCGGACAAGATGGGCCTCCAGTGCGAGTACCTGCCCAACCAGAAGTTCGACACCCTGGTGCCCCTCATCAAGCAGGGCGGCAAGGCCGACGTCTCCATTGCGGCCATCACGATCACCGACGAGCGCGAGGAGTCCGTCGACTTCTCCGAGCCCTACCTCGACTCCAACCAGGCCATCGTTGCCATCAAGGGTTCCACCGAGACCGAGGAGACCCTAAACGACGCCTCCAAGCAGGTCGTCTGCCAGGGCGGCACCACCGGCAACGACTGGATCACCGAGAACCTCCCCAACGCCACGTGCGTGCCTGTGGACGACGTCACGGCCGCCCTCACCGGCGTCCAGACCGGACTCTACAACGCCATGGTCGTCGACCTCCCCGTGGCCAAGTACATGCTCACCAACTCCTTCTCCGACCTGGACATTATCGAGGAGATCGCCACGGGCGAGCAGTACGGCATCGCGATCTCGAAGGACAACCCCAACCTCACGAAGGCCGTCAACAAGGCGCTCGAGGACATGAAGAGCGACGGCACGATGGACTCCATCGAGACCAAGTGGTTCGGCTCGACCATCTAGTAGGGACAACTGAGGAACCGATTCGACGGCGGGGCCTGCACGGCCCCGCTTTTCCAGTCAGGAGCGAGGATTACCTTGGCATACATGCATGAGAACGCCATGACGAGAGGGGAGAGCCACCACGCGAGGCGCGTGCCCACGCTCTCCCTCGCGCTTGCGGCAGCGCTCGTCCTTGTCGCCACCCTGGCGCTCCTCCCCGTGAGCGCGCTTGCCATGACCACCAACAAGGCCACGGCGCGCCCCAACGAGGACGGCGGCTCCGGCGTCATTGGCGCCATGGACACGCGTCTTACCTGGGAGGGAACCGTCGGTGACGACGAGGAGGTCTCCTCGGTCACGCTGAGCCTCCCCGAGGGCGCGACTTTCGACCACGCGAGCACCCGCATCACCGTGCTCGACGGCCTCAACCGCACGAGCATCGACGGCACCGCAACCTCGGCGGGTAACTCGGTGACCGTGCAGTTCTCCGAGAGCATCCCTGCTGGCTCGCTCGTGCGCCTCGAGATCACGAACATGCAGTTCCCCGCAGAGGGCGGCGACTATGTGGTCTCGGGCAGCTACACTAACGCCGACGGCCAGTCGCACGCGCTCGACGACTCCGCCGCCATCACGGTGATCGCCAACACGCCGCTCCAGGCAGCCGTGAGCTGGCTCGACGCGCAGCCCTGGGTTGTGGCGTGGAACTCCAACCCGTTCCTCGGCATGTTCTTCAAGCCCCAGCTGCTCCTCACGTCGTTTGCCTCGCTCTTCCCCGGCTGGCTCGTCTGCCTGGGCATCGTGCTTGTCTGCTACCCGTTTGCCATCGTGCTTGGCCTGGCCTTCGCCATGCTCAAGACCAGCCGTCACAAGGTGCTGCGCGCCATCGCCATCTGCTACATCAACCTTCTGCGCGGCACGCCGCTCTTCCTGCAGATTTACATCATGTTCTTTGGCCTGCCCATGGTGGGCATCAACATCGACAACAACGTCCTGGGCGTCATCGTGATGGCCGTGAACTCCTCGGCGTACCTGGCCGAGATCTTCCGCGCGGGCATCCAGTCCATCCCGCAGGGCCAGTACGAGGCCGCCGCCTCCCTGGGCATGAACGGCTTCCAGACCATGACCTCCATCATCCTGCCGCAGACCGTTCGCCGCGTCATCCCCACGGTTACCAGCGACTTCATCACGTCCTACAAGGACACGTCGCTGCTGTCCTCGGTGGGTGTCATGGAGCTCATGATGTTCTCGAAGAACCTTACCACCACCTCGGGCAACATCACGCCGTACATGGCTGCCGCCATCTACTACCTCATCGTGACGCTGCCGCTCATCAAGGTCGTTGGCATCGTCGAGAACAACATCGCCCGCTCCGAGCGTGGCGGCGGCCCCAGGCCCAAGCGCCGCGTCGTGAACGGCGCCTCTCAGCAGACTTCTGATGCCGAGCAGGATTTTGCCTCCTCTGCCGAGGCCTCTCACGCCGAGGCGGCTAAGCCCGCCACCGACGTCTTTGCGGCCCTTTCGGCGCCGTTTGTCTCGCATCCCACCGTCGACCTTGGAGGTGTCGCAGATGGCGAATAAGCACCGTCATTCGCACGAGGACGTGCCCGTCGTCCCCGATGCCCTCTCTGCCGAGGAGGCGGCCAGCCTCGCCTTTGCCTCGGACAAGACCCTCACCAAGCACCACTTCACCGAGGGCGAGCACCCCATCGTGCGCATCGAGCACCTCAACAAGTCCTTCGACGAGACGAAGGTCCTGCGCGACGTCAACCTGGACGTGTGGCCCGGAGAGGTCGTCGTGGTGCTGGGGCCGTCCGGCTCGGGCAAGTCAACGATGCTGCGCTGCATCAACCTGCTCGAGACGCCCACGGCCGGCCACATCCTGATCGAGGACCAGGAGATCACGGGGCAGAGCAAGACCGACGTCAACAAGCTGCGCCGCGAGGTTGGTATGGTGTTCCAGTCGTTCAACCTCTTCCCGCACCTCACTGCCAAGCAGAACGTGATGATCGGCCAGACCAAGGTCCTCAAGCGCTCCAAGGAGGAGGCCGAGGCGGAGGCCATGAAGCAGCTCACGGCTGTGGGCCTGGCGGACCGCGCTGACTTTAAGCCGCCCCAGCTCTCCGGTGGCCAGCAACAGCGCGTGGCCATCGCCCGCGCCGTGGCCATGCACCCCAACGTGCTGCTCTTCGACGAGCCCACGAGCGCCCTGGACCCGGAGTTGGTCCGCGGCGTCCTCGACGCCATCCGCGACCTGGCCGAGAACTCAGGCATGACCATGATCGTGGTCACACACGAGATGGACTTCGCCCGCGAGGTCGCCGACCGCGTGGTCTTCATGGAGGACGGCGTGGTGGTTGAGCAGGGCGTGCCCGAGAAGGTCTTCGACCATCCCGAGAACACGCGCACTGCCAAGTTCCTGGGGTCCATCGGCTAGCTGCGAGTGCGCCGGCCCGTCGCTTGACGGCCTCCTTGCCTGGAGTTTATGGGACGAAATTGCCTTAAACTGTCCCAGAGATATGTGCGTAGATTGTGAGATAGGGGTGCCGCTTCGGTTACAGCTGCATGCGGCATCCCTTCTAGCTGCGACGCATTTGGAATTTCTTGCGCTTGTCCAGTCATGCGCGCGGCTGTGCTACTCTGTTTTCTGGACTATGAACAAGCTGCAACAGCTATGACCAACCGGCAGGGGGCTACGAGTGCATCACAAAAACATCCTGCTCATATCTGGTACCACGCGCCTGCACGACCGTATGCGCGACCTCTCTCATGCCATCGACGTCTCCATCGCCCTTGCAAACGAGGAGACCTTCTCGCAGGCCGTGTCCTCTGGACACGAGTTTGACCTCGTCATTCTCGATGCTGAGGGCATGTCTCAGGACACCCTCAATGCCGTGGATTCCTTTGTCGCCGAGAATGGCTTTATTCCCATGCTGCTGGTGCAGGACCCGGACAAGCTGGCCACCATGCGCATGCCCACGCAGGGCAAGAATGACTTCATTCTCTCCACGGCGGGCGTCGACGAGCTTGAGGTGCGCTGCTCGCTTTTGCTCTGGCCAGGCGAGGAGAGCGCTCCCGCGGATATTGTGACCGTGGACAACATGACCATCAACCTGGCCACCTACCAGGTCTACATCGACGAGAAGCCCGTTGACCTCACGCTCATGGAGTACTCGCTTCTGTCGTTTCTGGCCACGCACCCGTCGCGCGCGTACTCCCGCGAGACGCTGCTGCACCGCGTGTGGGGCTTCGAGTACTGCGGTGGCACGCGAACCGTCGACGTGCACATCCGCCGCGTGCGCTCCAAGGTTGGTCCGCAGGTGGCGGCGCACATCGTGACCATCCGCGGCGTGGGGTACCTCTTCCGCGTGTAGGTACCGGTGCTGGAACAAAGGCTGAGTTGCTTGGGGCTGCCGCAAGGCGGCCCTTTTTTGGTGCGAGTCCTCTGCCGGCCCGCTCTCATTCCGCGAGCCCGCCGCTACACTGCGCGGCAGCCTTGTCTAGTCGAAAATTATTGCGCGTTCTTCTTAGCTTTCATTGCATTTGACCAGTTGTCTATCTGTTCATAAAGAAATTTCGTGCAATAAGTTACCGTGAGGACCTAGAGTTTGATGGGAAACTCGCTATCTGACGAGAGGACCTGGCGGCTGTCGAGAGGATCTGGCAGCTGGCGAGACCTGACGCCTCGAGATGAAGCTGCGGCGAGAGGCGGCGCGCTCCCGTTGCCTGGCCAAGCTTTCTTTATCGGTTTTGAGAACCGGACTCGGCATTTCCGCAGGTCGCGAGAATCGCCGTTCTCAAATTCCACTAAAGAATGCAACGGGGTTGCCGGAAGAAGACCGAGAGGGGCGAAGTCCCTCACCCCGATGGTTTTTCAGAAACACAAAAGACTTGTTGCGCAGGCGTGGCGATGCCATGCCAGCCGTGGCGCAGCCAGCGTATCGGGGTACATTCACAGACGTAAGCAGGACGGCCCCGGTGGGCCGCCACAGATGAAGGGTGGGACGTTTCCATGGCAGACTATTCCACGGGCGAGCCTGGTGAGGGCATGACCGGCGCCGGCTCGACCCCTCAGCAGGACCAAGGCGTCGAGCCCACGCAGGCCCAGCCCGCGCAGAACTACGACTACGCAGACTATGGCGGCAAGGGTGCGGCGTACTCGCCAAGCGCCGGCTACGTTAACGCAAGCCAGCAGGCCGGCTCGCAGACGGGGCAGACGGCGCAGCAGCCCCAGCCCGTGCAGCCCGCAGCGGGTGGCAACGGTGGCGCAGGTGGCAATAGCAACAAGCCGAGCAAGGACAAGAAGGGCGGTGTGAGCAAGCCCATAGTTGCCGGTGCTATCTCCGGCGTCGTGGCGACGCTCGTTGTGGTGCTCGTGCTGAGCCTCACGGGTTTCTTTGGTAGGTCAACCACAGCCTCGGGCTCCAGCTCCTCCTCGGGCAGCTCTAGCACGAGCAACGGCACCATCAACATCACGTCGAACGACACCGACGCCTCGACTGCAGAGGCCGTAGCCGCAAAGGCCATGCCCTCCGTCGTCTCGGTGAACGTCACCACCGACAGCGGCGAGGGCCTTGGTTCCGGCGTCATTCTCGATACCGACGGTGACATCATAACGAACTACCACGTGATCGACGGCGCCACCTCCATCAGCGTGACCATCGACGGCAAGAGCTACGAGGCCAGCGTGGTTGGCTCCGACTCCTCCTCCGACCTTGCGGTCATCAAGGCCGAGCTCAACGGCGACTCCGTGACGCCCATCGAGGTTGGCGACTCCTCGCAGCTCAATGTTGGCTCCTGGGTCATGTCCATCGGCAGCCCGTTTGGCCTCGACCAGTCCGTCTCCGAGGGCATCGTCTCCGCCCTGTACCGCAACGAGCTTCTGCAGTCCAGCTCGGGTGACACCATCTACACCAACCTCATCCAGGTCGACGCGGCCATCAACCCCGGCAACTCCGGGGGCGCGCTCGTGAACGACCAGGGCCAGCTCGTGGGCATCTGCACGCTCTACTCGTCCTCGACCGAGTCCTTCGCCGGCATTGGCTTTGCCATCCCCGGTAACTACGCCGTCGAGATCGCCAACAAGATCATCAACGGCGAGGAGGTCACGCACGCCTACATCGGCCTCTCGATGCAGACCGTGAATGCCCAGAACGCCCGCTCCAACGGACTCTCCGTGAACCAGGGCGCCTACGTGGCCGAGGTCGTCTCCGGTAGCCCCGCCGACGAGGCCGGCATCCAGAAGGGCGACATCATCGTTGCCATGGACGGCGAGGAGATCACCTCCGCCGACGGCATGGTCCTCGCGGTTCGCTCGCATGAGATTGGCGACACCGTTACCGTGACCGTCGTGCGAGGCACCGAGACCAAGGACCTCACGGTGACGCTTGGCTCCGACGAGGCGCTGCAGGCCCAGCGCGAGCAGGAGAACTCCTCCACGGGTCTTAACGGCACTACCGAGAACGGCACGGGCCTGAACGACAACGGCACTGGCACCAACGGCAACAGCACCACGCAGGACGAGCTCGAGCAGTGGATCGAGGAGCGCATGCAGCAGCGCCAGAACTCCACTGGCTCCTACACCACCGGCAGCGGCGCGAGCTACTCGACCGACGGTGAGACGACCATCCTCTCTGCGGAGGGCTGGGCAGCGTAGGCCAGCACCGGCACACCATAGCGCCACGCGCGGCGAGGGCCCTTGGGCTCCCGCCGCGTTTTTCTGTCTCGCTTTGTGCGGTCGTGCGGAGTCCCTTGAGGCTGCTATCGCAACTGTTGTTACCGGCCTGTAGGGAGAAAAAGCTCGGGTCCTGCGGAAACTTCTCCGCCAGTCTACGGGCCGGTAACAAGGGATGGGCAGTTGCCCCCGTTGTTACCGGGCCGTTGAGCAGCACGGGCATTTGGCCAGTTGGCGAGCGCGAAGGAGAACGTGCCGGTAACAAGCTGCGGATCCTGCCATGCTTCTCTGTCTCGCTTATTTGTGTCGCGCGGGCCGTGTACCCTTTAAGCAGACACATCGCCAAAGGAGGTCCCATGGCCGAGATTAAGTGCCCCAACTGCGGGAAGGTCTTCCAGGTGGACGAGGCTGGCTACGCGCAGATCCTGCAGCAGGTGCGCGACGCCGAGTTCAAGCGCCAGCTGGACGAGCAACGCGCCCTCATGGAGCAGCGCGAGGCCGCCGCCGTGGAGGCGGCGCGCGCCAAGGCCGAGGAGGCCCTGCGTGCGGAGGTGGCAAAGCTCTCCTCGCAGCTTGAGCAGGTGCAGGCTGCGGCCAAGGTGCAGCAGGCCAATGCCGAGAAGAGCGCGCAGGAGCTGCTTGCACAGGCGCAAGACGCGGCAGTACAGAAGCTTGCAGCGGCGCAGCGGGAGTCCGCGGAGCAGCTTGCCCAGAGGGACGCCAGCATCGCGCGCCTCACCGAGCAGCTCCGCGCGCAGGAGGAGCAGGCCAAGGGTGCCCAGGAGCTTGCCGTGACGCGTGCCACCGCCGAGCGCGACCGCCGCCTGGTCGAGCTGCAGTCGCAGGTGCAGGAGGTCTCGGCCAAGAAGGACCAGGAGATTGCCGTTCTCAACCAGCGCCTGGTCGAGCAGGAGAAGTACAAGGACCAGGAGATTCGCGACCGCGACGACGAGATAGAGCGCATCAAGAACCAGCGCTCGCGCCTCTCGGTCAAGCTCATTGGCGAGACGCTCGAGCAGCACTGCGAGTCCGAGTTCAACAAGGTGCGCATGATGGCGTTTCCGCGCGCGGAGTTCCACAAGGACAACGACGTGGTCGACGGCAGCAAGGGAGACTACGTCTTCAGGGAGTGCGACGAGTCCGGCACCGAGATCGTCTCGATTATGTTCGACATGAAGAACGAGGACGACAACTCCGTCAACCGCAAGCGCAACGAGGACCACTTTGCCAAGCTCGACCGAGACCGCCGCAACAAGCACTGCGAGTACGCCGTGCTCGTCTCTACGCTCGAGCCCGAGAGTGAGCTCTTCAACGCGGGCATCGTGGACGTCTCGTACCGCTACCCCAAGATGTACGTGGTGCGCCCGCAGTTCTTCCTGCCCATCATCAGCCTGCTGAGAAACGCCGGCCTGAACGCCGTCTCGGCGCGGCGCGAGCTTGCCGAGGTGCGCCAGCAGAACCTCGACGTCACCAACTTCGAGGAGAAGCTCGAGAAGTTCAAGCAGGGCTTTGGGCGCAACTACGAGCAGGCATCCAAGCGCTTCTCTGAGGCAATCGAGCAGATAGACCGCTCCATCGCGTCGCTCCAGAAGGTGAAGGAGAGCCTCACCAAGTCCGAGAACCAGCTGCGGCTTGCCAACGACAAGGCCGAGGACCTCACGATTCGTCGCCTTACCCGAGGCAACAAGACCATGAAGGCAGCGTTCGAGGAGGCCGCGCAGGCGCGGGCGGGGGAGTACGCCGCCCGCCAGGACACGGCCCCTGCGGCGCACGACGAGGGAGACCCGGCCAACGCCGTCGAGCCGGACGCGGTGGAGTAGGGCACTCCGGGCCGCGCCGGGTCCGGGCCACGCTGGGTCCGGGCTACGCCGGGTCCCGGCCGCGCTGAGTCCGGACTATGCCGGGTCCGGGCCACGATACAGATTCGTGCCCGAATGTGTGACCCGCGCAGGTCGTTACACAATCGGTGTCCGAACGTGTAGCGGATTGTCACACAATCGGCATCCGAATGTGTTGCAACCTGGGCACGCCACACGTTCGTACCCGAACGTGTGGTGGCCGCGATTCCGACCTTCTTGTTTGACTAGTACTCCAAAGGGGTATATCCTCTCCTAACGAAAGATGCCCCTGGGGAGTATCCATTCCCCAGAACGCACAGGAAGGGAAGCCAGCATGGAGACAACCACGCAGAATGGCGCCGAAAAAGCCGCCGAGACGTGCGTCCACATGAAGCAAACGCCACGCTCCGAGGAGCTCAAGCACGACGTCACCTGTCGCATCAACCGCGCCATTGGCCAGCTCAACGGCGTCAAGTCCATGGTCGAGGAGGACCGCTACTGCGGTGACGTCCTGACGCAGCTTGCTGCCGTGGAGTCTGCGGTGAAGGCCGTGAGCCGCGAGATCATGCAGGACCACCTCGAGACCTGCGTGGTCGAGCGCATCCAGGCGGGCGACACCGAGGTCGTGGACGAGGTCATGCGCCTCTTCAAGAAGTTCATGTGAGTCTCGCGTAAGGCGAGGTCAGACAGCATTTCCCTGCTCCCAGGGACGCAAAGGCGAAGGGAACCAAGCACCATGAAGCAAACGTTCGACATCACGGGCATGACCTGCGCGGCCTGCTCGGCACGGGTTGGCAAGGCCGCCTCGGGCGTGCCCGGCGTGAGCGAGGCAAACGTCAACCTGCTCAAGAACTCGATGGAGTTCGACTACGACGGAAACCCCAAGACCGCGCAGGCCGTTGTCGCCGCCATCGAGAAGGAGGGCTACGGCGCCGCCCCGCGCCAGGCGGCAGAGGGTGGGGCCACGTCCTCTCACACGTCCTTCGTAGACCCGAGGGAGGGTGCCCAGAAGGCGATAGACGCCAAGCAGAAGCAGCTCGTCTGGTCCATCGTCTTTGGCGTCCCCCTTTTCTACCTGGCCATGGGTCCCATGCTCGGCTGGCCGGAGGTCCCCGGCCTCGCCGGCATGGAGGGCATGATGGCCTCCGCGGTGACGCAGCTCCTTCTCGCCACCTGCGTGCTCTCTGTGAACCGCAGCTACTTTGTCATGGGATTCAAGACCTTGGCGCACCTCTCGCCCAACATGGACTCGCTCATCGCCATTGGGTCTGCCGCGAGCTATGCCTACAGCCTCGTGGGGGTCTACCAGATGGCGCTCGCGCTTGGGGCGCTCGACCTCGATGGCGCGCACTACGCCATGATGCACTCGCTATACTTTGACTCGGCGGGCACCATCCTCGTGCTCATCACGCTGGGCAAGTACTTCGAGGCCCGCGCCAAGGGCAAGACGACCTCCGCGATAAGCGCGCTCATGGACCTCGCGCCCAAGACGGCGCGCGTGCGCCGCGACGGCCAGGAGGTGGAGATCCCTACCGACGAGGTGCACGTGGGCGACGTCGTGGTCGTGCGCGCCGGGGAGTCCGTACCGGTCGACGGGGTCATCCGCGAGGGCTCTGCCTCGATCGACGAGTCCGCCATCACAGGCGAGCCGGTTCCTGCCGAGAAGGGCGTGGGCGACCGCGTGACCGGCGCCACCGTGAGCCAGCGTGGATGGTTCGCCATGGAGGCCACCGCCGTGGGCGACGATACGGCCCTTGCGAGCATCATCCGCCTCGTGGACGAGGCGACCAGCTCCAAGGCACCCATCGAGCGCCAGGCCGACAAGATCGCTGGCGTCTTTGTGCCCGTGGTCATGGCGATAGCGGCCGTCACCTTCCTTGGCTGGATAGCCCTCTTTGCGCCGGGAGACTTTGCCACCGCGTTCAACCATGCGGTCTCGGTGCTGGTCATCTCCTGCCCCTGCGCGCTGGGGCTCGCCACGCCCACGGCCATCATGGTGGGCACCGAGCGCGGGGCAAAGGTCGGAATCCTCATCAAGAGCGCCGAGGCTCTGGAGGGGGCCTGCGACCTCGACACCGTCGTGCTCGACAAGACCGGCACCATCACCGAGGGCAAGCCGCGCGTGACCGACGTGCGCCTGGCTGCGGGCGTGAACGAGACGGAGCTCGCGCGCGTCGCCGCGGCGCTCGAGCGCAAGAGCGAGCACCCGCTGGCGCAGGCCGTCTGCGACTACGTGGACGAGACACACGCGGACGCCGACAAGGGCGTGGACGCCGCCAACTTCCAGCAGGTTGCCGGGGGTGGCGTGTGGGCCGTGGTCGATGGCGCTCCGGCCATCGCGGGCAACGCCCGCCTCATGGCCTCCGAGGGCGTGGACGTCTCGTCCCTCTCGCCCGAGTCAGACCAGCTTGCCGCCCAGGCAAAGACGCCGCTCTACTTTGCGCTCGGTGGCCGTGCGCTGGGGCTTCTCGGCGTGGCGGACGTGGTGAAGGAGACCTCCGCGTCGGCTGTGGCGCGTCTGCGCCGCATGGGCGTGCGCACCATCATGCTCACGGGCGATCAGGCCAAGACCGCCGAGGCCGTGGCGCGCCAGGTGGGCGTTGACGAGGTCGTGGCCGGCGTGCTTCCCAGTCAGAAGGAGCAGAAGGTCCGGGAGCTGCAGGGCCAGGGTCACAAGGTTGCCATGGTGGGCGACGGCATCAACGACGCCCCGGCGCTTGCCCGCGCCGACGTGGGCATTGCCATTGGCGCCGGCACCGACGTCGCCATAAGCTCGGCGGACGTGGTGCTCATGCACTCCGACCCGGCAGACGTTGCCACGGCAATCGAGCTCTCGCACGCCACCATGCGAGACATACGCCAGAACCTGTTCTGGGCGCTGTTCTACAACGCCATTTGCATCCCCGTGGCCATGGGAGTGCTCTCGCCCTTGGGCGTGACGCTCAACCCCATGGTGGGTGCTGCGACAATGGGCTTCTCGTCCGTGTTTGTGGTCTCGAACGCGCTGAGGCTCTTTGCCTGGAAGCCCAGCCAGGCGGGCGAGAAGGACGCCGCGCCCGTTGATACCAAGGTAATTCCGGCCGTTGCAGAGCCCGCCAATGCGGGCGCGGCCGAGGCAAGCAATGCGGTCGCTGGCGCGGCCGCCAACGAGAGGAGCAACAAGATGGAGAAGAAGCTCAACGTCGAGGGCATGATGTGCGATTACTGCGTTGCCCACGTGACCAAGGCCCTCGAGGGGGTACCGGGCGTGAGCTCGGTCAAGGTCTCGCTCGAGGACAAGGACGCCGTGGTCGAGGCGGCGCCCGAGGTCACCGACGAGGCGCTCGTCGCAGCGGTCAAGGGCGCCGGTTACGAGGCGAGCGTGGCCTAGCGGCCGTGCCGCCCATGCGGGCAGTGTTTCTCGCCTAAAAGAACGTGCCATTCAAGGGTCTCGCTGGCGTCTTGCCGCGAGGCCCTTATTCTGTAAGACAGATATGTCTAATTTGGCAGGTGTTCATGGTGCGCCTGCCGTCGGACGAACGGGGGATGGCATGGCAAGGATTGGCGCGCTTGAGGCCGGCGGAACCAAGATGGTCCTCTCCGTTGGGACGCCCGAGGGAGAGGTTCTCGAGCGTGAGGAGATTCCCACCCAGGGCCCGAATGACTGCGTCGACCGCATGGTGGAGTGGTTTGGCTCGCACAACGTCGACGCGCTTGGCATTGGTGCCTTTGGCCCCACCGGCGTGAACCCGTCGTCCTCCAGCTACGGCAAGATTCTCGAGACGCCCAAGACTGCGTGGCGCCACTTCGATTTCTTGAGCGCCTTCAAGCCGCTGGGCATTCCCATTGGCTACGACACCGACGTCAACGTTGCCTGCCTAGGCGAGGTCACGTACGGCTCGTGCAGGGGGCTCGACACCGTGGTTTACCTCACGGTTGGCACGGGCATCGGCGCGGGCGTGATGGTGGGTGGCCAGCTCCTGCATGGCATGCTTCACCCCGAGGCCGGCCACATCCTGCTTGAGGTCCAGCCGGGCGACGAGGACAACTGCGTGTGCCCATACCACGATCGTTGCTTTGAGGGCCTGGCCGCCGGCCCCTCCATCGAGCACCGCTGGGGCAAGAAGGGCTTCGAGCTTGCCGACCGCCCTGAGGTCTGGGATCTCGAGAGCACCTATCTGGCCGAGGGCATCTCGACCTACGTGCTGTGCTACTCCCCGCAGCGCATCGTGCTCGGCGGCGGCGTGATGAAGCAGACCCAGCTCTTCCCGCTGGTGCGCAAGAAGGCTCTCGAGGATCTCGCCGGCTACCTCGTGACGCCCGAGCTGGCCGACATCGACTCCTACATCGTGGAGGCCGGCTGCAAGGGTGACCAGGGCGTCCTTGGCTGCATCGAGCTGGGCCGCCGCGCGCTGGAGGCCGCCCGCGCGTAGGAGAGCCGGTCTTCTCGGCATGTCGTATGGCCGCGCCCTTCTCGGCGCGGCCTCAATTCTGTCGGCCGTTTGCGCTACCCTTGCTTGGTGATTGCCGGGCACGAGGGGGGACAGCATGGCCGAGAAGAGCAAGAGGAACGCAGCGGACATGGCAGGAATGCAGGGATCGCTCTTTGGCGACGCCGGTGCCCCAGGTCTCCCTTCCCAGACGCCGGCCGGGAGACCGGTGCCGGCGAGCACCCCACGCGCCCGCGCGGCCGAACTCAACCGCATCCTCAACCACGCCGCATACGCCTACTACGCGCTCGATGCGCCGGAGATGACAGACGCCCAGTTCGACCGGTACCTCCAGGAGCTTCTCGCCCTCGAGAAGGCCAACCCCGAGCTTGTCACGCCGGAGTCCTACACCCAGCGCGTGGGCGGCTACGTCTCGGAGCAGTTCGAGCCCGTGCGCCACGCCAGCCGCATGTACTCTATCGATGACGCCATGAATCTCGACGAGCTGGACGAATGGCTCGCCCGCACCGATGAGGCCCTGGGCTCCACGCCGGAGAACCCCGTGGCCTACACCTGCGAGCTCAAGATCGACGGCCTCGGCGTGGCCCTCACCTACACAGACGCTCAGCTCGTGCGTGCCGCCACCCGCGGCGACGGTACGACGGGCGAGAATGTCACGGCAAACGTCCTCACCATCCACGACGTGCCCCGCGCCATTGCGCCAGAGGGCCTCAAGCTCGTGGCCGACGGCGGCCTCGGGCGTTCCATTGAGGTTCGCGGTGAGGTCTACATGCCCAAGCACTCGTTTGCGCGCCTGAACGAGGCGGCGGATGCTGCCGGCCGCGAGCCCTTCGCCAACCCGAGGAACGCCGCTGCGGGCAGCCTCCGCCAGAAGGACTCAAAGATCACAGCTCACCGCGACCTCGAGACCTTCATCTATGCCGTGGCAGACGAGTCGCCCCTCTCCGTGACCAGCCAGTGGGAGTTCCTCCACTGGCTTTCGAGCTGCGGCTTCCACGTGAACCCCAACGCTCGCCGCTGCACCTGCGCAGCCGAGGTGCACGACTTCTGCGCCACGGCGCTCGCGCACCGAGAGGACCTTGACTACGACATTGACGGCGTTGTCGTGAAGGTGGACTCCTTCGCGAGCCAGACGGCGCTTGGCTTTACCGCCCGCGCGCCGCGCTGGTCAATCGCGTTCAAGTTCCCGCCCGAGGAGAAGCGCACCGTGCTCCGCGACATCCGCATCCAGGTGGGACGCACGGGCGTGCTCACGCCCGTCGCGGAGTTCGACCCGGTGAGCGTGGCTGGCTCCACGATCGCGCGTGCGACGCTCCACAACATTGACGAGATACGCCGCAAGAACGTTCGCGTGGGCGACACCATCGTGGTTCGCAAGGCCGGCGACGTAATCCCCGAGGTGGTTGGACCGGTGCTCGGGCTGCGCCCCGCGGACTCCAAGGAGTTCCAGATGCCCACGCGCTGCCCCAGCTGCGGGAGCCCCGTGGTGCGCGAGGAGGGGGAGGTGGCCTACCGCTGCGTCTCCATCGACTGCCCCGCGCAGGCCGTCGAGCGCCTCATTCACTGGGGGAGCCGCAACGCCATGGACATCGACGGCCTGGGTGACGAGCTCGTGGGCCGTCTGGTCGAGAGCGGCGTGCTCACTGACGTTGCCGACTACTACGACAAGCTCACCGTCGATGCGCTGGCCGCCACGCCCACGGGGCGAGCCTACGAGACGAGCACAAAGGACCACACCGAGGGCGAGGACATTCTCGTTGGGCGCACTATTGCCGAGAAGGTCATGGCACAGGTGGAGGAGTCCCGCAGCCGTGGCCTCGCGCGCGTTCTCTTTGGCCTGGGCATTCGCCACGTTGGCGCCAACGTGGCGACGGTGCTCGCACGTCACTTTGGCTCGCTCCAGGCGCTCATGGCGGCGAGCGAGGAGGACATAGCCGCAATCGATGGCATTGGCCCCAAGATTGCCGCCTCCGTGCGCGAGTTCTTTTCGGTGCCCGAGAATGTCCGCGTGCTCGAGCGCCTGCGCGATGCAGGCGTAGTCCTTGAGGAGGAGGTTGCCGAGCCAGAGCGCCCACAGACGCTTGCTGGGCTCACCTTTGTCCTCACGGGCACGCTCGAGCACTTCACCCGTGATGAAGCCGGCGCGCAGCTCAAGGCCCTTGGCGCCAAGGTCTCTGGCTCGGTGTCCAAGCGCACGAGCTTCGTGGTTGCGGGCGCGTCCGCTGGCTCAAAGCTCACGAAGGCCCAGGCGCTCGGGGTGCCCGTGCTCGACGAGGCGGCGCTCGAGCGCATCCTGGAGACCGGTGAGACGCCACAGGCGTAGGGAGCCGGTCGGCGGTTCAGCGAGCCAAGCGTTTTCAGGTAACCAACAACGTTGTCGGACCCTCGTGCCTTCGCGGCACGGGGGTCTCTTGCTCAAGCCCGTTTTAAGCCCCACCTCGTAGATTCTAGCTATGTAATAGCAGTGTAAGGGGGTGGCGCATGAATGCTTCGATGGTTGCCCAACCGGCGAATGTCCGGGTGCCGGCGCAGGTCCAGATGG
This sequence comes from Olsenella sp., assembly GCA_022648325.1. GTDB lineage: Bacteria > Actinomycetota > Coriobacteriia > Coriobacteriales > Atopobiaceae > Tractidigestivibacter. The sequence continues at coordinate 58,679 of JALCMG010000011.1, forward strand.
TCTTCAAGCGCACGGAGGCCAAGTACCTTCTCACCGACGAGCAGCGCTCTCGGCTGGAGCGGCGCATGGCGCGCCAGATGGAGCCAGACGAGTTTGGTCCCTCCAGGGTTCGCAACCTCTACCTCGACACGCCCACGCTCCTTCTCGCCAGGCGCTCGCTCGACCACCCGCTCTACAAGGAGAAGGTCCGCGTGCGGAGCTACCGCCCCGCTGGTCCCGGCGACAAGGTGTTCCTCGAGCTCAAGAAGAAGTGCGAGGGCGTGGTCTACAAGCGTCGGTGCTCCCGCGAGCTTGGCGGGGCACTCGACCTCTGCGCCTGCCTTCGACCTCCCGTGGGGCAGGTCGAGTGCGAGATTGCCTTCACGGCACAGCGCGAGGGCGGCCTTTCCCCGGTGGCCTACGTCGCCTACGACCGCGAGGCTTACTACGCGCCTCGCGACCGCGACCTGCGCATGACCTTCGACCGGCGCGTGCGCGCCCGCTGGGAGCACCTCTCGCTCTCGCTTGACACGGGCGAGTGGGTTCTGGGGCAGGGACTCAACGTCCTTGAGGTCAAGACCAGCGGCGCCATGCCGCTCTGGCTCGTGTCGTTCCTCTCGGAGGAGGGGCTGAGAAAGATCACCTTCTCGAAGTATGGCATGGCCTACCAGTGGCGTTTCCCACGCGGCTTTAGGCCTTTGCACCCATCGCGCTCGGGGTGCCCGTGGGCGATGCGGCCTGGCAGCCGGTCCCGGCGGCAGCGCGCGCGAGCGTAACCCTCTAGAACTCGACACAAGGGAGGCAACCATGAGCGAATCGCTCTTCTCCACAGCCACGACAGCAACGACCACAACCATCGACGTCCTGCCCCTTCTCGCCTGCGTAGCGGTCTCGCTCGTCCTTGGCGCAGTCTTGGCGGCGGTCTACTCCTTCAGACAGCGACACACCCGCTCGTTCACGATTGCGCTGGTGGTGCTTCCGACCATCGTCTGCGTGGTCATAGCGATGGTCAACGGGAACCTTGGGGCGGGCGTTGCCGTGGCCGGTGCCTTTAGCCTCGTGCGCTTTAGGAGCGCACCTGGCTCGGGCAGGGACATCGCCTACGTCTTTCTCGCCATGGCGGTGGGGCTCGTCGCCGGTATGGGCTACTTGGCGGTGGCCGTTTTGGTGACCGTCGTGATTGGCGGGGCGTGCCTTGTGCTGCAGCAGATCACCGCATAACCTCGGGGGCACGCGCGCGACCTTGCCCTGCGCATCACGGTACCCGAGGACCTTGACTACGTAGGTGTGTTTGACGACGTGCTGGGTCGCTACACCACCTACCACGAGCTTTCGTCGGTAAAGACAAGCAACATGGGGAGCCTGTTCAGGCTTACGTACGACGTGGGAATGGCGTCCGGCGCGGACGAGAAGGCGATGATCGACGAGCTGAGGGCCCGTAACGGCAACCTTGAGATCTCCCTCTCTCACCAGGAGGTGAGCAGCTATGAGCTCTAGGAACATACGGATTGCGAAGTTTGGCGGTCGTGGCGCCGCGCGAGCGTGTGTGACGGCCGGGCTTTCGTTTGCGCTGGTGACGGCACCGCTTGCAGGGTGCGCGTCGAGTACGACCGGGGGCAGCGCGTCTACAGGAGCAGATGCCAGCTCGGAATCGACGGCCAGTGCGGTGGCGACCGCCACCGCGTCCTCGGAGTCGGCGGTAACGCTGCTCGACACGAGTGACGTGTTCTCCGATTGCGACTGGGACGCCAGCTACGATGCCTCGGAGGCAACGACCATCACGCTCTCGGATGCGGGCCCCACACTGTCTTGGGCGCGGGAGCCGCGGTTGACGGCTCCACCATCACAATCACCGAGGCGGGGACCTATGTCATCTCCGGGTCCCTCTCGGACGGGCAGATTGTGGTGGACGCTGCCGATGACGCCAAGGTGCAGATCGTGCTCGCCGGTGCGTCGGTTACCTCGTCCAGCTCTGCCGCCGTCTACGTGAAGGCTGCGGACAAGGTGTTCCTCACGCTGGCCGAAGGAACCTAGAATGCACTTTCCACCAGCGGCTCGTTTGCAGACACAGGCGACGGTAACAACGTTGACGGCACGGTCTTCTCGAAGGCGGACCTTACGGTGAACGGCTCGGGGTCGCTATCTGTGACCAGCTCCCAGGGGCATGGCATCATCTGCAAGGATGACCTTGCCATCTGTGGTGGGCCCATCGACGTGACGGCAGCCGGCCATGCCATCCAGGGCAAGGACTCGGTGGCTGTGGGGGCGGGGACGCTCACGTTTTCTGTGTGCGCGATGGTCTCAGACTGGGCCTGGGCTCGATGATGCGCCTTTTCTGGTGACGCCCGAGGCACTGCACTTACACAATGGTTGGCATTTGCACGTAATTTGCCCGGTTCTTCTTGCGCGAAGTCCCTTCCGGGCTTCATGGAAGCAGCCTCTGCAGGAGTGCCCGCCTCCTTTCGGCGAGTTCGGGGCTGTCGAGCCGGCGGAGGTGCTCCCTCATCAATCGGCCTGAGGTCTGTGCCATGTGCTCACCAATCTTGAGACGAAGCCGCTCCGCCTCCTCGAAGTTGTACAGCTCCTCGGAATGCACGGGGATGACCCTGTTTCCCAATGCCTCGATGTCGCTCTTCCGTATGGCGCCCTTCTTGTGCTCTGCTATAGAGTCATGTCTCTCGTGACTGTCGTACTCAAGGTCCAACTGGTGTAGCTGCCAGAAGACATCTGGCATGAAGGTATTGGAATGGGTGAGGTACCGCTTGGACTCCTGAACGGCAATGGTAGGGTTGAGCTGCGGAAACGGATAACCCCATCCACCGTGGCGTAACGGTAGAAGGCATGCCGAGGCGGGGGCGGTCTCCATGGGCGAGTAGGAGTTGTCGACTGCCCAGCGAGCGGCCTGTCGCGCAAGGTCAACGCCAATGGCTCCGTTCGCGCGATCGAGGTATGCCATGAGCCTGCGCTTGGTGGTGAGCGGCTCGTTGAAGTATGTGCAGATGGAACCGTTCTCCCCAGGAGCTGGGCGAGAGTACCGCCCCAACAGCTCGTCGTAGAGCAGGAGCCGCTCAATCATGTCTGGCAGCCGTCGGCATTTCCAGATGAGGTAATGCTCGGGGGAGAGCGAGTAGATGTTGTCCCGCAAGTGAACGAGGGCACCTTGGGGAAGGGCCTGCGGGAGCATGAACGTTTGCACTGCCGAGTCTTTTCGCCGCTCGCTGGTGGACGCCACGAATAGCTCAAGCGCTTGATCGCCCGCGCCTTTTAGCAGCCAGCGCAGGTTTAATAGAATCACCCGGTTGAACTCGGTTCACGAGTTGATGCAGGAGCCTGGCGGCAGAGGCGTGACCCGGCATCGCTCGAACAACATGTCACCCTCGTGCATTGCACGCTGAGTCGATCGAGGGCATTACCTGCGACGATGAGCTTCTTTTGCATGAGGGTCTCCCATCCGCGTGTGACTGGCGTTTGGAGTGTCACCTGGCGCTGTCGCGCATAAGGAGAAGGTACGTGCGCAACGTTCTGTATGCCGGAAATATCGGCGGGCGCAAAAGAACTTTTGACAGCAATGCGCAAGAATTTGGTAACCTGATATCGTGGGTTTGCACACGCGTGAGGAAACATAGGGGGGCTGGTGCGACATTCTCGGTTGGCTCTCACACCAATTCCCTAGTATCCCACCTTGGCAAGGCTTTTGCACGGCTGCGTCTGTCGCGGACAATAGGAGACCGTTTGCGGTACGGATGGGTGTCCTGGCGTATGTGCGACCTGGAATTGGCTATAAAGACAGTAACTAAAGGAGTCGCCCACAAGGACGACCGAGGTAGGAGGTGCATTCCGATGGGCAGTGACGAGAGTTCAAACAAGCGCCTGCCTGTGGATGCATGAATTCACCCCAGAGGCGGTGGCAGATCCCTCGCAACGTCAAAGTCGATACGGTGGCACCGCGAATACGCTGATTAGACAGCGACGTGAATCACAAACAGGGCAGGCGCATTCATTTTTCTCCGGTCGGTGAAGAACCGACAACTCCAGACAGGTTCCTAATTCCACGAGAGGAACGGAGAACGGGTTCGCACCAAGCGAACCATTATAGATAGCACGTGCCTATCGCCTTTGTCGCATCCCGTGGGGGAGCGACCTCCCTAAGGGGGAGAGTCCAAAGTATCAAGTAGGTGGGCGGGCGTCCGGAAGGGCGTCCGCCCTTTTGTGCGTTGGACTCCTCCGCTCTCACCTGAGGTATCCTTGTGGGTCGCGCGCTGAGCCCGCATGGGGCGAGCAAAGACGCGCGCCAAGGGAATGCGAGGGCACATGCTCAGGATTGGTCATGCCATACTGCACGTCTTTGACTTCGAGAGTGGCAGCACGTTCTTCTCCGAGCGTGAGCTCAACCTCGACAATCGCCAGACCCGCTCGTACGTGACGCGTCGTCTCCGCCGCATTCGCTCTAGTGCCGAGAGCAAGCATGGCACCTTTGCCCCCAAGAGCAACTTCGCCTCCGGCCTGAAGGAATACCTTGCTGGCCAAGTCCCATTTGTGGACTTCTCCGTGCAGATAGCCCAGTGGTTCTGGGAGGAGCTGCGCCGCGCCGAGGATTTGGAGCAGTGCGATCTTCTCGTGGCAGACTTCACCGACACCGGCGAGATGCGCGCCTCGGAAAACGCCGACGAGGACACCGTTGCAGACGCTTACGAATCTGAGGGCATGCGCCTCTTTGCCGTGGTGCTTCTCCCCAGGAAGCAGGCGTTCATCCACGAGGTGGACGAGAACGGCAACGAGATTGCCCGCCAGGACGCCACGCTTCCCAACCCCACGCAGAAGGTGGACACCTACGTCCTCATCGACGTGGACACGCTGGCAATCGACTTTCACGACAAGGAGCGCAGCGTGGCGGGCGAGTCTCGCCAAATCATCCCCGAGCTCTTCCTGCAGTGCTCCCAGGAGGCATCGAGCCACGAGGTCATCGACGAGGTCACAAGCATCGTGGAGGATCTCTCGGAGGAGTATGGCCTCACGCCTGCCGTCGAGGTCTCGCGCGCGAAGGCGGCGCTGGCGCGTCGCGCCGACACCGACGAGGCAATCCAGCCTGCCGACGTTGGCCGCGAGGTCTTTGAGGACAACCCCGAGATGGCCCAGCGCTTTGAGGAGCGTACCCGCGAGCGCAATCTTCCGGAGGAGGTGCCGGTGCGCCGCGGTGCCGCCAACCGCCTAACGCGCACTCATCGCATCCGCACGGACACCGGCGTGGAGATAGCCTTCCCCTCCGAGCTCGCCGAGCGCCCCGGCTATATCGAGTTCACCCACCAGGAAGACGGCAGCATCTCGATTGTGATTAGCAACGTTGCCCACATTGAGAACAGATAGAGAATTCTAACCGACGCAACCTGTTGACCCAACCAACCATTGCCGTGCCTTTCGCCGTCTGCCCCGTGTGTTTTTCGTTTGAACAGCGACGAACGGGTAGAATGGCTTGCGTGACCCTAAACGTAACCCATCCGTACTCCCAGGAGGCCTCATGCACACTTACGGCACCAGCAGTCGACGTGCGTCCAATGCACTCGCTCTAGCGCGTACCGTCACGCGCAGGGATGCCTTCAGGCTGCTTATTGGCGCCGGCGCGCTTGCCTTTGTCAGCCCTGTCGCCGCTTTTGCTACCTCACAGTCGGACATCGACGCCGCTCAGTCGGACGTCGACGCTGCCCAGGCACAGCTTGATCAGATTGGCCAGGAAGTTTCGGGCCTCTCTTCAAAGCTTTCCGATACCGTTGGCCAGATTGATGACATCTCGGCGCAAATAGACCAAACTCAGGCCGACATCGATGCCAAAGAGGCGGACATCGAGGCCAAGCAGAAGGACATCGACTCCAAGCAGGACGAGATCGAGCAGAAGCAGGAGGTCTTGGGGCAGCGCATGTCTGCTGCGTTCAAGTCGGGCAACGCCAGTACCATCGACCTGCTCCTCTCCTCGGCGTCCTTCGAGGAGCTAACCTCGAACATCTACTACCTCGACAAGGTGTCCGAGCAGGACAACTCCATGATCGAGGACGTAAAGAGCTTGAAGGCCGATCTTGAGACCCAGAAGGCGCAGCTCGAGGACGACAAGGCCACGCTTGAGACCAAGCAGGCCGACCTCACCTCTCAAAAGGACCAGCTCAACCAGCTCAAGAGCGATCAGGAGTCCCAGCTCGCCGACGTCCAGGCCAAGCAGCAAGAGGCGCAGAACCTCGTCGACAAGCTCAACTCCAACGTCCAATCCCTCATTGACCAGCGAAACGCCGAGCTTCTCGCCGCTCAGGAGGAGGCCCGCCGCGTGGCGAGCTACAGCTCCTCGAAAAGCTCCTCGGGTGGTTCGGCTGGCGGATCGGCAAACATCAGCTCCGGTACCTCGGGCTCGCAGGCCGCCGTCATCTCCGCTGCGTACAGCACAGGCTCCACCGGTGCGGGCTTCTGCGCGGCTTGGGTGTCCAATGTCTTCGCTAATGCGGGAGTTGGCACGTTCTATGGCAACGCCTGCGACATGTACTGGGCGTACTGCTCCAGCTCAAATAGGTCCTCCATCCAGGCGGGCATGATCATCGCCGTGCCCACCGAGCCCTACTCCGCAGCTGCGCGCCTGTACGGTCACATTGGCATCTACGTTGGCAACGGGACCGTTCGCCACTGCGCGAGCGGCGTCGTCATGACGCAGAGCCTGGACTCGTGGATCAGCGAGTTTGGCGTCACCTCCACACCGCGCTGGGGTTGGCTGGGCGGTGTCGCTCTTGCATAGGGCGGCTGCCGAGAGGGGCGAGGTCGTCTCAGTTCCCCAAACTCCGGCGCAGGTGACGCTGGGCGTCATCTCGGCAGTCATGGCCATCCTCGGTGGCGTGGTGCTGCTTGTGGGCGGTCTTATGCTTTTTGCCGCCGTCACTGGGAAGGCAGGTGCCTCGGACTCCGGCCTGAGCATTGCGGGCATTACGCTTTCCGGTTGGTCACCCCTGGGCCTTGCCATTGTGGTCCTCGCCGCAGGCTCCCTTCTCTGCGTGACGGCCTGGCTGGGCTTCGCTGCCTCCCGTGACTCCGGGCGCATTGGACCCTACCGGTTCCTCTGCTACCTTGTGGGCCTGGTGCTTCTCGTTGCCATCCTTTGGAGCTGGGGTGCGGGCACCATCCTCATCTTCAACCCCATTGTGCTCTCGACCACAATCACCTATGTGGTGGTGTGCTCTTCGCTCGCCGACCGCGTGCAGCGCGAGCACGACGAGGGCGTGCGAGGGGAGTCCTTCCTGCTCAACGGCCACCAGCGCGCGCTGAGGCTCATTTCGCAGGTCATCATCGTGACGGCAGTGCTCAATGCCGTGATCACGCTCATCGTGTGGTATGCCGTCTCGCAGATGGACCCCGCCACACCCGTCACTATTGCGGATTCCCAGCTCGCGGCTGGCGAGCTTGCATCCAAGGCGCTTGGCTTTGGCCTTGCGTCCGCCGGCGTGAACCTTCTTGTTGGCCTACTCGGCCTTCGCGGCGCAAACCAGCCGGAGAAGATCGGGCCCTTTCTATGGGTCTCGACATTTTCGTTCGCGTATGCCATGGCACAGCTCGCTGGCAGCATTTTCACTTCGGGTGGTTTTGGAAGCGTCCAGACCAGCTCCATCACCGACGCCCTGCTCTATGGCGCCTGCACGTATCTGAGCGTAAAGATTCGCCGCCAGCCGCGTGACCTTGGTGGCCAGGCGACTGACGGCGGAACGAGCAGTGCGAGCAATGCCATTGAGACAGGCCGCTAGACGCCCATGCGGGCGCCGCGCGGCGCCCGTCCCTTACGCCTCGGGCTCGGTGAGCTCCAGCTCCATGAGGCGCGCGATGCTTACGTTGTAGATCTTGAGCGCACGGCGAAGGCTCTCCTCCGAGACCGCCTCGTCGGGGCCATGCTCCATTCCCACCCAGGAGGGGACCTTCGCATACGGCTCGTGCGGGCCAAAGGCGCAGGCGCGGCGGAAGTGGCGGGCGTAAGTGCCTCCACCAATGGTGAACGCCTCGCCCTTGCGCCCGGTGTATTCCTCATAGGTTGCAAGGAGCGTCTTTATCTCGGGCGAGCCGGGGTCGATGTAGAACGGCGCGACGTCGCGGCCCTCCTCAAAGGTCGCATGAAAGCGCGTGGCAAAGCGCCTGAGCTCAACCGTGATGCGGCTCCCCGTCGTCGAGGTGGGGTAGCGCGAGTCCACTGTCTGCACAAATCGGTCGCCCCGCGTGCGCACGGTGCCACCAATGCAGGTGAGTTCGCCAAACTTGTCGTCCGCCGCAGCGATACCCAGCGGCCTTCCGTTGCCTGTGTGGCAGACCTCGTGCTCGAGGTGCAACCAGCGCTTTTCGGTGTCGGTGAGGTCGGGAACGTTGGCGAGAAGATAGTCGGCAAGCACGCAGATGGCGTTCACGGTGCCCTCGGGCATGGAGGCATGGCCGCCCTTGCCGTGGGCGGTTATCCGTGCGCGGCCCTCACCGGCGGCCTCGATGTCAACGTGCGCCGCTGCGGGAAGCGCCTTGGCGTCAACGCATACGACGGCCGTCGCCTGGCCGGGGATGGCGTTGGAGACGGTGCCGCCGTCAAGCTCCTCGATCACGCCGTTGGCCATGGGCTCAGAGGTGAAGCTGCCGCTGTAGAGGCCCTTCTCGCCGCAGATGAGGGGAAAGTCGGCGTCGGGAGAGAAGCAGAAAGCCGGCTCGGGGCAGCGGTCGAGGTAGTGCTCGACGTCTGCCATGTTGGTCTCCTCGTTGTTGCCGATGATGCAGCGAAGGGCGTAGGGGAGAGGCTCGCCGGTCTCCTTGACCTGGCGGGCAAAGAAGTGGGCGGCCCAGAGCGAGAGGACCAGCGGGCCCTTGTCGTCGAGTACGCCGCGGCCCATGAGGTAGCCCTCGCGGCGCGTCACGTCGAGTGCGGGGACGGTCCAGCCAAGACCCACGGGCACTATGTCTGAGTGGGCAATGGTCGCAACGTAGGGTGCACCCTCTCTTCCAACAACCTCGCCGTAGCCAATGCGGCCGTCAAGGTCTGTCACGGCCAGGCCAAGGCGGCTTGCGATACCCTCTGCCGCCACCAGGGCCTCGTTGGCCTTGGGGCCGTAGGGCTTGCCGGGCTCGGCTGCCGAGAGATTCTCGACGGACTCAATCCTCACGAGCGTGCGGATGTCTTTGACGACATCCTCCCAGACCTCGTCCACGTATGCGTCGACCTTGGCCTTGAGCTGGTCGTCGTTGGTCTGTGCCATGCTTCCTCCCGATGGTTTGGTAATCGTGCCCCACCATCTTAGACGCTTGAGTTGCGGTGTGGCGGCGGGGCAAGTGGTGTCACAATGACAGGTGATGCGCCATGTGTCTCTTGCATGGCGCTGACGGCACGGTGGCGATAAGAGGAGGCCCCCATGGCTGGCGACGAGTGGTACAAGGACGTGGTGTTCTACCAGATCTGGCCGCGCAGTTTTGCTGACGCCGATGGCGACGGCATAGGGGACCTCTATGGCGTCTACGAGAAGCTGAGCTACATAAAGTCGCTGGGTGTGGGTGGCATCTGGTTCTCTCCCCTGTACGTCTCGCCCAATGCCGACTACGGCTACGACATAGCGGACTACCGGCGCATCTCGCCAGACTACGGTGACGAGCAGATCTTTCGACGCGTGCTAAAACGTGCCCACGAGCTTGGCCTCAAGGTCATCATGGACTTGGTGATAAACCACACCTCCATCGAGCATGAGTGGTTCCAGAAGGGCATCGACCCCAAGAGCCCATACCACGACTACTACATCTGGCGAGATCCCTCGCCGGACGACGATGCGCCCAACAACTGGCAGAGCATGTTCGGTGGCCCCGCCTGGACGTACTGCGAGGAGAACGGTCAGTACTACCTGCACCTCTTCTCGCCCGGACAGCCCGACCTCAACATGGACAACCCCCGCGTGCGCCAAGAGGTCAAGGACGTCATGAAGTACTGGCTCGACATGGGCGTCGATGGCTTCCGCGAGGACGTGATCACGCTCATCTCCAAGGCAGAGGGACTTCCAAACGACCGCGCGCCGCTCTCGCTTCCCAAGGGCAGACAGTACTATGACTGCGGCCCGCACCTTGCGGACTACCTCGGGGAGTTTCGCCACGACGTGCTTGCGCAGCACGACTGCTTTGTGGTGGGCGAGGCCCCCTTCGTGGACGTAGATAAGGCCCGCATGCTCACGCGGGGACCGTGGGAGAGTCGTCTTCTCGACATGATCTTCAGCTTCGAGCACATGGAGGCCGACTGCCTCTTCACGGAGTACATCCCGCTGCCGTTTAGCCCAAGGCGCTTTATGCGTGCGCTTTCGCGCTGGCAGGAAGGGTTGCACGGCGTGGGGTGGAACGCGCTTTATCTCGAGAACCACGACCATCCGCGCGTGATTAGCCGCTACGGGAGCGAGCGCTACCGGCGTGAGAGCGGCTCGATGCTTGCCTGCGCCTACCTCTTCCTCGAGGGGACGCCCTTTGTCTACCAGGGGCAGGAGATTGGCATGACCAACATCTCGCTGCAGTCCATCGATGACTACCCCGACTGCATCGCGCAGGCGAACTACCGCTCCTACGTGGGGAAGATGGGAGAGGAGAAGGCCCTCGCGCGCGTGCAGCGTGCCACGCGCGACAATGCCCGGACACCCATGCAGTGGGATGCCACCGAGAATGCCGGCTTTAGCACGCACAAGCCGTGGTTTGCCGTGAATCCCAACTACCGCGAGGTCAACGTTGCCACTCAGGGCAATGACGAGAACTCGCTTCTCAACTTCTACCGTCGCGCGATACGCCTCCGCACGCAAAGCGCCGCCGTGCGATGGGGCGAATACCACGAGTTCCTTCGCGCGAGCGGGAGCGTCTACGCGTACTCGCGCGAATTTGCGGGTGACGGGGAGCACGAGGCCGAGACGTTGCTCGTGGTTTGCTGCTTTGGCAAGGGCGGACAGCGCGTGGGGATTCCGGGGAAGTTCTGCGGGCGGGAGCGCGAGGTTATTCTCGCCAACTATCCCGTGGAAGACGCCAACGCGGACTCGTTCGTTGCGCGGCCGTACGAGGCTAGGGTGTATAGGGTGCTGTAGTGCGGCGGCGGGGCGGTGCGCGCCGTCGACAGGGTGCCGGGCTCTGGGGCCGGGTGCTAGCGCCGGATCTGGCGCCCGGACCTGGTGTCCGGCTCTGGTTCCCGGCTCTGGTGTCCGGCCCGGTGCCCTGACCTGGCGTCCGGACCTGGCGCCCGGCCTGCCCCTTCGCGAGGCCTTCACGCCGCCCGGTTACAATGCCCCCTCCTGCTATCGATCCGTAAGGGAGGTCCCTGGCAATGAAGGTCGCCATGAGAAGGACCGTGCTCGTCGCTGTCATCTGCTTTGCCATTGCGCTCGTTGTGAGCGTTGCATTTCTCGTCTGGTTCAATGCCGACCCCGATACGAACATCACCGCGATTCTCGCCAGTTTGCCGCTGAGCTACCTGTATGCGGTCTCGTCTGGCCTTGCCGCGTTTTCCGTGGGGGCTCTGGTGGCGCTTGTGGCTGGGTCTCTCGCGCACCTGCGCATGCCCAACCTGCCGCGCGTGATCTTTGCTGCGCTCGGCTGGGTCGTGCTGGGGTTTCTGCTCCTTGCGCCCGTCATCGCGACGCTGGCCTCAAATTCGGCTGCCATTGTGTTTGCGCTGGTTGTGTACGCGGCGATTAAGGTTCCCGTGGTCTTTGCAGCATTTGGCCTGCTGCTTGGCCTGGGCTTTGCCGAGAGGCGCGACGCTCCGGAGTCCGAGCCGCGCGCATAGGTTGCGTCTCGTCCGACCAAATGCTCCTGGTCATCTTGGCCGGGCGGCAGAGTGTCCGCTTACCTTCCCTTGCGGTCTCGTTTGGGTGCCGGAGTTTTCAATGCCATTTTCGCTGCCATTTATTGCACGAAACTTCTTGATGAGGAGCACCTCAACTGGGGAAATGCTATTTTTGTCAGGAAAATCGCGCAATAATTGCGAGCAGATGGCCCCAAAAGGCTAGTGCCTGACATGGCTGGTACCTGGGATGGCTAGTACCTGGCATGGCCGCAGGCTCGCGGATCCATTTATTGCACGAAACTTCTTGATGAGGAGCACCTCAACTGGGGAAATGTCATCTTTATCAGGAAAATCGCGCAATAATTGCGAGCAAACGGACCCGAAAAAGTTGGTGCCTGGCATGGTGGCTGGCTGAGGGCTTGGCAAGTAGGCCAAGGTGGCGCCGTGCCGAGAGGGGTGCCGTGCCGAGAGGGGCGCCCGGCCGAGGCAAGCGTGCCGAGAGGGGCGCCCGGCCGAGGCAAGCGGCCGAGAGCGGGAGCCGAGAGGTGCGCCGCGATGGCCCCTACGCCTCGCGGATGAAGCGGACCACCTCGTCGACGGCGTGCGAGAGCCACATGGCCTCGCCCACCACGTGCGGCCCCTCGCCAAGCGTGACCAGCCGCGCGTTGGGAAACTCCTCCGCTGCTCGTCGCGCGTCGTCAAAGGCCCGATGGCTGCCGCCCTCGCTGCGGCAGATGAGTGCCGGACCGCGAAAGCGCCTCATGTCTCCCCAGATGCCGTCCGCGTCCTCGTCGTTCCCCACATCGTCTGCCACGGAGAAGTCGGGCGAGAGCAGCACCAGCCCCGTGACGTCGTGTGGGTGCCGGGTTGCGGCCATCGTCGCCACGAGGCCGCCCCGTCCCGCGCCGGCGAGAAACACGCGGCAGTTGTCGATGAGGTCAAGGCGCCCCACGGTGTCCGAAGCGGCCTCAAGGTCCTCGAGGCTGCGCTCCATGCCGTCTGCCGCCGGCGTGGTGTCGGCGCGACTCGCGCAGTCGACGACGCAGCTGGCAACTCCATGTGCTGCAAGCTCCTCGAGTGGAAGACGCGCGGCTGCGTTATCACCACCCGCCCACATGATGACGGGCAGGGGGCCGGGGTCATCCGGCGCGAGAAGGCGCGCACGCACGTCTCTGCCATCACGCTTGCAGCGGACGGGCAGCTCGTGCCAGCCGGCCCCGCCGAGAACCTCCTCAGCCTCGTGCTCGGCGCGCTTCTCCTCGTGCCTAAAGATGCCCATGCTTGGCTCGGCCCCCTGCCTTGTTATCTCGTGACCCTACGCGTCCGACCGTGCGAAGTGGTTTGCCATGTGCATGCTGCGCTCGTAGAGCACCTTGGCGAGAAGCTCGTCGGTCTTCTCGCGCGCGTAGTCGGCCATGTGCTGATTGGCCTCCTCGAGAAGGTCCTGTGCCGCCTCGGCGCCAAGTCCCTGCTCGGCCACGAGCGCATCCGTTGCCGCAAGCACGCGCTCGCCCTCGGAGCCAAGGTCCTCCTGGTAGGTCTCGATCGCGGGCACGCACTCCGTGTAGTTGGCGTCGGCCATGGCGGCGATGAGGCGGTTAGCCCAGTAGAAGCTCTCGGTAGAGACACGCTTGGGATCGGTCTGCTCGAGGTAGGCGGGCGTCTGGCTCACGTTGGCGTAGAACGGCAGCAGCGCGTTGAACGGGTTAGAGCCAAAGGCCAGCCACTGCACGTTACGCGTTGCCTCGGGGCCGTACGGGCGTGCCTGCAGCACGGAGAGCTGGCTATTGCGGTTGATGCCGATGGGGCGGTAGTGCCCACGGGTCGCCTCGCTGCCAAAGTTTCCGTACGGGTCAAAGACGGTTCCCTGGTAGTGGAGCGAGAGAACGTACTTCACGTCCTCGATGGTCACCTTGCGCTCGGGGGCGCTCGCCCAAGGCAGGTCGTTGGACTCGGGGCCGAGCGGCGCCTCGGGAGAGTCCCAGTTCTCGGCATGAGGGTTGAGAAAACGCTGCATAGACCAGGTGCGTGGCGTGTTGTAGAGGTGATCCTCATCGGAGTGGCTGCCAAAGGCGTCACGCGGGTTGAAGACCTTCTCGCCCTCGCCCTCCGCGCGAAGCGTGAGGTTCAGATGGTGGGCGTCCATCCACTCGGCCAGGTCGGGGGAGCACATGTGATCGACCTGCTCGCCCAACGCGTCTGCCAGGTCAAACGAATCGATGCCCAGCTGGTTGGGCATGGTGACGTAGCAGTCGTCTGGCACGCGCTTGGCGATCCAGTGGTGGCCGCCCACGGTCTCCAGCCACCAGATCTCGTCGACGTCCGAGAACGCGATGCCGTTCATCTCGTAGGTGCCGTAGCGCTCGAGGAGCTCGCCCAGGATGCGCACGCCGTCGCGAGCGGATTGCGCATAGGGCAGCACCAGCGTAACCATGTCCTCCTCGCCAATGCCGCCGGGCTTCTCTGGCTCATAGTCATCGCTGCCGGGCGTCCCCTTGGCGGGCCGGCAGACAACCATGGGGTCCGCACCCAGGACGCGCTCGTTTGAGGTGAGGGTCTCGGTGGCGCTCATGGCAACGCCGCGCGCCGAGAAGCCCGCCTCCTCCCAGAGGCCGCGGGAGAGGTCCGCGTTGGGGACGGCCGTGTAGCGCACGCCGTCCTCGGCCGGCAGCGGCACCGTGAGGTGCGAGATCTTCGAGGTGTAGCTGGTGCGTCCCTCGGGGTTCACGACGCAGAAGCGCTTGGGGTTGAACTCTCCGTTGGCGGAGTCCTCGTTTCTGGCGACGATGGTCGACCCGTCGTAGCTGGCCTTCTTGCCAACCAGGATGGTGGTGCAGGGCATGGTGCCTCCTCGGTTTGGTGTGGTGCCGGCAGCGTCCGCCGGCGCGTTCTCACATGCCATAGTATGCCCACCCGCCACGTTACCTGCATGCAGGCTTGTGCGCATGTTACGGAAGGCGCACGAGTGGGCCGTTGCCGCCGTGTGCTGGGCGGAACCCCCGTCATACTGTGGGGGCACAAATCGCGGCCGTCCCGGTGGCATTTCTCGCCAGATGCGCCGCCCGTGAGCAAGACGAGAGGAACCACCTACCATGACCATGAACTTCAAGCGCCGCCTGCCCATCCCCATGGAGATCCGCGAGGAGATGCCCCTCTCCGCGGATATGGTGGCGAGAAAGCCCGCCTTCGACGCCGAGGTGGCGGCCATCATCTGCGGCGAGTCCCCGCGCCGCCTGCTTGTGATTGGCCCCTGCTCGGCGGACCGCGAGGACTCCGTCCTCGACTACGTGACGCGCCTTGCCAAGCTTGCCGACGAGGTGAAGGACAAGCTCCTCGTGGTGCCGCGCGTCTACACCAACAAGCCGCGCACGCGTGGCACCGGCTACAAGGGACTTCTCCACAACCCCGACCCGGAGGCGCCGGCAGACCTCCTCGAGGGTGTGAAGGCCATCCGCCGCATGCACCTGCGCGTGGTGGAGGAGACCGGCATGTTCACGGCCGACGAGATGCTCTACCCCGCCAACTTCCAGTACCTCATCGACCTTCTCGCCTATGTTGCCGTGGGCGCGCGCTCGGTGGAGAACCAGGAGCACCGCCTGGTGGCGAGCGGCGTCCCCATGCCCGTGGGCATGAAGAACCCCACGGGCGGCTCCACGGCCGTGCTTCTCAACTCCATCTACGCTGCGCAGGCGCCGCAGACCTTCATCTTCCGCAACTGGGAGGTCGAGACCACCGGAAACCCGCTGGCACACGCTGTGCTTCGCGGCTACGTGGGGCCGGACGGGGCGACGTACCCCAACTACCACTACGAGTACCTCGAGCGCCTGGCCGACAGGTATGATCCCGAGAAGTTCGAGTTCCCGGCCGTGGTCATCGACTGCAACCACGACAACTCCGGCAAGCGTCCGCTTGAGCAGGCTCGCATCGTGGACGAGGTGCTGGATTCCGTGCGGCGCTCCGAGCGCATCGCGGGGCTCTTCCGCGGCTTCATGGTTGAGTCCTACCTGGTGGACGGCAACCAGCCCGTGGGTGGAGGCGTGTACGGGCAGTCCATCACCGACGCCTGCATTGGCTGGGATGGCACGGAGCGCCTGGTGCGCGACATGGCCGAGCGCCTGTAGGGGCCGGTGCCGACGGCACTAACGCCGCCGGCGCGTCACCTTCGGGTTGCGGTCGTGTCGCCGGAGGGCCTCTTTTGGCGCGAATTGCAACACAGACGGCCCTCCGGCGACAAATAAATCGCCGGAGGGCCCTTTTTGGCGAGAAATGCAACAATAACGGCTCTCCGGCGGCAGACTCTCCGGCGACAGGCTCTCCGGCGGCAACGCCCCGCCCGCTGCTTTCAGCAAACTCCAACCTCTCGTTAAGCTCCCGTTGAGCGTTGCGTTTCCCCTGTGTGGCCTAAGGCTCTTTGGGCCTCCAACGCCCCTGCTTAAGGGGCGTTTAAGCCTCGCGCTCTACCTTGGAACTCAAGGTAGCTGAACGAGGAGGGATCCACATGAGTCTTACGAGAAGGCAGTTTCTCCGTGCGGGCGCCATCACATGCGCGTCGGCCGCAGCACTCGCGGCAGTTGGAGCAGCGGATCCCGCTTCCGCGAGCGAGCGGGGCAGCGCTCTCAAGTCCCTCTCGGACGCATCGCCTGTCGAGGAGGGGACGTATGGCGTGCTTGTCTCGTCGATGGCGGTCATGAGCGACACGCACGTGGACGACGATGCCCCAGACTACGACAGTAACTTCGAGAACGCCCTCGATGATGTTGTGCAGCGCTGGAACCCCGTTGACTCCATCGTGCTCAACGGAGACCTGACCAACAACGGTTACCAGTACCAATACGACATCCTCGAACAGCGCGCACAGGCTGCGGGCTTCTCGTTCCCAGCGTCGTTCACCTGCGTGATGGGAAACCACGAGCAGATGGGTGACGGCACGCACACCCAGGAACTCGTCGAGAGCCTGCACGCAAACTTCCTGGAGAGAACCAATGCCGGCTCGATCTACTTCGACCGCTACGTTGGCGGCTCGCACGTAATTGCGCTTGGGCCAGACGAGTACGTCTCGCCCAATGACGTCACCTCAACGGACACCTTCAGGCTGAGTAGCACCCAGCTGTCATGGATCTCTGGCCTTCTCGACGAAGACCAGTCCGCCGGCGTGCCATCATTCGTCTTTGTCCACGAGCCGCTCACGTACACCGTCACGGACTCCTACCCGGGTGGCTGGGGCTACGAGAACTCCCTCGAAAACGACGCCGACCTGCGCTCTGTCATCTTTTCGCACCCAGGCGCCATCCTCTTCTCCGGCCACACCCACTCCTATCCCGACGTCGCGCAGCGCGGCGGCGGCAACCTCTTCGTTGGCACGGGCTCCGTGGCGTACGCATACGCGCAGGGCGAGACATACCTCACCGACGACGGCAGCTACGACTCCCTTGGCTGGCTCGTGCGCCATCACGAGCAGGCAGTCGAGTTCTGCATGCGCGACTTCCTCGCCCACGAGTGGGTCGCGGGCTCGCACTACGTCTGCCATCTGTAGCCGCGCCATGCCTGGCGCGCCCCACGCGCCGAGAAGGGATAACTGCGTCCGGCCACGTGCCGCTCTCATCCCGCTGGTGGACCTTAAAGCCCCCCCATCGCCACCGCAACGATAAACTAAGACCAAAATAGTGGCGTTTTGGACCTGTTGGGGGGCATCCATGCGCAAAGAACTAGAGGAGAAAGCTCTCGAACTTACGCGTGAGCTTCTCAAGCGCTTCTGGCAGCTCGACATCGAGTACGCGCTTTCGCTCTGTGCCAACAACGTGATGTGGGTGGCGCCCGAGCAGAACCGTTACATGCGGGGCATCGACGCCATGCGGGCAGACCTCGAGGAGAACCTCAAGGAGCTCGTGCCCTGCCATCAGTCGCACCAGGAGTACACGGTTGTCCAAAACTCCGGGCGTGCCCTCTCAATCATCGGGCGCTACCTTGTGACAACCGATGACGGTGCGCCCATCTTTGCCGAGGTGCAGCAGCGCACCCAGGTTACCTGGGAACTTATCGACGGAGAGCTGCGCATTCGCTCGCTCTACATCTCCCACCCCAGAAACGAGCTGCCCGTTGCGCCAGGGGAGTCGTTCTGCAACGTCATCGGCCGGGCGGCTAAGCACTATCTCGACGACCGCATTGCCGAGAAGACCGACCTCAGGCGCGAGATGATATACGACCGCGCAGGGACGCTTCACCTGGTGGCCCCCACGGATGTCATTCTCGTCGAGGCGGTGGGCAAGCACGCCCGCATCTGCCTTGCGTATGACACCTTCGAGGCGCGGGCGTCGTTTTCCGAGGTCACGGCCGTATTTCCCGACCTCATGCGGGTGCATCGCAGCTACGCTGTGAACCCTGCGCGTATACACGCCGTCGACCAGCTGTCCGTCATCATGGAAGGGGACGAGGCCGTTCCGCTGCCCAAGGCGCGTCGCGCCGAGGTCATGCAGCGGATTCGTGCCCTTGCCGACGGCGAGCTGGACTAGTTCCCTCTGCGCGGGACGCCGCCGGCGCGTCCGGCGAAGGCTTGCCGTTCTCGCCCGCTTCTGGCGAGAAGGCACGCGAGAACACCCGCCCAAAGACGGCCGCCAGGAACTGGTTGAAGAGTGTCCCCGTCATCACAGGAAACATGGTTGCTGCAGGGAAGTACGCCTGTGCGATGACAGCGCCGGCCGAGATGTTCCGGAGCGCCGAGCAGAACGTGAGCGTCACTGACTGCTCGCGCTCCAGGTGCATGAGGCGCGTGGCTGCAAAGCCCCAGAGGTAGCCCGAGGACGCCATGAACGCAATGAACACGAGGACTCCGGCGAGTTCCGGAGTGAGGTTGAAGATGAAGTCGTGAAGGCTCGTCGAGTTTGTCGTGATGACGAGAATCACAAAGATGCGGGCGAGTGGCGCCAGGGCGGGGGAGAGCGTCGTCTTTACTCGCCCCTGCGTTGCCTGGTTGAGTGCGGTGGCTGCCAGCGCTGGTAGCGCAATCATCACGAGCATGTCAAAGAACATGCCGGGGGCGTCCACCTGCACCGTGGCTCCAACCAGGAGCCTCAGCGTGGCGGGGATGGTCACGGGCGAGATGAGCGTTGAGATGAGAAGCGTCCCCAGCGCAAGCGACATGTCGCCAGCGTAGATTCCTATCCACATGGTGGACGTCACCGCGATGGGCACCGAGTACTCAAGGACAATGCCGGCGACGATGTTAGGATCTGAGAAGAGAAGGCCACCCAGCAGCCAGCCCACAACAGGCATGAGCACCTGCGAGATTGCGATGGCAACGAGCATGGGCGCGGGCCGTCTGAAGGTGCGCACCAGGTTGGAGAAGTTGTTGCCCAGCGAGCCCTGGAATGTGACGAAGGCAAACATCGGCGTGACCAGCAGCTTTAGCGGGATGAAGACGTTTGGCGCGCAGACGCCAAACACAAGGCAGAGAGGTACCAGAAACACCATGTTATGGGCGATGACCTCGCCCAGGTGCCTCCATGCTGCCATGTGGCTGTCCTCCTCCCGCCGGCAAACCCGCTTGCAAACCCGCCGGCGTTCCCGCTTGCAAACCCGCCGGCGTTCCCGCTTGCAAAACCAGCCTGCGGACCCGTCGGCAAACCCGCTTGCGAGCCCGCCGTCAAACCCGTCTGCAAACCCGCCGTCATTCCTGCAAAAACTCTGAACAGGCTAGGCTCCGTATGTTTCCTTGCCGCGTCAGGGTGGTGCGCGGCGGCAATAATGCGCAAGAACAACACGCGGGTGGGTGTCTCGTCCAGGGCGGCACCGCGACTGTGACGGCGCCGTTCCACCAGCTGGCCTCATCAGACCTGCCAGGTCATACTCAACTTCAGATGCGCCATGCAGTCCAACACGTACCGACAGGTGGAGGGCGTGCCCGAGGCCACCACCTTTGTGACCAACCACATCCATCAGGCTGACTCAAACCTGGCAAAGCTGTCGCGACACTCCGGGGATGAGGAGCTGCGCTCCCGCGTGATGGTGCTCGGCTCGATGCTGCCGCTGAGCGTGGTGCTTGCGGTTCTCATCCCACGCCGGCCGCTTCCCCCAGCGCGGAAAGCTGGCGCTCGTGTCCCACGGGCACTAGAGGGCCTGCAGTTCCGGCCTCGGTGCTTTGTCCGGCGCCCTCGCTTTTGGCCGGCGTCTGCGCGTCTCGGTTGGCGCGCATCTCGGCTGCCCGCGCGTCTCGGCTCCCCGCGGTTCTCGGCCCCCCGCGGTTCTCGGCAATTATTGCGCGTTATTCCTTGCGAGAAGGACATCCCCCCCAGTTGGGATAAAAATATCCTGGAAAATCGTTCAATAATCCGGCCCTGACGGCGGCCTGGCGGCGGGGAGCGACCGCCTGCGGCCCCGATGCTCGCGGTTCTCGGCCAAGCCCGACGTCCTCGGCCCGGTGCTCGCGGTTCTCGGTTGGCGTTCGTCTCGGCTCCCCGCGGTTCTCGGCAATTATTGCGCGTTATTCCTTGCGAGAAGGACATCCCCCCAGTTGGGCAAAAAATATCCTGGAAAATCGTTCAATAATCCGGTCCTGACCATGCTTCCGGCGGCCCGGCTCCGAACTAGTCCTTCTCGCCCGTGCGATTGAGCAGCTTCTCCAGGCGCTCGCGGTTGATCCACACGTGCGCCAGCGCGCAGAGCAAAAACAGTACGGCCCCGCAGATGTGCGCGACAAACGCCGGCGTACCAGCGGTTTCATCAAAGCTCAGGCCCTCAGCCATGCGCGCGTGCATCAGGCTGCCGCCGCTCACAAGCACGATAGCGAGAAAGACCACCATCGCCAGGCCCAGGCAGCAGTCGATCCGAGCCTCCTTGCTCATGGACTTGCAGGTCACGTGCCTGGTGGTCTGGACAATCTTTCTGTGGCTCACCACGCCGTGCGCAATCAGCAGCACCACGAACAGCAGGCCAACCAGGGCGTGTACGTGTGGGTCGGCATGCCCGGTCATATAGCTTCCAATAAGCAGAACCGCCAGGGCGATGTCGATGCCGAGCTTGAGTTTGCGCTTCTGGGTGTCCATGGGTTGTCTCTCCCTGCTTGCCTGCGGCCACCGCTCGTGGTCTGTGCTCTGTCACATGTCAGCCTAGGCTAACAATTGATGAAGCGCACCACTCCGCTCTGCTCGTCTACAAGAAAAGAGAAAATAGCTGCAAAATGCCTTTGGGACGAGAATATCCGACTCCCGGCTTGACCCCCGGCTCCGGGCGTGGCCGCCCGGTCCCGGCTTGCCCGCCCGACCCTTGCCCCAGGGCCTACTCCGCCCCAGGCTCTCCATCACCCAGCTTCGCGCGAAGCGCCGCGACCAGGAACTCGGTCGCCCCCGCGCCCGCACGCGAATCGTAGTAGTCGCGAAACCTCTCGTCCGCGAGGTACATCTCGCCAAGCGCCAGGTGGGCCTGGGCAGAGTAGCGGCCCTCACCCCAGTAGCCGCAGATCCAGCGACGATGCAGGTCCACCAGCTCCTGCGCCGCGTTGCCGGCTGGGTCACCCGTCGACATGGCGGCCTTGAGCTGCCGGATGATGCCCTGCTCGAGCTCGCGCATCTCGTTCCAGTCCTTCTCGCTCATCGCCCGCATGCACTCGTTGGCCGCATCCACCGCGTCGTCGCCATAGCGCTCTCGCGCCTCTGCGCCGTATGTGCTCTCGTTTTTCTCGATGGCCTGCTCCTTGATGCCGCGGAAGCGCTCCTCGTTGGTCATGGTTTCCTGCCCCTTCATCGTCGCAATTGTCTTTTCAACCGTCTCTACCAGCGTCTCGAGCTCACGCTGGCGTGTGCGCAGGGTCTTGAGGTGCTGCTCGAGAGCCTCCTCCGCGCTGTAGTCGGGACTCTCCAGCAGCGCTCGAATCTCAGAGAGGCCCATCCCGCACGCGCGGTACAAGAGCACCTGCTGCAGGCGCTCGACGTCCTTCTCGCCGTAGCGTCGGTAGCCGTTCCCTCCGCGCGCGGGCGAGAGAAGCCCCAGATCCTCGTAGTGGCGAAGCGACCGCTCCGTCGCGCCGGACATGGTTGCCAGCTCTCCTATCGTGTACGTGCAGCCCGCTAGCTGCGTGTCTCTCATGACAGCCTCCTCTCGCGTGTCGAGCAGACGATAAACCCTTACGTAGCGTGAAGGTCAAGGGTGATGCGCTGCGTTATTCGGGCTCCGCTCGGCGGCGCGCCTGCCACACGTTCGTGCACGTATGCATGAGACAAAGGGACTGTCCCTTTGTCTCACGAGCCTCCCCGCTACCGGGCAATATTCGTCCGCTTGTCGGCGCCTTAACACCGTTGACACGTTCGTTAGGGACGATACAGGCAAGCCTCGCGCCTGCAGGGCAAAGAGGATAGGCTACTGGGAAGGAGCACCCCATGAGTCAGAGGCCAATCAGGGTTGTCCAGTACGGATGCGGCAAGATGGCTAAGTACACCATCCGCTATCTGCACGAGCATGGCGGGCAGCTGGTGGGCGCCATCGACACCAACCCGGACCGCGTGGGCATGGACGCGGGCGACTACGCTGACCTGCCGGTGAAGCTCGGCGTCAAGATTTCGGACAACGCTGACAAGGTCCTCGACGAGTGCGCACCGGATATCGCCATCGTCACGCTCTTCTCGCTTGTGGATGACATTGCGCCCATGGTCGAGAAGTGTGTCAGCCGCGGCATCTCCGTCGTGACCACCTGCGAGGAGGCAACCTTCCCGTGGACCACCTCGGCGGCGACAACCAACCGCCTGGACGCCATCGCCAAGGAGACGGGCGCGACCATCGTGGGCGCAGGCATGGAGGACGTCTTCTGGGTGCGCATCGTTGGCCTTCTCGCTGGTGCCTGCAACAGCATCACCAAGATCGAGGGTTCCGTCTCCTATAACGTCGAGGAGTACGGCCTTGCACTTGCCAAGGCACACGGCGTTGGCCTTACCACCGACGAGTTCGAGAAGACCCTGGCCCACCCGGCAGAGATCGTCCCGTCCTACGTGTGGAACTCCAACGAGTGCCTGGCACAGGAGCTTGGCCTCACCGTGAGCGAGGTCGTCCAGGAGAACGTCCCGTATGTCGCCGAGAAGGACACCTACTCCGAGACCATGGGCGCGACGATTCCCGCCGGCAAGGTCCTTGGCATGAACACGCGCGTGACCACCAAGACCTACCAGGGCATCGACATCGTGACCTCCCAGATTGGCAAGGTCTACGGCCCGGACGACGGTGACCTCTGCGACTGGAAGATTTCGGGCGAGCCCGATACCACCTTCCACGTCGAGAAGCCCGCGACGGTCGAGCATACCTGCGCGACCATCGTTAACCGCATCCCCACGGTGCTTGCCGCCGCTCCCGGCTATCACACCGTCGACGAGCTTGAGCCGCTCCGCTTCCAGACCGAGCCCATGCGCCTCGACGAGTTCGACTTCTAATGAGACAAAGAAGAGACAAAGGGACAGTCCCTTTGTCTCATCAAGGCGTCCACCGCTCATGTGTCGGGCGCCTTCTTTTAAATAGCTTCGCTCAGGTGGTCAATTTGCGTAGGCCAATAATTCTGCGGAAATGCAGGTTGTCTTGCCGCAATAATAGGTTGCTTCTAAAGGAAAAGGTGTGGCAATTCCCAGCCTACGGGCACGGACTTATTGGGCTACGGCCCTCACATCACGCAAGACAGGAGAAGACAGTACATGGCCACAAGAGCAGAGATCATGGAGAAGCTCGGCGAGGTTCAGCACATGCTGAACATCGCGCGTCACAACCGCAAGGAGCAGGAGGAGGCCACCGACGCCAACGTCGCGCGCGTGCTTGCGCTCCTGCGTCTCAAGAGCGAGATTTCCGTTGAGGAGATGTCGACCGTTCTCGGCATTAGCCCAGATGCGCTCGGAACCACGCTTGGAAACATGGCCAACGACGAGCTCGTCGTTGTAACCAAGGATGAGGATGGCAACGTCGAGTCTGTAACCCTCGGCGAGAAGGGCCAGGAGGAGCAGCCCAAGCCCCGCGAGCTCCAAAACGTCGCACTTGACGGCTTCACCGATGACGAGGTGGACGTGCTCGCTTCGTTCCTCGACCGCATTGAGGCTGGCGTTGCCACCGAGATCGGCGAGGATTGGAAGGAGCGCGAGCAGGAGCGCCTGGCCAAGAAGCGCGACGATCGCGATGACCGCAAGCCCTTCGACCGCAGCGGCGATCGTGGTGGCCGTGGCGGCTTCCGTGGCGGCAACGACCGTGGCGGGTATCGCGGTGGCAATCGCGGAGGTGACCGTGGTGGCTATCGTGGCGGCAACGACCGTGGCGGCTATCGCGGAGGCGACCGTGGCGGGTATCGCGGTGGCGATCGCGGTGGCTACCGTGGCGGAAATGATCGCGGCGGGTATCGCGGCAACGACCGTGGCGGCTACCGCGGCGGCAACGACCGCGGCGGGTATCGCGGAGGTGACCGTGGTGGCTATCGTGGCGGCAACGACCGCGGCGGCTATCGCAGCTATCGCTCGAATGAGGACTAGCCTCAGCTCGGACGCTTTCACGCTTGCAGTTAGTACTAGGGGGGCAACGGGTTATCCGTTGCCCCCCTCTTCTATATGTAAAGAAAGATAGGCGTACTGCCCAAGTGGCACCGGGGAACTATTCCAACTCGTAACCTGCGATTACAGACCACTTATGTAGGAAACATGGAGGAAACAAACGAGACTTCCCAGACGTGTGTAAGGCGCGTATATTACTTCCTCGCGCGGCGCACGCCCCACACGGACGGACGCCGCGGGGCACCCTGAGAACCGGATACCGTGTCCGAGAGATCGGACGACGAAGGACAGACTAGCGATGCTCGAATGCC
>JALCMG010000012.1 GCA_022648325.1 Olsenella sp.
CGCGCTGGTGCTCGACCGGGCAATGGCCTCCCAGAAAACGCTTCGATACAGGGACTTCTACCGACAGACGCCAAGCTCAGACGAATAGCAGGTCCATAAGGCCCCAACGCACTGCAAGAGGGGATTTCATCGATTTTATTATTCCGTACATTAGAATAAATTAATAATACGATAACAAAAGAGGATTGAAGGATTAGAAGCACATCCAGACGCCGGTCGCGTTCGACTATCATCAGAACGTTGGTTGCGGATACGCGGTGATTGCACGGAGGACCACATGGCAGACACGCTGGAGACACCCACGTCCAGGCTCGAGCTGGTCATGGGAAAGGACGCCGTGAGAAGGCTTGCCAGCTCCTGCGTGGTGGTTCTCGGGCTTGGCGGCGTGGGATCCAACTGCGCCGAGGCGCGCGCGCGGCGGCGTACGGTCGCTCGTCCTCGTAGACCGCGACATGGTCGAGCCAAGCAACATCAACCGGCAGGCCGTGGCCTACACGAGCACCGTGGGCCAGCGCAAGACCGACGTGATGGCCCGCATCGTGGCGGACATTAACCCCACCGCCAACATCACGCCCATTCACGTGTTTCTCACGCGAGACAACATCGGGCAGATTCTGGGCGGCCTTGATCCCCGCCCGGACTTTGTGGTGGACGCAATCGACAACGTGACCGCCAAGCTCGTGGTGGCCTGCTGGTGCCAAGACGAGGGGATGCCCCTTGTCTCAAGCATGGGAGGCGCCAACAAGCTCCACCCTGAGCTCCTGCGCTTCGCCGACATCTCGCAGACGCATGGGTGCCCGCTCGCGCGCATCATCCGCAAGGAGTGCCGCAAGCGCGGCATCCGCAGCCTGAGGGTACTCTACTCACCCGAGGAGCCGGTGCGTCCCCAAGCGCCCAATGACGCCACCGGCAAAGCGGCGACGCTGGGCACCATGTCGTACTTCCCACCCATCATGGGCCAGATGATTGCCGGTGACGTGATCTTGTCGCTAACGGGGCTTGACGAGAGAGGCGCCGCAAGCGGGGGCGGCACGCGGTGAGGCTCTTCGACGCACACGTACACCTAGACTTCTACGCGGATGCGCCGCAGGTAGCGGCACAGGCGCAGGAGCTTGGGCTCTCGTTTCTCGCCTGCACCGTGACGCCCTCCGGATATCGTCGCGCGGCACAGGAACTGGAAGGCTCGTCGGGCGTCCACCTCGCCGCCGGCGCCCACCCCTGGTGGGTGGCAGACGGCCGCGTGGGCGAAAAGGACATCGGCGCACTGGTCTCCACGATGCCTGACCTGCGCTTCATTGGCGAGGTTGGCCTGGACTTCTCGCCAGCGCATGTGGGCGAGGGAGCGCAGCGCGTTCAGGTTGCGGCCCTCGAGCGCATCATGCGCGCCTGCGCCGAGACGAGCGATCCCAGGTGCCCCAAGGTCGCCTCCATTCACTCCGTGCGCTCGGCAGGCGTGGTGCTCGACGTGCTGGAGCGCACAGGCGCCGCCCGGTCATGCCGCTGCGTCTTCCATTGGTTCTCCGGAAGACCGGAGGAGCTGTGGCGCGCCGCGCGCATGGGCTGTTACTTCTCGTTTGGCGAGCACTCCCTTGCCACCAGACGCGGGCGCGAGTACGTTCGCGAGGTACCCGCAGAACTCTTGCTCACCGAGACCGACCTCCCCGCAGGCGAGAACGTCGTTGGCAGCGCGGAGGAGATTGCCTCCTCGCTCGAACGCGCGATCGCAATGGCGTCCAAGGTGCGCGACGAGGACGTAGGTGCTCTGGCGCTCGCTAATGCCACCGTCCTTCTCGCATGAGACAAAGGGACTGTCCCTTTGTCTCATTTGTCTCACAGATGGGCCTTTGGCGGGGACGGACGGGCGAACGGAGCGCCGCACACGCATCATGGTAGAGTCATACGGTGCTGTTTGCACACCGAGAAGGGCATCCTACAGGGAGCAGCCAGGCAATGAACTCACAGAGCAGAACCCCTGCCACACAGCAGACACAGACGGGCCCCTTGCTGGCCACCTCATCTCGCGAGTTGCCGCTCAGCCTCGATGACGTTGTTCTCGTCTTCGCCTGCAACGACCTCTTTGTCCCCTACCTTTCCGTAGCGCTCCAGTCCATCCTGGTGAACTCCTCCCCCGAGCGCCACTACGACATTGTTGTGCTTACACGCGACATCACGCCAAAGAGCATGATTACGCTCACGCAGCAGGCTTCCAAGTATCACGTTGGCCTGGGTTTTCTGGACGTGGACGCCGCTCTGGGCGACATCAGGCTGCCGCACCACGGACACTTTAGGCCCGAGACCTACTTCCGTCTCCTTGCCCCAACGCTTCTCGACAACGTGGGCAAGGCAATCTATCTGGACTCTGACATCGTGGTGTGCGGTGACGTGGCCGAGTTCTTCGACACCGACGTCACCGGCTACCTGCTGGCAGCCACACGCGACGCTGACACCATCGGGCAGATTGACGGCTACGACCCCACGGTCTACTCGTACCTTAAAGACCAGCTCGGCATGGCAGAGCCACACGACTATTTCCAGGCCGGCGTGCTTCTCATGAACCTGGAGCAGTTCCGTCAGACCATCACGGCGGAAGAACTGCTCGACATTGCCACGGAGCGCACGTGGCGCTGGCTTGACCAGGATGTTCTCAACAAGGTGGTCAACGGACATTACCGCCGTGTGCACATGAAGTGGAACTACCTTGTGGACTGGCAGTACATGCGCCGCACGCACATCGTGGCGCAGGCGCCCTCCGACATCCAGGAGGAGTACGACGAGGCCAGGCGCGATTATCGCATTGTGCACTATGCAGGCCCTGACAACAGGCCGTGGCTCTACCCTGACTCTGACCTGGCTGGTCTTTTCTGGCAGTATGCAGCAGGCTCGCCCTATCTTGAGTACCTGCGCGACCAGCTCGAGATGTCCCGCAAGACCGTCGACGGTTTGGCTCGCCGCGCCAAGGCCGTGGCCATCTACCGCGGCATCATGCGCGTGTTTGACTACACCTGCCCCGCAGGGACCGTCCGTCGTCGCAAGTTCATCGAGTGCTACGAGAAGCTCGGCGGCTCGGTGGGCTAGAGCGCAAGTCACCATTCCTGATTGCCCTAGGCGGATTGCCCCTAGTGGCACCTTCGCGCTGCTGAAAAGTGAACACGATTTCAATCTGCTAGCCCTTCTCTCCGCGTTTTACCAGGAAGCTGGTACGTACCAGTTGAATTCGTGTTCACTTTTGGCTGCGCGAGAGCCTGCTGGGACGAGAAGTAGCTGTTGTGCGTACGCAGAAGAGAGAATTTATGCCAGCAAGCGCCTGCAAAAAGCCCAGCCGGGCAAATTGCCACTGTTGTGCGTACGCAGAAGGGGAAGGTTCTGCCAAGGCCTCGACGTTTTCCCAGATGGGAGAGAAGCTCGTGTCAACAGGCGGGCCTCGTGCGTACGCAGAACACATGTTTTCTGCCAGCTAGAGCCCGCAGGGAGGCCATTCGGGCAGACGGTCCCCCTTGTGCGTACGCACAAGCCACAAGATACGCCAGGCGGGGCCGGCACTGCGTCCGACCCCGCCCGCAAAGCACCCTAGCGTGCGAGAAGCTCGCGAGGCACCGTCCTAGCTCGCACGATGCTTGGACAGAAGCGTCTCCTGACGCACAACCTCGGGCTTCTCCGCGCCACCAACGCACTCCTTGGTCACGATGACCTTGGTGATGTCGAGGTCGCTCGGCAGGTCGAACATCGTGGACTGCAGCGTCGACTCGCAGATGGCGCGCAGGCCACGGGCGCCGGTGCCGCGGGCGATTGCCTGGCAGGCAATCTCGTTGAGGGCCTCAGGGGTGAACTCGAGGTCGACCCCCTCGATCTCGAAGAGGCGCTTGTACTGCTTGACCAGCGCGTTCTTTGGCCTTGTGAGAATGTCCACGAGGTCTGCCTCCTTGAGCTCCCTCGTGGAGGTGATCACGGGGATGCGGCCGATGAACTCGGGGATCATGCCAAACTTGTGCAGGTCCTGGGGCATGACCTGCTCCATGAGCTCGTCCTCGTCCTGGTCGACCTTCTTGCCAAGCTCGGCGTTGAAGCCAACGCCCTTCTTGCCAATGCGGTCGGCAACGATCTTGTCGAGACCCACGAAGGCACCACCACAGATGAAGAGGATGTTCGTTGTATCGATGTGGATGAGCTCCTGCTGGGGGTGCTTGCGGCCTCCCTGGGGTGGGACGCTCGCCTCGGTGCCCTCGAGAATCTTGAGGAGGGCCTGCTGCACGCCCTCGCCGGATACGTCGCGCGTGATGGAGAGGTTCTCCGCCTTGCGGGCGATCTTGTCGATCTCGTCGATGTAGACGATGCCAAGCTCGGCGCGGGAGACGTCACCGTCGGCCGCCGTGATGAGCTTGAGCAGGATGTTCTCGACGTCCTCGCCCACGTAGCCAGCCTCGGTGAGAGCGGTGGCGTCCGCGATGGCGAAGGGCACCTCGAGGAAGCGGGCGAGGGTCTGCGCAAGCAGCGTCTTGCCCGTGCCGGTGGGGCCAAGGAGCAGGATGTTGCTCTTGGCGATCTCGACTTCCTCCTCGCCCTCGGGGACCTCGTCATTGCCCGAAAGGATGCGGCGATAGTGGTTGTAGACGGCAACGCTCATCGCACGCTTGGCCGCCTCCTGGCCAATCACGTACTGAGAGAGCTCGTCGTAGATCTGATGCGGGGTGGGAAGCTCCTTGAGCGGTAGGGGCGACTCCTCGTCGATCTCGTCTTCCTGCACTGCGGTGCCATCCGCCTCGTCAATCATCTGCGAGCACGCGCGCACACATTCGTCGCAGATGTAGACCCCACCCGGCCCCTGGATGAGCTTGCTCACCTGGCTACGGCTCTTGCCGCAGAACGAGCAGTGCATCTCGTTGTCGCCGTACGGGCGTCCGTTTCCGTTGTCACGGTCCTGAGCCATGCGCTACTCCTGCTTACCCTGGTCGTTGCGGTTGGTGATGACCTTGTCAACAAGGCCGTAGGCCTGTGCCTCGCTCGCACGCATGTAGTTGTCGCGCTCGGTGTCGGCATTGATCCTCTCGATGGGCTGACCGGTGGCGTCGGCAAGCATCTGGTTGAGGTGCTGGCGAAGCCACTTGGTCTCGTCGGCAACGATCTGGATGTCGGACTGCTGGCCCTGGACGCCGGAGCTGGGCTGGTGGATGAGAATCATCGAGTTGGGAAGCGCCAGACGCTTGCCCTTGGTGCCGCTGGCGAGAACGGCCGCACCCATCGAGGCTGCCATGCCAACGCAGATGGTGGAGACGTCGGGCTTGATGAAGTTCATCGTGTCGATAATGCCCATGCCGGCATAGACGTCGCCGCCAGGAGAGTCGATATAGAGCGAGATGTCCTTGTCGGGATCTTGGCTCTCGAGATGGAGGAGCTGGGCGATAACGAGGTTGGCCGAGTCGCGCGTGACCTCCTCGCCCAGGAAGACGATGCGGTCGTTGAGCAGGCGAGAATAGATGTCGTAGCTGCGCTCGCCACGCGGGGTCTGCTCCACGACGTACGGAATCAGCGGGATGTTCGTTGGGTTGTGCATGACACTCCTTTCAAGATTCATATGTGTTCCGTTCCAATGTGCCCCGAATGGCTTGCGCCATCCGGGGCACGGCGTCAGTTCACAGGGTTTGCACCATTAGTTCGAGAAGAGAGGGCTACTCGGCGTCCTCGGTCTTCTCGCCCTCGGCCTCCTTGGCGGCCCCGGCAGCCTCGTCTCCAATGGTCACCTGGGCGTTCTCGACCAGCCAGTCGAGAGCCTTAGTGCGCCTGATGGAGTCGCGGATGGCAGGGAGACGACCCTCGGAGCGCCACTGCTCGATGGCCTTGTCCACATCGCCGACGTTAGCCTTCTCGAACTCGTTGCGCACGTCCTCCTCGGTGGCCTCAAGGCCAAGCTTGCGGGCAACGGCGTCGAGCGCCAAGGACTGGCGAGCGCGCTCCTCGGCCTGGGCGTGGAGGTCGGCGATGAAGGCGTCGGGAGAGATGCCGCGGGCGTTGAGGTACATGTCAAGGGAGATGCCGGAGCGCTGCATCTGGCCGAGAACCTCCTGGCCAAGCTCGTTGAAGACCTCCTCCTGGTAGTCAGAGGGAATCTCGTCGAGCTGCAGGTGCTCGCCCACGGCCTCGACGACACGGTCCTCCTTGAGGTTGGGGAGGTTGGCCTTCTTGTCCTCGGTGATCTCGTCGCGGACGGCCTTCTTGAACTCGTCGACAGTGTCGTAGCCAAAGCCCTTCTTGGCGAACTCGTCGTCAAGCTCGGGCGTGGTGGGGCGCTGGATGCCCTTGACCGTAGCCTTGGCCTTGTAGGAGTGCTCGTGGGCCTCGTCGCCCTCCTCGTGCTTGATGGTCCAGGCGAGGTCGACGACGTCGCCAACCTTGGCGCCGGCGAGGGCCTGCTTGACCTCGTCGGGAACCTGGCCGTCGACCAGCGCGAGGGTCTGTCCCTCGCCGGCGAGCTTCTCGGCACCCTCGACGTTCTCGATGTCGGCCTTAACGACATCGCCCTCCTGGGCGCCCTCGCCCTCGGGGACGTCCTCATAGGAGGTGTGGTAGGTCATGTAGCGCTTGACCTGGGCCTCGACCTCAGCGTCGGTGACCTCCTCGGGAGGCATGTTGATCTGGGGGGCGTCGTAGGAGTCAAGCTCGGCCTCGGGGCGCACGCCGATGGTGACGTCGATGGAGTAGTCCTCGCCCTCCTTGGCGAGGTCCGCGTCCTGGGCGAAGTCCGGACGGCCAACGGGGACGATGTTGAGCTCCTCGAGCATGAGGGGCTCGGCGGCGTTGAGGAGGTCGTTGGTGGCCTGGGCGAGCACCGACTCCTTGCCCAGGATGCCATCGATCACGGGACGGGGAGCGTGGCCACGACGGAAGCCCTGGAAGTTGTACTTCTTCGCGAAGTCCTTGTAGGTCTTGGCGACAGCCGCGTTGACGTCGGCGGCGGGAATGGTGAGCTTTGCGGCAACCTTGTTGTCCTTGGGCTCCTCAGCGGTGACGGTGATCTTCAACGTTCCTCCAGTGTCTCGTTCTCGGCGGGCGGGCACCCGCCGTTGGTTCCAGCGCATGCAGCTCATGTGGTGCGGGCGAAAGGACTCGAACCTTCACGGGGTCTCCCCCACTGGAACCTAAATCCAGCGCGTCTACCAGTTCCGCCACGCCCGCATGGTCACACATAGCCTTGCCATAATAGCAAATGCACAGGTCTTGGCCTAGGGAACGAGAAAGAATTCGGCACGCGCACACGTGGGCGGCACGTTGGCGTCGGAGGCGAGGCCAACGTGCCTGCGTCGCCGCGGCCACACTCTCGTCTCCGGTCGCGCGGCCGGGCGCATCTGCCGTGGCAACGGAGGGCCTCGCTGAGGATTCTCGTCTCCGGTCGCGCGGCCGGGCGGCAGGTCGCCCGGCACACCCTCCCCCACTCCAAGTGGCGCATACAACCCGACGGGGATCGAGAGTAGCTGGGTCAGCCCTACCCCGAAAAGTCGACAACGATCTTTGATTCCGAGGGCCGCCTCAGACACTCCTCAAGGGCTGCCACATTTCGAGCGTCCACGACCCTCAACGGAAAAGCCTCCGTGAACTCATCAAGATGTAGCTCCATCTGTCTAACCGCCTCGATAAAGTCCTTGCGTAGAAACGATCTGACGCCATAGATCCTGTACTCGAACTCGAAAAGCGAGCGCAACCGTAAGGGCACGAGATAAGTCTCTGGATACACCCAAGGAAGAAGAGGCTTGCGCCAGGTCGCGTACATCTCAGGCTTGCCTCGAGTGTCCTTGCCTGAGAAAAGCCAACGCATTCAAAGAGCAGATCATACTTCCCCTCTACATCCAGGCCAGCATCCTCGTATGATCCCACCGAGTTCGCTTCCAAAAGGTCCTGGTGGGGCCACTTCCCCGTACGCGTAAGGACGTCCGGGATCAACCCTCGCCTATTCAGTGCGAATACTAGAAGGCGAGCGATGTTGCCGTCACCCAGGACAATAGGATGGCGAGAAGACGATCCAAAGCGTTGCGAGAGATTGATGGCATGCATTACCACCGCCAGCGAATCGCACAGCACGAAGTGAGGAAGGCATGCTGAGAGCGGCTTGAGGTTCTGCTCGGGTACGTCGAGGTATCCGCGAAATGCCCCATCGACATTTGTGCCATAGGCCCGTTCATGCGAGCAGAGATTCTCCATGCCGCTGCGGCACTGTTCACATGTGCCACAGGCCACATTAGGGTTGAGGACCACGGGCCCCATCCCCTCCGCCATGCCGACCGCCTCGTGTCCCAGATAGGCAACGGAAGACCCCAGCCTCATGCGCTGCAGATCCGAACCACAAATGCCAACATAGCGGGTATAAAAGCGCGTGCCCTCCCACTCCGTTTGAGCTCGCTCCTCTACCATCGTCGGCACTAGGCACCCATTCCTCAGGCGGAGTCCTATCATCATATATGGCTCACCTGTAGTATGTAGAGCTTGTCCTGACACCTAAAAGCGGTGAAGCGAGCCTGCTTCTTGAGGTTGCGAAGAGTGGAGCGAAGGGCTTCGACGCTCTCGAGCGTCTCCTCAAGATCACCGGCATCCACCTCACCAATAAAGTCTATGTTAAGAGGAGCGCGCTCATAGATTTCCTGCAGCCGCATCTGCCCCTTCGTCATCTTCGGGAACAAACTATAGATTGCATGACCCGTGCTATGTCCCTCTCCATAGTGGAATGAAGAGAGGTGACCAAACAGGCGATTCATGAAGTCTAGATCGGACACGCCCGCTTCCCTGAAGTACGTCATTGTCTCATGGCAATCGTTCACAAGCAGGTCGAAGGTTCTTCCGTCAATCTGCCTAAAGTTGAAGAGCATCTGGAAGCAGACGACACTTGTCGAGGCCGCGGCGAGGTAGCGCTTGGTCACCTCGTTTGCGCACATCATGAGCAGCTGGTCCAACGACATGTTGTCTGGAAGCTGCATTACCAGCGTACCTCTCAGGACATCTACATCGACGAGGCGATAGGCTTCTTCTGGCAGCGAGGCAAGCCTTTGGGTAAAGGGATGCGCCAGTATCTCCTCCGTGCTTGAGTGCAAGCGTAGGGAGCTTAGGTAGTCTCGCATATGCGGGGGTGCATCCACGAGCTTGCCCCGCTGGGCAAGAGAGAAGATGGTGCTGAGGATCGCATTGCTTGCTCCGTCCGAAACGCAATGATGCAGGGTGAGAACGACATGCGTTCTCCCTTCTTCCAGCCTGAAGGCAAGGACGCCTGAGAGGTCTCCGTCGCACAGATGCCCAAGGATTTTTTTCTGCTCCTCCTTGATGAGCCCATCGATTGCCTGTGCCTGCCCCTGCTTATCCTTGCCGCGGAGGTCAAGCGGCCGCACCTCGACGTCTTCAAGCGAGAAGACCTGGCTGAGCAGACGCTCCCCATCCTTGTGCAGCCGTGTCCTCATTGCCTCAACGTACGACATAATGTCCATCAGGAGCGTCATTGACAGGGTGCCCGGGACGTCTTCTGACACGTCGAGCGCATGCGTGATGAAGCTGTCCAGGCCTATGGTACTGTATACGCGTTGGAAGATTGATGAGTCGTAGCAGCAATCCTCGAGACGTGACCCCAAGCGCACGCGAACAATGCCGTCACCAAAGCGGCTTGCGTTCTCCTCTTTCTCCGCCACGGGCTGGAGGTGAGAGGAGGTCTCCCCCCTCGCCATATCCAAGTCTTCGCGGACAGCGGAGGCGCTTGGGTGATCGTAGAGGTAGCCAGCAGGAAGATGCCTGCCCGAAAAGGCCTCGAGTGCTATCGTTGCGCCGATGAGCCTCAGGGAGTCGAAGCCGTAGTCCAGAAAGTCATCCTCTTCCTTAAGGCCAGGGCAATCAAGCTCCTTTCTCAGGAAGGCGAGCAGCTCATCGGCGGGTTCGGTGCGGCTTTCCGCGCCGTCCATCTCTTTGCGGTAACGCCGTACCTCTGATGCCAACGCCGACAAATCCACCTTGCCGTTCAGCGTAAGGGGAAACTCATCGAGTCTCACCCACAGCCGCGGTATTGCGTACTCAGGCAATGCACTGCCCAAAGCGCCACGCAGAGCAGACGGCGATGCCGCCCAGCCGTCGGAGCGGATATAGCAACAGCAAAGAGCACCGTCGACCATGAGCACATAGCAGCGCTTGACCAGCCCCGTCGCGATGATGGCGCCCTCGATCTCGGCGGGCTCAAGCCGGATACTGTTGATCTCGAGCTGGCGATCCTCCCTACCATGGAACAACAGCTCACCCGCCTTGTCTGTAGACACCAGGTCTCCAGTGAGATAGCAGCGCTCACCCCCGATGATCTTGAAGCACTCTGAGGTCCGCTCCTCGTCACCCCAATAGCCAGAGGCCACCTGTGTGCCAGAGATTGCCAGACAGGCGTAGGTGCCTCTCTGCGAGGGATACGAATGAACCCGCGTGCCATTGAGCGTCCGACCTATGGGGATAGAAGGGGCCTTGAGGTCTTCGGGGAAAAGCTCGTGGTAGGTGACATAAACGGTTGTCTCGGTGGGACCGTAGCAGTTATATACGTGCGCGTGAGAAAGAAGTGGCCCCAGGGAGATTGCAAGAGAGCTTGGGAACGCCTCGCCGGCAATCATGAGGTGGCTCAGACTCGACCTGGAAAGGTTGCTGACCTGCTGCTCGCTCCAGAGTCCCGCAACGCCAGGGGAAGTCGCGGCATGAGTGACCCCTCGCTCA
Organism: Olsenella sp.; assembly: GCA_022648325.1. Taxonomy (GTDB): domain Bacteria; phylum Actinomycetota; class Coriobacteriia; order Coriobacteriales; family Atopobiaceae; genus Tractidigestivibacter. Next base: position 10,708 of record JALCMG010000012.1, read on the forward strand.
ACGATAAGCTCGGGAAGGTGTCCCACATCCTTTGCCTGCACCGCACTCGCTATGTAGAGGCCCCCACCATCGTGCATCCATCCGAAGATCTCAGAGACAGAGACGTCAAACTGCAGCTCCGTGCTGAGCAGGTATCGGTCACCCCGCCCAAAGGGGGCCATGGCATCAAGGGCCCGAAGAAAGGCCTCGAGGTTCTCAAAGCTGACCATCACGCCCTTGGGAGTTCCCGTTGTACCCGACGTATAAATGACATAGGCAGGACTTTTGGGAGAGACGGGGTACGTGACTGGATCATGTGCGCTCTCTGCGCTCTCATCGACAAGGCCATCGTCCAGAAGGATGTAGTGGGCATTCGATCCCGTCAGCAGCGTCGCATCATCGGTCAAGACCCTCTTTGCTCCGAGGTTGTCGATGACAAACCTCTGCCTGCTCGCAGGTGCGTGCTTGGAGATGGGAGCATAGGCTGCGCCGATCATGCCGAGCGCAAAGATGGCGGCAACCGAGACAACCGTAGGCTCGCAGACAAGAGGCACGACATCTCCCCCACGCACCCCCTCATCCAATAGCATTGCCTCCAGGTGCCCGACGAGCAGTTTGAACTGCTCCCCACCAAGGTTCGTCGTCGCATCGCTCACTGACAGGTCTTTGGCCTCAAGAAGGTGCTGGTATACTGAATCTCTCATCATTGAGTGCCCCTTTGCTCATGCATCAAGCGCATCCGTTCAACTTTCCTTGCCAACTGTCCCGAGGAGACCGCCCTTTGGGCAAGCTCAACGCCCTCTTCGAGAGTCTTGGTCTGTCCAACGGTAAAGGCTATGGCTGCGGCGTTGAGCAGCACCGCCGCCGCATAGGCACCATCAATCCTGCCTCCGATGAACTCACGGATAATCCGCAAGTCAGCCTCTGGATCTCCGGACGTCCTGATTCCATCAACCGATGCCCCCGCCGCATGAGTGGCAGAACGCGCAACGTGCGCGCAGCCGTCTTGCAACACATACATCTCACTACCCCGGACGGGCAAAAGCTCATCAACGTAACCGTTATCCCATCGCGTTGTGACGATCGAAATCCTGCCAGCGTATCCATACCGCCCAAGAAGTGTCGCCAATCTCTCTGGATGGCTACCGCCAAATCCATAAAGGACATTGGAGCAGCGCAATGGTGTCATGAGGGCGGGAAGCGCATAGCTCAAGGGAGACACGGTAAGTTGACGACCTCCATAAAGCCCATCAAAGCATGGAATGAGATTTTCGATTGCAACAAAGCAAATACCAGCCATATCAAGTGAGCGCGTGACTTCTGCAAGATTTGCACATGGGTTAATTCCAAGCTGTCTCAGGAGGTCAGACGAACCGAGCAGGGACGTGACGCCAGTTGAGACAGGCTTGACCACTTTCACGCCCATGGCCGCAGCCGTCAGTGATGCAACGGTCGATATGTTGAGCGTCTTTACCGACTTCTTGCCTGACCCAGCAACACACACCAACTCATCAGCATCCCCATAGCGGTGCGATAAAGGCTCATAGGCATCGTGAGAGAAAATCACATCAATGAGCACCTGCGCCACCTCTATGCCTGCGTCCTGCGTTTGCAGTACGGCAAGAAAGGCCGCAAGATATGAGCCGGCATGCGAGAGCCATGGATGCTCTAAGAGAAGTTCCATATAGCTTGCCGTGTCATCGATCGAATATGAACCCGAGATAACACGCACGAGCAGCATGCCCAGATCGCTTACGACTTCATGCTCACGCATTTTCCCACGTCTCTTTCATATGGACAATGAGATCAATGAGGCTCTTCTGCTCTTTTAGTCAGACCCCTCCCCCAGACTCATAGGCAGCTCTAAGCCTCTCGACCCGCTCGCGCGTACTTCCCCTAAGGGCGCAGATAAGCTGATAGACCGCATTGTCTTTGGGATCGCGTTCCAAGTATCGGTCGCCAAGAACCTTGTCCCTTATGTCAGACGCAGAATCCGTCAAGGCAATGGAAGACTCGGGGAAGCTCTTCGACATCTTTGGGAAGCCAGAAAACCCCTTGATCAGAGGCGAGTAAAGAGCAGAGATGTCGCACTGGACGCATCTCTCGAATTCTTCACCCATTGCCTTGAGTATATTCCTGGCAGCAAGAACATATCGGTGCTCGTCAATACCCAAGAACACGATGACCTTCGATGCGTCGCCCGATAGGAGCGGCGCGATAAAGTCAGCGCACATGAGCGAAAGAGAATATATGCGGCTGAAAGTCATCTGCTGTGCAACAACTCGACGGCGTGCGTAATCGTCGTGCAAATCCTCTTCGGAGCCGCTCGCGAGCTCGAAGGACATGCGCCTGGCTACCAATGAAAGACACGTGAGCATGTGCTCGGACGTCGACTGTCTCCGTGGGCAAAGGCCATCAGCGCTGAAGCCCAATGACGTTATGAAGCGAGAGTACCTCTCTGCAAGCTCCTGCATCTTTGACCAGGTGATATTTCGGCCCGTATAGGCATCGATGTCACCCAAGACCAGCTGCATGCGATACCCTGCCTTCTGCAGCATCCGCGCCCTGACTATCTGAGAGACAGTTCCCATATGAGGACATCCAGACATGCCTATTCCAGTCGAAAAGAGAACCTGTTGATCAGGCTGCAAAACGTCTCCCACATTGTAGGAGCAACACCGAAGAACCTGTTCGTCTGCCTCGTGCGTCAAAGCCGGCATCATCGGAACGGAGGAGAAGCCAACAGGGTCATAGCCATACTCCCGAATGACTCCGGCATAGTGGTTTGAATCAAAACTGAGCGGCATTTCCCATAATGCACTATCCCTCCCTGCGACTTCATGCAGCCAGGACGAGGGCAAAAAGGCTCGATACACATACACCCGCACCAAAGAGCGCATACCATGAGACGTCAGTCACAACGATGAGGCTGTTGAAGAAGGCCGTACCCAAAGGCATAAGAAGCGTTGCGATAACAAAGACACAGCCAAAAGTCCTGCCCAGATAGGCCTCGTCGACGCTGGACTGCAGGACGCTGAAGAACTGTACGTTGTAGAAGGTGAGCAGAGTGCTGAACACAAGGATGCAGACGAGCACCACAGCATACGTCTGCAACGCCTGAAATGACACGGGCAGCAGGACGAGGCTTAGACCACAGCCAAAGAGGGCGACGAAGAGCGTGCCTTTGGGGCCACCAAGCCTATCGCCCAGAAGGCGCGTGAGGATGGCGCCCAGCACACCTCCCGCCGAAGCCGCCGTTAGCAGTTCGGCATAGGCGGTCTCGCCCGCACCGAAGCTCGTCTGCGCAAAGGGAACCATGAGGTTGTATCCTGCCAGGAAGAAGTTGACCAGCGAACTCATGATAAGAAGGCCGAACACCTCAGAGGAGCCCTTGATAAACCTCAGACCCTCGACAAAGTCATCCACAAGCTGGCGAAGCGACGCACCACCCGCTACAGGCATCTCATCGCGAGACTCTGGCTTGAGCATAAAGTTCAGCAGCGCGGCAATCGCAAACGAGGCCGCATTAACAAGCAGAGCACCCTGCTCATGGCATAGAACGAGCAGGACCGCACTTAGCATAGGGGCAACCACACTCAGCACCTGCGCTGCAAGCTCTAGATAGGAATTTGTACTCGTTATCTTCGACTTTCGAACAAGAAAGGGGAGCACGGAGCGATATGCAGGCAGATAAAAGCCGCTGGCACCGCTCAGGAGCACATTTGCCGCAATGAGCATGCGTGCGAAGACGGGCATTGCGAAGCACGCGGCGGCCGCCAGACAGACGAAGGACGAGAAGATGTCTGCCGCCACCAAGATGTGCCTACGGTCGAAGCGGTCGGCAACCACACCACCCACCGGGTCGATGACAATCACGCAGATGGACTGCGCCATCTGGTAGATTCCCAGAAGAGATTGACCGGCGATGCCCTGGCTCGCAAACCAAAGGCTGTTTGCGTAGTCGAAGAAAATGTCACCAAAGCCATCGATGACCCTCCCACAAACGAGGAGGGCTTGGTTGACCAGCTCACGTCTGGCTGGCTCCACCCGGGATTTCAACCGTTCTGATTGCTTTGTCATGCAATCACCCCGATTACAGCTTTTTATATAGTTCACTCCGTCTTCTCTGTCAAGTGCAACATTGATGAGCGAAGACATAAACTAGTAAACTAGTAATTTATATTCGACGTAGGCGAAGTCACACATGATGGTATTTGGTGCTCCCATGCACAGACCGAGGTGACGGCCATCGGGCACGTTGGCGTCGGAAGCGAGGCCAATGTGCCTGCGTCGCCGCGGCCACACGCTCGTCTCCGGTCGCGCGGCCAGGCCGCAGGCCGCCGACGCAAGCCTGCGCTACCGCACCTTCGGCGGGACAAGCGGCTAAATTCGGCGGAACAAGCGCGCGGGGGGTGCCGCTGTCACACAAACGCACTCGAAGCTGTGACACGACCTGGTCATCACACGATCGCACCCCGAATGTGTTGCGACCCGTCACACGTTCGCATCCGAAGCTGTGACCCGCACAAGTCGTCACACGTTCGCACCCCGAATGTGTGACGGCAGGGCGGGCGCTGCCAGGGGCGGGCACGGCGAGACGTGCGCTGCGGCGGGCGCCGCAACAAAGGCCGCCCCCGGCTCCCTATGCGCCGGCGGGCAGGGGCTCCCAGTCGAGGAGGCCCAGGCGCTGGCGGCGCGTGGCCTCCTCGAGCGATATGGTGGGGACGTCCTCCTCCAAGTACGCCCTGAGTTCGGGAATCCCCTCCCCCGTGGCGTTGTCCACGAGGAAGATGCGCTCGCAGCAGCGTGATGAGGCCGTTCTCGCCCTCGGGGTGTCCAGCAGGCCGCTCATGAGCTTGAAGTTGTGAACCATGCCGATGTTCATGGCGTCGTTGGACAGCTTGGACACGGACTTGATGATGGCGGTGGGCCCCCTGTGGTCGGCGCCCTGGCTGGGGCTGATGCCGTCGGAGAGGGGCGTCCAGGCCTTGCAGCCGTTGGCGGAGGCACCGGTCATCTCGCCGAAGGGCGTGTTGTTAGAGATGGAGAGGGTGCCGGTGGACATGTGCGAATAAAGCGTCTTGAAGTTCAGGTGGATGTGCTCGGTGTAGTCGATGATGTCAGCCGCGATGCTGTCGGCGTAGTCGTCATCGTTGCCGTACTTGGGGGCGTTGAGGCAATCCTGGTGCATCTGCTCGTAGCCCACGAAGTCGGCCTTGAGGCCCTCGCAGAGCTGGGTGAGGGTGTACTTGCGGTTGTCGAAGATAAGCTTCTTGATGGCGGCCATGGAGTCGGCGTAGGTCGCGAGACCCGTCCACACGACGCCGGGGCCGTAGTTGTACATGGTGCCGCCGGCGGAGACGTCCTTGCCGCTCTCCATGCAGCCCTCGTACATGATGGACATGAGGGGCTTGGGGGCCACGTCGCGGGCGACGCGCTGCGAGATCACGGTCGCGACGTCGGTCCACTTGGTGACGTAGTAGATGGTCTTCTTGACCGCGGCGTCAAACTCCTCATAGGTCTTGTACTGTCTTGTACTGCTCAGGGTCGCCCAGGTCGGGAGTGACCTGCTTGCCGTACCACAGGGGCACGCCGTGGTTGAGGGTGAGCTCGATGCAGATGGGCCACTGGGTGTAGGAGGTCGAGGTCCACTGGTACAGGCGGCCGGACTTCTGGGGCTCGACGCAGCCCATCATGCAGTAGTCGCACGCGTCCTCAACGCTGACGCCCTTGGCGAGCATCATCTTGATGTGCGTGTCGTCGAAGTGGCACGCGGGGAAGCCCATGCCCGAGCGCACGATGTCGACGATCTTGCGCATGTACTTCTCGGGGGACTTGTTGTTGATGCGGCAGGCGATGGAGGGCTGGTACACCTTGACGTGGCGGACAGCGTCCATGAGCAGGTAGGTGAGCTCGTTGGTTGCGTCGTGGCCCTGGCGGGTGACGCCGCCCAGCGTCATGTTGACGAAGGGCTGATAGCCGGCGAAGAACTCGGACTGGCCACGGAAGGTGACCCACATCATCTCGCTCATCTTGATGAGCATGCAGCCGGCGATGTCGAAGGCCTGGTACGGGGTGATGCGACCGGCCTCGATGTCAGCCTTGTAGAACGGGTACATGTACTGGTCAACGCGGCCCAGGGACATGCCGGTCTGGTTCTCCTCCACCGGGAGCAGGCTCTCGATGGTGAAGACGGACTGCACGGCCTCCCAGAAGGTGCGGGGCTTGTGGGCCGGGACGTAGGCCAGGATGTCGGTAATCTGCTCCAGCTCGGCCTTGCGCTTGGGGTCTGCGCACTTTGCGGCGAGCTCCTTGGCGTGATCGCTCATGCGCTTGGAGTAGATCATGACACCCTCGGTGGTGTCGATGACGCTCTTGTAGAAGTAGATCTTGTCCAGGTCGTCGGGGTTGGCGTAGTCGAGCTGGGCCAGGTGATCCTTGGCTTCCTGCTGGATGTCGAGCATGCCCTTGTGCATGAGGATCACGTCGTAGCCGGGGTTGGAGTCGCCGCCGCCGCTCATCGCGTGGTAGGAGCAGTCGGAGACGAAAGACTCGCCGGAGAGCTCCCACACGCCGGCCTCACGGTACTGGTCCGCGCAGATCTCGTCCTGCGACTTGCCCTCCCAGAACGGGAACAGGACGTCGCGGCAGTACTGCTTGTCCTCCTCCGAGATGTAGAAGGGGGTTCTGGGGACGGTCGCCGATGGTGTCGAGCTCGTCGCGCAGCCAGCGCCAGGCGAGGTCGGGCGAGAAGGCACCGGCGCGGGGAGCGCCGCAGGGAGCACCCACGACCAACTCGTCGTCCTGTTTGACGAGGTGCGCGGTCTCGCAGCAGTGGCGAAAGGCCTTGGCGCGCAGCTCGATCTTGGGCATGCCGGGGTTGGCCTTCATGGTCTCGGTGACCGCGCGGGCACGGTACATGGTGATGCTCGGGATCTGCTTGAGGAAGTTGTCCTTCAGGCGGACCTGGCGGTCGGTGGGGCCGTTGGACACGTCGTAGGGGGTGTCAACGCTCACGGCCACGTGCGCGCTGGGGGCGGGGGCGTCAAGCTGGTCCGCCACCTTCTCGAACATCTTGCGGACGGTGGCGCGCTGCTCGTCGGACATGTCCTTGGTAGCCTCGGACAGCTCCTTCGCAAACTCCTTAATGTCCATTCTCACTCCTCTTCAGAATCGTTCTTCATTGCCTTGACCACGCCGGAGAACCAGTCCCCCGGCTCCTTGCCAACGCTCTCGGATGATAAAGTCAATATAAAAATCGACAATCGCGCTACCGCTCCTCGTCATGGGCGCAGCCTCATTTTCGACGGCCGCGCTACCGTACCTTCGCCGTTTTCGATTGCCCCTCCCTCCGCTTGTCGGCCGGCAGGCCCTCGAGCCTGTGGGGCCTGCCCGTGGTCTTTGTCGGCGTGCAGCGGTGGCAGGCCCCGTCCGCGATGGCGCCCGCGGTCGCCTCGTCCCCGAGCACCTTCGCCCGGCCGCCTATGCCGACGTTGGCCGTTATGGTGGCCGGGCGCCGCTCGCAGCGCGTCGACACCGGCCGGGACATCGGGTCGGCCCCCTGCTCGTCCATGCCGAGGCACCCCAGCTCGTCGATCACCAGGGGCCTCGAGTGCGCGTGGTGCCTCAGCCTGTCCTTGGGCATCCCGCGCGGCGAGGCGTCCTCCAGGCCCTCGACCAGCCGGGCGCAGCCGGCGAAGCGAACCTCGCGGCCCGCCTTGGCCGCTTCGACGCCGATCGCCACCGCGAGGCGGGTCTTTCCCACGCCCGGGCCCCCCACCAGCAGGGCGTCCTCCGCCCCGTCCGTGAACCGCGGCGTCGCCAGCTCCTCGACATTGGCCCTCATCGACTCGAGCGACATGGCGCGCCTCCCGTCCGCAGGCCTGCACCTCGCGCACGATGATGGGCCAGGGGCGCGACGGAAATAGTCCACTGTGGGTTAACACAGCCTTCTCAGAAACCGATAAAGAACGGCTGGAAGCGATGCGCGAGCGACCGTTTTTCCCTCCAGCGCGCATTCCAGCAGGGGCGACTCACTCCCCCAGCAGATTGAGAAGCACGCGGGCAAGTTCGTCTCGACGATGGATTCCCAGCTTCTTGTAGGCAGACGCCCGGCGAGAAGCAACGGCCGCTGGCGAAAGCGAGAGCGACCTCGCAACGAACGGCACGCTGTACCCCCGACCAAGGAGGAGGATGGCCTCAATCTCGCCCTCAGTAAGCCCCGTCTCCGCACCTACTTCGCGCCAGCGCTCGCGCACGGAAAGGCCAGCCAGCCTCGCTCTGCGCTTGCAGAGACGCACAAGTCGCGCGAACGCAAGCAACCCCACAACGGCAAGGCCGCATCCCAGGCAGGCACGCAAGGCAACTGCAACACCAAGCGGAGCCTCTCTCGTGAGGACCCATAGCCACCCCAGGCAGAGCCCAACAATCTCGACGGCCAGTGATGGAAGCAGGCGAGAAAGGCCGCCGCCTCCCAGAGCGCCCAAGATGGCGGACAGCAGGACAAAAACGGCAATGGCAATCAACCCATATGCAATCGAGGCCTCAACGGGACCAGGCGACACGCACCGCATTGCGCTCACGAGAATTGGCGCCGACGCGCCGAGTGCGCAGAGACCAACCGCGACGGGTACGGACGGGAAGGGAGAGAACGCCTGCGCTGGCTCGCCCTCTCCGCCGCCGGACATTTGCGCGGCAAGCACACCGGGAACAGCGAGCAGCGCTGCCATGTACCAGCCCCGAATCGAAAGGGGCAACAGAAGCGCTGCCGCAGCGAGCGCAAACGCAACGAGTGCCTCGAGGGCCTTTTGCCGAGAATTGCCAAGAGCGTGGGGGCCTCGGGAAATACCATCGAGGTAGAGAGCAGGAAGCGCGTAGGCAGCCGCTACAAACAGGGCGTCCGTTCCCCACGACGCCATATTGCCAAAAAGCGAATAGCCCGCAAGTCCGCCAGCCAGAGCAAGCGCCAAAGCGACAACGCTCCGCTTGGAGCTTGGCATGCGCGTGCCCGCCGCAGCGATTATTACCAGGAGTTCAAGCACAATCGTCCCCGGGCGCAGGTCATCGACATGCGAGATGAGCAGATGCGCTCTCCCCAGCCACGGAAGCCAGCAGATTGCCACCGCGGCACCAATGCAACCGGCGACAACAGCATGGCTGACGCCGTACGCTCTCTGGCACAGAGCCTGGGAATCGTCTCTCACCACAGTCGGCAGACCCTCCTCACTTTGCTCCCTGGCCTCGTCGAGCAGGGCGATTGCAGCGTCTCGAGAGGTCACCCCCAGCTTCTCGTACGCCCGCTTGCAGTAGGTGCCAGCGGTTGAGCGCGCCACACCCATCTCGCTCGCAAGCTGCGCGACCGTGAGTCCGCGGTCCAAGCCGCGTATGGCGGTTTCCTCTCGGCTGGTAAGTCCGTGGTCGAGGAACAGCTGGTCAACGGCCACGTATGGTCGTTGGATGCTCTCCGAAGCAGGCCGGCCGCCCGAAAAGACACAGGGCAGGGCAGCAAGAACCGCCCAGGCAACAACACGCTGGGTGCCGCCCCATCCCAGCTGCTGCATGCCAATCGCGAGGGCACTCAAGGCAGCCGAAGATATCAAGACCGCCGCGCCCGCCCGAAAGAGGCCGCCACGAGATTCGAGGAGAGCTTCTCGCGCGTGCAGGATAACGGCCACCACGAGCAGGGCATACTCCGTCACCAAGATATTTGGTGACGCCACAGTCATCGGGTCAAGCGGGCTCTCCCAGCCGACAAGCGCGACCGCACCCCATATGGCAACCGCAACGCCAAGCAGGACGGGAGCGGCCCAGACGCGCTTGCCAGCACGGCGCGACCGCGCGGCTATACCCAAAGTGCACGGGGCAAAAGGGAGCGCAAAGTATGTCTCGGCAGGCAATCCGTCCCAAGGAACATTGCCTGTCGCGGTTGCCTGCAGCACCGAAAAGGAAAGCGCAAGTCCAAAGCTCGTGCCTAGCGTACCCGCAAGGGCAGCTGGCGCGGGGAAGGCAGTGCTCCCCTCCCTAAATCCCAGGCTGCACAGCCACGCAAGGGGAAGGACGCCCAGCAGCAATCGCAGGGCGAGAAGCACCTCGCCATAGGGCCATCCCAACGGCAGGTCACTGAGAAGCACGGTCACCACCAGCGACGGAATGGCCACCCGCATGAGGACAGAATCCTCACACCTTTGCGCCAACCCTGGAGAGGTACTCGCGCTCAAGTGCTGCACCCCCATTCCCCGATGCAAGACGCGTGAGGCCACCGCCATGGACTAGATATACATCGTCACACAACTCGGCAACCTCACCGAGCATGTGGCTCGAAAATACGACCGTCTCGCCTTTCTTGGCGCACGCACGCACAATTCCGCGCAGCATAACGACCCCTTCTGGATCAAGACCGTTGGTCGGCTCGTCGAGAAGGACGAGGTCCGGGTCATCCATGATTGCCTGCGCGATGCCCAGTCGCTTCCTCATACCAGCGGAGTACCTGCCAACTGGTGTGCGGTTGCCGGGGGCCAACCCAACAGCAAGCATTGCTTGCTCATAATCGAAATCGCTTCTGCGACCACTAAGGTCTCCCAGAATGCCAAGGTTCTCGATGCCCGACATGCGGTCAATGAACGGAGGTGCCTCGAGGAGCAACCCCACTCGTGGCCAGTCTCTCATGTTCTGAATGTCTGCGCCGAATACATTCCCAGCTCCAGAAGATGGAATTATCAGACCAGCAAGAAATCTGAGCAGCGTGGTTTTTCCCGAACCGTTGGGTCCAACAAGGCCTACGACCTCTCCCCGACCAACTTGCAGACCGCCGGAATCGATGACCGTAGTCCCGCCAAGACGTATCGAGAGGTCCACGACATCGATGGCCTTCTCAGCAGCCGGTCCCATGTGTTTGAGAACTGTGGTATTTACAGGCATCCTAGACAGTCCTCGCCTTCAGTCTTCCCACGCCAGCGTCTCCGTATCGATGAAACAGAGCCAGAAGCGATAGGCCGGCCAGCAGCAAGAGCACAAGGACAAGCGTCGCATAGTTGTTGACTTGTGTTGCAGCACTCGCCACAATTTCCTGCCCATCGAACTGACTTGTGATTTCCGCTGCTTGTCCAACCTCTGTCTGGAAGAAGGATGCCCCAAGGCAGTAGAAACAGAGGCAGAAGCGATCCATGAGAAACCCCCAGTCGCTCTGGGGCAAAGATGGGTTCAGGAGGAACGCAACGTTAACGAAGAGCTCGGGCAGCGCCGTTAGTGCGAGTAGGATCGCAAAGCCGAGAAGCAATGGATTGACCTGCGCTCTAAAAGCTGCGGCACACGAGGCGAACGTGATCGTCATGACGGATAGGGCCGCTCCCTCGACGAGCGCCAGAACAACTACAAGGAGCGCATAGTTCCATGACTCGGGTACCAGAGCGATTCGCGCAAAGTAGCGATTCCATTGATAGTCATCTGGGTTCCCGGAATAGGCAAGCCATTGGGGAACGGTGACAGAGGGCGTTGTTCCAAAGGCAACCATGTCAAAGATGCACATGAGGGCAAGCGTTGCGATTGCATATAGCAGGCACGTCACCGTGATGCAAAGGCACTTTCCCCAAAGCCAGACCCTCCTGTTGCTTAGCCTTGAAAGGACGACATCCGAGAAGCCACCCCGCTCCTCCTTTGTAAATGCATCGCCGCAAAGCGCAAGAGCCCCGGTTGGCAACAATATGCATGCAACCAGGGAATCATTGAGGCCTACGTAGAACACATCGAGCGCAGATGAGCCGGCAAGGCTTCCTCCCGCTTGGGCCTGGAAGGAGCCCAATAGCGTGTATGAGATTGCGATTGACACAACGATGCACCCCAGTGCCACCAACAGACGCCAGGCTTCAAGCACGCGTAGCAGCTCTATTCTCAGCAACAGAGGAAGGGAGTGGAGCGCTGTGGACTTTGCGGATTGCAAACCGCTTCACCCCCTTGCCACAATGAGCCTGGGCCAACACATCGAGACGCACACAAACGCTGCCGCAAAGGCGAGGCCAGCGCAAAGGTGTCCCACGGCGTACCCCCAAGCGTCACTAATTCCAGGGATCGCCATCTGTGGAAAGAGCCAATCCGAGACGAAGCTTAGATTGGCAACCGCTGAGAGGAGATAGTGTCCTCCGAGATACACGACCAAAGAGACCGCGTAAGCCATCCCACTACTACCGAGTACAAGGCAAGCAGCAGCCCACAGCCCGGCGATAGACAGTGTAAGTGACACGCTTGGCAGCACGGTGGCGATGGACCACAGGCCAATCTGACCGGGCGAAATTCCAAAAGCGCTTCGTAGCAGAGATGGGTTAAGCGAAGCTTGGAACAATACCGAGGTAAGAGACGAGAACATGCAGGCACACACCCATAGGGTCAGCGCATCGATGAGGCAGGGAGCAAGCAGTAGTAATGCCGAGCGCGACGCCGAGAGTCCATGGGCTTTGAGCAGCCATGGGTAATGCCCGCGCGCCAAACCAGCAGGACCTTGCCAAAGGCCCGCAAGCACCAGCGGACAAAGATATGGGGCAAACTTGGCACCAACAGTGAACGCCGTAACCACAGGCGCAGATAGATTGCGGCCAAGGTTGTTACCAGCGCCTCCAAAATTCGTCACAAGCGAGTCAAGCGTGAGATAGATCGAGACAAACCCCGTAGCCGCAAACACACCAGATGAGGGCAGAAGCGCTCGGAAGAATCGCGCATAGCGCCAGCGTGTTCTCTTAACCGACATCCCAGGCCCTCTCCGTTATTGGCTAACGAATGTCCACGTACCTGTTGGGTAAACCGTTGATGGGCTAACCGAGCACAGCGATGGGGAGAACGTAATTATGCTTCTATATGTGTTATTAAAGAACGTAACATTGGCACCAGTAGACCCAACGTAGGCCTGCGACGCAATCAGAGCACCCACGGAATTTCCAGCGGCTGCGTATACAGGCGCTCCGGATGTAAGCCTAACTTGCGCATAGCCGCGTGAGGAGATAGTTGTATTCCCGTCGCTCACCCAATGATTGTCGCAACTGGAAATGTAGATGGGTCGAGTAACCGTTTCTCCCGGAATAGACCTTTGGACAACCCCCTCGCCGTAGGCAATGCTAGAGATGGGCGTAATGGAGAATGCAAGCGCGAACAAAGCCACTCTTCGACCGAACCTATTTCGGACGCTCATGATCTTCTCCTCTCAAACAACCAACTGTCTACTTCCATGGGAAGAGCTTCTCGAAAACCTCGACTCTTGTCTGTCGTACAACTAGATGAACCTCGGACAATCTTGTCGTACAGGCAGGGGAATGGAGTCAGACACCGGCGCCCAACCGCCCCCCTCCCCCCGTTCTTTAGCGGTATCTGTTAATCGGGGCTTGCGTTTGCCCTGTTGGCGAGAAATCCAATTAACAGATACCGCTAAAGAACGGGGGAAAATAGAGAAAGCCCTCCGGCGCCGGCGCCGGAGGGCTCGCTTGCGCAACCGTGATGAGAAACGCTACAGGTCCTGCAGCGCGTAGACGTCGAGGGGGCCCTTGCGCAGCGCGGCGATGGCCTGGATGAGCGCCGTCGCACCGGACATGGTCGTCGCCATGTCGACGCCGCGGTTCACGGCCTCGCTGCGGATCTTGGCACCGTCGCCGCGGGAGCTGCCACCGCGCGGGGTGTTAACGATGAACGCAACCTCGCCCGCTGCCATCATGTCAAGCACGTTGGGGCTACCCTCGCTGATGGGTCGTACGACCTCGCATGGAATGCCGGCGGCGCGCAGCGTCTTGGCCGTGCCGCGCGTGGCGACAAGGTCGTAGCCCAGGTTGGTGAGCGAGAGCGCCACGGGTGCGATGGAGCGCTTGTCCCTGTCGCACACGGAGACAAACACCTTGCCCGACATGGGAATCTCGTAGTCGATTGCCTCACGGGTCTTGGCGTAGGCCTTTGGGAAGGTCGTGTCGATGCCCATGACCTCGCCGGTGGACTTCATCTCGGGACCCAGGTGGACGTCGGCGCCCGGGAAGCGGCTCCAAGGCATGACGGCCTCCTTCACGGCGTAGTGCGAAGGCGCGCAGTCCTCGGGCGGAAGCCCCAGCTGGGCGATGGTCTCGCCGGACATGATGCGTGCGGCGCAGCGCGCAAGGGGCACGCCGGTGGCCTTGGACGAGAAGGGCACCGTGCGGCTGGCGCGCGGGTTCAGCTCGATAACCAGGACCTGCTCGTCCTTGACCGCAAACTGGATGTTGAGAAGGCCGTGGATGTCCACCGCAAGCGCCAGCTTGCGGGTGATCTCGCGCACGCGCTCCACGATGGAGTCGGAGAGCGAGAAGGGCGGCCAGCAGCACGCGGAATCGCCGGAGTGGATGCCGCACTCCTCGATGTGCTCGAGGACCGACCCCACGTAGCACTGGGTGCCGTCGCAGAGAGCGTCGACGTCCAGCTCGATGGCGTCCTCGAGGAAGGAGTCAAGGTAGACGGGGTGATCGGGCGAGACGCGCGTGGCCTCGGCCATGTAGGTGCGCAGGTCGTCGTGGTCGTAGACAATCGCCATGCCGCGACCGCCCAGCACGTAGCTCGGACGCACGAGCAGCGGGTAGCCAATGCGGCGCGCAACGGCCGTGGCGTCGTCCATGGTCTCGGCCGTCGAGGAGGGCGGATAGGCAATCTCGAGATGGTCGAGAAGGCTCGCGAAGCGGTCTCGATCCTCGGCGAGGTCGATGGCCTCGGGCTGGGTTCCCATGATGGGCACGCCGGCCGCCTTGAGGCGGCTCGCGAGGTTGATGGGGGTCTGGCCGCCCAGCGTCACGATGACGCCCACGGGCTTCTCGACCTCGATGACGTTCATGACGTCCTCGAAGGTGAGCGGCTCGAAGTACAGGCGGTCGGAGGTGTCGTAGTCGGTGGAGACGGTCTCGGGGTTGCAGTTGACCATCACCGTCTCGTAGCCCTTGGCCTCGAGCGCATAGGCGGCGTGAACGCAGCAGTAGTCAAACTCGATGCCCTGGCCAATGCGGTTGGGGCCGGCCGAGAGAATCACCACGCGCGGCTTCTTGGCCTCGGTGTGCTCCGTAGCGCCACCGTCCTCGTAGGTGAAGTAGTGGTAGCTGGTGCGGGCGGCAAACTCGCCGGCGCAGGTGTCGACGGTCTTCACGAGCGGGCGCACGCCAACGACTTCGCGCACGGCGCGCACGACCTCCTCGCTCGTGCCCGTGAGGTAGGCAAGCTGGCGATCCGAGAAGCCAAGCTCCTTGGCAGCCAGCATGTGGTCATGGTCGAGACCAATGAGACCCAGCTCGGAGATGGTGCGCTCGGCGGTGACGATGTCCGCGATGCGGTTCAGAAACCAGCGGTCGATGTGCGCGAGCTCGAAGACGCGCTCCACGCCCCAGCCACGGCGGAGAGCCTCCGCCACGTAGAGGATGCGCTGCGGGGTGGGCGTGGCCACGCGCTCCTCGAAGGCCTCCTCGTCAAAGGAGTCGTTGCCGTCTGCGCCAAGGCCGGCGTGCCCCTGCTCGAGCGAGCGCATGGCCTTCTGGAGGGCCTCCTCGAAGGTCGAGCCAATGGCCATGACCTCGCCCACGGCCTTCATGCGCGTGGTGAGGGTGGAGTCCGCGCCCTTGAACTTCTCGAAGGCAAAGCGCGGGATCTTGACCACGCAGTAGTCAATCGAGGGCTCGAAGCAGGCCGGCGTTGCCTGCGTGATGTCGTTGGTGATCTCGTCCAGCGTGTAGCCGACGGCGAGAAGCGCCGCCTCCTTGGCGATTGGGAACCCGGTGGCCTTCGACGCCAGCGCAGAGGAACGGCTCACGCGGGGATTCATCTCGATCACGATGACGCGGCCGTCGTTGGGGTTCACGGCAAACTGCACGTTGGAGCCTCCGCACGCGACGCCCACGCGCTCGAGCACGGCAAGCGAGTAGTCGCGCAGGCGCTGCATCTCGAAGTCGTTGAGCGTCTGGCAGGGCGCCACCGTGATGGAGTCGCCGGTGTGGACGCCCATGGGGTCGAGGTTCTCGATGGAGCACACAACGATGCCGTTGCCGGCGGAGTCGCGCATGACCTCCATCTCGATCTCTTTCCAGCCCTCGAGGCTCTGCTCTATGAGAACCTCGGAGTTTGCGGAGAGGGCCAGTCCCTCGCGTGCAATGCGCACCAGGTCGTCATGGGTGTATGCCATGCCGCCGCCCGCACCGCCCAGCGTATAGGCGGGACGGATCACAACGGGGTAGCCAATGTCTTCCGCCGAGCGCTCGCACTCCTCGAGCGTGTGGGCGGTCTCAGAGCGGGCGACCTCCAGCCCAATGTCACGCATGGCGTCGGCGAAGAGCTCACGGTCCTCGCCCGTCTGGATGGACTTGATGTCGCAGCCGATGACCTCCACGCCGTACTTGTCGAGCACTCCCTGCTCGGCCAGCGCAACGGCGCAGTTGAGGCCCGTCTGGCCGCCCATGTTGGGTAGAAGCGCGTCAGGGCGCTCCTTGGCAATGACCTTGGCAACAGAGGCTGCCGTGATGGGCTCCACGTAGGTGCGGTCGGCCGTCTCGGGGTCGGTCATGATGGTGGCGGGGTTGGAGTTCACGAGGACGACCTCATAGCCCTCCTCGCGCAGGGCCTTGCAGGCCTGGGTGCCAGAGTAGTCAAACTCGCAGGCCTGGCCAATGACGATGGGGCCAGAGCCAATGATGAGGATCTTCTTGATGTCGGTGCGCTTGGGCAACTAGAAGCGCCTCCCCTCGCGGACGTCGATGGCAAGGTAGTCCTCACGCCCGTCCATGAGGCGCGAGAAGGACTCGAACATGTACGCCGAGTCATTGGGGCCGGGCTTGGCCTCTGGGTGGTACTGCATTGAGAAGGCTGGCAGGTCGAGGAACTGGATGCCCTCCGGCGTGCCATCGTTGAGGTTCACGTGCGTAAGGCGGATGCGGCCGTAGCGCTCGTTCATGGCGACGGGGGCCACGTGCATGCGGCTCCAGGTGAGCAGGCTCCCGGGATGCTCGGTGAGACCGCCGGAGAGCTCGGGGACAAGCGGGCCAAAGGTCGAGAAGACCGGGCCGTAGTTGTGGTTCTGAGCCGTGATCTCAACCTTGCCGGTAAGGAGGTTCATCACGGGCTCGTTGCCGCCGTGGTGGCCGTAGGGCAGCTTCTCCACGCGCGCTCCCGTGGCCAGGGTGATCATCTGATTGCCCAGGCAGATGCCAAAGACGGGGAGCTTGCCGAGAATGGCACGCACGGTCTCGGGCACGGTGGGCACGGTATCGGGGTCGCCGGGGCCGTTGGAGAAGAAGACGCCGTCGGGCTCCATGGCAAGGATCTTCTCGGCAGGCGTGTCCCAGGGGACAACCGCAACCTCGATGCCAACCTCGGCCATGCGGCGCACAATGCCGGCCTTCTCACCGCAGTCTACGGCAACCACGCGATGGCGCACCTCGCCATTGGGCTTAACAACGTGGGGCTCCTTGCAGGAGACGTCTGCGACGTAGTTGTGCTCCTCGATGCGTGGGGACTCGCGAACGCGGCGCACCAGGCTCTTGGGGTCGAGGTCCGTGGTCGAGATGGCGGCTCGCATGGCCCCACCCTCGCGGATGGCAAGGGTGACCGCGCGGGTGTCCACGCCCTCGATGCCCACGACGCCACGGGACGCGAGGAAGTCCGGCAGGCTCACGACGCTCTGCCAGTTGCTCGGCGTGTAGCAGGCGTCGTGGCACACAAAGCCCTTGAGGTGCAGCGCGCCTGCCTGCATATCCTTCTCGTTGATGCCGTAGTTGCCCAGCTGGGGATAGGTGAAGGTGACAATCTGGCCCGCGTACGACGGGTCGCTCACAATCTCCTGGTAGCCCACCATGGACGTGTTGAACACGATCTCGCCGAAGGTCTCGCCCTCCGCGCCGACGCTTCGGCCCCTGAGGGCCGTTCCGTCCTCGAGCGCAAGGAGCGCCTCCCGATGCCTGCCGCCATCGACCAAGAGGTTCACAGCAACACCGTCCTTTCCGCGTGCAGCGCCGCCGGCGTGAGCCATAAAAAAGGAGCCGCGCGCAGCGTGCGCGTGCTCCCGAGAGGCTGGGCCGGATCCTGCGCTATGGACGCCTTCTCGGTATCTCGTACCGCTCGTTAAAGGTCGTTGCAAGTATACGGGGCATGCATGTTTCATGAGACAGAATCAACGAGTCTGCAACAATCCCCCATGGTTTGGCATGGTTATGAATATATGTATGTTACCCAAACATAGTGTTTGGTCTAATCGCGCGGGCGGATGTGGGTCTCGGGGGTCCTCTGGAACCCTGCGGGCCCTGCACCGAGTCCCAACTTGAGAATTCCAATCGTTTAGAGAGGTCTAACCGATCGGAAAATGCAAGGCAGCCGCCAACCTGAGAATCCCGATCGTTTAGAGGGGCCTAACCAATCGGAAAATGAAAATGAATTCCGCGCTGGCAGCCGAGAAAAAAGGCCCTCCGGCATCAAGCCGCCAGAGGGCCACAAGACGTGCTGAAAAAAACGTGGGGCCGCGCGCTAGCAGACGCCCTGGGCCATCATGGCCTCGGCAACCTTGAGGAAGCCGGCGATGTTGGCACCGAACACGAGGTTGCCCTTGTGGCCATACTCGCTTGCCGCAGAAGCAGCAGACCTGTAGATGGAGTTCATAATCTCCTTGAGCTTCTCGTCAACCTCCTCGAAGGTCCAGGAGAGATGCTCGTGGTTCTGGCTCATCTCAAGACCGGAGACCGCGACGCCACCGGCATTTGCGGCCTTGCCGGGCGCAAAGTACACGCCGTTCTCAATGAGGAACGTGGTCGCGTCCGTCGTGGTGGGCATGTTGGCACCCTCGACCACGTACGCGCAGCCATTGGCAACGAGCTTCTTGGCATCATCAAAATCGAGTTCGTTCTGCGTAGCGCACGGCATCGCGACGTCGCACTTCTCGCCCCACGGACGCTCGCCCTCGTGGTAGACGGAGCCGGGCTTGCGCTCGGCGTACTCCTTGATGCGGGCGCGCTCGACCTCCTTGATCTGGCAGAGAAGTCCAAAGTCGATGCCCTCGGGGTCATAGACATAGCCGTTGGAGTCGGAGACGGTCACCACGCGGGCACCGAGCTGCTCGGCCTTCTGGACGGCGTACTGGGCGACGTTGCCAGCGCCGGAGATGCAGACGGTCTTGCCCGCAAGCTCCTCGCCCTTCTCGGTGACCATGTTCTCGAGGAAGTAAACCGCGCCGTAGCCCGTGGCCTCGGTGCGAGCGAGAGAACCGCCATACGGGATACCCTTGCCGGTGAGGACGCTCGACCACTCGTTGCGGATGCGCTTGTACTGGCCAAACATGAAGCCGACCTCGCGCGCGCCGACGCCGATGTCACCGGCGGGAACGTCGGTGTCGGGGCCGATGTGGCGGCAGAGCTCGGTCATGAAGCTCTGGCAGAATGCCATGACCTCGCGGTCGGACTTGCCCTTGGGGTCGAAGTCGGAGCCGCCCTTGCCGCCGCCCATGGGGAGCGTGGTGAGGGAGTTCTTGAAGATCTGCTCGAAGCCCAGGAACTTGAGGATTGAGAGGTTCACCGAGGGGTGGAAGCGAAGACCACCCTTGTAGGGCCCAATGGCCGAGTTAAACTCGACGCGGTAACCACGGTTGACCTGCACCTTGCCATTGTCATCCACCCATGGAACGCGGAACATCACGATGCGCTCGGGTTCGACAAGACGCTCGAGAAGGGCGGCGCGCTCGTACTCGGGATGAGCGTCAAGCGCAGGCTGCAGCGTGGTCAGGACCTCCTTCGCCGCCTGGATGAACTCCGGCTGGTCGGAGTAGCGCTCCTCCAGCTGTGCGATGACCTTCTCGGAATACGTCATAAAGTCTCCTGTTCCTCGATCTTTGGACCCAATCCAATGCTTGGCGCGCATTTCCCCGAACGCGCCCAACAGTCATCATCATAAAGTTAGGAGCAAGCCGAAACGGTGCGATTTTGCTTTGGTATCTAGATAGCAATCTGCCTGAAATCAGACTCCCGCCTCGTCCATGAGCTTCTTTGTGTCTTGGCGAGAAAAAGCCCTACAAGTGTTTCTCCTAGACAAACCGTTGAAGTATTGCCAGCACTACCGTATACTTCATAAAGCTCGGGGCGTAGCGCAGCTTGGTAGCGCATCTGCTTTGGGAGCAGAGGGTCGCTGGTTCGAATCCAGTCGCCCCGACCAGATAATCGCAGGTGGGGCGGGATGTTTCCCGCCCCATATGTTTAAGGCCTTATGCGCCAGACGAACAGTAGCCGGTAATGGCCCAAGCATCAACAACAGCGTGAAGGCTACCAGAGGGCGGCGCCTGGATGGACGAGCCCTACGGGCTCCGGATACGTCTTGCACTCCCTTATGCAACGCTTGAGCGCCTCTATTCCCGCGCGGTTGCATGGCGCATGGCACGCCATGTCCGCCCCGGGGCGGATGCCCCACGACGCCGTCGCCACAGACTCGCTCCCACACACGAAGCCAAAACCTCACATGTGTCATTTCTGTTTTGATAATCAGCACAGCTCAACTGCGGCTTTCTCGCGCAAGATAAGAAAAAACAACACGCATGAGGTTCACCGGCAGTGGCAGAGCTTCTCAATAAGAAAAAGGGGCCAGGCGAAAAGTCGCCTGGCCCCTCGGCATGCAGGAGCTATGCGCTACAGACCTTACGCGAGCAGCGCTGCGAGGTCCTCCTCGGGCGACGAGATGGGAGAGATCCCAAACTCGCGCACCAGGATGTCAAGAACGTTGGGGCTCACGAAGGCAGGGAGCGTAGGCCCAAGCTTGATGTCCTTGATGCCCAGGTAGAGAAGGGCGAGAAGGTCTGCCACAGCCTTCTGCTCGTACCAGGAGAGCACGATGGAGAGAGGCAGGTCGTTGACGCCGCAGCCGAAGGCATCCGCAAGCGCGAGGGCAATCTCGACGGCGCTGTACGCGTCGTTGCACTGGCCGATGTCGAGAAGCCTGGGGATGCCATCGATGTCGCCCAGGTCAAGGTCGTTAAAGCGGTACTTGCCACAGGCAAGGGTGAGGATGACCGTGTCCTTGGGGGCCTGCTTGACGAGCTCGGTGTAGTAGTTGCGGCCGGGCTTGGCGCCGTCACAGCCACCGACAAGGAAGAAGTGCTTGATGTCGCCCGCCTTGACGGCGTCGACGACCTTGTCGGCAACCGAGAGCACCGCCGCACGGGCGAAGCCGGTCACGACCTTGGTCCCGCCGTTGATGCCCGTGAGCTGCACGTCCTCATCATAGCCGCCAAGCTCCTTGGCCTTCTCGATGACCGGCGTGAAGTCCTTCGTGCCATCGGGACCCTCGGGGATGTGCACCAGCTCCGGATAGGAAACGACCTCGGTCGTGAAGACGCGGTCAGCATAGCTGGGGCGGGGCGGCATGAGGCAGTTCGTGGTGAACAGGAAGGCCGCCGGGACATTGGCGAACTCCTTCTGCTGGTTCTGCCATGCCGTGCCGAAGTTGCCCTTAAGCTGCGGGTAACGCTTGAACTCGGGATAGGCGTTGGCGGGGAGCATCTCGCCGTGCGTGTAGACGTTCACGCCAGTGCCCTCGGTCTGCTCGAGGAGGAGCTTGAGGTCATGCAGGTCGTGACCGGAGATGACGATGAAGGGGCCCTTCTCGATCTTGAGCGAGACCTCGGTGGGCTCAGGCATGCCATAGGCGCCGGTGTTGGCTGCGTCAAGCAGGCCCATCACGTCGTGGCTGAGCTTGCCCACCTGCATGGAGACGACGAGAAGCTTGTTGAGGTCGCTCTCGGTGGCGAGGGTGGCGAGGCAGTCGACAAAGGCCCGCTGCGCCTCGTCGCTCACAGACCCAAGCATGCGGGCGTGATACGCGTAGGCAGCCGCACCACGAAGCCCAAAGAGGATAAGCGACTTCAGAGAGCGCACGTCCTCGTCGTCGGTCCAGACGCGGCCGAGGAGCAGGTCCTGGGCAGCCTCGACGCCAGCGGCAGCGGCGATGCGCTCCTTCTCGGCACGAACGTCCTCCGTAATTGCCTGGACGGTGTCCTTGGAGAAGTTGACGTTGGTGATGCAGGTGAAGAGTCCGCTGACGATGAGCTTGTCGGCCAGCTGGCTGCGAGTCCCGGCCAGCTTGCAGGTGCAGGCAAGGCCAACCAGCGCGCCCGTGAGCTCGTCCTGGGCAAGTGCAACGTCAAAGGGCTTGCCGCAAACGCCGGCCCGGCCGGTGCACGCCGTGCAGCCCGCGGTCTGCTCGCACTGGAAGCAGAACATCTTCTCGTCCATTGGTTTCCTCTCTCTTTGGGTGGTTCGTTGACAACCAGTGTGAGAGTCCCTTTGGAAGTGATATGTTGTGGTCACAACATACCCAAACAATTGGCGGTGCGGAATGCGCGATGTAGACCCCGAGTTCTTGTGCAAGACGAACCTCTTCCAGGGTGTCACGCCCCAAGAGGTAAGAGAGATGCTGGGATGCCTGGCAGCGCTCCCAAAGACGTACGAGAAGGGCGAGCTCGTGTGGATGGAGGGCAGCCCCGTCACGAGCGTTGGGATTGTCCTCGAGGGCGGGGTATGCGTCGAGGGCGCAGACGTATGGGGCAACGCAAGCGTAATGGGAAGCTTCTCGTCAGGCGAGATTTTTGGCGAGGCTTTTGCTGCCCTTCCTGGGGAGCCGCTGCTCACAAACGTGATTGCAACAAAGACGCCCACCAGGGTGCTCTTCATCGACGTGACGCGCATCATGCATAGCTGCCCAAGGGTCTGTGCCTACCACGCAAAGGTGGCCGAGAATCTCCTGGCATCCGTTGCGCGCAAGAACGTTCGCCTCACGCGAAGAATTCGCGACGCCGCGCCCAAGTCCATTAGGGGGAAGCTTCTCGCCTACCTCTCAACCCAGTCCAAGCTTGCTGGCTCGAGCGAGTTCGACATACCCTTCACGCGCCAGCAACTTGCCGATTATCTGGGCGTCGACAGGTGCGCTCTCTGCACCGTAATCGGTGAGCTGGAGCGGGACGGGAAGCTCACTGCCCACCGCCGACACTTCTCGCTTGCCGAGGTGGCAGAGAGCCGGTAGTGCCCACTATCGACCCAACGCAGACGCAACCTCCTCGCGAAGGCGAGGAAGGACGTCCGTCTCAAACCAGGGGTTCTTGCTCATCCAAAGCTGGTTTCTGGGAGAGGGATGCACGAGCGGGAAGTACTTGGGGAGGTAGGTCTCATACCCACGTACAACGTCGGTTAGCTTGGCCGAGGACGGAAGACCAAGGTAGCGCCGCGTGGCGTAGGACCCCACGAGGACGGTGAGTCGAACCTGGGGCATCATGCCGAGAAGGGCGGGATGCCACTTCTCCGCGAATCCCCGCCGAGGCGGCAGGTCGCCTGACTTGCCTTTGCCGGGATAATAGAAGTCCATGGGGAGAAGCGCCACCAACGAGGGGTCGTAGAAGGTCGCACGGTCGATTCCGAGCCATTCGCGCAGGCGGTCGCCACTCTTGTCGTTCCAGGGGATGCGCGTCTCCTGGGCGACCCTGCCCGGGGCCTGGCCGATAATCACCAGCCGAGACATGGCAGACGCAGTGTAGAGAGGGTCTATGCCTTGGCGCGTGAACGACTCGTTCTGCTCGTCTGCGCGAATTGCCTGGAAAATGCTATTAAAGTCCGCTTGTGACCCATCCATGGAAAGCCCTCCTGACTAGCCTCTTTCTTCCCATTCTGTCACGGTGCGTCAGGTACCAGTGTTGCTAATACAACGAATACAGAGAGCCTGTGGTTCTCGCCCGCTTGACTCGACGTCCGCCCGCAGGCTCCAATCTTGTTGTATACTCTGCCTTGCTCTGCGGCGGTAGTTCAATTGGTAGAGCGTCAGCCTTCCAAGCTGATTGTTGCGGGTTCGAGTCCCGTCCGCCGCTCCATGCAATCGCAGCCCGAGGTCATTGTGATCCCGGGCTTTTTTCTTGCGCATCTACCAAGCTATTTCCCGGACAACGTCCGGTCAAACCAGACGATTCGCTTACCGTACAATGGGGCAGCAACGCGATAAGGGAGGTTTCGCATGGGCACTTCTCCGCTCGGCAGAACGCTCGTCATAGCCAACCCGGCGGCAAACCGGGGCCAGGGAGCGGAGGGCGCCGCCTTTGTCCAGCGTTTCCTTGACTCCTATCGTGGGGCGACCACAGCTCACGAGCTCATTCTTACCAAAGCCCCGGGAGACGCCCAGAACCTCGCGCGCGAGGCAAACGGCTTCGACACCATACTTGCCCTCGGAGGGGACGGCGTCATCCACGAGGCAGTGAACGGTCTCATGGAGCGAGACGCAACGAACCGGCCTCAGCTTGGCATCATCCCCATGGGCTCTGGCAATGACTACGCACGAACCCTAGGGATGGCCATCAACGACCCTTCGCGCACCCTTGCTCAGCTCGTCCGTGGCCATGCTTCGTCCCTTGAGGTTGGACGAGTGAACGGCGTGCACTTCATGGAGACGCTCTCATTTGGGATGGATGCGGCGATTGCCCTCGACACCACGCGCCGACGTGTCGAGGAGACGACCTCCCGGCATGGAGAGGAACTGTTTATCTCCTCGGGAATACGCATATTCTCCGAAGGATCAAACGGCTGGCCCTGCCGCGCGAGCTTTGACGGTCGTCCGGAGATGACGCTTCCCACGGTAATCTTTGCGGTGCAGGTTGGCCCCACCTACGGCGGAGGTTTTGCAATCTGTCCCAAGGCGGACCCTTCGGATGGCCTTCTCGACGTGTGCTACAACGTGAAGATCCCAAGGCGGCCTTGGCTGCTCGCACTGCTGGGACTCGCAAGGTTTGGGCGTCATACGGAATCGAGCTGTGTGAACCTACTAAGGTTCGAGCATGCAACCATGGACTTTGAGGCCCAGCCACCGTGTCAGGTGGACGGCGAGGAGCTCTGCGGAACGCATTTCGAGGTGGACGTGGTGCCCCAGGCGCTCCGTGTCATCGTTCCCTAGCGCCTCAGCGTCAACCCCCGCACCAGAAAAAGGACCCCGACGCGGCCGCGCCGGGGTCCTTCACATTGAAGCCTCTTGGGAAAGCGCTTGCACTCCCCTACTTGGCTGCCGCCTGGAGCATGGCCTTGACCTCGGTTGCAGTCTTGAGGGCCATGACCTTTTCGGCCAGAGCATCGGCCTCCTCCTTGGTCCAGAGGGAGAGAATCCTCCGCGTGCGGAGGATCGAAGGAGCGGATACGGAGTACTCATCCAGGCCAAACGACATGAGGATGGGGATAAGCAGCGGGTCTGCCGCAGCCTCGCCACACATACCGACCATAATGCCGGCCTTGTTGCCCTCGCCGATGACGCGCTTGAGCGAGCGGAGGACCGCAGGCTGGTAGACCTGGTAGAGGTAGCTCACGCGATCATTGCCGCGGTCGGCGCACATGGTGTAGCCGATGAGGTCGTTGGTGCCGATGGAGAAGAAGTCACACTCGGCAGCGAGGTCGTCGGCGATGAGGGATGCGGCGGGCGTCTCAATCATGGTGCCGACCTCAATGTCCTTGTTGTAGGCAACGCCACGCTCGTCGAGGTCTTGCTTGCACTCCTCGATGAGGGCCTTGGCCTGACGCACCTCGTCGATGGTGGTGACCAGGGGAAGCATGATCTTGATGTCACCGAAGGCGGACGCACGCAGCAGCGCCGAGAGCTGGACCTTGTACTGGTCGGGGTTGTTCAGGCAGTAGCGCACGGCACGGAAGCCCATGAAGGGGTTCTCCTCCTTCTGCAGGTGCAGATAGGGAATCTCCTTGTCGCCGCCCACATCCAGGGTGCGGATGATGACCGGCTTGTCCTTCATGCGAAGGGCGACCTTCTGGTATGCGGCAAACTGCTCGTCCTCGCTGGGGAGCTCCTTCGCGTCCATGAAGAGGAACTCGGAACGGAAGAGGCCAACGCCCTCGGCGTCGTGCTCGAGAGCAGCGTTGGCGTCATCGGGGTTGCCGATATTTGCAACGAGAAGCTTCTTATCGCCGTCGCCGGTCACTGTCTCACGGCCGCGATAGGCCTCGAGGGCCGCCTTCTCCTCGGCGTATGCCTTGGCTTTGGAGCGATAGTGCTCGAGGTCGTGGTCGGACGGCTGAGCAATGACCTTGCCGTTGGTGCCGTCGACGACCACCATGTCGCCGGTCTTGATGTTGACCGTAGCGTCCGCGACCGAGAGAACGGCGGGAATCTCGAGCGCACGGGCGATGATGGCCGAGTGGGAGGTACGGCCACCGGTCTCGGTAACGATACCCGCGACGTCCTCCTTGTCGATATCGGCAGTCATGGACGGCGTGAGCTCGTGGACAACGACGATGGAGTTCTCGGGCAGCGTGGAGAGGTCAACGACCTCCTTGCCGAGAAGGTCGGCGAGAAGGCCAGTCTTGACGTCTGCCACATCGGCGGCGCGCTCGCGGAAGAGCTCGTCATCCATGTTGGCATACATGGTATAGAAGGTGCCGTAGGCCTCGCTTACGGCTTGCTCGGCGCACATGCCAGAGTCAATGGAGCCCTTGACCATCTCACGGATGCCCTCGTCCTCGGCAAACTCGATGTGCGCGCCCATAATGGCGGCAGCATCCTCGCCAACCGTCTTCTTCATGCGCTCAATCTGGGCATTGGTCTGCTCGACGAACTTCTCGATGGCAGCGCCATAACGGGCCTTCTCGGCCTCGGGATCCTCAGGCGCGTGCGGCATGAACGAGAGGTCCGGCTCGACAGCGACGCGGGCAACGCCTATGCCGATACCATCAGATGCATTTACTCCCTCATACATTGCGATCCCCCTTAACCGGCCGCGGAGCGGCCACCTCCCAGAATGCCAGGCGCCCCAAAGGGGCGCCGTAGAGCCGAACACAGTTTAACGCGTTATTCGCCCTCAGGGGACTCCTTTGCGTCATCGTATCCCTCGGCGGCAAGAGCCCGAGCCTCAGCGCGTGCCTTTTCGTTTTTGATATCGTCTGCAATGCTCGCCGGCATCTCCCGGCCCATCTTCTTGTAGAGGGCCGTGACCACGCGGTCGATGGTCGAGCGCTTTGCGATTCCCTTGCTCGCCGCGGTTGCAGTGCCGCAGGCAGACGCGTAGATGAGGGCGTTCTCGTAGTCCATGCCGCGGGTGACCTTCGCAAGGAATCCCGCGACCATGGAGTCACCGGCGCCAGTGGCGTTCACCAGGCGCACACGTGCGGTAGGAACCATGTGCTCGGTGCCGTACTCGTCAAGGAGGAGCGACCCGCGGCCGCCGCAGGAAACGATTACGTTGCGAGCGCCGCCCTCCTGGAGCTTCTTGGCATAGGGCAGGCAGTCTTCGGGCGTCTCGGGCATGGGGTCGGCCTTGAAGATGCGTCCGACCTCATGGTTGTTGGGCTTGATGAGGAAGGGGTGAGCCTTGATCGATTCCATGAGGAGCTGGCCGGGAGCGTCGACGACGAACTGGATGCCGCGACCGGCAAGCTTGGCCATGATGATGTTGTACATGTCCTCGGGCAGGGAGTTGGGGATAGAACCCGTGAGGACAAGGGTGTCGCCCGCCTGAAGGACATCCATGCGCTCGAGAAGCTCGTCGACCTTCTTCTGCGGGATCTTGGGGCCCATGCCGTTGACCATCGTCATGACGATGCCGTTGAGCTTGACGTTGATACGGGTGTAGCCGCGGTCGAGCTTCACGAAGTTGCTCGCGATGCCAGCCTCCTGGAGCTCGTTGACGAGGTGGTCGCCTGTGAAGCCCGCGACAATGCCCATTGCAACGTTCACCACGTTGAGCTCGTTGAGTAGCGTGGAAACGTTGATGCCGTTACCGCCGCAGTAGAGCTCCTCGCTCGAGGAACGGTTAGTGTAGCCCATATCCAAGGTGAGGGGATGCATGACGTAATCGAGCGCGGGGTTAAGGGTCATCGTGTAGATCAACGCAAGCTCCTTCCAGCGGAAAAACCTCGGCAAGGTACAGTATGCCGCATTCTGGAGGAAAGGGAGGTGGAATCGTTCTCACCCCGCAAACCCCATGCGACGCCTGTGCCGGCGTAATTTAACAACAAGTGTACCGTATCGAAACCTTGCGCTCGCCAACAAAACGGGGTCACGACGAACGGCTTCCGCTTGCTGGGGGGCGGAGATTCCAAAAAGCGTTGACAAGAAAAAACCCAGAGCGTCGAACGCCCTGGGCTGAGATTGCATGGTGGGTCGTGAGGGGGTCGAACCCTCGACCTTGGGATTAAGAGTCCCCTGCTCTACCAACTGAGCTAACGACCCATATTCGGCTTTCAGATGGGGTGGGTGAAGGGGTTCGAACCCTCGACCTACGGAGCCACGGTCCGTCGCTCTTCCAACTGAGCTACACCCACCATTTGGCCCACCTCGTGAAGCGCTCGTTTATTATGACAAAGAATCAGGCAGATGCAAGCACTTTCTTGAAGAACTTTTTTTGAGAATCACATTTTGCTTTGCAGCCAAACAAGAAGTTGCGGATAAAAGTAGTCATGAGCACGAGGGGACCTTCAAAAAAGATATCTAGTCCTCCGCTGTTGCCAAGAACTCCCGCACTCGAGCGTCTGTCGGGCTATCCATGACCTCCTCGGCAGCGCCCTCTTCGACGATGCATCCGTCGAGAAGGAAGGCAACGCGATCAGAGACATCACGCGCGAATCCCATCTCGTGGGTCACGATGCCGATGGCCATGCCGTCGGAAGCGAGCTCGCGAATGATGCGACGCATGTCCGCCGTGAGCCTTGGATCGAGCGCAGAGGTCGCCTCGTCGAAATAGAGAACCCTGGGGTGCATGGCAAGCGCTCTGGCGATGGCCACGCGCTGCTGCTGGCCGCCAGAGAGCTGATCGGGGACCTTCTCCGCATGCTCCGCAAGCCCCAAGCGATCGAGAACCTTTTTCGCCTCGTTCTCGACCTCTGCCGGGTCCCTCCCCTGCACGGCTATGGGTGCGTCACAGACGTTGCGCATCACGGTGAAGTGCGGAAAGAGGTTGTAGTTCTGGAAGACGATGCCAAACTGCATCCGTGCCTTGGCGCTTGCCTCCTTGGAGTAGCGCGCCCTGCCGTTCTCGTCCTGCTCGGTCACGCGAAGGCTGCCATAGAAGAGCTCGCCGACATCGAAGGTGTCGAGCAGCGTGAGGCAGCGCAGGAGCGTGGATTTGCCGGTACCCGAGGGACCGATGACCGAGACCACCTCGCCCCGTGCGATGGAGAGCGACACATCGTGGAGCACCTCTCGCCCCGAGAAGGACTTGCACGCGCCCTTCACGTAGACGGCGGGGAGCCCCAGAATCTGGGATACCGAGGCGTCAGGAACCGGTATCTGAATGCGGGACGCGCGCGTGCCGCGCTTCTCGGCGTTAGTCATGGTAGTAATCCAGCCTCTTCTCGATGCGCCTCATGATGTACTCGATGATGAGGCAGGTAACCCAGTAGATGAGCGCGGCCACGGCAAATGCCACCATCGTGCGCTGGCTGGTGACGATAGCTCGCGCCTGCGTGAACATCTCGAGGACGCCGAGGGAGAAGGCAAGCGAGGTGTCCTTGACCAGTGTCACGACCTCGTTGCCCATTGCGGGGAGCACGCGTTTCACAACTTGTGGCAGAACGATGCGCTGGAAGGTCTGGCGGCTGGAGTAGCCGAGTACCTCGGCGGCCTCGTACTGACCGCGGGGAATGGACTGGATGCCCGAGCGGTAAATCTCTGCAAAGTAGGCAGAGTAGTTGATCACAAAGGAGACAAGCACCGCCACCATGGGGAAGTTCGCGTCGGTCTTGACGCCAAAGACGTAGAACGGCATGAAGGAGACGGCGAACATCTGCAGCATGAGCGGCGTGCCGCGCAGCACCGAGATGAGGAGCTGCATGAGGAGCGAAAGTGGCTTGAACCGCGAGAGACGCCCGAGGGCAACGAGCATGCCCAGGGGGATGGACCCCACGAGCGTCACCGCGAATATGATCATCGAAATGCGATACCCCGAGAGGAGCATCCCCATCATTGTGGCAAAGTCCACCTTACCAACTCCCTTGCAGCACCATCGTCATCATCACGGGCGGCTATGCCTTGGGCAGGCACCACAGCTCGTAGGAGACGCCCTGGTCGGCGTACTTGTCGCAGAACTTCTTGACAGCACCGTCGGCGTCGAGGGCCTGGAGGTCGGCCTCAACGGTCTTGGCAAGCTGCTTACCCTCGTCCGTATTCGCGAAGCCAACGCCAAAGTGCTCGGAGTTGAGGTTCTCGTCGAGGATGCGGTACTCGGAGGTCTTGTCGCCGATGTTGAAGACGGCGACGGGGTAGTCGATGGCAATGGCGTCCACCTGGCCGCTCTCCAGCATCATAAACGCGGTGTTGTAGTTGTCGATGGTCTGGAGGTTGCCAAAGCTCTTGCCCAACTCCTCCTGCGAGCCGCCCTCGGAAAGGACGTCAAGCGCGGCGGAATCCGCCTGGGTGATGACGTTCTTGCCGGCAAGGTCCGAGAGCTTCTGAACGTCAGACGATGCGGGGACAACGATGACCTGGCGGTTCTCCATGTAGGGGTCAGTGAAGGCGTAACCATCCTCGCGGCGCTCGATGGTGAAGCCGTTCCAGATGCAGGTGATCTGGCCGGAGTTGAGCAGGGTGTCCTTCGCGTCCCATGAGATGGGGGTTGGAGTGAACGTCCAGCTCTCTCGGTCACAGACGGCCTTAGCGAGGTCGATGTCGAAGCCGGTGTAGGAGCCATCGTCGCCAACGTAGCCGTAGGGAGGGAAGTCCTGGTCAAAGCCAAGGACGAAGTTCCCGTCAAAGCTGGACGAGGAGTCGGCGGCTTGGGAGGAAGAGCTGGCGTCCGAGCCGCTCGTGCTTGCGGATGAACCGCAGGCAGCAAGGCCGAGCATTCCCGTGAAGCCAAGGGCTGCGGTGATGAACTGGCGACGGTTGAGCGTGGAGGTGGACATGTCTGCTCCAATCTCTTGTGGATGACGTGCGTCACTTTAGTACGGTGGAGTACAGGTGTACAGAATAGCGGCGCTGAGTCTTGCGTTCAACACTTTCAGGCAGCATGCATACTTCACTTAACAATTGCCGTATGGAGAGGCAGCTGACCCCACTCGCAATCACCGTGCGGGTCGCTACAGTTATGTCGAGTCTCCTTGTCACGGCTTCCGTAGGTCGCCTCTACGAGAAGCGGTTAGACGAAATGCCGGTTGGTGGCAGTTTTGGCGACAATCTTTATATGTCATTTTCTCAATAGCAATTTTCTGACCTGCTATTTATCAAACTTCTAATTGGTTTGTACTTAGCACGCCCCCGAAAAACTGCCACCAACCGGAGAATCTTGCCATCCTGCGCTCGACAGCGCACCGATGATGGTCGTTCACAGCGAACCCGCAGGGCCGACAGGTGTCCGAATTACGCACGGTGAGAGTTGAGACATGAAAAAGCCCAGCAATCCACAAACCTTAATCGCGACCGTGCGTAATTCTGAAGCCAAGGAGCTAAAGCCACGGGACAAGCGCGGAAGGACAGAAGCCGAGCGGGTAGCTGAGAAAAGCGGCTATCGTAGGGATTGACAAGGAGCACGAGGACCGGGAGGAGCGCGTGGGCAACACAAATCAGGGTCTTGGCGGTGGGCATACCGATCTTGACGAGGTTCGCAGAGCGCTAGAACCAGAGCCCTCGCTCTTCGAACGCGTGACCAGGGACGAGCCCGTCTGGGAGGGCAAGATCTTCTCCGTTGACTATCTCGAGGTGGAGCTTGCGGATGGCTCGCGCGCCTGGCGCGAGGTCGTGCATCACCACGGCGGCGCGGGGGTCGTGGCCATCCGGGACGGGCGAGTGTGCCTGGTTCGCCAGTATCGGGTAGTCCTCGGGCGCGTGACGCTCGAGATTCCGGCGGGAAAGCTCGAGGCAGACGAGCGCGGCGAAGACTGCGCCGCACGCGAGTTGGCCGAGGAGACGGGCCTTCGCGCCGACAAACTCGTGCACCTGGCAACCGTCCTTGGCTCCCCCGGCTTCACAGACGAGCACACCGAGGTGTTCCTCGCCCAGGGGCTCTCGCAGGGGGCCGCTCGCCCCGACGAGGGCGAGGTCGTGCGCGCGGTCTGGCTTCCGATGGAAGAGGTTGTGCACGCAATTTCCGCTGGCCTCATCCAGGACGGAAAGACTGTCGCAGGCGTTCTCGCGGCCAAGGCGCTACTCGAGAGCGAGCAAGCGGGCAACTTGCGCTAGAATGGCAGGGCCGTAAAGGCACGCTCCCTTAACTCAGCTGGATAGAGTAGCGGACTTCTAATCCGAATGTCGAGGGTTCGAATCCCCCAGGGAGCACCAGAAAAGACAAGCCCAGAGCAGTCATTGCCCTGGGCTTTTTCATGAAGTTTTTCCAACCCCAAGAGGGAGAAATAGAAGAGAACCTCTCCCCTACCTCAGGAGAACCCTTCCCTACCTCACGCCAGCAAGATCGCCGCGATTGAATGCCTCCTCGTAGAGGTGCTTAAAGACCACGCTGCCGTGCAGACCGTCGTGCTCAAACTCGTTGGTAACCCAGGCGTGGCTCGCACCCACGCGGGAGAGCGTGTCAAGCTGCAGGCCGGAGTCCACGTAGGCGTCGTCGAAGTAGACGGCCGCCTGGAGCGGCACCTCGTTTCTCGCAAGCTGATCCTGGTCGTAGAGGTGTCCGAACTCGGTGTCTGCCATAAGGACGTCCATCGCGGGGGCAAACGGCTTGAGCGACGGGTCCTCATCGAACATCCAAGGGAACATTGCCTCCGCAAAAAGCATGAGGGGACGTGCGCCCTCGGAGAACTCCGGTCTGCTCGCTGCCTCGCGCGCAGCCGCCCACCCAATTGGGGCGTCGAGCGTGCCGTCGGCATAGACGAACTCCTGAAGCGTCCAGTAGAGCGGGGCCGAATACGAGGAGGTCATCGACTGGACCTGGTCAAAGAAGCCGCCAAAGAGACGCACGTGCGAGACGTCTCCACCCACGGCGGAAAGGGCGTCGTCGCAGGAGCCGTCACCGTCGGCAAAGGCATAGTCAAAGAGGGCGTGGAGGCGTTCTGGCGCGGGCTTCATGCCCAAGCCGCCACCGACAAGCTGGAGACGCCGCACAGAGAGCGGAGAGCCGTCGGGAAGCGTCGCGTCACCCGCAGCAAGGCGGTCTGCGACGAGAGAGACGCGCCTCTCGTCCTCGGGATAGCGGTCGTAGTACGCGCGCGTCTTGGCTGCCATGTGCAGGAAGGTGTGCGCGTAGACCTCTGCGGCGCTTGCAGGCACATGCGGGATGCCGCCGCAGGTAAAGCTCGCAGAGACCCCGGCCGGGAAGGTGGACAGGTTTGCCAGCGTGAGAAAACCGCCGTAGCTCTGACCCAGCGTCACCCACCGACGCCCGCCGAACTCAGTGAGACGCAGATACTCGAAGTCCCTGATGATAGAGTCGGCCAGGAACCTCTTGAGGTAGTCGGCCTGCCTGCGGGCGGGATCTGCCCCATGGGCCGAGGCCTCCTCCCCCACCGCCGCTATACGGGCGCCATCCACCCGCAAGGAGCGGCCGCACCCTCGCTGGTCTGGGAGAACCACGCGAAAGTGGCGAAGCGCCTCCTCGACCCAGCCGTCGCTCTGGGGCGAGAGGGGTCGAGGGCACGCCCCGCCGGGACCTCCCTGGAGAAACACGATGAGCGGCAGGTCACAACCCACGTTCTCCGGTGAGCAGAGCACGCGGTAGAAGAGCTTGATGCTCTTGCCGACAAATGCCTGGTCGGGCTGCTCGGCGGCATCCTTCACGGCAAGTGCGGAAGGCTCGTCCCCCGTCACGCCAGCAAGGGCGGCGGGACTCGTGCCGCGCCAGTCGAGCGGGACATCGATGGAATTGTCCTCCACGTAGATGCCAGGGAGGTAGTAGCTGGAAAGAAGCGCCATGGGACTCCCCACGCCCTAGAGAAGATGCTCTGCGATCTGGACGGCGTTGGTGGCGGCGCCCTTGCGAATCTGGTCGCCGCAGCACCAGAGCGTAAGCGAGTTCACGCCATCCGGGGCCGAGAGGTCGCGGCGAATGCGGCCCACGTACACGAGGTCCTGGTCGGAGGTGTCAAGAGGCATGGGGTAGCGCAGGTTGGCCGGGTCGTCCACAACCTTGACGCCAGGCGCTGAGGCAAGCGCCTGGCGTGCCTCGTCGGGCGAGATGGGACGGTCGAACTCGGCGGTGATGGACTCGGAGTGAGAGCGCATGACCGGTACGCGAACGCAGGTGCAGTTCACGCGGACCTCGGGAAGGTGCATGATCTTGCGCCCCTCGTTCTGCATCTTCCACTCCTCCGAGGTGTAGCCCTCGTCCTTGAAGGAGCCGATCTGCGGGACGAGGTTGGCCGCTAGCTGGTACGCGAAGGGGCTCGTGTCGCCCATCTCGCCACCGTTGGCAACAACGCCCATCTCTCGCTGGAGCTCGGTGAGGCCAGGCATGCCGGCACCAGAGGCTGCCTGGTAGGTGGAGACGATCAGGCGGCGCAGGTCGGCGAGCTTGTGGAGCGGCCAAGTGGGAACGAGACCGATGATGGTGGCGCAGTTGGGATTCGCGATGATGTTGCGCGGGTGGTTGGCGATGTCGGCCGCGTTGATCTCGGGGATAACCAGGGGTACGTCGGGCTCGAGGCGGAAGGCATGGGAGTTGTCCACGCACACGGCGCCGCGCTTGGCTGCCTCGGGGAGAAGGGCCTTGGCGGTCGAGTCACCGGCTGCACCAAGGACAATGTCTGCCCCCTCGAAGGCATCGGGTGTGGCCTCGACCACGGGTACGGCCTCGCCGTGGAAGGTGACGGTCTTCCCAACCGAGCGCGCGCTCGCAAGGGGCACGAGCTTTCCAACGGGGAAGTTCCTCTCCTCGAGGCACTGAATCATCTGCGTGCCAACGACGCCCGTGGCGCCGAGAATGGCGACGGTCTTGTCTGCCATGTGGCGATTCCTCTCTCTGCATGTGCCCGTGGGGCAGGCGTGTGAATGCGTGGTCCTACTCGGCGGAGACCATCTCGTTGCGAACGAAGCGCTCGTAGATGACCTTGATTGCGCGCTCAAAATCGGTGTTGTCGACGCCCACGATGATGGAAATCTCCTCGGAGCTCTGGGTAATCATGCGAATATTGATGCCCGCGTCGCCGAGCGCGCCGAAGATTTTGCCCGAGGTACCCGAGCGCTTGGACATGTTACGGCCCACCACCGAGATGAGGGCGAGCTTGTCGACCATCACGATGTCATCGG
Organism: Olsenella sp.; assembly: GCA_022648325.1. Taxonomy (GTDB): domain Bacteria; phylum Actinomycetota; class Coriobacteriia; order Coriobacteriales; family Atopobiaceae; genus Tractidigestivibacter. The sequence continues at coordinate 45,841 of JALCMG010000012.1, forward strand.
GCTTGATCTCGCGACGGATGTCATTGACGATCGCGTAGATCTTGTCCTTGACGTCAGCGGCCGCCACCACGACGCCAAACGAGTCGACACCCGTGGGGATGTGCTCGATGGAGACGCCGTAGCGGTCGAAGATGGAGAGTGCGCGGGAGACCACGCCCACCTCGTTGGACATGTGGGCCTTCTTGACGTGCACCGCCATGAAGTCCTTGCGGCCGGCAATGCCGGTGATAAGGTGCTCGTCCGCACCGGCCTCCGCGGTCTCGCGAATCGTGGTGCCCGCGTCCTGGGGACGGTTGGTGTTCATGATCTTGATGGGGATGTTGACCTCGCGAACCGGGAAGATGGCCTCCTCCTGGAGGACCGAGGCGCCCATGTAGGAGAGCTCGCGCATCTCGTCAAAGGTGATGCGGCGGATGGAGCGGGGGTTCTCGACGATCCTTGGATCAGCTGAGAGGAAGCCCGAGACGTCCGTCCAGTTCTCGTAGACGTCGGCGTCGAGGCAGCGCGCCGCGATGGCGCCCGTGATGTCTCCGCCGCCGCGCTGGAAGAGCTTGATTGCGCCGTCGACCGTCGCACCGTAGAAGCCGGGAAGCACGAAGGCACCGTTCCTGTGCGCGAAGTCCTTGAGACGGGCTGCGGTTCGCTCCATGTCCACGTTGCCGTCGTGGTGGAACACGATAACGTCGGCGGCGTCAACAAAGGGCAGGCCAAGGTACTCGGCCATGATGTTGGCGGTGAACCACTCGCCGCGCGAGACTACATACTCGGGCGAGTGCTTCTTGATGTTTGCCGCAAAGGTCTCGAACTTCTCGGCAACGGGCCACTTGACGCCGAGCTCGTTGGCGATGTCGACAAAGCGCTGCTCGATGTCGGCGAGAAGCGAGGGGCAGTCCACGTGGTACTCGATGTGGGCATTCACGAGGAGCAAAAGGTCGGTAATCTTGTTGTCTCCCGAGAAGCGCTTGCCCACGGCAGACACGACCACAAAGCGGCGGTCTGGGTCCGACTCGACAATGGACTTGACCTTGCGGAACTGGTCAGCGGTGGCGACGCTGGAACCCCCGAACTTGCAGATCTTGATCATGTGAACCTCTCCTAGCTGTTCGCGGACACGGCCGCCATGAACGTGGTTGGGTCGGACTTCAGGGCCTCGTCGAGCAGGGCGCGCGCCTGCACGGCGGTAAGGTCTTTCACAATGACAGCGCCTGGCTCGTAGAAGGTGGAGCCGGGGATGGTAGCCTCGGTGCGGAACACGTAAGGTCCGTGGAGCATGGTTGGGTCATACGCGAGGCCGCGGGAGAAGTCATAGGTGGGCCCTCTGCCTGCCACGCAGTCGAGGATGTCCTGGACGATGGCGTTGCCGGTAGGAAGGCTGCCTGCGCCCTGCCCGTAGAACTTGAGCTCGCCAATAGAGGGCGCATCAAGTGTCACGAGGTTGAAGTTGGTGGGCACGTTTGCCTCGAGCGTGGAGGTGCTCACGGCGACGGGCTCGACCGAGACGGCATAGCGGCCGTTGTCCTGGACGCCGCGCCCGATGAGCTTCACCGTGAGGCCGCGGCTGCCAAAGAGGCTGAGGTCGTACTTGGTAAGGTTCCTGATGCCGGTGACGGGAAGGTCCTGCGTGCAGGCAACGTCGAACGCAACGGAAGCAGAGATTATCGTCTTGTTGCGCACGTCGATGCCGTCGATGTCGGCGGTGGGGTCCCTCTCGGCAAAGCCAAGCTCCTGTGCCTTGCTCAGCACCTCGGAGAAATCCGCGCCGTCCTTGAGCATGGAGTAAACGATGTAGTTGGTAGTTCCGTTCATGATGCCCGAGAAGGACTGCACCTCCTCGATGCGACGGACCTTCTCGATGCTTGCGATCCAGGGGATGCCACCGCCCACCGAAGCCTCGATGAGAAGCCCGACGCCCGCCTTGGAGGCGGCCTCGGCGAACTCTGCAAAGTGCGCCGCCACGACGGCCTTGTTCGAGGTCACCACGTGCTTGCCAGCGTTGAGCGCCTGGAGGATGAACGTGTGCGCGGGCTCGATGCCGCCCATGCACTCAACCACGAGCTCGATCGACGGATCGTCGACAATGTCCTGGTAGTTGGGGGTCATGCGCGGGTCGGTGAGACGGTCTGGCAGCTCGAGGATGCGGGCGACCTCGACCTCGGGTACGCGCTCCTCGATGATCTGCGCTACGCCACGGCCAACGGTGCCGTATCCCAGGATGGCTATCTTCATCGGCTTCCAATCTCTTTCGAATGTGTGTCGGCACATGCCACGTGCCGCACGGCAACGCACGGCACCAGCTATGATACGTGCTGGACACGATGCAAGGCCAAACGACACAAGGAGCCAACCGTGGAAACGTTCTACCACAGCACCCGTTCGCGCGGGGAATTGGTAACAAGCAAGCAAGCAATTCTCGCCGGCCTGGCGCCTGACGGAGGCCTCTATGTCTCAGACGCGCTTGGCGCCGAGAAACTCGACCTCGCCCAGGTGTGCCCAAGCAGCTTCACCCAGACGGCGGAGCGTGTGCTTAGGACCCTCCTCCCCGACTACTCTGCCGACGAGCTGGCCCGCTGCGTGGGTGCGGCATACGGCTCCCAGTGGGACACCCCGGCCATCTGCCCTGTAACTCCGCTTGGCCAGGACTGGCTCCTCGAGCTCTTCCATGGTCCCACCTGCGCCTTCAAGGACGTTGCACTTCAGATGCTTCCGCAGCTCATGGGCGTTGCGCGCGAAGGTGACGGGCACGATGTGATGATCGTGACGGCTACCTCGGGCGATACCGGCAAGGCGGCGCTCGACGGCTTCTCCGACGTTCCCCACACCGGAGTCTGCGTCTTCTACCCCTGGGGCAAGGTATCCGACATCCAGCGCCTCCAGATGGTCACGCAGATAGGCGGCAACGTGGCGATCTGTGCTATCCGTGGCAACTTCGACGACGCCCAGTCCGAGGTCAAGCGCATCTTCTCAAACCGCGAGCTGTCGGCGCGCCTCTCGGCGCGAAACGTGGTGCTCTCGAGCGCCAACTCCATCAACGTCGGTCGCCTTGCTCCACAGGTCACCTACTATTTCGACTCCTACGCCCAGCTCGTTCGCTCTGGTGCCATCGCCCAGGGCGACGAGGTCACCTACGTTGTTCCCACGGGCAACTTTGGCGACGTCTTGGCCGGCTACTATGCCAAGTGCCTGGGACTGCCCGTTCGCAGGCTGGTCGTGGCGTCCAACGCCAACGACGTCCTCACGGACTTCCTCACCACGGGCACCTACGACAAGCGTCGCCCGTTCGTGAAGACAATCTCCCCCTCCATGGACATTCTGGTCTCCTCCAACCTCGAACGCCTGCTGTACTTCGCCTCCGACGGGGATGTGGAGCTTGTCTCGTCCCTCATGGCAGATTTGGCCGAGAAGGGCGCCTACACCGTGCCGCCAGCGCTTCTCGCCCGCATCAAGGAGACCTTTAGCTGCGGCCGCGCAGACGACGAGATGGCACGCGAGACGATCCGCACCACCTGGGAGAGTTGCCACAAGCTCATCGACCCACACACCGCCGTTGCCAAGTACGTTCTGGATGCCCTACCCCAGGACGGCACGATCCGGGTATGCCTATCCACGGCGAGCCCCTACAAGTTCCCGGCAGACGTCCTTGGCTCCCTTGGCGTGGACGCGTCCGGCATGAACGGCTTTGCGAGCATGGACTCGCTTGAGCACGTCACCGGCACCGAGGCGCCTGTGCAGCTCTCAAGCCTGCGCGACGCCGAGAGCCTGCACGACGACGTCTGCGACCGTGACAAGATGGGTGCGTTCGTGGAGTCTGCCTGCGCGAGGATCTTCCTGTGAGCGCGGACGAGAAAGGACGAGATCCGATGGCTGGCACCGTGCGCGTGAGCGTTCCCGCAACCTCAGCAAACCTCGGCGTTGGCTTTGACGTCCTGGGGCTTGCGCTCGACCTTGCCGCGGAGTTCTCCTTCGAGCCGACAGACACTCTGAAGATTGATGGGTGCGCTCCCGAGCTTGCGGGCGAGGACAACCTGGTTTGGACCTCCTACCTCTGTGGCTGCAGGGAATTTGGACTTGAGCCCCAGCCGCTTCACATCACCGAGTCCTGCACCATACCGTCATCCGGTGGCCTTGGGTCGAGCTCTACCTGCGTGGTTGCGGGCATCGCGGCCGCCCAGGCGCTCGCCGGGCTTCCTCTCGACCGCGAGCGCACGCTCTCTCTCGCAACCGCCATCGAGGGACACCCCGACAACGTTGCCCCCGCCGTCATGGGCGGGCTTGTGAGCTCCTACGTGGAGGACGCCACGACCGTGACGACGCGCTGGGTGGTTGCCGACAACCTGCGATTCGTCTGCATGGCTCCACCCTACCGCGTCCTCACCCGAGACGCCCGCCGGGCGCTTCCCGCCATGGTTCCAACAAGCACCGTCTCCTGGCAGGTGGGCCGCTGCCTCGCCATGGTGAGCGCCATGGCCAAGGGTGATGCCGATGCCATCCGCGCGTGCTGCCACGACAGGATCCACGAGCCGTACCGCGCGCCGCTCATCCCCGACTACCAGATGCTTCACGACATTGCCCACGAGAACGGCGCCTGCACGTTTCTCATCTCGGGCTCTGGCGCGACCATGCTCGCAATTGCCGACGGAGACGAGCGCGCCGCAAGCGTGGCGAAAGCCGCGAGCGAAGCCATGCCGCAGCTCTGGGTGCGCACGCTGCGCGCAAGCGAGCACGGGACAACGGTGCGCGTCACGCAGTGAGACAAAGGGACTGTCCCTTTGTCTCACTGGAACGTCACCGTAATCTGGGTTCCCTTGCCAAGCTCGCTCTTGAGGTCGACCTTCGCGTCGTGGAATGCAGCCGCGTGCTTGACGATGGCAAGCCCAAGCCCGGTGCCGCCCTTCTCGCGGCTGCGGCCCTTGTCGACGCGATAGAAGCGCTCGAACACCTTGCCCTGGTTCTCCTCGGGAATGCCTATCCCCGTGTCGCTCACACGGATGCAGGGGCAACCGTTCTGGGGCAGCACCCACACGAAGACGCTCCCGCCCTTGCGGTTGTAGCGGATGGCATTGGAGACCAGGTTGCCAACCATCTCGTCGAGCAGGCGCGCGTTTCCCTGAATGATGGCGGAGACGCCGTCCAGCTTGAGCTTCACGCCTGCATCCCGGGCGCACTGCTCGTAGCGCTGGCACACGTCGGAGGCAACGGAGAGCAGGCCAATGGGCTCGACGCTTCCAAAGAGCTGCCTGTCCTGCGTCCGCTCCGTCTCGTCCAGCTTCGAGAGCGTGGGAATGTCGCTCACCAGGGACGAGAGACGCTGGGCGTCGTCGTAGATGCGGCCGGCAAAGTTGGGAATGTCCTCTGGCCGCACGATTCCGTCGCGTATGAGCTCGGAGGCACCGGAGATGGCAGCGATGGGCGTCTTGAGCTCGTGCGTGACGTTGGCGGTAAACTCTCAGCGCATGTCGTCGGCACTCTGAACCTGGTCCATGCGGTCGAGAAGGTCGCGGTGCTGCTCGTTGAGACGAGAGACCAATGGGTCCAGCTCCTCGTAGGGCGCCTTTGCGTCACCGGTCTCGGGGTCGATCTCAAGAATGGGCTTAACCAACCGGTTTGCGATGGCACGCGAGACAAACCAGGAGACAAGGACCAGGCACGCCACAACAAGCACCATGAGCACGAGGTCCTGGCTCAGGATGCGGCCGACGCTGCTCCGCTCCAGTCCAAGGCGAACGACGTTGCCAGAGGGGAGCCGCTTCGCATGGTAGAGGCTCACGTACCCCAGCGTGTCCGAGTCTCGGTCCGACTCGCCATCCCCTGTCTGGAAGGCGTCTTTGACCTCGGGGCGGTCTCCGTGGTTCTCGAGCGTTGCCGCATCGACGCGGGAGTCGTAGAGCACGGTTCCGTCGGGGGCAATGAGCGTCACCCGCTCCTCCCCAAAGTCCGTTGAGGAGAGAAGCCCTATCTCGCCGGCGGTGCCGTCCTCGTCATCGACGGTGGTGGCAACTGCGGCGCATTCGCGAGCGGGCATCTCCCGCGCCTCGTCGAGCGCCGACGCCTGGTAGAAGAGCGAGAGCGTAACGAGAAGGACGACCGCAACCACGGAGCATGCAACGGCAAGCGAGACAAACACGCTCCTCCGAAGCGAGCGGGTCTTGTCCACTGGCTTTGTGACCTTCTCTCCCACGCCCGTCGCCTACCCGCGCATGCGGTAGCCCACGCCGCGGACGGTCTCGATGAGGTCCGAGGAGTCACCGAGCTTCGCACGAATCTGTTGCACGTGAACGTCCACCGTGCGCGACCCGCCGTCGAAGTCCCAACCCCACACGCGCTGCAGGAGCGTCTCGCGCGAGAAGACCACGCCTGGGCTCCTCATGAGGAACTCGAGAAGGTCGAACTCGCGCATGGTGAGCGAGAGGGGCTGGCCGTTGATGGTGGCCTCGCGCCTGTCCGGCCAGAGCGTGAGGTTCTCGACGGAGAGCGCCTTGCGCTCGGGCATGTCCGATGTTCTCCCTGCACGCCTGAGTAGTGCACGCGTGCGGCTCACCAGCTCCATCATGCCAAAAGACTTTGAGAGGTAGTCGTCGGCGCCACCGTCGAGCGCGCGCACCTTGTCGAGCTCGGAATCCTTCGCGGTGAGCATCATCACCGGGACGCGAGAAAGACCGGGCGTGTGGCGCACACGAGCAAGGATGTCGAGGCCATCGGCATCGGGAAGCATGATGTCGAGGAGAATGACGTCGGGTCTCCTCTCGGCACACATGCGCCTGAACTCCGAGTCGTCGTTGCAACCCGCAGCATCAAGCCCCGCCTGGCGCAACGCATAAACCGTAAGCTCACGGATGTTCTTGTCGTCCTCGACGTAGTACACCACGCCCGAGACCGGAGACGCCTTCCCTGGCACAGCCTCAGACCATCCCTTCTCTAGCCAACCTACATAACAAGTCTAATCGTCCGTGGGAATGGGGTCGACGCCCTTCTCGGTCACATGCTCGCCCGTCACGCGGAAGATGGCCCATGAGGCAATACGCTTGGAGAGGTCTCCGATACGCTCGAAGTACTTGGCAACCATGAGCACCTCGGGCAGGTAGCGGGCGGAGGACTTGCCCTCGCGAATCTGCGCCACGAGCTTATCGGTCGCATCGCCGTAGATGAGGTTAATCTCGGCGTCCTCCTGGATTACCTCCTGTGCGGAGGTGGTATCAGAGTTGCAGAAGGCGTCCACGGCCTTCTCGACCATCTTCGCCGTGACGTCCGCCATCTGAGTGAACTCGGAGCTAAACTTGGCCGTTGCCTTCTCGGGAACCTCGGCTGCGAGGAAGCTCGCGTCGCGCGTCATGCCGTCGATGTGCGAGAGGTCGGACACGATCCTAAAGGCACCGGTGACAAAGCGCATGTCGTCGCCGATGAGCGGCTGCTGGAGGAGAAGGACGTCGAGGCAGGACGACTCGATCGAAGAGCGCAGCCGGTCCTCGGCCTTGCGCCTGCGGGCGAGGCCCTCCTGAGCGCCCTTATCGCCCGTAGCCGCGAGTCCGGTGGCGCGGATGTCGGATGCGCACTTGTCCCGAAAGCGGACGAGCAGGTCCTCGATGTCCTTGAGCTGAGCAGTAAGCTTGGAGCGGGTCTGGATGGCCATCAGCTGAACCTCCCTGAGAGGTATTCCTGTGTACGGGTCTCGCGCGGGTTCGAGAAGAACTCTGCCGTGGGCGCTTCCTCGATGAGCTGGCCCAGGTAGAAGAAAGCGGTCTTGTCGGCCACGCGCGTTGCCTGCTGCATGTTATGAGTCACGACCACAACGGTGTGGTCGCGCGAGAGCTCGACCATGAGCTCCTCCACCATTGAGGTCGAGATGGGGTCGAGGGCGCTCGTGGGCTCGTCCATGAGGAGGACGTCCGGGCTGGTGGCCAGGGCGCGAGCGATGCAGAGGCGCTGCTGCTGCCCGCCCGAGAGGCCAAGTCCGCTCTGGTTGAGCTTGTCCTTCACCTCGTCCCACAGGGCCGCCTGCCTAAGTGACGTCTCCACCAGCTCGTCTGCCTCCTCGCGGCTCTTGATGCGGCCGTAGCGCTTGGGCGCGAAGAGGATGTTCTCGCGGATGGACTTCCTGAAGGGCGTGGGCTGCTGGAACACCATGCCTATGGACTTGCGGAGCTCGAAGAGGTTCTCGTCCGGCGTGTTTACGTCGTGGTTGTGATAGTTGATCTCGCCCTCGACCACGCAGCGCGGAATCTCGCGGTTCATGAGGTTGAGGCAGCGCAGGTACGTCGACTTACCGCAGCCCGAGGGGCCAATGAGCGCCGTGACCGTGCCGGCGCCAAAGGAGGGCGACGTGGGGTGAAGCGCCTCGTGCGTGTAGTCGTACTTGACCCTTACGCCCTTTGTCGAGAGCAGGGCCGTGCCCTCACCTGTGGTGGGTGTCATCGGGAGTGGGCTCCATCTTGAGCTTCCAGATGTGGACGGCGAGAGATGCCCCAGCCCAACGTCACCACAAAGAAGAGCGAGCCGAACATGCCCACCACAATGGAGGGAAGGCTCGACAGGGTCTCGATTGCCGTGCTCGCAGCCTTGGCGGCCCAGTTGTCCGGGGCATGCTCCACCAGGAAGATGGCAGCACCCAGCGAGATGGGCACGCTGATGAGAAACGTGATCACAAGCATGTAGAACGAGTCGAAGATCTCGGACGAGATGCCGGGGTTCTCGTCCGCCAGAGGCGACGTGGTGAGAAAGCCCGGCGACAGGGCCTTGCCCAGGCCCTTGAAGAGGATGAACGCCACGATGGATGCCAGAAGGAGGAGGACGAAGGCAACTATTGCCGTGAGGATGCCCGTCGCCACGCGGTCCTGTCTGCCAATCTTCTTGACGTGCTCGTCAAGGTCGATGCCAAGGTCGTTTCCCCTGAGCTGTGCAGAGGTCTTGCTAGCCACGGTTCTTCGCCCCTTGGAGCCGATGAGGTGGATGATGAGGATGAAGATGAGCGACATTCCCATGAGGAGAAGGCCCAGTGCCCAGAGGGCATGATACTGGGCAGAGCCCGTTGTGGCATTCGAGAAGCCCGAGGTGAGGGCCGTGGTGAGCGTTGCCGCAGGGGAAAGCAGCCCTGCGGGCATGACCTTCTCGACGCCGCCAATGACCATCTGAACGGCGAGCGCCTCGCCAAAGGCTCGGGTCATGCCGAGGATGACCGCCGTCATGAGCGAGGGAAGTGCGCTCTTGAGGACCACGTGCCAGACCGTCTGCCAGCGAGTGCAGCCAAGGGCATAGGAACCCTCGCGGTACTCTTGGGGAACGGCGGAGAGGCCGTCGATCGAGAGTGTGGTGACCGTGGGAAGGATCATCACGGCGAGCACGATGCCACCGGAGAGGATGCCCGCACCGGTGCCCGCCGCCTCGCCAAAGATGGCGCGCATGGCCGCGTTGACCACCGTGAGGCCAATGGGGCCGTAGACAACGGAGGGGACGCCCATGAGGAGCTCCACCAGCGGCTGGAAGATGCGGCGGCCAAACCAGGGCTGGACCTCAACAACAAAGATGGCACTGCCAAGGGCAATGGGAAGCGTGAAGGGCGCTGCCAGTAGCATGACGCCAAAGGAGGTGACAATCAGCGGGAGCGCACCGTAGACTCCGTCAGAGGGGACCCAGCTGGTGCCCGTGATGAACGACAGGAAGATGATGCCGTCGACGAAGAACGCCGAGAGTCCCTGTTGGGCGACCATGAAGATGAGCGTGACCACGACGAGGGCGACGAGCACCACGCAAGCTCCGGTGAGGGTGAGTCCCACCCCCTCGAGCTGCTTCTTCGGCATGAGGCGTTTAGCCATGAGTAGCCTTTCTACCTGTACAGGCAGGGGGCATCCGCACGCAAGCGCGGACGCCCCCACGGTTTTGCCCTGCTGCTACGCGTTGGTGATGGTGCCCGACGCGTCCTTCTTTACCTTCATGTCGTTGGCGGGGATGAAGCCCTGTTCCTCGACCATGCTGCCCTGGACCTCGTCGGACATCATGTAGTCGATGAACACCTGGGTGACCTCGTCGGCGTCCTTGGTGTACATGTGCTCGTAAGCCCAGATCTTGAAGGAGCCGTTGCAGACGTTCTCGGCCTTGGCCTCCACGCCGTCGACCTTGAGCGCCTTGAACTTTGAGTCATCGAAGTAGGAGAAGGCCAGGTACGAGATGGCACCCTCGGTCTGCTGGATCTTCTCGACCACGGTGCCCGAGGAGTCCTCCTCGGCGACGGGGGCAAAGGAGTCGGGAGCCTTCTCGCCACCGAGGACAGCGGCCTCGAAGGTGGCTCGCGTGCCGGAGCCGGCCTTGCGCTCGATGACCTGGGTCTTGCCAGCGGTGCCGCCGACCTGGGACCAGTCGGTGATCTGGCCGGTGAAGATGCCCTTGAGCTGATCGGTGGTGAGGTCGTCCACGTCGACGCTGGAGTTCACGATGGGGCCCATGCCAACCACGCACACGGTGTTGTCGGTGAGCGCCTTGGCGTCCGAGGCGTCGAGCTTCTGCTCGGCGAACACGTCGGAGCGGCCGATCTGCGCCTTGCCGTCACGTACGTCGGAGAGGCCCTGGCCGGAGCCGCCACCGGTGATGGCGATGGTCATATCGGGGTTCTCGTCCTCGAACTTCCTGGCGGCCGCCTCGACAAGCGGCTGGAAGGAGGTTGCGCCAGAGCAGTTCACCGTGCCGGAGAGCGCTTTCGCGCTGGAGTCGGAGCTCGGGGAGGAGCCGGAGCTGTAGGAGCCGCCGCAGCCGACAAGACCCAGGCCGGCGATGGCGACCGCAGTGCCTCCTGCAAGCGAGAGGAAAGAACGACGAGAGAGACTATCGGACATGCTTCTCCTTCCAGAGGGTGTGACCGCGCCGCCAATCCCCCGGCGGGCCTTTATACCCTGCATGCTATGGCCTGGCTCGCCCCTTCCACGCCTCGCGGGGAAGCCTTTACGACTCCCTGACCGCACATTACAAGCGCCTTACAAACGGTTTTGTCAAATGTAAGCCCACCGTATTAACGCAGGTAGATGGGCACTTGAATTGTAAGGCTCCGCTATCTTCCCCTGCTGACTGGTGCTGGACTCGGCAGTTGTGGTCGTTTGTTAAGTACCTTGACACTTATTTGCTAGGTACTTAGGATTTTTCCGGAACTAAAACAGGAGCACGTCGATGTAAGGAGAGATTGCAACGCAAGAAATCATGCAAACCGGGAGGTGTCGTCCCCCGATGGAGCACAGCGCTTCCAGGGAGGCGCGCATCATGAGAGACCTCGGCTACTTTGGTCACTTCCTCCACCTCCACACCGGAGGCCGAAGCGGAAAGCAGCACATGCTCGAGCGAATCTTGGACGAGGGGGGTACCGTGGGCCAGCGAGAGCTGCAGGACACCGTCCCCATAAGCTCTGCCGCTCTTTCCGAGGTTCTCGCAAAGCTCGAGTCAGAGGGCCTCATCACCCGCACGCGGTCCCAAAGCGACAAGCGCCAGCTTGATGTTTCCCTTACGGCGGACGGTCAGGCGGAGGCCAAGCTCTGCGCTGAGAAGCGAGCAAAGTTCGAGGAGGAGGCGTTCTCGGTCCTCTCTGAGGAGGAGAGGACACAGCTCCTCGAGGTCCTTGACCGGCTCATGGCGCACTGGCAGAAGATCGAGGAAAAAGAGAGGGCGGTGCAGCGGTGAGCATTCGCAAGAAGCTAAGAAAGAAAATGGACGCAGGCGAGCAATCCTCACTCCCCCAGTACGGGCTTAAGGAGATTGTCTCGACCCTGGCCGGGTCGCTCCGGGAATACCGCAAGCCAGGATGGGCAACGCCGTTTCTCGTCACCGGCGAGGTCGTGCTCGAGTGCGCAATTCCGTTTGTGACGGCACAGCTCATCGACGCCCTCGCCCTCGGCGGCGGCATCTCGGCGGTTGCGGGCTACGCTGCCGCGCTCATCATCATGGCTCTGATCTCGCTCGCCTTTGGAACCGGCGCTGGAGTAACCTGCTCGATTGCGGCAACGGGCCTTGCCGAGAACCTCAGGCATGACGTGTTCCACAAGATTCAGGGTTTCTCGTTCTCCAACATCGACCGGTTCTCCACGAGTTCGCTTGTGACCCGACTCACGACCGATGTCACCAACGTGCAGCAGGCGTACATGATGATCATCCGCATGGCGATCCGCTGCCCGCTCATGGCCATCTTCTCCATTGTGATGGCGTTCATCTCGGGCGGTCCCATGGCCGTCATCTACGTGATTGTCGCCTTCGTGCTTGGCTGGGGCATCTTCAAGATCGCCCTCACCGTGATGCCCATCTTCCGCCGCATCTTCAGGAAGTACGACCGCCTGAACGATTCGGTCGAGGAGAATGTCCAGGGCATCCGTGTCGTGAAGTCCTACGTCCGCGAGGACCACGAGAAGGAGAAGTTCAACGAGGCGTCTGGCACCCTCTACCACGACTTTGTCCACGTCGAGCGCATCTTGGCATGGAACCAGCCCCTCATGACGCTGGCCATCGACGTCATCTACACCTTCGTCATCTTCTTCGGCTCCCGCGCGATCGTCACCAGCCAGGGTCAGCTCATGGGCGTGGGCCAGCTCTCCGCGCTCATCACCTATGGCTTCTCGATGCTCATCAGCCTCATGATGCTCTCGATGGTCTTCGTGATGATCACGATGGCCGACGAGTCCGCGCGACGCATCTGCCAGGTCCTTCTTGAGGAGCCCGACCTCAAGAACCCCGAGAACCCCCTCATGGAGGTACCAGACGGCTCGATTGACTTCGACCACGTGAGCTTCGAGTACTCCGCCAAGGCAGACCGCATGGCCCTCGATGACATCAACCTGCACATCAAGAGCGGTGAGGTCATCGGCATCATCGGCGGCACTGGCTCGTCGAAGTCCACGCTCATCCAGCTCATCTGCCGTCTCTACGACGCCACCAAGGGGACCGTACGGGTAGGTGGCCACGGTGTGCGGGAGTATGACCTCGACACCCTTCGCAACAAGGTGGCCGTGGTCCTGCAGCGCAACGTCCTCTTCTCTGGCACCATCAAGGACAACCTTCGCTGGGGCAACCCCAACGCCACCGACGAGCAGATGCTCGAGGCATGCAAGCTCGCACGGGCAGACGAGTTCATCCAGCGGTTCCCCAAGAAGTACGACACCTACATCGAGCAGGGCGGCACGAACGTCTCGGGCGGCCAGAAGCAGCGCCTCTGCATAGCACGCGCCCTCCTCAAGAACCCCAAGATCTTGATTCTCGACGACTCCACGAGCGCCGTGGACACCAAGACCGACCGCCTGATTCGCGAGGGATTCAAGAGCTTCATCCCCGAGACCACAAAGATCATCATCGCCCAGCGCACCAGCTCGGTGGAGGACGCCGACCGCATCGTGGTCATGCGCGACGGGCGCATCGACGCCGTGGGTACGCACGAGGAGCTGCTTCGGACCAACGACATCTATCGGGAGACATACACCACGCAGAACAAGCAGTCACACGACGAGGCCATGGAGAAGATTTCCAAGGACGCCGTCGATGCCAAGGAGGAGGCGAGCCATGAGTAACGAGAAGGCAGTGGAGTCGCCTTCGAAGGCCCAGACCGGAGCCAAGCCGGCCGGCGGACCCGCCCGGGGCCACGGTGCCACAAACCCCGGCGCAACGCTCAAGCGCACGCTGGCGCTCACCTTCCACTACTACCCCGTCCACGTAACGGTACAGGTCATCTGCATCCTTGCAGCGTCCATCCTCGCGTCGCTGCCCTCCGTCTTCATGCAGCAGGCAATCGCGGTAGTGCAGGAGTTTGTGGGCACGGGAGACTGGGCAACGGCACAGGTGCAGATCACGCGCATCGTCTTTAGCCTAATCGGGTGCTACGTGGTTGCCCTTGGCGCAAACATTGCCCAGACGCAGCTCACGGCAGTCATCTGCCAGGGCACCCTCATGAAGGTCCGCGACCAGATGTTCGACCACATGGAGGACCTGCCCATCCGCTACTTCGACACGCACAAGCACGGCGACATCATGTCGCACTACACCAATGACGTTGACACCCTCCGCCAGCTCATCGGCGTGGCGGTGCCCAACCTCATCACCATGCTCACGGCGATGATCTCTGTCCTGGTCATCATGATTTGGTACTCGGTTCCTCTCACGCTTGTGGTGCTTGCGATGGTCGTCGTGATGGTCGTGCTCACCCGCATATTGGGCGGACGCTCTGCCCACTTCTTCCTCGCCCAGCAGCGTGCCCTCGCCGCCGAGGAGGGCTTTGCCGAGGAGGCCATGAACGGCCAGAAGGTCATCAAGGTCTTCACGCACGAGGCGGCAACGGAGAGGGGCTTTGACGAGGTCAACGACAAGCTCTTCGAGGCTTCCAAGCGCGCGAACATCTACGGCAACACGCTTGGCCCCATCCTCATGAATATGGGCAACCTGTCCTACGTGGTGGTGGCTCTTGCCGGCTGCGCCATGCTCGCTGCCGGAACCCCCAACCCCTCCATCGCGGGCGTTGCCCTCACCATCGACATCGTGGTGCCGTTCCTCAACCTCACGAAGCGCTTCGCCGGGTCGATTGGCCAGGTGTCCCAGCAGATCAACTTCGTGGTCATGGGCCTCGCCGGCGCCGAGCGCATCTTCTCGCTCATCGACGAGGAGCCCGAGACCGACGAGGGCTACGTCACCCTGGTGAACGTTCGCAAGAACGCCAAGGGTGAGCTCGAGGAGTGCCCCGAGCGCACGGAGAGCTGGGCCTGGAAGCACCCGCACCACGACGGAACCGTCACCTACACGCCGCTCGCGGGAGACATGCGTCTCTTCGATGTGGACTTTGGCTACACGCCCGACCACACCGTGCTCCACGGCATCTCGCTCTACGCCAAGCCCGGCCAGAAGGTCGCCTTCGTCGGCGCGACGGGAGCAGGCAAGACAACGATCACCAACCTGCTCAACCGCTTCTACGACATTGCAGACGGCAAAATCCGCTACGACGGCATCAACATCAACAAGATCAAGAAGGCGGACCTCCGCCGGTCGCTCGGCATGGTGCTGCAGGATACCAACCTCTTCACCGGCACTGTGATGGACAACATCCGCTACGGCCGTCTGGACGCCACCGACGAGGAGTGCATCGGCGCCGCCAAGCTCGCCGGTGCAGACAGCTTCATCCGGCGCCTGCCGGAGGGCTACAACACGATGCTCACCGACAACGCGGCCCAGCTCTCGCAGGGCCAGCGCCAGCTCCTCTCCATCGCTCGCGCGGCCGTCGCCGACCCGCCTGTCATGATCCTGGACGAGGCAACGTCTTCCATCGACACGCGAACCGAGCAGATCATACAGCGCGGCATGGACGCCCTCATGTACGGGCGCACCACGTTCGTGATCGCGCATCGGCTCTCCACCGTGCGCAACTCCGACGTGATCATCGTGCTCGACCACGGACGTATCATCGAGCGTGGCACGCACGACGAGCTCATCGCCCAGCATGGAACGTACTACCAACTCTATACGGGTGCCTTCGAGCTTGAGTAGGGCGATCGCGCCTAGTCGATGACGGTTCTCTCGCCTTCTGCCCCCGGCGTCACTTTGGCGCCGGGGGGGGTTGGGAGCGATAGTCGGTGGAGCACTTTCTACCGCGTACGTCCCGTCGCCGGAAGGCGCTTTTTGGTGCAGTTTGCATCAAAGCCGCTGTTCCGGCGACTATTTGTCGCCGGAAGGCTTCCTATGTTGCAAATGGCGCCAAAAGAAGGCCTCCGGCGACGGACTGAGTCGCATCACGCGGACGCGGCACCGATCTGACGACGCCAATCCCTTGGGGTGCAGCCAAAGTACTCGCGAAACCTTAGTGAGAAGTTCGAGGCCGACTTCATTCCAACGCGAAGCACGACCTGCGAGATCGGTTCCTCGGGCCTCTCCGTGAGGATGCGTGCCGCGTGCTCCAAGCGCTGCTCTGCGAGATAGGCAGACGGAGTCATGCCCAACTCCTGGCGAAAGCACCGAAGCGCCTCGCGCTCACCAATACTGGCGGCTTGGGCAATGTCAGAGACGCCAATGTCATCCCCGAGGTGCGCATCAATGAAGCGGCACATCTCCCCCACCCGTTGGGCTGCGGCCCTTGGGCGCTCTCCGCCAGAATCCTCCCCAGCAAGCTCGAGCACATCGAGGATGAGGTGCGAGAGGGCAGACCTTACATCGACCTCGAAACCACGTCCCCCCAGCTCGAAGGCATGAACCGCCTTCTCGATGCGTGCGCATCCCCGGGCTCCTGCGGGCGTCTCCGGGGACAGGGCCACGACAGGGTGCGCCTCGTTTCCCATGAGCGGTGCAAGGTACCTGCGGGCTATCGCCAGCGTCTGCCCGCCACCAACCAGGGCGGGGTCAAAGGTCACAGAGCGTACCCTGCACGTTGGCTCGCCCTTGCAGGCGTGGAGCACGTCGCGGTTGATGAAAGCCCCGCTTCCCTTTCCCAGCACGAGCGCACGGCCGGGGGCGAGGAGCCGCAAGGTCCCTTCGCTCACAACTATGGCCTCAAGCTCCTCGTGCCAGTGCCACGGGACGTCGCAGCCGGGATCCTGGCTGAGCAACTCGTCATATCCCTCGGCGGGAAAGTCCGGCGAGACGGTCCTCACATCCTCGTGGCTGTCTCCACCAAGAACGAGCGGGCACCTCGAGTAGATCATCGATGTTCCAGACGTCCGATTCACGATAGTTTCTGACGCATTTATGACACATTCATGTCCCATTCGCAACTAAGCTATCAAGGTATCGTCAAGCCGTTTGAAGGACCGTCACTCCATGACCAACGCACTTCTCGCCATCATCTATCTAGCATTCATAAGCCTTGGCCTTCCAGATGGGCTGCTGGGGGCAGCCTGGCCTGCAATGCACGTGAGCCTCGGCGCGGCAGTCTCGACGGCAGGGATTATCTCCGTGGTAATCTGCCTGGGAACGATTGTCTCGAGTCTCCTCACCGACAGGCTCGTGCGTCGTCTGGGTACGGGAGGGCTCACCGCAGTTTCCGTTGCCCTCACGGCCGTTGCACTCTTTGGCTTCTCGTCTGCCGCGGCGTTCTGGCAGCTGGCGCTCTGGGCAATCCCCTACGGACTTGGAGCCGGCGGCGTTGACGCCGCCCTCAACGCCTACGTCGCAACCCACTACGCCGCACGCCACATGAACTGGCTGCACTGTAGCTGGGGAATCGGTGCGGCAGCAGGCCCAATGGTCATGTCATGGCAGATGGCAAGCGAGGCTGGCTGGCCGGGAGGATACCGCTTGGTGGGCATCCTCCAGGTGGTGCTTGTGGTGGTTCTCATCGTAAGTCTGCCGCTCTGGGGAGACCGTACCAGCGTCGCCCAGAACAAGCAACAGGGCGAGAGGCGCCCCAGTGCCCCCTCCCGCCGGGGCCTCGTCTCCCGACCGGGCGTCCGCCAGGCCATGGCAGGCTTTCTCTGCTACTGCGCGCTGGAGTCGTCATGCGGGCTCTGGTCGTCCACGCTCCTTGTGCTGGGTCACGGCATTCCCGCGCAGACGGCGGCCCTTCTCGCCTCGCTCTTCTATGCGGGAATCACCGTGGGGAGGTTCATCTCCGGCGTACTCACGCTTCGGCTGGACGGAAGGCAGCTGCTCAGGCTGGGCGAGACGGTCATTGGCATTGGCGTCGTTATGCTCCTCTTGGCACCAAACGAGGCTCTGCTGGGCATGGGCCTTGCCCTGCTCGGCCTGGGCTGCGCGCCAATCTACCCGCAGATGATTCAGCTCACGCCCGAGCGGTTTGGGGATGACGGTGCCCAGCCGCTCATGGGATTGCAGATGGCCAGCGCATACGTGGGCTCAATGACCATTCCACCCCTGGTGGGCCTCGTTGTTGAGAGGGTCTCTCCCCTCCTGTTGCCCTTGGTGGTGGCCGGCCTTCTCGCTTTGATGACCGCCTGTCTCACGAGCTGCGACCGTAGCGTTGAGAAGGCACGCAAGAAGACGGATCTCTCCTCATAGAAAGGTTTACCAAGGTGCTTGCCGACTACCACGTTCACTCCGCGTTCTCCGACGACTCCACCTACCCCATGGAGCAGGTCGTGCGCGACGCCATCCGCATCAACCTCGACGAGCTTTGCTTCACGGAGCACGTCGATTACGGCGTGAAGCCAGATTGGGACCAACCGTCTGGGGCCCGCTTCGAGGATGGGCACCCCGTCACCAACTGCCCCTACCCCGCCTATCTCGACGAACTCGACCGCATGCGCAAGCGCTACGGCAGCCAAATTGGAATCGCGCGCGGACTTGAGCTCGGCGTTCAGACCCACACCATACCTGTTTACGAGCGACTGCTCGAGAGGTATGGGGACCGACTGGACTTCACGCTGCTCTCGATTCACCAGGTTGGCGATTGCGAGTTCTGGAACGGCGCATTCCAGGAGGGTCGCACGCAGGAGGAGTTCACGATGGCGTACTACGAGGAGCTTCTCCGCGTGGTCGAGGAGTTCCACGGGTACTCTGTAGTGGCTCACCTCGACCTCATCAGGCGCTACGACCCCACACTGGAAGGCCCGCTTCCCTTCTCGGCAGTTCGCGACATCATGGGCCAGATCCTCTCCCGCGTCATCGCCGACGGCAAGGGCATAGAGGTGAACACCTCCGGGTGGCGCTATGGCCTCGGCGCCCCGCAGCCCACTGATGACGTACTGCGCCTCTACCGCGACCTCGGAGGAACTATTGTCACGATTGGGTCGGACTCCCACAATCCAGAGCATCTGAGTGCCTACCTGCGGCTTGCCCAGGACCGTCTGCGCGCGCTGGGTTTTTCTCGCGCATGCACCTACCGATGCGGCGAGCCACGGTTCTACGAGCTGTAGCCGCTACGCTGTAGCGGCCGCGCCTCGCCCCGCATGGCTGTTGAGACGAAAACGGACACATAACAGTGTCTCGCGGCTCCAGTTTGTCCTATTTCGTCTCAACAGCCCCAGTGGCAGGGTTGGCTGCATCCACGGTTGCGCTATGGTGGTGAGCACTTAGTAGCGCAATCTCCGGAGGACCCAATGCACTGGCCAATCACGCTCAAGACGGCTCATCTCGTTATGCGCCCCTGGCGCGAGGATGACGCTCCCGCAATCTATCGCTACGCGCGCGACCCTGAGCTTGGCCCTCGGGCGGGCTGGGCTCCCCACGCGTCCCTCGAAGAGAGCAGGGCGGTCCTAAGAGAAATACTCATGGGACCCGACTCCTGGGCGATTACCCTGCGAGACGGGAAGGAGACCGCATCGGGCGAGGCCGTGGGCGCCATCGCCCTACGCCACCAGGGGGAAAGCCCCGACGAGCCCCTTCCCCCAAACGAAGCCGAGATAGGCTACTGGATAGCACGCCCCTGGTGGGGCCGGGGCTACATGACTGAGGCCGTGCGAGAGGTCCTTCGCTACGCGTTCCTGGTGGAGAACCTCGCTGCCGTTCGCGCAGGCTACTACGAGGGCAACGAGGCCAGCCGTCGCGTCCAGGAAAAGGCCGGCATGCACCCCCACCACCGCATCGAGAAAACCGTTGACCGCTGTGGCGTCACGCACACGGAGCAGGTGCAGCACATCACGCGCCAGGAGTGGGAGGCCTCGCTCGCCGCAGACCCCACAGACGCCGGGACCATTGCACGCCAGCAGTCGGAGACGGCGGGGATCATCGACGGGCTCCCACTCGTCGCCCTCGTGCGCTCCGGCGGGCAAACCGGCGCAGACCGAGGCGGCCTCGACGCCGCACGCAAGCAGGGCGTGCCCATCTGCGGCTGGTGCCCTCCGGGCGGCCTTGCCGAGGACATGCCGGAACCTCCAGGGCTTCTCGCCCTGTACCCCGAGCTTCGCGAGGGCACGTCAGCAGGCTACGTGGAGCGCACGGCGTGGAACGTGCGTGACAGCCATGCGACGCTCATCGTGTCCCCCGGCGGACTCGAGCCCAGGAGCGGCACCGAGATGACGGCCGTATTCGCCGAGCGCATGGGGCGTCCGGTGCTGGCCCTCGAGGGTGCCGACGCGAGCGCAGGCGCAGAGGAGGCACTTGCGTGGCTCGAGTCCCTCGGCATGAGGGCCATCACGCTCAACGTGGCGGGTCCCCGCGAGTCCAAGATGCCCGGCGTCTACGAACTCGCCCACGACATCGTGGCACGCATCCTGCAATGAGACAAAGGGACTGTCCCTTTGTCTCATTGCAACGCATGGACTGCCATGTCGACGATGCACTCCAGCTCGTCGGCCGCCCGGGAGAAGTCGTCCGAGGGAATGACCTCCCCACGGGCAAGCTTCTGCGCCGCTCCCATGAGGGCGTGGGCAACGCTCCTGTAGAAGAGCGGAAAGTCAACCTTCCGGGCAACCGAGCCGTCCTGCAGCCCCAGCTGGTAGGCATCGGCAAAGATGAGATAGAAGGAATCAACCTCACGCGCATAGGCCTCAAGCGCGTCCTCGTCCATCTTCTCCGACACCAGAAGACGGTCGAGGTCGTCGATGAAGAGCACAAAGCCTGCGTTCTCCACGTAGCCCTCGGCGTAGAGCCGAAGCATGCGCTCAAGCCTGTCAGCGCCACTCATGGCGAGAAAGGCATCGGACTCAACAAGGTTCATGATCCTCTCGTTGAAGCGTCGCCACAGAAGCGTGCCCGCAGCGAGGGCGAGCCTTCCTTTGGTCGAGAAGCGCCGGTAGAGCGTGGCAACCCCGATTTCCGCCTTCTCCGCAACGTCGGTCATGCGAACATCGGAAATGCGGTTCTCAATGAACAGCGCTGCGGCACACGCCACGGCGTGGTCCATCCGCACATCACCGGTTATCCCTTGGGCAGTAGCGCCGCCGACAAGGTCCTCTATGCCTCCCGCAACACGTGCAGCCATGCTCGCCATCCCGCTCCCTGACGGCTGTCTTCCTCAGGTGATAGTCTAACTATCAATCTGATAGCGAGACTATCACCTACGGTCCCTGGGCGTCAAGGAGGAATCGATGGAAGCGTCGACGGGCAGGACGAGGCAACGTACCAGAAGGCAGTCCAGTCAAAGGAGCGTTTCCTCTGCCGCTTTGGGGACGACTCAAATACCGTCTATCACCTCCCGGCAGCACCCACGCCTGTCATAGGAGAACTTCTCGGGGTGAGAAACCTCGTCATCTCCCCCAACGGAGAGCCCCTCGACATCTGCGCCGACGCAAGCGGCGCACCACAGCCACCCCCCACGGAGCGCACCGTGGATGGCACCAACGGGGCACCGATCATTGTCGGCAACATACGCATGGGGTTTGGCCACTACCGCATCTCGATGGCCATGGCCTCTGCCGCACACGCTATGGGCCACACCCCCTACTGGCCCGACCTGGCCTCCTTCAGGGAAGCCACCGGCTCCAAGGCAATCCGCTACCAGAACGACCTCTACTCCAAGGGCCCGAGGATTTCTCAACGTGTGGGGCGTTCAACAAGCTGGTGTGGGAACCCCTCAACTCCGAGGGTTTTCGCAAGCTCCCTTACAACGCCGCAGACCAGAAGAACGCCGAGCTCTGCGTACCGATCTTCCACGACATCGAGAAGGACATCCCTACGTGGGAACCCACGTCTGGCCTGCCCAGGCAGCCGTGCATGCCGGCATGACCCATGTGGTGAACGCAATCCCCGACAACTGGCCCATGGCGCTGCACCTATCGGAGGGTGCCATCCACACGGTCCAGACGCCCAGTGCCTACCTGGGGTCCACGCCTTCTGCGACAAGGACATCTTCGCCGCGGTCTACTCGTCGAACCTGCTCATGCGCTGCTCTGACGTACTGGTGACAAAGCCGAGCGAGTTCTCGTTCTATCCCGTGCCCAAGCTCATGATCCACCGCGTGGGCGGCCACGAGGCATGGGGTGCCATACGCGCCGCGGAGGTAGGCGACGGCACATACGAGATGGACGAGACGGACGAGGTACTGTCGATGATCGACTCGTTCCAGCGCGAGCGCGGCCTCATCGGCTTCATGTGCGACCGCATAGAGGATGCCGCAAAGGCAGGCATCCACGACGGCGCGTACCGCGTCATCGACCTTGCGGTGAACGGGGCGCCTACGCTCCCGGCCCCAAGGGTCGCAGCTCGCTAAATGAGACAAAGGGACTGTCCCTTTGTCTCACCTCCTGCGGCGTCGGTCGTCCTTGATGATGCTCCGGGCAACCCATATCCCAAGGATGAGGGCAACGAGGTACCCCACAAAGCCGATGATGGGTATGCCAAAGATAACGGGCTGGATACGCGCGTAGTAGACCACTGACGAGCCTATGAAGAGACCTGCCACCATCACGCTCATCGAGAGCCTGTTGGCAATGTGGGCAAAGTCGTTGACGGGATCCTCTGTTCCCGCCACGTCGAGGTTGAGGCGCAGCTGGCCGCGCGTGAGCATCTTCATGGCGAGGTCGGCCTGCGACGCCGCGCCGAGAAGCCCGTGGGCGGCTCGCGTACCCTCGCGGGCGAACCCCTTGGCCTCGCGTTTGATGAAGTCCCTCGGCGTAGTGTGGGCTTTGATGTGGGCCGTGATGATCTCGATGATCGACACGCCGGGAAGGAACTCGTCTACGACGCCCTCAAGCGTGACGAGGGAGCGCGCGAGCATGGTGACCGTGCCGGGAAGCTCAACGCCGTTCTTTCTCGCCATTGAGATGAGGGAGTTCACAAAGGCCCCCACATCCAGGTCAGAGAGGTCAGCCTCACCATAATCCGCAATGATCATGTCGAGGTCATCGAGGAGGTGGGCATGGTCCACACCCGAGGTGTCAGAGATCGAGAAGCGCAGGAGCCCATCGGCAAGGCCGGCAGAATCCCTCAGCGCAACGGCCTTCACCATGTCCGACATGGCCTTGCGGTCATGAGAGGAGAGACGCCCCATGATGCCCAGGTCGATGTAGACAATCTGTCCGCCGCGGATGATGAGGTTTCCGGGGTGCGGGTCCGCGTGGAAGAAGCCATCGTCGAGCATCTGGCGCGTGTAGTTGTCAACGAGCTTGGTGCCAATCTCCTCAAGGCTGTACCCCGCACTCACGAGCTGTGCGGTCTTATCGATGGGGATGCCTTCGATGTAGTCCATCACCACAACGTGCCTGGTGCAGAGCTTTGGATACGGCTTTGGGCAGTCCACGAACTTGCAGTCTGCGTTGTTGCGCCTGAACTCCTCGAGGTTTCTGGCCTCCACAAGGAAGTCCGTCTCGTCACGGAACGACTGCCACAGCTCGTCGACCACGGACTGCATGTCGAGAAACTGGCTTCCCGACATAAAGCGATCCATGAAGCTCACGAGCGAGCGCATAATGGCGATGTCTTGCGCCATAGTCTCTTGGACGTGCGGCCGCTGCACCTTGATGGCCACCATCTCGCCCGAGACGAGGCGCGCCTTGTGCACTTGCGCTACGGAAGCGGAGCCCAACGGCACGTCGTCGATTGCGTCGAAGATGTCCCCGATGGGGGTCTCGTACTCGTCGCGCAAGGCCTTGAGCACCGTCTCGCGATCCATGGGCTCTACGTCAGAGCGGAGCCTGGTGAGCTCGCGGCAGAAGCTCTCGGGCAAAATCTCAGAGCGCATCGAGAGAATCTGGCCTGCCTTCACAAAGGTGGGCCCAAGCTCCTCAAGCATGTGCCGCAGGCTCTTGGGAGTAAGCCCGTGGAAGATGTCATAGCGGCGAACAATCGAGAGGACCTCGCGCACGCGCTTGAGGCGCGAGCTCCGCGACGACTCATAGCCATCAGACGTTTTGTTACGACCGCCAAAGAGGCCGATAGTCTGCGTGTCGTCATCCTCGAAGCCCTCTTCGCTCACACTCTTGTACCAAGCGTCAAGGAGCTCGTCACTGGTGTGTGGCGAGCTCCCCGGCGTGGTCTCACTCTTGTCGTGAACCTCGGGCACAGGTTCTACTCCTTGGCGTCACCGTCATCGACGGGGGCATCCTCGACGGAATCCGGCTCGACAACATCGGCGTCGATGTCAGATGCCATGGAGGCAACCTTCTTGGCAAACTCGGCGCGCTCCTCGGGAGTCATGGCCTCCATCTTGGCACGGAGAGCGGCGTCTGAGGTATCGCCCATGACCTCCTTGGCCTTGCGGGTAAGCTCCTCATTGATTGCCTTGCCCTGGGCGACAGTAAGCTCGCCCTTCTTGACGAAGCCGTCGATGACCTCCTGGGACTTCTCGGCAGTGGTGGCGACTGCGCCAACGCTAGCCAGGAATATCTTGCGGAAGCTGTCCGTGATGTCGAAGTCTGCCATGATGTCTCCCTTCGGAAGCGGGACGCACGTCCCGCGGCGATCATGCCTTCTGTTCTACCCCACCAATGCCGGCAGGTTGCGCTGAGCGTCCAAAAAAATCGGCAGGCGCTCGCGGTTTCGTGGCCCTCTGTCCAAAAGCTAGCCCATGAGAATCCCACGAAGCTCATCGACTGTCTCGGCGACGGCTACAGCACCGGCGTCCCACAGCTCCTCCACCGCACAGGTGTGCGCATAATGGACCCCCACGCAGGGCATGCCAACCTGTGCAGCTGCTTCGACGTCATGGAGCCTGTCGCCGACCATCACCGCGTCTGCAGGGGCCACTCCCAGTTGGTCCAGAACACGGCAAATGGTCTTTGGTTTGGTATCGTCGCTGTCACCAAGCTTGCCCAGATATACGTCGAAGTGCGGCGCAAGCCCAGACTCGCGCATACCGCGCTCGAGTAGGGAGGCGCGCTTCGAAGAGGCAACCCCAAGGAGCTTTCCAGCTGCATGGAGGGAGTCGGCGAGTTCGGGCATACCCGGGATGGTGGGGAAGGCCTCGGGGCCAAGCGTGTCGTAGATTACGCGGTACTCTGCGGTAATCTGTGCAGCCTCCCTCTCGGAGACACCATAGACCTGGGAGAACGCCTCTGGGAAGGGAGGCCCGACAATGCGCCTAAGGTCACCAATCTGGGCATCCGAGAAGCCATGGGCCTTCAAGACCTTCCGTGCCGTAGAGACGATTCCCTCTATGGTGTCGGAGAGGGTGCCATCGAAGTCGAAGACCACGGTCCCACGTCCTCGCACGTCCACTCCCCGGGCAAATACCCCAGATGCCATCGACGCCCTCCCCTGGCTGTCACGTACGGGTTTCCAAGCGTCTACGGTACCCGAAGCAACGCCACTTGCGCGCTAGAATTTGACCAGGGAGACATCAGGACTCCCACTCGTATCAACACCGCAACGAAGGAGCGACATGCGCGCAGAGCCGTTCGTATGCTATAGGCCCCGACCCGACAGGGTCCAGGACTTCGCCTCACTGCCCTACGACGTCTTTACCAGGGAGGAGGCACGCGAGGCCGTGTCCAAGCGCCCTCGTTCCTTCCTCGCAATCGACCGCCCCGAGACTGCGTTTGACCCCTCCCACGACATGCACGCCTCAGACGTCTACGAGAAGGCCGCGAGCCTCCTGGCCGACCGCGTGGCCGACGGCACTCTCGTTCGCGACGGGGAGCCCTGCTACTACCTCTATCGCCTGAGTGGAGACGGGCACGAGCAGACGGGCATCGTCGCCGCCTTCTCGATTGACGACTACGAGTCCGGCACCATTCGCCGCCATGAGTTCACGAGACCGGTTGATGAGAAGGACCGGGCAGACCACATTGCAACAACCGGCTGTCAGACGGGTCCGGTGCTTCTCGCCTACCGTGACGATCCAACGCTCTCGACCATCGTGGCGGCCGCCACCACAGCAACCCCGCTCTACGACTTCGCCGATGCCGAGGGGCTGCACGAGACCGTATGGCGCGTGAACAGACCTGCGGCCGTCGACGCCCTACGTACGATGTTGGCACTCGTCCCGCGCGCCTATATTGCAGATGGGCACCATCGTGCTGCTGCTGCGGCATGTGTGCGCAGGTCACTCCATGAGGCCCACGGTGACACGATGGGCGCTCCCGGCGCCGAGCCCTGCGACTATCTTCTGGCAGTTCTTTTCCCCGAAAGCCAGCTCGTGACGCTCCCCTACGACCGCGTGGTGGCAGACACCGCAGGCCTTGCCCACGAGGAGCTCCTCGCGCGTCTCGCCGAAAGGGGCTTTGCCGTGGGCGAACCCACTGAGGTACCCGTTCGCCCAACAGATGCCCTCCACTATGGGCTCTTCCTTGGCGGCTCCTGGCACGAGCTTGCCTGGCAAGGTGAAGTCCCCCAGTCGGCTGTGGGAAAGCTCGACGTCTCGGTTCTCCAGGATCAAGTTCTCAGCCCAATTCTTGGAATAACTGACCCCGGTCGCGACGCTCGCATTCGCTTTGTGGGAGGTCAGCCAGACGCAAGCACCCTCGAGCCTCTTGCGGGAGAGTGCGGTATTGCGTTTGCCCTCAGGGCAACACCCGTCACCGACATGATGGCCGTAGCGGATGAGGAAGGCATAATGCCGCCAAAGTCCACCTGGTTTGAGCCAAAGCTCAGAAGCGGCCTCTTCATTAGACCTATACTCGGCGGCGCAGCCCCACACAAGACGTAATACTAGCTTCTCGTACCCCAGAGGCATTGCGGTCTCTGGGGTGTCTTTTCTGCGCCATGGGTATAAGGTGAACTCAGGGGAAGCAACCGGAGACACTGATCCACATGCACTGAGGAGGTGCCACATGGAGGAGACGGATAACGAGCGCTGGCCACACTGGGCGCATGACTTCACGCAAGCGTTGTCGCATGCCTTTGGTCGACAGCCGTCCGGCACAGATCAGTTGCCCACGTCTCTTTCTGACTCCGAGAACTCGGCAGCCGGGCAGAGCCTCGGTGCCCGCTTTGCTGCGGCCGTCAACGCGGAGAATCCGCGCGTAACCTCAACGCTCGACATCGATGTGCTCTCCCAGCGGCTTATGACCTCGGATGACCCCCTCTCTGACCTTGGACTCGTCGTTGCGGACGTCCGCTCACGAGAGCAGGACGTAGGGGGAAAGGGAGCAACGTCCATCATTGCCCCCAACTCTTCAAACCAGGGTGCGCTTCCGCCTTCGAACCTCGAGGTATTTCTCGCTGACTCACTTGATGATGCAGGTCTTCTTGCACCAGACGTCGCTATTCCCTCTGTGAGTGCGGTACGCCCGCACACGTCGCATCTCTTCTACCTGCGCGTCAACGATCCCGAGCTGAGTTATGCTGCAAAGCTCAAGGTACTTGGAATAGAGGCTGCTCTCAACGCGGCTCTGCTCGCATCGACGTTCTTTGAAGATGCCGATGACGTGCCCATGGAAGAGCTCGTCAGGTTCAGGCAGCGCGTAGCCACCTCTGTGACCTCGCAGATTCCTACCATCGCCGATGGTCTCCCCACCCGCGAGGAGGAGCGCCCAAACGGTGAGTGGGCAGTGCGCAAGGGTATCTCGACCGGCATCGAGCACTTTCAGGTGCCCTACCGCCTTCAAGCAAGCTTCCGCACTAACGTCGCTGACGGTGACGTAGCCTTTGTCGTGGACCTTACGCCGCCCTCCGTCATGCCCGCACACGTCTGGGTTGATGGCGTGGGCATAGTCTCAGCAACACCCGAGATGCGCCGGCGCGCCGCCACAGACTACAACCTGCGGGTGGGCATTCTCCTTGCGGCCTGCGCGTTTCGCTGCAGCTCACTCATACAGAGGGTGTGGGTAGCCGGATCCGTTGATACACCGCAATCCCATGACTGCTACTACTCGGTGCGCTTTGACCGCGAGGGCTTCTCCAAGATTCCCCTCACGGGAACCTTTGACCCAGTAGAAACCTACCGTAGCTTCGCTGCGGTACTCGACGAGCATGATGGTCAGCTCTCACCCGTAAGGCAGGACTTTTCGCTTGAGAGTGAGCGCTTCTGCCCGGCACGACGCTATGAGACAGTGGAGCTATCAAAGCGCGTCCTTGCCGATCCCTTTGCGACAGCATTGGGCGCCCATCGAGTTGCCCAACTTGGAATCGTTGAGGAAAGCAAGAGGATCGAAGTCGCGTCACAAATCTCTCGCCACCTCACGTCTTCCACCGAGGGAAACGTTCGCGCCATCATGGAGCTCGCTGGCAACGACGATGATGCAACCGTAAGGGAGGCTGCGCGACGTTGCGCGACCAAACTTATCGACGGGGCGATCGCCGAGGATGATCCGCAGGCCATCCAAGATGAATTCGTCAATGGGGACGCACTCACCATCGCTGTAGAGAAGGCCAAGGAGCAGCTCTCCCAAAAAGATGCTGAGGGCGCACTCTCAGTTACCCTTGGGGCCTTGGAACCCCTGGAGCTGGCCCATGCGTACGAGGACACCCCTGCGGTAGAGTGGCGTGCTTTTGGCAGCTATGTCGACCGGGCTCTCTACAACCGCCTGCTCTGGGACGGCTCTCGGGAGACGCGGCTTGTCCCCGACGCTTACCTCGAAGCACAACTCGTTGTCTCGGTGGCAGCGCTCGCGCAGGGGCAGAGGTCCATGGCAACAGAGCGGGCTCGTCGGGCCGTGGAGATAGCCCCTCTCAGCATTCATTCAAGGCTGCAACTTGCCCAATGCCTGGATACCGAGGGCCGTTCCGACGATGCGATGGCTGAGGTGGGCCACCTCCTCGAGCTAGCCCACGACCCTGAAGGCGTGGGTCTTGGCTACTTCCGCATGGCGAGCTACGAGTGGAACCGCCAGGATATGCGCGCGGCGCGCGCCTGCTATCAGCGTGCTCTCTCGTTTATGCCCGGCATCGCTAACCAGATGGCTTCCCAGCTCTCTGCTATTGTTCTCCAGCTGCAAGGCGCTGCCACCACAAGCGAGCCTCTCTCCGAAGGGCAGGTTCGCGCCGCTCTCGCAGCTAGAGACATAGCCATAGCTCCCACCGAAGAGGTGTCCGATGTGTTCTTCGAGGGCATGCGGGCCTCCCTCGACGCCGAGATATTCCCAGTCGCACGGGAGTTTATGACCATCCTGGGACTCATGACGCACGATGACGTGTATTATGGCATGCTCCGCTCAATCGAAGACGAACCAGATCGCTAGTCGCAGAACGATATGGATATAGAAAAAGGTCGGCCCCGCATCACAGACGCGGAGCCGACCCCTTTGTTGTATGGAACCTCGCTTACAGCCTGCTCATGATCGACAATATCTTGCCACCGTAAGTCGTATCTGCTGCCCAGGTACCACTCAGACCTTCGACTGTCTCAGACCTGCCAAAGAGCCACGTTCCATAGCGCGGGTCGTATGTCTTAGATGAGAGGGGCGCCTTTCCTGCGTATGCCCGAAGGTGCTGCGCCTGTGCAAGGAAGCCAATATAGACGGCATCCGACCCATAGGGGCCGAAGTCTGCACCGCTAACTCCATTGCCCGTTGCACCAAGGCCGCAGAAGTTGCATTGCTTGGGCTGGACGTCTCCCCCGAACTTTAGGTAGCCGGTCTCGACCATGGCCTGCGAGTAGACAACCTCCGGACGGACGCCCTCCGCAATGGCGGCATCCCAGAGCCTCTCGACAAACTCCTCAACCGTCGAGGCGCCGTAAGCCGAATACACGTCTGAGGGGAACGCAGTGCCGCATGCCGCAAGACCAGACTTGAGGTCACTCACAAGCTGTGACTTCTCAACTTGAGGATCGCCCAAAATGGGTGTTGCCACGCCCTTCACCTCGACGGTGGTGGACCTGGTCTCCCGCGTGCCGTCCGGGGACACCACGTCCACGTAGAGCGTGTAGGTCCCGGCCTTGGTGGGCGTGAACGATCCGGCTGTCTCGGCGGTGTCGGA
>JALCMG010000013.1 GCA_022648325.1 Olsenella sp.
GCCGGTGACATCCTCTGAGACGAGCACCTCGGCCATCTTGAGCGCCAGCACTATGGAACGCTGCTGGCCCTGGGAGCCAAAGCTGCGGACATCTCTGTCATCGATGGCAAAGACCACGTCGTCGCGGTGGGGCCCCACCGTGGTTTGCTGGCGGCGAAGGTCATCCGGGCGCGCTTCCTCGATGCGCGCAAGGAAACGCTCGGCAAGCTCCTCGCGCGAGAGCGCGAGAGGGTCGTCGCAGACGGTACTCTCGTAGGTGCAGGTGAGTGCCTCGCCATCAGCGATGCTCCCGTAGACGTCCAGGATCTTCTCGCGCAGCCGCCCAAAGAGGCGCACACGAGCCTGGAGCAGGGTCGCGCCGCCCACGGCCACGGACGAGTCCCACGCGCACAGGAGCGGGGGGTCGGGTCTCTCGTCCTTGAGCAGGCGGTTCCTCTGCTCGACAGCTCGGGTGTAGGCGGCGAGGAGCTTTGAGTAGCCCACGGCCGCCTGACAGCCAAAGCCGTCCAGCTCCGCGCGGCGGAAGGACGCCCCGCGCTTCACGAGCGAGAGGTCGTCGGGGCAAAAGAGCACGCTCATGAGCGAGGAGGCCATGTCCGCCGCCTGACAGTGCTTGCCGTTACGCGAGAACTGCCTACGCTGCGGGGTGATGTCGCAGGCAACATCCACCGCGCGCCCGTCGCCCGCAAGCCGCGCGCTGATGCGGGCGCGATCGAAGCCGGCAAGGATGAGCTGTGGCGGCGTGGGATGCCTAAACGACGCCCCCGCCGTGAGCATCTGCAGCGCCTCGACGGCGTTGGTCTTGCCCACGGCGTTTCTCCCCACAAGGACCGTGGTTGTGGGCGAGAAGGACACCTCGCGGTCACGGAAGTTCCTGAACTGCTCGAGCCTAAGGCTCTCTACGAGAAGGCCCACGCTACATCCGGACGGGCATCAGCATGTAGAGGTAGTTGACCTTGCCGTTGGTCTTGAAGATGCCGGGCTGCATGTTGCTCTGCAGCTCCAGGACCAGCTCCTTCTTGTCGGAGACGGCATTCACGCAGTCAAAGACGTAGTGGTAGTTGAGGGCGATGGAGAGGCTCTGCCCCTCGACCTCCACGGGCAAAAGCTCGGTCGACTCGCCCTGGTCGGGCGAGGAGGCCGAGAGGCGCATGACCTTGCCGTCCGCGTCGATGTCAAAGCGCACGGAGGCGTTGGAGATGGCGACCACCGAGACGCGCTTGAGGGCGGCCGCGAAGGCCTCGACGTCTATGCGCACCGAGGTGTTGCAGCTCGAAGGCAGGAGCTGGCGGTAGTCGGGGAAGTTGCCCTCGATCTTGCTCGAGATGAAGGTCGTGTTGCCAAAGGTGAAGACCACCTGGCTGTCGGTGGTGCCAATGGAGATGTGCTCCTCGAGGTTGGGCATCGAGAGCACGTCGTGGAAGACGGGACCGGGCACGATGGTGCGGAACTCGCCCTCGCCGGTCTCGGCGGAGGCGTCGCAGACGGCCAGGCGGTAGGAGTCCGTGGCAACAAGGCGGATGGTGTTGTTGGCGGCGGTGAGAAGGATGCCCTGCAGGATGGGCCGCGTGGTCTCCTTGGAGGTCACCTTGTAGACCTTGTCGACCATGCCGGAGAGAAGCTCGCTCGGAAGCTCCGTGGCGTCCTCGAGGGAGTACTCGGGGAAGGCCGGCCAGTCGGCGGGATTCAGGGTGTTCAGGCGGAAGGAGGACTTCTCGCACGAGATGGAGATCGTGCGCTCGCCGCCGTCGAAGGTCACCGCGGCGTCGTCGAGCGTCTTCACGATACTCGTGAGCATCTTGCCCGATGCCACCGTCTCGCCGGCCTCCTCCACGTTTGCGGGGATGCGGTGGCGAATCGTGATAGTGAGGTTGTTGGTTTGAAACTCGAGGGTGCCCTCCTCGGCCTTGA
Source organism: Olsenella sp. (assembly GCA_022648325.1). Classification (GTDB taxonomy): domain Bacteria; phylum Actinomycetota; class Coriobacteriia; order Coriobacteriales; family Atopobiaceae; genus Tractidigestivibacter. The sequence continues at coordinate 1,912 of JALCMG010000013.1, forward strand.
TGTAGATGCCCGAGAGCAAGGGAAGGGTTGAGTTGGTCCCCATGCCCTTGGCAACGACTGACAGTGCCTTGAGAAGTGAAGACTGACTTACGGTGAACCTCATGGCTGCCCTCTCTTATCTATTAGTTCTTTATCTATATATAAAAGCAATAGTAGTAATAAGGCCTGTCTAAAAGTTGAGAACTCGCAAACTTGCTGGTAGATGCTATAACAAATCTTTTGGTACGTCTTCTTGGAACCTGTATTTCTCGACGGTCGAAGGCGTGTCGAGAACTCTCTCAACATTGCATCCCCACTTTTCGAGGGTTTTCTTACGCCTTTCTCCCACCTTTTTGACCTACGTGTTCTCGGTGATGTTGTCGCGGATCTGCACCAGGCGGTCGTGGTAGATCTTGTCCTCCTTGCGCTTCTTGTCCACCACTCGGATGCTGTTGAGCATCGTGGCATGGCTTCTGCCACCAAAGTGCTCGCCAATCTCGGCATAGGTGGCGTCACAGAGCTCTTTCGAGAGCCACACGGCAACGTGACGCGCATTCATGATGTCCTTGTTGCGCTTCTCGCCTACAAGGTCCGAGTGCGAGATGTCAAAGTACTGCTCGACGGCGCGTTGGATTTCCTCGATCTTGTACTGCTTCTCGCCGTTTGGCCACGACTCTTTGGCTAGGCGGTTGATGTCCTCGTGCGTGACCCCCTCCCCGCGCTGCTCGCGATGTGTCTCGGCGATGAGGCAGCGCTGGCAGAACCCCTCGATTACGCGGATGTTGGTACCCGCTCGCTCGGCCATGTAGCGAATGTTATCCTCGGAGATGGTGCCCGTGATGGCAAGCCCTACGTGCCCCTCGGTTGCGTCCTCGCGCATGCGCTTGCAGAAGGTGGTGATGAGGCGCAGCTTGAGTTCGTAGTTTGGCACCTGGATTGACGTAGAGAAGCCCGAGTCCAAGCGACTTGTCACACGCTCGTCGAATGCCGCCTCGGTGCCCAGCTGTGAGGGTGAGCGGTCTGCCGCCAGCACGATTTGCTTGCCCGCGCTGGTGAGGTGGTTGAAGGCGTCGAAGAAGAAGTCGATGGTGCCTGCCTTGCCGGCGAGCTTCTGAATGTCGTCGATGATAAGGACATCGATGTCGTAGTAGTGGTCGCGCAGGATGTCCGGCGCGGACCTCTCGCGGTGCGACATGGCCGTGGTGTAGTCGGTGATGAAGGACGAGCCGTCCTTGTACACGCAGACGCGGGTTGGGTCGTTCGCCGAGATGTAGTTCTGGATGGCGCGCAGCAGGTGTGTCTTGCCCAGTCCGCTCTTGCCATAGATGAAGAGGGGGTTGTAGGTGCGGTTTTCGCCGTTTGACACCTGGAGTGCCGCCTGGTAGGCAAAGGTGTTCTCGTCGCCTACGACAAAGCGGTCGAAGGTGAGTTTGGAGTCCATCTCGGAGATGTCACCCACCAGGGGGTTTGCCGCGCGCCGCTCGTGTCCGGCCGCCTCCCGCGTGGCGTTCTCGTCGAGCCATGCGTCCTCTGGGTTTCGCGGCTGTGATGCGGCCGCCGGTGCTGGGGTTGGCGATGCCGTCTGCGGCGACGGTGCGATCCATCTGCGCGCTTCCTCGGGCGTTACTGCCGAGTTTGGGGCGAGAGGGGCCGCGTCTGGGTCCTGTACAAACGCGATGTCGAGCGTGGTTGGCTCGAAGGCCGCCTCGGTGAGGCACTCGTTGATGACGCCAAGGTTCTTCGAGAGGCGGTTCTTCACCGTGCGGCTGTGCGTCTCTACGTATAGTACACCCGAACCAAGCGACGTTGGCTCGCAGCTGCGCAGCATGGCCATGACCGAGCCAGGCAGGTGACGCTTGCTCACCAGGTCGAACATGTCCTGCCACAGTGCCTCGGTGTCTGAGCCAATCTCTGGTTCCATGCCTGCGTGTTCCTCTCGGCGTTCATAGGCGCGTATGTCATCCGTCTCTCGTGCGAGAAACCATTATAAGGAAATTGTTGAAAACTCTACCCTATGAACCCCACAAGCGTCGAGAACCACGAGAAATGTTGAAAACTTTGGCTTAGGACTATTGAGAAGGACTGTCTACACGAAGTTCTGCCCCAGTTGCGTGAGGTAGTACTTCTGACCCGCCTTCTTGAGAATGCCCATCTGTACCAGGCTGGCAAGCTCGCGCGACCAGGTGGGAGCGGACCTGCCGTAGGCCCTCACGAGTTCTGTGGGCCCAACCATCTCGTGCGCCGAGAGGTACTCGAGTATGGCCTGCGAGCGGTCCGAGAGGTTGATGCGACCAAGCTCGGCGACCCACGCCGGTGGTTGCTGCTCGGGCGCGGGCGCAGGTGCAGGCGTCGAGACAGGCGCCGCGACCGGCGTCGGCGCAGGAGCCTGCTGCTGGTAGGTGGGTTGCTGGTAGTCCTGCTGCGGGTAGAAGCCCTGCTGGATTTGGGGCTGTGTCGGCTGGTAGTACTGCTGGTGGCCCGGCATGAAGGGCTGTTGATAGACTCCTGGCATCTGCTGAGTGGGATATTGACTCTGCCCATAGGGCTGTGACATCTGGGGCTGCGGTGCCTGTGACGTTGCCGCCGCAGGTTTGCCTGGTGCCGCACACCTCTCGGCATCCTCCTTTGGCCTGGTTGAAATCGTCACAACCGTCCCGCCGGAGATGTTGTCCTCTATGGTGAGGCTGCCGCCCTTGTCGGTCATGTACTGCTGCACGTACGGAAGACCCGACCCCACGCCGCGGATGTAGTGCTTCATCTCCTCGGTTGCCGAGGTTGTGCCGTACTCCATGGCTAGGTCCTTCTCCTGGATGCCAGGACCCTGGTCAGAGAAACGCAGTGTGTTACCGTCGTCGAGAATCGTGATGGTTGGTGCTATGAAGTAGGCGTGGATGAAGTTCTCGACAATCTCGCGAATCACGGTGAAGGGAATCTGACTTCCCTGCTCGTGTGCCAGACGGTTGACGGTTGCTGTGATCTCCTCTAGGTAGCTGCGGATGTCCGTGGGCTCGATGACCACCACGCGTGGCGCAGCCGCCGCGTCATCGTAGATGGCTATGCGCGCGGGATAGCGCACGGCTCCATGCTCACCCAGGGTGGCATTGCTGCCACCCTGGGAGCTCTCCGGAGACTTCTCATTCCCCTTGCCCGCATCCTGGGGCATGTTGTCGATGAACGGATAGAACGCGTGGTCCATCCCGCTTTACCTCTTGATTCTTTTCATCAGCTCAGACTTTTCAACCTCGTTTGAACCTTGGATGAAAACTTTCACTCGGTTTTCTATGTGAACGAAAATTTTCAACAAAGGATGAAACGTGGTTGATAACTGGGTCTAAACGTGAAATACCGGTTGTAAAATCATAGCATCAGGAAGAAAGTTGTCATTGGCTTGGATGGCTCTTTTCGATCCATGGAAGTTTTCTTGCACCCTATGGTGTTAAGGAAATCCAACACTCAGGGCCTTAACATGACGAAGTTAGCCCAGAAACCGTGCAGTTATTCTGCATTAAATTGACATCTCGACGGGGAGACCCTTACAATCTTTGGGCTTAGCGCTCAAGACATTAGACCCGTATGGGAGGAATACATCATGAAGCGTACGTATCAGCCCAATAAGCGTAAGCGCGCCAAGACCCACGGCTTCCGCGCCCGTATGGCCACCAAGGGTGGCCGTAAAGTTCTCGCACGTCGTCGTGCCAAGGGCCGCAAGCGGCTCACCGTCTAACACCGCATCATGGAGACCATCAAATCGCGTGCCGAATTTGAGAGGGTCTTCTCGCGCGGGAAGCGCTACAACGACGCATTACTGCGCATTCGAGTGGCGCCAACGAGCGAAGGCAACCTGCCGAAGGTCGCCTTCGTTGCGCCAAAAAGGCTTGGAGACGCCGTCTACAGAAATAGGTGCAAGCGCGTCCTGCGAGAGGCAGCACGCGCTTGTTCGCTACCGCGTGACGGCTACGACGTAATCCTCTTCTCGACCGACAAGACCCATGACAGCTCTCCCGAGCGCGTGGCGACGTCCCTTGAGAGGTTGCTCGAGAGGGCCGGTGTGGTGCGTGGCTGAATCCAAGGGGGAGTCTGCGCTCTCGCGTGCAGCTACGAGGGCCATTAGGTTCTATCAACGTCGCATCTCGCCCTTGTTCCTTCCACACTGCATCTATACGCCAACCTGCTCGGAGTACGCTCGACAGGCCATAGCCAAGTACGGTCTGGCGAAGGGCGGGTGGCTCGCCGTGAAGCGCATCTTGCGGTGTCATCCCTTCCACGCCGGTGGATACGACCCCGTTCCCTAACGGTCTGGGGACACACACGGAGGAACCATGTGGGATTGGATTATTAATTTTTTTGCCGCCGTACTCGCGGGCATTGAGGGATTTTGCGGGGACTGGGGCCTCGCAATCATCATCCTCACCGCCATCATTCGCTTGCTCATCATGCCGTTGATGAACAAGCAGGTTGAGTCTTCCGCACGCATGCAGGCGGCGCAGCCCAAGATTCAGGAGCTACAGACCAAGTACGCCGACGACCCCGAGCGCCAGGCCCAGGAGATGCAGAAGCTCTACTCTGACATGCACTTCAACCCTGTCATGGGTTGCCTGCCTGTGCTGCTCCAGGCGCCCGTCTTCTTTGCGCTGTTCACGGTGGCCCGCGACCGCATTCCATCTGATGCAAGCTTCTATGGCGTTATCCCTTCGCTTGCCGGCTCTGCAGGTGGCATGCTCAGCTCCGACGGCTGGGGTCCTGCCGCCATCTACATCTTCTTTGTTGTCCTTTTCGGCGTTCTTACGTTCCTGCAGATGGCCATTAACTCTGGACAGGTCTCTGAGGACCAGCGCAAGCAGCAGCTAGGTATGGGTGCTATCATGGCCGTTATAATGGCTTGGTTTAGCTGGAACATTCCTGCTGGCGCTGTTCTCTACTACAATACCTCCGCACTTTGGGGCATCCTTCAGCAGTACTTTGTGACGCGCAAGGTCATGGAGAAGGCTAAGGCAGAGGCCGAGCAGAGCATGCAGGGCCAGGCGTCGGTCTCTGTTGATGTGGTGCGCAAGGAGAAGAGGCCTCGTCCGCACAAGAAGAGCTAGCATCTGAGATTTAGATACTCATTTCTGTAAGTTATAGTGCTGCAATATACAATATTTCTAATATTTAATGATATTAATACCTACCTGTCTAGGAGGTTTGTGATGGAGGAAGGAACCCTCGACGAGGTTGTTGAGTCTGAGGTCGTTGTCTCGGATGATAACGATGCTCCAGCCGGTGCCGCTGACGAATTCGCGCAGATTCGTGAGCATTACGAGGCTGGCATTGCACTGACCGACGACGAGACTGATCGTATTGCCGACGTGGCCGTTGAGTACTTGCGTGGCATCCTCAACCTGTTTGGGGAGACACACTCCTCTATCGACGAGTATGACGGTGAGGAGGGCGAGCTGATTCTTGACGTAAGTGGCGGCGACCTTGCTGTTCTCATCGGACGTCATGGGCGCACGCTCGAGGCCCTTCAGACGGTTATCTCCACGCTTCTGAGCAGCCGGCTCAAGTTCTACTATCCCATTGTCGTTGACATTGAAAGCTACCGTAGCCGTGCCAAGAAGAAGATCGAGCAGATGGCTCTCAATGCTGCCTCTCGGGCAAAGAGCCATGGCTCGAGCGTGAAGCTCGCCCCTATGAATGCGTATGATCGCCGACTCGTTCACCTTGCGCTTAGGGACGACTCCGAGGTCACTACTCACTCCGAGGGTGAGGATCCTGACCGGCGTGTTGTGGTTACACCGGTTAAGCTCTAGCTTCTCCTTGAGCTGGTCTATTTGCGCTACAGTCTGAGAGGGTGACGTTTGTTACCCTCTCTTTTTTGCCAATTTCTTTTGACTCAAAAGATTTTGGCAGCTGACATCTTAATGGCTCCATTACCACCTTGGGAGAGGCAATGGATAAAGACCTTCACGATCGCCTCTGTATTGAGCTGTTAGACCTTGCCGTCTCTGACAGTGACCTGTGCTGGTTGAATATCACACCTGATATGGTTGGGATGCTCGTCTCGCATCTTGAACTCCTCATCAAGAAGAATCAGGTAATGAATCTGACGAGAATCACCAACGAGCACGAGGCCCTCGTACTCCACATCATTGATTCGCTTCTCCTCATCGCACATAAACCTGACTTGCTGTCTAACGAGTCCAGGCTCTTGGACATTGGAACTGGAGCAGGTTATCCGGGCATACCGCTCTCTGTTGTCTCTGGCTGCTCCGGGGCTCTGATTGACTCTGTCGGCAAGAAGGTCTCTGCTGTCCAGGAGTTTGTTGATACTCTTGGACTTGCAGATCGTATTGTGTGTCTTCATGCTCGTGCTGAAGAAGTTCCAACAATCTTTGATAAACGATTCGATGTAGTTACTGCACGTGCAGTAGCCCAAACGAATGTTCTTATTGAGTACGCTGCTCCTTGTCTTAGAAGAAATGGAACACTACTCGTCAGTAAGGGAAATCCAAGCGACGAAGAGCTTCTTGCAGCTTCTGAAGCAGCAAAGATTTGTGGTTTACAAGAATCTGTAAGACTTGAGTACGATTTGCCTGAGGGACTTGGACATAGGACCATCCTGTCCTATGTCAAGACTGGGAATCCGCGCATTAAGCTTCCCCGGCCAAATGGTGTTGCTAAGAAGCACCCTTTGGGTGTCTAGTTGTCCTCTCTACTCTCTATAGATATCTAATTAATCACCAAATTCTCTCGACGTCTCCGAACCGATAAATGTCTGGTTTGGAGGCGTCTTATATATTGAAGACTTCAACTTCTGTTTCATGTGAAGCTGTTGGTCGATATTGTAATGTTGAGTACTAACTGGTATATGGCTTAGCTTCATAACTTATCTTCATAAGTGGCCTACTTACTAAATAATTTGCTGCCATGCCGTCTCATTCGAAGCTCTCGCATTAGATTGTCTCAATGAGTTTTACTCTATACATCAAACTTAGATCTTGCCTATCTGTGATTAGGTGATTGCTCTGCGGTGTTTTACGTGAAACTACTTGATTTGGTTGCTTCAAGACTGTCGAGAATTGTTCTTAATCATTATGGGTGGAACTAGAAGGCGATAATCATGCAGGTTGTTTCACGTGAAACACCACATAGTGATGGTCTACTTCAAGTATGGTTGAAGTAGAGAAACCACTTTGTTTAACCACATATAGCTATTTAGATTGAAATGCAGTTTCACGTGAAACTGTCTTCGCTTGTCGATTCGAAGGATCCTCTAACTTTAACCAAGATCTGATTACTGCAACTGAACAACAGGGGTTTAAATTTGGCCGTTTCACGTGAAACGGCCAAATTTAGTTGAGTTCAATTCGCATGGTGAGACGAATTAAAATTTGAGAAAAACAAGTCGAACAGAATAAGGGTGTAAATCCAATGTTTCACGTGAAACATTGGATAATTGGAAACCACATAGGAAGAAAGAAAGCCATTCAACAATATCGGTTGAGATTCTCGAAGTTTCACATGAAACAATATCCTATGATTGTCAAACACCAGATTGGTGAGTAAACACAGTTTAGATGCAAACACACTCGGCAATTGGAGGTATTCGTGGGATTCCGAGACGTAAAACGAGGATTTGCTAATCGAGATTCAAAAGTTCTGGCCATCATTAACCAAAAGGGTGGGGTCGGAAAGTCTACGACGGCAATTAACCTCTCCGCAGCACTTGGAGAGGCAAAGAAGAAAGTCCTCGTCATTGACCTAGACCCGCAGGGAAATACGACAAGTGGGTATGGAATCGAAAAGGAAGACCTTGAACACGACATGTATGACGTCTTGCTTCAAGATTTCCCAATTGAAGACGTCATAGTAGGTACCGTTGAAAAGCGAGTATTTGTTGCTCCTGCCACAATCCAGCTTGCAGGTGCAGAAATTGAGCTTGTTTCTGCTATGACCCGCGAAAGCATACTCAGAAACGTGGTTGATAAGATCAAAGACGAATTTGACTACGTCTTTATTGACTGTCCACCATCGCTAGGCCTTCTCACAATCAATGCCCTTGTGGCTTCTGACCAGCTTTTGATTCCAATTCAATGCGAATATTACGCACTTGAAGGAGTTACAAAGCTAATCGAATCGATGAAGATGGTGAAAAGCCGTCTTAATCCGAGCCTATCAATATTTGGCGTTGTAATGACGATGTACGACACGCGCACTACCCTCTCGCGCCAGGTTGTCGAAGAATGCGAGAACTATTTTGGACAGCAGATATTCAAGACATACATTCCACGCAATGTGAAAATCGCCGAGGCGCCAAGTCATGGCTTGCCTGTAACTATGTACGCGAGAATGAGCAAGGGTGCTTCTACATATACAAAGCTGGCAAAGGAAGTGATTCACCGTGGCTAAGAAGACAGGCTTGGGCAAAGGCCTTGAATCTCTCATGGGAGAAGCAAATGCAGAGGTAGGTTCCACAGTGCCCGATTCAACACTTCCCATTAGTAAAATCAAACCGAACAAAGGACAACCAAGAAAGAACTTCAATCCAGACGAACTTGCTGAGCTTGCAGACTCGATTAAGCAGAATGGCATCCTTCAGCCAATCATCGTTCGCAAAAAGGGAGCGACGTATGAGATTGTTGCAGGAGAGCGTCGATACCAAGCAGCGAAGCTGGCAGGGCTGGATGAGGTTCCCGTTGTAATTCGTGATATTAGCGATGAGGATGTATTTAAGCTTGCTCTCATAGAGAACCTTCAGCGATCGGACCTCAACCCTATCGAAGAGGCACAGGGCTATAAGCAGCTGCTTGACAAAAACGGCCTGACTCAAGAGGAGGTTGCACGACTCGTCTCCAAGTCACGCTCTGCAATAACCAACACCCTAAGACTGCTTGACCTACCTCATGACGTACAACAGCTGATGAGCGAGGGTAAGCTCACCGCAGGACATGCGAGAGCAATCCTTGCTGTTCCTTCAGAAGAGGGACGCATACGTTTGGCTGAGAAAGTTGTTGCCCAGGGATTGTCGGTACGTCAGACAGAAACTCTTGCACCACTGTTTTCTGACAACAGCCAGGCGGAACCCGTACACAGGCAACCGGTGCCGCAGTCATTCAAGCGTGCAGCTAGGCAGATGCGCCTGGCATTGGACACCAACGTGAAGGTGAAGACGGTCCGAGGACGCAATAAGGTTGAGATTGAGTTTGAGGACGAAGAAGCTCTCGCTCACCTAGTTGACCTTCTCACAAGAGATTGGGGGTGAGCATGAAAAAGATATTGGGCGGAGTGGTTGCCATCGCAGCCGTAGCGGGTATTGGTTATGTGGTCTATAAGGAGGTCATTTCTGAAGAGGCCAGGCAGAACATCCAGCGAATGGTAGAGACAGTCAAGACATCGTATGAGCGCATAGATGATGTGATTGCCTCGGTGAGAGGGGATGTAATGACGGAGGATGGACCTCTACCTAACGTCCAGACGACAATGCGCCAATGGAAGGACCTTGGCTATTAGATCGAACACAGTCTGCCATAAAACAAATATAAGAACAAATGTTCTAAACTTTAGGGCGGCCTCATCTGTTGAGGCCGCCCTACTCAGAAGACTACTAACGAAAAGCTAGATCAAAGAACCTAAGCTACATGCGCTGACGCAACTGGCCGCAAGCTGCGTCAATGTCAGCCCCACGAGAGTTTCTGATGGTAGCCTCAACGCCAACAGAGGCGAGACGTGCAACAAACTCCTGAGCCCGCTCCGGACTTACAGGCTTGAGCTTGGAACTAGGAACATCGTTGAGCTGGATGATGTTCACATGGGCAAGAGTCCCACGGCAGAAGTCGCAGAGCGCCCCAAGCTCGTCCTCGTTGTCATTTACGCCCTGAATCAGTGCATACTCGTAGGTGGGTCTACGTCCTGTTTTGTCGACATACTCGCCCATGACGTCATAGAGGTGGATAAGCGAGTACTTCTTGACGCCGGGCATGAGGATGTTGCGTGTGCTCTGATTGGCAGAGTGCAGTGAGACAGCGAGCGTGAACTGCTCGGGCTCGTTGGCAAAGCGCTTAATCATAGGGATGACGCCACAAGTGGATACCGTAAGGTGACGAGCGCCAATTCCAGCGCCCTCCGGAGAGTTGAGACGACGAAGGGCAGCAAGCGTCGCGTCGTAGTTCATCAGGGGTTCGCCCTGACCCATCATCACGACGCTGGTAACACGCGTATTGAAATCGTCGCGCACGTGCATGACCTGCTCGTAGATCTCGCCAGCCGTAAGAGAGCGCGTGAGACCGGAAGCGCCAGTGGCACAGAAGGCGCAGCCCATGGCACAACCCGCCTGCGTGGAGACACATACCGAAAGACGGTTCTTCGAGGGCATGCCAACGCACTCGACCGCGACGCCATCGGGGAACCTAAGCAGGTACTTGCGGCTACCGTCTTGGGAAAGCTGGCGTGCGACCTCCTCAACGCCCCCGAGCGTGACATGGTCTGCAAGCTGGGTACGAAGCGCTTTGGAAAGGTTTGTCATCTGGTCAAGCGACGCGGCGTTCTTGACCCACACCCAATCCTCAATTTGCTTCGCGCGGAATTTTGGCTGGCCAAGCCCGGAGAGAAGGGCCTCGAGCTGCCCGTGCGTACAGTTTCTTAGGTCAAGCTTCTCGTTGTTTCGATTGACGTCTTCCGTCTGCATTTCTGGCCCCTTGCCCCTGTCGTATGGTGTGGTGGAGTATCCTCTTTGGGTTACTGTCTCCGTGTGAGTTTGAGTCTACCGCACGGCGGAGAGATGCGAGGGAGAGCACATGACAAGTCAGGACGTGTTGGGCCTCAAGGTTGTCGTTATCGCCGGCGGCTGGTCTGACGAGAAGGAAATTTCCCTGGACTCTGGGCGCGCGTGTCAGAAGGCGCTCACAGAGGCGGGCTTTACGGGTGTTGACCTGCTTGACGTTGCGGATGACGGCTTTGTTTCGGCGCTTACCAGAGGTGGTTATGACGTTGCCTTCGTGGCGATGCATGGACACTACGGCGAAGACGGCTGCATCCAGGGCCTGCTGGAGATTCTGCACATGCCCTACACCTTCTCAGGCGTTCTTGGCAGTGCCGTGAGCACCGAGAAGGAAGTTGCTAAGACCCTCTACCGCCAAGCCGGCATCCCCACGCCTCGGGGTACCGACGTTGCGCCAGGTACCGAGCTTTCGACAGAGGATGTTGACCGCATCGTCGAGGAGCTTGGCCTGCCGCTCTTTGTAAAGCCAGCCGCCAACGGCTCCAGCTTTGGCGTTACGCGTGTGACCAGCGCTTCTCAGCTGCCTGAAGCCGTTCGATTCGCAACGTCTGGCGGTGACCGTGCCCTTATCGAAGAGTGCGTCACCGGTACCGAGATCACCGTTCCCGTTATTGGCAACGACGAGCCCAAGGCGCTACCAATCGTTGAGATCGTGACGGGCGCGGAGTTCTATGACCTTAAGGTCAAGTACGAGCCCTCGTCGATGCACCACGTGATTCCGGCCCGTCTTGAGGCTGGCGTCTACGCCCGCGTTCAGGAACTTGCCGTCCGCGCCCACCGCGCGCTACATCTTCTTGGTGCCTCTCGTAGCGACTTCATTGTGCGCGAGGACGGTACGCCGGTGATTCTCGAGACAAACACCATTCCAGGCATGACCGAGACCAGCCTCCTGCCCGACTCTGCACGTCACGGTGGCATTGAGTTCCCGGAGCTTTGCAAGAGGTTCGTGGAGTATGCGCTAGAGGCACATGGAAAGTCGGAGGCATAGCATGGCCCTTGCCAATGCTGGCGGGCGAGATGAGAACACGGAACGAGCTGCAGCCGCCCTTGAGCGGCTGCTTCTTCCTGGAACGCCCGAGGACATACGCTCAAACTACATGAGCCTCGCTGAGCGTGCGCGCACCAATAGCTTTGACCTGCTGGAAGAGGACATCGTTGTGCTTGATACAGAGACCACGGGCCTCTCGTTTAAGGACTGCGAACTCATAGAGGTCTCTGCGGCAAGACTCTCTGGTCGCGAGACCGTCGAGCGCTTTGAGACATTCGTTGATCCTGGCAGGCCCATCCCGTCAGAGATCCAAAAGCTCACGGGAATACGTGACATTGACGTTGCTGGTGCTCCGAGTCCCGAAGAGGCAGTAAGAGCCCTGGCGGAATTTGTGGGCGGCGCGCCGGTGCTTGCCCACAACGCAACCTTCGATCGCACCTTCATCGAGGGGGTTCGCGGAGGAGCGGAGGTGTCAGATACCTGGATCGACACGCTTGCCCTGTCGCGCATTGCTCTCCCGCGCCTCTCCTCTCACCGGCTTTCTGACATGGCAGAGGCATTTGGCTGCGATTCTGTCACGCACCGTGCCGGCGACGACGTCGACGCGCTCTGCGGCATGTGGCGCATCATCCTGCTTGGTCTTTCAGACCTGCCAGCAGGTCTTCTAGGAAGGCTTTCCGAGATGCATCCAGAGGTAGAGTGGCCGTTCAGACCTGTGATCGCGCACTTGGCGGCAGAGAGAGGCCCAGAGTCCTTCTCGCTCAAGGCTCTGCGTCATGGCCTGGTGGCGCGTGAGGAGGCGCATCCACGTCCGGATGCCGCCGAGAGCGACGAGACTCTTTTTGCCCCAGCGCCTGAGGTCATTCTGGATGAGTTTGCGTCCCAGGGTGTGGTCGGGCGTATGTATGAGAACTACGAGCCCCGGCCGGAGCAGCTCTCCATGGCCCTTGAGGTGCGAGATGCCCTTGCAACCTCGACGCACCGTACTATTGAGGCCGGAACGGGTGTAGGAAAGTCCATCGCCTACCTGCTGCCAGAGGTTCTCTTTGCCCAGCGCAACAATGTGACCGTGGGCATAGCGACAAAGACCAACGCCCTTACCGACCAGCTTGTCTCCCACGAGCTGCCGGCGCTTTCGCATGCGCTGCCAAATGGCCTCACCTTCCACAGCCTGAAGGGCTACGAGCACTATCCGTGCCTGCACAGGCTTGACCGTGCGGTTGCGGAGGACCTGCCGCTTGAGCTTGCACGCAATGATGGTCGCTCGGACAATGCCATCGCCGGCGACATGCTCACGGCCATCGCAGTGACGTATGCCTATGCGTGTCAGTCACCCGATGGCGACCTTGATGCTCTTGGTATCCGTTGGCGGTACGTGCCTCGGCAAATGCTCACGACTACGCCAAACGAGTGCCTCCGCGGGCGCTGCCCATACTTCCCCAACGAGTGTCTGGTACATGGTGCCCGCAGGCGTGCGGCCAGTGGCGATGTGGTTGTGACGAACCATTCGCTGCTGCTTCGTAACGTTGCTGCGGAGGGAAAGATACTGCCTCCCATCAGGCATTGGGTGATCGACGAGGCCCACTCCTTCGAGGGGGAAGCTCGCCGCCAGTGGGCACACGAGGTCTCGGGAGACGCTGCTCGCACGGCGTTCGAGCTTCTTGGTGGCACCAAGAGCGGATCCCTTCACACGGTGATGACGTCCGTCTCGGAGTCTAAGCTCGAGGGGGCAACGCTTGTCCAGGGGCTGCTCACCAAGGCGGCTGCGTCTGTCTCTCGCGCCGCGGTCTCGACTGCCGACCTCTTCATGGCCGTGCACGAGCTTGGGCCTCTTGCCAGGGGCGATGACGGCTACGACATGGCGACCCTCTGGGTTGACGAAAAGGTTCGCGAGACTCCTCAATGGGGCGCCGTCGCAGAAGCCGGCTCCGCCGCCGTAGCCCACCTGGACGAGGCGGCAAAGCACCTGGGTGAGGCTGAGGAGAAGCTCGCCGAGGTTGCGCCGCAGCTGGCGGCAGACCTCACGGAGTCTGGGCGCTTTGTTACCGAGCTGCTTGAGAGTCTGCGGCTTATCTTGGGCGGAGAGGACCAGGCGTACGTGTACTCTGCGGAGCTATGCCGGTCGAAGCGACGCATTGGTGCCGAGAAGCTCCTTGCCGAGAAGCTTGATGTTGGTGCGGACCTTGCGCAAGACTGGCTGCCCGAGATGAAGAGTGTGGTGTTTACCTCGGCAACCATGGCGGTGAGAGATGACTTCTCGCACTTTGACCATGCAGTGGGGCTTGACCGCCTGCCGCCGTCCATGCACAAAGACGTGCATCTTGATTCAAGCTTTGATTACGACAAGAGCATGTCTGTCATTGTGACCAAGGATATGCCGGCACCACACGAGAGCAATTACATCGATACTCTTGTAGAGCTTCTCTACAACGTGCACCGTTCAATGGACGGCTCGGTCCTCACGCTGTTCACAAACAGGCGTGACATGGAGCGCGTGTACTCCGAGCTTGAACCGCGTCTCGCCAACATTGGGCTTGCTCTGGCGTGTCAGGAGCGCGGCTCATCGCCTCGCCGCCTGCGCCAGCAATTCCTGGCCGAGAAGCGCACGTCCCTTCTCGCCTTGCGCTCGTTTTGGGAGGGATTCGACGCCACTGGTGACACCCTTAGGTGCGTCGTGATCCCCAAGCTACCGTTTGCAAGCCCCAACGACCCGATTGTGCGCGAACGGGACCTGCGCGAGGATCGGGCATGGTGGCACTACTCGCTTCCCGAGGCGGTTATCTCGGTGAAGCAGGCCGCGGGCCGTCTTATCCGAACGTCCAGCGACCGCGGCGTGCTTGTGCTTGCAGACTCGCGTGTGGTGCAGAAGCGCTATGGCCGTGCCTTTACGGGGTCGTTGCCGTCCAAGAGCGTGACCACGCTTGAGACCGAAAACGTGGGGCGCTACATAGAGATGTGGCGCTCATCACACGAGCGGTAGGCGCAAGGCACTACTCTCCATTCAATTTTCTGCGGGTATAGGTGACGGCGAGGGAATTGACCTCGCCGTCGCTTGCGTATGCGGTTCCAGCACACGCTGCGATGCGCCTGGGGAGCCACTCTCCACCGTAGTAAGGAATGCGGGCGTAGACCACCGGCCCATCGTCCCGCTCGATGCGCAGGCCCGGCCAGGCGAGAAGGTCGAGATAGTGCTTGTCGTGGAAGACCACGTGTACCATGCGCGCGCCAAGGTCGCTTATTGGCTCGGAGCCTATCTGCTCTGCGGGGGCTACCCTCACATCTGACATACGATCAAGTCTGAAAACGCGTTGACCCTGGCAGGAGGGGTCGTAGGCATCGAGGTACCAGGCACCACCTGTGTTGCGTAGCCCCCGTGGATCGGCATGTCGCTGTCTGGGGACGTTGTCCGCAACCCCCTGGTACGTGAAGTCGAGCATGCCGAACTGGGATATTGCTCTCGAGCACGTGAGAATTGCCTCTGCAACTGGCGCCGTACCGGGAGCTTGCGCGACCAGAGCATCGTTTGGGGCCGTTGGGGAGAGTGACGAGGCAATCTTCTTTCGAAGCGGCGCGTCCGCGGGGATTCCCATCTGGTTGAGGGCGGCCTGCACCGCGACAGTTTCGGACTTTGTGAGACGCACCCTCCTTGCGTGGCTGCCTGCCCCTCTCTCGAGGGTGAGGCGCTCGCTATTGCCGCCCGTCGAGAGGGGCAGCACTGCAGTCCCCTCGCCACCTGCAGAGAGGATGAGCTCCATGCGATGGCGGGCTTCCTGTTCGGTTATGCCCAGGCGCCCGGCTATTGCGGCCACGTCGATGCTGTCGCCGGCATGGCCAAGCGAGGAGATGATGGCGACCAGCTCCCGAGCCTCCTGAAGGCCACCCTTGCGTCCAGCGCCTTGTTTGCGATTAACCATGCGAAATAACCCCCTCGAGCTTTTCTCGCCAGGCGGCAACCAGCTCTGGCGGCGAGAGCGGCGTGACGTCCTCCGCAATGGCCCATGAAGCTGCGTCTTCGACGCTGCTAACCTCCACGAGCCATGTTGCGGGTGCAGTAGCCTCGCCATCTGATAGTCTTATCGTGCCCTTGCCTTGTGAGACCTGGCTGAACTCACGGATTCTGCGCGCCGGAACGGCGAATGAGGCTTCACACATGGCCGGGCCAAGCTGGAACGGGAGCTTCTGCCAGTCTCGTGCATCAAAATCCTCGGGAACCTCGAATGTTGCCCCCGCAATCTTGGATGCGCGCCTGACCCTGTCGATGCGATACGTGCGGGTAGAGCCGTCGATCACACGGCCGTTTCCGTCGATGGCGGGTGCCACAAGGTACAGG
Source organism: Olsenella sp. (assembly GCA_022648325.1). Classification (GTDB taxonomy): domain Bacteria; phylum Actinomycetota; class Coriobacteriia; order Coriobacteriales; family Atopobiaceae; genus Tractidigestivibacter. Next base: position 17,965 of record JALCMG010000013.1, read on the forward strand.
TGTCCGCGCATGCCAAAGAAGCCATACGGGGCAACTAGGCGTTCGACAGAGACTCCGTCTGCGCGGGTGTAGCCGATGCGAGCGGCCACACCCAAAAGGCTGCAGTCCTGCAGGATGGCTAGCTGCCGGCTTGGGACCCGCTCCTCGGCGGGCAGCGAGATCAAGGCAGGGCAGTCAAAGGCGTCGTCGATCTTCGAGAGCGCGATGCGCAGCTCTGAGCCGTATGGGAAGTCCTGGTCATCGACGAGAGGAAGACAAGCTACGTCCAAGGCCATGGCGTCTTCCTCAGAGAGCTCTGTGCTTTCGACGAAGGAGGCGCTATCCACGCGCCAGAGCGTTTCTGGACCGCCGACGCGGCTCACCGTGATCCCACACTCGGCAAGCGCGGCCCTGTCGCGCCGGAATGCCGTGCGATAGGAATCGGCCTTTGAGAGATCGGGGTAAAACTGACGCCAGATGGTCTCGTCCCGAATGGTCTCCGAGCTCATAAAGGCCAGCGCAAGCGAAGCGATTCTCCTTGCCTGCTCGTCGTCCTTCGAAATCTCGACATAGCCGTCCGCAGCGCCCAATTCGATCCTCCCGTCTCATCACAGCGGTCCATGCGTCTTCATGGAATGCTGCCGTGGTCTTGCTTCATCAGGATTAGACGATAGTAGAACGAACGGCGTCCGGCGAGACGGGGGCGCAGACGTGTGATGTCGAGAAACACTGCACAAAAGAGACGAACATGTGCGCTGGTTGTGGGGGAATTGGCGTGCAGAGGACCGTCCAGGAGGTGCCGGGGTGATATAGAGGCCCTTCAAGACGTATACTCAACAAAGTATATGCGCATTCTCGCGACCAAGGGGGCCGCGTGACCAGCGGAGGATGTACAGCATGGCCATGACACATGATTATATGGACTACCTGGAGGACCAGATTGGCATCTCCCCGGCCAACAGCCAGGAAGAGCTCCAGGCCGCCCAGACCATCGCCGACCTCATGCGACAGCATGACGTGGACGTCAACGTTGAGGAATTCGATGCCCCAGGCCTTGGGCGCATGGTTAGGTGCGTTCTCCTCGCGCTGACGTTCGTGGGTGCAATCTTGTCTGGTACGGGCGTCTCTGCGCTCGGCGTCATTCTGACAGTGGTGCCCGCCGTCCTGCTGATGCTTGATGTGCTTGGAATTGGAGGGGGTTTCCTCTCCAAGCTTGGACCTTCCGCGCGCAGCCAGAATGTGGTTGCCGTACACCATGCCACGGGAGAACTTGTTGCCAAAGGCAACAGGCCGATTGTTGTAGTTGCCCATTACGACTCCCCGCACGACAGTTTCCTGTACGGAAGCCCGCTCTCTCACTACATCCCCACGTTGCGCAAGGCGCTCAAGTGGTTCGTCCCCGCAGTTGGACTTTGCTCCCTGCTCCAGGCGTTTACCTTCCTGCCAGCTGCCTTCCGTTCGCTTCTCTGGGTGGCAGGCATCCTGCTTGCCATTCCTCTCGCTGCGTTTGGCGCTGACGGAATCTATCAGAAGTTCTCGCGCTGCTCTCTTGGCTCTAACGACAACAAGTCCTCGGTTGCCGCCCTTCTCGGCATCCTCGACAACGTTCGCCCCTCGGACGAGAAGCCCGTTTCGCAGCGTGCCATCGAGAGAAAGCGGAGGGAGCAGGAAGCCGCCAAGGCAGCGGAACTTGCCGCAAGTCAGATCGAGGCCGACTCGGAGCCCACTCACGTATCCGAGCCGCAGCCCGAGGAAGTTGTTGGCGTCCGACATGACAAGGACGTAATTGCTGCACTTGGGATTCTTCCTGCCGACTGTGAGATTGAGTACGTTGACTCCTCCAGAAGCATGAGGGCGTCATCCTTCGATGCCGATCAGACAAGCGAGTTGCCTGGCAGCCCTGTTCGTGCTGGTGCACGCATTGATGCTGAGACTCAAGTGGGCGCTGCAGACTCGACGGAGAGCCTCCCCAAGCCAGTGTCCTCTCCCGCAAAGGATGCAAGCGTCGACTCGGCTCCTGCTGCCCCCGTCCCCAACGGCGATGCCACGGGAGAGGCACCAGTGCCCACCAATGCGCCTACAGCTGATGCCGAGGCCACTGACGCCCCTGCTCCTGCACCCGAGAAGACCCACTTCTTTGATCGCAAGAAGCTTGCGAGCATGTTCGACCGCTTTGAGAGCCGTGGAGTTGGCGAGAAAGATGACTCTGGCCTCACTGCAACGCCCAGCGATGACCTTAGTCCCACACGCCCTTCGGCGCCCACGCCTCGCAAGCGACCCGAGAAGCCCGATGATCCCAATTGGGGTAAGTCGAACTTCAAGCCTCAGGTCTCCGATGTTGCACGCCGCGCAGCGCTTTTTGACCTTCCCGATCCGTCACGGACGTCCGATCCCCTTTCTTCCGATCCGGACGCTACGCAGCTTGCCCCCTCTCATCCGGCTGCCACTCCCCGCAGGAGGAGCATGGGGAACCTCTTGAGCGACGCGGATGCCCAGAATGCCCAGCGCATACGCAGCGACGTGGCAGACTCTGACGTGCCGGTTATCACGCCGGCTCCTGCCGCTCCGGAGCCCACTCAGGAACCCATCGAGGCCCAGCAGGACGGTCTTGACGTTATAAGTGCCGATGATCTTGGGGTGCAGCAGGAGCCTGAGCCTGAGCGCCAGCCAGAGAAGCATCACTTTAGTCTCTTTGGCCACAACAAGGACAATGGTGCCGGACACTCCCGCAACCAGGCTATGCGAGGTAGCAACTGGCTGAGCGATGATCCCGAAAACTGGGATGACAGCTCCGACTCCGATCCTTGGAAGGGCGGTGCCACCACCCGAAGCGGGTTGCGCCTAGTTGAGGACGTTCCCGCTCAGGCTGCCGACGATTCTCTTGACGCCGTGCCAGCCGACGAGGCTCCTCTTGAGGATGCCCCCTCTGACGTCGCGCTGGACAGCTCCGCAGATGTCGATGGTGCTTCCGATGAGGAGGCGGCCGAGACTCCCACCGACGCTCCCACCGAGGAGGACTTGCGTGCTGCCGTGCTCCATATGGGAGACGACGAGCTTGTCTGCCATGATATCTGGTTTGTTGCCCTTGGTGCTTCCGATCTTGACCATGCGGGTATGCGCTCCTTCCTGACCGAGCACCGAACTGCCATCCGTGGCGCTTTCCTGGTGAACCTCGATTGCGTGGGCGCTGGTGACCTCTCGCTCCTGACCCACGAGGGGTTCGAACCAACTCGTCGCGCAGACCGGCGCCTCCTGAGGCTCCTCACTGGCACGGCTGCCGATCTTCACGTTGACCTCAAGACCCAGACGTATGACTGGGCAGACACCGACGCCTCTGTTGCCATGCGTTCTTCCGTACGCGCTGTAACAGTAATGGGTATTGGGGAGAACGGACTTCCGGCGCTCTCCCGTACCGAGCAGGACGTGCCCGAGAACGTCGACGGTGATCAAGCCGCTTCTGTCGCAGAGCTGGTCACAGAGATGATTCGTCGTTCGTAGCTGTGCGTTCTAACACTTTTCAAGATTTGTGAGGCCGAGGGGGCTGGCTGCTGCCGGCCCCCTCGGTGTACCTATGGCCGCACCCCCTTATTCCCTTCTCTTGTGCCAGAGTGTGAGGATGATGCCTGCGCAGCCAAGTACTGCACACGCCCCCACTGCCACGCATGCCGTCTCATCGCCGGTTTTGGGGGTTCCGCCTTGACCAGAGCGATTCTCCTTGTTGGACGAGAGGCCCTCCCGATAGTCGACCGACTGGCTCTCGGAGTTTAGGTCCCTGTGGTTGGCAACTTCCTGGCCTTCCCGATAGAGAGATTCAAAGACAACCACCTTCTTGCCCTCGAAAGCCGAGCCATCTGTCTCGAATGGCATGGCAACACTGTCGTCCGCTTGAGTGGGGACAAACTGCTGCGTTGCCTCGATTGAGTTGCCCATGGAGTTAAGGATTGGCTCGCCACTCTCGGCATCCATGAGCGTGCCCCGTAGTTCGTAGTTGCTGCCGGGAACAAGGCCTTCGCAGGTCACGACGTCAACAATCCCTGTGGTGTCTTTCGCCACGCCTTCGTGGCTGCCGGTCTTCTCGTCTGTTGCCGTTGTCTGGATTGAGGGCTCCCGCTCCTCGCGGTCGTCGATGGTGCCCAAATCAAGTACTTCGTTGTGGCGCGATTTGGGGAACTCAGTGGTGAGCTCGAACGAGACGAGCGCGCGTCCACGGTTGGCCTCGCACCGCAGCTCCTGCACTGCGTAGCGGTCGTAGGGCAGCGCCGCGAGACCCTCTATGGGCGCTTGGTTCAAACTGGCTGATCCGCCAAACCATATCCCGCTCTTGGCATCTAGGTCTGAGGTGCTTACTTCCGTCTTGCTCGAAGAAGCCTCATCCGAAGTCAACGCGGCGTCATTTGCGTTGGCACGCTCGTGTGAGACGAAGACGGAGCTGTCGAAGATGCCGTTCTCGTCCGTCACGGCGAGATGACGTTCCCCTGTGGTGAGGCTGGTTATGAGAAATGCGACGTTGGCCATGGGCTCCTGCGTTCTCTCGTCGCGTTTCACAAATCGGATGTCAGTGCGCTCCACCTGGTCGTGCACGGCATCATCGGGTGCTGTGAGGTCAACGACTGTGCCGTCATCCTCCACGCTGAACGTAGCCGACCACAGTCTGGCTTCGCTATCCAGAAGGTATCCCGTGGGGGCAGACACCTCACGTACCCTGTAGGTGCCATACGGAAGGGCATTCGGGCCAGTGGAAGCCGTACCGCTTTCGTCTGTGGTGAGAGTTATCGCTATGTCACCTGGGTCGATTGAGACGCCGTCGACAAGGACTGGGTTGGCAGACGCATTCGTGATGGCAAACGCCGCGCCTGCAAGCGTCGCAGAGCCAAGAGGCGCGCCCGCGAGCGTCTCGCGGTCAAGCTTGCCAACGCGCACGCCTCCTCGAGTCACCTGGTCATCGACAGGCGTTTGAGCGGAGACCACCGTTCCGTTCTCCCTGACGGTCACCCGCGCGTTCCAGCTTGTGTTGACGAGGTAGCCGCTTGGCGCAGACGCCTCGCGAATGGAATAGGTGCCATATGGGAGCTGGTGAGACTCCGTTGTGGCGTGCCCATGGGCATCCGTCACGAGGTCGACGCTTGTGATGACCTCTCCAGGGGAGAAGCTCTCCCCGGAGACAACCACGGGATGCGCGGATTGGTTTGTTATCTCGAAATGCGCCCCCTCGAGCGAGCCGTCTCCCTGAGGATTGGCGTCAGCAAGCTCGTGGTCTATTTTGTCGACGCTGATGCCCCCGGATACAGGGGTATTTGGAAGCTCAACTTGGGCCTGATTCCCCTGGTGGAGGACGATGGTCTTGGTCCACCCGTCGTTGAGGAGGTACCCATCAGGTGCCTTGGTCTCCTTGAGCACGTATGTGCCAAAGGGAAGCTCAACGGTTGGGAATCTGCCCTCGGAGTTTGCCGAAAGAGAGCAAATCACGTCACCTGGGGCAAAGGTGTTATCGCCATACACCACGGACTCTTTGGAAGCGTTGGTTATGCTCACCTCGGCACCCTCGAAGGTTGCGTCACCCTGCGGTCCGCCAGTCCCGAGGTTAAGGTCTACCTTAACAACCGGCGGCACCTCGATTCTCTCAACGCTCTCGTCTACGGAGTCGGTGGTGGCTGGGGCTTGGGAGCTGTCTACCGTGGCAACGCCAACCCAACTCTCGTTGAGAAGATAGCCCTCGGGTGCCTTGGTTTCTCGCAGCTCGTAGGTGCCAAATGGAAGGACTTTCTCGCTTGTGGCATTGCCAGAGGAGTCGGTCTCCAGCTCCAAGCTCTCGATAACCTCTCCTATGTCATAGGACGTGCCATTGACATTGATGGGATGGTCGGACGTGTTGCGTATCTGGAATCGCGCTCCTGCCAATGTGGCGTCACCCTGCGGGGAACCTTCCTTAAGCTGGTGATCGATCTTGTTCACATGGACCGAGCCAAGGGTTACCTGATCGTTGACGCCACGGCCTTCCACGTCTTTTGCTGCGCTGCCGTTGTTCCAGCCGTCGAGCGTCTTCCAAGTGGCAATACCGTTCTCGAGCGTAACCGTAGCCACATGGGTGGAGACGTCCGTAAGCTCGTAACCCTTTGGTGCCAGGGTCTCTTGGATGCCATAGGTACCAAGAGGAAAGACAGTCTCGCCTTGCGAGTTGGCATAGAGCTCGTCTCCCGAGACAAGCTGCGAGCTGCTATAGGCTGCCACTCCGGTCTCGTCAGTTGCAAAGACCCATGTGCGAAGCGGCTTGCCAGAGATGTCCCCAGCGGTGTTCCCATAGTAGGAGACGGTGAACTGCGCCCCAGCCAGAGAGGCGTCTCCCTGGGGAGTTCCCCCTGTTTGGGCATCTAGTTTCTGGACGATGGCTCCTGCCGGCGCAGTGGCAGGCACTTCCTCAACGGGGCTTCCCTCCACCTGTGATGTGGTGCCGGAGCTTACAGTGACCCTGTAGATTTCCTCGTCCAGCAGATAGCCCTGCGACGGATAGATCTCGCGAGCGTAGTAGTCTCCCGATGGCACATCTGTGAACGCGGCATGCCCATCTGCGTCTGTGGTGGCAGACCGAACGAGCTGCGTGCATTGCTCATCAGAGTAGAGGCCGTAGCAGGCCCCTTCGAGCGAATAGCTCGTGTTTCCATCGGTGATTGTCCTGCTCGCTGATCTCTTGAACAGTTCTGCCTGTCCGTTGGACGGCCCCAATGGGAAAAGAACCCAGCAGGACGGGAGGCACTTTGGCGTGATTCCGGATATTTGGTTTCCGTTGATGAGCGTCTCGCCCGGGCCCAGCCCGTTTGGCCTGTGGGCAGAGTGCCAGAAGAGGTCCTCATCAGAGGTGCTCCCCCAGAAGAAGCCTACGTGATCGTCTACGGTATTGCCGTAAGCGTCGGCGCCGGCCTGGAATACGGAGGTATACGGTATGGCACAGATGATGTCTCCCTTTTGAAGCAGGCCCGATGCAAGCATCTCTTCCTTTGAGTCGAAGGTGTAGGAGACAACGTCGTTGTGCTCGCAGACGGCGAACCAGTTGAGCAGAGACGCCCAGTTGCCGCGGTGCCCGTCGGTGTTCACAAAGGTTTGGTATGGCGTTCCGCCCACCTTGTCCAGGACGTATGCCACAAAGCCGTTGCACTGCATGCCGGGAGAATAGCCACCGGGGTCCCCATTTGGTCGGGGCTTGTTGCCCGTGTCGTTGACGCCCTTGTAGGGAGTGCCGAGGTAGTAGGTGTCGCTCTCGTGGGCCGAGAGTTCGTCTACTACTTGCTGTCGAGTTACGCCCACAACGTCGCTGATGTATCTGCTCCCATTGGGATTGTGCAGGAAGGCGATGTTGCTGTTGCCAGATGCCGGAGACTGCGCCAGGGCAACGCCAGCGCCGCACATGGCAAGGCCTCCCCCTAGGAGTTGCTCGACAACAAGGATTGCTGCCGTTGCGATAGCTAAGACCCCACGCCACAGAGCGTGTCTCCCTGCGTGTCCCGGCCCAACGTGAGGGCCACCCTGCAGCTTGTCTCCGCCAATGAGGCGTGCGCGGGGAGCGTCTCTTCTCACGCGGGCACGATCCGTTCCCCCTCTGTTTTCCTTTGGCCGCTCTGGTTTCATACGTCCTCCTCCGTGCTTTGATGGGTCTACCGAGGGGAACCAAGGCTACAGGGGAGGACTTGCACCTTTTTGACGCTGGGCGTACAGCCTGCTGGCACGCAGCTTGCAGAGTTTTTCTCAGCAATGCCTGTGACCTGGTGAAATGTGACTGCCATATTACGGGCTTGGCCAACAAAAACACGTAGCGAGAAATGTGAGCCGGGTGTGGCCGCCTGGTTCGATGGCCAGCCCCGCTCGTTCCAATCCGAGCGGTCTGGGTATATCTACCGAGTGAACAAGGCTCAAGCTTGCGAGAAGGGAATCGGAATGGACAAGCAGCTGTTGGACTACACCGCCTCAAAGGTTGACGAGATGCTTGCCGCACCGTCGGCATCGGCCGAGACCAAGGGTGCCGCTCAGGCGTGGAAGGACGCGATTGCCAAGGGCGAGGACGCGGACGCGGCGACAGACACCCTTCTTGACACCATTAGCGCACATCAGACCACCATTGATGACCTTATCGGATTTGCCGGTTCTGATGCAGGTAAGCAGGTCTTTGGCGAGGAGGGCGCGGCCAAGATGCTCGCGCACTCCCAGGAGCGCAAGAAGGCCGGCGCTAAGTTCTGTGACTGCGCCGCTTGCAGGCCCTGCCATGAGCTGCTCCACAAGTTTGGTCGCGAGGATGCGGACGTCTACCTGTAGGCGGTCGCACGGGCTTTGAGTGAGCCAACTGCGGCGCTCGGCGGTGTGCAAGCGGCCAACTTGTGGAGTGAGACCATCCTTGTTGCTGGCTGTGATAGAATCACGACACATGCGGGCATCGCCAAGTGGTAAGGCAATGGCTTCCCAAGCCATCATCCGCGGGTTCGAATCCCGTTGCCCGCTCCAGGATTTTTAGGGCCCCTTCGGGGCCCTTTTTATGGGTATCAACCAGATAGAGCAAGCGCCTTTGTGCTGGCGCACTGCATACCAAACCCGAAGGGACCTATCACCATGACTGCCATCCCCATGACGGACGAAGAATGCCGCCTGGCAACCGATGCCATCTCGGAGCAGCTCGACCGCTATGCAAACCTGCTGGTAAAGAAGGGCGTCGCCCTCCACGCCGAGCAGGAGCTGGTGCTTTCGGCCCCAGTCGAGCGCGCCGATTTTGCGCGCAGGGTTGTTCGCGCTGCATATCGCCTTGGCGCTGGGCACGTGACAGTTATCTGGCACGATGACCAGGTGACTCGCCTAACCTACGAGAGCGTCCCGACCTCCTGGTTCGAGACGGTGCCCTCTTGGCAGCGCGAGCAGCTTAACTCCCTGGCCGAGGGCGGCGCCGCGTTCCTTTTCCTCGAGGGTTCTGACCCGTCATCGCTCAAGGGCATCGATCCCGCCAAGCCGGCCGCTGCGTCCCGGGCGCGGAACGAGCAGTGCAAGTCGTTCCGTGACGGGATGGACTTTGGGCGCAACGCTTGGTGCATCGCGGGCGTCCCCGTGAAGTCTTGGGCTTGTGAGGTCTTTCCCGAGCTCTCTCCCGCCGAGGCGGTATATCGCCTGTGGGTAGCCATTCTCGAGACCTCGCGTGCTGAGGGTGACGATCCCGAGAGCGCATGGGAGACGCACAACGCTTCTTTCGAGCAGACCAAGCGCATGCTCAACCGCAAGCACTACTCTGCCCTTCGTTACGCTTCCTCCAACGGCACAGACCTCACCGTAGGTCTCACCGAGGGACACATCTGGGAGGGTGGTGCCGGCAGGCTTCAGGATGGCACGGTCTTCTTCCCCAATATTCCTACCGAGGAGGTCTTTACCTCACCTGACCGCATGTGCGTCGACGGCATTGTGTACTCCGCGCTTCCCCTGGTGCACAACGGGCAGGTAGTCCGCGACTTCTGGCTGCGCTTCGAGGGCGGTGCCGTGGTGGACTATGGAGCCAAGGCGGGAAAGGACGTTCTCCAGCAGATTCTCGAGACAGACGAGAACGCCGTGCGCCTTGGTGAGGTCGCGCTTGTCTCCAAGAACACGCCCATTCGACAGAGCGGGATTCTCTTCTATGACACCCTGTACGACGAGAATGCCAGCTGCCACCTTGCGCTTGGCATGGGCTTCCCCGAATGCGTGAAGGGTGGTCTCTCGATGGACAAGGACCAGCTCATGGCTGCTGGCGTTAACCAGAGCCACACGCACGTGGACTTCATGGTTGGCTCTGATGACCTCAACATTTGGGGCGTTGCGGCCGATGGTACCGAGATCCCGGTCTTCATCAATGGTCAGTGGCCGTGGGAGTAGGGTCCGGTTCTATCGATGGATGCCTCTAGCGTGGTAGAATTGCCCTGCTACCGTGGTCTTGGCCACAGCAGGCGCTCTTAGCTCAGTTGGTAGAGCAGGGGACTTTTAATCCCAAGGTCGAGGGTTCGACCCCCTCAGGGCGCACCACTAAAGAATGGCAGGCCACAGCCCGTGTGGCTGTGGCCTGCTTTTTGTTAAGCGACGTGCTTGCGTCTCGTTTGCCTCCCCCTATTGTTTCGAACAGAAATCTATTCTCGTTCGCGCTTGCCTATCCACACCATGCGGGCCTATAGTCCCGCTTAGCAACGACAGCCGCGCGAGAGTTCGCGCGTCACTTTTGATGAAGGGGTGGCCAACGCATGATTTGCACCGCAAGCAGCCATGGCATGGTCTCCCTTCGACGCCAGAGCCGACGAATCAGCCCCGCGATGTCGCGTGCGCTGGCATAGGTTCTTGTCGTCTTTCTCAACGCAGGCTTTTCAAGACAAGGCACCCAGCAGCGCCCGACACGATCGGGGGCTCTTCGTGACGTCGCGGCATCACCACGGCGCTCGTTCATTTGCATGTCTGCAAGGGGTATCAAGGCCCAACAACAGAAAGGTGCACCAAATGGCTGAGAAGGAAAAGGTCGTCCTCGCGTATTCCGGTGGTCTGGACACGTCCGTCATCGTGAAGTGGCTGCAGGTTGAGAAGAACATGGACGTCATCGCTATCTGCGGTAACGTTGGCCAGGACGAGAAGGACCTCTCTTGGATTAAGCAGAAGGCCCTCGACATGGGCGCCATTGCCTCAGAGGCGGTGGACATGCGTGAGGAGTACGCCGAGACCATCGTCTCCAAGGCCATCTGGGCAAACGGCAAGTACGAGGGCATCTATCCGCTGCTCTCCGCTCTTTCTCGCCCCATCATCTCCAAGCACCTGGTGAATATCGCGCACGAGTATGGCGCCAAGTACATCGCCCACGGCTGCACCGGCAAGGGTAACGACCAGGTGCGCTTCGAGACGTCCATCCGCGCGCTTGACCCGTCGCTCGAGATCATCGCGCCGGTGCGTGAGTGGGACCTCACCACGCGTGACTCCGAGATGGAGTGGGCGAAGGCCCACGGCGTGCCCGTGCCCACCACGCACAAGAAGCCCTACTCCATCGACGACAACCTGTGGGGCCGTGCCATCGAGTGCGGCGTCCTTGAGGACACCTGGAACGAGCCGCCGGCGGACATTTGGACCATGACCAAGAACCCCGAGGATTGCCCTACCGATCCCGAGACCGTTGTCATTGGCTTTGAGGGTGGCCTGCCCGTCTCGATCAGCGGCGAGAAGATGTCGCTGCTCGACTGTATCATCAAGGCCAACGAGATCGCTGGCCGTAACGGCTTTGGCCGCATCGACATGATCGAGGACCGCGTTGTGGGCATCAAGAGCCGTGAGTGCTACGAGTGCCCCGCCGCGCTTCTGCTCATCCAGGCGCACCAGTCGCTCGAGACCCTGTGCCTCGACGCCGAGACTTTGAAGCAGAAGGCCAAGCTCGACGTCGAGTGGGCCTCCACGGTCTACCGCGGCCTCTGGTACTCCCAGAACCGCGAGGCGATTGACGCCTACAACGCCTACACCCAGAAGTACGTCACCGGTGAGGTTCGTATCAAGCTCTGCAAGGGCGGCCTGTTCGTCGACGGTCTGCGCTCGCCGTACAGCCTGTACGACTACAACCTTGCCACCTACGACGAGGGCGACACCTTCGACCACACTGCCTCCAAGGGCTTCATTACCATCCACGGGCTGCAGTCCAAGACTTGGTCTCGCGTCCAGGGCCCCGGCTCCAAGCTCAAGTAGGGGGCATTACCTGGCAGGACAGACTCGGCCTGCAGGCAGTAGGTATGGGGGTATTGCCGCCGTCGGGGGCACCCGGCGGCGGTTTTTCTACCAGCCCGTTTGTGCGGGCTGTTGCGATAAGCTAGCAGGCACGTTGATAAACACTGAGAGGGGCACGGATGGCACTGTGGGGCGGTAGGTTCGAGAAGGGCGTCGACGCCTTCACGCAGGAGTTTGGCGCGTCGCTTGAGGACGATAAGGCCATGACGCAGGAAGACATCAAGGGTTCTCGCGCGCACGCCAAGATGCTTGCCAAACAGGGCATCATTTCGACTGAGGATGCTGCGGCAATCGACGCGGGACTCGAGAAAATCTCGGGACAGATTGCGGACGGCACCTTTGCCTGGGATGTGAACGACGAAGACGTGCACATGGCCGTGGAGAAGGCCCTCACTGCGGACATTGGTACGCCAGGCGCACGCCTGCATACAGGTCGCTCGCGCAACGACCAGGTGGCCACCGACATCCATCTCTATGCCAAGCGCCTCTGCAATGAGCTTCTCGAGGGCAACGTCGAGCTTCGTCGCACCCTCCTGAGCGTTGCCGAGAAGAACCTTGGCGTGGTGATGCCGGGCTACACGCACCTGCAACACGCACAGCCGGTGCTCTTCTCGCATCACGTGCTGGCGTACTTCTGGATGTTCTCGCGTGACTACACGCGCCTGCTGGCCGCCCGTTCTGCGGCCGATGCCAACCCGCTGGGGTCTGCCGCACTTGCAGGTACCACCTATCCGCTCGACCGTGAGTACACCACCAAGCTTCTCGGTTTTGACCACGCCATTCCCAACTCGATGGATGCCGTATCCGACCGCGACTACCTGCTTGACCTGGACTACGCCTGCGCCGTGAGCATGATGCACCTTTCCCGCCTCTGCGAGGAGATTGTGCTTTGGAGTAGCACCGAGTTTGGCTTTATCACGCTTTCGGATAGTTATTCGACGGGCTCGTCCATCATGCCGCAGAAGAAGAACCCCGACTTTGCCGAGCTTACGCGCGGCAAGACCGGTCGTGTCTATGGGGATCTTATGGCGCTGCTCACTACCATGAAGTCGCTTCCGTTGGCGTACAACAAAGACCTGCAGGAGTGCAAGGAGGGGCCGGCCGACGCCGCAAAGACCCTGCTTGACTGTATGGCCATTGCCTCCGGAATGCTTGAGACCATGACGGTAAACAGAGATGCCATGCTCGCGCAGGCGGGCAAGGGCTTCACAGCGGCTACGGACGTTGCGGACTACCTGGCAAAAAGGGGGATGCCGTTCCGCGAGGCGCACGAGGTCGTTGGTAAGCTGGTGCTCTACTGCGAGAAGCATGGCAAAGGCCTTGAGGATCTAACTGTCGAGGAATTCAAAGCCGCGAGCCCGCTCTTTGGGGAGGACATTGCGCAGGACCTCGATTCCGCAGGAATCGCAAACGCGCGCGTCACGTATGGTGGTACCGGTGAGAAGGCGGTTCGCGTTCAGCTTGAGGAGGCCAAGGCCCGACTGTCTGCAGAAGAGGCCTAGGGCAACAAGCGAGGGTGCAGAAGCTTCGAGAATCCTGTTAGATAGAGTCTTTTTATGCGTGCAGAGCCTGCTGTTAACCCAAGGCGGGGGCCACGGCTTCCCGCCGTTTCTGCAGCGCAGCAGGAGAACGCGTACAGCAAGAAGTGCGGCTAGATTACGCCATACTCCTTGAGGAACTTTTCGAGGTCCGTACCCCTTGGCCTCGGCCTCGGAGAGACTCAGGGGTATCTTGCTCTTTCTGAGGTATCCGTATCCGCTCGATGGTACTTCTTGCCAGTGGCCGTTACGTAGACGGTTGGATCGGCTGCATCGTTCGAGTCGCTTTGGCCGGCAGACGGCTCTGGTGTGGTAGCCGCCGCGATGCCGCTCGCATCGGACTCCTTGCCTCCGGCAACCACGACTCCGCCCCTCTCCATGCTGGCCGAGAAAGGCGTCCCATTGAATCCGATGCCAACGGTACCGCCGGCCCCGTTCACAAGCCATACGCGAAACGACTTATCAAACGACCCATCGGGTGCTCGTGTGACAAACCGACACCTCTCGTGTGAAGCGTTAGATACCGTTCACCCAAAACCCCAGCCGTACGACTAATATTATCGCCACCAAAGCGTGAGATGAGTAAACAGAACAAACGTTCTGTTATTCACCCAAGGGATGGGAGCGCACGTGGACACTGGACGTTCATATGCTTTACAGCAGGACATTGTTCCAACAGTGGAACAACCTGCGGAACCCGATTGCGGGTACCTGCCGCCAGACCAACCCGGAGGCGATCCGCATGGGATGAGCATGCGCACGAGAAAGATCGTGACGGTAGTCCTCGTGGCGCTGGCCATTATCTGCGAGTTTCCCCTAGGGATGCACTTCTCGTCGCTAGACGCATACACCAACGTAAACCAGACGCTTGACGCGCAAAAGAGCACCACGCTCGGGCTTGTCGCAACGGCAACAACTGCCTCAGTGGCCATGTCGGCCATTCCAGATGACGTTGGCACTCCCATCGCCAACCAGCTGGCAGACCTTTCGGGCAAGCTAGCGGTGGTCTTGTCCGTAATCTATCTGGAAAAGTTCCTTCTCACCACATTTGGCCTCGTTGGCCTGAGGATGTTCGTTCCTGTGGGGCTTGGCCTCCTCGTTGCCTGGCTCTGGACTCGCAGTAGCTGGCGTCCGCGTCAGGTTCTGTTTACCTGGGCGGTCAAGCTCGCCGTTGTTGGGCTTGCGCTTGTTACCCTGGTACCCGTGAGCACCGGTCTCACCCAAGCCATCAACGACCAGTACCAAACCTCTCTCGAGGCGGAGGAGACCAGCCAGGAGACCGACGAGATAAGCGCGACCGTCTACCAGGAGAACAGCGACCAGGATACCGACGGGAACCAGGGCATTCTCGACTGGCTTGGATCTGCCATTTCAAGCGGCGTCAACGCGCTGGCAACCGGCGCGGCCGACGCTGCCAATGCGGTGGGAGAGCAGCTCAACAAGCTCATCGACGCCGTGGCGGTGAGCATCGTGACATCGTGCCTCGTTCCCCTGGCGGTGCTCTTTCTCTACTTCTGGCTCATCAAGCTCCTCACTGGCGCAGATTTCACCGGTTATGTGGCTAAGGCCCAGGACGCCGCGAGCGCGTCCGTGCGCCGGGCGGGTGCCACTACACGTGTAATCTCCGATCGGCATCGTGGCTCCACATCAAAATAGGCCGTCGCGGTAGAATCAACATGTAGAAAGCCCTTGCTGCGAAAGGAACGCAGATGATCGATCGCTATACCCGTCCCGAGATGGGTCACATCTTCTCGCTGGAGAACAAGTATGCAATCTGGCAGGAGATCGAGGTCCTCGCCTGCGAGGCACAGGCCGAGCTGGGCAAGATTGGCATCACAAAGGAGGAGGCTGCTTGGATTCGCGAACACGCAGCCTTTAACAAGGACGAGGTCGACGCCATCGAGGCAGTCACCAACCACGACGTCATCGCGTTTCTCACCGACATGGGCCGCCACATAGATGCCGACGTCCCCGAGGGAGACTCCAAACCCAGCCGTTGGGTGCACTTTGGCATGACCAGTTCTGACCTTGGTGACACCGCCCTGTGCTACCAGCTTGTTCAGGCCACCGACATCCTGCTCGAGGACTGCAAGAAGCTCGGCGAGATTTGCAAGCGCCGTGCCTTTGAGGAGCGCGAGACCCTCTGCGTTGGCCGCACCCATGGCATCCACGCCGAACCCATGACCTTTGGCATGAAGTTTGGTAGTTGGGCATGGGAGCTCAAGCGCGACTACGACCGTCTCAAGGATGCTCGTACCAACGTTGCCTTTGGTGCAATCTCTGGTGCGGTGGGCACCTACAGCTCGATTGACCCCTTCGTGGAGGAGTATGTCTGCGCACATCTTGGCCTGGTTCACGACCCGCTCTCCACGCAGGTCATCTCGCGCGACCACCACGCATACCTTGCGGGTGTCCTTGCTACCACCGCAGCGACCTGCGAGCGCATCGCAACAGAGATTCGCAACCTCCAGCGCACCGACACCCTCGAGGTGGAGGAGCCCTTCCGCAAGGGTCAGAAGGGCAGCTCTGCCATGCCGCACAAGCGCAACCCCGTCACCGCCGAGAAGGTCTGCGGCCTCTCGCGCGTGGTGAAGGCCAATGCGCAGGTGGCCTTTGACAACGTGGCGCTGTGGCACGAGCGCGACATCTCGCACTCCTCCGCCGAGCGCGTTGCGCAGGCCGACAGCTTCATCGCTCTCGACCATATGTTCCAGTGCCTCATTCGAATCGTCGACGGGCTGGTGCTGTACCCGCAGCGCATGCTCGCCAACCTCAATAAGACTCGCGGCCTCATCTACTCGAGCAAGGTCCTGCTCGCCCTAGTGGAGACCGGCATCACTCGCGAGGATGCCTACAAGATCGTGCAGGATAACGCCATGGCAACCTGGCACGAGGTGCAGGACTGCGTCCCGGGCACGACCTTCCGTGACAAGCTCGCCGCAGACAGCCGCTGCACCCTCACCGCGCAGCAGCTCGACGCCATCTTCAATCCGCAGAGCTTCCTCAAGCGCAAGGGCGTCGTCTTCGATCGTCTGGAGAAGCTCGAATTCGAGTAGACGAGTTAAGATAGAGTACGAGGCGAGCCCGAGTCGATATCCTTATCGGCCCGGGCTCGTAGGTTTGGAAAAAAGAATGCTTTAGATCTGCGCCAGATAGGCGTTTCGGTGCTGGTCTAATCGACCTTTTCTGATGCACATGACCAGGTAAGTTGGCTCGTCCTGCGATATCGGGAGTAGGGGAAGGCCTCAAAGCCGGGGTACGCAATCGCATCGATAGGAGACTTCATATCAGCAATGATCGCCTGGCCAATCGCCCTACCAAGCGCTACGGGCACTGCGTTCCCAATCTGCCGGTACATGTCTGTCAGGCAGCCACGAATCGCCCAATCATCCGGGAATCCTTGGATTGCTTCGTACTCCTCGACGGAGAGCGGCCGGTTCTCCGTGGGATGACAGAGGTCTGTGGCTGGCATCGTTGGGCTTGTGACCAGGGTCGGAGAAGGGCGGCCAAACGTCACTCGGCGGTAAAATCCCGTCTTTCCGCCCGTGAGCCTGTATGCCTTGCCCATAGCCTCTTCCTGCAGTTCCTCAGGAAGATCTCTCCAGTACTGTCCCTCTCTGAGTAGGCGAAAGTAGCGCAGACGCTTCTCTGGAAACTGTGTGTAGTGCTGTGTCCCCTGAACGTCCTCAATCGCATCGCCCAAGGTATGCCACTCTGGCAGCCCCCAAGATGGGTCATCTGAGTTTGTGGGCTTGAGCCAGGGAACCGTTCCACCGTCGCGCTTGGCAATGATAACAACCCTCTCGCGAATCTGTGGCGCCCCATAGTTTGCTGCGTTATACAGATTGAAGCTTACTGAGTAGCCCATTGAGTCAAGGTGCTTGAGGACTATTTCCAGAGCGCCACCTTTTACTGGCTGCTTACCCTTATGAAGAGGATAGGCCGTTGACAAAAGACCGCGGACATTCTCGATGATTAGGTAACGTGGTCGCAGCTGCTCGGCCAGCCATAGGTACTTGAGAAACACGTTCCCGCGTGCATCATCAAACGCCCTTCTCGCTCCTGCAGTAGAGAAGGCCTGGCAAGGGGGGCCACCAAACATTACATCGATACCTCTGTTGGGCTCAATTCCAGAATACGAATAGACGTCCTCTGGCGTGACCTTGTTGATGTCGCCCAGCAGACCGACATCAGGGCGGTTTGAGTCAATAGTCATTCGACACCGCGTGTCGCTTTCGCACATGAGTTGGGCGCGAATCCCAGCTTGCTCAAGCCCCAAATCAAGGCCTAAAGCACCTGAGAAGAATGAAACGGCTGTAACGCTTTGCTCGTCGGTCGTGTGGCGAGGATGGTCGTCGGGAGCGGGTGATAGGTTCCGCTCCTCCATAAACACGTCCAGCCCATTCTCATCAAAGAGATTCCTGTTTCCTACACGTGTGGATATGAGGTCTCCTACTCGCGCAAGATGCGTTACTGTTTGGGGGGTAACACCAAGTTTCTTTGCAACGTCGCTCGATGTTAGTAGATTCATTCTATTTTCCTGGACTAATAGTTTTTCTAAACTGAAAAAATATTAGTCCTCTTATTGCTAGAAGCAACCAGAAAAATGGAGGTCAATAGAAAATGTCAAAGTTGAAAAAGGTCAAAGCCAAGAAAGAGGACGTGAAGACAAGCCTGAGTAAATCCTTGGATTACTGCAACTCTCACCACGAATCAGCTCAAGCTATTTTCGAAGAGATTGTCGACAATCAAATCACTTCGGACAGCAAGATAATCAATCCCGAACAGCGCGCCCGGGACATGAAGGCGCTCTTTCCAATCTTGTTACAGCAGGAGCATGAGACGAGGATTCCATCGATTTCGATGACTGCTGACGAGCTGCCTGAATGCTCCAGTGACTTTCGGCAATTTCTGGAGCTTTGGTTCACCAGATGGGTTGATAAGTTTACTAAGGAATGGAAGTCGTTGCCGAGCGAAGGTGAGGCCAAACCGAAGAAAGCTGTCACAGACCGTGCCCTCGTGAGGCTTGTTTCGTCCTCTGGACATGCCGGTGATATCGAGGAGGCAGAACGTTGGGCGGCGCACCATAACCTCTATATGTGTGCAGAGAACATCGGCGGAAACCTCTTGGAGCAATACATTGCGGAGCACATATCGCCATACGGCTGGATATGGTGCAGAGGAAAGATTCTAACGGCAGTAGACTTTTGCAACGAAAGCTGCACCTGCATGTTCCAGGTGAAGAATAAAACCAACACTGAGAACAGTTCCAGCAAGGGCTACAGAGAGTCGGTTGGCGTTGAAGTTTGGTGTCGTATGAGGGAGTCGCGTAAAAATGGTGAGATTGTTACATACTGGCCAGAGCTGATAAAAATAATACAGGCCGGTGCTCCTGCTGGGGTAGACGTGCCCGATGACATCATGAGTGAAGATGACTACCTGATATTTGTGAAAAACGTTGCTGAGAAAACCCCGATATCATTACCGAAGAGGAAAACCAGGAGCTATTGCTTCGTAACGCAGGAGAAGAAATGTTCCACTATGATTTCAGGCCAAGGGGTGTCTGCTCCCAGGCCATCCATATCGACCTCACGGATGATGGCTCAGCCATCGAGGGTGTCTCTTTTGAGGGCGGCTGCAACGGCAACCTCAAGGCCATCGGCAAGCTGGTCGAGGGTCAGCCTGCCGACCGGATTGCCAGCATGCTCGAAGGCAACACCTGTGGCCCCCGTCCCACCTCTTGCGCCGACCAGTTGAGCCGCGCCCTGTGCGAGGCCCAGGTCGCGGCCAGGGCCTAGGCTTTTCCATGCGCGTCGGACGCCACAACAGCAGCTCCCGTCACGCGGGAATCTCTCGCCGCTCCTTCTTCAAGACGGGCGTCGCAGCAGCTGCTGCCGCTGCCACCATTGACGTTCTTGCGGGATGCACAAACAAGGAGCAGGGCGTTGGCGATACCTCGGAGCCGGTCAACGTCTCCGAGGATACTGGCACGAGCATCCTAGACACCTTCACCTCGGTTGACCTCCCGTACTCCACAAGCAACGAATGGACGCTGCCCTTGGGCAACGTCCTTCACCCTGCCGAGGGCGTGTGGCTCCCCGTCACCACCGCGGGTGCCTCTGCCAACCCCATGGTGGTCGCCTCCGCCCTCTCTACATCTTCGGGCGAGCTCAAAGAGGTCGTAACCAAGACTGTCACAGGCACCACTACCTCGGTAATTTACAGCGTTGCCTGCTCCGACTCGGTTTATGCGTGGGTTGAGCTGGACATGATCAACCGTTCGTGGAGCCTCTATGCCTCGGCGTTCTCGAACGGCGTCCTTACGGGTGAGACAAAAACCCTTTGGCAAGCGGACTCCAACTGGGACCCCGCTCCGGTTGCCTGCAGCGGCACTTCGGTGATTTGGCAAGTGCAGCCGTCCGCTTCGGGCTCAAAGACCGCTGAGACCTCCTATTGCTATCTTTGGACCGTCGGCTCCTCCGATGCCCAGGCTGTCGTTGAGTCACCTGGCCGTTTTGCCATTACGCCGACCGTCTGCGGCGATTGGGTTGTTCTCGCGCCCCGCGTCCGCGCCAGCGAGGGCACTTACTACGGCGTTACCGCCTACACCATAGACGATGGCCTCAAGACAAAAGTCGACCAACTTGTGATGCCCGCATCGGTGAAGCCCTTCCGGGCCTGCCGTATGGGCGAGAAGTTTGTGATCTCCGTCGAGGCAAACTACAGCTCGGGTGGACTTCTCGGCAAAATGGGCACCTATATTGGGTCGAGCGACGGAAGCGACTTCCTCTACCTCTCCCGTGAGCCCTTCGAGTGCGCTGCCGCTGGCAAGAACGGCGTCTACTTCATCAAGAGCCGCTCCTCCTACATTGTGGTTAACGCCAACGACCAAACGTATAGCGTGCTCTCCTCGGTAGACAGGAGTGTGGACTATGGGGAGTATCCAGCGCGTGTTGGTGAGTGCAGCTCCTTCGTGACGTTCTCGTCGGTCAAAGACGCCACTACCGGTTATCCCGCTTCCGTAATAGTGAGAACCTTCCCCCTATAGGATGAATCAACATAGTGCCTTCTGGGGTACACTGCTATGGGACTAGTGTGGAAACGGTGGCTCTCATCTATCCATCGAGCATTACCAAGCTTAAAGGAGGCCGTATGGCTTCAGACGAGAAAAAGATTCTGCTGGTAGAAGACGAGAAGGCAATCCGCGACGTGGTGGCTGCCTATCTCGACCACGAGAACTATATCGTTCGCGGCGTCGGCGATGGCCAGAGTGCCGTCGAGGAATTCGAGAAGCACTCTTTTGACCTTGTAATTCTCGACCTCATGCTTCCCAAGCTCTCGGGCGAGCGCGTGTGCCGCGCCATCCGCGAGACCTCCAACGTGCCCATCATCATGCTCACCGCAAAGGGCGAGGTTGAAGACCGCGTTATTGGCCTCGAGCTTGGTGCCGATGACTACCTCATCAAGCCCTTCTCGCCGCGCGAGCTTATCGCCCGCGTTCGTGCCCTGCTCCGTCGCGCCCACACTGAGACTGAGCCCCAGCTTGAGGTTCTGGACTTTGGCGACCTAGTCATCGACATTTCCGGCCACAAGGTCATGGTCGAGGGCAAGGAGGTCGACCTCACGGCTTCCGAGTTCAAGCTCCTTACCACGCTGGCCCGCTACCCCGGCCGCGTCTACACGCGCATGGAGCTTGTCGAGAAGGTCCTTGGCTACGACTTCGAGGGCTACGAGCGCACCATCGACTCCCACGTGAAGAACCTCCGTGCCAAGTTGGGCGACGACCCGCGCAACCCGCGCTGGCTCTACACCGTTCATGGTGTTGGCTATCGCTTTGAGGCTCCCCAAGCTGACGATAAGGCCAAGGCTGCCAAGGTCAAAGCCGAGTAGGCGGATAGCGTGGCCCTTCAAGGTTCAAACAGCGAGCACGCGGTCAATGGTGGCTCAGATGCCGCCGCGGGCCGCAGTTCGTTTAACACGATAAAGCCAGACCCCAAGCACAGCTGGACCTATTCCACCAAGCTTGCGATTTCGTTCGCGCTAACCGCCGTCATGACCGCGGCGATTCTAGTCATGGTCTTGGCTGTTGTATGGGAGAGCCAGTTTAAGGCCTATACCAGAAGCAACATGCAGTCGCTCGCCCAGTCTGCGGCAGATACGCTTGCCGTGGGCTATGACTCAGCAGGTGGCTGGACGGCGGGTGTTATCGCAAATGTGTCGTCCTTCTCCGGCGCGTCACCGGATGTGGGGATGCAGGTCCTCGACGAGGACGGCAACATCATCTACGACGATACGCTGGGCCTCTCGCGCTACGGAGACTCCGGGGCCGGTGCAGGTGGTAGCGCGGTACCAACTGGGTCCGAGTCTGTGGTCACGGCAGGCGTTGTTGATGCTGCCGGCGATACGGTGGGCACAGTGCGGCTCTGGGCATTTGGCTCCGACGCACTCCTCACCTCCTCGGACGCCAAGTTCCGCGAGAGCTCCTATAGCGCGATTGCCGTTGCGGCGGTGATTGCGGTTGTTCTCGCCGTTGTCATTGGCTACTTCGTCTCGCGCTCCCTCACCAAGCCCATCCAACGCATCACGCGCACCGCCTCGCAGATTAGGAACGGCGACCTCACCGCTCGTACGGGCGTGCGCGGCACAGACGAGATTGGACAGCTGGGCGAGACCTTCGATGACATGGCGACCTCTCTCGAGAAGGACCTCAAGCTCGAGCACCGTCTCACGAGTGATGTGGCGCACGAGCTGCGCACGCCGCTCATGGCCATCCTCGCCACCGTCGAGGCCATGCAGGATGGCGTCCTGCCGGCAGATGACGAGCACCTGGAGACCCTTGCGTCCGAGACGCGTCGTCTCTCTCGCCTTGTTGACGCAATGCTCAAACTCTCGCGTCTTGAGAACGGCACGACCGAGCTCAAGGTCGAGCGCACCGATGTGGTCTACCTGGTCAAGAGCCTTGTGAGCTCGCAGCACCAGCTCTTCCACGAGAAGGGCCTGCACTTGCGCTTCAAGGACGACACAGCCCATGGTGAGTGCCAGGCGGACGTCGACCCGGATCTTATCCGCGAGGCCGTGGTCAACCTCATGAGCAACGCCATGCGCTACACCGACGAGGATGGCTGGGTTGTTGTCTCGGTTGGCTCCGACCACTCGGACGCCATCATCTCGGTGCGCGACACGGGCATTGGCATTGCCAAGGAGGACATCCCGCAGACCTTCTCGCGCTTCTGGCGCTCGGACGTGAGCCGAGAGCGGGTCTCAGGCGGCTTGGGCGTGGGCCTCTCCATTACCAAGGAGATCGTGGACCGGCACAACGGAACCATCTCGGTTGACTCCGAGCTGGGGAAGGGCACCACCTTTACCATTCGCGTGCCGCTCAACCGCGGCCGTCGCAACCTCAAGCAGGCCCTGCAGGAGAAGCAGCAGGAAAAGTAGGGGTTAGTACAGAGAGGCAGCTGAGGTGCCCGGTGTTCGCTGCCGTGCGCTACACTACTCACTGCGTGCCTGACCAGCGGGCGCATCGTCAACAGGAAACGAGGTCTATCGTGGCAGACATCGAGCTTCGCCCGGATTCTCATGGCAAGGTCCGCGACATCTATGATTGCGGGGATGCCCTGCTCATGGTCGCATCCGATCGCATTAGTGCGTTTGACTACATCCTTCCGGACGAGATCCCCTACAAGGGCGAGATTCTCACGCGTATCTCGGCCTTTTGGTTTGAGCGCTTTGCAGGCCTTATGCCCAACCACATGATCTCGATGGACGTAGCCGACTACCCTGCGGAGTATCACCGCTATGCCAGCTACCTGGCCGGGCGCTCCATGCTGGTCAAGAAGGCAAAGACCATCCCCATCGAGTGCATCGTGCGCGGTTACCTCACCGGTTCTGGCAAGAAGACCTACGACGCCAATGGCACCGTGTGCGGCATCAAGCTGCCGGGAGGTCTGGGGGAGGCTTCCAAGCTGCCGGAGCCCATCTTTACCCCGTCGATCAAGGCCACCCTTGGCGACCACGACGAGAACATCTCGTTTGACCGTTGCGCCCAGATTGTGGGGGAGGAGACCACGGCCCAGCTGCGCGACGCATCTCTCGCCATCTACAAGGCCGCTGCGGAGTATGCGGCAACGCGTGGCATCATCATCGCAGACACCAAATTCGAGTTTGGCTTCATCGACGACAAGCTCACGCTTATCGATGAGTGCCTCACGCCGGACTCCAGCCGCTTCTGGCCTGCCAAGGGTTACCAGCCCGGACACGTCCAGCCCAGCTACGACAAGCAGTACGTGCGCGACTGGCTCAAGGCCAACTGGGACATGACCGGCGAGCCGCCCCACCTGCCGCAGGATGTTATTAAGGGAACGTCGAGCCGCTACCAGGAGGCGTTCCAGATCATCACCGGTAACGAGTTTGAGCCCATAAAGGAGTCCCATGTCACTGCGTGATACTATCGACGGCGCTCGCAAGGAGGCCCAGGAGGCCGGTGGCCTGAGCGGAACCATTAAGGCGACCGATGCCTCTGGCACCGAGAAGCCCGAGCGTGGCACAATGGCCGAGAAGTCCGGAAAGGACGAGGCTGAGAAGCGCGACCCCATGACCACCAGGAGCTATCGAAGCTCTGCGGCTGGTGCCAAGCCCAGTCGCGAGGCAGCTTCGACGGTTCGTACGTCATCCTCTGGTTCCTCCTCCAGAATGGGCGGAGGCCTCTTCGGCGGTGGTACGCCTGCGCAGAAGGAGGCCCGCAAGGAGGAGAAGCGCAAACAGCGCGAGGAAGAGGACTTCCGTCAGCGCGGCTACGACCTCATCCTTCGCTCTAACGAGGAGTACCGTCGCACCGACCGCACCTGGTGGATTCTCATCGGCGTTGGCTTTGGCATGACCATTGTCTCGCTGGTCTTGGTGTGGGCGTTCCCCACCGACAGCAGCGACTACCAGACCCTCGTTGGCATTGCCTCCGTGGCTTCGCTAGTGCTTGCATATGGCCTGATCATTGGTGCATTCGTGTACGACTGGCGCGTGCGTCGTCCCGTTCGCAAGGCGGCTGAGCGCAAAGTTGCCGGATACAGCGACAAGAAGCTTGCAGAGCTCTTTGAGGCAGAGCGCCGTCGCGAGAATGCCGAGCAGGCTGCGCGCCAGGCCGAGAAGAAAGCCGCCAAGGAGCGCCGCACCAACAAGGAGTAACGAGCATCTCGTGGCACGCGTTGCTGCTCGATGGTAGAATGTCTTCTCGCATGCCCCCGTAGCTCAGGGGATAGAGCACAGGTTTCCTAAACCTGGTGTCGGCCGTTCGAATCGGCCCGGGGGCACCACGTATTGTCGCAGGCCAGGTCCGGATAGAGGCTTGGCCTGCTTGTTGTTTGGGGTGCATTTCTGGTTCGAGTACCTGAGGCAAGAGGAGCCCACGGCGCGAACAAAGCAAGCCACTTCTTGAACTACGGCTCGCGCTAGGAATGCCAGGCATCATGGTTCCCGTCGCAATGCGGTGCCGCATGAGCGTTACACTCAGTGCATCGCCACTGTGCAGTTACCCCGCAACTCTAGGCGAAGGGGGAACCATGTTCAGCCCGTTTCGTGACGAGCAGGGCCGGCCAAAGGCAATCGGAGACGTGACCTGGGAAGACCTGTCTCAGCTCGCAGATCTCGAGGAGGGCTTTGCCCTGGAGTTCAAGCAGACCTTTGGGCCAAGTGTGCGCCGGAAGATCCCCAAGATCGTGGCGTCATTCTCGAACTCGCGCGGCGGTTGGCTTGCGATTGGCATAGCAGATGACTCGCGCGAGGTCGTACCGGTTCCGCGTGGTACAGCAGACGTTAGCCAGGTGATAGGCGAACTTTGTCGTCGTCACGTCTCGCCGGCCCCGCACTTCGAAGTACGCTTTCTGGTAGACCCCTCCGATGACAGCCACGGCGTCATTCTGGTGCGTGTCGATGAGGGCGACTTTCCGCCCTATGTAGCCGATGGCATTGTCGAGATACGCGAGGGATCGACATCAGGACCGGCTGACGGTACTGCACTTGTCGACCTCTACGACCGTGCGACCAGCCGCCGCCTTGACGTTCGCAGGTTCTGTCGACGGACGGTCTACTATCCCATGGTAGATGGTGCGGCCGACCCCGTTGCCCTCTTTGACCTCTACCTCTTTAGGCTTGGACCAGAGGAGGACGAGGCCACTTCGCGGGCGAGCATAAACGAGGGTGCCGCCGCGATGCGTGCCGCCTTCGAGTGCTACGGGATTGGTTGTCGGACTCAGCACGCACACGACAGCTTGGTGTTTAGGACTTCTCAGCGAGACGAGACGGTCGTTGCGCACTCGGCCATAGAGCTCTTTCCCAATGAGTCGATGAAGCTCTCGGTGCCTGCGGTCATGGTTACGGGGGAAGAGCGCGAGCGAGCCCTACGGTCTCTTGCAGAATACACGCTCTTCTCGCCACGGCAAGACGCGCGCCTGATGGACGCCACCGCGACGCTGCGCCGTGTGACGAGAATGGCCTCGCTTCTCGACCGCTATGTGCGTCTGCGCGGACTCTCTTGGCGGGAGTTTGCTGTGGCATATGAACTCGAGCACATGGCTGGCGTTACGCTGTGGTCGGAAAACGAGACGTATCTGAGCTATGCCACACGGCATGGCGTGCTCTACTGCGCGACTACCGATTGCATCTCGCGTGTTCGCTACCTTGACGATGGCGCGCACGACACGTTCCGCGCGCGCCAGTTTGCAGGCAGCCATTTCTTCGAGGCGTGCGGCCTGCCCCTTGGCTCGCCCGATCCCGAGGACGTTGAGTTGGTGAACGCGCTGCTCAGCACCAGTGGAGAACGGTAGGGGAAGAGGCTCAAGACGGCGTTGCCCTCGGCATTGCCTGCACAGCTGCCTCGAGTGGCACAGCGTTGAGCCTATGTACCTTACAACTATGGATCAACAAACCTTGCAACTATGGAACTTTTCACCATACAATCTAGGAAGGAACCACCTTGCAAATTCATGATTAATGGTTACGGTTGGAGGTCAAGTGATCCCTAGAAGCATGGCATTACGTGCTCTTCAGCTATCAACCTGGTTCCCCGTGGTCTCGGTCACCGGCCCACGCCAGAGCGGCAAGTCCACCCTTGTAAGAGAGGTCTTCTCTGATTATACGTACGTCAATCTGGAGAATCCGCAGACTCGGCAGCAAGCCCTCACCGACCCCGTCGGCTTCATAAGAAACCGACCAAATCGCCTCGTCATAGACGAGGCGCAGCTTGCTCCAGAGTTGTTCTCGATGATTCAGGTTGCTTCTGATGAGAGCAACGAGCCTGGACAGTACGTGCTCTCTGGGTCGCAGAACTTCCTGCTCCTCGAGCAGATCACGCAGTCATTGGCCGGAAGGGTTGGCCTGCTCAAACTGCTGCCGCTGTCGTTCTTGGAGGCCAGGACGGGGGATGGTAACCTTACGCCCGATTCATTCATGCTGCGAGGTGGGTACCCGCGGCTCTATGACGTGGACATTCCGCTGGAGACGTTCTATTCGGCATACCTCGAGACGTACGTAGAGCGTGATGTGCGGGATTATCTTGGCGTGAAGGACCTCTCTTCGTACAGAACGCTACTGGGGCTCTGCGCTCAATGCGCCGGAAGCCTAATCAATGTCTCGCGCCTTTCAAGTGATGCAGGCGTTTCGAGGGAGTCCGTCAACTCTTGGCTCTTCATGCTCGAGTCGAGCTACATCGTATTTCGGCTGAGGCCATACCATGCAAACCTGCGAAAGCACCTTACTAAGACGCCAAAGCTCTACTTCTATGACACGGGCCTGCTGTGCTACCTGCTGCGCATTCGAACGCTAGGTCAGCTGCTCACGAGTCCGTACTTAGGGGTAGTGTTCGAAAACTTCGTGATTGAGGAGCGTATGAAGACGCACCTCAACTCAGGCAGGGAACCTGACCTCTACTTCTATCGCGACGAAAACAAAGCCGAAGTAGACTTGGTCGACCTGACCGACCCCGATCAAGCTTTCCTGGCAGAAATCAAATCGTCGCAGACCTATCGAAGTGGCTTTGCTCGGTACCTGCATACCGTTGGCGATGAGATCGGCATACCTCGTGAGCGACGCTTTGTTGTGGAGCGCGCTGAGGGGAATTTCGAGGCGGATGGTGCGCTGGTGAGAAACATTGCGACTTGGCTCGAGATGAACTAGGGGAGCGCTGACCTGCCTTGCTTGCCGGATAACTGCCTGAACGAGAACTACGCACGGTCGCGGTTCAGCTTTATGGAGTGGGGACCCCGGATGATACTGAGCGAGTACATCCGCTAGCTTGAGACTATTTGGTCGGAAAGTTCTTTTGCAACTTCGAGGCCAATGAGGTGAGGGATACCAACAACCAAGGCGTTGCCCATGCAGAATGCCCGTTGGCCGTCGGTCATTCCCGTATCCGTCCAACCCTTGGGAAAACACTGAAGTTGGTCGAGTTCGTCGGGAACTAAGCGCCGCAGCCGTCCATCTGCGCACTTTACGACGTGCTTGAAACGTGACGCCCCTCGGCCGCCCTCTCCCGTAAGAATGGTACGAGATGGTCTGTCGGTAGCATCTGGGAAGGACATGGCCCCTTCTGAATAGTTGTACTCGAAGCCAGTGGCCTTATTGGTTCGCCTCTCTTTCTTTGATCCCTTCAGGTATTCCCACTTCTCTCGCTGTGACTCGGGAACGAAATACTCTTCCGGAACCTCAACCTCAGGAACAAGAACATCCCCGAGGGTCATTCTTGGACCATCATAGGTTTCGGAGACCTTGCAGGTACACACCTTGTTTTTCACCATTACCCCAGCATCCGAGAAGGGCGAGAGCTTACCTCCAAGGTTGAAAGACTGTGAAGTGACATAGGGATCATCAGGAATTTCGACGTAATCGACTCTCTCGGGTAGCTCCATGGGGAACGCGTGTGCCATTACGCCATGCAGCAGCCTGTCCTCAAGATTCCACTGTACGCAACGCTCGGCGAGAATGTAGACCCGCTTCCTCCGCTGCGGAAAGCCATATTCAGCACTGTTTACGACTCTCCACTCTACGGAATAGCCCAGCGAGGCTAGGCAGGAGAGAATGATTGCAAAATCTCTTCCGCGCTGTTTTGCGGGGCTCTTGAGAAGCCGGTCTACGTTTTCGAACATGCACCAACGGGCGTTATTAGATGAACCATTGAGTTGGATACGCAGAAAGCGGTAGATAGACCACCAGAGGACACCCTTTTTGCCCTCGATGCCATTGGCTTGAAAGAGGGGGCGAGCAACAGAATAGTCTTGGCAGGGAAAGCCGCCAACCACCATGTCGACGTCAGGGATGGCTCGCTTTCCAGCGTCGAATTCGTCGAGAACAGCGGAAATATCCTCGTTAATCACAGAACCCTTGCCAAAGCGGCTTTCGTAGCAGCGGGCGGCAAACTGCCTCTTGTCTGAGCCGGGTTCCCATTGGTTTGCCCATATGGTTCTAAAAGGTCCTGCCGATGGCAGTTTCCAGCCCTTGGAGTCATCGCAATAGCCCTCAAGGCCAAGTCTGAAGCCGCCGACCCCTGCGAAGAGCTCGGCCACCTTAATTTCATCGCCCACGTTTCTCCGTTCGCTGTCTGTGGACTGTTCCCTAGGCGATCATCATAACCGATCCCAGTGTCACGAATTGTGTCTACCTGTGTCTACCTGTGTCTGCCTGTGGCCAGAGTCCTCTCAATCTGATTCTTCATATATGTCGCGTTAAGCCAGAAGCACTTCTTAACGACTGGTGTGCCGTGTGGCTGAGGTCGGACGTCGTTAGCGTTTTGTGCATGAGGTCTCACGTGGCAGCAACGATTCTCGGATGACTTTACAGAAATATCTGCACGTCCATTTCTTACATTTGTACGCATCTGCTCGTAGCATCTTCGGGCCTCAGGGATGTCTTTCTCAGGCATCTGCCAGAACGTCACATCAGATAGGCGATAGACGCCGTCATTACCTTCGCGATATATGACAAGAAGCCATATCTGCTGGAGATAGCCGTAGAAGGCAGAGTCCTCAAATGGCGTCCTTTCAAGTTCAAAGTAGTCGAACGCCGGGAAGGAAATGTCCTCTTTTGGCCGACCATTCTGCTTAAGGCGTATGGTTTTGGGTTGGATTCCAGCCTTGGCAAATTCCTCTACCTTGGCATCCTTTTCTACTCCAAGGATTGATTTGGTTACCAGCGCACAAGCATTCTTGGGAGTGCGCTTTCCCCGCTTTCCGATACCAAATGTGCGGCATAGCCCCTCTTCGGTCATTCCGAAATAGGGGTCGAAGCGCTTGCGCACAAGCTCGAGGAGCCCAAGATCCCTCTCGGCTTCTGTGCGTACAATCGCCTGTCTCTTCTCCCGCAGCTTGTTTTCGGCAGCGGTCATATAGGAAGCCTTGAGAGCCCAGGCTCGAGGTTTAACGGGGACAGCGGAGAACGGCTGCCGAGTTCGCACCGTCGAATTAGCCGCTTTGGTGCATGCTTCAAGATAGAGAGTGTCAGAGCCTGAAATATCCTCCGCGTGGCCTGAACGAATCTTGTCTACGACTGTCTCCCAGTCGATCTTGAACTGCGCCATGTCCTCTCGGGGGAGACCCCATAGCTCCGCCATTTCAACTTTGTAATCAAGAGGACCAGAGTCTTTCTCCCAAACATACGAGACGAGAAGAATCTTCGAAGCCTTTTTTACCAAACGGCTAGTTTCAAACGTCTCATGCACAACGGTCATGTAATTGATTTGCATGAGGACGAGACGTTCCTTCGCCACCGGCTCGCCTTTTGCCGTACGCTTTACCGGTGTTGACTTCAGTTCGAGTCCCACTTTTGGAAAGTCGGGCATCGAGTTGCTGTTGAGCTTGTAGTCGAAGAAGTGTTCCTCCAAGGCATTGCCAAACGATCCTCGTCGCTGTTTTGGGCTTTGAAGCTCTGGTGCATTTGTTTTCTCGCGGAGCGCATGTCCTACGAGACTGCCCGCGCATTCAACAATCGAGTCGATTTTGCCTGGATCATATGGGAGATTGCTCGTACTCAAGGTCTCCTCCGGCGGTGGTGTAGTTTCGTGGCTTATGAACCATAGAATACAGCTATCAGTTTCATCCCCGGCATCCCCGCCTCCGAACAAAGCGAACCCCCGGCTGCGCACTGCAAGCCGGGGGGTTCGTGGGTCCCGTTCGTTGGCTAAGAACTAGTGGTCGTTAGACGTGCCGTTACCACTGGAGTGGCTTTGGTTCGAGGTGTTGCCCTCGTTGCTCGTCGAATTGCCGTTGCTGTTGTTAGTGCTGTTCGAACCAGGGCCGCTGGACACCACAATGGTGATGGTCGATCCAGAAGTCGCCGAGGTAGCAGACTGCTTGATGACCTTGCCCTTCGCAACGGTGCTGCTCTGCTCTGTGGTTACCGAGACGTCAAAGCCGGCGTTCTTGAGCGCGGTCTCGGCCGAGGACTCGTCATAGCCCACGACGTTGGGTACCGAGACGGACGCGGGGCCAGTGGACACCGTAATGGTCACGGTGCTGCCCTTGTCGGCGCTCGTGCCTGCCGAGGGGTTGGAGCTAATCACATGGCCCTTGTCAACGCTGGACGAGGAGGACTGAACCACGTTCACGCTGAAGCCCTCGTTCTTGAGCGCACTCGTCGCGTCGGCCTGCGTGTCTCCCACAACGTTGGGAACGGAGACCTGCTCGGCGCCCTGAGAGAGGTGATACGTGATGGTGTCGCCGGCCTTTGCCGAGGTCCCAGCTGCGGGCTCCTGCTCGGCGACATGACCAACCTCAACGTCGGCGTTGTATACGGAGTCGCCTGCCTGACCCTTAAGCCCGTACTTGTTGAGAAGGTCCTGCGCCTCGGACGGCGTGCAATTAGTGAGGTCGGGTACCGTGACAGAGGCAGCCGGCTCCTCGCCCTTTGAGACCACGATGTCGATCTTCGAGCCCTCCGTCGCCGTGCGCCCGGCACCTGGGGTCTGCTCGATGATCTTCCCCTCATCGACGGTAGAGGAGTACTGCTCGGTTACCTGGCCTATCTCGAAGCCATGGCCGTCGGACTCGAGCATGGACGTTGCCTCGTCCTGGGTGAGGCCCAGAAGGTTGGGCACCGAGTACGCCTTCGACCCGGACCCAAGCACGCTTACAACGAGGAACACTACGAGCGCGATGCCCGCGATGGCGCCAAGGACGGCAAGCACCCTGTTGCGCTTATGCTTCTTCTGGCGCTCTTCCTCTTCTTGGGCCGCCTGCTCGGTGGCAGACTGGGGGCGTATCCTACCCGTGGCCTGCATGCGTGGCATGCTCTGAGTGGCGTTGCCGCTGCGGCCGGCTAGGGGTGTGGTTGCGGCAGCCGGCAGCATTGCCGTTGCGTTGTTGACCGCCTGCATACGGCCGGCAAGGTAGTCGTGAAGCGTGTGATAGAGCTCGTCAGCCGTCTGGAAGCGGTCCTTGGGATCCTTCTGCATGCACTTGAGGATGACTGCCTCGAGCTGCGGGTCCACGTTGGGGTTGATCTGGCTGGGAGGAACGGGCTGCTCGGTGACTTGCTTCATGGCTACGGTTACGGCGTTGTCACCATCAAACGGCACGCGTCCGGTGGCGGCTTCGTACATCACGATGCCAAGGGAGTAGAGGTCGGTGGTGGGGCCGAGGGGCTTGCCTTGGGTTTGTTCGGGAGAGACGTAGTGCGCCGTGCCCAGCACGGAGTTGTCGGTAGTGAGGTGGCTGTTCTTTGCGCGGGCAATGCCAAAGTCCATCACCTTGATGTTGCCGTCGGGCTGCACCATGATGTTCTGCGGCTTGATGTCGCGGTGGATGATGTCGTGGTTGTGGGCCACCGAGAGCGCCTGCGCTATCTGCGAGCCAATCTGCGCGACCTTCTTGCAGTCAAGGGCACCGTGCTTGCGGATCCCACTCTTGAGGTCGGTACCGCGCAGGTACTCCATGATGATGTAGTACGTGTCGCCGTCCTTGCCCCAGTCGTAGACCGAGACAATGTAGGGGCTGTTGAGAGCCGCTGCAGCCTGCGCCTCCTGCTTGAAGCGCGCCGCAAACGAGGGGTCGGTTGCGTACTGGGGGAGCATCGTCTTAATGGCGACGGTCCTTCCCAATACTTGGTCCATGCCACGGTACACCGTGGCCATACCTCCCGTCCCTACCTTGTCGAGGACCTGGTACCTTCCACCAAGGACCCTTTCTGCCATCTGCCTCTCCTATCACCCAAGCGGCAAGCCCGCGTCTTGTGTCTACGTTTAAAGTGCTCTGCGGTTCGCGTTCGTAAAGTCTAGCCCCATCAGCTTGCGCCAAGTGCCTGAATGTTGAGGCAGCTTGCAAGGACCTGCCCCGCCACTGCGGCGGCATACCCCTCGACGTCGGTGCCATCTTCTCCCTCGATGGCAACTGAGATGACGAGCGTGGGGTTGTCGTACGGCGCAAAGCCGATGAAGAACGAGTTGATCTTGCCGTCCTCGATCTGGGCGGTGCCGGTCTTGCCGGCAACCTGGACGCCCTGGACCTTGGCCCTAGTGCCGGTGCCGTGGTCCACAACGCCGAGCATGGCCTCCTTGACCTTCGAGGCAGTATCTGCAGAGATGGCCTGCCCCAAGGACTTGGGCTGCGTGGTGGAGATGGACGCACCCTCCGGCGAGAGCACGTGGTCTACCACGTGCGGGTTCATGACTACGCCGCCATTGGCGATTGCCTGCGCAACCATGGCGTTCTGCATCACGGTCACCTGCGGACCAGCAGGGCTTGCGTGCTTGCCAACGGGCTGGCCGCAGGCTGCCCATGCGGTTTCCCACTCCGTCATCTCGGAGGGCTCGGGCATGAGAGAAGCCAAAGTGTTGAAGTCCTGGCCAACGTTGGTGCCATAGCCAAAGGCGTCGGCGTACTTCACCAGGTTCGAGGCGCCAACCTGGACGCCAACCTGGCCAAAGACCGTGTTGGACGAGAGGGCAAAGCCCTCCTTTAGGGTGGGGTTGCCATAGTCGTTGTAGCCGTAGTTGCTCACCTCGGCACCGCCAATGGTGAGCGCCGGCTCGGCGTCGTAGACGGTATCGAGCGTGGTGGTGCCGGTATCAAGCGCCGCGGACAGCGTTACCGCCTTGAACGTGGAGCCAGGCGAGTAGAGCGCCTGCGTGGTGCGGTCGAGCAGCTGCGAGCCCGCACCGCTCGAACTCATGATGCTGTCGAGCTGGTCGTAGGAGTACGTGGGTGCACTTGCCTTGGCGAGAACCGCACCCGTGGAGGGGTCGAGTACCACCACGGCGCCCGTGTAGCCGTCAAGGGCAGATTCGGCCGCGCGCTGCATCTGGGAGTTTATCGTGAGGGCCACGGTGTTGCCGGGCTCTTGGACGCCCGCCAGCGAGTAGAGCGCGCTACGCCAATCGGAGTAGTTCGAGCTGCCCGTGAGCGTCTCGTTCATTGCGGACTCGATGCCTGCAGAGCCATAGCGTGTGGAGATGTAGCCAACGGTATGGGCTGCGAGGGAGCCCTGCGGATAGGAGCGCAGGTAGGTGCCGTCCTCCTGCCGCAGGCTCTCGGCAAGCGTGACGCCGTCGGAGGTAATGATGGCACCGCGCTGCACGTAGGCGCTCTTGGCGATGGTGTGGTTGTTGGACGGCATGTTCTGGATGGTGTTGGCGTGAATCACCTGCAGGTAAGTGAGGTTGGCGATAAGTGCGGCAAAGAGCACCGCAAAGGCGGTAATGAGGGTAGTGAGTCGCTTGCCCAACGCCACGCGGCCAAGGATGCCGGACTCCTCGCCCTGCATCTCAAAGCGGCCGCGGGCGTGCGAGCCGTGGACGAAGGCGGAGGCCTGGGCGCCCAGGAGCGAGACGCGCCCGTTGCCGCTTGCGGGGGTCGATGCCACAAGCTGGGCTTCTCGACCAGTGCCCTCATCGCCAGCGCGCAGAAGCAGGCCAACAATGATGAAGCTCGAGAGCAGCGAGCTGCCGCCCTGGCTCATGAAGGGCAGCGTCACGCCCGTGAGGGGCAGCAGCTTGGTGACGCCGGCGATGATGAGGAACGCCTGGAAGCCAATGACCGTGGTGAGGCCGACGGCGGCGAATGCGGAGGAGTCGGACTTGGCTCGCGCGGCCGTCGCAAAGCCGCGCACGCAGAAGAGCATGTAGAGAATGATGACAGCGCTTGCGCCCAGAAGGCCCATCTCCTCGGCGATGGCCGAGAAGAGAAAGTCGCTCTCGACAAAGGGGATGAGGGTGGGAAGGCCCTTGCCAATCCCCGTTCCCACAAGGTCTCCGTCGGCTATGGAGTAGAGCGACTGAACAATCTGGTAGCCGCTATCCTGCGCATCTGACCAGGGGTCGAGCCAGATGTCCACGCGAACCTTCACGTGTGAGAAGAGGTGGTAGCAGAAGAAGAAGCCAACCACCAAGAGTCCAAGGGCAATGAAGACGTAGCTCCAGCGGCCTGTGGCAACGTAGAGCATTACCACGAAGTACATGAAGAAGAGCAGTGCGCTGCCCAGGTCGCGCTCGAAGATGACGATGAGCAGGCTGATGCCCCACATGATGAAGAGGGGGAGCAGCATGCGGAACCGCGGGATGCGGAACGGCCCTATGCGGTGGGCGGTGGCGGAGAGCGCCTCTCGGTTGGATGCCAGGTAGAAGGCCAGGAAGAGGACGATGAGGATCTTCGCGAGCTCGCCGGGCTGGAACGAGAAGCCGCCAAACGTGAGCCAGAGCTTGCTGCCGTTCTTCTCGGTGCCAATGATCATGGGGAGTATGAGCAAGACCACGCCGACAAGACCCAGCGTGTACTTGTAGTCGGCCAAATTGTCGAGGTTGCGCACAAAGAAGAGCGTCGCCACCATGGCCGCGACCGAGATGAAGAGCCACATCACCTGGTTCTCGGCGAGGGCGGGGGCAAGCCGCGTGACAAATGCGATGCCTATGCCCGAGAGGAGAAAGACAACGGGCAAGATGACAGGGTCGGCATCTGGAGCAAGGATTCGCACGGCTACGTGCGCTATCGCGAACGCAACGAAGAGCCCCACGGGGACGGCGAGCGTGCCCAGGGAGAGCGCGACGCTGTCGTTGACTACATAGAGAGCGTAGAGCAGGACTACCGGCACGGCTGCCAGGCAGAGGAAGAGCAGTTCCATGTTCCTGCGGTTGCCACCGCGGATTCCCTCATTGGCCACGGTCACTCACCTCCGTTTGTCTGCGTCGCGTTCGTGCCTGCGTTTGCGGAGTCCGCACCGGAATCTGTACCAGACTCGCTTGTCTGGGTGCTATCGTCCGGCGCAGCCTCGCCAGTTGGGTTGCCCTCGGCTGTGACCTCGGCGGCCTTCTCGGCCGCTTTGGTCTTCTCGGCGTCTATCTGCATGCGATAGGACTCAACGGTAGAGAGAGCCTCCTGCTCGCTGTTAACGTGGATGCCACCGTTCTGGAGCTGCGAGGCTACGTTTGTGGGGAGGTCGCTTACCTCAATGGCGGTCGTCTGGACCAGGTCGGACAGGGATATGCCGAGAATATCTCCGTCAATTCCCTGGTAGATGCCCACGGTATTCCCGTCTACGCCCAGGTACCACTCGTTTTTCGCAAAGAGGAGCATGCCTCCAAGGACAACGGCCGCAAGAACCACCATTGCCAAGACAATACGGAGCGCAAATCCCACCGAATGCTTGCGCGCAGCTGCGGCAACGCCGTCGTTGAGGATGTCAACCACGATGACGGTCACATTGTCGGCACCACCGGCGGTAAGCGCGGCAGAGACCAAGTTGTCGGCCGCCTGCTGGGGCGTGGCGCTCGAGATTGCAAGCGACTCTATCTCGCTGTCGGGAATCATGCTGGAAAGGCCATCCGAGCAGAGAATGACGCGGTCGCCATTGGTCGCTTCGATCGAGAAGTGGTCGGCATACATGTCTGGGTCCGAACCCAGAGCGCGCGTGATGATAGAGCGCGAGGGGTGCACGCGGGCCTCGTCGGCGGTTATCTGACCAGCGTCGACGAGCTCTTCCACATAAGAGTGGTCGCGCGTCACGCGCACCAGGGTGCCTGCGTGAAGGAGGTAGATGCGAGAATCCCCGACGTGCGCAACGGCCATGCGGTTCCCGTCGATGAGCGCGGCGGAGGCGGTGCAGCCCATCCCGGGCTTGCCGCGTCCCTCTTCGGCACCTTTGATGACGGCAAGGTTGGCGGCCTCGATGGCCGCTCCCAGCAGGGTGTCATCTGCGGTTGCCGGGGCCTTCTCGCCAATGGTCTCGACAGCGATGGAGCTTGCCACCTCGCCGGCAGCATGGCCACCCATGCCGTCGCACACCGCGAAGCAGGGAGTGCGGATGAGGAACGAGTCCTCGTTGTGGCTTCTCACAAGGCCCACGTCGGAACGTGCGCCCCAGGAGATGAATGCGTTCTTGCCGCAGGTGGCATCTGCGCCGGCGCGGCCTTCCACGGGTATGGTTGCCCGTCCGGGAGCGTTGACGGGCTCCTGCGGCTGGGCTGTGTCCTCCGGTGCCGCCGGCTCCTCATGAACGCCATCCGGAGTCGTGGACGCGGGCTGTCCCTCTGGGGCAGGGGCAGGTGCAGCGTGCTTGGGCTGCGTAGCGAGAGTTGGCTCCTCGGCAGCCGGCGCAGGCTGATCCACGGCAGCGTGAACGGCCTGATCGGTGGCGGCATGCTTGTCTACCGTCTCCGCCGGGGGGACGTCAGGCACGACTTCCTCGAGAGGCGCGTCCTTGAGCGGCATCTGTTGGTTCTCGGCGGCCATTATTGGCGGCTCACTCGCATGATGGTGTCGCCTACCTGCACCTCGTCACCGTCGCGAAGGGTTACGGGCTGGTCGATGATGTGGCCATTGACCATGGTCCCGTTGGTGGAGCCCAGATCCTCGAGCACAAGGGCGGGACCCTGGATGGTAAAGCGGGCGTGCGTCGCCGAGACATACGGCTCGTCAATCACAATGTCAGACGAGGGCGAGCGTCCCACAATCACGGGACCCAGAACGTCAACGTGCAGGCCGCGCATCGCTCGCGAGCCCTTCTCGACGTCCACGCACCAGATGGCGGTGTCCCTGCGCTGCCCGCGCACCAGGCCCACGCCGGCGCGCATGGCGGCAAAAAGGAATACGTAGAGAAGGACTACGAGGATGATCCGTCCGGCAAAGAGGATTAGGTCAATCATGGCCTAGCTCTCCCTGAACTCGAGGTTCACGAGACCCACGGTGATGAGGTCCCCGTCGCGAAGGACGCACTCGTCCACGTCGATATCGTTGACGAGCGTGCCGTTGGTGGAGTTGAGGTCCACGATGTGCCAGTTGCTCCCGTCATACGAAAGCTCTGCATGGCGACGAGAGACGTTGGGATCACGCAGGTAGATGCCGCACTGTGAGCGCTCTCGGCCAATGAGGCACGAGGGTGCCTGGGCGGCGTAGGTGCGGCCACTCTGGCGATCGATGAGCATGCAGGTTGCCACACGTGGGGCAGCGGCAGCGGCTTGGGCAGGCGCGGCGGGCGCGGGGATGTTGCGGCGACGGGTGTTGGGCACCTGGGGCGCGGGTTGCTGCTGCGGGGAAGGCGTAGGAACGCTGCCTGGCTGCGGCGTAGCGGCCATGGCGGCCTGGGCCTGCTCCTGGACGGCTTGGGCCACGGGCTGCACTATCGGTTGAGAGCTGGGAATGGCAGGGTTCACAACGGGTACGGCAACGGGGGGCACAACCTGGGATGGGCCTGCATCAACGTAGGGCACCGGCATTGGTGTCGAAGAGGAGGGCGAGGCCACTGCGGGGATTACGCCGCCTGCGGGCTCGACGTAGTCCATGGGCATTACGTCCAGGCCGGCGTCGGTGCCGCTGGGGATGGGCTGCGGAGAGGGAACGGGCGCCATGGGCTGCGGAATTTGGTTAAGGTGGCTCGCGCTTGGGCGACGGCGCGGCTTGCCCATGGCCGCCGCACCGCCTACGCTGGAGTTGCCACCAAGAAAAGCGCGCTCCTCCTCGCGAAGACGCGTGAGGGTCTGCTCGTTGACGTTCTCGGCATCGACGTAGAACTTCCCCGACTTAAGAGATTCGTCAACCATAAAGCGCACAAGCGGCCTGCCCACAAGGGCATAGCCCTTCTTGTTGGCGGACGCGGTGATGAACTCACCAAGCTCGTAGTCAATCTTCTCGTAGAGCGGCCGCATCAGAGAGTCGTCCGCGGCGGAGACCAGCACGGTGTAGAGCGCAGGGGCGGTATCTACGCCGTCGATACGGTACGTCTCGCTCTCCATCTTGCGCGCGGCATGCCTTGCAAGCTTTTTGAACGAGAACGGCTCTGCATAGCCCTGTAGGGCAGACTCGAAGACCGAGCTTATACGGCCTTCGAAATCACTGAGAAAGCTCATCTGAGTCCTCGCCTTCCTGGCCCTCGTCCAGAGGACCTCTCAGGACGGTTTCTACACACAAAAACACACTCAAGAATACAGCAAGCCCACAGCCCTCCAACATCTGGCCAAACCAATACCCGCTAGATTCCACTCTGCAGGCTAGAAGCCAAAACAAGGTAATGGTGACGGCCCCCACGATCTGGCCCACGATGCCAGAGGCAACGCTTCCCCTCATCGCAATGGCGGAGGCCAAGAGTGCCGAGACTGCGCAGCCGGATACGACAACCCACGTGGCGGGGCTCGTGAGCAGGGGAATCAGTGTTGCCGCCGTTGCCTGGGCAGAGAAGCCCCCCGTAACGGCAGCCCCAGTGAGGAGCGAGAGAAGCGCGCCTGTGACACCCGTGGCGGCGGCGGGCAGCGGGTCCATGCCGTAACCGGCAAGGGCAACGCCTGCGGCAGGCGAGTTGAGGCAGGCTGGAGCCAGAACGGCTGCGGTGGAGACGCGGTCTGTGTGGCCACAGGAAACCCACCATACCGCAAGACCTGCTGCGGTTATGAGTGCCAGCGGGAACGACGCGGCCGTCACGTGTGCCGTGGCGAGCGCCACCACGAGGGCAACGCCTGCGATGGCGGAGCCAATAGGTGGCCATGCGGCGCACGCCGCAGCAGAGACCAGGGCCCCTATCAGCGCAAACTCGTTTGTCGTACCGGGGATTGCCGGGAGGATGGAATTGATGGCAAAGAAGGTGCACACGGCAGACGCTGCCCGCTCGAGCACTGGAGCCAGCCAGGGCAGGCGCACGTGGGCGGGAAGCTCGGAAGGCTTGGCGGCAAGCGAGGGGTCGTCATTCTCGGACTGGTCGACCAGCTCGCAGAGAGACTCGGCACCCTCTGCCCCGTCACCAAGCTCGGGCAGAATGGCCCGTGCAAGCTCCTTTACGGATGAGGTCCGCTCGGCGGCAGTGGGAGTCATGGCATGGAGGAGCGCCGTCTCGACTTCGGGGGCAATGCCGGGGTCGAGCTTCGAGAGCGGTGGCTTGGGACCGCGAATGATTGCGTCAAGAGAGCCCTTGGGTGTGACGGAGGCAAATGGGCTTCTCCCCGTAAGGGCCTGCCAGGTCACCACGGCAAGAGAGAAGACGTCCGTTCGCTCGTCCACGAGAAGGCCTTGTATCTGCTCGGGCGGCATGTAGCCCACGGTGCCGCCCCGTGCGTCGCCGTATCCGGCCGCCGAGGCGAGCGTGGCCATGCCAAAGTCGGCAAGCTTCACGGTGCCCTGGCGGTCAATCATGATGTTCGTTGGTTTGATGTCCAGGTGAAGCACACCATTTTCGTGGGCGTAGGTGAGCGCGGCCGCGACCGAGCGCACAACGTGGGCGCACTCCTCGTGCGTGAGAACGCCGTCCTCCACGCGGGCTAGCAGCTCGGCCAGGTTAAGGCCGTCGACGTACTCCATGACCAGGTACGCATAGGTGCCATCGGTCTCAAAATCGTAGACCGTCACGATGTTGGGGTGGGCGAGAAGGCATGCCGTTCGCGCCTCTGCCAGGGCTTCCTCTGCCGTAGAGGTAGGGATGCCGCTGGGGTCCTGGGTGGCAAGCAGCGGAATGCGCTTGATGGCAACTCGCCGCTGCAGGCGGGTGTCCCAGCAGGTACACACGGTCCCAAAGCCACCCGCCCCGCGCCGTGCGAGCACGCGGTAGCGCCCAAGGAGCGTCTCCTCGGGTATGGCACGCGCACCCGGCTTGACAGGCCGCGCTGCGCTCTGTGTGGGGTTGGTGCTGCCCACGGCAACTCCTCGTTGTGCGTTTGTGGCTTCGTTTTTCTGGCCGTGATGAACACATTTTACCTAAACGGGTTGGCAGGAGCTTCCGAGGCGTCCGGAATGTGACGTATGGTTGTCTCGAAGCCGTTTTAGCTCAGACTTTTGCCAAACTTCTGTTGGCATTTACTGTTGGATGCTGTAATATATCCCAGCACGCGGGCGTGGCGGAATTGGCAGACGCGTACGGTTCAGGTCCGTATGAGAGCAATCTCATGAAGGTTCAAGTCCTTTCGCCCGCACCATGAATTGTCAGAGCGCCTTCGCTGGGTTCCAGCGGAGGCGCTCTCCTTTATGCTCGCCTGGCGCAACACGGAAATGCGCACTCCGGCGAATTAATGCCGCCGGAGCAAGGATTTTGTACGCACTTGCTGCCAAAATGCGCCTTCCGGAGACAAAATGTCGCCGGAGAGCCCCTTTTGTACGCACTTGCTGCCAAAATGCGCCTTCCGGCGGCGAAATGACGCCTGAGCAGGGATTCTCGCGCGTATCTCGCAGAAAAGCGGCACTGTCGCTTGCTGCGCCAGTGCCGCCACGCTCTTCTCGACCTTGTGGGCTACTTGTCGGCGTCCTCGTCCTCATCGTCGTCATCGCCAAAGAGGTCCCAGTCGTCGTCGGACTTCTCATGATTGTAGTACTGCTTGCGCGTGCGGCGCTCAAGGATGAACGAGATGAGCAGGCATACCAGCATGCCGCCAATCACGAGGCACACCACACCGGTCTTGTCGGTGAAAAGCCAGGTGAAGAAGTCCTCCATACGTAAGCCTCCCGGGCTTTGGGCCCGCAAGGGGCCAACGGATACCGCACAAGTATATACTTGGAGCGCCGTCGGGCCGCAGCTGTGGCTTTGGCGCCAGACCTCACTGCGAGGTATCGTCGCACATAAGCAAGGGAGTTCACGCATGCTCGACATCAAGTTCGTGCGAGAGAATCCTGACCTCGTCGACAAGTCATGCGCATCTCGCCAGAACGCGCACTGGGATCGCGAGCGCTTCTTCGAGCTTGACGAGGAGCGCCGCTCGGTCATCGCCGAGGTGGAGCAGCTGCAGGCGGACCGCAACGCCATCTCCAAGCAGGTGGGCCAGCTCATGCGCGAGGGCAAGAAGGACGAGGCCGAGGCCGCAAAGGCCAAGGTCGCGGCCAGCAAGGACCGCATCGCCGAGCTCAGCGACAAGCGCACCAAGGTCGAGAAGGACCTGTTCGACCTTGTCGCCGCAATCCCCAACATCCCGCACGAGTCCGTGCCGTATGGCGTCGACGACTCCGATAACCCCGAGGTTCGTCGCTGGGGCGAGCCCACGAAGTTTGACTTCGAGCCCAAGGCGCACTGGGACCTTGGCCCCTCCACGAGCATGATCGACTTCGAGCGTGGCATCAAGCTCGCCGGCACCCGCTTCTACCTTCTTGGTGGCGCTGGCGCCCTCATGGAGCGAGCCCTCATCAACTTCTTCATCGACACCCACGTGAAGGCAGGCTTTACCGAGTGGTGGCCGCCTGTCATCACCAACTACGACTCCCTCTTTGGCACGGGCCAGCTGCCCAAGTTCGACGAGGACCTCTATCACGTGAGCGGCGGCATGTACCTCATTCCCACGGCTGAGGTCATGCTCACCAACATCCACAGGGATGAGATTCTCGACGGTGACAAGCTGCCGCTCTGGTACACCGCGTTCACCCCGTGCTTTCGCGAGGAGGCGGGCTCTGCCGGCCGTGACACTCGTGGCATCATTCGCGTGCACGAGTTCGACAAGGTCGAGATGGTCAAGTTTGCCAAGCCCGAGGACTCCATGAACCAGCTCGAGAGCATGGTCGCCGAGGCGGAGAGGTGCCTTCAGCTCCTTGGCCTGCCGTACCACGTGGTCACCCTCTGCACCGGCGACATTGGCTTCTCTGCCACCAAGTGCTACGACCTCGAGGTCTGGCTGCCCAGCTACAACAACTACAAGGAGATCTCCTCCTGCTCCAACTGCTGGGACTTCCAGGCCCGCCGCGCGAACATCCGCTACAAGGACCCTGCGGAGTTCAAGGGTACGCGCCTGGTGCACACCCTCAACGGCTCCGGCCTTGCGGTTGGCCGCACCATGGCGGCAATCATGGAGAACTACCAGAACGCCGATGGCTCCATTACGGTGCCCGAGGTCCTGCGTCCCTACATGCGCGACATGGAGGTCATCAAGCCTCTCGCATGAGACAAAGGGACAGTCCCTTTGTCTCGTTAGGGGTGTCGACCGGTGGCGGCACCCCCCGTTTTGTGGCTAGGAGTTTTGCTGTGAGCTCTGCCAGCCGCGGACCATGTTGGCGATGGCATCGACGGCGGCGCGCCTCATGGCGGAGAAGGCGCTCGGCCGCGCGGGGCTCCAGTCCACGGGATTTG
>JALCMG010000014.1 GCA_022648325.1 Olsenella sp.
CAAGCTCGGCCGGGTAGCGCGCCTCGACAAGCCGCGCGGCAGAGGCAAGGTCTGGATTCCTGCGCAGCAGCTCGCCTCCGCCCACGTCTCCCTCAAGGCCGAGAAGTGCGTCTGCCAGGTATCCCGGGAAGATCACGGGGCTCCCTGGCTTGCCCTGCCACGCAAGGCGCACCACACAGGCGGGGTGCGCGGCAAACTCGTCGAGCAGGGCCTCGACGCTCGCGCCAGAGAGCAGTGGTTGGTCGCCCTGCACAAAGAGGTAGCCTGCGCGCTTGCCCAGCGCCTCAATGCCCGCGCGCAGTGTGTCGCTCTGCAGCGCTCCCGCAGGCTTCACGCAGTCAACATACCTGACCTCGCACACCGCCCGCACGCGCTCCCACCTTGTGGAGACCACCACGTCCAGACGCTGCGACACCAGGGCGTCCAGCGTGTGCGAGACCACCGCGCGGCCACGCAGCGGCTCCACGAGCTTCTGCCTGCCAAAGCGCGTGGCCTCGCCGTTTGCCATGACCACGCAGCCCAACCTGGGCACCCCTGCAACGCCGGCAAACGCTGCCGAGAAGCCCGCGTTTGCCACAGCGGTGACACCCTGGCGCCACTCCTCGTAGCGGTGGAGGAAGTCCTCTGCCTCGGGCGTGAGGCTTGAGCTTCCGCCCTTCTCGCCGCCAATCGAGCGCACGGTAAGAGAGCATCCCAGGGCGTGCTCGGCATCGTGCAGGATGCGCATGGCCTTGGTGTA
This sequence comes from Olsenella sp., assembly GCA_022648325.1. Lineage (GTDB taxonomy): Bacteria > Actinomycetota > Coriobacteriia > Coriobacteriales > Atopobiaceae > Tractidigestivibacter. The sequence continues at coordinate 740 of JALCMG010000014.1, forward strand.
GCTCATACCCATGGCCTTGGCGGAGGCAGAGAGGCTGCCCGTCTCGCGAACGCCAGCAAGCAGGGCCATGGGACCCGGGCCAAAGAAGCGCCCGCCATCCTCATCAATGAGGAACGAGAATACACGTGGTTCCATGGCCCTCACCTCGCGCGCATTGCCGTTGCGATGCCTACATGCTACCCACGGACGATGGTACCAGTCTTGCCGGCAATGCCGTCCGCCGCGCGGTCAAGCTCGGTGATGAGCGACATGCGTCCGGGACCGGACTGGGCAAACTGCAGCGCCGCCTGGACCTTAGGCAGCATCGAGCCGGGGGCGAACTCGCCAGCATCGATGTAGCGCTGGGCCGTCTCGGGCGTGAGCTCGTCCAGCTCGGTCTGGTCGGGCTTGCCAAAGTGGATGGCGACCTTCTCGACAGCCGTGAGGATGACAAGCGCGTCGGCACCGAGCTGCTCCGCCAGGCGGGCAGCGGCAAAGTCCTTGTCAATGACGGCAGCAGCACCCTTGAGGTGGTGGCCCTCGGTGTGGTAGACGGGAATGCCGCCGCCACCGCAGGCGATGACCACGTGGTCGGCCTCGACCAGCGAGCGAATGGTGTCAAGCTCGACGATAGCCTGGGGCTTGGGGCTTGCGACCACGCGACGCCAGCCACGGCCGGAGTCCTCGACCACCGTGTAGCCACGCTCGGCCACCAGGCGGTCGGCCTCCTCCTTGGTCATGAACGCACCGATGGGTTTAGTGGGGTTCTCGAAGGCGGGGTCGTTGGGATCGACCTCAACCTGCGTGAGCACCGTGGTCACGCCGTGATGGATGTCGCGGTTGGCCAGCTCCTCGCGGATGGCGTTCTGGAGGTCGTAGCCAATGTAGCCCTGGCTCATGGCCACGCAGACCGAGAGCGGGCAGGGGATGTACTTCTCGGGATCAGAGCGCGTGAGCTGGGTCATGGCCTCCTGGATCATGCCCACCTGCGGTCCGTTGCCGTGCGCCACGATGACCTCGTTGCCCTCGGCAATGAGGTCGACGATGGCCTTGGACGTGTGCTTCACGGCCGCCATCTGCTCTGGCAGGTTCTTCCCCAACGCGTTGCCGCCCAGTGCGACGACGATTCTCTTGCCCATGCGTTCCTCTCCGTTCTCCCCTAGTTGTGTTCACGCGAAAAAAGAGCGCGGGCCGGCCAACCGAGCTCACCGGCTCGGCCCGACCAGCCCGCGCGTTCCCCTGTGGGTACTGCGCCAGTCGCCCCGATGCCCGGCTTAGGCCTCGAGCCAGCGGCTGCGGCCGCGCTGCTCGAGCTCCTTGAGCATGGTGACGGGATCCTTGGCCTTCTGCAGGAAGATCATTGCCGCCACGGCATACGGCTTGTAGCTGGCCTCCTTGTACAGGCCGTCGCGGTGGGCGTCAAAGACCTCGTTGGCGACCTCGCCGTGCTCGCAGGAGACGCCCTCGATGTCGGCCGGCAGCGGGTGCATGTAGATAGTGCCCATGCCGTTTGCGGTCTTGGCCATGAGCTCGGGCGTGCAGTGCCAGTCCATGTGGGTGGCGTTCTGGGCGAGAAGCTCCTTCTCCAGGGCGTCGATGCCCTCGGAGTCGCCGGCGGCGTAGAGCTTGGTGCGCTTCTCCATGGCCGCGTAGGGAGCCCAGCTCTTGGGAACCACGATGTCAGCACCCTCGAAGGCCTCCTCCATGGAGTGGGCCTGGGTGAACGTGGCACCGGACTCCTGGGCGTAGACGCCGGCCTGCTTGACCAGCTCGGGCATGAGGTCGTAGCCCTCGGGGTGAGCCAGGGTGACGTTCATGCCAAAGCGGGTGAGCAGCATGATGAGCGACTGCGGGCAGGAGAGCGGCTTGCCGTAGGAGGGGCTGTAAGCCCAGGTAACGGCAACCTTCTTGCCCTTGAGGTTATCAAGACCACCAAACTCGTTGATGAGGTAGAGCAGGTCGGCCGAAGACTGCGTGGGGTGATCGGAGTCGGACTGCAGCGAGACGAGCGTGGGACGGTGGTCGAGGATGCCGTCGGCGTAGGACTGCGCCACGGACTCCGAGACCTCCTTCATGTACGCGTCGCCCTCGCCGATGAACTTGTCGTCACGGATGCCGATGACGTCAGCCATGAAGCTGATCATCGTGGCGGTCTCACGCACGGTCTCGCCGTGGGCGATCTGCGACTTGGACTCGTCGAGGTCCTGGAGCTGCAGGCCCAGCATGTTGGTGCCGGAGGCAAACGAGAAGCGCGTGCGGGTGGAGTTGTCGCGGAAGTTGGAAACCGCGAGGCCCGAGTCGAAGATGCGCGTGGAAATGTTGCGCTCGCGCAGGTTGCGAAGGGCGTCGGCAACCAGGTAGAGGGCTCGGAGCTCGTCAGCGGTCTTGTCCCACGTGTGCAGGAAGTCGCTGTTGTACATCTTGGAGTAGTCGAGCTTCTCGAGCTGGTCGAGGTAGTTCTGGAACGTGGCGTCCATTCGTTTCCCTTTCTTTGGATACGCGTGACTGGGTCTTCCCGGTGACCGCTGGGTCTACGTGCAGAGGACCCGGTCGCAGCGGTGCGCCGCGACCGGGACGCGGATAACTACTTGATGTCGTTGCCGGTGAGGCTGGCGCGGAACTCGGTGGCGTCGCCGGTGGCCTGGCTGGGGTCGTAGAGGTTCACGGCCGCAACGTAGAGCGCGGCGCAGGTGGAGAGGTCCTGCTTGTAGGTGACCTCGTTGGGCGCGTGCGCCTGGGACTCGGCGCCGGGGCCAAAGCCAACGCAGGGGATGCCATAGCGACCCTGGATGGAGACGCAGTTCGTGGAGAAGGTCCACTTGTCGCACAGAGGCCTGCCCTCACGCTTGTCCATGGACTTCTCGCAACCGATGCGCTTGTCGCCAAAGAGGGCCTTGTGGGCGTCGACCAGCGCCTTGACGTGCGGCGCGCTCTCCTTGTTGATCCACGTGGGGAAGTAGGCCTCGGTCTCGTAGACCTCGCCGGTCCAGCTGGGACGGTCGTACATGTACATGGAGACCTTCACGTCGTCACCGTACTTCTTGACGGCGGGGAGGTTGCGGACCTCCTCGAGGCAGGACTTGTAGGTCTCGCCGGCGGTCATGCGGCGGTCGATGGAGATGGCGCAGGAGTCAGCCACGGCGCAGCGGGAGGGGCTGGTGTAGAAGATCTGGGAGACGGTGCAGGTGCCGCGGCCCAAGAAGCGGGCGTCCTCGTAGTGCTCGGGGTTGTACTTGGGGTCGAGCATCTTGACGAGGCCGCAGATCTCGGTGGACTCGTCGGCGCCGTTGTTGTTGAGGGCGCGGACGTCGTTCACGATGTCGGCCATCTTGTAGATGGCGTTGTCGCCGCGCTCGGGCGCGGAGCCATGGCAGGAGACGCCCTTCACGTCGACGCGGATCTCCATGCGGCCGCGGTGGCCACGGTAGATGCCGCCGTCGGTGGGCTCGGTGGAGATGACGAACTCGGGCTTGATGCCGTCCTTGTTGTAGATGTACTGCCAGCACATGCCGTCGCAGTCCTCTTCCTGGACGGTGCCAACGACCATGATCTTGTAACCCTCGGGGATGAGGTCCAGGTCCTTCATCATCTTGGCTGCGTAGGTGGCGGAGGCAACGCCGCCCTCCTGGTCGGAGCCGCCGCGGCCGCCGATGAGCTGGTCGTCCTCGAAGCCCTTGTAGGGGTCGAAGTCCCAGTTGTCACGGTTGCCAATGCCCACGGTGTCGATGTGGCCGTCGATGGCGATGATCTTGTCGCCGGTGCCCATGAAGCCCATCACGTTGCCGAGGCCGTCGACCTTGACCTCGTCAAAGCCGAGCTTCTCCATCTCGGCCTTGATGCAGGCCACGACGTCGCCCTCCTTGCAGGACTCGCTGGGGTGGGAGATCATGGCGCGCAGGAACGCGGTCATGTCCGCGTTGTAGGCCTTCGCCGCTTCCTTGATCTTGTCGTAGTCGAGTTCCTTCATTGGATCCTCCTCGCATCGAGCAACGTTCTTAGCAGCCTGGTACGCCTAGTGCGTAAACAATATGTCTGCTAACCAAACTTTTTGTTTGGTTGACCTAATTAAAGCACGTGCGAGAGGGAATTCAAGGGCCTTTGCCAAACTGTTCACTTTTCTCGCAGACGGTCTTTCTGGCGCGGTGGACGGTGGGCGTCCGGCGGAGCCCCACCGGTAACGCTGCATATTCCGATCGGTTAGCACCTTCTAAACGATCGGATTTCTCGGCTTTGCGGCCTCCCTGCAAATCCCGATCAGTTAGGCGGCCTTAAACGATCGGAATCTGCAGGGGTTGCCGACAAGCGCTTTGGCGTGCGCTATTGAGGCCAGGCCGAGGATTACCCCCACCTCGCACCACGAGAAGGCCCCAGCGACGCAATGCCGCCGGAGCCAAGGGCTCACGTTCTTCTCGGCAGTGTTACTGCTGCGCGCGCCAGCGCTTCATCTTCATGTGGCGACGCACGAAGTACGTGGCGAGCAGTGCGATAGCAGCCACAAGAACAACCTCGACCGCAGTGACAATCGGGCTCTGCCCATAGATTCCCACCTTGAACGTGGCGGCGGAGTTCGCCTCGGTGTAAAGGATGTTGTGGCAGGCGTTGCGCAGCGCCTGGTGCCCGGCAGCCGTGTCCAGCGTATCGCTGGTGAGCAGCTGCTCCTGTCTAAACGCAAGGCAGAGGTCGTTGCCCGCACGCAGCCAGCGGTTGATGTCAGAAGTGTCGGTAGCAATCACGCAGTCGGTCACGACAGACCCACGGAAGCCCCACTCGTTCCTCAGCACCCGGGTGAGCAGCGCGTGGCTCTCGGCCGTGGGCGTGGTGCCCAGCCTGTTGTACAAACTCATCATTGCCGTGGTGCCCGCCTGCTTCACGGCAATCTCGAAGGGACGCAGGTAAATCTCTCGCATGGCCTGCTCGTTTGCCCAGGTCACAAGACCTCCGGCATCGCCGCGATGCGTCTCTTGGTCATTAAGGGCAAAGTGCTTGACGTAGCAGTACACGCCCTGGGACTGCACCTCTGCCGCCACAATCTCGCCAGTGAGAAGGCCGTCCTCGCTTACGTACTCGTAGTTGCGGCCTCCAAAGGGAGAGCGATGCGTATCGGCACCGGGAGCATACAGGCCACCAACCTTGAGCGCCATGGCCTCCTGGGCAAAGAGCTCTCCCACGCGCTGCGCCAGCTGCTTGTTCCAGGTGTAGCCAAGCACGCTCTGTCCCGTGAGTTGCGTGCCGTTGTAACCGGACATGATGTTGTTCACGCCGTTGGGGCCATCGCACTCGACAACTGCAGGCTTGCCCACGCTCTTGGCCGAGCAGGTCATCCAGCCTCCGTTGGAGACGAGCATCTTCTGCTCTTCAAGCGTCATCTGGTCGAGAAGCTTGTCCCACTGGGGATCGTCATAATTCAGGCCGGTTATGTCCGCAAGGGTCAGGCCGTTCTTCGCGCCGTAGGTCACGTCCTCGACGTCGGGGTTGTCAAGAGCAGCAGGGTTATCCAGCGCATCCTTGACCTCGGCAGAGGCCTCCTTCTCTGCAGGCGCCATCGTGGGGAAGGTGCCAGCCCAGTCCGCACGCGAGAGGTATGTGATGCCGTCGCCATAGCTCACGTCATCGAACTGGTTGGTTGCCGCCACGTCGTCCGTGGAGCGGGCGCCATTGTGGGCGTCGTTGTAGATGTAGTCGCGGTCGATGGTCACCGTGCGGGTGTCCACCACGTCGTGCGAGTTGTGGCGCAGGCTCACCTGGTAGTCGCCAGCCTCGAGCACGTAGGCGCCGCCCTCGGCCTTGACGCCGGTGTAGTCGTAGCTAGCCATGTCCTCGTGCGTCCAGCTGATTTTGAGCGTCTGGGTCTCGCCCGGCTCAAGAAGCTTTGTCTTGTCAAAGCCGGCGAGAACAACCGCGCTCTTCTCGATGCCACCCGGGGTGTAGGGAGCGCTGTAGTAGGCCTCGACCACGTCCTTGCCCGCAACGTCCCCGGTGTTGGTTACATCCACGGTCATCGTGATCGTGGTGCCATCGTCCGTGAAGTCTGCAATCTTCTCGTCAAAGGTGGTGTACGAGAGGCCATAGCCAAACGGGTACTGGATCGTGGAGCTGTAGTCGATGAAGCCATCCGCCGCCGCGGTCTCGTAGTATCGGTAGCCCAGGTAGATGCCCTCGGCGTAGTCCACAAAGTGGACGTTCTCCGTGCCAGCGGTCGCATCGCCAGAGCCCGCGAACATGGCTTGGTTGGTGTGCTGCACGTTGGAGTAGTCATGCGTGCCAAAGTTGTAGTAGCTCGGAGCGCTCTCGACCTCGTACGGGAAGGTGTCCACGGTGCGACCGCTTGGGTTCACAGCACCAGTGAGCACCTTGCCTATGGCCTCGCAGCCTGTCGAGCCAGGCGTCCCCACCCACAGAGCGGCGTCAACCGCAGGGTTGTTGACAAAGCCCAGCTCCATGGCGTTGGGGCTGTTGAGCACCACGATCACGCGGTCGAAGTTCCCCTCGACCATAGCGAGGAGGTCCTCCTCGTTGGGCGTGAGCTCAAGGTAGCTGCGACCAGCCTCGGAGCCCTCGTAGTTGGCCATGTCCGTGGGCAGGTCGTATCCCTCGCCGCCCTTGCGCGTGAGGACCACGATCGCCGTGTCCGAGTACGACTTTGCATCATCGATGACGTCCTGGGAATAGCTGGACTGGGGAAGCTCGTAGAGGTTCCAGTCTGTGCCTACGACGCCCATGTCCTTGGATGAGGTGGCGTTCTCGTCATAGAACTGCTTGAGGTTGGGGTTCACGGAGAGCCCGGCGTCCTCAAGTCCTTGGTAGAAGGTCACGTTCTTGCTGGTGTCCCCGGCACCAGAGCCAGTTCCGCCATAGCTGAAGTTGTTGCCCGCAGTAGAGCCAAACACATTGACCTTGGTCACCCCGGTAAGCGGCAGCGCATCCCCTTCGTTTTTGAGCAGCGTGATGCCCTCGGCCTCCACCTCCTCGGTGATGTCACGCGTAGCCGCGCTTGCCTGCTGTACCTCGGTGGACGCCATGTCCGGCTTTGTCGTGAACACGGTGATGAGATCGAAGTACGGAGACACCACGAACCCCACCACGAGCGTCACCGCAACCACGAGCGCCGACACGATGCACATGATCACAAAGAGTGCCTTCTTGGGCCGCTTCACCGGCTTGGCTTGCTCGTCCTTCTCTCCTGTCATCTCTCCCCTTTCCCTATCGCTTGCATGCCCTGCCGCACCCGCGTTGCAGGGTCCCATCAGATGGCCACATCGTGGCCAAAACGCTCACAATGGAGGGGTCGCTGTCATAATCGGGTGACGTTCACGACATAGTTGGGAGGCGAGCATGGCGTACAGGATTCTGGTAGTGGAGGATTCCCCCACAGAGGCAGACGTTCTACGAGGCATCTGAACCGCTACGCTGTGGAAAGGGGCCTCTCGTTTGCCGTGACCGTGCTTTCTTCGGCTGTGGAGTTCGTGAACGGAAGCCACCCGGCAGACCTCATCTTCATGGACATCGACCTGCCAGGCATCAACGGCATGGAGGCGGCGCAGATTCTCCGCGGCTACGACGAGCAGACGCCCCTAGTGTTCGTAACCAACCTGGCACAGTACACCATCAAGGGCTACCAGGTAGACGCCCTTGACTTCATGGTGAAACCCGTCCAGTACGATGACTTCTCGCTGCGTATGGACCGTGCCATGCGCATGGTCAGGCGAACTTCCAAGGGCACCATCGCCATTCCCACTCCCGACGGCATTCGCGTGGTGCGCCTCGATGACATTCTCTACGTGGACATCGTCAAACACGATTTGCACTACCACCTCGTCGGCGAGTCAATCCCCCTTCGCGTGAGGGGGACAATAACCAAGGTCTCGGAGGAACTTGCTGAGAAGGACTTTCTAAAGATTGCCGCTAGCTGCGTCATCAACATGGCCCAAGTGGCACAGATACGGCAGGGCTCGGTAGTCATGTCAGACGGGACAGAGCTCTATTACAGTAGGTCGCAGCGGAAGATGGCGCTCGAGCGCCTCACTTCCTACGTGGGGAGAAGCGCATGATGGGTTCGGTGGCAGTCGCAGCGATGAGCGCGAGTTCCCTGTTCCTGCGGATTGCCTTGGGAATTGGCCTGTTCGCCGCAGCCCTTCAACCGCGCGATCACCTTGCCAGGCGCCTTGCTCTTCTGATAACCCTGTATATCTCGGTCCTCACGGTTCTCTTCTGCCTGAGCGCCATAGTGCCCGGTGTCTCCCGTGCGCAAGGGTACGCCGTCGAGATGGTGCTCTTCTCGGCAATACTCGCAGCCTGCTCGGCCGCAGTGACCTTCCTCTTCGACGCCTCCGTCTGGGCAGCGCTCTTCTGTAGCTCGGCGGGATACGCAGTGCAGAACCTCGCCTCCGGCTGGAGCGAATTCATCTGGCTGTTCATTGCGGGAACCGGTCCCGAGGCGGCACTTGACCGGGAGGCTCCATTAAGCACGTTCACACTTCTGACGTGGCTGATCACCCTGGCTACCTATGCAATAGCGTATCCTCTCATCACCCGGAGGCTGAACAGGCACGGCCTCGAGCAAGTGGGCGACAAGTCGATGATTACGATGATGGCAATGGTCATGCTCATGGTCATAGGATTTGACCTGGTAATAAAAAGCCTCTGCGAGCTGGGCATCCCTGTTGTCTACGCGGTGCTGCTCCGACTTGTTCATGGATTTATCTGCGTCTTCACCGTGTGGATGGAGTACGAGCTGCTTGTAAACCGCAAGCTAGCCTCCGAGCGAGACACCACCGAGCGCGTGCTTGCCGAGCACGAGCGCCAGTACCAGCAGAGCCGCGAGAGCATCGAGGCAATCAACATAAAATGTCACGACCTGCGTCACCAGATTCGTGCTCTGGCGAACGGCGGAGCCGTGGTCAATCCCTCTGCCCTGGCGGATGTCGCACGCGAGGTTGACGTGTACGACGCGGCAGTTCATACGGGCAACGAGGCCTTGGACACGATTCTTACCGAGAAGAGCCTGATTTGCCAGCGCGAGGGCATCACGCTCACCTGCGTGGCAGATGGGGCGGCGCTGGACTTCATGGCGTCGGCAGACATCTACGCACTGTTTGGCAACGCGCTGGACAACGCCATCGAAGCCGCGCGCAGGCCGAGCCGCCGATCGATTTCCCTGGTGGTGCGCCGCACGATGGGCGTCACGTCGATAAGCGTCGAGAACTACTTTGACCCAGCGGTGGAGCCCAGCTTTAAGGACGGCCTTCCGCAAACGACCAAGGTCGACAAGGCCAACCACGGCTTTGGCATGCGGTCGATGCGCGCGATTGCGGAGCGCTATGGCGGCACGCTTGTTGCCCGAGCGAAGGACGGGACGTTCTCTCTCGACATCATGCTGTAGGCGGGTGTCACGGGGCACTGCTCAACGCTACACATTCAGGCCCGATTGTGTATCTCGCGCAGGTCGCCACACGTTCGAGCGACGAATGTGTGGCGGCTCGTCACAGTTTCGCACACGATTGTGTATCCCGCGCAGGTCGCCACACGTTCGAGCGACGAATGTGTGGCGGCTAGAGGCCCCACATCACGAAAACCCCGGCGACACGATGCCGCCGGGGCCAGGATCCCAAAGCTCTTCTCGGCAGACGCACCAGAGGCGCTACCGCCTATGCGTCACCGCCGCGCGAACGCGACCGCGCGGGTCTCTCACCAGCAGCGCCACAACCCAGATGACCAACCCGAGCGCAACCACGCAAATGCCGAGAAACGCGTCGTTGGCAAGCTGCTCGCCCGACGGTTGGAAGATGGCCACGCCCTCCTGGAGGTACTCGGCCACCGCATCGACCAGCCACATGAGCGACGCGCCCCAGAACATGAGGCACGGCAGGCCAAGACAGAGGTCGTCATCGCGGCGCAGATACCATACAAGCGTGAACGCGACGGCAACCAGAACGGTGATGGCAAGCGTCATCGGCTACGCCTCAAGCGCGGGAGCCTGCTCGGCGGCGGCGCGGCGCTCGATCGCGTTCGCAAGGGCGCACAGCCCGGCCCAGGCAGCAGTCACCACGACGGCCATCGCAACGCCGGTCGTCGCCATCTCGCCAAGCATAGCTGCAGCGTCTGCGGGCGTGGACATGGCGGTGAGGAACGGGAAGAAGGGCACAACCTCGCCATGCCAGACGTGCTCAAAGGCGAGAAGGGCGCCGCCGCCCCAGAGCATCTTACAGAGCCAGCCGAGCCTCTCGACGCGACGGGCGCATGCCTCGGCGTTCTCGCCATTCTTCTTGGCCCTCTGCTCGATAACCTTCACGACGGCACCCTCTGCGGCAGGTACGACAAAGCAAGCCATGGCAAGTCCCTTCGGTCGGGGTTGTGGTCATTACGCATTGACCCCATTCTACGTTGCTTCGCCGCGCACCTGTCCCCAAGCCGCAGAGTTAATCGTCATTTCTTAAACGCGAAATCGCCGACCTGGTCAAACGCGGCCGGCGATTAAGAAAAGGAGCTATTCTCCGCGCGGGGACGGCGTCGGACATCGCCGGGCGCAGTGGCGCAGCTCCCGGTGGCATCAGCCCAGGGCAAGGTGCTGCAGAAATGCGCCCTCCGGCGAGAAAACGGCACCGGAGCGAGGGTTTCGTACGCACCTGCTGCCAAAACGGCCCTTCGGGCGTCAAAATGACGCCCGAAGGTAGATTCCAGCGGCTTTCTCGTCGAAAAGGGGCCTTCCGGCGCCCCGGCGCGCAGCTTCCTCTCGGCGCGCGGCTTCCTCGGGACGCGCGACGGCGCCGGGCGAGAAGGACGTCGCCTCCCCTACAGCACGCGGCGCGTGGTGCGCACTGCCGAGCGCACGATCCCGTGCGCCATCCGGTACGTGAGCGCGAGGTACCCGCCGTACACCAAGGCAAAGAGTCCCAGTCCCAGGGTCATGTTGCTGATCATGTCGCTGTACCCCAGCGCGCTCACCAGGTCGTTAATCACTCCAAGGGCGCAGAGCGAGTGCGCCATGCCCACGATTAGCGGCAGCACGAAGGCAAGAACCACCTGCGAGCGGAGCGAGCCAAAGATGAGACGATCGGAGCATCCCAGCTCGGAGAGGGTCCTGTAACTTCCCGAGGCGTCGCTCGCGTTGGAGAGCTGCTGGATGGCGAGAATCGCAGCGCAGGCGATGACCAGGACAAAGCCAATGTAGATGGCCATGTACGAGATGAGGCCGGTAGAGGAGGTGCCGTCTGCGAGAACGCTCGTGGCGGTTTCCACGCCCACGAGGGCGGCGCGTCCTTTCAGGTTGTCCGCCAGCTTGTCCTCAAGCCCCTTGAGCGCGGCGTCACGCTCCTCCGTGGAGCCCGAGTACATCACGTCGATGACGTTGAAGTAGGTGGGAAGCGTTGCCGCGACGCTGTCGGGCACCACGTAGATGCCAGGGGTAAGGCCAGCGCTGGTGTCCTGGAGCACCACGGCGTCGTCGATCACGGTGGAGCGCGCAGGAGTAAGCGTGGTCTCGCCGATGGTGGCAGTAAAGCCCTTCTCGAGCGCCTTGTTCACAAACTCCTTGGCGTGGTCCATGTTGCACAGGAGCAGGTACTGACCATCCTCAAGAGAGACGGGGTCCATGCCCAGAAGGCCTCGCAGGGCGTTGTAGTCCGAGACGCTCACAACCTCGCCCACCATCACGTGCTCGAACCCGTTGGGGATGCTCTCGCCAGTAAGATTGGACATGCGCTGGTAGGAGGAGGCCTCGCCGCTCAGCTCGGACTCGATGACGGCGATCCTCGCGGTGGCGTGGCGCCCAACCTTGGAGAGATCGACCCCGGCTTTGGCCACCTCGGACTCAAGGTCGATGGGGTCCTCGCCGCCGTCCCTGGGCAGCACCGAGATGGACGCGCTGTATGGTATGCCCTGCTTGGTCATGGCGTTGATTGCGTTGCAGATGCTCATGCCCGTGGTCATGGCGGTCATGGCAAAGAAGAGAATGAGCGCAATCACACCCATGGAGAGGGCCGTGGTATTCACGCGCGAGGCAATCTGGCGCGTCGTGAACATGTGGAGGTCTCGCCAGTAGAAGCCCCTGAGGTGCGTGAGCAGCGCCGTGAGTGCGCCGGCAAGGCCGTAGAAGAAGGCAAAGGTGCCCACAATCACCATGACCATCGTGACGTAGAAGGCCTCCTGGGAGGAGGCGGATCCAGAGGTGGGGAACCCGTCCCTGGTGAGGCGCCAATACGCGACGCCCATGAGGACGAGGCCCACAACCGCAAGCGCCACCGCAAGGGGAACCCAACGCACAAACTGCTTCTCGTTCTGGCGCGCAGAGCTCATGAGATCAATCAGCCTCACGCGGCGCAGCGTGAGCCAGTTGAAGACCATCATCACAACAAAGATCACGCCAAAGCACTTAAGGGTGAGCAGGAGCGCGTCGGCCGAGAAGAAGAACGAGAAGTGCTGGACGGTGGTCTCGAACATCCGCGCGGTGACAAAGAGCAGGACCTGCGAGACAAGCGCGCCCAGCGCAATGCCCACGCCAAACGAGATGGCGGCTACGATGAGGGTCTCCAGCGCGAGAACCACGTTGACCTGCCCCGTGCGCATGCCCAGGACCTGGTAGAGGCCCAGCTCCTTCTTGCGCCTGCGCATGAGGAAGTTGTTCGCGTACACCATGAGAAAGCCCAGAACCACGGCGAGAAAGACGGTAAGACCATCGAGGATCTGCCCCACCTGCTTGAGTGTGGCCCCCACATCGCCGCGGAGGAAATCTCCCTGGACGCTGATGGTGTTGAACGCGTAGAAGACGGCTACGCCCAGGACGAGCGTGAGGAAGTACACGGCATAGTCGTGCAGGAGCTTTCGCATATTGCCAAAGGCGAGCTTAGCGAGCATCGTCGACCCCTCCCTGCACGGCCACGACCTGCATGATTCGCTCGAAGAAGGCATGGCGGGTGTCGGAGCCGCGGTCAAGCTCGGTGAAGACGCGCCCGTCGCGGATGAAGAGCACACGACGGCAGTAGCTCGCGGCGGTCTCGTCGTGGGTGACCATGAGAACCGTGGCACCCCTCGACTGGTTCATGGACTCGAGGCTCTCGAGAAGGAGCTTGGCGTTCTTTGAATCGAGGGCACCGGTGGGCTCGTCGGCAAGCACGAGCTGCGGATTCGTTACCAGGGCGCGGGCCGCGGCCACGCGCTGGCGCTGGCCGCCGGACATCTGGTACGAGTACTTGTCGAGGACCTCCTCGATGCCCAGGGACGCGGCGGCAGAGACCACGTCGGTCTCAATCTGGACTGCCGGCACGCGGCCGATGGTCAGCGGGAGCGCGATGTTCTCTCGCGCGGTGAGGCTGTCCAGGAGGTTGGAGTCCTGGAAGATGAAGCCGAGCTTCTCTCGACGAAAATCCGCGAGGCGCGAGCGAGAGATGCGCGAGACGTCCGTCCCGCCGAGCATGATGGTTCCCGAGGTGGGGGCGTCAATCGTGGCGATGCAGTTGAGCAGCGTGGACTTGCCCGAGCCCGAGGGTCCCATCAGGGCGACAAACTCGCCTGCCGCGATGGTGAGGTTGATTCCGTTGAGCGCGTGCGTCGTGACGCCGTGGCCTCCGTAGGTCTTCGTCACGTCGCGCACCTCGAGCACCGACGTGGCGGCCGTAGGGACCGCGCTCGTGGGGTTGCTCTGCATATGGCGTGCCATGTGTGGCTCCTTCTCCTTGTCGTGCTGGCCATGCCGTGCGGCAGGCCGGCGTGTCGATTGCGCCATACATGGTGGACCTGGGGCACCGTGGCTGCCATCGATTGCCGTGACACAACCTTACGTTTGTGTAAGGGCAAAACACGCGCGAGAAAGACCAGCTAGACGGCGTGCGAGTGCTCTCGGGGGAAGATGATGCTCATGGTTGTGCCCTCTCCCTCGACGCTTCTCGCGCCAACAGCGAGCCCCATCTTCTCGCAGAGCGTCCGCACGAGGTAAAGCCCCATGCCGGTGGAACGCTCATGCGTCCTTCCGTTGGAGCCGGTGAAGCCGCGCTCGAAGATGCGGCCGAGGTCGGCCTGGGATATGCCGCACCCGTTGTCCGTCACATGGAGCACCACGCGCTCGTTGGCGCTGCCTGCCCCCTCGACGCTGGCAGAGAAGGAGAGCCGTGCTCCCCGGCCATCGCGGTCTGGCGTTGCCCGATAACGAACTGCGTTGTCGATGAGCTGGCCCAGGATGAAGGTCATCCACTTGGGGTCGCAGGAGACCCAGAGGCCCTTCTCGCCCTCCAGCCCTGCCATATCGATGGCCACGTGGGCCTCGATGAGCGAGCGCGCACGGGACTTCACGGCGTCCCGCACAAGCTGGACCAGGTCGCAGCGACGCAGGAGGTAGTCCTCGGCCACCGAGGTGCTCCGGGCGTAGTAGAGCGCGTTCTCTACGTCCGCCTCGACGCGCGCGACCTCGCGCGAGAGGGCCCGGGCGTCCTCGCTGTGGGTATTAGCGAGCGTGAGGTTCATGGCTGCGAGGGGGGTCTTTATCTCGTGGACCCAAAGCTCGACGTAGCGACGGTAATCCCGCATCTCCTCCTCGAGCTCGGCACCCCTGCGACGCGAGGCCTGAGCTACGTTCTGGAGGGCGTCCCACGCGAGTTCCCCCTCGGGGTACTCGGGTTCCGGAATGGTGTCGACGGCGTCGAGGACGTCATCCTCGCCCCCGGCAAGGCCAACAAGGCTCCGCATGAAGGAGCGCCCGCGCAGCCACTCCCAAAGAAGGCCCACAAGCTCCAGCACGGTGACAAGAAGCACGACCAGCTCGGTGGCCCCCGCCTCAACACCAACCACGGGAAGCATCACGAAAAGCAAGGCGACCACCGCCACGGAGCAGGCAACTCGCAGCGCATGGCTCCGCAGGTACGTGAAAATGCTCATGCGTTATCAACCCGCAGCGAGTAGCCCATGCCGCGATGCGTCGTGATGGCATGCGGCAGGCCCACCTTGCCAAGCGCCTGACGCAGACGGGTGACGTTGACCGTGAGGGTGTTGTCGTCCACGAAGGCATCGGTTGCCCAGAGGGCCTCCATGAGGTCCTCGCGAGAGACGATGGCACCCGGCTGGCGTATGAGGCACTCGAGGACGCGCAGTTCGTTGCGGGAGAGTTCGACGGTCTTGTCGCCATAGCTGGCCTCCGCGCGCACCACGTCGAGGCTCAGGCCGCCCGCGCTTACAAGTGAGGCCTGGCTCGGCTGGCGGCGACGGAGCAGCGCCTCCAGGTGGGCAAGAATGAGCTGGGGATTTGCGGACTTGGCGACAAAGTCGTCGGCACCCATCGAGAGGCTCATGAGCTCGTCGAGCTCGGACGTGCGGCTGGTGAGCACCATGATGGGCACGTCGCTCTCCTGCCTCAGGGCGCGCGCCACGTACTGGCCGTCAGTCCCGGGGAGGCCCAGGTCGAGCACGACCGCATCGGGCGAGGCCGCAGCAATGTCTTCGGCCAGATGGTCAAAGCGGGTTGCGCACTCGACGCTGTGGCCGGCGCTCGAGAGGAGCGCCGAGAGCTGCTCCCGCACGCTGGGGTCATCCTCAACGAGGTAGAGATTGGCCATCGCGCCCTCCGCATCCACGTGCCAACATAAACGAGTAAATCTTAGCATCCGGGGCGAGCCCCACAGGGAGCCCGCCCCGGCACCTGGCACGAGAGAATCAAAGCCCCAGCCTAAAGCTCCTCTCCGTTTGTCTCGATAACGTGCTTGTACCAGAAGAAGCTGTCCTTGCGCGAGCGATGCAGGTCTCCCTCGCCCTTGTTGTTCTTGTCGACGTAGATAAAGCCGTAGCGCTTGTCCATCTCGCCCGAACCCGCGGAGACAAGGTCGATGCAGCCCCACGGCGTGTAGCCAATCACGTCCGCACCGTCCTCGTCCACGGCAAGCTTCAGCTGCTCGATGTGCTCACGCAGGTAGTCGATGCGGTATTGGTCGTGAATCGAGCCGTCGTCCTCAACCTTGTCGTAGGCGCCAAGGCCATTCTCCACCACAAAAAGCGGCAGGCCATAGCGGTCGGTGAGCCAGTTGAGCGAGTAGCGAAGGCCAACGGGGTCAACCTCCCAGCCCCAGTCCGAGGCCTTGACGTTGGGGTTGGGAACGATGTCTGCCCACTCGTGGAAGTCGTAGTGCGGGTTGTCATCATTCCACTTGATGACCTTGCTCATGTAGTAAGAGAGGCCAATGTAGTCGACCGTCCCCTCGGCGAGAAGCTCGAGGTCATCCTCGGTGGCATCCATGTCCCAATCGCGGCGCTCCCACAGGGCGCAGATGTTGGGCGGGTAGGCGCCCAGCGCGTGGACGTCGGCGTAGTA
This sequence comes from Olsenella sp., assembly GCA_022648325.1. Taxonomy (GTDB): domain Bacteria; phylum Actinomycetota; class Coriobacteriia; order Coriobacteriales; family Atopobiaceae; genus Tractidigestivibacter. The sequence goes on from JALCMG010000014.1 coordinate 17,004, forward strand.
GAAGCGCTTCTCCATGGCCTTGTGGGCCATCAGCACGTCCTTCGGACGGCAGCTGGCAGGATAGAAGGGCACCATGGCGATCATGCAGCCAATCTGGAAGCGCGGGTTGATGGCATGCCCAATTGCCACCGCCTTGGCCGATGCCACCAGCTCGTAGTGGGCCGCCTGGTACATGAGGCGCTCGGGGTCCTCGCCGTCCTTAACCACGATGCCCGAGTCGGTGAGCAAAGCAAACTCGTCGTGGTAGTCTGCCTGGTTGTTAATCTCGTTGAAGGTCATCCAGTAGGTGACCTTGTCGCGATAGCGCTCGAAGCACACGGTGGCAAAGCGCACGAAGAGGTCGATGAGCTTACGGCTGCGCCATCCGCCGTACTTGCTCACAAGCGCGAGCGGCATCTCGAAGTGCGAGAGCGTCACCACGGGCTGGATGCCGTGGGCCAGGCAGCAGTCGAAGAGGTCGTCGTAGAAGGCCAGGCCCTCCTCGTTGGGGTTGGCGTCATCTCCCTCGGGAAAGATCCTCGACCACGCTATGGACGTGCGGAAGCACTTGAAGCCCATCTCGCCGAAAAGCGCTATGTCCTCGCGGTAGTGGTGGTAGAAGTCAATGGCGTCGTGGTTGGGGTACGTCTCGTCCTCCAGGACCTCGCCGGTGAAGCGCCTGCGGGTGTGCACGTCTCCCGCAGTCTCGGCATCCATGATGCTGGGACCCTTGCCGCCTTCCTGCCAAGCGCCCTCAAACTGGTGGGCAGAAACGGCACCGCCCCAGAGGAAGTCTTCTCTCAGCATGAGCTCTCGTCCTTCCCCAACTGGGCCTCAAGCGCGAAGATGCGACGATACAGGGCGATGGCCTGCTGAGCCATGACCTTGAACGTCTCGGTTGAGGCCATCTGGTCCTCGGCATGCACAAGGAGAATCGATACGGGCGTGCGCTCGCCAGCGGCCTCCCTCTGAATCATCTTGGTGTGGGGCGCGTGCCCTTCGACCAGGGTCTTGTCGCCCTCCTTGATGTGCGCCTCGGCTGCCTCGAAGTCCCCCTCGCTTGCCGCCTGCATAGCCTGGACATACAGGGACTTTGCCGTCCCAGCCGACGTGATAAGCGAGAAGCACGTGGGTTCTAGTTCCTCGTCTGTCATAGGTGAAATCCCAATCCTTCCCGACGCCGTTACCAAAGGTGGGGCCGTCGGCACTCCCGACGGCCCCAGCAGTCACGTCGCCTGCGTTTCTACGCCGTGGCCTGCTCCTGCTCGCCCGCCTGCTCCTGCTCGCAATACTGCTTGTCCATGAGCTTGGCGAACGGGAGGTAGATGAAGAAGCTCATCACCAAGACCACGACCTGGAGCAGTGCGGTTCTCCAACCGCCCACGAGGAAGCCCGAGATGATCGCGGGCGTAGTCCAGGGGACGATGACGCCACCGTAGAGGGGGCAAAGGCCGGTGGCGAGAGCAGCGTACTCAATGAGACCCGAGAGGACCGGGGTCAGGATGAAGGGCACAGCCTGAGGGGGTTGAGCACGATAGGCAGACCAAAGAGGACAGGCTCGTTCACGTTGAAGATGCCGGGAACGATGGCCAGACGGCCGAGGTCCTTCATCTGCTGGGACTTGGCGAAGAAGAGCATGAAGACAACCAGACCGATGGTAACGCCAGAGCCGGTGACGGTCATGAACTGGTCGAGGAACTGCTTGGTCACGATGTGGCCGCCGTTGGCAACGGTGAGCGCCATACCAGAGTCAATGATGGCCTGGTTCTCGGCAGAGTTGGCAAGGAGCATGGGGCCCATGATGCCGTCGCCGATGATGGTGGAGCCGTGGATGCCGAAGAGCCAGAAGAACGGGATCATGACGCCCATCGTGATGACACCGCCGAGCGAGTCGGTCATGCCCTGAAGCGGCATGGAGAGGTAGGTGTAGACGATCTCGATGGGGGTGCCGCCGAGGACGCCCACACAGAAGGCGTAGATGAGGCCGGCGCAGGTGATGATCACGAAGCCAGGGATGAGCGAGGTGAACGCGTTGGCAACGCCCTCAGGAACGCCAGCGGGCATCTTGATGGTGATGTTCTTCTTCATGAAGATGGAGTAGACCCAGCCAACAAGCAGGCCAGCGACGATGGCGCCGATCATGCCCTTGCCGCCCGTCCAGCCCTTGAGGATGGCGCCCACCGAGGAGGTGGGGTCAACGAGCAGGGAGGAGTCAACCGAGCTGGGCTGCAGGACGAAGAAGGTGCAGGCGGAGATGATGCCTGCGGGCAGTCCCGCATAGCCCTCGTTCTTCACGTAGGTGTAGGCAATGCCGACGGCTGCGATGATGGCGATGACGCCGAAGGTGGAGTCGCTCAGCTGGGAGCAAACCGCCGAGATGCCCGTGGCCTTGAGCCAGTCGGTCACCGACTCCACCGGGAAGTTGCCGATGAGCATGAACAGGGCACCGACCATGATCATTGGCATCGAGTACATGATGCCGTCCTTGAGGGCCCGCATCGCCTTCGTGTTAATGAAGCGCATGATGCCGGGTACTACCTTCTCATTGAGAAATTCTCCCATTGCCAATCCTCTCCTGTGGTTGGGCCTATCTGGCAAAACCTTGCGGACGTGCTACTTTCCCGCAAGCTTGCGCGCAAACTTAAGGACGCCCTCGCCATTGCAGATGCCGTAGTCGTGCATGGGGACAACGTCCATGGGAACGCCTTCCGCCTGCGCGATCTTTGCGAGCTGGTGCTTCATGTAGGCCACCTGGGGACCGAGGAGAGCGACGTCCGCACCCTTGATCCTCTCGTCAAACTCGCTTGCCGGGTAGGCAACAACGTCGATGTCGATTCCCTGCGACACGGCCGCCTCACGCATCTTGTTCACGAGGAGGCTCGTTGACATCCCCTGGTTGCAGAACAGCCGAATCCGAAGCACGGCAATCCCCTTTCTACGTCCGCAAGCCCCTGGCCTGCGGAACCTTTCCTTCGTTACCTACAGGTTAGAAAGAGGAAGCTGTGAACTCCATCGCGTCAATTTCCGGTCACTTCCGGAAAATGACAAAAATGCGGCAGGTAGAGCCTGCCGTTTGCGGTTCAAGCGCCACCGCTTGGTGGCCATGGTGTTGGGAGTTACCGGATTTGCCTAAAAGGGTGGCCAGATTTGATCGCTCTATGAGCCGAGAAGAGCGCGGAAGTTCTCGTACGAGGGACTCGACGCCAGGCGAGCAACGGCTTCGGTATCCAGTGCAAAACGCGCGAGCGTCTCGCTCAGCACGCGGCGACGATCGTCACCCTCGTCGGAGCGACCCATGGACACCAGAATGGTCACCATGACGGGGTCGCCATGCCATTCGATGGGATGCGGGAGAACAACCACGTACGCAAAGGTGTTATCGCTAGCTATACCGTTGGGGTGCGGCAGCGCAACCCCGTTCCCCAGGCACATCTGAATGAGCCTCTCGCGAGCAAAGACAAGCTCGGCAAAGTCCTCGTCCACGTGCTCGTGCGCGCAGATGAGGTCGCAAAGCTGATTGAGGACGCCCTCGCGCGTGGTAGCGGAGATGCTCGTCACAAACCTCTCGGGGCCAATGAACGCGTCTATTACGTCGAGGGTGACATCGCCCTTGAGCATGTCCTCTACGCGGCAGGCGTCAACCTCGTCCAGGAACGGACCAATCTGGAGGACCGGCTTTGGCACCGGAATCTTGATGGGGAACGTAGTGAACACAAAGTCGACCTTGCCAAAGTCGTATGTCTCGAGATCAAACTGGTCGCAGAGGTAGACCTTGCCAAGGTGGTCGCCCAGCCGCTGCTCGAGTCGGCGCTTTAGCAAGGCCGAGGAACTTCTCCCCAGGTCAGAGACAATGAGCACGTCGTGCTTGGTCACGAGCCTGCCGCGCTCCACGCCCAGCTGGAGGATGATGGCAATAAAGCCCAGCTCATCCTCGGGGATGGGCTCGCCGCCAAAGTGGGGGCGCAGCACTTCGCCCGCAAGGGTTGCCATCTGGTAGGCCAGAGGGTAGTTCTGCTTTATCTCGCCCAGAAGCGGGTTGTGGGCACACATGCCGTAGCGCAGCCGGATGGCCATGGGCGCCAGGTGCTGGTTAAGCTGCATCCTCAGGTCAAAGTTGTCGAGCAGGTTGATGCCGTAGTCGTTTGTGAGCAGGCGCAAAATCTCCAGGGTGAGGCGGTCCGTGCGCTCGTTGATCACAAAGTTCGAGCCGTTCTTGCCACCAAAGTTTGCGGTGCGGGAACCAGCCAGGTAGAGCTCGAGGTAGCGTTTCTCGTCCGCCAGGTTCTGCTCGCCACACAGTGCGCCAGAGAGGCCCATCGCGTCCAAGAGGCGCTCCGCGACTTCTCGCACACGCTCATCAACCTCGGGCAGGTCATCGTCATGCAGCCTGAGCGTAAAGCCAGCAAGCACGCGGCTCCTCGCAACAACGCAGTAGTCCATGAGGCTCTCAAAAGAGAACTCTGTGAGGGGCAAATCATACTCCGCGAGAAGGCCCCTCGCCACCCGGGCCAAGCGCGCAAGGAACTCCTGTGCGTCATCCCCCAGCTCGGAGGGGTAGCTCTGCTCGCGAACGTAGCGCTCGGCGATGAGTCGACGCACGTTTGTCTCGTCCCCCACCACGCGCATTCCGTGGTTGGGCCTGCGATCAAGCTTGAGGTCATACTGGGCGAATATCGCCTCGGCAGACTTGAGGCACGAGGAGAGCGTGGAGCACGAGATGTAGAAGACGTTGCAGAGGTCCTGGCCCTTCACATAGCCCATGAGGTACAGCATGCCCACAACCAGGTAGTCGGTACGCTCTCGCACGCTCTGCGGGGCGCCACCGCCAGCAAGCGCGGACTTTGCCATAAAGGCGTCGAGGCGTCCTTGTCGTCCACCTGCAGCCGGTAGCCGCAGCGCGCCTTTGACTCTATGTGGGCCCCATGGCCCTCGAGCAGGCCGTCAAGCTCGTGGATGGACGTGCGCACGGTCTTCTCGGAGCGGCCTATCTGGGCTGCTAGCTGCTGCGCCGTTGACCACTCATCTGTTTGGAGCAGCCCAAGTAGGCGACGCAAACGCGAACTGCTCATGAGCCCTCCCCATACAAGCGCCGTAACGGCATCAGTTTAACCCATGGGTGTTTTGAGGCGGGTAAGAGACCCCGCAGAAGGCTGCGGGCCCCGAGAAGGGCGCGGCCGGTACGCCGCCTTGTGCGCACCGGCCGCCATGGCCCTGGGAGGCAGGGCTCGTCCTTTGCAATGACGCCCACAGGCGTTGCGGTGGCCCTACTCGGCCTTCTCGCTCTGCCACGCGCCGTCCCAGACGATCTGGCGGTAGCGGACGGGGTCGGTGTCGCCCTCGGTCGAGAAGAGCAGGACCTGGGAGTCGGGGCCAAGCTCGAGTGCCTCGCGCAGCTCGGCGTAGGCGGGGTCGGTCATGAGCGTGGAGATGACGCCCATGCCCACGGCACCGGACTCGCCGGAGGTGACCGCCGGGTCGCCCTTGACGGGAGCGGCGAGCATGCGCATGCCCTTGGAGGAGACCCAGTCGGGGCAGCTCAGGAAGGCGTCTGCATGGTTGCGCAGGATGTCCCAGCCAATGGCGTTGGGCTCGCCGCAGGCAAGGCCAGCCATGATGGTCTGAAGGTCTCCACCCACGATGCGGGGGTTGCCATCACCGGCAACGGCACCCTGGTAGAGGCAGTCGGCGGCACCAGCTTCCATAATCACGAACTTGGGCGGGCTGCTCGGAAAGAGGTTGGTGAAGAAGCCCACCATGGAGCTTGCCAGCGAACCCACCCCGGCCTGGACAAAGACGTGGGTGGGACGGTTGACCTCAAGCTGACGGAGCTGGTCGGCAGCCTCGGCGGCCATTGTGCCATAGCCCTGCATGATCCAGGACGGGATCTTGGTGTAGCCCGCCCAGGCGGTGTCCTGCACGATGACGCCGTGCTCGGTCTCCTCGGCCTCCTTGGCCGCAAGGCGCACGCAGTCGTCGTAGTTAAGGTCCTCGATCGTGACCTTGGCGCCCTCCTTGGCGATGTTGTCGAAGCGGGTCTTGGTGGAGCCCTTGGGCATGTGGACCACGGCGTTCTGGTGGAGGCGGTGGGCAGCCCAGGCCACGCCGCGACCGTGGTTGCCGTCGGTGGCGGTAAAGAAGGTCGCGTGGCCAAAGTCGTGCTCGAGCTGGTCGGAGGTCAGGTAGTCAAAGTCGCAGTCCGCAACGTCGCGACCGGTCTCCTCGGCGATGTAGCGGGCCATGGCGAAGGAGCCGCCCAGAACCTTGAACGCGTTGAGGCCAAAGCGGTAGCTCTCGTCCTTGACGTAGAGGCCACCGAGGCCAAGGCGGTTGGCCATGCCAGAGAGGTTGGCCAGCGGTGTCACGGAGTACTGCGGGAAGCTCTTGTGGAACGCGCGGGCCTTGGCAACGTTCTCAAGGCTCATAACCTGCAGGTTCTTGTCCTCGCTCTTGGGCATGTGATTGGTGACCCACTTGAACTTAGGCTCCATGGCTACCTCTCCTTCGCGCGTGGCAAACCGTCTTCGATAGTGGCGCGCTCTCGTTTGAACTATCACTAACTGTTTGCCTAGCAAACTTTTTGTTTGGTAGCTCCATTACACCACTAATGCGACGGTTTGCAAGGGGATAGTTCAGCGGAATCGTAAAAGGTCGCACACACGGGGCAAGCGGGCAAGAAGAACAAGGTGCTCGAAACGCCGTCCTCCAACACCACTCGCAGCACGCTCTCGCAGCGTCCGCAACGCAGCCGAACATCCCATCTGCAACGTCGGCTTCTGCCCCGCCCGAAACACCCCACCCATTCCATCTGCAACGTCGGCTTCTACTACGCTTGCAATGCCGCCCCAATTGCACCCGCATAGCGTGCCATAGGACTCGTGCCCAGCTCACGACCCATGGCCGCGCCAATGCGCGAAACCACGTAGTCGTTCTGGCACAAACCGCCCGTAAGAAAGCACGGCTCCCCGGGAATCTGCGCGGCAAGGGCAGCAACACGCCGTGCCACCGACTCAATTACGCCGCGCGCGATGTTCTCCACGGGCTCGCCTCGCCCCACCAGCGAAACGACCTCCGACTCGGAAAACACGGTGCACATGCTAGAGATATGCGCTTCTTCGCCCTCAGACGCAAGCTGTGCAAGCCGCTCTTGACTCACGCCCAGCCGGTTGGCCATAACCTCCAAGAACTTTCCCGTGCCCGCCGCGCACTTATCGTTCATAACGAACTTGCGAACGCGGCCATCCGCAACCTGCATAGCCTTGGTATCCTGTCCGCCCACGTCCACCACCACGCAGTTCGGGCCAAACAGATGCGCGGCACCTTTGCCGTGACAGGTGATTTCGGTAACCGTGCGCTGGGCGTAAGGCACCGACACACGACCGTACCCCGTTGCAACTACGGGCAGCTCGCGCATGTCGTAACCGCTTTGCAGCAGGTCGGCCGCAACTCGCTCGGCCGCATCGGTACCGCTGAAGCCGGTTGGAATAACCAGGGTTTTGCTAATCTGTCCGTCGCACAAAACAGCGGCTTTGGTGGCCGTTGAGCCAATGTCCACACCAATGCTTATCATGCATACTCCGTTCGTTGGGTTCCACACGTTGGGCAAGCGTGCGGTTGGGCAGGCGAACGCTGGGCAACCGTTCGTTGGGTCACGCACGCTGGGCCACCGTTCGGTGGGTCACCGCTTGCTGGATAACCACTTGCCGTGCCACCGCTCGCCGAGTATTTGCGAATGCCAACTGCCCAATCGCAGCTTTCGGAATTTTTTTCTTGTTTCATAAAAAATTGTTTGACACCTTGTTGCATCATGCCATGCAGAGCGTTGTTCATTCGTTTGGATAACGCAAGTGGCCCTTGCGAAAACGCAAGCGGCATATGCGGAGATACTGACGGCGGGGTCTGGGGAGGCCCACGCCCGCCACGACCGCGACTCGGCAAGTAAGCCAGGAGAGGAGACCAAAATGGCAGAAGAGTACGACTACAACAGCATGTGGGAGGGCCTGGGAATGGACGTCCAGGCCCACGAGGGACTGCTGGCCGCGGTGGGCGGCATGTACCAAAGCATGTTCCTCACGCAGCAAAATCGCCCCGAATCCACGTCCTACCTGGACTTTGTTGCTACGAATCTCCACTCGGGTCGCATTCGCGAAATGCTGGATGCCCGAAACGAGGGCACCACAAAGAAGGTCATCGGCACTTTTTGCCTGTACGTTCCCGAGGAAATCATCACCGCAGCCGGAGCCGTTGAGGTAGGACTGTGCGCCGGTGCCGACTGGGCTCCCCAAGAGGCCGAGAAGTACGTGCCGCGCAACACCTGCCCGCTCATCAAGGGCTTCATGGGCTTCAAGCTCGCGCGCGTATGCCCCTACATCGAGAGCGCCGACCTCGTCGTGGGCGAGAACACCTGCGACGGCAAGAAGAAGGCCTACGAGCAGTTCGGCCAACTTAAGCCCACGTTCGTAATGGACGTACCCCACGTGCGCAACGAGGACACGCGCCAGCAGTGGCGTCACGAGGTCCGTCGTTTGGCCGAGCGCATCCAGCAGGAAACGGGCCAGAAAATCACTGTCGACAGCCTCCGCGCTGCCATAAAACTTGCAAACAACAAGCGCCGTGCCCTGCAGCGCCTGGACGCCACGCGTGCCGCCGATCCCGTACCCATTTCGGGCCTCGACTCGCTGCTGACGGTGCAGGCCGCGTTCATGGACGACTCGGCCCGCCTAACCAACGCGATCAACCGCATGGCCGATGAGTGCGAGAAGCGCGTGACGGCAGGCACCGGCGTAGCGCCCAAGGGCGCAAAGCGCATCCTGTACACGGGCACGCCGATGGCCGTCCCCAACTGGAAGCTGTTCAACATCATCGAGAAGGCCGGCGGAGTCGTTGTGGGCGAGGAGTGCTGCACGGGTAGCCGCTACTACAAGGACCTGGTAGACGAGACGGGCGAGACCCTCGACGAGCTGTACGACGCCATCGCCGACCGCTATCTCAACATTCAGTGCGCCATCTTCACGCCCAACGAGGGCCGCAAAGAGGACGTAATTCGCATGGCCCGCGAGCAGCACGCCGACGGCATCCTGGATTGCTCGCTGCAGTTCTGCACGATTTACGACATGGAGTCCTTCGGCATGGAGAAGGCCGCCGAGGAGGCGGGCATTCCCTACCTGCACCTTACGACCGACTACTCGGGCGAGGACGAAGGCCAGCTCAAGACTCGTATCGAGGCCTTCCTCGAGATGATCTAAGGACGGTCGGCCCCAAATTGCCACGCGGGCGGCCTAAAAAACCGGCCCAAACTGAAGAGCGACGCGCTGCCAAACTTAGCGCGCCGCTCTTCTTTTGGGCCACACCTTTTATGCCACACTACCGCCGAAGGTCCGATACAAGCGCATAGCGAGTCGGGGCAAGACCGCACATCATGTTTTGCACCCCAATCTCCAGAACAATGTGGTTGCCGTCAAGCCGCACTGTCACCACGCACCGCCTGGTCTCGTCCAATTCACGCGAGACGATTTCTAGCGTCGAGGGGTTCTTCCAGGCATAGGCGCCAAACGTCGTTTTGGTATCCCATGTCGGAGGCTCAATAACCTCCGCCGATGCAGTTGCAAAGGGAAACAGCTCGCCAACGCCAGAGCATGCGTCCGCCAGAGGTGCCCAAGCTCCATAGCCCGCACGAACCTCGTACGTTTTCCCATCACGCGCGATGACAAGCTTCAAGCAGCTACCTTCCGCAACGCCTTGCTCAGCGTCCTGCGAACTTGCCGCATCTCCTTCGACGCCCTGACAACCTGCCGCGTCCTCCTCAACAACCTGGCAGCCGGTGGCGCCCTTCTTTGCAAAGCAATCAGATCCGTGCGAGGGTTCATCAAAGCTGAGCGAGAAGGACGTAAACCCTTCGTGGCTTTCTCTCACAGCGTGCTGTCCCAAGAAGAGCTGCAGTATGGAAGCTGAGGTGGCTGTTTTTGCGCTCGACGTTGGGGCTGCTGCTCCTTGCGGCGACGTGGCAACCGCCGCTCCACGGGTAACCGTTGGAATCGCCGCCCCCTGCGGCATCGGAAGTACGTCGAGCGCACTTCGTTGCGCTTTGTCAGGCGCCGCCGGCAGCTCCTCCTCCGGACACGCCGCACGGTAGTTGGGCTCAATGCACAGCACGTCATACAGGGCATCCATTACAGGTTTGGAACCGGAGGTAGCGCTTGATGATGCCACCACAAGCCGCTGTTCGGGCAGCACATAGCAAAGCTGACCCCAAAGCCCCGAGCAGCGAAAGCCGCCGCCCGCGCACATCCAGTACTGGTAGCCGTATCCATTGCGATCCTCGGTAGAGGAATCAGGGTAGAAGGGACGCGTCTCGACCTGCTTTCGCGTAGCCTCACGGACCCAATCGCTGGGAACCACCCGACGGCCTTCCCATGTTCCGCCATCCAACAGGCACTGCCCAAACTTGGCCAAATCGGGTGTAGAGAGGTGCAAGCCGAAGCCACCCGTCGCGTGACCTTGACGGTCGTGCTCCCACCACCACCTGGAAATGCCCAGGGGCTCAAACAGTCGTTTCTCAAGAAAACGGTCGAGCGTCTGGCCGCTAACCCTTTCCACGAGGATGCTCAGGAGGTGCGAGCAAAGCGAATTGTAGAAAAAGGCCGTTCCGAGATCGTTCGCAAGCGGCTTGCCCGCAACGCCAAGCGCCCAGTCATCGTCACCCTGCAGCTGCGGCTCGGCATCCTGTCCCAGCTGCATGGTCAGCAGGTCGCGCACACTCACCTCGCAAAAACGCGAATCGAGCGCCTTCGCACCATATTCGGGCAGGTAGGAAACCCAGGGAGCGTTAATGTCCACCGCGCCTTGCTCAACGAGCATCCCCACAGCGCACGAGGTGAATGACTTCGTAACCGAGTACAGCGGGTGAACGTGGTCAAGGGGAAAGGGAGCCGTGGCGTGCGAGAACACCACGTCGCCATCCTGGCGCACCACAAGCGAGCGCACCTCGACCTCACGCTTTCGCAAAAGGGCGAGCAGGCACTCCCCCGTTTTCTCATTAAACTTCATGGGGCATCACTTCCTCGAATACCTTACCCCAAAAGCAATGCGCCTCGTCCTTCCGGGCGGGGCGCAAACACTACCGCACGTCCCTTAGGCCGCCTGACCGGCAGGCACCGGCTCGTCCTTGTAGGTCGCATACGTTGCGACGAACGAGATAACGGAGGAGATTGCGATGCCTATGAGGACGTATATAACACCACTGGCTCCCATAGCACCCGACGGATCGACGAAGCCTGGCAATGCGCAGAAGGCGCCACCCGTGAACTCGAACATGCGGGTACCCATAAGGCCAATGAACAGACCGCCAGGAACCGACGCGATGCACGAAATCCAGAACGGCTTCTTGCGAGGAAGCGTCACGCCGTAAAGGCAGGGCTCGGTGATGCCGAAGAAGAAACCGGTGATGAAGGCAGGCCAGCCGAGCTCCTTGAGCTTGGTGTCCTTGGTCTTAAGCAGGATGGCAAGAACAGCAAATACCTGCGCAAACGAGCACACCATGTAAGGAGCCATAATTACGTCGTAGCCCTGGCTACCGATGTTCATAAGCATGAGGGCAATAACCGACCAGTGGAAGCCAAACACAACCATGGGCTGCCAGATGGCGGTAAGCACAGCGCCACCAACGGCGCCACCAACCACGGGGATGTTATACAGCGAGTTAAACAGCAGGCTCAGCGCATCCGTAATGATGGTCGCAATGGGACCAATCACCAGGTAGGTAAGGGGCACGCAAACCACAAGCACCACAAAGGGAACAAAGAAGAACTTAACGTACTGGTTGAAGTGCGTGCGGCACCACTTCTCGAGCTTTGAGGCAACCCACACGGCCAGAATGATGGGGATGACCGACGAGGTGTAGCCCGATGCCGGCATAATAATGGGAATGCCCAGCAGCGTTGCGTAGTAGTTCATGGCAAAGGGAGTGCCAGCGAACACCGTACCCAGCACCGTGCCAGCAGTAATGTTCACCATCGCGGGGTACGTAAGGGCGATTCCCAACGTCATGCCAATAAACTCCGAGCAGTGGAACTTCTTTGCCGAGGTGTAGCCCAATATGATTGGCAAGAAGTAGAAGAAGCCGTCACCTGCCGCATAAAGTACCTGGTACAAGCCATCGGTGGCCTGCATCCAGCCAAGGAACACCGCAATGGTGAGGATGCCTTTGATCATGCCGGCCGCACACAGCACAGCCAGTATTGGCGCGATGATGCCGGAGATAAGATCAATCAAGGTCGAAACGGCATTTTGCTTCTTAACCGGGGTACCGTCTTCGGTAACCTCTCCGAGCGACTCGACACCCGAAACCGCTTCTACGGCATCGTAGAGGTCCTCAATCACATTGATGCCAACAACAACCTGGTACTGGCCATTAGCATTTATTACTTGGATTACCTTGTCGAGCTTTTCGATTTCGGAGGTCTTTGCCACGGAGTCGTCCCGAAGCTTGAACCTTAGCCTTGTCATGCAGTGCGAGATGTTCTCGATGTTTTGGGCGCCACCCACCAGCTGAACAATTTGAGTGGCCAGGTCTGTATATTTGCCCATTTCTCCTCATCTCTTTGGGCTTTTGGAGCCCCTAGCATTCGCGCCTTACGGCGCCCTTCTTTCCCCAAGATCCCAGGCCTTCGCTGGCCTGGGGCCATCTTGCCTTGAAGCGCAGGCGTGATGCTGAGCACGCCTGTCAAAAGGCCCTAATGCAGCTCGGGCCAGAAGTCTTTGTTTGCAACTCGCAGCTCATCCAGGATCTGCTTTGCAACCGCCGCGGAAGGCACGGTCTTGGAGAGCGTAAGTGCCTGCCAAAGCTCCTGGTAGGAATGGTCAATCCACGCCGAAACCGCCAGCTTCTCAACACTCACCTGCTGCTCCATCATGCCTTTCTGGAACTGCGGAATCGTGCCCTGGCAAAGCTTCTCGTAGCCGTCAGACCCTACGATGCAGGGAATCTCGACGGTAGCGGTTGGGTCGAAGTTTTCAATGGCTCCGTGGTTCGGCACGATGAGCATGAAGCGCTCCTTCGTGTTCTCGGCAAGCGCACGCGCCAAGTCCACAATGTACTCGGAGTGCTCGTCGGGCTTCAGGCCAAACCCTTTCGCAGTTCCGCGGGCGATAATCTCGCGGGCCGTACCGAACACGCGCTTCTCGCGCCCCTCACGCACCTCGTCGGTACGCGTGTGCTTGGGGTCGCTGTGCGCAACAACGTAGTCGGGGTACAGGTAGTACTTGAGGTAGGTGTTTGGGATGGTCGAGGGATCAACGGCGTAAACGTCCTTGGCCTTTTGGAAGGTCGCATTCCACGAGGCATCAACGAACTCAAGGCCGGCAGTTGCGTCCGCGTAGCCGTTCTTGGCCATGTGCTCCTTAATCTGGGGCATGAGGTCGTTGCCCTGCAGGTCCTTGATCTTCCACCACCAGCCGAAGTGGTTAAGGCCGTAGTAGCCATAGTCCAGGTCGCGGTAGTCGTGCAGGCCACACATCGTTGCCATGATGTCCATAAGCGCGATGGGCATGTCGCAGATGTTGATGATCTTGGAATTGGGACGAAGTCTGCGCGTAGCCTCGGCAACAATCGCGGCGGGGTTCGAGTAGTTGAGCATCCAGGCGTTGGGAGAGTATTTCTCCATGTAATCCAGGATCTCGATTACTCCGCCAATGGAACGCAGGCCGTAGGCAATGCCGCCGGGCCCGCAGGTTTCCTGGCCAAGCACGCCATACTTCAGGGGAATCTTCTCGTCCTTGTCGCGCATCGCATACTTGCCCACACGAATTTGAGCGAGCACGAAGTCGATTCCCGTAAATGCCACGGCGGGGTCCGTCGTGTACGAGAAGGACACCTCGGGATGCGTTTCCTGAATGTAGATTGCGCATGCCTTGGCAATCGTGGCCTGGCGCTCCGCATCGTTGTCATAGAGCACGATGCGACTTACCGGAAACTTTTCCGAGTCGTTCAACAGCATGAGCACGACGCCGGGTGTGTAGGTTGAACCTCCTCCTGCTATGGTGACCGCGTAGCTTTCCTTGCTCATTACAGCCATCCCCCTACTTGTCTAGATAGGATTTCCTGTCAGCAGTTACGATACCGCACCTGTCTAGACACATCGCTCATAAAGTATGAATGGCCTGCTTGTGGCCGCGAACGGCAAACCTATCTATACAAGTTAGACAAGCAAGGTTGCAGGCCGCCAAAAGCGGGGCATAATCAAACTTAAAGGGTGCATTTCGTGAGCAAGGGGCCAGCATGGGGAAGGCAATCTACGACGGGATTTATAGGGAGCTGCGAGAGCGCATCGTGCGTGGCGACTATCCGCCGCAGAGCTTTCTTCCCTCCGAGACAGAACTTTGCAGCGAATATGGCTGCTCGCGCATGACCGTTCGTAAGGCCATCTCCATGCTTGCAAACGAGGGCATGGTGGCCAGCATAAAAGGTCGAGGCGTACGCGTGATTAGGCCAAAAACCGATCAGAACCAAGCCGAGAAGGCTTTCTACGTTAATGAGCTTACCTCGTTTACCGAATCGGCCCGTGCAATTGGCGCCAAACCCTCGGCCAGACTGTTCTTGCTGGACCACGTGGTTTGTTCGCCCGAGCTGTCGCTGCAGACCGGTTTTGCGGAAGGCGAGGACCTTACGCGCGTAAACCTGGTGCGCAGCCTGGACGGCGTTGCCATGGCAGTTGACCGCCACCACTTCCTTACCAGGATCGTGCCAAACATCGACGAGCACGTGGCAACCTCCTCGCTGTTCCGCTATTGCGAGGAGAATTTGGGGTTAAACATTACGGTATCGAACCGCGAGGTGTCGGTAGAACCACCCACGCCCGAGGATAAGGAGTTGTTGGGCATAACCGAGCCCATCTACCTTGCAGTAATGCGAAGCAGAACTTACGACTCAGATGGCGAGCAATTCGAGTACGTCGTTAGCAAGTACCTGCCAAACTGGTTCCACTTCTTTGACTCGGCAACGAGGACACCGTTGCCGTAGCGAGTCATGAAGGTGCCCACCCGTTCTTCACAAGGTCGAGAAGCACCAGCCTACTCGCCATTGCTTGCTGGCAGAAATACCAATATGCCGCCAAGAAGAACGTTCTTATTTATACTAATTGGCTAAAAGTATAAATAAGGCGGCAGTTCTCGACGGCTAATTTGTAGTTGCTCGCTTGTTTGTGCGGTTCACCCACCGGCTGGCCCTGCTCGCGCCTAGTGGTCCGACTCCGCGACGAGCTTGGAATCGTCCGCTTCGTCCTCCACGGGCCTGAGTTCCTTCTCGTCGGGATGACTCTTGTTCTCGGGCGGCAGCACGCTGTTCAGGATGATTGCCATAACCGCGCACGGGGTGATGGCCGACGTGCCGAAGATAGTCGAGATCCAGTCGGGCATGCCGGGGCCGGCAAGCGAGCCCGACACCTGCGCGATGCCGATGCCGAAGGCGACCGAGATGCCAAACACGGTGCAGGCACGCGGCGTAAGGCCGTCTTTTACCAGGATTCGGATGCCGTTGAGTGTGATGGTTCCAAATACGCTGATGGTTGCGCCGCCAATTACAGGTTGCGGAATCATAAGCAGCAGGGCCGACAGCTTGGGGCACAGGCCAGCCGCCAAAAATACGAACGCTGCGCCGCCGAACACCCAGCGGTTGATGACCTTCGTGCTTACGATAATACCCACGTTCTGGCCAAACGCCGAGGTAGGAAGGCCGCCAAAGAACGCCGAGATGATGCTTACCAAGCCCTGCGCCTTAATGGCCCCGCCAATTTCGCGCTCGTTGGGCATGCGATCCATGGAACCGGCGGCTGCGGCAGAGAGGTCGCCGATCAGCTGCACGTTCACCATTATGTACACCACGCCCAGCGTTATGCAGGCTGCGGGGTTAAAGGTGATGGGATACGGCATAAACTGCGGGAGCGAGAACCACGACGCGCTGAGCACGTCGGACGCGTCGACCATGCCAAACGGCAACGCCACAATGCAGCCAATAATAATGCCAAAGAAGATCGAGCCAAGCTTTACGACGCCCTTGCCGAAGTTCGCGAACGCAAATACCACGGCGAAGGTAATAAGGCCCACAATCCAGTTGCTTACTCCGCCGAAGTTGGGAGTTCCCGCGCCTCCTGCCATATAGCGGATGGCCGTGGGATACAGCGAAACGCCGATGGTGAAGATTACGGTACCGGTTACCAGCGGCGGAAACAGCTTGCGGACCTTGGAGTAAAACAAGCCGAACAGGATGGCTATTACGCCGCCCACCAGCTCGGCGCCCAAAAGGGTCGAGAAGCCAAACTCGCCGCCCACAGCCTGAAACGCGGGGAGGAAGGCAAACGACACGCCGGTGAGGATGGGCAGACCGGCACCAAACTGGCCGAACAGCGGGAACTGCTGCAGCAGGGTGTCGATGGCCGAAAGAATAAGTGCGACTTGGATGATGGCCGTTTCTTGCTCAGGCGTAAATCCGCATGTAGAAGCTATCATCATTGCTGGGGTAATGACGCCTGCGAACGACGCGACCACGTGCTGGAGCGACATGGGAACCAGCGACCCAATGGGCGGCACCCCCTTGCGTTTGAAGAGCGCCTCGTCGAGGCTCTGCTCGGTCGATTCTGACTTTGCCATGAGTACTCCTCTCCCCCTCGGGCATCGCGGGTGTCGGCGGCCGCCGCGGGCTGGCGGCTGCAGCGGGCCAGCATCTGCAGCAGGCCGAATTGCTGCAGCGGGCCAGCATCTGCAACAGGCCGAATTGCTGCAGCGAGCCAGCATCTGCAGCAGGCCGCCGGCGACCGAGCACCGATGGACGGCTCGGGCCGACCCCGGCCGCAGCGTGCGCGCAACGTTTTCCGCAACCATAACGCTTGCGAGTGCGATGTTTTTCTCGCATAGCTAATTATTATTCTGTTTGCCATACAAATTTTTAGTGCCATTCAATTTCGGGACAGGCGGTAGAGAAGAGCGCGCCAACGGTGCCGCTCGGCCGAAAACCGAAGCGGCCATGCTCGTCACCCACACTGACGTGCGATGATGTGCCGGAGGCAACGCCAGCGGTGGCGGTTCAGGCAACGCCGGCGGAGGCGGCTCAGCGCCAAAATTGGCACTGACGGTTTGCGCAATTCGCTATCAAATACATCGGCACTGACGGTTTGCGCAATTCGTAATTCGCCGCCAAATTCAGAAGGACTTCGAAGTACGGAGCACAAATGGGCGTAGATTCGACGAAGATTCCACCTGCGACTGAGCTGATTTCGGCGCGCGAGGCCCGGCAGCTGGCGGCCCAGGCCAAGCCCGGCCGGGCTTATGCCGAAGCGGACGCGCTCTCGGCGCACGCGTTACGATGGGCTATGCATAACGCCGAGGGCCAAACCAGCTCGCGCATTCGCACGTATGCACGCTACGGAAAAACGTCCATCACCCTGAAGTTTGCACCCGGCGAAAGCGACGGCGGCGGGGTTGGCAACGCGTTCTACAACGATTTGCTCGCGAACAGCAACGTGGTCGTTGCCGACGCAATCGCCGACATAATCAACGGCCGCGAGCAGGACGTTATCTCGCCGTTGCAACAAATGCGGCTGCTGAACGCATACAACGCAAAGCTTGTAGCCTTCATTCGAAAGCTTCGGCGACTTGGTTACGACGTTCGCGCAGGAGAAGAACTTGCGGCCGCGCAGGAAGACGCCGGTTCGCAAGTTTGCTCAAAGTCGAGGCCCGCGATCGGGCCAGACGTCATCGAAGAATCGAGGCTCGCAACCGGACGGCAGCCCACAGTCAATCCGAAGGCAGCAGCCGAGCAGAATTCCAAAGCTGAACCGAAGCCAACAAACGGGCAGAATTCCAAAGCTGAGCCGAAGCCAACAAACGGGCAGAATTCCGAGGTCAAATCGAAGCTCCCCAACTCGCACGATGAGAGCACCATTGAAGTGAGCTGGGCGGCGAGCAAGTGAATCGAACAAACAGGGCCGAGTCACATAACTCACTAGGAAACCAGGCGCTGCGAGCGGACCAGGCGTAACAAGAAGCCCAGGTACTACAAGCGGTCCGGGTGTAACAAGAAGCCCAGGTACTACAAGCGGTCCGGGTGTAACAAGAAGCCCAGGTACTACAAGCGGTCCAGATGTAACAAGAAGCCCGTGCGCAACCAGAAGCCCCGGCGCAACCAAAGCCCGATCGCAACATTAAGCCCGGACACAGCCTTTGGAAAGGATGGGCGCGCAGCCCGCTCACTCACAACGAGTTAGTTTTTGCACTTCTCACACAAAAGAACCGGTTGTGAGTGACTAAGCTCGGGCTCCCCGCAGAACGCACGTCAGCTCGCGACGCAAATCGATGCAGCGCAGGTAACTGCGAGCCAGCGACGCACCAAACCGAAGGCTGGATGTCCACCAATGTTCGACGGTTCTGTATGAGCGACCCATTTTACCTGGCATTTTCTAGGCAAGAACGAACATGGCACCAACAACCATACCCACAGCTCGCCTCGAAAAATCCTCCGGTGCGACGGAATCAATAAATGCATGGGAAAAAATGAGGCAGGCATCGCTCCGCCACGCCAGAGCCTCACTCACACCTGGTTGGTTTGTGTCCGCACTGCACAAACCAACCAGGTGTGAGTGACTTATTGGATGTCATTCGCACCGGCTCACTTCGCGCGTCGCCCATACACCAGCATCAAACAGGCGCACTCAATAGAACACGAGCTTTATGGAGAACGACTCTGGTTCAAGCATCCCAACTGCCGCTCCACATCGGGGCAAAGGGGAGAAGAACACCAGGTTTTTATCGGGAACGTAGGTCGCAGCTCGGTTCGCCAGATGATGGAGCATTCCGGGACTGTAGGCACACCCCAAATGTAACTTGTGGTGCAGTCGGGAACGACAGTAGTCCCGCAGTCGAGCCCGTACGCAACTGCTGGCACACCTTTTGGACGGCAGCGACCCCGCAGTCGCAACTGGTGGTGCATCCCGGGACACCCGGCTGCGACTGGTGGCGCACCTCAGGGCGGCAGCAACCCCGCGGCCGCAACTGGTGGCGCACCTTGGGACGGCAGTGACCCCGCGGCTGCAACTGCTGGCGCACCTTGGGTCACGGGGCGACGACTGATGGTGCACCTCGGGACAAAATGCGCGACTGCTGGTGCAGGTTGGGACCGATTACCACCCGTTTCTGTCCCAAGCTGCACCAGCAGTTGTCGAAACGGTCCCAAAGTGCGCCATCAGTCATCATGCCATGTCCCAAGGTGCACCAGGAGTCGCGGGGTGACAGGCCAGCGTATCCCAAGGTGCACCAGCAGTTGCGGGTAGCTGCCCCAAAGTGCACTGGCAGTTGCGTGTCGCCCGGTCGGCGCGTCCCAAAGTGCGCCAGCAGTCGCGGGGTGACAGGCCAGCGTGTCCCGAGGTGCACCACTAGTTGCATCGAGCGCCCGCATCGAGCGACCGAACCGAGCGGCCACATCGAACAGCCGCGGCAGCGGCGGCCCGACGTAGCCACCGGCCGTCGCCACCGGCGGCCACCCCGCCAGTCCCCGGCACTGGCGCAAGTGGCACCAGTGCCTGTAGCTAGTCGGCGGCTACTACGGCTTCGCCGTCCTCGCCGCTTCGCCCTTCTCCAACGACACCATTCACAACATCGACGGCCTTCTCGACCGCATTTACGATGTTCTCGTAGCCGGTGCAACGGCACAGGTGGCCCGAAAGCTGCTTGCGGATTTCGTCGCGGGTGTAGGTTTTGCCCGAGCGCTCCATTTCGATGGCACTCATGATGATGCCCGGAATGCAGAAGCCACACTGCACGGCGAACTCGTCAATAAATGCCTGTTGCATGGGGTCGAGCGTACCGTCTTTGGCAGCAACGCCCTCAATCGTAAGGATGTCTTTGCCCTGGGCCCAATCGGTAAGGTACAGGCACGAGTCGGTAGCCACACCATCCACCAAAACGGTGCACGCGCCACACTCGCCCACCTCGCAGCCTCGCTTGGTGCCGGTTAGGTGCAGCCGGTCGCGAAGCGTGTCCAGCAAGGACTCGCGCGTATCGTAGCCAACTTCCACGGGCTTGCCGTTTACGGTGCACTTAAGGATGCGCATTGTCATTAGATATCAGCCCCTCCCTTGCGCGCCGCCTCCACAAGCGAGCGCCTGGACATCTCGCCAATAAGCTGCAGGCGGAAGGCCTTCGAAGCGCGCCAGGAATCGCGCGGGTGAGTGTCGGCCTGCGCGAGCTCGCCAATCTTCTCCACTGCCTCGGACACGGGAAGCCCACGCACGGCGTCCTCCGCATTCGTGGCGCGAATAGGCGTGGGCGCGGCGACGCCAAACGCAAGGCGAATGTCGTCGATCGTGGACTTGTCCGCGCCAAGCTTCACCAAGCAGCAGCACCCCATGGTCGCGATTTCCAACGCACGGCGCTTGCCGTACTTGAAGTAATGGCCGGTAAAGCCCTCGTAGTGGTCACGCGGGATGCGAATCTTCACCAGTACCTCGTCGCGCTCCTTGGTGGAGCGGCCTGGGCCGGCATACCACTCCTCGATGGGGATGGTGCGCTTGCCGCGCGCGCTCACCACGTCGAGCAGGGCGCCGTACGCGAAGAGCGTGGAGGCGCTATCGGCAGAGGTCGCGGCATTGCACACGTTGCCGCCGATGGTGCCCGAGACGCGCAGCTGCGGGCCACCCGGGGTGTCGCAGGCCTCGCCAAGCGTGGGGACCGTAGTCTGGATGACGGGGCTCGTGGTGACGTGGTGGAACCACGTGATGGGGCCAATCTCGACCGTGCCGTCATCTGCCAGGGTCACGCCGTCCAGCTCGTCGTGAAGGTTGTGGATGGAGACGAGGTGGGCGCCGGCAAGCTTGCCTCCGCGCACCTTCACGAGCACATCGGTGCCGCCGGCAATCACGATGGCTTGGGGGTCCTCGGCCAAGGCGCGGCAGGCGTCCTCGACGCTCGTCGCCTCGTACAGGGTTTCAATGTCATACATTAGATCAGCCCCTCCCTCTTGAAGCCCTCAACAAGACGCTGCGGGGTCATGGGCATGTGGTAGAACTTCACGCCGGTGGCATCGAGAATGGCGTCGCGGATGGCGGGCGCCGGGGAGATGATGGGGGTCTCGCCAACGGCCTTGTTGCCATAGGGGCCCGTTGG
Source organism: Olsenella sp. (assembly GCA_022648325.1). Lineage (GTDB taxonomy): Bacteria > Actinomycetota > Coriobacteriia > Coriobacteriales > Atopobiaceae > Tractidigestivibacter. The sequence continues at coordinate 38,127 of JALCMG010000014.1, forward strand.
GTCGTCGGACTCGACGAAGTCTGCCTTGAGGTCGGGCAGGTCCATCATCGTGGGGATCTTGTAGTCGAGCAGGGTGTCGTTGAGCACGCGCCCGGTCTTGGGGTCCACCTGGACCTCCTCGGAGAGGGCGAAGCCAATGGACTGTCCCATGCCGCCATGCACCTGCTGCTCCACGAGCTTGGGGTTGATGAGGCGTCCGTTGTCCTGCACGGAGATGATCCTGTTGACCTTCACATAGCCGAGCGGCATGTCCACCGTGACGTCGGCAAAGGTGCAGCCCGTGGCGATGGCGTTGGTGTGGACGTTGGCGGTGGCGTAGGCGCTTATCTGGTCGTTTGCGTCCATGTTGTAGTAGGCCTCGAGGGCGAGCGAGGCAAGCGTGCATACCTGGTGGCCCGTGGCGTCCCAGATGGCGTGGTCGCGCAGGTCGAGGCCCTCGCCGGCGGCCGGGTACAGGCGGTGCGCAAACGCGAGGATCTTCTCGCGCAGCTCTCGGCCGGCCTTCTTGACGGCCGTGCCCGAGACGTAGGTCTGGCGCGACGCGTAGGCGCCGGCGTCATAGGGGGCCACGTCCGTGTCCTGGAACGAGACGATGTGGACGTCCTCGGTGTCGACGCCAATGGCCTCGGCTGCCATCTGCGAGAAGACCGTGTCGGCGCCCTGGCCAATCTCGGTTGCGCCCATCTGGAGCTGCACCGAGCCGTCCTGGTTGAGCGTCACGCGAGAGGTTGCCGTCTCGAGCGCAAAAGGCGCGACGGCAGTCTTGTACACGAAGAACGCGACGCCCACGCCATGGCGGATGGGACCGGTCTCGTTTGCGTACTCGCGCTTCTTCTCGTCCCAGTGGATCCACTCCTTGCCCTTCTCCACGCACTGCGGAAGCGTGCAGGTGTGGGCGGCAATGGTGCCACCGGGCGTGAACTCGTCGACGAAGCCCTCGCGGATGCAGTTCTTGAGGCGGAACTCGACGCCGTCCCAGCCGTTGTCGTAGGCGATGTCGCCCATGAGGCACTCGGCTGTCCAGACGCCCTCGGGCACGCCGTAGGCGCGCATGGCACCCGTGTGCGGGCCGTTGGTGTAGACGGTCCACGCCTCGCTGCGGGAGGCAACCTCGTTAGTGTGGTAGAGCCAGCGGAACGAGTTAACCGAGTTGAGCACCAGGGCGTGGCCGTGATGGATGTAGCCGCCGGTGTTGGACCAGGCGCGGATGGAGCGCGCGTGCAGGAGCATGTCGTCGCCATAGGAGGCCTCGATGTCGAAGGACTTGGGCTGGCGTCCCGAGGCGTCCCAGAAGAGCTCCTCGCGGGAGAGCTCGAGGCGCACGCAGCGGCCACCGAGCTGCTGGCAGAGCCAGGCGTTCAGCGGTTCGTAGTTGATGTCCTGCTTGGTGCCAAAGCCACCGCCGATGTAGGGCTTGATCACGCGCACGTCGCCCCAGGGGATGCCCAGTGCCTGGCCGATCACACGACGCATGATGTGGGGAATCTGGGTGGAGGCCACGCAGACAATCTTGCCGCCCTCCATGTAGCAGAAGGAGGTGCAGGTCTCGATGTGGACCTGGGATTGCTCGCCAGTCTCGGTGTGGATGACAACGTGGTGGTACGCCGGGTCGTTGATGGCATCGTCGACGGTCTTGTAGCCGTACTTGGCGAGGTTCTCGGGGCTCGTGAGGGCGCAGGTGTGGGCCACCAGGTTGTCTGGCTTGATGTCCTGGACAGGGTGCTCGGTGCCCTTGAGCGACTCCTTGGGGTCGTAGACGACCGGCCACTCCTCGTACTCGACCTTGATCTTGCGGAGTGCCCGGTCGCATGCCACGGTGTCCTCGGCAACGACCACGGCGATGTTGTCTCCGTAGATGCGAATGCGGTCGTCGAGAAGCTTCCTGTCCGCAAGGTCGCGCTTTTCGGCGTGGCTGTCGGCATACCAGGGGTGACCGGCCACGGGGTAGGGCCTGTCTGGCACGTCGAAGCAGGTGAAGACCGCCACCACACCGGGAACCTTCTTGGCCTCGGAGGTGTCAATCGAGAGCACCCGTCCGTTGCCGATTGTCGAGTGGAGAATCCTCGCCTCAAGGCAGGGCTTGGGGCAGAGGTCGTCGGTAAACATGGCACGTCCCGTGACCTTGTCGTACGCATCGACACGCTTGACGGGACGTCCGACCTCCCTCAGCTGTTCCATAACAAGCTCCCTCTCCTAGAAACCTGTAATGCTGCATAACAAAATGTTAGTGACCCCGCGAGAAGCGGCGGCGCGAGAGCGGCGAATGGTCACAAACCGCTGCCGACCGTACATCTATCTGTAATGGTCTCACATACCCTCTGAGCTGGGCGTTATTCATGGAAAAACGCAACGGCTCAAAACGCCAAGAGGCACCGGGCCTCGTGTGCCCGGCGCCAGCATAACCTAGAGCAAACCTACAGCACGCGCGTACCGGCGACATACTTCTCGACGATGCGCCCGCCCTCCTCGGCGAGGTACATGTAGCGCTCCACGCGCTCGGCGGGGTTGCACTCGAGCGTCGTGCGCAGACCGGAATCATCCAGTACCAGCACGTCCGCCTCGTAGCCCTGCTCGAAGGTGCCCACCTTGCCAAAGAACGCGCCGCCGCCAACCGTGGCAATGTAGAAGGCCTCGGCGGTGGAGAGCGGCTTGAGGTTCTGGTCCACCAGGCGCCAGCGGAGCTTGGAGCAGCCCACCAGGTCGGCCACCGCGCGGAACATCGAGAGCGACGCGCCGCCCGCGACGTCGGTGCCAAGGCCCACGTTCATGCCCTCGACCAGGTAGCGGCGGATGGGCGCGATGCCCGAGGACAGCTGCATGTTGGACTGCGGGCAGGTTGCGACAAAGACGTTGTGCTTCTTGAGGATGGCGATCTCCTCGTCGGTCGAGTAGTTGCAGTGGGCCATCACGGTCTTGCCCTCGCCGTCGAGCTGGCCAAAGTGCTCGTAAGTCTGGCCGTAGCAGGTCGACCACGGCGCAAGCCCGTGCACCCAGTCGATCTCGGAGAGGTTCTCGGAGAGGTGCGACTGCAGGGGCAGTCCTCTCTCCTGCTTGAGCTTGCCCAGGCCCTCCATGAGCTCGTCAGAGCAGGTGGGGGTGAAGCGCGGCGTAAGGATAGGCTTGGTGTTGGCGTAGCCCTTGGCCTCGACGTCGTTGAGCCAGCGCACCGTGTCGGCAAGCGAGGTGGCGGCGTCCTTCTCGCACAGGTAGTCGGGGCTGTTGCGGTCCATGTTGACCTTGCCCACGTAGGTCTTGAGGCCCGTTGCCTCGAGCTTGTCCATGAGAAGCTCGGTGGGCTCCACGTGCATGGTTCCAAAGACAACCGCGCGCGTTGTGGGCGAGTGGAGAAGGTCGTCGCTAAAGATGTCGTAGGCACGCTCGGCGTACGAGAGGTCCGCGTACTTGCTCTCCTCGGGGAAGGTGTGGGTGTTGAGCCACTCGAGGAGCTCGAGGTCCATGCCCATGCCGCGGAAGCTGTACTGCGGGGCGTGGACGTGAATGTCGTTCATGCCGGGGATGACGAGCCTGCCTGCGTGGTCGATGACGCGAATGCCCTCGTACTCCGCCGGAATCTGCTGGTAGACGCCCTGGACCACGCCGTCGACAACAACGAGGTAGCCGTCCTTTGCCCACGAGAGCGTGTGGTTGTGGCGCGACCAGACGATGTCGCCCTTGATTGTAAATGTGTTCTCGTTCATGACGTACTCCCCTCTCTTAAATGCGCACAGCGCGTAGGCCACCTACTAGATGAAGAAATACTTGATGCAGAACAGCACGAACAGTACCCACATCACGCCAGAGATCTTCTTGCGGTTCTCGGCACCAGAGCAGGCGTTAATTGCCACATAGGAGATGATGCCCAAAGAGATGCCCTCGGCGATAGAGTACATGAAGGGCATGGCGACAATAGCGACGAACGCAGGCAGGGCCTCGGTCGCGGTGCCCCACTCGATCTGGGTGACGGCGCCAAACATCATGAAGCCAACGATGACGAGTGCGGGCGCAGTCGCGAACGACGGAATGGCCAAGAAGATTGGCGAGAGGAACAGCGACAGCAGGAACAGGACGGCCGTGGTGATGCCGGTGAGGCCGGTGCGGCCACCCTGGGCGATGCCAGCCGTGCACTCGACGGCAGTCGCGGTGGACGAGGTACCGATGAGGCCGGCGAAGGTGGTGGCAAGGGACTCGGCGAGCAGGGCGCCCTTGACGTTGGGGAGCTTGCCGTTCTCGTCCAGCAGGCCGGCCTTGGAGGCAGATCCAATCAGCGTGCCGATGGTGTCAAAGAGGTTGGTGAACAGGAAGGCAAAGACCACCGAGGCAAAGCCAACCGAGAAGAAGTTGGAGAAGTCGAGCTTGAAGGCGATTGGTGCAACGGAGGGAACCGAGAGGCCGCAGGAGAAGTCGGGCAGGAGGCTCGCGTAACCCGCGTCGGGGTTGGGCACGTAGGCACCCGTGAGCTGGCAGACAATTCCAATGCCCCAGGTGATGAGGATGCCCAGCAGGATGTTGCCGCGCACGTTATTGGCCACGAGGATTGCGGTGATGATGATGCCGATAAGGGCGAGCAAGGCCGAAATGCCCGCAGTCGAGAACGTTCCGGCCTCGATGGAGCCGCGGAACGAGAGCATCGCGACGAGGGTCGACTGGCTCGAGATCACGAGGCCGGAGTTCTTGAGGCCGATGATCGTGATGAAGAGGCCAACGCCAGCGGTGATGGCGTACTTGAGGTTCATGGGGATGGCGTTGAAGATGGCCTCACGCACGCTGGTGAGCGAGAGAATCACAAAGATGATGCCCTCGACAAAGATTGCGGTAAGCGCCGTCTGCCAGGAGTAACCCATGCCGAGGCATACCGTGTACGCAAAGTACGCGTTGATGCCCATGCCCGGTGCCAGAATGAACGGGTAGTTGGTGAGGAGCGCCATCATCAGCGTGCCGATGGTCGAGATGAGGACCGTAGCAGTGAAAAGCGCATCCTGTGGCATGCCCGTCGCCGAGAGGACCGAGGGGTTTACCGCGAGGATGTACGCCGCGGTAATAAAGGTAGTGAGGCCGGCAAGAAGCTCGGTCCGCACGTTGGTTCCGCGCTCCTTGAGGTGAAAGAGCTTGTCTAGCGTCTGTTCCATGTTCACACACCACTTCCTAGCTCGTGCTTCCGACAGGCTTAGCCCGCAGGGCGGCCAATGGCCACTCCACAGGGTGCTTACGCTTGATGTGGCGTCTGAAAGGTGCCGCGCTGTTGGGGGACCATCGAGGCCCACTCATGCAGCCATCGTGACTGCCGGCAGGTGCGCGGTTGAACTGACATTAGAGGTAGGTCGCTTGCTGGCAGGCGTTTTCTCGTCTCGGCAGGTACTGGGCAGCTCCGTTGATGTGATCGGAGAAGGACTGCGAGGCTAAATGCCTACCAACAAGTTTTGTTATCGCACTATTTGTTTTTTGTAATGTCGATATTACCGAGAGATTTCCAGATGTTGTCGAACAGCCCGCAGACGGTAGGCGACTCTCCGCAAACGGTTGCATATTCTCTGCTGATTGATTGACCGTTATGCATATAGATACCTAACGATTGGCTGGCCACGCAGCTGCACGGCGAGGTCGCTACACATTCGTCGTTCGAATCTGTGGCAACCTGCGCGGGTCACACATTCGTATCCGAATGTGTGACGAGACAACTCCCCCCAATCTCTCGTAGGGCGAAGGCGACACCGCAGCGATGGTTTTCGATACGCTTCATGCAAAACGGGCCTTAAGGCGAGAAAACGCCGCCTCTCGACTTCGCAAGAGTTTGGACGTCACGCTTCGGAATCGTCCCAGCGATGGGCTCGGCCACCCAGGCGCTTCTCGTCCTCCTTGGCAAGAGAGGCATGGTTGTTTTCGACAAGCTCCTCCACGGTAGCGCCGCGTCTTCCGGAATACTCCTCGCAGAACCTCATGAGCGGCTCGATGTCATGGGAAGCGGTCTCCCAGATCTGGTCCCATGAGATACCGGGATAATCATGAGATAGGACGTTCCGAAGCCCGGCAATCTGGTCCTACGGCAGGTCAAAGCGGCGCTTCGTCTCGAAGGTAAGCCTCGAGGCCTCCTCGCCTATCCTCTGCAGGGAGTAGGCGAGGGCCTCTCCGGCCATCTCTTCCTCTGGTGACGCGGGGCTGAGAATCGCGCTCTCACTGTAAAGGCCGTTGGAGATTCTCCACTGTATGGTGGATGCCGTCTCCCAGATTTCTACCACCCGCCTGTCATCGTTGCTGCGCACGCTCATAGACGCTCACCCGATCCCTGTCGAAGTTCTCCAGGAACGCCTTCCTAGCCCTTTGCCTGCAGAGCGTGAACACGTCAACGTCGACCCCAAGCGCATCCTCAAGCGCAGACCGTATCTTGTCCAAGTCGCCGAAGGAAAGCCTCTCTCTCCCTCAACCTGGTCGAGAATGATGTCTATGTCGGAGTCAGGTCGATAGACGCCTCTGGCCACCGAACCATACAGCCATGCGCGGCGAACCGGGTAGCAGTCAAGAACCGGGGTCGCAATCATGCGGAGACGCTCGACGTAGCTTGGCTCAAGCCTGGTGCGCCCGTCCCCCATCACGACGCAGTGGCAAATGGTCTGCTCCACCAAGCTCACCTCCAACGAAGCGAATCTCCCCATTCGATGATATCGTCCCCAAAATCACCGGTCCACAACGGGAGCGACGCGCCTTTTGCTTCATACAACAAACGGGCCCTCCGGCGTCAATAGCTCGCCGGAGGGCCCAAATGGTACGTACAGAAACGTCGCTTTAGGCATCATGCACCTAGAGCGTGTTCTTCACCGCATCGACCTCGTCGTCGGTGAGGAAGGAATCCGCCTTAATCTGCTCGGAGTACTCCTTGACCTTGTCCTGGACCTCCTGAGAGACCTTGTCGGAATAGCTGCCGAGATAGACACCGCCGTTGTCCATGTTGGCCTCAATCACGGCGCCGCTGCCAAAGGAGCCGGACTCGATCTGGTCCATGGCCTGGCCAAACATCCAGTCGGTGACGGTGGAGGTGATCACGCTCGGGTTGTCGGGCCCAACCGAGTCGATGGGCTGCGCGATGTCGAAGTGCGTGTCCACGCCCGCCTCCTCGAGCGCCTGGCGTGCGCCGTTGTCGACAGCAGAGGCGTCTCCCCACATGACGTCGACGTTGTTGGAGGCAATCCACTGATCGGTGATGTTGGTGCCAAAGGACGCGTCAGTGAAGCCGGCATCAAAGTTGTAGTGTCCCTCGATCTTGGGGTTCACCTTCTGCGCGGCGGCGAGATAGGCGGCGTACTTGGTGAGGGTGGTGGGAAGGCGCATGCCGCCGATGAAGCCAATCTGGCCAGTATTGCTCATGAGGCCAGCCACCACGCCAGCGAGGGCGCCCGTCTGCTTGAGGTTGACCTGGACCGTCTCAACCTTGTCCAAGGTCTCGTAGTCGGCAAGGTCGGTGGACGGGTCGGTGTTGGTCATGAGGAAGTGCACGTTGGGGTTGGACTCCGCCGCCTCGGCAACCACGTCTCCCCACGCCGAGACAAACTCGTTTCCTGCGGCGATGATGAGGTCTACGTCCTGGTCGACGTAGGACTGGGCCGCAGAGGCAGCGTCAGCCGAGGCCGTGTTCTCCTTGGGCTCGAGCATCTCCCACTTGGGGTGGTTCTCGATTGCCCTCTTGAGCGACTCGTAGTGCCCCTGGCCCCAGCCGCCGTCGTTCTTGGGACCGCTGATGACCATGGCCACCTTGTAGCTGCTCTTCTCGCTGGAATCAGCGGAGTCGGACGGGGAGCTGCTCGAGCTCGATCCGCACGCGGCGAGCGAGAGCCCGCATGCCGCGGCCACGCCAGCCAGCCCAAGCGAAAGTGCGTCCCTACGCGTAACGTTTGCTGCCATGATGTTCCTCCCTTATCCCAGGCAGGCCCCTGTTTTCCTGCCCTAGTCCCAATAGCCCTCGTGCACCGCAGTCGCCTCGGCTTCGAGCTCGGGGAACGGCCCCACGACCTCGATGGGCTTCTGGCCAGCCGCAAAGATCTTTCGGCACGGAAGGTCAAACGTCGGGTTCTGCTCGTTTGACCCCGTGAGTTCAAGAAGCCGACGCTCGGTCATGGCGTACACCACACGCCCCGCGTTTCCCCAGTAGATCGCACCCGAGCACATCGAGCAGGGCTCCGCCGAGGTGTAGAGCGAGCAGTCCCACAGGAAGGCCTTGTCGTACTTCTGACTCGCACGCTCCATGAGCTGCGTCTCCGCGTGCCCGGTGCACTTGTGGGTCTCTATCTCCACGTTCTCCTGCTCGAGAAGGACCTCCCCCTCTGGCGAGACGAGAATGGCCCCAAAGGGGGTGTTGCCGTGCTCGCGCGACCTCCTGGAGACGTCGATGGCCCTCCTGAGAAGCGCCACGTCCTCCTCGTGCGAGAACTCCTTGCGCGCCATGCGCCCTCCCCTTTCCGGCCCAGTGCGGGCCAATGCTCGTGGCCTATAGGAATGCGGTTCCCCGCGATAGAAGAAGAGGCCGCCCCCGTGCGGAAGCGGCCTCGGAAACATCGCCTGCGCTACAGGCTCTTCTGAATTGTCGAGACCTCGTCATCGGTGATGAAGGTACCGGCCTTGATCTGCTCGGAGTACTCCTTGACCTTATCCTGGACGTCCTTCGAGACCCTGTCGGAGAACTTGCCGAGGGAGATGCCGCCGTTGTCCATGTTGCCGGTGATGGCCTTGCCGCCACCGAAGGAGCCGGACTCGACCTCGTCCATTGCCTGGCCGATCATCCAGTCGGTGACGGTCGAGGTCACAACCGTGGGCTGGTCGTCGCCCACGATGTCAATCGGCTGCGCGATGTCGAAGTGCGTGTCGGCACCGGCGGCCTCGAGGGCCTGGCGCGCTCCGTTGTCGACTGCGGAGGCGTCGCCCCACATGACGTCGACGTTGTTCAAGGTAATCCACTGCTGCGTGAGGTTGGTGCCCAGGGAGGCGTCGGTGAAGCCGGCCTCGAAGTTGTACTGGCCCTGGATGGAGGGGTCGATCTTCTGGGCAGCAGCAAGGTAGGCGGAGTACTTGGTGAGCGTGGAGGGCAGCTTCATGCCGCCGATGAAGCCGATGCTCTTGGTCTTTGTCATGAGGCCGGCCACCACGCCAGCGAGGGCGCCCGTCTGCTTGAAGTCGGGAAGGACCGTCTCGACCGGGTCAAGGGTCTCGTAGTCGGTCATCTCGGTTGTCGGGTCGGTGTTGGTGATGAGGAAGTGAACCTTGGGGTGGCTGTCGGCCGCGTCGGCAACGACCTCGGCCCAGTCGGAGGCAAACTGGTTCCCATTGCCGATGATGAGGTCTACGTCCTGGTCGACGTAGGTCTGGGCAGCGGTGGCCGCGTCGGCGTCTGCCGTGTTCTCCTTGGGCTCGAGCATCTCCCACTTGGGGTGAGACTCGAGGGCCCTCTTGAGGGACTCGTAGTGGCCCTGGTCCCAGCCGCCGTCGGTGATGATGCCGCTCATGATCATGGCAACCTTGTAGCTGCTCTGCTCGGAGCCAGAGCCAGACGAGGAGCTATCGGACGAGCTGGAGCTTGACCCGGACCCGCCACAGCCAGCAAGGGCGAGGGCGCCCATGCCTCCGAGCCCCAGGACGATTGCCTGGCGCCTGTCGAGCATAACGGCGGACAGAGACTTCTTGATTTCACTCATGATGTGCCCTTTCCTTCTCCCGTTGAGAGAGGTGCAGGTTGCACCCCTCATCCCTAACCCACGCCCCAAAACGCTACACGGACGTTATGGGGATAAAACCGCAGAGTGGACAAGCGGCCCCCTGCACTCGGTAAGGGACGGCGGCCTGCGAGCGGCTAGCGCTGCTCGCGGTAGTACGGCTGACCGTTGGCCTTGGGGCCGGCGTGCTTGGACCCAAAGAAGATGAGCGCGATGATGGTGAAGATGTACGGGATCATCTTGAAGAACATGACCGGGGCAGACTGGAACTGCGCCTGAAGTGCCACGTTGAGGCCGTCGAAGAAGCCAAAGAGGAGGCTTGCGCCAAGAACGCCCAGTGCGGTCCAGCGGCCAAAGATGACGGTTGCCAGGGCAATGAAGCCGCGGCCCATCACGATGCCGTCGGTGTAGATGGGCGTGTAGCACAGGGTGAGGAACGCGCCACCCGCGGCAGTGAGCACGCCGCACACTATGCAGGCGATGTACTTCATGCGCACGACGTTGATGCCCAGCGTCTCGGCCGCGTGGGGGTTCTCGCCCACGGAGCGGAACGAGAGGCCGGCGCGGAAGTGCTTGAAGAAGTAGCGCACCAGCGGCACGAGAATGAACGCCAGGTATGCGAGGAGCGTCTGGTTAAAGAACGCGTTGCCAATGAAGGGGATGTCAGAGAGCCCCGGGATGGCAAGGCTTGGCATCTGCGCGCCAGTCGCGTTGGCGGAGTTGGAGCCCACGAAGAGGTTGTAGCCAAAGAGTGCGATGGCGGGTGCCAGGATGTTGATGGCCATGCCGGTAACAACCTGGTCTGCACAGAGCGTGACCGTGCAGAACGCATAGAGCATGTTGACAAGGACACCTGCCGCCATGCCGGCGAGAAGGCCAACCCAGAGGTTGCCGGTCATCTTGCCAACGGCAAAGCCCACAAAGGCACCGATGGCCATGACGCCCTCGAGGCCGATGTTCACGAGTCCAGCACGCTCCGAGAAGACCTCACCAAGTGCGGCGAGCAGGATGGGCACGGCACCCATGGTCATGGCCTTGAGGATGGTGGGGAGTGCAGTCATGAAGTCCATTACGCGTTCACCTCGGCCTTCTTGGCCCGCGCATCCAGCCTTGCGGCGACGTAGGCCTTAATCTTGGGGAGCTTGACGGCGGCCATGCCGGCAACGGCAAAGATGATGATGAGGCCGCGGATGATCTCGACGATGGCGGTGGGAACGCCGATGACGCTCTGCATCATGGTGCCGCCGGTCGAGAGGACGCCAAAGAAGAATGCCACGAAGATGGCGGCGATGGGGTTGAGCTGCGCGATGAGGGCAATTGCCACGCCGTCAAAGCCAAAGCCGGAGCCAAAGCCGTCTGCCAGGCGGTACGGGGTCTTGCCAAGGAGCTCGACCGCGCCGCCCATGCCCGCAATGGCACCCGAGATGACAAAGGCGAGAAGTACCAGACGACGCACGGGGAAGCCGTTGACCCTCGAAGCGATGGGGTTCATGCCCACGGCACGGATCTTGAAGCCAAGGGACGTGCGGAAGATGACATACCAGATGAAGACGCCCAGAACAATCGCGAGAATGACGCCCACGTGCGTGCCGAAGACCTCTGGCAGGCGCGCGCCCTGCGGGATGGCGACGGTCTTGGGCAGACCGTTGTCGGAGTAGACGTTCTTGAAGATGTACTCCATAAAGTATATGGCCACGTAGTTGAGCATAATCGTGGTGATCATCTCGTTGAGGCCGCGGGTGATCTTCATAATGCCCGGCAGGAGCCCCCAAATGGCACCGGCAACTATGCCGGCGAGAAGTCCCAACGCAAGGCCGGCGGGACCCTCAAGCCCCAGGCCGAGGATGCACATCGCGGTGGCGCAGCCGCCCATGATGAACTGTCCCTCGCCACCAAGGTTAAAGACACCGCACTTGTAGGCGAACGCCGCACACAGGCCGGTGAAGATGAGCGGGCAGGCACGCTCGAGCGTCTTGCTCAGCTTTGCCCCGTCACCAAGTGACCCCTGGATCATGGCGGCGTAACCCTCGAGCGGGTTCTTCCCCAGGCACGCGATGATGATCGCACCAATAATCAGAGCCAGAAGCACCGCGATGATAGGCGTGAGAATCATCATCCGCTTCTCGCTGCGCTCCTCCGGGCTCAGAGCCTTCTTTGCCACGTTAACCCCTTCCTACTTCCCTGCCATGGCGAGCGAAATCTCCTTGATGGGAGGGTTCGCGCCCGGATATGTGCCCATGACCTGTCCCTCGAAGAGCACGACGATGCGGTCGGAGAGCTTGAGCACCTCATCGAAGTCGGCAGAGATGAGAAGCACCGCACACCCCGCGTCGCGCTGGGCCACAATCTGGTTGTGGATGAACTCGGTGGCGCCAATGTCCAGACCGCGGGTGGGATAGACCGCCACGAGGAGCTTGGGGTGCCCCTCGAGCTCACGCGCGAGAATGACCTTCTGCTGGTTGCCACCGGAGAGGCTGCGTGCCGTCTGGTCAACGGAGGTGCAGCGGATGTCGTTCTCCTCGCGCAGGCGCTCGGCGTAGGAGTGAATCTCGCCCATCTTGAGCCACGTGCCGTGGCCGAGGGAAAACTGGTCGGACTCGGTCTGCTTGAGCACGAGGTTCTCAGCGATGGTCATATCGCCTACGAGGCCCATCTTGTTGCGGTCCTCGGGGATGCTGCCCAGACCGGCGTCGATAAAGGTCTCGGGCGAGAAGACCGCGATCTCGTTGCCGTCGGGGCCGATGACCTTGCCGGAGTCCGGCTTCACGAGGCCGGTGACGACCTCGGCCAGGGGCGTCTGGCCGTTGCCGTCGATGCCCGCCACGCCCAGAATCTCGCCCTTGTGGATGGTGAGCGAGACGTCCTTCAGGCCGCCGTGCTTAATCTCGGGGTGGTACGAGACATCCTGGAGAACGAACTCGTCCTTGGTGGCGTTGGTGACCTTCTCGTAGGTGTTCTCGACGAACTTCTGGCCGATCATGAGGTCGGCAAGCTCCTGCTCGGTGGTGTCGGCAACGCGCACCGTCTCGACCGCCTCGCCGCGGCGAAGCACCGTGACGCGGTCGGAGATGCGCATGACCTCGCGCATCTTGTGGGAGATGAAGACGATGCCCTTGCCCTCGGCGGTGAGCGAACGCATGATGTCAAAGAGGCCCTCAACCTCGAGGTCGGTGAGGACGGCCGTGGGCTCGTCGAGGATGAGCAGGCCGGCGCCACGGAACAGCACCTTCATGATCTCCACGCGCTGCTGCATGCCGATGGACATGTCGCCGACCTTCTCGTCGAGGTCGATCTCAAGGCCGTAGCGGTCCACGATCTCCTCGACGGCCTTGCGATCGGCGTCCTCCTGCAAGAGAGGCGAGCCGTGGCGCTTATCGCCCAGGATGATGTTCTCAAGGCCCGTCATGTCCTCGATGAGCATGAAGTGCTGGTGGACCATGCCGATGCCCTGCTCCACGGCCACACGCGGCGAGGAGATGCTCACCTCCTTGCCGTGCATGAAAATCTTACCCTCGGTAGGCTGGTAGAGCCCGATGAGGACGTTCATGAGCGTGGACTTGCCCGCGCCGTTCTCGCCCAGGAGGGTGTGCACCTCCCCCTCCTGGACGTCGAAGGTCACGTTCTTGTTCGCGCAGAACGAACCGAAGCACTTGCTGATGTTCTCCATTCTCAGCAACTCGGCCATGCCTACCGCCTTTCACCGACAAAAGCTATCAAACCGTCAGTTGAGCAAACAGAAGTTTTGCATCCTTTTGTTACTGGGACTTTTCCGCCCCCTTGTCAGCTGTCTTCTTGCGGGAATATGGCGTCCCCTCGAGGGGGAGCTTGGTACGAAGCACGCCGTCGACCCGGTGATACGCGTTCTGGATAGCGGGTGCCGTAGGAATGGTGGCAATCTCGCCAATGCCCTTGCCGCCGTACGCAACCGGAAGGAGGTGCTCCTTCTCGACATAGATGGCGTCGATGTGGGGAATCTGGTTGGCGCGGAGAAGCCCCAGGGTGCCAAAGCGCGCCTGGGGGACGCAGTCCTTGAGCGGGAAGTCCTCGGTGAGCGCGTAGCCCATGCTCATGAGGACGCCGCCCTCGATCTGACCCTGGATGGCGATGGGGTTCACGACCTTGCCCGAGTCGTGGGCAGCGTAGACCTCCTTCACGCGGCGGTTCTTGTCGAGAATGACGCAGGTGGCGGCGTAGCCGTAGCACACGTGGCTCTTGGGGTTGGGCTTGTCGGCGCCCAACTTGTCTGTGGGCTCGAAGTAGACGTAGCGGAACTCGTGCCCCTCGAGGACGGCAAGCGCCGCAACGGGGTCGTGCGGCACCACGGCATGACCGGCGGTGAGGTCACTTGGGTGATTGTCCACGTAGGGGGTGTCGTCATCGTACTCGATGGTGGCGCCGTCGCCGTGAGCACAAACGGGAGAGGACGGGACCTCCTGGCCGCGCTCGACGGCGAGCATGGCGTCACGCAGCAGGAAGGCGGCACCACGCACGGCCTCGCCGGTGATGACGGTCTGGCGCGAACCCGAGGTGGTGCCGGAGTCCGGCGCGGCCTCGGTGGAGCACTCGCCGTTCTCGATGGCAGACTTGGGAAGACCCGTGGCCTCCGCGACATCCTGCTGGAAGATGGTGTTGCAGCCCTGGCCAATATCTGAGGTAGCCGAGTAGATCACAGCGCGGCCGCCCTCGACGCGAATGTTGGCACGGCCGGCGTCGGGCAGACCCACGCCCACACCGGAGTTCTTCATGGCGCAGGCGAGACCAGCGTGATCGGCGTTCTTCTCGTACACGTCCTTGACCGCAAGCAAGGTCTCCTTGAGGGCGGTGGAGCAGTCGGCAATCTGGCCGTTGGGCAGCACCTCGCCAGGCTCGATGGCGTTCCGGTAGCGAATCTCCCACGGAGAGATACCGACCTCGTCGGCGAGGAGGTCCACCAGGCACTCGAGGGCAAACTCGCTCTGGCAGACGCCAAAGCCGCGGAACGCGCCGGCAGGCGGGTTGTTGGTGTAGTAGCCATAGCCGCGGATGTCGGTGTTCTGGTAGGTGTAGGGGCCAACGGCGTGGGTGCAGGCGCGCTCGAGCACCGGGCCGCAAAGGCTCGCGTAGGCGCCGGTGTCGAAGTTGATCTCGCAATCCAGGCCGGTGAACTTGCCGTTCTCGTCACAGCCCAGGGTGAAGGTGCCCAGCATGGCATGGCGCTTGGGGTGGAAGTCGATGGACTCCTGACGCGTGAAGTGGCACTTCACCGTGCGCTTGAAGCGGTAGGCGGCGAGCGCGGCGAGATGCTGGGCAGATACGTCCTCCTTGCCGCCAAAGCCGCCGCCCACGAGCATGGTCTGCACCACCACGCGCTCGGGGGTCTTGTCCCAGCCAAACATATGGGCGACTTCCTTGCGCGTGTCGTAGGCGCCCTGGTCGCTCGAGAAGACCTTCACACCGTCCTTGTAAGGCGTGGCAACGGCGCACTCCGGCTCGAGGAAGGCATGCTCGGTGAAGGGGGTCTCGAAGGTGTGCGTGACCACGTGGGCCGAGTGCACGAGGGCCTCCTTGGCGTTGCCACGGGTGACATGGCGGCTCTGGCAGACGTTGTCGTGCAGCTCGACGAGGTTGCCGAAGGCGTTGAAGCTCTTGTGGATGATGGGGGCGTCCGCCGCCTTTGCCTCAGCGATGTTGCGCACGGGCTCCAAGGGCTCGTAGTCAACGCGCACGAGGCGCTTGGCGCGCTCGAGGGTCTTGGTGTCCTCGGCAACAACCAGGCAGATGGCGTCGCCCACAAAGCGCGTGATGTCGCCCTCGGCGATGAAGACGTCCCAGTCCTGGATGAGGTGGCCAACCTGGTTCACTGGCACGTCCTTGGCGGTGAGGACGCCGAGCACGCCCGGCAGGGCCTCAGCCTTGGAGGTGTCGATCTTGAGGACGCGGGCGCGCGGGTACTTGGAGCGCACGGCAGAGCCATACGCCATGTCCGGGAAGTCCCTCTCGTCGAGGTCGTCCGGGTACTTGCCATAGCCGAGTACCTTGCGGCGCACGTCCACGCGGAAGGCGCGCTTGCCCACGCCGTAGTCGTCGCCCCGCTCGAGGCCCTCGTCGATCTGCGCCTCGCCGCGCAGCACGGCGGCGGCGAGCTGGATGCCCTCGATGATCTTCTTGTAGCCGGTGCAGCGGCACACGTTGCCGCGGATGGCCCACCTGACCTCCTCCTCGGTGGGGTTGGGGTTCTGGCGCACCAGGGCGGCGCCGCTCATCACCATGCCGGGGATGCAGAAGCCGCACTGCACGGCGCCCACGACGCCAAAGGCGTAGACGAACGCCTCCTGCTCCTCGTGGGTGAGCCCCTCGACAGTGAGGATGTGCTTTCCCTGGGCGAGCTTGGTGGTCATGACGCAGCCCTTTGTGGCAATGCCGTCGATGACCACGGTGCAGGTGCCACAGGCGCCCTCCGAGCAGCCATCCTTCACTGAGGTGAGATGCAGGTCATCGCGCAGGAAGCGCAGAAGCGACTTGTTCTCGTCGGTCGTGATCTCCTGACCGTTGACGTAGAAGCTGTAGGTTTCCATCTCTCCTCCCTAGAGGCTCTTGGCGACAATGCCGAAGGCGTCGTGGATGACCCCGCGCGGGCACTTGGCGGCACACATGCCGCAGGAGATGCACGTCTCCTGATCCATCACGGCAAGGTTATCGGTCACGTGGACCGCATCCGACGTGCAGGCGTGCTCGCAGGCACCACAGGCGATGCAGCTCACCTGGCACACCGCGCGTGCGGCGGCACCGGCCTCGTGGTTCGAGCAGAGCACCTGGATGCGCTGGTGGCGCGGGACAATATCGATGATGTGCTGCTCGCACATGCGGGCGCACAGGCCGCAGCCAACGCAGGCGTCACGGTCGACGTGCGCCACGCCGTTCTCGTTGAGCTCTATCGCGTGCATGCGGCAGGCGGCGACGCACGAGCCGCACCCAATGCACCCATATGAGCAGCGGTCGGGCGCGGGTCCGCCCGCGCACCGAACGACTGCGACTCTGTCCAACTTACGTGCCATTCTTGGTCCCCCATACGCGCTGCAGCGGGGCGGCCCCAGGGCCGTCCCGCCGATGGATTCTTACTGACGCTCGGACGTCGCCTGGCTACCGGGCGAGCATGTAGCCATAGTTGTCGCGAACCGCGAGGATAACCGCGCGAACCGCCTCGGGAAGGCCGCAGGCGGGGTCATCCACGTTGTAGACGGCGGTTGCACCATCGAGCCTCACGAGCATGCCACCCTCGACGGGCAGGAAGCCCTCGTTCTGCGAGTGGTCGAAGTCCTCCCTGCTCCAGAACAGGGTGAGCTTGTCACGGTAGGGCTTGCCCTCGGAGTACGGGCAGAACACGGCGCAGTTGCCACACTCGTTGCACATGCCGTCCACGTGGACAATCTGGCGCTCGCGCATGCCGGACACGCGAATCGCGACGTTGGCGCGGTTGGGGCAGACCTCGCAGCAGGTCTCGCACACGGTGGCGCAGCCAAGGCAGCGCGTGTGCACAAGGGAGGCAACGTCGGCCTCGAGGCTGCCGCGGGATGCCAGGGGCTTCTCGTAGCTGGGGTTGACGTTCTTCTCGGCCATGGCGTCGAAGGAGGCTCCGGCAATGGCCGTGGTGACGGTCATGGCGTCGGCGATGGCCTTGACCACGGTGGCAGGGCCGCAACGGGCGTCGCCGGCGGCAAAGACGTGCGGCACGCTGGTCTCGAGGGTGTCCGACACCACGGGACGGCCCTTCTCGTCCAGCTCGCAGCCGGTTGCCTGGTAGAGGCCCTGCTCGATGCGCTCGCCCACGGCGGTGATGACGGCGGTGGCGGGCACGGACACGGTCTCTCCGGTGGGCTCGGGGGCACGGCGGCCGGAAGCGTCGGGGGCGCCAAGACGCATGACCTCGCACGTGAGCACGCCGTTGGCAAGGTCGCCCGGAGAGAGCAGCTCCATGAACTCCACGCCGTCCTCGAGCGCCATAACGAGCTCCTCCTCGTCCGCGGGCATGTAGCGACGGGTGCGGCGGTAGACCAGGCGAACGTGCTCAACGCCGGGAACGCGCTTGGCAGCACGGGCAACGTCCATGGCGGTGTTGCCGCCGCCAATGACCACCACGTCGGAGCCGAGCTTGCACTGGGCCGGGTCCTCCTTGAAGTCGCGCAGGAAGTCGATGGCGTCAAGCGCCTCGCCGCTGCGCAGGGCCGGGCGTCCCGGTGCCCATGCGCCGATGGCCACCACGACGTCGGTGAAGCCCTGGTCGAGAAGGTCGCACGCGTTGGTGACCTCGACGCCCGTCTTGAAGGTGGCGCCGTATGCCGAGCAGAGCTCGACGTCGTGGTCGATGGCCTCGTCGGAGATGCGGAAGCCCGGGATTACGTGGCGAACAATGCCGCCGAGCTCGTCGGTGCGCTCGAAGACGGTGACCTCGACGCCAGCGCGCGAGAGGAACGACGCCGCAGCGAGGCCGGCAGGGCCGGCGCCCACGACGGCCGCCTTACGGTCGGTCACGCTACCGCGCGCAGAGAGCGTGGGCAGGACCTCTGCAAGGCCCTTCTCAGCAGCCAGGAGCTTGAACTCGCGGATGTGCACGTGCTCCTCGTAGTAGTTGCGCATGCAGGAGTTGCCGCAGGTGTGCGGGCAGATGGTGCCCGTGGTGAAGGGCAGGGCGTTGCGCTCGAGGATGA
>JALCMG010000015.1 GCA_022648325.1 Olsenella sp.
CGCAACGCATCCGCGCTATCGATGTCTCCAACGCCCGAGAGCGAGACAAGCTGACCGTGGGCACCCTCCGTGACATTCGTAACCACGTGTGACCTCGGACCCTTGAGAAGAGGGGGCACCGCGAAGACCTCGAGGCCCTCGCGAACAAGAGGGGGAAGGCCGTGAACGGCAACCGTCACGACCTCCCCAGTTCTGCCGTGCGACTTCTCGACACGGGCTATGACTCTGTAACGCTCCCGCAAGGTCGCCTAGCCTACAACCTCAACCTCAACCGAGGTCCCAACGCGTTGGCCAAGGGCACGCGCGAGCGTACGGATAGCCTTGATGGTACGGCCCTTACGGCCAATCACCCTGCCGGCATCCGCCTCAGCGCAGGTAACCTCGATGAGCGAACCCTCGTCGCTGTCGGTGACGTCAAGGGACACGGCACCCTCGTCATCAACGAGACCACAGACAATGTACTCGACAAGGTCTGCCACCTTATCAGAGGGCATCTCCTGCTCCTCGTTGACCTCGTCAGATATGGTGTCTTCCATGAGGCGCCCTACTCGGCAGCGGCCTCAGCAGCCTCCTCGGCCGCCTTGGCAGCCTTAGCAGCGGCCTTCTTGGAAATCTTGGTCTTCTTCTCGACGACGGGCTGACCGTTGCGGACAACGTCGATGAGATGGGAGACGGAGTTAGTGGGCTGAGCGCCCTTGGAGATCCAAGCATCGGCCTTCTCGAGATCAATCTCGATGGTCTTGGGGTTAGTGAGAGGGTTATAGCGACCCACCTGCTCGATGTAGCGGCCATCGCGAGGCATACGGCTGTCTGCGACGACGATGCGGTAATACGGGCGCTTCTTGGCACCATGACGGGCCAGACGAATCTTAACTGCCAATGAAAACTCCTCCATACGAGCGGTGCCCTGGTGTAGTGTCATGGCTGCACCGCATAGCCACATAGCAATAAGACATTCTACGCCCACGCAGCACATGCGCAAGTTGCAGATTTTGTGAACCATGTGCTTGCAGGCTGTATCGAGTTTGCGTTTAAGTGGGATTTAAGACTCACAACGTACGATTATGCAGGCAAGACGCAAATGAAGGAGGAACCCATGAACGTTCTCGTTGCAGAAGACGAGCGAAACCTCGCCGACGCCATTGTCCGCATTCTCTCCGACGCAGGTTACAACGCCGAGGCCGTCTATGATGGCACGTCTGGTCTTGCGAGTGCGAAAAGCGGTCTCTACGATGCCGTCATCCTCGATGTGATGCTGCCCGGCATGAATGGCTATGACGTGGTGCACGAGATGCGTCGTGCTGACATCTCGACGCCTGTTCTCATGCTCACGGCACTCAACTCCACCGAGGACAAGGTCGAGGGCCTTGACTCCGGTGCCGACGACTACATGACAAAGCCCTTCGATGCGCCCGAGCTTCTTGCGCGCCTGCGTGCCGTCACCCGTCGCAAGGGCGAGGTGATGATTGACGAGATCAAGTTCGCCGACCTGACGCTTGACCTCACAACCCACGACCTCTCCTGCGGCGACAAGAAGATTCACCTCTCTGGCAAGGAGTTCGAGCTCATGCGGATGCTCATGAGCGCCTCCTCTCGCGTCATCTCCAAGCAGGACCTCCTTACTAGGGTTTGGGGCGCCGATGCCGAGGCCTCCGAGAACTCCGTCGAGGCGTATATCTCATTCCTGCGCAAGAAGCTCGCGCATGTTGGGTCCAAGGTGCAGATCACAACGCTCAGGATGCTCGGCTATAGGCTGGAGCTCTTCGAGGACTAGCGGGCACCCGCTGGACCTTGTTGGGGGAGGTGCCCCGGATGCTGCAGAAGCTTCGCAGGGAGTTCGTTGTCATAACCATGGCCCTTGTTGGACTGGTTCTTGTGGTTGCCCTCGGCTCCACATTAGTGAGTAGCTACATGAACCAGTCACGTATGGTCTACTCGGCGTTGAACCACGGGCTCACGCGCGATCTCAACTTCACGCCTCGCTTTGGTGAGCCAGATGACGATGACTCCCGTGGCCCCAACTGGCTCACGCTCTCTGCGGATGTCTCGACCGATGGCACCATCATCGCGAAGAGCTCTTTCTACATCGACCCCAACGTCCTGACAAAAATCATTGCGAAGGCCATCACTTCGGACGAGGACTCTGGGCACGATTCGACCCTACACCTCTCGTGGATGCGAATGGAAAACGAGACCGGCTGGCGAATCTCAATCGTTGATACACAGTCGGTTGACGCGGCTCTCGCTCGACAGACCTTGGCGGACGTCGTGATAGTCATTGTGGCGATGATCGCACTCTTCGTAATTGTATGGATTCTCTCGGCGTGGATTATGAAGCCCATTCAGAAGTCCTGGGACTCTCAGCGTCGCTTCGTCTCAGATGCTTCCCATGAACTGAAGACGCCGCTCGCCGTAATCCTAGCCAACACGCAAATACTTCTGGATGACCCGCAGATGCCATCCGAGACCCGCACATGGGTCGAGAGCACCAATGATGAGGCAAGCCACATGAAGGCACTCGTTGAGGACTTGCTGACGCTCGCGCGAACAGACGAGGCCCAGGCAGATGGGGGGGCAAAGCGCATTCTTGCCCTCTCAGACGTGGACCTCTCTGAACTGGTTGACGAGTGCGCGATGGAGTTCGATGGCGTGGCCTACGAACGAGGGTGCTCGATTGAAAGCGACATCGAGCCCAACATCCATCTGCAGGCAGACCGAACGCAGATAGAGCGTGCGGTGAGAACTCTCATCGACAACGCCACCAAATACGCAACAAAGGGAACTGCCGTGCGTGTAAGCCTAAAAAAGGCCGACAAGCACTCGGTGCTCACCGTGAACAACGCAAGCTCCCCCATGGATCCCGAGGACCTCGAGCACATCTTCGATCGCTTCTATCGTTCGGACAAGGCCCGCAGCCGCGAGGAAACAGGAGGCTTTGGGCTGGGGCTTGCCATTTGCAAGGGAATCATTGACGCACACGGTGGAACCATCGCGGTTACGAGCACGACCCAGGGGGGCACTACCTTCACCGTCACCCTATAATCGGGCCATGGAAGAGAAAGCACGCGACATTCTTGAGTGGGACGGCTCCGCCGTTGGGCTGCTGGATCTTGACGCGTTTTTTGCGTCAGTCGAGCAGCTGGATCATCCGGAGTGGCGCGGCAAGCCCGTGATCGTAGGCGGGTCTGCCGAGCATCGCGGCGTCGTCTCCACGGCATCGTACGAGGCAAGGCGGTTTGGCGTGCATTCGGCCATGCCCTCTGCACAAGCGCGGAGGCTATGTCCAAACGCCATCTGGACTCGCGGCAACTTTCCCCGCTACCGTGAGGTGAGCGCAGCCGTAATAGACATCCTCTCAGACGAGACGCCACTCGTGGAACAGGTTTCCATAGACGAGGCGTTCTTCGATGTGACGCCAGGTCGCTTCTCTCGTGAGAATCCCATAGAGATTTGTCGCCGCGTGCAAGCTCGCGTAGCGATGCTTGGAGTGAGCTGCTCCATTGGCCTTGGCGTCAACAAGACCGTTGCGAAGATTGCCTCAGAGAGGGATAAGCCACGGGGGCTCACGGTGGTCTTTCCTGGCACCGAGGCCTCATTTCTCGCGCCACTTCCCGTTTCGGCCATGAGCGGTATTGGGCCGGCGACAGAGAGACACCTCGTTGCCATGGGGATCCGCACCCTAGGCGACCTATCCCAAGCGAATCCGGAGAAGCTTCGGGAGACATTTGGCATGGTAGGCCCTCGGATGGTGGAGCGCGCAGCTGGAAGGGAAAGAAGTCGTGTAGCTGAGCGGGCAATGCCTGAGGAGGCCAAGTCCGTCTCGAATGAGCGAACCTTCGACCATGACCTTACTACCGGAGACGAAATCCGTGCTGCGGTGCTCCATATTGCGGCGATGACGGGGAGAAGGCTGCGCCGCAAGGGTCTTGCCGGCAGCACCGTGACACTCAAGCTGCGCTTCGCGGACCTGCATGTTCGAACGGCACAACGCCAGCTCCCCCTTCCAACCAATGACGAGTTCACCTTTGGCCCTGTGGCGGTAGAGCTTCTGAGCAGCCTTTGGCAGGAAGGCACGCCGGTGCGTCTTGTTGGGGTGGGGGTATCTGACTTCGCTGAAGAACGGGGTCTCCAAATGGCCCTCTTCAATGAGAGCTCCGAGGCAAGCGATTCTCACCGCGACCAAGCCGCTCTCTCGAAGCTCACTGACGCCCTTCGCGACCGCTTTGGCGACGATGCAGTGAGCTATGGGCGCGACCTGCGTTTCAGGGACCACACGACTGGAACGGCCCCCATGGGCAAGAACGACGTGTAGCTTCGTTCCATACAAAAGACGAGGAACCCCCTTAGGGGCCCCTCAAACGCACGTTTAGCGATCTTCCCTGAAATAAGGTAAACCAAGACTTTCCGGAGGTTGGTTCTCGCGCTTATTGCGCATGCTCGTGAAGACGAGCACCACGATGGTCACGACGTACGGGAGCATCTTGTAGAGCTCCTTGACCGCAAGGTCTGTGCCGGTTGGGATAAAGAGATACAAGATGTACAGGCCACCAAAGAGAATCGATGCAAGGATGCTCACGTTGGGACGCCAGATGGTGAAGATGACCAGCGCAATAGCAAGCCAGCCGCAGTCGCCAAATGCGTCATTCGACCAAACGCCGTTGGCGTAGTCCATCACGTAGTAGAGGCCGCCAAGGCCGGCGATCATGCAACCCAGGCAGGTGGCTATGAACTTGTAGCGAGTGATGTCGATGCCTGCGGCATCGGCGGTTGCGGGGTCCTCGCCAACGGCACGCAGCTGAAGGCCTACGCGGGTACGCGTCGTAAGCACGTGCGATGACACAAGGGCAATCGCGATGGCGACATACGCGAGAAAACCAAACGAGAGGAACATCGCACCAAAGTCGCCTAGGGAGTCGGCGAAAGGCAGCGTGGTCCTAAACAGGCCGGACGTAGTAGACAGCGCAATCGAGGGGACGTCCGCGCCAGCGAGCTTGATGGGGGGGCCGCCAAAGAAGTTGCCAAGGCCCACGCCAAAGGTGGTCATCGCAAGACCGGTGACATTCTGGCTGGCACGCAGCGTAACCGTGAATTCATCTGCGAGGGGTCTTCGAAGCCCTGCTCGTACAGGAAAGATCCAATGACACCAATCATCGAGAACGGGTTGAACTTGGCAAGCCAAGCAACCATGACTGCCGTGAAACCACGACCGTTCGCAATGGTGGTGGTGAGGGTGTGGTCGGTCCCGCCCACCAACAGCAGCCCCGCGAATCCGCAGATGGCACCCGAGAGCAGCAGCGTTCTCACGATGACCTTGGGAACTTTGATGCCCACATAGCGAGCGGTGTTGGTTGACTCCCCCACGACCAAAATCTCGTACCCATGCTTCGTGTACTTAAGGTAGATGTACATCAGTACAGTAAGTACGGCCACGAGCAGAACGTTTAAAAGGTACTTGTAGCCGCCAATCTGGGGAAGCCATCCGGCCTCGGTGGATTGGTTGATGATGCCAATCTTGCCAGAGCCCTTTGGCACTTCCCAGACGATGATGAAGTAGGCAACGAGCTGCATGGCCACATAGTTTCATCATGAGCGTGAACAGCGTCTCGTTCGTGTTCCACTTCGCCTTGAAGAGCGCCGGGATAAGAGCCCACACCGCTCCGGCGACGATGGAGCTCACAACCATGCAGACAATGAGGGCAGCATTGGGGACCTTGTCGCCAAGAAGAATCATGCAGGCGGCGGTGGCAAGGACCTCCGACAAGAATCTGACCCTCCCCGCCCAGGTTCCAGAACTTCATCTTGAATGCCGGGGTAAGGGCCAGCGAGACGCAGAGCAGGATGGCAATCTCCTGAAGTAGTATCCACACTTTTCGAGCAGACCCAAAGGCACCATTGACAAAGGTCCCATAGACGTCGATGGGGTTGAGTCCAGTAAGGATTGCCGTAATGACGCCACAAACCACCAGTGCGAGAACAATTGAGAGCGCGCGAATCGCCATCGACTGCGATAGGGGCATCTCTTTGCGCTTGGTGATGTGTATCATGCTGCCTCACCCCCCCTGAGCTTTGTCATCATGAGACCAACTTCGTTCTTTGTGGTAGTGCGCGCATCGACTATGCCACTTACCTTGCCGCCGCACAGCACCAAGATCTTGTCGCATAGCTCGAGAAGGACGTCGAGGTCCTCGCCAGCATAAATCACGGCGACACCCGACTGTTTCTGCTTGTTGATAAGGTCATAGATGAGGTAAGACGAGTTGACGTCTAGCCCTCGCACGGCATAGGCGCACAGGAGGACGCTCGGCGAAGAGGAAATCTCCCGGCCCACGAGAACCTTTTGCACGTTGCCTCCCGAGAGGCGCCGCACTGCGGTGTCAACGCCTGGGGTGTCAACCTCGAGCTCCTTCACAACCTGCTCGGCAAGCTCTCGAGGGGCCTTCCTGTCTGTGAAGATGGAGTTGCCGTCGCGGAACGACCGAAGCAGCATGTTGTCAGTGATGTCCATGCTGCCCACGAGCCCCATGCCCAGGCGTTCCTCGGGCACAAACGAGACTGCAACGCCCATCGAGGAGATCTCGAAGGCGTCTTTGCCCACAAGCTCCTGGGTTTGCCCGTCGTCCCCAACATACTCGATGCTGCCGGACTCAACCCCTTGCAAGCCGTCGATGGCCTCGAGGAGCTCCTTCTGCCCGCTGTTGGAGACACCCGCGATACCCAGGATCTCCCCTCCATAGGCCGAGAAGGAAACGTCGTCCAGCTTGATGACGCCCTCGTCATCCTTCACCGTGAGGCCACTGACATGGATGCGCTCGATGGGATTTACAGGAGCTGGGCGCTCTATGTTGAGCGTCACCTGGTGGCCAACCATCATGTTGGTCATCTGCTGCGTGGTGGACTTGGCGGTGACCATCTCGCCAACGTTTACCCCCTTGCGGAGGACAACGACGCGATCGCTAATCTCATCTACCTCGTGGAGCTTGTGCGTGATGATAACAATCGCCTTGCCGCCGTCGCGCATGTTGCGGAGAACGGCAAAGAGCTTCTCTGTCTCTTGGGGGGTGAGAACAGCGGTTGGCTCGTCCAGGATGAGGATGTCCGCGCCACGGTAGATGAGCTTGACGATCTCGACAGTCTGCTTCTGGGACACGCTCATCTCGTAGACCTTCTGGTCAAGGTCGACGTCGAAGCCATAGGTGTCACATATGCCTTTGATCTCCTGAGAGGCAGCTTTGAGGTCGAACTTCTCGCCCTTCCCTTCGTCAAAAAGCCCAGCACGATGTTCTCTGTGGCCGAGAACGCATTTATGAGCCTAAAGTGCTGGTGCACCATGCCAATACCGTATTCGAAGGCATCCTTGGGCGAGGCTATAGTCACGGGCTTGCCTTGAATCTCGATCTGACCAGCATCGGGAAAGTAGATGCCCGAGAGCATGTTCATGAGAGTTGTCTTGCCGCTGCCGTTCTCGCCAAGAAGGGCCAGTATCTCGCCGCCATAAATGTCAAGGTTCACATCATTATTGGCTTTTACCTGGCCAAATGACTTGCTGATATGTCTCATCCGCACGGCTGGTTGCTTTTCTGCCCTGGGATTTCCCATCGCTCGAAGGAATGATTGAACCATACAAAGACGGCCTCCGAGCAGTTCGGAGGCCGTCCGCGCGTGACTGCGACCGATTAGAACGCGGTATCCAGGAGCTGGATGCCATCAATCTTAACATCGAAGTATGGCGCCGAGCGGTACTCGGACTCATGGAAGTAGCCGTCTGAGACAGCCTCGGTGTCTGGCGTGTAGTCGGGGTCTGTGTCGACGTCCGCCTTATAGGAGTTAAGCTGCGCACCGTCAACGGTAAAGGTAGTGATGTCAAAGACGTGCAGGCTACCATCCTCGAGCTTGCCCTTGACCTCATCGATCTTATCCTGCGTGCCCTTAGCGGCAACGTCGTGTTAACGTCGGCGAGCTCAACAGAGCCAGTGGAGAGTGTGCCTGTCCAGTCGGTGTCGATGCTGGAGCCATCCATCACGGCCTGGATTGCGTACTTGTAGTAAGGAACCCAGTTGATGCGGGAAGAGACAATGAAGGTGTTGGGGCAGGCATCCTTCGTGCTGCCGTTATAGGAGACATCCGGGACGCCGGCGTTCTCGCAAGCGGTAGGCGCGCCCATGGAGTCCGCGTGCTGGGAGATGAGTACGCAGCCATCGTTGATAAGCTTAGTCGCGCCCTCCTTCTCTGCGGTCTCGTCATACCAAGAACCAGTGAAAGTGACCTCCATTGTGGCCGACGGGCAGACAGACCGGGACCCGAGGAAGAAGGAGGTGTAGCCAGAGATGACCTCGACGTAGGTATAGGCGCCAACGTATCCGATCTTTGCCTGGTTGGCGGTGATCTTGCCGGAGTCGATCATCTCATTGATCTTCATGCCTGCAGCAACGCCAGCCAGGTAGCGGCCCTCGTAGATAGAGGCAAAGGCGTTATGGTAGTTGTCGAGACCCTCGGTGTGGGCCTTGGTGCCGGTAGAGTGGCAGAACTGGATGTCGGGGAACTCCTTAGCTGCCTGGATCATGTAGTCCTCATGACCAAAGAAGTCAGCGAAGATGATGTTGCAGCCAGCATCCGCGAGCTCGGCCGCGGCGTTGTAGCACTCCTGGCCCTCGGGGATGTTCGTCTTGATCATGTATGTGTCTTCGCTGATGCCTAGCTCCTTGCACGCCTCCTTGGCGGCGTTAATGAAGTTGAGGTCATAGGTGGAGTTCTCGTCATGCAGCGTGATGAAGCCAGGCTTGATGGATTTGGTATCGGAAGAGCCGTCATCCGAGCTTGCGCTGGAGCTAGAGCCACCGCCATTGCTTGCACAGCCGGCCAGCGCCAACGCCACTACGCTGCCACCTCCAAGCTTGACAAACTGACGATGGCTGAAGGTGTGCTCGGAAATGCTCTTCTGATACCCATCCCTTCAAGTTAGAACCGTGCTCCGTGCCAATAACCGCTCCTGCGGTTTCTCGAAAAAATAGCACGGACGTTCAAACAAGAGGGGATCATGTCCCAATCGCTCACATTGCGGGCCCAAGCGTTAACGTTAAGGAAATGATGATCTATGCAGGGTTATCCTCAAGGTCCATGTCGACCTCGGGAGCATCGCCCCAAAGCTTCTCAAGACGATAGAAATCGCGCGTCTCGGGCTTGAAGACGTGAACCACAACGCTGCCAAAGTCGATGAGCACCCAGTTTCTGCCTTCGCGCCCCTCGGTTGAGATGGCCGTTACCCCACAGTTTGTACGGACCTTCTCGCGCACCTCGTCCACGATGGCGTCGGTCTGCGGATTGCTGGTTGCCGAGCAGATAACGAAGTAGTCGCAGACGTCAGTCTTGGCCGTGAGGTCAAGAACGACGATGTCCTGAGCCTTCTTGGAGTCTGCCGCCATACTGGCTACCCGAGCGATCTCATACGGTGTGATTGCCATGTTCTCCCCTATCGTGCTGCGGAGTCTTTATACGCCGCAGCCAGCTTGTTGTATGTATCGATGGTACCCGGCCAGAGGTACCTGGAGCCTTTGAGCACGTAGATAATGCCGCCGACAAAAGATTCCCAAAACAGGTCGGGAAGCGTTGCCTCCCCCACAAGCGAGCGCGACTCCTCGATGCCAGGGGTCTTGGGCCGCAGCGGCTCTATGCCATCGGCCACAAAGAGCACCATGTCAAGCGGGCTCATCTGGGAAGCGGCCGTGGTGTGGACCTCGACGGCATGCCACACCACCGGCGGGACCTCGGGGTAGCGTGACGGCAGCTCGCGCGCGGCCACGATTCCGTGGAGCAGCGGTGCAACCAGCTCGAGGTCAACGCCCATGTCAATCCCAAGCTCGCGTGCGCGCGCAACAACCTGCTCATTCGGGAGGGCCTTCTCCCAGTCGTGGAGGATTCCCGCCAAGCGCGCCTCAAACGGGTCAACCCCGTAGAGAAGGGCCAGCCCCTCTGCGCAGGACGCAACCGAGAGCGAGTGAGCAAGGCGGTGCTGCTTCTGGGCAAGCTGCACCTTGAGGTCTGCCTCAAGGCGTGCGATAAGGTTGCGCTGCTCGGCGCTGTAATCCGGCTCGGCGTGGCAAACAACGCTCTTGTAACCCGTCACGCGACCACCTCGGAGGTGTGTCCGTAGCGGTTGGTCGAGGTGCCGTAGAGACCGTGCTTGTGGAGGTATCCCGTAACCGGATCGGGCGTGAGATAGCGCAGGCTTTGGCCCGCCTTGACGCGCTCCCTGAGGTGGCTCGACGAAATGACGAGCGCTGGCACCGAGAGGTACGTGACGTCAAACGCAAGCCCGGAGGCATCGATGGCATCCCACGCGCGGTCCAGGTCGTAGCCCGGGCGCGTCGCCGCAACCAGGTGCGCGAGCCGAGCGATGTCTTGGGCGTCGTGCCACTTGACGATCTCGGTGATGGCATCGGCCCCCGTGATGAAGTAGAACTCGACGTTTTCCGGATACAGCTCCCTCAGAAGGCGAAGGGTGTCGGCGGTATAGGTAACGCCCTCTCTGTCGACCTCAAAGCGAGAGGCAACAAAGTGCGGGTTGTCTGCGGTGGCCAAGAGCGTCATGGCATAGCGGTCTTCTCCGGAGCTTACGTTGCAATCCTGTTTGAAGGCGGGCCTTCCTGCGGGCATGAAGACTACAAGGTCGAGGTCGAGGTCGTCGAAGGCCTGCTCGGCGGCAACAAGGTGCCCGTTGTGGATTGGGTCGAAGGTGCCACCCATGATGCCCAGGCGGTAGGTCCGGCTGTCATCGGTGCCGAGCACCGGCAGGTCGCGCTCCCTGAGGACGCCCACATCCACGCTCATCGTACCTGACCATCCCCGCGCACGACGTACTTGGTGGTGGTGAGGGCAGAGGCTCCCATGGGGCCACGGGCATGCAGCTTCTGCGTGGAGATGCCAATCTCGCCGCCCAGGCCAAAGACGCCGCCATCGGTGAACCGCGTAGACGCGTTTGCGTAGACCACAGCGGCGTCGACACCAGCGAGAAATGCCTCGCAAGCCTCGTAGGAGTCGCTCACGATGGCCTCGGAGTGACCGGTGCCGTAGCGGTTCACGTGGGCAATGGCCTCGGCCACGTCCTCGACGCACTTCACGCTCATCTTGAGGTCCAAATACTCCCTGCCCCAGTCGTCCTCGGTAGCTGCCCCCATGGGGACCTGGACGCCGGCCGCAACCTTGCAGGCAAGCTCGTCTCCCACAAGCTCCACGCCATGCGCATGAAGGGCTACGAGCACGGGAGGCAGGAGCTTCTCGGCAGCACAAGAATCTACGAGAAGCGACTCCGCGGCGTTGCAGACGCCGGGCCTTGAGCACT
Source organism: Olsenella sp. (assembly GCA_022648325.1). Classification (GTDB taxonomy): domain Bacteria; phylum Actinomycetota; class Coriobacteriia; order Coriobacteriales; family Atopobiaceae; genus Tractidigestivibacter. Next base: position 11,336 of record JALCMG010000015.1, read on the forward strand.
TGGCGTTGACAACGATGTTCACGGCCTTTTCGGCGTTTGCATCGCGATGCAGGTAGATGTGGCAGTTGCCGGTACCGGTCTCGATGACGGGAACCGTAGCGTTCTCCACGCAGTAGCGGATGAGCGAGGCGCCGCCGCGTGGGATGAGCACGTCAACTAGGCCGGTTGCATGCACAAGCTCAGAGGTTTGGGTGTGCTCTGCATCGTCGTCAACATACTGCACGGCATCCGCAGGAAGCCCAGTCTCGACAAGCGCATCCCTGCAACAGGCGGCAAGCGCCATGCAGGACTCACGTGCCGCAGAGCCGCCCTTGAGAACGCAGGCATTGCCCGACCGCACGCACAGCCCAAAGGCGTCAGCCGTGACATTGGGCCTTGCCTCGTAAATCATCGCAACGACCCCCATGGGCACGGAGACGCGCTCGACGCGCACACCAGAGCCGAGAGTTCGACCCCAGTTCACACGGCCAAGCGGGTCTTCCTGACGTGAGATCTCCTCAAGCGAGGATGCAATGCCATCAAGCCGCTTGGCGTCGAGCATGAGCCTGTCGAGAAGGGGTCCAGGCATACCACCCTTGCGCGAACGCTCCACGTCGCGGCCGTTGGCGGCCACGATGGCGTCCGTCCGCTCGCGGATGAGCCGTGCGGCGGTGCGTATAGCAGCAGACCTCTTGGCAGCCGAGGCTTGCCCCAGCGCATGCGATGCCGCACGAGCGAGCCCGGCCTTGGTACGTGCCTCAGACATTGGTGTGCTCCCTTCCAAGCCTGCGAAATATGCCTATCCTAGCAGGTCTAACCTTCGCGTGAGGAGGCAGGCTCGTCCAAGGCTGCCGCCGCATACGCCTCGCGCACTCGTGCCGCAAGTGCAAGGCGCTCCTCTGGAGAGACAAACGCTGCCTCGGCGGCAGCAAGGTCCAGCGTCAGGTGGTCCTTCTCGTCCATCCCAAGCGCCTTCCCTGCGAGCGCATGCTCGCGGCGCACGTCGGTTCCGGAAACAGTCATGTTGTCCGAGGCAAGGCACACTTTCATACCAGCATCATTAAGACGCATGACGGGGCAAAGACCATAGGCACCGTACACACGCGTGTTGATGTTGCTCGTAGGGCAAACCTCAAGCGTCACGCCAGCAGCAGCAAGACGCTTGACAAGTGCCGGGTCCTCAACGGAACGCACGCCGTGCCCAATTCTAACGGCACCCATGTCGAGAGCATCGGCTACCGAGGCGGGGCCACTCGCCTCCCCGGCATGGATGGTAAAGGGAAGCCCCAACTCCCTCGCAAGAGAGAAGAGGCCAGCGTAGTTTGACGTGGGCCACAGTGCCTCGGCACCGGCAAGATCAACGGCGCAAACACCATCCGAGAGGTGACGCGCTGCAACGCGGAAGGTCTCCTCGTTCTGGTCCATGTTGTTCTCGCCACGCATGGCGCACAGGATCAGACGCGCGGGGAAGTCAGAGCGAGAAAGACCTTCAATCGCCGCCTCAACGGCTTCCTCCTGAGACATGCCAGAGCGTGTGAGCAGCTGCGGAGCAAAGCGTAGCTCCGCATAGAGAAGCCCCCGGGAGTGCAGCTCTTCCTGCAGGAGGAAGACGGCTTCGGAAACCTGCCGCGGCATCTGCAGAAGCTGGAGCGGGAAGTCAAAACACGCTAGGTACTCGTTGAGGTCGCGACAACCGGGAGAGACCTGCAGCCTCGAGAGCAGGGCCTTCTCGCCCAGCTCAAGTGGCCTGCCTCCCAAATCTGCCAGCCTTCGAGCGATGGATGGCGAGAGCGAGCCATCGAGATGCAGATGCAAGTCGATAAGACCATATGGCTTTGAAGCTGCCTTTTCCATGCAGGTTCCTCACTAGAAGACGAGCAGCTCGTCACGATGTATGGCAGGCTGAGCCGCATCCTCGCCCAGGAAGCGGGCTATCACGTCCAGCTTGAGGCCGCGCACGCGCGACATGTCCTCCGAGGAGTATCGCACCGCCCCTCTCCCCAAGAGCGTGCCAGCAAGGTCGCGGACGTCAACCACGTCTCCGGCAGCGTAGGTTCCGCGAGTCTCCACCACGCCAACGGGAAGTACCGAGGCGCCGCGCTCGGTCACGGCACGCGCGGCTCCATCGTCAACCACAAGCGTGCCGCGCACAACCTCCGCAAGGCCTATCCAGAGCTTGCGGCCTAGCTCGTGTGGCGCGTCCTTGGTGTTTGCCTCGAAACGAGTGCCCACCCCAACGCCGTGCGCCGCGTCAACGAGGGCATGCTCGCCTCTACCTCGGCATATGACTGTAGGGATACCAGCCGCGAGCATTGCTCGCGCAGCGCGAACCTTCGAAGCCATGCCTCCCGTGCCATAGCTTGTGCCCGCACCGCCAGCCATGGAAGAAACGCGGGTGTCCACCTCGCTCACGCGGTCGATGAGCCTGGCGCTTGGGTCTGTCTGCGGGTTTGCGGTATAGAGCCCATCGACGTCGGAGAGAATGGCGTAGAGATCTGCAGAGACAAGGCCTGCGACGATGGCACCGAGCATATCGTTGTCACCGAATGCGAACTCTGCGACAGAGACCGTGTCGTTTTCGTTCACCACGGGCATCGCGCCAAGCTCGATGAGGCGCATGAGGGTATTACGCGCGTTGAGGTATGCCTCTCGGTCCACCACGTCTCGACGGGTAAGAAGGACCTGCCCACAGGGAATCCCCCGCTCGGCCAGCACATCGGCATATGCCTCAGTGAGCTTTGCCTGGCCTGCGGCCGCGCACGCCTGAAGCGTCATGATGTCCGACGGCCTTTCGGAAAGTCCCAACTCATCGCAACCTGCTGCGGCGGCGCCAGACGAGACAAAGACAACGTGCGTTCCCTCGTGCGCCAGCTCGACCACCTGATCACAGAGCGAGCGAATGAAGGCGCGGTCAAGGGTGCCGTTCTCATCCACAAGCGTGGATGAGCCGACCTTGGCAACAATGAGGGAGGGCACCTTGGGCATCACTGATCGCCTCCGTCGTCGCGCACGTCAGGCTCATCCTCGGCAAGCTCGGCATAGTCGTCCTCTGCGGGCTCGCCCTCGTAGGTGAACGCAAGCTCGAGGATACGGACCTCGTCACCGGGTACGCAACCCGCCTTCTCGAGTCTATCATCGAGACCCGCTCGGTCAAAGCGATGCTGCAGATAGGCCACGGCCTCGTCGTTGTCCCAATCGGTCTGGATGACCATGCGCTCAATGGCCGCGCCGCTAACCCGCCAGATATGCGCGCTCTCGCGCTTAATATGCATCGTGCGGTCGCGCTGCTGGCGGCGAAGCTCCCATTGAGCCGATGCCTCATCCGCTTCGCCGGTAGGCGCGGGTGCCGCGGCGCGAAGCTTTGCCACGGCATCGGCCGTATCACTCACAAGGGCATCAAGGCCCTCACCGGTAACTGCAGAGATGGCGTGGAAGGGGTGCCCGTCTGCCTCGGCAACCTCTCGGAGCGCACGCACGGCATCCTCGGTACCCGGCATATCGCACTTGTTGGCAACAACGATTTGCGGCCGGTCAGCCAGCTTTGAGGCATAGGCGGCCAGCTCCGAGTTGATGGTGCGGTAGTCCTCGACGGCATCGCGACCCTCGAAGCCTCCGGTCACGTCAACGACGTGAAGGATGAGAGCCGTGCGCTCGATGTGGCGCAAGAACTCGTGGCCCAGGCCTTTGCCCTCCGAGGCGCCCTCTATGAGGCCGGGGACGTCGGCGCAGACAAAGGAGCGACCGTCGCGCGCACGGGCCACACCGAGGTTAGGGACAAGGGTGGTGAAGGGGTAGTCAGCAATCTTGGGGCGCGCGGCGGAGATGCGCGCGATGATGGAGCTCTTCCCCACGGAAGGCATTCCGACCAGGGCGGCATCGGCCATGAGCTTCATCTCGAGCTCAATCCAATGTTCCTGGGCAGGCTCGCCCTTCTCCGCAAAGGCCGGTGCGCGACGCACGGAAGTCACGAAGTGCGTATTGCCAAGGCCGCCCGCGCCGCCCGGTGCGACAACCACACGCTCGCCGGGACGGGTGAGATCGGCAATCTGGTAGAGCGGCTTCTGGGTTGCAGGGTCAAGCTCGCGGACAACGGTGCCAAGCGGCACGCGCAGGATAAGGTCTGCTCCATCCTTGCCGTGCATCCGCTTGCCCTGGCCATGAGTTCCGCGCTCCGCCTTGAAGTGGTGCTTGTAACGGTAATCGATGAGGGAGGAGAGCTGGGGGTCGGCTTCGACGATCACGTCACCGCCATGTCCGCCGTCGCCGCCATCGGGGCCTCCCTTGGGAACATGGGCCTCGCGACGGAACGACATGCACCCCGCGCCGCCATCCCCGCCCTTTACGTTGATGTGAGACAGGTCTGTGAATGTGACCACGTTTTCCTCCTTGGTTGCCCCTGATGGTACGGCAACTCACAGGGGACGTGCACGAGGTGCCTATATAAAACAGGCCCCGCCGAAGCGGGGCCCAGCCTTATCTATGGTGCGCGCCGCTACTCGGTGACGACGTTGACGACGTGCTTGGTGCCCTTCTTGAACTGCACGACGCCATCAGCGAGGGCGAACAGGGTGTCATCCTTGCCGCGGCCGACGTTCTCACCGGGGGTGATGTGGGTGCCACGCTGACGGACGATGATCTGACCGGTCTTGATTGCCTGACCGCCGTAGATCTTCACGCCCAGACGCTGCGCGTGGGAGTCACGGCCGTTGCGGGACGAGCCGAGGCCTTTCTTGTGTGCCATGGTGCTACCTGCCTATCTGAAGTGGACGGAGTGGGTGAGGCTACGCGGTGGGGAGCTCGGAGATCCTCAGCTTGGTGAGGTTCTGACGGTGACCCTTGGTGCGGTGGTAGCGCTTGCGCTTCTTGAACTTGAAAACAAGAACCTTCTCGCCCTTGTGCTGGTCGACGACCTCGGCGGTGACCTTCTTGTCCTCGAGGGCGGCAGAGTCAACGATGGTCTTCTCGCCGTCGTTCAGGAGGAGAACGTCGAGCTGAACCGAATCGCCAGGCTGCGCGTCGAGCTTCTCGACGTCGAGGACGTCGCCCTTGGCAACCTTATACTGCTTGCCACCAGTTGCTACGATTGCGTACATGTGTGTAACCCTTCATTGCTGGCGTGAGTGCAACAGTAAGTTATCTTACTAGCCGCGCGGAAAACCGTCAACGAAAAAATCGCCTTGACCTGCGGTGCCGCAAGGAAAACTGAATCGGGGGCCGAGGTCTGACGCTTTTCCGCACAACCTTAGCAAGTCTAGCTTGCCTTAGCCCCCTTCCTTGAACTCGCTACATTGGCTCCACGAGACTCCCATCTTCAGCCTCGTGCCACTGGGCGAGCCTGCACACCGATATGGCCGGCATGGCAAGGCCAGCCTCTCGAGCAGCGGCAGAGAGGAGGATAGCGGGTCTGAGAGAACCCTCCTCGGTGAACCGGCAGTCCAGGAGAAAGCCACCTCCGCTGGGACGCGTCTCGCAAGAGACAAGCGTTCGCGCGAGGTCAACGTGCTTCTCCTTCTCGCCCCGCATGTACGTGAGCCTGCCCTTGGCCCTCACGGAATCGATGCCCCGCGCAAGCGCCAGGACGTCCGTATCGTCAATCACGCCCACGCTCCACGTCGAGCGTGTAAGCCATGCCTCGAGGGCCGGAAGCTCGTACGGGACATAGGCCGCAGCGCTTGGCGCGAGAAGCGTCGGGGTGGTCTGGGCAATCCTCCCAAGTGCGTCTTGTGGGTCAGTCTCTTGAGTGAGGAAGAGGTCAAAGTACTCCCCCATCGAGGCGGCTCCCACGGGAAGGGCTTGCGAGAACTGCAGACGCATTCTTCGGGCAAATCCGTTGCCCACCGCAAATGGGAGCTGCGATCGGCGAACGCTGCGGTTGATGGTGTTGATGACCTCGAGGTGGCCCAGATAGGCGAGCCTTCCGTCCTTGCGGTATCGCACCCTCAGGCGATACTGGCTGACCTTGCTGTTGGTGATGGCGGCGGCGTTAATCACGCGCGCTCACCCCAGACAACATTGTCGACGCCTAGCGCAGGGCAAACGCCGCAGCCCACGCAGGAGTCTCGGGTGCAATCGGGCGTGGTAACCCCCTGTGCGGCACGGCGCCACTCGCGCTGGAGGAACCCCTTTGCAACGCCAGGAGAGGTGTGGTCCCATGGGAGACGCGCATCGAGAGGGAAGCCCTCGGATGCAATGGAGGGCAGGTCGTAACCAAGCTCTGCGGCCGCCTCCTCCCAGGACTCATAGTTGAACTCGCTCGTCCACGCATCAAAGCGGCACCCGCGTCGCCAGGCGGCAAGCACGAGGTCGAAGCCCGTGCGCCCCATCTTCGAGAGCGCGCCCTCGACGAGCGAGGTCCTCGGGTCATGGTAGGAGATCTTTACGTCCCGATCGGTATTGGCACCGAGCAGCAGCCTGGCCCGGCGCTCGACCTCTGCCACATCGAGCTGTCCCGCCCACTGGAATGGCGTATGGGCTTTGGGAACAAAAACGGCAACCGAGGCAGAGACCTGAACCTTGCTCTTCTTGCCACGGCCAACGACCTCACGGCCAATCTCGAGCACTCGATGAGTTGCGGAGGGTATCGCAAGGATGTCCTCGTCGGTCTCGGTGGGCAGGCCCATCATGAAGTAGAGCTTGACGCGCCTCCAACCGTGCTCGAAGGCGTTCCTCGCTGCCCGCTCGAGGTCCTCCTCGGTCACGTTCTTGTTGATGACGTCTCGCAGCCGCTGCGTGCCTGCCTCGGGCGCAAAGGTGAGGCCGCCGCGCTTGGAGCCAGAGGCAGCGTTAGCCATGTCCACGCCAAAGGAGTCAAGGCGCTGAGAGGGAATGGACACGCGGATGCCTCTCCCAGAGAAACGCCTGTCAAGCTCGTTTAGCATGGGGGCGCACTGCGAGTGGTCCGTGGTCGAAAGCGACGTGAGGGAGAGCTCGTCATAGCCGGTCTCGGCAAGACCGCGTTCGCTTGCCTCCACTACTTGCTCCATGGGTCGCTCTCTCACCGGACGATAGGTCATCCCCGCCTGGCAGAAGCGGCAACCACGGGCACAGCCGCGCAGCACCTCGATGGCAAGGCGATCCTGGACGATGCCCATATAGGGCACGATGTGCTCGGCGCAAGCAGGCGTGGAAGCAAAGTCTGCGATGCAGCGCTTGAGGACAACCTCTGGCGCGTTGGTCCCAGCCTTGGGAACGGCATAGCCCCAGCGCGTCGAGGTGTCGTCAACAACCACGTCGTAGAGCGATGGAACGTAGACCCCCTGTATGCGCGAGAGCGCAAGGAGAATGTCCCCGCGCGAGGAACCGGCGGCGCGCTCGTCTCTCACACAGGTTGCGATCTCGACGATGGCCTCCTCGCCATCGCCGAGGAGGATGGCATCGAACATAGGAGCGAGCGGCTCTGCATTCCAGACGGAGGGACCACCAGCTATGACAACGGCATCGTCCTCGGTACGCTCGGAAGCGTGAACGGGGATGCCGGCAAGGTCGAGAGTCTCGACGATATTCGTTGCAACAAGCTCGTGGGCAAGCGTGAAACCCACCAGGTCGAAGGAGGCAACGGGGGCAGCGGACTCTAACGCCAGGAGTGGCACATGGCGCTCGCGCATGAGGCCCGCCATGTCGCACCACGGCAGGTAGCAACGCTCGCACGAAATGCCCTCCGCCGCGTTGAGGGCATCATAGAGGATGGAAATACCAAGGTTTGGCTGGCCGACTTCATAGACATCGGGGTAGATGAGACAAGCATGAAAGGGGCCGGGTTGATCCTCGATGGCACCCCATTCGTGGTTTAGGTAGCGCGATGGCTTCTCGACAAGCGGAAGCAGCGGCTCGATGAGCCGAAAGAGGTCCTCTCGGGCTTGTCGCACAATTACTCACCTCTCCCAACGGAGCCGTCGGGGCAGAGAACCACATACGCGGGCGCGGTGGTTCGTGGGGCGCGGGCGTGACGAGGTCCAGGCTTAATGCCCTCCCCTGCCTTCTTTGGCAGCTCCAGGTGACGAGGCGGGGCTTTGCGAGACACCTCCTCGCCATGGGGGCGCAACGAGCCATCCTCGAAGTCAAATCGCACCCGCAAGGCGCGAGCAGTCGCCACGGTCCCCGCGTAGCCCATGGCACCCTTGAAGACCCAGTCCAGCCCTGGAACTACTCGCGACGCTGCGCGGGCAAGCGCACGATAGCCAAAGCCGGCACCAACGACGCCCGCGAGTTCTAGAGCGCGAGAGAGATCAAGGCCACGCCCATAGGCAGCGGCGATGTCAAGAGCAAGCTTTGCCTGGTTGGCAGTCATGACGGCCATGTCGGAACCCGGGATGAGTGTCACGGCACCCACGGCGGCGTTCTCCATTGCACAACGCCTCACCAGGGAGTCAACCTCCGCTGGCCGGCAGAAGGGGAAATTGGCGGCGAGTGCCAAACCCTTGTCGGTTGCATCAACAAGCCAGGCGCCAAGCCGTGGCACAAGGGCCAAAGCATCGGCACAGGCCAGAACCTCTAGCAAGTGGGCGGCCTCCTCCGGAAGGTCAACGTCGGGGACCTCCACTGCCGACTCGGCCACGAGGGCTACCGGCACGCCTCGCAGGACGGCATTGCGGGTGACCGCTGCCTCTGCACTCACCTGTCCGCCACAGACAACAATCACTGCGTCCGGCGCCACATCATCTGGGGCAGTCGCACCAATCGGTCGGACATCAACGATTCCGGAAGCCTCCCGAGCAACAAGGGCCTCCTTTATGGCAAGAACAAGACCACGCGGCGCGTCCGAAGAGATGCGTACCCAGAGGCGCACCGTCTGAGAGCTACCGTCGCGGGCATCTTTCCCCGCTCCGGCCACCTCGAGAATCTTTCCCCATGGAATCTTGCGCGACATACTCCTCCTTACGACAGGCCGCCGCTAGGCAGGCCTCTGCCGGTGTCTCCATACAGACTGTACCATCCCCACAGCCATGAGCTGTGCAATCATCGAGGTGGCACCATAGCTTATAAACGGCAGCGGGATGCCGGTGATGGGCATGATGCCCATACACATGCCAACCTCCTCGAGCACCTGGAAGGTCCACATAGCCGCACATCCCACGCACACTAGCTTGCCAAACATCGACTCGCAGCGCATGGCAAGAAGTATCGTAGAGAGAATCATCCACGCAAATAGGCCCAGCAGGACGACACCGCCCACAAACCCAAATTCCTCGGCGAGCAACGCGAAGACAAAGTCGGTCTGGGCCTCGGGGAGAAAACCGTTTCCCGCTTGTGTGGCACCACCAACCCCCTTGCCGAGAAGCCCACCAGAGCCAACGGCGATTTTAGCCTGTTGGAGGTTGTACCCGTTGTTTGTGGGATCGACCGAGGGGTCAACAAAGACGATGAGGCGATTGAGCTGATAGGTCTTCAAGAGATGCGGGAACCCGTCGAGCATGGAGGTCGCAATGATGACACCCGCGCCAACCACGATGAGCGCTATGGTCACAAGCACCCAGCTTCTCTTGGCGCCCGCACAAATGATGATGGTGGCGCCAAATACAAGAAGAACTAGGCCGGTCCCGAGATCCGGCTGAAGCAAGATAAGCCCAAACGGAATGAGAAGGATTGCACAGAGACGAACGTAATCGCGCAGCGACTCGATCTTTCCGTTGTATTGGGCTCCAAGAGCGGCCATGAGATAGATGGCCACGAGCTTCGCAAGCTCGGACGGCTGGAACGTAAGGCCAATGCCCGGGACCTTTACCCAGCCCGTGATGCCCTTTGCCGAGTAGCTAAGTCCTGGTATCTTAGGCGCAATCATGAGGATGCATGCAATGATGAGGAGCGGGCGCGTCATGCCCTGAAGATTTCTGTAGTCATAGCGCCACACAAGAACAGCCCCCGCAAGCCCCATGGCAATGCCGAGAAGGTGCCTAGGGAAATTTGCCTCGGGGATGGTGAGCGACGCAGACCAGATGACCACTACGCCATAGACCACGAGCAGAAGCGCAGGAATGAGTTGGGAGAGGTAGAGTCTGCCAAGGGTCCTGCCGAACCGCCCCGCGTGCGAGGACGAAGACCTTGATGACCCCTTGTTGAGATGGCTGCTCGCAGAGTTGAGGAGCCCCTGTCGCCTTGTCATGTTGGTCATGCGCCTTCCTCCTCCCTACCGGTCAACGTTCGAAGAATCGAACGACTTGTCATCGGGTTGTCCGTATATAGCCCCGATAATGTCTCGAACAACAAACATCGCCGAGGACGCGCCGGAAAGGACGCTGTCCACGTTGGCTCCCACAACATACTGCGGGTTCTCTGCCGGCACAAAGGCCATGAACCATCCTACGGGCTCCCCCACTGACGTCTGTTCTGCCGTACCGGTCTTGCCGCAGACGGACGCGTCCAGGTTGGTCCAGTGGGTGGCCTGCGTCGCAGACTCCTTGTAGATGACGCCCGATAGACCCTGGTCCAAGAGGTCCAGGTTAGCCGAGTCCTCATCAGCGTTAATGATGACCTCGGGGCTGTAGTCGATCACCGAACCAGAGCCAGTTGCGCTCTTGACACTCTTCAGCACGTGAGGCTTATAGATGGGGCCGCGGTTGGCTATGCCCGCATAGGCATCGACCATCTGCATACACGTGACGAGAAGATCACCCTGGCCAATGGCCAGGTTGCAGTTGTCGCCACCCTGCCAGGTGCGCTGGTCATCGGTGGCATTCGACCAGTAGTTCCACTTCCACTCGGCATCGGGCACGCGGCCCTCAGCCTCGCTAGGAAGGTCGATCCCCGTAAGCGACCCTAGCCCAAACTTCTTAAAGGTCTCCTGCATACCCTCAGGGTGTTCCTGATCGTAGAAAAAGCCCTTGCCAATCTCGTAGAAGACAACGTCGCAGGAGTACGTGATGCCCGTGACAAGGTTCATCTCGCCATGCCCCGACGTCCACCAGCACTTCATGGGATAGGCATCGCCAAATCCCGTCCACCAGCCGGTGCAATACCATGAGGAGCTAGCCGTAGCAATCCCGTAGCTTAGAGCCGCAAGCGTAGTGAGGGCCTTGATGATGGAGCCAGAGGGATATTGACCAGCTATTGCACGGTTCATGAGCGGGTAGTGAGCCCCCTCAGACTGAAGGGATTCCCAGTCGCTCGTTGAGATACCGCCCACAAAAATGCTCGGGTTGTAGGTGGGATAGCTCGCCATCGCAATGACCTCGCCATTCGTGCAGTCAATGGCAACGGCACTGGCTCCCGTGGCGGAATAGTTCATCTGTTTCTGATAATCGATGACCTTGAGGATGGACTCCTCCGCGGCTTTCTGAACATCGATGTCGAGCGTGAGAACCACATCCGACCCGCTTCGGGGTTCGACGTACGTGGAGTAGTCGAGGACGTTTCCGTCCGCATCGACGTAGACTGTCTGCTCTCCCGCAACACCTTGGAGCACGCTCTCGTACTGAAGCTCGACACCAGACTGCCCCACCGTGTCTCCAGAGCTGTAGTGCACGGCACCCTCATCGGACGAGTCGGTCGAATTTAGCTGGTCTGAGGTGACAGTTCCCGTATAGCCTACAACATGCGCCGCAAGCGAGCCGTACGGATAGGCGCGCTGCGTTCGCTGGGCAATCGAAATTCCGGGAAAGACCGTAGGGTGCTCACCCAAGAAAGCCACGACGCGTCGGGATACGTCAACTGCAACTGAGCGCAGGTTCTGAGCGCCGCCTGAGGAGTCTCGGACTTTGCGTTTTACGGCAAGGGACGGCATGCCAATGAGGTTGCCAACGAGCGTCAGCTCGATGTCGTCATCCGCTACGTCAGCCTCGGCGAGGACCGTGAGGCTGGATCTGTTGGTGACGATCTCGTTGCCGTTGCGATCGAGAATCCTGCCACGCGGTGCGGGTACCGCAACGGTACGCGTACGGTTAGACTCCGCTTGCTGCGTGTACTCTGCCGAGGAAAGGAGCTGCATAGACCAAAGTTTGGCGAGCAGAACCGCAAAGACCCCTCCCGAGACAGCAGCCTGCCCCACGAGACGGCCTTGCATAGTTGTCTCTGCAGACGTATCGGAGCCGCCCGACGCTTTTGGACCGTTACCGCCAATGTCGAACTTGAAGTTAGTCTCCGAACGCCCAAACACAAGGAACACGGCAACGAGTGCCGCGGCCACAGCGACGCAGACAATGATGATTATGACAGTGAAACTCATGGCGCGACCCTAGAGGCCCCTCGTGCTGAGGTGGGACCCGCCCCCACGGCGTCTGCCACCCAGGGAGAGGCCTGATCCGCCTCCCACAGAGCGCGAGTAATACCATGCAAAGGGCAAGAAGGCAATGATGGTAAGAAACGCCGTTGGAAGCGTGCGCAAAAGTATCACATCGAGCAGAGACGAAGACTGTCCAACCATAAGCATTGCGAGGTGGTAGATAAGTGACACTATGAGGGCAGCAATCGAGAACTCCGCCATACTGGCAGCAAGCTCGCCTGCCATGCGGTTTCTGCCCTCCTGGCCCATGAGATAGGCGGTAGCTGCGCAGCAGCCCGCCATGAGGCCAACAGGTCCCGTTGTGGAAAGGTCAAACACGAGACCAGCGAAGAATCCCGCAAGAACTCCTCTCCTGCCACCAGCGTTAAAGGCAACGCAGGCAGTGAAAACAAGTGCAAAGTTTGCACGACCGTTGCCAATGCCAATGTTGGGGGCAAGAGCGAGCTGACAGACCATGCACACAAGAGCAAGGATGAGGGTGTCCCGACGGTCTCTGTTTTTGTCAGCAACCCGCATGACAACCCTCCCTTAGTTTCCCGTTTTTGTCGCATTGGACGAAGTTGTGGACTTCGTTGAAGACGTATTGTCAGACGAACCCGCACCAGAACTTGAACCTGAGCCGCTTGCGCTTGAAGAGTCTGTGGCCGAATCTTCCGAGGTGCTCGTAGAGCTCGAGGAGGTCTCCTGGGAATCAGCCGCCGCTACGTCCTCGGAGGTCGCAACTTGGGAATCGGTGAGCGAAGTGATGACGAGAACCTCCTCGGCGTTCTCGGTGTGTGCGTACGGCTCAACCACAATTGTGTAATACATTGAGCCGGGGTTCTTCTCAACGCTTGTGACCTTACCTAGGGGAAGTCCCTTGGGAAAGACGCCACCAAGTCCACTCGTAACCACAATGTCGCCAACCTCGACTGTCTGGTCGGTGCGAATCATGTCGAGACGAACCTCGCCCGCCGCAGAGCCATTGAGCATGCCCTGTGCCCTGCTCGACTGAACCATAGCGGAGATGCTCGAAGACTCATCGGTCACAAGGAGTACCGTCGAGGACGTCGCTCCACATGCGACAGTCTGCCCAATAACGCCTGAGGACGAAGTCACCGCCATGCCAACGGAAAGGCCGGAGGAGGTGCCCTTGTCAATGGTGACGGTCGAAGACCAGGAGTCGCTGGAGCCCGAGATAATGTGAGCGGCCGTGGACTGAAGGTCATAGGTGTTCTGCAGGTCTAGCAGGCCCTGCAGACGCGTTGCCGTCTGTTCCGCCTCCTCGAGCTCGGCATTCCTGCTGCGAAGCTCGTCGTTCTCGGCCTGGAGCTCTGAAAGCGTTGCCTGATCGGCCGTAAGGTTAGAGAAGATATTTCCCAGACCCTGGAACGGCATTGAGATGGCAGAGCCCACAAGACGCACCGGCGCGGTGATCGTTTGGAAGGCACCACGAACCGCACCCAACGGCCCGGAATCACCCGTACGCACCCCTACGGTGAAGAGCGCTATCGAGATGACGAGGCACACGACAAGCTCGCGCCCACCCGTGCCCTGGTTGTTATTTCCCAGCCCCGAAGCCGGGGCTCTGTTACTCCTGAGCGGCACGCCTACTGTCCCGTACTCTGGACAAACCCACCAGAAAGCGCGTTGGCCTCAAGAACCTTGGCGCAGCCCGTTACGACGTTCTCGAGTGCCGTAGGACTCACGTTGACGGGAACGCCCGTCTCTTCGCGAAGGCGCTGGTCAAGGCCCCGGAGAAGACCGCCGCCTCCGGTGAGCAGGATACCGTAGAACATGAGGTCAGAGGCAAGATCAGGCGGCGTCACGTCAAGCGCATCCTTGACGGCCTTTGTGACTTCGTCAAGCGGGCGATCCAGGGCACGACGGATCTCCTCGCTCTCGATGCGGACCGTCTTGGGAAGGCCGCTCATGACGTCACGACCATTGACCTCAACGTCAAGCTCCTCCGCAAGTGGCGCGGCCGAACCGACCTTAATCTTAATGTCCTCCGCCGTACGCTCGCCAATCGAGAGGTTGTAGGCATCCCGCACATGCTCAAGGATGGTCTGGTCGAACTCGTCACCAGCCGTGCGGATGGACTGGGAGACTACGATGCCTCCCATGGAGATGACGGCGACCTCGGTGGTGCCACCGCCAATGTCCACAACCATCGAACCCGTGGGATCCTCAATTGGAAGATCGGCACCGATAGCGGCAGCCATAGGCTCTTCGATGAGGTATGCCTGACGTGCACCAGCCTGGATCGTTGCCTCAAATACCGCGCGCTTCTCGACGGAGGTAACGCCAGACGGGACACACACAACCACCCGTGGACGCGGAGACCACGGGTACCGGCGCTCTCGTGCCTTCTCGATAAAGTACCGAAGCATAACTTCAGTAACATCGAAGTCGGCGATGACGCCATCCTTGAGTGGCCTCTCGGCAATGATGGAGCCAGGCGTGCGGCCAATCATGCGCTTTGCATCGGCGCCAACGGCAAGGACACGGCTCTCACTCTTGTCGATGGCGACGACCGAGGGCTCGTTGATGACGATGCCCTGGCCTCGGACAGCCACGAGCGTGTTGGCAGTCCCCAGGTCAATGGCCAGGTCGCCACCATATTCGCCGAACAATGAGTCGAAGATCGACATAGCTTCCTTATCCTGTCTGCGCACCCGACCGGTGCGCACGTTATGTGGTGCGAAAAGTTCCTAACCCTGCGAAGCGGTGCCCGTGGTGGTCGTAGTGGTTCCAGTGGTCGACGTGGTGTCGGACGAGGTAGCGTTCGTCGACGCGGCGGATGCTGCGTCGCTCGTCACGCTGGTCACCTTCCAGGATATGCCATCGCGTACAAGCGAGATGGTGTATGTCTGAGTGTCGCCTGTGGGAAGTGCCGCCGTAACCGTAACCGTGGAGTCAGTCATGCTCCTCTCAACATCGGTGGACTTGATCGATGCCCCCGAAGGAACAGTGGCCTCGATGGTCTCGGCCTCAGAAGCGGGCACAGAGGCAGAGAGGAAGCTGCCAAGGTCCTCACCTGAGGTCTTGGCATCAAAGAGCTGCTCGACGACAGCCTCCTGCGTGGGCCAACCGTAACCACGGTAATAGGCATACCCAGCGGCGCCCAACGCTACCACGAGGACGATAAGGATGGTGATGAAGATCTTGACGCCGCGATGGTTGTGCTTGCGGCGAATTTTCCGCTCCTTCTTATCCTGCTCGACAAGGTCCTCCTCGGAGACGGAGAAGAAGCCAGTATCATCGGCGGAGGGCATGAGCTCGCCTGAGGCACCCGTGGGGTCAAGAGGATCGTACCCGCCTCCATAGCCGGCCGCAGCGAGGAGCGCATCCGTGTCGGAGGGACGCTTCTTGCTGGCTATTGCGGCCATTGCCTTTCGAGCGGCATCGTAGGAGGCCTGCGCCTCGGGAGAAAGCACAAGGGTGCCGTCGGCAGTGGCGTGATCGAAGGCATCAACTGCCTCGGACATACGGTTTGCCGCAACATAGGCCAACCCGAGGTTGCAATAGATCTGGTTCTGGCTCTGAAGGGGGGCCGAGAAGTCTAGCGCAGTGCGGTAAGCCTCGACCGCATCGACTGGCCGGCCAAGCTGCATGAAGCAGCCGCCCAAATCGCAGAGAGCGGAGGACGGGTTAGGGTTGGACTCGTCAATAGCCGCATTCCTGTAGGCAATACCAGCATTCCGAGGGTCACCAAGGCGCTCGTATGCAGTACCAAGTGCCATGTGAGCCTTGTACGGAGTTGCATAGGATGTGTCGGAGATGACCTTTGTCAGAGCGGTAACCGCCTCCGCGGGATGGCCGGCAGCGAGAAGGGCGCGTCCGCGGTTACACGAGAGTGGTCCTACCTTGCCATAGGAGGCATCACGAAGGGCGCTCTCGTATGCGGCCGCAGCAGCCTCATACTGCCCGAGCTTCATGTAGGAATTCCCCACGAGGTGGTCGATGGGACCGGAGACCTCACCAGGGTTCTTGGCCTGAGAGAGCCTGTCGATCGCCGTAAGCCAGTCACCTTGCTGATAGGCGGACTTGCCCGCTTCGTATGCCTGTTGATTCACGTGAGACCCCCTCGCTAAAGTACCGGCAGAACACTACGCACGGTGCTCGATCGTAATCGAGTTGATGACATCGCCCTTGCGCAGGGCGGTAATGGTGTCGAACCCCTCAATGGTCTGCCCAAAAACGGTGTAGCCCTTGTCTAGGAAGTGCTGTGGGCCAAGGCAGAAGTAGAACTGAGAACCCGCAGAGTTGGGGTCGGATGCACGAGCCATGGCCAGCGCGCCATCCTCATGGCTATTTCGAGGGTTAGTGGTGTACTCCTCGTGGATGCAGTAGCCAGGACTACCCGTGCCATTGCCAGCGGGGTCTCCACCCTGAATCACAAAGTTTGGCTCGTAGCGATGAAACGTGAGCCCGTCGTAGAAGCCCTTCTCGGCAAGCTCGCAGAAGTTGGCAACATGAATGGGAGCCCCCTCGCCGTCAAGTCGCACAACGATGGTGCCCTTGCTGGTATCGAACACCGCAACTTCGTCGCCCTGCACCTTATATGCAGGAGTGTAGAGCGGCTTAGAACCAAAGAGACCCATGTCCCCCTCCAATATGTCGTGCACACGACGTCTGTGAGACGCCGGCAAAGTCCTGCAATCATCTATCCATACGATAGTACCAGCAAGCGGCCGCCTGCACGCAATCGTCAGACAGGCCGCTCTTTCAAAGCCTATTGCTCAACGGGCTTCCACGCCTCGTAATTCTCCTCGAAGAGCGTCTTGTAGTTATCGGCACCGGAGGAGTAGCCGATCTTCTTGAGTGGCGCCATTATTTTCTCCTCCGTTGCCATCGTGACGGAGGAGTCCCATGCCTCGCAGATGGCGTCGGAACGATTGCGCAGCCAGTTTCCCAGCGTCGTCATGTTGGCGATGTCATCCGAATAAGTCCCGTCGCCATCGTTGAGCGAGGCAATGTCATCGATGAGGTTGGAGATCCCGATGGCCGTCTGTTCCGCCGTGGACTGACCATCCTGGCGCTCCGAAGCGGTACCGCTTACGCCCTTGGACGTAAGGTCTGACATGCTCTGGTCAAGCTGATCGGCATACGTGCCAAGCTTGTTGTAATCGTCGAGTATTGCCTGATATGTGGATGAGCTGCTCGAGTCTGAGCTAGACGAGGAGTCGTCACCGGAGGTGTCCGCCGCAGACGAAGAGCCATCCTGGCCGGTAAGAGCCGAGAGATAGCCGGGATAGCCGGCCATCGAGGTATCGGCGTCCGTCTGAGAGTGTGTGATGTAGAGGTTGGGGTCCCAAGGATGCGTGATCCATAGAGCCATTCCGCCAGCAAGCGCAATCGCCGCACCGGCGGCAACCATGAGCACGCGTGTGCGCGGCATGCGATCGTGACGCACCGTGGCAGACTCTGGACCAGGCTCAGAGGGAATGGCGCTCTCGATGCGCGGCATTGCTCGGGTGGCATCCGCCCCGCCCCCATCGGCATCCACGTTCTCGGAGTCTCCGGGCCCTTCGATAGTCGGAATACCTAAGTCACGGACTGCCTGGCCATTCTTCGAGCGCGCTGGGGCGCCAATGGGGGCACCGCACTTGGGGCACGAATGGGCGTCTGGAGGGACGAGCGCTCCGCAGGTGGGACACCACGCCACCTTAGTGACGGGAATCCTCTGCGTGAGGCCCAGATCATAGTGACAGGCAGGGCAGGCAGCGGCACCGGCGGGTACCTCAGCACCACAATTAGGACACCTCATGCGAATCCCTCCCGTCTGTCTCATACCCACTGAGGCAAGCCCAGCCGCACATTCTCGCCGTTCCGCCCCCTTGCGCACAATACCATCAAGCAAGCCCTCGCAAGCCCTAAGAAATCTCGTCGAGCACGTAGGGCAAGATGCCACCCTTAGAAAGGAAGTGCCCTTCCATGGGAGTATCTACCCTCACAAGACAGGCGAAGGTCGTCACGGTGCCATCGGGCTTGGTGGCGGTCACCTTAACCTCACGGGGGCAGGGAAGCCCGGCTTCAAGGCTCACGGGAGCCACGTCGAATGTCTCCTCGCCCGTGAGACCGAGGGTCGAAGCGTTCTCGCCATCTCTGAACTGCAGTGGCAGGACGCCCATTTGAACCAGGTTGGAGCGGTGAATACGCTCGAAGCTCTCGGCGATAACCGCTTGGACCCCCAAGAGCAAGGGGCCCTTGCCAGCCCAGTCGCGGCTGGAGCCAGAGCCGTAGAGCTTTCCAGCAACCACGACAAGCGGGACGTCATGCTTGGCATAGTCCTCGGCGGCATCGTAGATACTCTTGACCTCGCCGTCGATGAAGTCGCGCGTCCAGCCGCCCACGCGTCCGTCAGCAAGCATGTTGCGAAGTTTGACGTTGGCAAAGGTGCCGCGCGCCATGACCTCGTGGTTGCCTCTGCGGCTGCCATAGGTGTTGAAGTCCCGTTGCGCAACCCCGTGTTCGGTGAGATAGCGCGCTGCCGGTGAGTCTGGCGCAATTGCGCCTGCCGGAGAAATGTGGTCGGTGGTCACAAAGTCACCGAGCAGGGCCAAGGCGCGTGCACCCTTCGCCTCAATGACTTCGCGCTGACGCGCAATTTCGAAGTACGGCGCGCGACGAACGTAGGTGGACGACTCATCCCATGGGAACGTGGAGGAGAAGGTGGACTCAATGGCACGCCAGGAGGCGGAACCCTCCTTGAGCGAGTCCTTGGCCTCGGAGAAGAGTGACGTCGTGAGGACGCGCGAGAGCGCCTCGGCAACCTCGGCGTTGCTGGGAACGAGGTCTTTGAGCATCACGGGCTCGCCGTTGGCTCCCATGCCAATGGGCTCATGTTCAAGGTCAACGTCCATGGTGCCAACAAGCGAGTACGCAACAACGTAGGCGGGCTGGCAGAGGTAGTTCTGGCTCACGTAGGGAGAGATGCGACCCTCAAAGTTGCGGTTGCCCGAGAGCACGCTCGTAAGCTCCATCTCGTCCGCACGCTCGCGCAGCGCGGGATGGATGTCTCCCGAGTTGCCAATGCAGCTCATGCAGCCAAAGCCGCACGTGAAGAAGCCAAGCTTGGCAAGCGGCCCGGTAAGCCCGACGCGCTCAAGAAGCAGCTGCGTCGCATGACTGCCTGGCGCAAGGATCTTCTTGACCCAAGGCTTGGGGGAAAGGCCGCGCTCGACCGCACGCTTGGCGAGAAGCCCAGCTGCAACCATCATCGCCGGGTCGGTCGCGGTGGTGCAGCTCGTTATTGCCGCGATGGCGAGGGCACCATGGTGGAGCTCGCACGTGTCATCTCCGCAAGGCACCTCGAAGACCTTCGAGGTGTCGCCGTGCCCGTTCTTCTCGGCGCTCTGCTCGAAGCGCTCGCGCAATCCCGCGATGGTGATGCGGTCATGGGGGCGAGACGGGCCGGCAAGGCTCGGCTCGACCGTCGAGAGGTCGAGAGACACCGTGCGCGAGTAGGTACGAGCTGGGGTGGGCCCAAAGGTCCCCTGACGCTCGAGGTACGCGCGGGCAAAGGCAATGTCTGCCGCATCGCGTCCCGTGAGGGCAAGGTAGTCAAGCGTCTTCTCGTCAACAGGGAAGAGCGTCGTGGTGGCACCGTACTCGGGAGTCATGTTTGCCACGCAGGAGCGCTGGGTGGCCGTGAGACCTGCCACGCCCTCCCCCGTCACCTCGACGAGGCAGCCGACCACGCCTGCCGCACGCATCATTTGCGCAACCGTGAGGGCAAGGTCCATGCCCGAGACGCCGTCCCGTAGGGCGCCCGTAAGCCTCAGCTCCACCACCGGTGGCACGAGCATGGAGATGGGCTGTCCAAGCGCCGCGGCCTCGGCCTCGATGCCGCCAACTCCCCAGCCCATGACGCCCACGCCGTTCGCGGTAGTGGTGTGGGAGTCTGTACCAACGAGCGTGTCGAAGCACGCAACAGGCTCATCGAGCGAGGAGAGCGCATCGGTGGTCACCACGCGGCAGAAGCGCTCGATGTTGAGCTGGTGGCAGATGCCCGCTCCGGGGGGCACGATCTCCACGTTTCCAAAGGACTGACCAGCCCACTTGAGGAAGGCGAAGCGCTCGTGGTTGCGCCTTGCCTCAAGCTCCTGGTTCTTCTCGCATGCATCAGCCTCGCCGGCAACGTCAGCGATAACCGAGTGGTCAACCACGAGCGTGCAGGGGATGTGGGGGTTCACGAGTGAGGGGTCTCCACCACGGGCTACCATGGCATCGCGCATCGAGGCGAAGTCGACGAAGACCGGCACCCCAGTGAAGTCCTGGAAAAGCACGCGAGCGGGCATGAACTCGATCTCGGTACCCTGCTCTCCCGCAAGCCCTGCCGCGACCACGGCCTTGGCCTGGCGCACAGCGTCATCATCCGCAGCAGAGCGGCGAACGACATTCTCGAGGAGCTCGACAAGGGCTCGGGGCAGGCGGTCGGCGCCGGGGATACCGGAGACGTCGAAGGCAAGAGCCTCCTTGCCTCCCGCAGAAACGCGGACAGGGTGACGGGCAGCGAGAACAGCGTCCCTAAACTCCTTGGTGCTTGGCGTTCCTTCTATGAGTGACATGGGTCTCCTCCAGTCTGTCCGCAAGGCGGGCGATACCCCCGCCGCCTTTTACAAGGGCTATAGAACGGTTGAAGAGCGAATCGAAGAGCACGCAAGTGAGCGCGCCCGTGATGACAACCAGGACACACATACTAGGCGTGAGGGGGGCAACCTTGAAGAAGGTGCCAAATGCCGTACACCCGACCGCAACAATTGCGAAGACAACGACGAGAAGCGCTGTCCTCAGAGGCGTGAGGGGCTGGGAGATGCGCCAGATGAGACGTATGCCCACAATGGCAACGAGGAGCATGCAGACGGTCGACGTCTCTGCGAAGGTCATGGGCATCAGACGTTCGGCAGCAAGCGCGACGGCGAGCGCCACCGTAATGCCAGCCGAAGCGGGAAGAGAGCGCGCAAGTACGTGGCCAAGGAATCCCCCACTCACGCGGTCGTGGTTGGGCTCGAGCGCGAGCACAAAGGACGGTAGCCCAATGATGGCGGCCGAGATGAGAGACATCTGGATGGGGATGAAGGGGTAAGGCGGGAAGAAGATGCACACCAATGCAAGAAGGGCCGTGTAGACGGTCTTTACAAGGAAGAGCGACGCCGAGCGCTGCAGGTTGTTGATTGACCGGCGCCCCTCCGCCACCACTTCGGGCATGTGAGAGAAGTCGTTGTCGGCAAGCACAATCTCGGAGACATTGCGCGCAGCCGCAGAGCCAGACGCCACCGAGATGGAGCAGTCAGCCTCGCGCAGCGCCAGGACATCGTTCACGCCGTCACCGGTCATGGCAACAACGTGACCATCGGCGCGAAGGGCCCGCACCAGGGAGCGCTTCTGCTCTGGTGTCACGCGCCCAAAGACGTGGTAGGTGCGGGCAGCGGCAACGAGATCCTCCTCGGTGGAGAGCGTCGAGGCGTCGATGGCAGCCTCGGCGTGTGGCACGCCCGCCCTGGCGGCTATAGCCGAGACGGTTTTGGGGTCGTCGCCGGAGATGACCCTAAGGTCAACGCCCTGCTCGACAAAGTAGTGCATGGTCTCGGGCGCCGTCTGGCGAACCTCGTCGCGAATCCCCACGACGCCGAGAAGCGACGCCTTCCCCACGGGCGCGCCCTTGGCGCCAAAGCCGTCAACATCGCAGACGACAAGGATTCGCTCGCAAGCGTCGAGCCCCGAGGTAAGGTCGGAGACCTGGCCAACGCCCTCCCCGTCCAGCACGAAGCGAGCCGCGCCCAAGACAAGGGCGCGACCGTCTGAAGTAACACAGCCCGAAAACTTACGTCGCGAGTCGAAGGGAACCACCCTCTGGGGCTCTGCCCCTCTCTCAATGCCCTTGGCATTTACAAAGTCGAGGATGGCCCGCGCAGTGTCGTTAGCATCTCCCTCAGAGGCTCGAACGACCTCGGATAGCGCCACCTCGACCTCGCCCGAGCCGTGCCCGGGAGCGGCGATGACGCGAGAGACCTCCATACGGCCCGTGGTGATGGTGCCCGTCTTGTCGAGGCAAAGCGTGTCGACCCGTGCAAGCGTCTCGACGCAGTAGGTCTGCTGAACGAGAACCTTGCGCGAAGCAAGCCGCGTCGTAGCGATTGCCAAAATGCTCGAGGTCAGGAGCACGAGGCCCTGCGGGATCATCCCCACCACGGCAGCGACGGCGGAGAGGATGGCGTCGTTGAGGGTCGCCCCATCCATGAATACGGTGCGCAGGAAGAGGCCTATGCCCAAGGGGAAGAGCGCATAGGTGCCCAATCGGATAATCGCGTTGAGAGAGTCGAGAATCTGCGAGTGCACAGGCTTCACGAACTTGGCCTCGGCGTTGATGCGCGCGGCATAGCCCTCCTTGCCCACCCTGGTCACGCGGGCGAGAAGGTCTCCCGAGTCTATGAAGCTGCCACTCAGGAGCGGGTCGCCCGGACTCTTGGGGACGGGGCGGCTCTCGCCCGTGAGCAGGGATTCGTCAACTTGAACGTGACCCTTGAGCACCACTGAGTCGGCGGGGACCTGCTCGCCATGGGCAAGGAGGATGCAGTCATCAAGCACAAGCTCCGAGGGCGGCAGCTCGACCTTCTCGCCATCGCGCATCACACGGATGCGCTTCTCGGTGAGGATGGAGAGCTTGTCAACCATGCGCTTGGCGCGAATCTCCTGGAAGACGCCGATGACCAGGTTGCAGAGGACCACGCCCATGAAGAGGAGGTTCCGCCATTGGCCAGTGAGGGCGACGAGGATGGCCATGCCCACGTTGACGGCATTGAAGAGCGTGAAGGTGTGCTCGGCAAGAATCTGCCCCACGGACTTGGTCTTGACGTCGGTGTTGGCATTGGTCTTGCCGGCGGCGACGCGCTCTGCTACCTCGGCAGAAGAGAGGCCCATGGCCTCGGACTTATCACCTGTGATAGGCGCAGTGTGCCGCTCCTCCGTCATGTTCTCCCCTCGCATGGGCAAACGTTCTCGGCACCAATTACCGAACGTCTATTGTATGCGAGACAAAAGTCCGGTCGACCTCTCGCCTTCGGTGTTGTGGGCTACTCGTGACGATGGCCAATCTGTCACGACGGTAGCAAAGACGGGAAGTTTGCCTATAATCGAAGGCCGTTGGCCCCGTAGCTCAGTGGATTAGAGCGTTCGCCTCCGGAGCGAAAGGTCGTGGGTTCGAACCCCACCGGGGTCACCAGGCAGATCCAGCCCAGGGCACTCGTTGCCCTGGGCTTTTATTGTTAGACGGTACTTCTCGTACAAAAGCGAAAAGCGACCAAGTGAGCATGCAGTGGCCAGCGATAAGATGAGACCCCAAAGCGAATCGAGAGGCGGGCGAGCAGAGCCATGAAGCGCATGACCGCGAAAGAGATCCTTGCTGCGTCATTTAAGGAGCTGGCCCAAGACAAGCCCATCAACAAGATCACCGTCCAGGACATTGTGGGCAACTGCGGGTACTCACCGGCCACGTTTTACCGAAACTTCAGCGACAAGTTCGACCTTATCGCCTGGGACTACACCACGAGTTGCCGTGAGATCATGAACCAGTCGGCAGCCGAAGGGCGTTCCTGGCAGGAGACGGTCGCAGAGGCCTGCAGGCATTTCCAGGCCAACCAGGACTACATGCGCAACCTCCTCAGGAACACAAGCGGTCGCGACTCATTTGTGAAGTACGAGTCCGCCATCGACGCCGAGCTCATGTCGCAAGCCATTCTCCGCAGGACTGGAGAGGCAGACTTCGACGAGGACCTGCGACGTATGGTGACTATCTACAGCTATGGCACCGCCCAGTACACCTGTGAGTGGCTGCTCTCAGGGTGTTCTCTCCCCGCAGACAAGATGGCCGAACTCTTCATTGAAGCCCTTCCTGAGAAGGTGGCAGCCATTCTCTGCAGCTAGGCATTGTGGTGGTCCAGGCGACTCCTCGTACCGTGAGATTCTTGCCGTTATCTCTCACTTTGAGACGAAGACCGCCGTTTACTCGTTGAGTTGCGGCCGCGAATGGCTGATACTCTTCTCGTAATCAATTGTACGCAATTTAGTTGTGCTCAACAGAAAGGAGCAGGGAGATGGAGAACAAGATGGTCGCGAAGGGGCTCCAAGCAATCGTCACCCAGCTCGGCCAGCAGGCAGACGGCCACATGATTCAGTCGAGAATATTTGCGGCAGCAGGGTTCTCGAAGCTCGCAGACAAGTACGCAGAGCACGCCACGGAGGAGCGCGGCTATATCTCCCAGTGCATCGATCGTATGATTGACCTGGGAATCGAGGTCAAGCTCGAGGCAAAGCCGGAAGGCCAAGTGTGCACTGACCCGGTCGAGTGGGTCAAGTACGATCTCCAGGTCTCTAAGGACGGCCTTGCTGGACTGGGGCCCATCGTCGAGGCATCTCGCACCGACTACGCCACGTATGACATCCTTAAGAACTATTATGAGGGTGAGAAGGAGGACCTCTACTGGGGCGGGCACAGTACGAGCTCATCGAGAAGATCGGCGTCCAGAACTGGCTCGTCCAGCAGATCTAGGAGGCGTTCCCATGACCACTGCAGTTAGGTACTACTCTCGATCCGGAAACACGAAGGCCGTTGCGGAGGCAATCGCAAAGGCTGCCAGTGTAAAGGCGGTCTCCGTCGACTCCACCGAGGCGGGCATCAACGCGTCCGTCGACGTTCTCTTTGTTGGCGGCGCTCTTTATGCGTATGGCATTGACTCGCACCTAAGGTCGTATCTGGACTCCCTTGACGGAAGCCTTGTGGGGAAGGCAGTGGTCTTCTCGACCTCCTGGGTCTCGAAGCATGCGATTGAGCTCGTGCGGGAGGCCCTAGCCGAGAGGGGCATCAGCGTGGCCAAAGAGACGCTGTACTTCCGCGGGAAGCCTAATGAATCCCAACTGGAAGAGGCGGAGAAGTTCGCACGCAAGTTCCTGTAGGCGTTCTTTCGAGGGAAGGCGCAGCTGAGGGGCCCCAGACCGCGCGAGCGATCCGGGGCCCCTGCCATGCCTAGCGTCGCAGTAACTGAGAAAAAACGGGGAGAAACCATGAAATTGGCATTGAAAGAGCTGCTACACAGCAGAAAGAAGTATGTGCTCGTCGAGATTATCGTCGTGCTCATGATATTCATGGTCCTATTTCTTTCTGGGCTTGTCCAAGGACTTGGGCGGGCGGTCTCTTCGGGCGTCGAGACCATGGACGCCGACACATTTGTCCTGAGCGATGACTCGGAGAAGCTTCTCACGGTCTCGAGCCTGGCCGACAACGAGTTCTCGCAGGTCAGATGTACGGTCACGTGGCCATCGCGTATGTCTCAACCGACACCTACGAGGACATGATGAGCGAGGTCAACCCCATGTACCAGGACACGGTTCACGCCGTGGCCGTCCAAGGCGCAGCCGGTAAGCAAATCGACGGCACCACTGCGTACACCAAGGCAGAGGTCGTACAGGCCATGCCCGGCTACCAGGCGGAGCAGATGGCCATCACCATGGTCGAGTGGCTTCTCGTCGTGATTACTGCCGTCATCATCGGAATCTTTTTCTTTGTCATCAACCTCCAGAAGGAGAAGGAGTTCGGGGTGATGAAGGCGATAGGTACCAGCACGGCAAGGCTCACGCGCTTCATCATCTGCCAGGTGTTTCTCATCGCCGCGAGCGGAGCGGTGGTCGCCTGCGCGCTCGTTGCGCTCATGAGCAGCTTCCTTCCAGCCTCCATGCCCTTCTACCTGGTGTGGGGAGACGTCGCCACTGTCCTCGTTGCATTCGTGCTCATCTCCATCCTGAGCAGCCTCGCATCCGTCGCGCGCGTGGCTCGCATCGATCCAGCCAAGATCATCGGAGGCGATTTCCAGTGAGCAATTCCGTATTGGACATGCAGAACATCGTAAAGTCCTACAAAGACGGCAACGAGACCAGGACCATCCTCGACAATGTAAACCTCGACGTTAACGCCGGCGAGTTCGTGGCCGTCGTTGGGCCTCGGGATGCGGCAAGAGCACGCTTCTTAACATTGCCGGCGTGATGCTCTCGCCCGACAGCGGGAGAGTGAGCGTCTGCGGAGAGGACATCTCGAAGCTACCGAGACGTGCCTGGACAGCGCTGCGCAGAGACAAGATTGGGTTCGTCTTCCAGAGCCACCAGCTCCTCCCCTGTCTCAAGGCAGGCGAGCAGCTCACGAGCTTACTGGGCACATCAGAGAAGGTCACGCGGGAACTTTTCCAAGAGCTCGGCATTGAGGCAACCTTTGACCAGTATCCCGACCACCTCTCGGGCGGCGAGCGCCAGCGCGTGGCAATCGCGCGCGCGTTCGCGACTGACGCCAAGCCCATCCTCGCAGACGAGCCCACGGCGTCGCTCGACTCTCAGCGCGGCGGGCGAGCCGTGGAGATGATCCAGATGGAGGTTCACCGTCGCGGCAAGGCCGCCGTCGGGGTGACCCATGACGAGCGGGTGCTCGACCTCGTGGACAAGGTCTACAAGATGGAGGACGGCACCCTACGGGAGCAGAAGTAGAGGCCACCAGCAGGTGAATTAAGCTGACTAAAGCCCACCCCCCCCGAGAAGCATAGCCGCAGCGGCCTCGTCCAAGCCCTTGGCACACGCGAGGCCGCCGCGGCTCTTTTGGTGTCGAGAGGCGCCAAGGGCGAGCGGTCACGCCGCACTTCTCGCCAGCTCCCTGTGGCAAAAGCGCACACGAAAGCAACCTAGAGGCCTTCTCGACTGCCGTTTCCCAGGAAACTGGTTGCTACCGGTCATTTTCGTGTTCACTTTTTGGTGAGGGAGAAAAGATCCGCAGATCGAAGTACGCGGCCTCAAACGCCCCATCCCAATAGTTCGCCTTTGTTAACGTCGCTGACACATGCCCTGATAGCAGACTGCCCCGTGGTAGCATTCGCATCCATATGCGACAAAGTGGCTGCGGCCCCGCCGCAGCTCGGGAAAGGTATGCCACCATGATTGCAGTAGTTAAAGAAACCGCGACGCCAGACCAGCTCGACCACTTCGTCAAGTGGATCGAGGGCCGCGGATTCAAGACCAACGTCTCCCAGGGCGACAACGAGACCATCGTCGGCATCATCGGCGACACCACTCAAATCGACCCGTTCCTCCTCGAGTCCATGGACATCATCGAGCGCGTCCAGCGCGTCTCTGAGCCCTTCAAGAAGGCAAACCGCAAGTTCCACCCCGAGGACACGATCGTTGACTGTGGCCATGGAGTAAAGGTTGGCGGCGGGAACTTCCAGGTCATCGCCGGCCCATGTTCGGTCGAGGGGAAGAACCTCTTCGACATCGCATGCGCCGTCAAGGCATCTGGCGCAACCATGCTCCGCGGCGGTGCCTACAAGCCCCGCACCAGCCCCTACTCGTACCAGGGCATGGGCGAGAAGGGACTCGACCTTCTCGTCGACGCCGCAGGTGAGCTCGATATGCCCATCGTGACCGAGGTCATGGACCCCCGCGACGTGCAGCTCTTCCTCGACAAGGGAATCGATGTCATGCAGATTGGCGCCCGCAACGCCCAAAACTTCCCGCTGCTTCGCGAGGTGGGAAAGACGCAGGTGCCCGTCCTCCTCAAGCGCGGCCTCTCCGAGACGATCGACGAGCTCCTCATGGGCGCCGAGTACATCATGAGCGAGGGCAACCCAAACGTGATGCTCTGCGAGCGCGGCATTCGCACCTTTGAGACTCGGACGAGAAACACCTTCGACGTGAACGCCATCCCCGTCATCCACCGCCTCTCCCACCTGCCCGTCATTGGCGACCCGAGCCACGCTACCGGCTACACGCGCTACGTTCACCCAGCGGCGTATGCGGCGACAGCGGCAGGCGCCGACGGCCTTGAGATCGAGGTCCATGACAACCCCAGCGAGGCATGGTCTGACGGCGCACAGGCACTCACGCCGGCTCAGTTCGATGACGCCATGCGCCGCATCCGCCTCATCCGCGAGGCCGTGACGGCGCCCGTCGAGGAGGAGAAGTAGATGGCCGAGAAAGACCAGGTTATCCCCTCCCCCACCTTTGTCCCCGACCGTGTTGGAGTAGTGGGCCTGGGTCTCATGGGCGGCTCGTTCGCCAAGGCGCTGGCCGCCGCCGGGCGCGAGGTGTACGGCTGGAACCGCACCCACTCCGTGACCGAGATGGCGGAGATCGAGACAATTGAGGGCGAACTTACCGACGAGACCATCCCCACCTGCGAGCTCATCATCCTCGCGGGCTACCCACAGGTGAGCATCGACTGGCTGGAAGACATGGCCCATCTCATCTCCCCGGGTGCCATCGTCATCGACACAGTTGGCGTGAAGCGCGTCATCTGCGAGCGCTGCGGCAAAATCGCGGAGGGCCAGCCCTGGACCTTTGTGGGCTGCCACCCCATGGCCGGCACGCAGTACTCGGGCTTTGCCCACGCGCGGGCGAACATGTTCCACAACGCGCCGATGGTCGTGGTGCCGCCGGAGATGGACGACTTCGGGCGCGTGGCGATACTCGAGCGACTGAAGCACCTGCTCGAGCCGTGCAAGTTTGGGTCGTTCACGCTCTCCACCGCCGAGAACCACGACCGCATGATCGCCTACACCTCGCAGCTTGCGCATGTGGTCTCAAACGCCTACGTCAAGAGCCCTACCGCCCAGGAGCACAGGGGCTTCTCGGCAGGGTCCTACAAGGACCTCACGCGCGTGGCTCGTCTAAACGCGCCCATGTGGACCGAGCTCTTCCTCGACAACGCGGACAACCTCTCGCGCGAGGTGGGAACCATAATCGACAATCTCCAGGCATACAAGGACGCCATCGACGACCGCGACGCCGAGAAGCTCGAGGCCCTTCTCGCCGAGGGAGACCGTCTCAAGAGGGAGGCGGAGGCCCGATGAGCGGGACCCACGTCATCCCAGTATGCACCCCCTCGCGCTCCTACGAGGTGCACGTGGGTCGTGGCCTTCTCCCCACGGTTGGCGAACTCGTATTGAAGACCTGCCCCAAGGTAGCGCATGTTGCCCTTATCTCAGACTCAAACGTCGCCCCGCTCTACGCACCTGTCGTAGAGAAGTCGCTTCGTTCCGCGGGGCTCGAAGTTGCGACCATAACCTTCCCCGCGGGAGAGGAGCACAAGCGCCTCTCGACCCTGGGCGACATCCTGGAGCGAATGGCGGTTGCCGGCCTTACTCGCTCTGACGCCGTCGTTGCCCTTGGTGGCGGCGTGACGGGTGACATGGGAGGACTCGCCGCAGCCCTCTACCAGCGCGGCATTCAAGTGGTCCAGATACCCACGTCACTTCTTGCCATGGTCGACTCCTCCGTGGGCGGAAAGACCGCCGTGGACCTCGAGGCAGGGAAGAACCTCGTGGGCGCCTTTCTCCAGCCCTCGCTCGTGGTTGCCGACATCGACTGCCTCTCCACGGTCTCTCCCGGTCTTCTTCGCGACTCATGCGGAGAGATGATCAAGCACGGGGTTCTTGCGGACGAGGGACTCTTCGACCGCCTGCGCCAAGAGCCCGTCTGCGAGCCGGGCTTTGATCCCGACAAGCTCGTGGGCATCGTGACAAGAAACGTCGAGATCAAGCGTGACGTAGTGGATGCCGACGAGAGGGAGCAGGGAAGGCGCCAGACCCTCAACCTTGGGCACACGATTGGCCACGCCATCGAGGCCGCAAGCGACTTCTCCCTGGGACACGGCAGCTGCGTGGCAGCCGGGCTTTGCTGCGTGGCACGTGCCTCCGCGCGTCTCGGATGGTGCGGCCAAGACGTCGCAGATCGCATCGTGGAGTGCGTTGAGGCATACGGGCTTCCCGCCAACACGCGCATCGACCACGACACGCTTCTCGAGTATGCCTCTCGCGACAAGAAGCGGCGCTCAGATGTCGTGACCCTGGTAGTTCCCAAGCGCATCGGCGAGGTTGAGCTTAGAAAGGTCTCCCTCGACGAGCTGCGCCACGTCATAGACCTCGGCTGCGGGGAGTAGAACATGGACGTGACCATCCGCCCATCGGCCCTTAGCGGCACCATTCCCGCCATTGCCTCAAAGTCGATGGCCCACAGGCTGCTCATCATGGCGGCGCTCTGCCCTGGAACGACCGACATCAACTGCAACGCCACGTCGAAGGACATCGAGGCAACCGCGAGCTGCCTCGAGGCGCTCGGCGCGAGAATTGCGAGAACGCGCCTGGGCTTTAGGGTGAACCCTCTTCCCGGCACGAGCGCCACCGACAACATCCGCCAGGCCACGCCAGGCGTACGCCTCGACTGCGGCGAGTCGGGCTCGACGCTTCGCTTCATGCTGCCAGTAGTCGCCGCCCTCGGCCACGGTGCCAGCATCGACGGCCACGGGCGTCTCGCCGAGCGTCCCCTCTCCCCCCTCTACGAGGAGCTCGTTTGCCACGGCGTCACGCTCTCGAAGCGCGGCGTACTTCCCCTCGTGGTCTCGGGGACGCTGCTGCCCGGCCGCTTCTCGATACCCGGTAACGTCTCGTCACAGTTTGTGAGCGGGCTCCTCATGGCAGCGCCGCTCCTCTCGGCACCCAGCGAGATCGTGGTGACGGAGCCCGTGGAGTCGCGGTCCTACATCCGCCTAACCATGAGGGCGCTCGCAGAGTTTGGCGTCGACGTGGGCGTTACGCGCGAGACGGTCGATGGCGACAGGGCCACGGTACTCTCTGTTTCACCTGCCCGAGGGGCCGTTTCCCCCGGAACCGTCACGGTGGAGGGCGACTGGTCAAACGCCGCGTTTTGGCTGGCTGCAGGTGCCATTGCAGGCGGCGTCTCCGTGAGCGGACTGGACCTCTCGAGCGCACAGGGCGACCGCGCGATCATGGCCTGCGCCGCGGCCTTTGGCGCGCGCGTGGGGCGCTCGGGCAACGTAGCCTCTACCAGCCCAGACACCCTTCGAGGGCGCACCATCAACGTGCGTGGCACGCCGGACCTCGTTCCCCCGCTCGCGGCAATAGCCGCCAATGCAGTGGGAACCACGACCATCGCAAACGCCGGCCGCCTTCGTCTCAAGGAGTCCGACCGTCTGAGCACCGTCAGCTCGGCTTTGAGGGCCATGGGCGCAGACGTCGAGGAGAAAACCGACGCACTCGTCATCCATGGTGGGAACCCGCTCTCCGGCGGCGTCGTGGACGCCGCGAACGACCACCGCATCGCAATGATGGCGGCCATAGCGGGCGCAAACGCGACGGGCCCCACAACCATCCGTGGCGCAGAGTGCGTCGCGAAGTCGTACCCACGCTTCTTCGAGGATTTCCGCGCCCTCGGAGGAATCGCAGAGAAAGGCTAGAGATGCCCTCGAGCTTTGGACAGACGCTCCGCGTCACGGTATTTGGTCAGTCGCACTCCCCCGCAATCGGCTGCGTTGTCGAGGGGCTACCCTCGGGAATTACGGTCGACCAGGACGCGCTTGCCGCCTTCATGGCACGCCGCGCCCCTGGCCAGGGCAGCTGGACCACGCCTCGGCGAGAGGAGGATCGACCCCGGATCGTCAGCGGCCTCAACGTGCGCGGCGCCACCTGCGGGGCTCCGCTTGCCGCCGTCATCGAGAACACCAACACGCGCTCGAGCGACTACGACAACCTCCTCAAGGTCCCGCGCCCAGGTCACGCGGACCTCACCGCCTGGGAGAAGTGGCACGGCAACCAGGACGTTCCAGGTGGAGGCCACTTCTCGGGGCGCCTCACCGCACCGCTTTGCCTCGCGGGCGGCATCGCGCTCCAGGCGCTTGCCGCGCGAGGGGTTCGCATTGGGGCACACCTCCTCTCCGTCTTTGACGTAGAGGACAAGCGTTTCGACGCGCTTGACAACTCCCCACAGGCTCAGGCGCAACTCTCATCCCAGCTCGACGCCCTCGCAGATGGCCCCCGCTTCCCAACGATTGACGCGGAGGCCGGCCAGCGGATGCTCGCGGCTATCGACGGCGCCCGTCGCAGCCTCGACTCAGTTGGCGGAGTCGTCGAGTGCGTGGCCTGCGGCATGCCCGCCGGCGCTGGCTCCCCCATGTTCGACGGCATAGAGAACATGCTTGCCCGCGCCGCCTTTGGCATCCCGGCGGTCAAGGGCATAGAGTTTGGTCGCGGCTTTGAGGCAGCAAGGCTCCATGGCAGCGAGAACAACGACCCGTACGAGATGCGCGATGGCAAGCCCACCCCAAAGACCAACAACGCAGGCGGGATCCTCGGCGGCATTACCACCGGAGCCCCCGTCCTCTTTAGGATTGCCATGAAGCCCACCTCGTCGATCTCTCGCGAGCAGGACTCGGTTGACCTCGAGAGTGGCACGAACACAAAGCTCAGCGTCCACGGACGCCACGACCCCTGCGTTGCCACCCGCGCCGTCCCCGTAGCCGAAGCCGTCTGCGCACTCGTGCTTCTCGACGCCCTGCTCAGCTATCCTGCGGAATAGACCCCGTACCGTTGCCCCACCACAAAGAACCGGAGACTCGCCCCATGGAAGACCTCTCAGACATCCGTCATGAGATCGACAGCATAGACAACTCCATCCTCGACCTGTTCGAGAGGCGCATGGGCTGCGCCGAGCGCGTGGCCGCCTACAAGCACGCCCACAGCCTCCCCGTGCTCGACCGCTCCCGCGAGCGCGAGCACATGGCCGCGCTTGCCGACAAGGCACCCGAGGACCTGAGGACCTACACCGAGGTCCTCTTCCAGCTTCTCATGGAGGCCTCCCGCGCTCGCCAGGGCCAGCGCCTTGCCGCCGAGCACGCTCCGGAAACCCTTGCAAAGATCGACCACGCGCGCGAGACGACCCCCGACCTCTTCCCTCGCGACGCGTACGTAGCCTGTCAGGGCGTTGAGGGCGCCTACTCCCAGTTTGCCGCCGACCGCATCTTCAAGCACCCACTCATCTCGTACTTCGAATCCTTCGAGGGGGTCTTCCGCGCGGTGGAGACGGACTTCTCGCGCTATGGGGTGCTTCCCATCGAGAACTCGACGGCAGGCTCCGTGAACAAGGTCTACGACCTCATGATGCAGCACGACTTCCACATCGTGCGCACCACCCGAGTGAAGATCGACCACAACCTTCTGGCCAAGCCCGGCACCTCGATCGAGCAGGTGCATGACGTCTACAGCCACGAGCAGGCAATCAGCCAGTGCGCTGGCTTCATCGAGCGCATGGGCCTCACCCCCCACGTGGTCGAGAACACGGCAATGGCGGCCAAGAGCGTCGCCGACAGCGACCGCGCCGACGTTGCCGCGCTCTCGAGCCGCGCATGTGCACAGCTCTATGGCCTTGACGTGCTCATGAGGGACATCCAGGACAGAGACGACAACTACACGCGCTTCGCCTGCATATCAAAGTCGCTCGAGGTCTACCCCGGCGCAGACCGCACCTCCCTCATGATCGTCGTCGACCACCAGCCCGGCAGCCTCTTCCAGGTCCTCGCGAAGTTCTACGCGCTCGACATCAACATCATCAAGCTCGAGAGCCGTCCCATCCCCGGACGGGACTTCGAGTTCATGTTCTACTTCGACGTGGAGTGCCCGGTCACGGCACCCGAGTTCCGCACCCTCATGGCGACCATCGGTGACGTCTGCGAGGAGTGCCGCTACCTCGGAAGCTACTCGGAGGTGCTCTAGATGCCGGGAACCCCCAATACGCAAGGCGAGAAGGTCGCGCCCACCTTCGGCCTTCTCGGCAGGAAGCTCAATCACAGCTGGTCGCCCCGCATCCACACGTCGCTGGGAAGCGTGCCCTACGAGCTCTTCGAGCGCGAGCCGGACGATGTCGAGGGCTTTGTCAGGAACGGCACCTGGTCGGGTCTCAACGTGACCATCCCCTACAAGCGAGACGCCGCTCGACTGGCTGACGAGCGCTCTCCGCGCGTGGACCGCCTCGGGGCGGCAAACACCCTCGTGAGGCGCCCCGACGGCACAATCTATGCCGAGAACACCGACGTCCTGGGTTTCTCGCTCATGCTCAACCGTTTCTGCACCGGAAGACTCGGCGTGAGCGCCCGCGAGGTCCTTGCAGGAAAGCCTGCGGTGGTCCTGGGAAGCGGAGGGGCCAGCGCGGCTGTCCAAGCAGCCCTCGCTGACGCGGGCGCCCTCGTCTCCGTCATCTTCCGCAGTGGCAGCGACACCTACGAGACGCTGGCAGAGCGTCACGCCGATGCGGTTCTCATGGTTAATGCGACGCCCGTTGGGATGTACCCCAACTGCCCAGCATCGCCCGTACCCGAAGAGGTGCTCGCGCAGCTGAAGAACCTCGTGGGGGTCCTTGATGTCATCTACAACCCAACGCGCACGGGCATCGTGCTCGCCGCAGAGCGCCTTGGGATCCCTGCCGATACGGGGCTCTCCATGCTCGTAGCACAGGCGCTTCGGTCTAGTGAACTCTTCCAGGGCCGCTCTCTCGACGTCTCGCTTGTTGACGTCATCGAGCGCCAGATTCTTTCAGAGACATCCAACGTGGTCCTCATCGGCATGCCGGGCTGCGGAAAGACAACCACCGGCAAGCGTCTCGCCCGCATGCTGGGCAGGCCCTTCGTCGACATAGACGACGCGATAGAGGCAAGCACGGGAGAGAGCGCTGCCACAATCATCGACACCAGGGGCGAGCAGGAATTCCGCCGCGTGGAGTCAAGAGTGGCGGGCGAGTACGGCGCGAGGTCCGGTCTGGTCATTGCCTGCGGGGGCGGTGTGGTAACGGTTCCCTCGAACTACGACCTCCTCCACCAAAACGGGACCATCGTCTTCATAGACCGCCCCCTCTCCGAACTCGAGACGTCGGGACGCCCCGTTTCCGCCTCAAAGGGCGTCGAAGCACTTGCACGCGAGCGCATGGGCTCCTATCGCAGCTGGGCAGATTATTCGCTTGCCTCAATGGGATCTCCTGCCGGAAACGCACGGGCGATTCAAGGGCTCCTTGGGCTCTAGCTCTAATGCGTCGTTGCATTGTTTCTCAGCCGCGGAAACCGGACATGTCAAGCATCCCGCCCGCCGAGAATGGGTTACGTCTGCGGACTCCAACTCAACCAAACATCGTGACGTGATTGCTGTAGCTCTATACTCTCCTCAACACATTTGAACAAGTGGGGCAGCGATGGGAGGCCTTGGGGAGAAGGCCTTTTTGAGCAATGCGCCGCACGTCGAAAGGTATTGGCGCAATGGCAAAGAGGGATGTCGCCGAGCAGGTGCTTGATGCTCTGGGAGGAAAGCAGAATGTCAAGGCGAACGACATCTGCATGACAAGGCTTAGGATCCTCACCGAGCAGCCCGACCTCGTCGACATGAAAAAGCTTCGTTCGATCAGAGGTGTTCTCGGTACCGTTAGGCGCGGTCCCAACGGCGTCGAGATTGTCTTTGGACCTGGCTCCATCAACGAAGTGAGCAACGACATAGTCCAGCTTACGGGCATACAGCCCAGCTATTCCGCGTTTCGTGGATCCTCCTCCGCTCCTGAGGATTCCATTAGTGTGCAGATCAACGGCCACGCCCCCATTCCAAAGGCGGTGCGTGCGGCCGTGGCGGCAAAAAAGCCCCTTGCGTCAACTCGCGTCGAGTCCACCGCAAACGCCGAAGATGACAACGAGGACGACATCGACGAGCTCGCTTCTCTTCTCGAAGCAACAGGTGCCGCCGGCACCAAGCGCCTTCTTGTTGTTAATGGCCCAAACATCAACATGCTTGGCGTGCGTGAGCCCAAGATCTACGGACGCAAGACCTACGCCGACCTCGTGCGTCTCTGCCGCAAGGCTGCTCGCGAGGCAGGCTTTGCCGAGTGCCGATGCTTCCAATCAAACCACGAGGGTGATCTTGTCGACGTGGTCCAGGCG
Organism: Olsenella sp.; assembly: GCA_022648325.1. Taxonomy (GTDB): domain Bacteria; phylum Actinomycetota; class Coriobacteriia; order Coriobacteriales; family Atopobiaceae; genus Tractidigestivibacter. Next base: position 47,308 of record JALCMG010000015.1, read on the forward strand.
GCATACGGCGAGTTCGACGGCATCGTCATAAACCCTGCGGCTTATACCCACACGTCGATCGCGTTGCTTGACGCACTCAAGTCTGTGGCCATTCCCACCATCGAGGTCCACATCTCGAAGGTCGACGAGCGCGAGGACTTCCGACAGACCTCCTATGTACGCGCAGCGTGCTTCGAAACAATCGTGGGCATGGGCCTTGAAGGCTACCGCAAGGCAATTAAGGACATGGCACAGTACCTCAGCGAGCACGATGAGGATGAGAAGGACTAGCCACCCACGCGGCTATCTCACCAATGGATTGCAGCACCACGTTCCGGACTCGGTCACCAGCCAATCGACGGGAATGTCGTGCTCGTCCCTTGGCAGGGGGTTTCCCGAGAGCTGCCGCAGGCGCACCAGCGCGACCTTCTCACCCGGATAAAAGGCAAGGAACCTGTCGTAGTAGCCTCCACCATAGCCAATGCGGTATCCCTCGGAATCAAACACAAGGCCTGGCACTATGCACACGGAACCAACCATCTGCGCTGTCGTGAGAGGTTGCCCGCAGTCAGGGGATGGCTCCATGAGGCCACGCAGGCCAGGCTCAAGGTCGTCTTCGGAAGAAACGACATGGAAATCGAGGGTGTGAGAAGGTCGGCACCTCGGAACCGCAACGCGCTTACCCTGTGCCCAAGCTGCCCGCATGAGGGCATGAGTGTCAACCTCGCTGCCAAATGAAACGTAGGTAAGGACGAGAGATGCTTCCTTCCAAGCGCGAAGGCCCTCAAGGGTCATAAGAATGGGGGCGTCTGACGTGGCTCGGGCGGGCGATTCCATGTGAGTACGTATGCGAACATATTCCTCACGAAGGGCGGTCTTTCCAGCATCTGCACCTTGGGAACTAGCCACACCATCCTCCTTTCCGCTTCATAACACTCTACCTCATAATGCCATTCCCCTCGAACTTGTTGTCCATCTTGCAACC
>JALCMG010000016.1 GCA_022648325.1 Olsenella sp.
GGCGAGGCCGGGGAGGGACCCATCAAAGCATCCGGTATCCGGTTCTCAAGGTGCGGCGGCGAACGAATGCGAATCGGTCAGATGAATCGGTCTTAAGGTCTTGACTTCATATAGCTGGTCTCCCGTGTTGGGGCCAACGAGCCGAAGCCTCTGCCTCGGTTTTCTCGACTATACCCGACCCACGCGACATTAATTAGAGCCTTAGGCTTTAGCGGCATGAGGCCAGGGGCGCGCGTCATGTGGAAAATTGCAACCATAAAGAACACGGTATCCGCCGATGGTGAACAGGCTAGGCAACCTTGATTCTCGCTGGTTAGAGGCGTCTAAACGTTCGGAAATTTCCTAAACGGCGAGAATCGGCGCGTTTGGCGGACCGTCCAGACGGGGGCGACCCACCGCCGGACGCTCAACGCCCACTTCCAGGGCGCAGCGCTCACAATGTGTACAATTTGGCAGCAAGCGAGAATTCTCAACTGGGATTTTCAGACAATTGAATACCAAATTGTACACATTTGTAGAGTAGGACGTGACAAACGGGACTCGGGCCGACGCAGAGGCCAGCACGACCGGCGCAGCGGCTAGCACGCCCTCCACGGGTCGCCGCGCCGGCCGCTACCCGTCCTCCCCCACCTCACCATAAAGTTAGTCTATGCTTACACGCCGTCGGACCGGGTGCCGCCGCAACCTCGGCGGCGCCACCGTCACCAAACCGCAGGCCGTTGCCCGCAGGAGGAGGAACACCATGATGGACAAGAGGCTCCTGGCACTCGTGCCAGGAGCAATGCGACACGTGCTCGCAACCGTGGGCTGGCAGTGGCTCGGCCTCGTGGGCAACGTACTTCTCAGCTGGGAGATCTGCCGCGTTGTGGGCGCGCTTCTCGCCGGCACCGCACCCAGCATCCCGGAGGCCGCGCTCGTCCTGGCGCTGGCGCTTCTCGCCCGCCTGGCATCCACGCGCCTCTCGGCCCGCGAGTCCTTTGCCGCGTCGCAGGATGTGAAGGGTGCGCTGCGCAGGCGCATATACGAGAAGCTCCTGCGCCTTGGCCCGGGCTATGCGCAGGAGGTCTCCACCGCCGAGGTCGTCCAGCTCTCCGTCGAGGGCTGCGAGCAGCTCGAGACGTACTTTGGCCAGTACCTGCCGCAGCTCTTCTACTCGGTGCTTGCCCCAGTCACGCTCTTCTGCGTGGTGGCGCCCGCGTGCCTTCCCGCCGCAGTGGTGCTTCTCGTCTGCGTTCCGCTCATTCCGCTGGTCATCGTGGCCGTCCAGAAGGTGGCCAAGCGCATCCTCTCGCGCTACTGGGACCAGTACGCCACGCTGGGCGACTCGTTTCTCGAGAACCTCCAGGGCCTCACAACGCTCAAGATCTACCATGCCGACGCCGAGCGGCATCGCCGCATGAACGAGGAGGCCGAGCACTTCCGCGTGGTCACCATGAAGGTCCTCTCGATGCAGCTCAACTCCATCATCGTGATGGACGTGGTGGCGCTGGGCGGCGCGGCGGCGGGTATCTCGGTGGCGCTGTGGCAGCTGGCGGCGGGGGCCGTCACGCCCACTGCGGCGCTCTTTGTGGCGCTCGTCTCGGCGGACTTCTTCCTCCCCATGCGCCAGCTTGGCTCCTACTTCCACGTGGCCATGAACGGCATGGCGGCAAGCGAGAAGATCTTCCGCCTGCTTGACCTCGAGGAGCCGCCCGCGCGCACGCTGGCGCCGGCGCCCGCGGACGCCCTCTCCATGCGCGACGTGGACTTCTCCTACGACGGCGACCGCAAGGTCCTCTCGCACGTCACCCTTGAGGTGGCGCCGCGCGGCATGACCGCCGTGGTGGGCGTCTCGGGCTCGGGCAAGTCCACCGTGGCAGCGCTTCTCTCTGGCCACGAGCACGGCTGGACCGGTGACGTGCTGGTGGGCGAGACAGGCGTGGATCAGGTGGACCCGGCGGCTCTCTCGCGCCACGTGACCATGGTCGCGGCGGGCGCCCACGTGTTCTCGGGAACCGTACGCGAGAACCTCCTCATGGCGCACCCCGAGGCAACGGACGACCAGCTATGGGCCGCACTCAAGACGGCGCGTCTCGACGGCTTTGTGCGCGAGCGCGGCGGCCTTGACATGGCAATCGAGCAGGACGCGGCAAACCTCTCCGGCGGTCAGCGCCAGCGCCTGGCGCTTGCGCGAGCGCTTCTCCACGACTCACCGGTCTACGTCTTTGACGAGGCCACAAGCAACATCGACGCCGAGAGCGAGGAGCAGGTCATGGCCGCCGTCCGCGAGCTGGCGCGCGAGCGCGCGGTGCTCGTGATCTCTCACCGCCTGGCCAACGTGGTGGACGCGTCGTGCATCTACGTGCTGCGCGACGGCCGCGTGGTAGGCGCGGGAACGCACGGCGAGCTTCTCGCCAACTGCGAGGAGTATGGCAGGCTCTGGGGCGAGCAGCAGGCCCTCGAGGCATACGGAAGGGGTGAGCGCCATGGCGCGTAGGGATACGGGAAACGCCGCGCGCGAGCAGAGCGGCGCGCGCATCATGTGGCGGATGCTGGGCTTTGTGAGGCCGCTAGCAGGCGTGATGGTTGTCTCGGTGGCCTGCGGCGTTGCGGGCTTCTGCTGCGCCACGGGCATTCCGGTGCTGGCCGCCGAGGAGGTGTTCGCGCTTGCGGGCGCGGGCTCGCTTGCCTGGCCGCTTGCCACCGTGTGCTGGGTGCTTGCCGCCATGGCGCTGGCGCGCGGCGTGCTTCACTATGTCGAGCAGCGCTGCAACCACTACATCGCGTTCCGGCTGCTTGCGCACATCCGCGACCTGGTCTTTGGCGCACTGAGGAAGTTGGCACCCGCCAAGCTCGCGGGACGCGACCGCGGCAGTCTTGTCTCCACGGTCACGAGCGACGTGGAGCTGCTCGAGGTCTTCTTTGCGCACACCATCTCGCCCATCTGCATCGCCGTGCTCATGGCGATCGTGGGCGCTGCGTTCCTGTGGCAGCTCGCGCCGGCGTTTACACTTGTGGCGCTCGTGGCATGGGCACTCGTGGGCGTAGCGGTGCCGCTGGCCGTCTCGCGCAGCTCGGGCGACGCCGGCCGCAGGCAGCGCGACCTTGCGGGGTCGCTCTCCGGCTACGTGCTGGACGGCCTCCGCGGCCTGGGCGAGGTGCTGCAGTTTGGTGCCGGCGCGTCTCGCCTCGACGGGCTTGACGCCCGCTCGCGCGAGCTGGTTGGCGCGGAGCGCGAGGTGCGCCGGGCTGGTGCGAGCGGGGCTTCTGCCGTGAGCGCCGTGATCCTTCTCGCCACCATCGCCGAGCTGGCACTGGGCACGCAGCTTGTTGCCGCAGGCGCGGCGACCCCAGAGGACACCGTGCTGGCGACGGTCTTTGTGCTCTCGAGCTTTGGCCCCTTTGCGGCACTTGCCAACCTTGGCGCCACGCTTCAGGGCACGCTTGCCTCCGGTGCGCGCGTGTTGGAGATCTTGGACGAGAAGCCCCAGGTAGAGGAGGTCGAGAAGGGCGTCGACGTGACCTTCTCGGACGCCTCGGCCGAGCACGTGGACTTCTCGTATGGCGCTGAGAAGGTCCTCTCTGACGTCTCCGTGCGCGTGCCTGCGGGGCGCATCGTGGGCATCTCCGGGCGCAGTGGGTCTGGCAAGTCGACCCTGGCGCGGCTGTTCATGCGTTTCTGGGATGTTGAGCAGGGTCGCATTGCCGTCTCGGGGACGGACGTGCGCGAGATACGCACCGCATCCCTGCGCGACGCGGAGGCGCTGGTCGAGCAGGACACCTCGCTCTTCCACGACTCCATCCGCGACAACCTGCTCATTGCCAAGCCCACGGCAACGCAGGAGGAGCTTGAGGAGGCGTGCCGCAAGGCGTCGATTCACGACTTCATCGAGAACCTGCCCAACGGCTACGACACCATGGTGGGCGAGCTTGGCGGAACGCTCTCCTCGGGCGAGCGCCAGCGCCTGGGGCTGGCGCGCGCGTTTCTCCACGACGCGCCGTTCCTGCTGCTGGACGAGCCCACGAGCAACCTCGACTCGCTCAACGAGGGCCAGGTACTGCGGTCACTGGACGAGGAGCGCGGACGGCGGGCGGTGCTTCTCGTCTCGCACCGAGCCTCGACCATGGCGATTGCGGACGAGGTGCACTCGATGGACTCGGGCCGCGTGAGCTAGGGGCGCGGGTCCTTGCGATTCCCCGCAGTCATCTTCCTCTTCCATACCTGCAAATTCCGATCGGTTAGAGGGGCCTAATCGATCGGAAACTGCAGGATTTCTATCCAGCTGCAAATTTCGATTGGTTAGAGGGGTCTAATCGATCGGAATTTGCAGGATTCCGCAGGCGGCAGGACTCCGCAGGCGGCAAGCGAGGCGCGACGGCTGCAGCGGGTGTAGGGGCGACTGGCCGCACAGGGTTGGCGTCTGGAGGCGCCACACATTCGGTGTTCAAATGCATGACAACCAGCGCGGGATACACATTTAACTGCGAATGTGTGGCGACCAGCGCGGGATACAGATTCGGGTTCAAACCTATATCGCGCCGCTACACATTCGTTGCTCGAAACTGTAGCAGCATCGCATCACGCAAACACGTAGCTGTTCATCGATATCGCACCGAGGTTGCGAATGTCATTGAAGACCTCGGGCTTCTCGCCCTCGGACGCGCCCAGAACCGTGAGCAGCGGAAGAAAGTGGTCTGGGGTGGGCACGGCGTAGCTTGCGTGCGGCAGCCGCTCGTAGTTGATGACCTTCTCGTCGTCGCGCGCCTCCACCGCCGCTCGCACCGCAGCATCAAACTCGTCGCAGGCAGAGGTGCCCGCAGGGTTGTCCCACTCGACCTCGCGCAGGTTGTGCACCACGTTGCCGCTCCCCAGCACCACAAAGCCCTCGTCGCACAGCGGTGCGAGGCGTCGGCCCAGGTCATAGGCGTATCGAGCATCGGCCAGGCCGTTCACCGAGAACTCCACCACGGGAACGTTTGCCTTGGGCAGCATGTGGTGGAGCGGCGTCCACACGCCATGGTCGATGCCCCAGGTGTCGTCCACCTCCACGTCGCTGCCGAGCAGTTCCTGCACGCGAGCCGTATGCTCGGCGCTGCCAGCAGGGCGGTACTTGATTGCATAGAGCTCTGGCGGAAAGCCATACATGTCGTTCACCTGGCGCGGAGTGGGGTCACTCTGGACCAGCGTCCCGCGGGTGAACCAGTGTGCCGACACGGCGAGAATGGCACGTGGCGCATCGGTCAGGACCTTCTCGCCCATCGCGCGCAGACCGTGCGCGACCTCGTCGTCCCGAAGCGCCATCATTGGGTCGCCATGTCCCACGAACACCGCCATCTGCCTCTTGTTAGCCATAATGTCCTACATCACTACTTGGTAGTGTATTTGTACTTATCGCTGAGTTCTATACTACGCGGCGAGAAATGCTATGCAAGAGGTATCTTTTGCCATACCAAGGAAGGCGCGTTCCATGCGAGTTACTCCTACTGGCCGGACACCGTCCTCGACACTACAATGGTTGCCGCCCTATACCCCACCCCGTAATGGAGGCACCGATGAGAGACATCCAGGACACCTGCAGGATTGCCGTGGTGCAGTCGCGACCTCGGCCGTTCGACCGCGACGCTTGTCTGGCGGGGGCCGTCGAGGCCATCCGTCGCGTGGCCGAGGAGCGCCCCAGCGATCTTGTGGCGCTGCCCGAGCTTCTCATCCCTGGATATCCGCATGGCCTGACCTTTGGGTTTGTCGTTGGCGCCCGCGAGCCCGGCAGCAAGGAGCTGTGGAAGCGCTACTACGATGGCTCGGTTGTGGTTGGTGGGCCCGAGACCGAGGCCTTGGCCGCTGCGGCGCGCGAGACCGGCGCATGGGTGAGCGTGGGCGTCTCGGAGCGCGACGCCACCTCCGGCACGCTCTACAACACCAACCTGGTCTTTGCGCCGGATGGCCACCTTGACGCGTGGCACCGCAAGCTCAAGCCCACCGGCGCCGAGCGGCTGGTATGGGGCGACGCGCAAAACCACTACTTCCCCGTGAGCCAGACGCCGTGGGGCCCTATGGGAACGCTCATCTGCTGGGAGAACTACATGCCGCTGGCGCGCGCGGCGCTCTACCAGAAGGGCGTGGCAATCTACCTGGCCCCCAACACCAACGGCAACCCCGAGTGGCAGGCGACGGTCGAGCACATCGCCATCGAGGGTCGCTGCTTCGTGGTGAGCTGCGCGCCATACCTGCTGCGCGATGACTATCCTGCGGACCTTCTCGCCAACCCCGACGTCGCGCGTCTGCCCGAGGTGGTGTATCGCGGCGGATCGAGCGTTGTCGACCCGTTTGGTCACCCCGTGCCAGGCGCGGAGCCGCTCTGGGACACCGACGGCATCCTCTACGCCACGCTCGACATGCAGCAGGTACCTGCGTCGAAGTGGGAGTTTGACCCCATGGGACACTACGCGCGCCCCGATGCCGTGCGGCTTGAGGTCAACGACATCTAGCGGGGCGGCGCCGGCGGGGAGTTGGTGCCCAGGCGCGGGTTTCCGCAGCTAGCACGCACTAAAAGCGCCCTTCCGGCGCGGATTTGGCGCCCGAGGGCGCATTTTGTCAGCTGGCGCGTGCGAGAAGTGCCTTCTGCCGCCTGCCGGAACTCCGCCGGGGGGCACCTTCCCCTCTCGCCGCCTTCGCCCTGTCAGTCTTCCCGCCACTTTCGCTCCGTAAGCACTTCCTCCGCGAATTATTGCGCGTTATTCCTAAGAGATTAAGATCCTACAGGCCATTTTTCGCTCATGCAAGATATTTCGCGCAATAAATGCGAGTGGGGCAGGGCGAGAGGGACAACGCAGAACGCGCGACGTGAAAGAGAACGACGCAGAGACGGGCGACGCATGCCCATCCTCGAGGTTCGCGCCAGCCCGGGGTGCTCCTTTCATCTTTGATTGGAGAATAGCTCTTGTTCTTAAAACCGATGACTGTTACCTGGGCAAACGCGACCTCCGTTTAAAAAAGGAGCTATTCTCTGCAAGGGGGAGACGAGGAGCGAGTGAAGCTGCGACTTCCAGGCCCCTCTCCGCCACACATTCGCAGCCGAGAACAGCCGAGACCCCCAAGATACGCCCCTCCCAAACTTTTTCGACTTTCTCGCCCCATACATACCCCAATGGGGTATAGTGTCTCTCGGCAAAAGATACCCTATTGGGGTTTCAGCGGACGCTTCACACAGGCGAGAACGGAGAGTAACCATGTCCGACAACATCCTGGAGGTGCATGACCTCCGGAAGACGTACCACAAGAAGGGCGGCGGGGACTTCGAGGCCGTGCGCGGCATCAGCTTCGACGTGCCCTGCGGCGAGGTGTTTGGGTTTCTCGGTCCCAACGGCGCGGGCAAGTCAACCACCATCTCGATGCTCACCACACAGCTCGAGGCCACCGGCGGCCAGATCCTACTCGACGGCCGCTCGGTGACAGACGACCCCGTTGGCGCACGAGCAGAGATTGGCGTCGTGGCGCAGCACAACAACCTCGACTGCGGCCTTACGGCGCGCGAGAACCTCATCTTCCACGCGCGCTACTTTGGCATGAGCCGCCGCGACGCCAACGCCAAGGCCGACGAGCACCTCGGGAAGTTTGGCCTGGCAGACCGCCAGAACGACTACGTGCGCAGCTACTCGGGCGGCATGGCCCAGCACCTCAAGATCGCCCGCGCCATGATGCACACGCCCAAGATCCTCTTCCTAGACGAGCCCACCACCGGCCTTGACCCCAACTACCGCGAAATCCTCTGGCGCGAGATGCTCAACCTCAACCGCGAGGCCGGCACCACCATCTTCCTCACCACGCACTACATGGAGGAGCCCGAGCGTCTGGCGCGCCACATGGTGATTGTGAACCACGGGCAAATCGTGGCAAAGGGCACATCGCCCGAGCTCAAGGCCCTAGTCCCTACCAGCACCATCGTGACCATGCGCCTCTCGCGCCAGGACGAGGAGATTGTCCGCACGCAGGAGGCAACGGCACGCGAGCGCCGCGTGACCAGGCAGGCGTTTCTCGCCATGGTCCAACGCGACCTGCTCATCCAGGCGCGCGACATCTGGGAGTTTGTGTTCCGCGTTGCCATGCTGCCGTTCATCCTCATCCTGACGTACGGCTTTGTGCTGCCCACGCTGGGAGTGCTGCCCGAGAGCTTCCCCTCGCAGATGTTCGCCGGCATGGTGGGCATGAGCATGCTCATCACCGGCATCCACGGCACGGCGGTGCCGCTCACGATGGACTTCAACAACCTGCACGAGATTGAGGACCGGCTGCTCGCGCCCGTCTCGTCCACCGTTGTCGCGCTGGCCAAGATGCTCGTGGGCATCATCGAGTCGTTCGTCGGCGGGCTTATCGTGCTGCCCATCTCGCTTTTGTTCATGGGGAGCCGGATCAACGTGACCATGGGCTTGGGCGACGTGCCGGCGCTTATCGGCATCCTGGTGCTCATCTCGCTGGCGTCTGCCACGCTTGGCCTGCTGGTGGGCACTATCATCAGGCCCACGCAGATTGTCGCGATGTTCCCGGGCTTCCTCATGCCCGTCGTGTTTCTCGGTGCCATCTTCTTCTCGTGACAGAGCCTCTCGGCCATCCCGGTGCTCCAGGCGATTGTGCTGGTGAACCCGCTGGTCTACGCCAACGAGGCGCTGCGCGTGGTGATGAAGCCGCAGATCGCGCACATGCCGCTGGTGTGGAGCGTGGCCGGCCTGGTCGCGGCCATCGCGCTGATGGGCGGCTTTGGCTTTAGGCGCTTCCACCGCATGGTCGTGGGCGCACAGAAGTAAGGCGACAGCGCTGGCACCCGAGAAGCGCTTCTCTCGCGCGCCAGCTGCCAAAACTCGCCTTCGGGCGAGAAAACGGCGCCCGAGCGAGGGTCTCGTACGGAATCCCGTCCCAAAACCCACGCTCGGGCGTCAAATCTGCACTGGAGGGCGCTTTTCCGCAACTCCCAAGAGTCAGCCACGATGCCGGCCCAACCGCTAGAGGTCTTGCAGGGCGTCTCTGTCCAGGAGGGTGATCTTCCTTCCAGCGCGCTCGATGTAGCCCGCCTCCTCCAGGTACTTCAGCTTTCGCGAGAGGGTCTCTGGCGTCGTGCCCAGGTACTCGGCGATGTCCATCACCCTCATGGGAAGGGTGATCCGGTCGTCCCCCTCGACCTTTGCCAGACCCAGCAGATAGTCTGCGAGACGCTCCCCAACACGCTCCATCGACAAGAACTTTGCCTGGTTCTCAACCTGGACCATCTTCTGCGCCGTAAGCTCGAAGAGCTTGAGCGAGATCTCTGGGTTGCAGAGAATCACCTGGTTGAAGGCCCGTTTGCTCAGGGTACAGACCTTGGTCTGCTCCAGCGCCTGGCCAAAGAGCGTCTCGTTGGCAATGCCAAAGAGCTGCTTCTCGCCCTCGTACCCACCGGACTCAACAACACGCAGGAGCTGCTCTTTCCCGGCCGGTGACAGCTGATAGACCTTCATGCTGCCCTGGGCCACAATATCGAGCCTCTCGTCTCCCGGCTGAAAGATCAGCTCGCCCTTCTCGTACATCCGGTGGTGCGCCAGCTTCATGATCTCGCGCTGCTCGCCAGTCGAGAGGTCGCTAAAGAGCGGAACGAACGAGACGCACAGGTGCTCTTCCATGGCCGTTCTCTCCCATCCCATGCTTACCTCGAGGACCAATAACTACGCCCGCGCCAGACTATCAAACTCTGCGAGCAGTTCATAGGTGGCCTTAAACGTGCCGCACACGTCACCCGGAATCGCGTAGTTGTTCGTGACCGCACGCAGCTTGGCGAACTCGCTGGCCAGGTCGTAGTTGCCACCCCTGACCTTGTCCTGAATCGCCTGATACAGGCTCCGCACCTCGAAGACCTCGGGGTGGTTCCTGCCGTGCGCCCTTGTGATTGCCTTGGTGTACAGATCCAGCGTCTCGTCGTTCTTGTCGAAGAATTCCCTGATCATGGCTGATGCTCCCTACCTCTCGGACGCCTTGAGGACGTCGTATCCGATCGACTTGACGGAGTTGGCAATCTCGTCGAGGTTCGTCACGCTGCTGTCAAAGGTAAACTTTGCCTTGCTCGCGTTGAAAAGCACCTTCACGCTCTCCTGATCGACCCCATCTACCTGCTTGATTGCCCCCTCGATCTTCTGCATGCACGTTGGGCACGCCAGCGTCTCCAGCTGCAGGGTTCCCTTCTTGACCATCTTTCTCCCCTTTCTCCGTTTGCTGCCCCCTAGGTTAGGGACGGACAGCCAAGCAGAAATTGATTTGCATCAAGTTCGGCACGTTTTCTTGGTTGCCGCGCGGATGGACGCACCATCGCACGCAGCCCGGGCGCGCAGACCGCACTCAGTACCTCAGGAGCCTCATGGCGTTGAGAATCACAACCAGGATGCTTCCCTCGTGGACAAACATGCCAATGGCCATATTCATCCACGTGCTCGCAAACACGCTGACAAGCAGCACGACCACAACTACCAGGGAAATCACGATGTTCTCAACCATGTTGCAGCGCGTTGCCTTGGCAAGCCCCAGCGCGTGAGGGATCCTGTGGAAGTCGGAGTTCATCAGGATGACGTTGGACGTCTCTATGGCAACGTCGGTTCCGTTGCCCATGGCAATGCCAATGTCTGCCAGCGTCAGCGAAGGGCTGTCATTGATGCCGTCGCCGACAAACGCCACGGTCTCCCCCAGCTTCTTGCGGCTTCTCACAAACTCGGCCTTGTCCTCCGGCAGCAGGCCGCCGTGCGCCTCGCTTAGACCAAGCTCCTTGCTCACAAGGTCCACGGTCCCCTGGTTGTCTCCCGAAAGCAGGATCAGGTTCTTGACACCCATCTTCCTAAGGGCAGCAAGGTCTTCTGCCACACCTGTCCGTACCTGGTCTTTGATCCCCACGACAAGTGCAAGCTGGCCGTCGATGGCAACCAGGACCAAAGAGTTGCCTGCTGCCTCCAGCCCATCCACATCCTGCCGAGCCCGGCTGCTAAGAGGGACACCATTCGCATCCATAAGGTGGGCATTGCCGACAAGAACCTGGTGGCCTGCCACGCTGGCCACAACGCCGCCACCCTGGATAACCTTGGTCGACTCTACGGGGTGCTGGCGCGCGTTGGGGTACGCGCCAACAATAGCCTTTGCCAGCGGGTGACTTGACTCCTTCTCCACGCTTACGAGCAGGTCCTCAACAAGCTGGTGGTCCCGGGCGTAATAGAGCATCTGCGCCACCCGGGGATTCCCATACGTGAGCGTGCCCGTCTTGTCAAACAGGATCGTGTCGACCTTGCCAAACTTCGAGATGACCTCGCTCCCCTTGAACAGGATGCCATTGCGCGCTCCGTTGCCTATGCCAGAAACATTTGACACCGGCACGCCTATGACAAGTGCCCCTGGACAACCCAGGACCAGGATGGTGATTGCCATCTCCATGTTTCTCGTGACAAGCCAGACAATTATCGTCAGGGCGAGAACGGCGGGCGTGTAGTACCTGGAGAATCGATCAATGAAGCGCTCTGCCTGCGACTTTGAGTCCTGGGCCTCTTCCACCAGCTCGATGATCTTGCCAAAGGTCGTGTCTTCACCGACCTTCTCAGCCGTCAGCTGGATGGTGCCGTTCTCCAGGATGGTTCCGGCAAAGACCTTGTCGCCCACGTCCTTTGCAACGGGCAGCGGCTCGCCGGTAATGCTCGCCTCGTTGGCGCTTCCCCCACCGCGCACGACCGTGCCATCAACGGGAATCTTGCCGCCAGTCTTTACCAGGAGCGTGTCTCCCACCTCGACGTCGTCGATGGCTACCTCCTCGAAGGTGCCGTCTTCGCTCATGCGGAGGGCAACCTCGGGCGCCATCTCTACCAGGCCTTTTATGGCAGAGCGCGTCTTTGTCAGGGTCTTCTGCTCTAGGTAGGCGCCAAACAGGAAGAGGAAGGTGACAACTGCGGACTCCTCGAACTCGCGGATGGCAAATGCGCCGAGAATGGCCATCGTCACGAGAAGGTCGATGCTTACCACCCGCACGCGCAACGACTGCACTGCCTGGACGACTATGGGCAGGCCGCCAACCAGCGACGCAGCGAGGAGAAGCCCATCGACTGCGGGACCTTCACCTGATGCGAGCTTGACGGCGAACGCCGTCAGGACCAGAGTTCCCGTTACTGCGGTCAAACGATTTCGATTACGTAGCAACTAATTTTGCATACTATCAACCCCCTTCGGTTGACGTAAAGGTATCTGCTACCGAAGAGGGGATAATTGATTTGCATCAAGTGCGGGAGGTTTTAGCGCGGGCCGTTGCGATGTTTTGGCACGGGCCGTTGCGGTGCCGGCGCAGGCGCTGGCGCCCACGCTGACGCCGGAAGGCCCTTCTCGTACGTACTAGCTGCCAAAACGCGCCTTCGGGCGAGAAAACGACGCCCGAGCGAGGGTTTCGTACGGAACCCCGTCCAAAGCCCGCGCTCGGGCGCCAAATCCGCGCCGGAAGGGCTACTTTGTACGTGATAGCTGCTATTGCGCACGCTCCGGCGTCGTTTTGGCGCCGAAAGGGCCTTCTCGTACGTACTTGCTGCGGAAACCTGCCCTCGGGCGTCGCACGGAAACCAGTCCTCCCGCACGCCTCTACCCCCGGTAGTAGTACACGGCGATCTGGGTGCGGTTGCGCAGGCCCAGCTTGGCGAGAATGGCCGAGATGTGATTGCGCACCGTGCCCTCGCTCATGTAGAGCGCGGCGGCGACCTCCGCATTGCTCATCCCGTCGGCAATGGCGCGCACCACCTCGCGCTCGCGCTCGGTGAGCCCACGCATCGCTGGCTCCTTTCGCCGCTCCATCGCATCGCCGACAGAGAGAGCCGCCGCCCGCGCCAGCACCTCGCCCTCAAGCACGCTCTGCCCTGCCATCACGGACCTCAGGGCCGGCGCGATAGTCGCCACGTCCTGCTTGATGAGGTAGCCGCGCGCGCCCAGCCGCAGCGCCCGCACGATGTAGTCGTCATCGGAGAAGGTGGTGAGAAAAACCACGCGCGCGGCAGGGCTCGCAGCCAGGATCTTCTCGGCAGCGCTCAGGCCGTTTCCGCCAGGCATCTGGATGTCCATGAGCACCACGTCGGGCTCGCACGCCGAGAAGAGCGAGACGGCCTCCTCCCCGCTCGTTCCCGTACCCACGACCTCGATGTCAGGCTCCACGGAGAGAATGGTCGAGAGCGAGCGCACCACAATGGCGTCGTCGTCCACCACGATGACCCTCATGCCTGCCCCTTCCTGGGAATCGACGCAAACACCGAGAAGCGCCGCCCGTCCGACTGCACCAGCAGCGTACCGCCAAGCCCCTCCACGCGCTCGCGCATTCCGCGTAGGCCCATGCCGCGCCCCTCGAGGCCAGCCACGTCTGCCGGCACGTCGCCGTCGTTCTCGACGCGCAGCTGCCAAATGCCGGGAAGCCCCGTGACGTGCACCGTCGCGTGCGCGGCGTGCGCGTGGCGGGCCGCGTTCGTGAGCGCCTCGCGCGTCACGGCAACCAGGCAGCGGCTCACCTCGGCGGGCGGCGCGGCCTCAAGGCCACAGTCCACGTCCACGTGCGCAATGCCGCTCTGGCCTGCCAGCCGGTTGAGCTCCACGCTCACGTCGACGGCCGAGTCCTCAAGCGCGTGGACGCTCGCGCGCATGGAGGTGAGCGCCTCGCCCAGGCCGTCCGATAGCTCGCCTAGCTCAGCGACGACACCGGCATCCTCGCGGTGCACCACCTTGAGGGCCTCGACCTCCAGTACCAGACGGGTGAGCTGGTGACCCACGGAGTCGTGGATCTCGCGCGCGATGCGCGTTCGCTCGGCCAGGGCGGCGGCATGGGACTCGTAGGCGCGCGCATCTTCAAGCTCGCGGTTCTTCTCGCGCAGGTCAATCACCTTGTCCTGAAGGTCATCCTGCAGGGCGTGGAGCCGGCACCCGAGCCCAATGACACGCCCACAGCGCCACGAGAGCGCCATCGAGCAGGTCACCAGGGCGAGAAGGACCGCCGCCGTGCCGGCAGGCACGCCAGCAGTCCACGCCCACGCGACGCAGCATGGCACCAGCACCAGCGCCCAGTGCGAACGAACACGGGGCAGGTCGTAACAGGCAAGCGGCAGTGCCGCCCACGCGCCCGGCACCAGCGCGAAAACAGCGCACGCAACGCAGCACAACGCCTCGGCAGCCCCTAACCGGCGCCCGCGCGCAAGCTCGAAGCCGGCGCTCGCGCCCACGGCGGCGAGCAGGGCCACCACGCGCACGGCATCCACCTCGCCCCCCAGCACCACAAGAGCCAGGCAGGCGAGAAGCACCACGCACTTATCGGCGATTCTCTCCATGGTCGCAATTATACGGACGCCACACAATTCTCCGGCCCTCCCGCCGGCAGCCGGACAAAGCCATGACATTTGTCACGCCCCACCGGCGCAACCGATGACTCCGCTCACTTCCCGCCCGGCGCGCACCGCGCGACACTGTTCCCAAGGTAGACGAGAGGAGCCGACATGGCGTCTAACGAGGCGGTCGTTCGCATTCGCAACCTGGTCAAGCGCTACGGGGAGCTGGTAGCCGTGGACCACCTGTCGCTGGACATCGCCCCAGGCGAGGTCTTTGGGCTTCTCGGCCCTAACGGCTCGGGCAAGACCACCACCATCAACTGCATCCTGCAGCTTCTCTCGTACGACCACGGCGAGATAGAGCTCTTTGGGCAGCCCATGCGGCCAACAAGCTACCAGCTCAAGCGCCGCATTGGCGTGGTCCCGCAGGAGGTCGCCGTCTTCGACGAGCTCACCGTGCGCGAGAACGTGGACAGCTTCTGCGCGCTCTACGTGAGCGATCGCATGCGCCGGCGCGAGCTGGTGGATGCGGCCATCGACTTTGTGGGTCTCCAGAGGTTCGAGAGCTTCCGCCCCAAGAAGCTGTCGGGCGGCCTGCTTCGGCGCCTCAACATCGCCTGCGGCGTCGCACACCGGCCGGAACTCATCATCATGGACGAGCCCACCGTGGCCGTGGACCCGCAGAGCCGCGAGTCGATTCTCTCTGGCATCGAGCGCCTCAACGCCGAGGGCGCCACCGTGATCTACACCTCGCACTACATGGAGGAGGTCGAGCGGCTCTGCTCGCGCATCCTAATCATGGACCACGGGCGCAGCGTGGCAAGCGGCACCGCCGACGAGCTCAAGGGCATGATCGGCACGGGCGAGAAGGTCTCCGTCGAGGTGGGCGAGATGGACGAGGCCACGCTCGAGCGCGTGCGATCGCTCCCCCACGTACGTACGGCCGAGATGCACGCGGGGATGCTCCGCGTTCAGTGCGCCTCGGGCGCGCACAACCTGTCCGACGTCCTAGGCGTGCTTGCGGAGGCGGGTCGCTCGTACGGTCGCGTGCTCTCCGAACCCCCCACCCTGAACGACGTCTTCCTCGAGATCACCGGTCGCGCCCTGCGCGACGACGCCTAAGGGGGCAGTGATGCTCGCAAGCCTTAGAACCAGCGTGCTCTCGCTCGCGCGCGACAAGGCGCTTCTCGTGTGGGCGCTGGCGTTTCCCGTGATCATGACCTTCATCTTCATGGGCATGTTCTCGGGACTCCAGGACGCCTACACCACCGTGGGCTCCACGCTGGGCGTGGTACGCGACGAGAGCTACACTGCCGCCGTCGGCCTAGACGAGATGATCCAGGCGATCTCTGACCCCATGTCGAGCGACCGCATCTGCGACGTCACCTACTACGAGAGCGCGATGGCCGCCGAGGTCGCCGCCAACGCGGGCGAGGTAGACGCCTACCTCACCGTGGACTCGGCGGGCACACCGCAGCTCCACGCGACAAACGCGAGCGTCTCTCAGAACGGCCGCCTTCCCATCTCGTTTCTCGCCGAGGTTCTCGACTCCTACCAGCACACGCGCAACGCCGTCGAGAAGGTCGCCGCCACGCGGCCGGAGATTCTCTCCACAGGCGAGGCCATTGGCGCCTTTACCGGTGACGCCGTCAAGACTGTGCGGCTTACGGCCACCAAGAACCCGCCCAGCGCCGACGCGCGCTACTACTACGCGCTTCTCGCCATGGCCACCGGCATGGGGGCAACCGCCGCCATGGAGTCGGTGCGGAGGCTCCTTCCAACCGCAGGTCCGTTGGGCGCCCGGCAGGCGCTGGCCGCCGTACCCCGCTGGCGCATGCTTGTTGGGGCGCTTCTCGGTGCATGGATCTGCGAGTTTGCGTGCCTTCTGGTAGCGGTCCTCTTCATGTGGGGCGTGGCGGGCGTCTCGTTTGGAAGCGACACCCCCGGCGTGGTGGTTGCCCTTGCTGCGTCCTCGCTCATGGCATGCGCGGCGGGCGCCCTCTGTGGAACCGTGACCCGCATGGAGACGGGCATGGTATCCGGCATCACCTGCCTGCTCTCGCTCTTCACGGGCTTGTACGGCACGTCCTCGCAGCAGCTCGCGGACGCAATCGAGGCCACGGCACCGGCCCTCGCGCACGCAAACCCCCTCTGGCAGACAACCAACTGCTTCTACGCGCTGCTCTACTACGACACGCCCGACGCCTTTCTCGAGAGCGTTGCCGCGCTGCTGGTGATGGCGCTCGTGTTTCTCGCCCTGGCGTCTTTCCGCATGAGGAGGACCTCATATGACCACCTTTAGGACCTACCTCGAGATCTTTCTCTCGCACCGGGTCTACATAGCCATCTACCTGGTCATGCTTTCGCTCGTGGGTGTGATTATCGGGCTTTCCGCATACTCTGGCACCACGGGCGAGTTCCAGGTTGCGCCCGCAAACGTTGCCGTAATCGACCGCGACGGCTCCGAGCTCTCTGGCGCGCTTACGCGGCACGTGCTTCAAGGCAACAACCAGGTGGAGGTGGCGGACGAGAAGCGCGCCATCCAGGACGCAGTGGCGCGCGACCAGGTGAGCTACCTGCTCGTTATTCCCGAGGGCTGGGGCGAGGGGCTGCTGGACGCCGCACGGCGGGGCACGCAGGCGCCCAACCTCGAGACCTATGTGTCGTACTACTCGGGCATGGGGCGCCTGCTGGACATCGAGGTCACCGGCTACGCCGACGGACTCTACGGCATGGCGGCAACGCTGGGCGGCAGCGCCGCAAACGTGATTGCCGCCACGGATGACGCGTGGGAGGGGTCCACCCAGGTGAGCATGGTCAAGCAGGCCGCGGCGCCTTTGCCCACGAGCATTGCGGTTGCTGCGGAGTTTGCATCGTATCCCATCTTTTCGAGCGCGATGGTGTGCATTGCGGTGCTCATGTCTTCCGTAGGGCGCCGACCCGTGCGAGACCGTAGGCTCGCCTCGCCCGAGACAGCCCGCGCTCGCAACCTCGCCCTGCTCGGCGCCTGTGTCACGATCGCGCTGGTCACCTGGGCGTGGAACTTTGGGCTTGAGGTGGCGGTGTTGGGCGGCTCCGCGCTCGCGGGCTCACCCGTGCAGTTGGCGCTCGTGGGGGCGGCGCTTCTCGTCTACGCGCTGGTGTCGGCCAGCGTGGGCTTTCTTGCCGGGCAGCTTGGGGTGAGCGAGAACGCCGCCAACGCTCTTGCGAACATCTTGGGCATGGTGATGTCGTTTCTCGGCGGGGCTTGGACGGGGCTCTCGCTTCTGCCCGACGAGCTTCTCGCCGTAGCGCACTTCACACCCGCGTACTGGGTGACGCTTGTGGTGGAAGGCGCTGCCAGCATGGGCGAAGTGAGCGCCGCGACGGTGCTGCCGCTCATGGGGGACCTGGGCGTCTGCGCCCTGTTCGGCGTGACCGCCGTCCTTGTGGGGCTGGTGCTGGGACGCAGCCGCTCCCGCACCCAGGTGGCGTAGCGCTGCGTAATCCAGCTGCCGGCCAACGGGATCCCATTGCCCGGTAACTCAATCCCACTACCGCCTAGAACGTGACGTTGCCAAACTCCGAGAGCCGCAGGTCGGGGTTGTGCTCGATGGCCCAGTCCAGGTTCCAGTCGCTCGTGAACAGCAGCAGCCGTCCGCCGCGCATGTCCTCCACGCGGCAGGTCTCGCGCGTGAGCTTGAGCGTGCGAACGTCCAGCTCGTCGGGCGAGTTCTGGATCCAGCGGATGATTGAGTACGGCAGCGACGTCCTGCTCACCTCGACGTGGTACTCGCTCCTAAGTCGCTGCTCCAGCACCTCGAACTGCAGCACGCCCACGGCGCCCACAATCACGCTCTCCAGGCCGGTGCCCAGCTCGCGGAAAATCTGGATCGCGCCCTCCTGCGCCAGCTCCTCCATGCCCTTCACAAATTGCTTGCGCTTGAGGGTATCCACCTGCGTGATGCGGGCGAAGTGCTCCGGCGCAAAGGTGGGGATGGGCGGGTACTGTACGCGCATGCCCGGCGCGCAGAGGGTGTCGCCAATCGAGAAGAGGCCCGGGTCGAAGAGGCCAACGATGTCGCCGGCATAGGCCTCGTCCACGGTTGCGCGGTCGTCTGCCATCATCGCCGTACCGGTTGCAAGCTTGATGGTACGATCACCCTGAACGTGGTAGGCGTCCATGCCGCGCTCGAACTTCCCCGAGCAGATGCGCACAAAGGCGATGCGGTCGCGGTGGCGCCGGTCCATGTTGGCCTGGATCTTGAAGACAAAGCCCGAGAACTCGTCGCGCGAGGGCTCCACGGCCTCGCCGCTCAGCGTGTCGGTGTAGGAGAGCGGCGGCGGAGCCAGGCGCAGGAAGTCCTTGAGGAACGGCTCCACGCCAAAGTTGGTGAGGGCCGAGCCAAAGAACACCGGTGTCAGCCGCCCGTGGCGAACGGCGTCGAGGTCAAACTCGTTGTCCGCGCCATCGAGCAGCTCGATGTCATCCATCAGGTTCTTGTGGTTCTCCTCGCCGATAAGCCCGTCCAGCGCGGGATTGCCCAGCTCGGCCTCTATCTCGCCCACCTTCTTGGTGGCGTTGGCGTGGCCGTCGCCCTCGAACGCAATGACGCGGCGAGAGTTGCGGTCAAAGACGCCCTTGAAGTTGCGTCCCGAGCCAATCGGCCAGGTCATGGGGTAGGTGCCAATCCCCAGGACGTCCTCGATCTCCTCCATGAGGTCGAAGGAGTCGCGCGTGTCGTGGTCGAGCTTGTTCACAAAAGTGAAGATGGGGATGTGGCGCAGCGTGCAGACCTTGAAGAGCTTGATGGTCTGGGCCTCGACGCCTTTCGCACCGTCGATGACCATGACGGCAGCGTCGGCAGCCATGAGCGTGCGGTAGGTGTCCTCGGAGAAGTCCTGGTGGCCGGGGGTGTCGAGGATGTTCACACAGGCGCCATTGTAGGTGAACTGCAGGACGGAGGAGGTCACGGAGATGCCGCGCTCCTTCTCGATGTCCATCCAGTCCGAGACCGCGTGGCGCGCGCTGGCCTTGCCCTTGACCGAGCCGGCCGTCTGGATGCTGCCGGTGTAGAGCAGGAGCTTCTCGGTGAGCGTCGTCTTGCCGGCGTCCGGGTGCGAGATTATGGCAAAGGTGCGCCGCGAGGCCACCTGTTCCGCAATGCTAGGCATGTGCTTCCCATCTTGTTTCTATGCAACTGACCTCGCGTATTGTAGCTAACGCAGGGCCATGCGGCGGGCATTGCACAAAATGCCGAGACGGACAGACGAGCTAACAGAAGCGAATCGCCTTTCGCTTCCGTTATTTCGAATACGAGAGAAGCGAAGCGGCACCGGTCGCGGGGCCTCACCGATTCACACGCTCCCACCGTGCCATACTGGGTCTCAGTCCAAGGAGGCACGCATGACGAGAAGCACAAAGATTGCGGACACCACGCGCGAGGAGCGCATCCAGATTGTGGCCGAGGCGCTTGCCTGGGGCGACGACTGCGGAGACTGCTCGCTGGACGCTTGCGGCATCGACAAATTCTACCAGCCCTATATCGACGGCGAGCTGGAACTCGCCGAGCTCAACATGGTCCGCGCGAGCACGACCTATGTGCTCGGCGACGCGAACTGCGGGGAGCGCGGCACCAGCTGCGTCATGTAGGACAACGAGAGACGAGGGCGACCATGGAACTAAACGAGGCACAGCGGCAGTCTGTCGCAATTCGCACGCGCTACCACGAGCTTGAGCGGCAAATCCACGGCTCCGAGTGGACCGCCGAGGAGGACGCGCTTGCCTTTCTCACCGACGCCGGCCTGGTAGGACGGCTAGTCATGGACGAGGAGGGCCGCTGGCCGTCGTCCAGCGACGCCACCCTGCCCGGAAAGATCGGCGAGTGCGTGTGGTGGCTCGCGGTCCTGGCCGACCGCACCGGCCTGAGCCTTGACGAGTGCGTGACGGACTTCCTTGCCGAAAGGCAGCGCCACCTGGGCGTGGGGGACGCGTCCTAGCAGCGGAGGTGCGCATGCAGTGGGTCGAAGACAGGCTGCGCGAGCTTGCCGACAGGGACGGCCAGTACCGCGAGTTCAACGCGCGGGTGGTGGCCACGGCAGACCCTGCAACCATGCTGGGGGTACGAGTGCCCAAGCTGCGCCGGCTTGCCCGGGAGGTCTCCCGCTCAAGCGACCGCGACGCGTTTCTCGCCGAGCTGCCCCACCGCTGGTACGAGGAGTACCTCGTGCACGCCTTCGTGCTCAACGAGACGCGCGAGGTGGAGTCGGCCGTGCGCCTTCTGAACGCATTTCTCCCCTTTGTGGACAACTGGTGCGTGTGCGACGCGCTCAACCCGCGCGCATTCCACGACGAGCGGGAGCTTGGTGGCCGGGTGGCGGAGACGCTCGTTCCTCTCGCCAAGCGGTGGATAGCCTCAGACCACACGTATACCAGGCGCTTTGGCATCTCGATCCTCATGCACGACCTTCTGGGCGAGGGCTACGATCCCGCTCAGCTTCGCCTCGCGATTGCCGCGGACAACGGCGAGTACTACGTACGCATGATGATTGCCTGGTACCTGGCCGAGGCGCTTGTCCCCCACGAGGAGGACGCCCTGGCGACGATTGCGTCCCCCGAGCTTGACCCGCAGCTTAGGCGCATGGCCATCCGCAAGGGAGTCGAGAGCCTTCGCGTGCCGGCGGAGACCAAGGACGCGCTGCGGCGACTGCGGTAGGTCCTCTTGCCCAACGTCTGATCTTGCCCCAACGTCTGACGGAGTTTAGCTCCTTTTCTTGAACGCAAGCCATACCAACTGCGCAAACGTGGCTGCCGTTTAAGAATGGGAGCTAAACTCTGAAAAGAGGAGACGAGAGCGGCACTCACCGGCGCCAGCAAATGGCCCCCGGGCCGCAGTGACCCGGGAGCCGACCCCCAAGCGCAGTTGCGTGCTACATGGCAAACGGGTACTCGCCCAGCGTGTCGAACGTTTCGTCGTCGTAGACCTCGATGGTGCCCTCGACGTTCACCAACGCGTCAACGCTCGCGACGTCGTCATCGCTGAACCACATGAAGCCCTCGACGTACTTACCAGGCTGGATAGTTTCGACAAGCACGGGGTCCACCATCTTGCCGTCAACCGAGAACGTGCCGTACTTGGAAACGGTGCTGACGGCCTTGTCGGACTTGTTCGTGATCTTGACCGTATAGCCCGGATCGCCAGCCCAGTCGGCCTTCTTGTCGACAATCTCAATCGTGCAGATGTCATCGTCGGCAATGGTCAGCCCGATGGGAACAACTGCCTCTTCGCCACCGTCAACCACCGTGGTCCCGTTATCCGTACTCGTAGGCGTTTCGGTACCGCCCGTGGTGGCGCTACCGCTGGTCGCCGCGGCGCCGCTCGAACCAGCACCGCCCGAGCTCGCGGCCACCGTTCCCTTCTCGAATTGCATCTTTGTGCCGTCCGACTCCAGGGTCAGGACGCCATCGGCGAGCGTGGCGGGAACACTCTGGCCATCAACGGTAAACGTGGCCTCGGAAGCGCTCTTTGCCTCCCACGTGCCAGACGTCTCGTCGCCCATGACGTTGAGCGAGAAGGTCTTGTCCTCCTTGACGCTAAGCGTGATGGTCATGCCAAGGTCTTCCATGAGCTTGAGGTCATCGGCGCTGGTCACCTCACCGTTCTCCTCCATGCCAGATAGCTTCCAGTCTCCCACGTAATTCTTCGCCGCATCTGCACCTCCGCCACAGCCCGCCAGCACAAGGCACAGCGCGAACACCGAGGCCAGCATTGCCACCCATTTCTTCCCAATGCTCATTCCCACCACTTCCCTTCTGCTCTCAAAATGCATCCTGTTGAAAAGGCGTTTGCAGCCACGCCTACGCGCCCATGGCGCCGCCGCAGTACTCGCAGCGCCCGTTCGCATCCGGTATCGTCGTCGCGCCGCAGAACGGGCACGTGCGCGCCGTCTTGGGCGCCGCTGCCGCAACGACCTTCTCGCGCTCGCTCTCTCGCAGCTGCGTAAGCGCCTCGCGAATCTCTCGCGCCTGCCGCTCCGCCTCGCGAAACTCCACGGAGTTGCGCTCCTCGATCCGGTAGTCGTTCACCTTGAACGAGATCGAGTCGTAGTAGGGCACGTTCACGTGGATGGTCAGGTAGACGTCGTAGTCCACGTCGTAGCGGGGCGGGTTGTAGCTATGCTCCTCACCCTCCTTGTCCTTCCAGTGAAGCTCGGTGCGGGTCTCGCGCGTCTCGGTGTCGCATCCCGTGACCTGCGAGAAGTCCAGCACGTCGGGATTCGTGTCGCGCCAGCGCGAGACCGGCGTCACCAGAAAGCACCCCGCGTCCTCGTCCAGGAGCACCTTGGTGTCGCAGCCCAACGTGCGCGTGACGTTGAAGGAGGCAACGCGCTCCTTGTTGGCCTCACGCCAGTCAAGCTGCTCACGTATCTGCTCGACCGTCGAGCGCCGCCTGTCGCTGAAGAACGGCGAGAGCTTCTTGGCGCACTCCTTGCAGAGGTTGCCGTTTTCGAGCTTGCGATTGCCGAGAAGGCCAATCTCTCCGCCGCAGATGCTGCAGGTCTTCTTCTCGAACATCTTCCCGAACAGCCCCATCGTCACATCTCCTTTCCCGCTAGCACGATTGCCCGTATCCCCAACACCCGTCACCACAGATTGTGCCGCCCGCCCGACGCGCACAGAAGTGCCCCGCGGCCCATCCGAGGCCGCGGGGCATGACATGACGTCCAATCACAGGGCCGTCACAATGAGACAAAGGGACTGTCCCTTTGTCTCACATGCCGGGGACGATGAGGCCGTTCGAGACCGCGTGGACGGCCAGGCGCAGGATGTTGTCGTAGCCGGTCTTGGCGAGAATCTCCGAGATGTGCCGCTTGACCGTCCCCTCGCTCAGGTAGAGCTCCGCGACAATCTCTCTTCTCGTCTTTGACTCGCAGACCAGGCGGAGAATGTCTATCTCCACGGGCGTCAGCTCCACGCCGTCGGGAATGATGCGCTGCTTGGACAGGGGGAACGTCGAGTAGCCCTCCATGGTCGAGCGAATGATGGCGAGAAGTTCGTCGGTCCCCACGTTCTTGTAGACAAAGCTGTTCACGCCCGCCTCGCGCGCCCGCTCGACAAAGGTGATCTCGGGCAGGCCGGTCATCACCACAACCCGCACACCCGGCAACTGGTCCTTGATGAGGCGCGCCGCCACGATACCGCTCGAGTCGTTCTCGGTACACACGTCGAGAAGCGCGCAGGTGGCACCAGACCGACGCGTGGCCTCAAGCGCATCGGCTGCGTTGGCGAGAGAGGCAACGACCTCCATGTCCTGCTGAGCGTTGATGGTGCAGGCAAGCGAGTCGCGAAGCATCGCCTGGTCCTCGACGAGCACGATGCGAATCATTGGTGGCCCCTCTCGTTCTGGGTTTCTGGGAGAATCCGTTCGCTCGAATTACCGGTGACGTCACGCGGCGGAAGCGTTACCTCAAC
Source organism: Olsenella sp. (assembly GCA_022648325.1). GTDB lineage: Bacteria > Actinomycetota > Coriobacteriia > Coriobacteriales > Atopobiaceae > Tractidigestivibacter. The sequence goes on from JALCMG010000016.1 coordinate 23,765, forward strand.
GGCAAAGGGCGGCCCAACGCTCACGGAAAACGTAGCGCCCACCGCGGTCGCCATCTGGCGCATGCCCGGAATACCCGTCCCTTCAACGATAGCGTCCGGCACACCGCCATCGTTGGTCACAACCAGCAACGCCTCGCCATGGCCGCCGCCCCCAAGCCTCACGTCCACGTGGGCTGCCTGGGCGTGCTTGGCAGCATTTGTCACAGCCTCAAGAACGATCTCGGCAAACGCGCAGGCAACGGCCTCGTCTGCGGGCAGCTCCCCCGTAACGCGAACCTCCACGCCCACAAGCGAGAAGGCGTTGCAGATGGATGCCAGCCCCGCGCTGGCGGCGGGCCGGCTTGGCTCCGCAAGGTCATCCACAATGCTCGAGAGCAGCCCGGTGACCTTCTCGAGCGTCTGCGGGTCCTCTCGCCCGTCCTCGAGGTAGCGGTGGAGTATCGAGAGGCGCGAACCCACGGTATCGTGCACGCGAGTCCTCATTCGCATGACGGCCTCTTCCTCGGCAACCCTCTTCACCTGCAGCATCGAGGCTCTCAGCTCCTCGTTGGCCGACTCGAGCAGTCTGTTGACGCTCTCGAGGCGCGCGTTGAGCGTTGCCTCCTCGGTCACGTCGAGCGCCATGATGCGCCTGCAGCGCCTGTTGCGCAGCGCCACCGCGTCGCGAACAAAGAGTCGGACCGTCTGGGGGTCGGTCTCGATAATCAGGCGGTCGTGCGCGGCCTCACGGGCATGGGACTCGAGACGTCCCCACAGCCCGCAGGCATCCGCGAGGTCTGTCGCAAGCCCCAGTGAGGTGAGGCTCCCACGCATGGCGTCGTTCATGAAGAGGACCTCGCCGCGCTCGCTCACCCACATCACGCCCTCGGGCAGGGCGTCCAGGGCATCCACGATCGAGAGGCGCGACACCGAGGTCTTGCTGTCGTGCAGGTCAAACGCAAGCGTTGCCGCAACCCGCGCGGCAAAGTACGAGGCATCCACAGCCAGCAGTGCCTGGGAGCCCTGCCCCATGGCTCCAATGGCCACCGGCGTGCAGCAGGCAAGGAGGGCAACCTCGGCAAGCGCGCTCCATCGGTGCAAGCGCACGGCATGGATGCCGCCCATCACCGCAGCGACAGCATTTGCCCAGAGCAACGGCACAACCGGCAGGACCACCGGATGCAGCCAGAGAATGAATACTCCCTGGTTCTCCATGGCCGAGTTCGCCACGGCACATGCCAGTACTAGGTGGACGACAAGCGCCACCTCATAGGCAATGCCCAGTCGTCGCAGGGCAGCGCCACGTTGCATGGTCGTGAAGCACGCATGTATCGTCTGACCAGCAGAGAGCAGGAAGAAGAGCACGCAGATAAGCATCAGGGCAGAGGAGCACATTGCGTAGAGATGGCTCATGGCGCCCCACCGCCCGACTGCATGGCATCTGGCACGCACATGCGAACGGCAACGTTGAGCGACGTGGGAGACGCCTCCAGAGAGAGGCTGCCACCCGTCTGGGCGGAGAGGTTTTCTCGCAGGTTCTCGACAGCCGCCTCCAGACGCTCGGGCAGCGCCTCCGCAACCTCAAGCGCGGCACGCATCTGGACGCCCGTCTTGTTCCCGCTCACAAAGAGCATGAGGATGGGCTCGGTCGCAAAGAGCGCAACAGACGCCACGTCGTACAGGCAGTCGTAGAGCACGCTCACCACGCAGGCCGGCAGAACTCCCTCCACGCTCACCACCGCTGCACAGTCGACGCCAATGGAGCGCAGGTCAGAGGCCGTCTCGTTAAACACGAGCTGCAGGCGGTCACGGTCGAACTCGGGATTGCTCTCCTCGGAGAGAACAAGGGCGCCCTTGCGCTTGCAGTAGGCAACCAGCAGCTTGACCTCCGTCAAGATGTCGCGGCGCTCCGCTCGCTCGCGCGGGCTGTCCCCGCGCGGAAGCACGGCGAGCAAGTCACCCATGCGCTCGACCTTGTCCGCGATGGATGCCTCGATGCTGCGGAGCAGGCGGTCCTCGCTCTCGAGTCGCCACAGCTCGCGCCGGACGGCACCCTCGTGTTGCAGGACGCCATTGCTTCTCCGCAGGCGCTCCTGTCGCTCCGCGAGCATGCGGCGCTGCTCGTCCAGGATGGTCACGTCCTCGGCGAGAAGCGCCGCGCCTCCGCTCACCCCGTAGGCCTTAAAGAGCGCATGCGGAATTGCCGACGTCCTAAACCTGGTGACTCTTCCCCTGGCCGGCGAACGCGCCGCGTCGCGCGCAAGGTCGAGCACGGCGGCGGGCAGCGCGTCAGCTACGTCTGTGGCAAAGGCAATCGAGCCGTCCTGCTCCAAGACCTTGAGGTCAAGCGGCAGACGCGAGAAGGCCTCGTCATACCAGGCATACGAGGGCAGCAGGCCAAAGTCCAACGCAAGCTCCAGAAGAGCCACCACTACCAGGCAATAGTTGAGCGAGAAGTTTGTCGTGACCGCAAACTCGCGACGGAGCGCGTACAGGATGGCGTATGCGGCAAAAGGTACCGACGCAATGACGAGAAGGCCAATGACGCCGTGCAGCATCCGGCGCGAGGTGGCAAAGAGAAAGCCAAAGAAGGCCAGGTACTCGGCTATGTAGATGACAACTGCAAGCCGGTAGCCCCAGTTGTAGGCATAGGAGTTCTGCCAGTCTGGCGCAGAGATGTCAAACGAGAAGACCTGGAAATGCGTGCCGTTGGTGAGAACAAACACGATGAGCGCAGCGTCAACCGCCACAAGCACGCGACGCATTGCAACAGCCCATGGCTTGGCATCGAGCCCCGACGCGCGGACGGCACACAGCAGGCAGAGCGTGGGAATGAGCGTCATGGGAACGTAGTAGAGGTACCACAGGAACGCGATGAGCCGCTGGTTTTCTATGGGGTAGCGATACTTGACGAGCACGTCGAGCATCCAGAGGCCAACAAGCAGCGCCACGCCCTTAAGACAGTGGCGCACCCGGGCATCCGAGCAGCGAATATGAACCGAGAAACCCCAGATGGCGGCAGCCGGGGCCACAAGGATCATGAGGCCAGAGCTGGACGAGGACACCACGCTAAAGGTGCTCGGCGGGAAGATGGAAAGGCCAAGCGACATGAATTGGGTGCCCGGCATGGAAGGCGGCGTGCCACCAAACGACTGCAGCGCGAGAAGGGCCAGGCACAGCGCGGCACCACCGGCACACGAACCGGCAAGAACCCTGCGCCCAAACGTGTCATCCGACCGGCTCAAGCGAGCAGCCCCTCTCGGCAGTGCCCCAAGGCATTCCCTGCAACCTATTCTAACGTTGGTATGCATACCGAATTTGGTCGTGAGGCCAAGCTTCGCCGAACGTTTTGGGACGTTCGGTAATTCCATCGGAGCCGGGCGCACGTCACGCTGTGACCACGGCAACGCACGGACAAAGGAGTGAGCCATGGGACTTCTGAGGGCAGGCATGGGTGCCGTGGGCGGCGTTCTCGCCGACTCCTGGCGCGAATACTTCTACTGCAACTCGCTTGACGCAAACACACTCGTGGCAAAGGGGCACAAGCGAACGTCGGCGCAGGGCCGCTCGTCCAACACGCTTGGCGAGGACAACATCATCTCAGACGGATCCGTCATCGCCGTGAACGAGGGCCAGTACATGATCATCGTCGAGCAGGGCGCCGTGGTCGAAGCATGTGGCGAGCCGGGTGAGTTCGTGTTCGACAGCTCAACGGAACCGAGCCTCTTCTTTGGCGAAGGCGGCTCGCTGGGCGAGCGGATAAGGGCGTCCTTCGAGCGCGTGGGGACGCGCTTCTCGTTTGGCGGTGACACGGGCAAGGACCAGCGCGTCTACTTCTTCAACGCCAAGGAGATTGTGGGCAACAAGTACGGAACGGCAGCGCCGGTGCCCTTCCGCGTGGTCGACAACAACATTGGGCTGGACGTGGACATCTCCGTGCGCTGCAACGGTGAGTACTCGTACCGGATTGTCGACCCGCTCATGTTCTACAAGAACGTGTGCGGCAACGTCGAGCAGCCCTACACGCGAGACAAAATAGACTCGCAGCTCAAGAGCGAGCTGCTCACGGCACTGCAGCCGGCATTTGCACGCATCTCGGCAATGGGTGTGCGGTACTCGGCGGTGCCCGCGCACACCAAGGAGCTGGCGCAAGCGCTGAACGAGGAGCTCTCCCAATCCTGGGGGCAGACGCGCGGCATAGAGGTGGCGGCCTTTGGCGTGAACTCCATCGTTGCCTCCCCCGAGGACGAGGCCATGATCAAGGAGCTGCAGAAGGCGGCCGTCATGCGCGATCCCACGATGGCGGCGGCAAACCTTGCCGCGTCGCAGGCAGACGCCATGCGCATGGCAGCCTCCAACAGCGCGGGAGCGGCCGTGGGGTTCATGGGCATGGGGATGACAAACGCCATGGGTGGCGGTGCCAACATGCAGGGGCTTTACGGCATGGGCTCCGGAGGCGGTGCGCCAGCCAGGGGTGGTGCGGCACCGGCTGCGGGCGCGACGGCGGCACCGGCTGCGGCGCCCGGCACCTGGACCTGCTCGTGCGGCGCCCAAAACACCGGGCGCTTCTGCGGCAACTGCGGAAGCCCAAAGCCTCAGCCCACGGACGGGCCATGGACCTGCTCGTGCGGCACGCAGAACACGGGACGGTTCTGCGGCAACTGCGGAAGCCCGCGCCCGTAGGCGACTCCCGGGACGATTGCCGCAAGAATGTGCCCCCCGGCGAGAGCGCGTCGCCGGAGGGCCTCGCGTGTTGCAAATCGCATCAAAGTGGCCTCTCCGGAGACAAAAAGTCGCCGGAGAGGCCCAAATGTTGCAGGTTGCGCCAAATGGCGCCTTCCGGCGACGAGAAGCGCGGACCCACCCAAGGCGAGCCCGCGCAAAAGGCCATGCATGCAGGAGCTAAGTCTTGCTACTCCTCCTCGGGAGTGTGGTTGATGACCGGGCTCTTGGTCTTGATAAAGTTGGGGACGAAGGCCACAACGAGCAGAATGGCGAGAATAACGTAGACGCCGGTGGGACCGAAGGCGGCAGCGGTGCGGCCGAGAGTGATGCCGATTACGCCAAAGTCGAAGTCGCCGAAGGTGGTGTTCTGGAAGCCGAAGACGCTCAGAACGGGGAGCAGCAGGGCTGGCGCAAAGGTGATGAGCAGGCCGTTGACGAAGGCGCCAAGCGCTGCGCCTTTGCGGCCGCCGGTCGCATTGCCAAAGATGCCGGCGGTAGCACCGCAGAAGAAGTGGGGAACCATACCGGGAATGATGAAGACGCCCATGGTGGCACCCACGATGAACATGCCAACCACACCGCCGATGAAGGAGGCAACAAAGCCGAGGATGACGGCCGTGGGGGCATACGGGAAGAACACGGCGCAGTCGACGGCGGGAATTGCACCGGGGATGAGCTTGTTCGAGATGCCCTGGAAGGCAGGAACGAGGTCGGCAAGGATCATACGGACGCCGTTGTAGACGATGGTGACGCCAACGGCGAAGGACAGCGCGCAGGTTAGGGCATAGACGATGAAGTTGTCGCCGCCAGCGAGCTCGTCGACCACGGCAGGATCGGCAACCCAAGCGACAATGCCGGTGAGCAGGTAGAAGAATGCCATGGTAAGACCAGTGGAGATGGTGGTGTCACGCAGGAAGGACAGGCTCTCGGGAACCTCGATCTTCTCGGTGCTGTTCTCCTCAGCATCCTTCTTGAAGATGCTGCCCACCGCAGCGGAGATGTAGTACGCGAGGGAGCCAAAGTGGCCCATGGCAATCTCGTCGCCCTCGGTGACCTTCTCGGTGAAGTGCTGGCCAACTGCGGGAAGCATGGCGCTCACAAGGCCGAGGAACAGGCCGCCCGTGATGACCAGGGGGACATCGGTGAAGCCGGAGGCCTGGAGCACGGCGGAGAGCAGGCAGGCCATGAAGAGGCTGTGGTGGCCGGTGAGGAAGATGTACTTGAACTTGGTGAAGCGGGCAATCAGGATGTTGACCACGTAACCGAGGATCAGGATGACCATGGTCTGGACACCAAGAACCGTCTGCGCCATGGAGACGATGACCTCGTTGTTGGGGACAACACCCTGGATGTGGAAGCCGGTCTCGATGAAGGTACCAAGAGGAGCGAGGTTGGTCTGGATGAGGCCAGCGCCCGCAGAGAGCATAAGGTAGCCGAGGATGGGCTTAAGGGTGCCGGTCATGATCTTGTGGGCGGGGCGCTTGAGTGCCACAAGGCCCACAAACGAGAACAGACCCATAATCCAGGCCGGCTTGGTAAGAATAGACTCAAAGAACTTGAGTACAACGAGAAGTGCGTCCATTTACATCTCCTTCTATTGGTAACTGTTCGCGCCCGGATACTGTTTCCAAGCGCATCGTCATCGCTACTGGGCCTTTGCCGCCGCGGCCTTGATTGCCTCGAGGGCGTCCTCGCGAATCTTCTTCTTGTTCACATAGCTGCGAACAATCACGATGTTGCCGTGCAGCTCGGGCGCAAACTCCTTGACTGTGATGAAGAGGTCCGGATTGGAGGAGGAGGCGCCGTTCAGGTCCATGGACTCAACGTCCGCGGCGATGCCCTCCTCATCGCAAATCTCCTGCACCTTGCCAGCGAGCATCAGGCTCGAGCCGATGCCGTTGCCGCAAACCGTAATGATGCGCATGTTCCTTCCTTTCCCTTAAGCCCGATTTGCTCGGGCGCAGATTCCAAACGTCAGTTCTCCTTGAAGAACGAATCCATCGTGGAAATCACGTCGCTGGGGCTCTTGCAGGCCGCAAGCTTGGGAATGGCGTCCTCGTCGTCGAAAATCTTCGCCAGTTCCGCCAGGCAATCGAGATGCTCTCGGGGATTTGGCGCACAGATACCGATGAGAACGCTCACCGGGTCGTACTCGTCGTGGCCAAACCTCACGGGCTCGTCAAGGGTAAGTATGCAAATGCCCTCCTCGGAGACGTTGCCGTTGGACTGGGCGTGGGGCATTGCGACGCCTTCCTCAAGCACCACGTACGGGCCAAACTTCTCGATGGAGGAGACCATCGACTCGGTATAGCTGTGATCGCACTTTCCAGCAGCTTCGAGCAGGGCACCCGCCTGGGAGACCGCGTCCTTCCAGTCCGTAGCATGAGCGTGGCAGCGTATCACCTGAGGGGTAAGCAGGTCCTTCAACATCCCAACCACCTACGGCAGGATGTGGAAGCCCAGCGCCTGAGCGTCCTTGTTGAATCCGCGCACGGTATCGAGGGAGTACTCGAAGAGGTCCTTGCCCACGTTCTTGCGCTTAGCGAGGATGGAGTTCTGCACGGTGATGATCTGGCAGCCCACCGACTCGGCCTGGAAGATGTTGAGCAGCTCGCGCGTGCTTGCCCAGAGGATCTCGCACTGGGGCTTGGGAGCGGCGAGCTTTACGGCGTCAGCGACAGCTGGCAGGGGATCCACTCCAGTGTCGGCAATGCGGCCGGCAAAGATGGAGATGATCGACGGCACCTCGGGGGACACGGCATCAATGAAGTCGGCAATCTGCTCGTTAGTGAAGAGGGTCGTTACGTTGATCTTGATGCCGTCATGCGAGAGCTTGCGCACCAAATCCTTGGTGGACTCGCCCTTGGTGTTGAGCGCGGGGATCTTCACATAGACGTTCTCGGCCCACGTCGCGATCTCGCGAGCCTCTGCCTCCATGCCCTCAAAGTCGTCGGCGAAGACCTCAAAGGAGACGGGCAGGTCCTTAATCTGCGACAGGACCTCCTTAGCAAATGCACGGTAGTCCGCAACTCCGCCCTTCTTCATAAGGGAAGGGTTGGTCGTGAACCCCTGAACATTACCCTCCCTGTACATCTCGAGCATTCCCTCAATGTCAGCGCCGTCTGCAAAAACCTTGATGCTCATTCCTCCGCCTTCCACGAAAGGATTCATAAAGTTCAGATTTATGTTCATAAGAGAAAATCTTATGTTCTGAACTTCAATTGCTGCGCTGTAGTGTACACACATGGAGAGAATGTGTTTGACTCATCCCATTTCATTCTGTGAACGGCTTTTAATAGGCCATAAACGGCAATATCATTGTTTTGCACGCAAATATTTCGATTATTTCGAAATCGAAACTATAAGATGGGCTAAGCACCGTTCTTCGCAAGTAGTAGGCCTAGCAATCGAAAGGGCTGACGAGAAGTGCCCTCAGAGGAATCATCTCCGGCAGAACGGCAGTCGTTCATTCTCGAATGGCTCGATTCGAACCCGAGCATCACGGTTACTGACGTCCAGAAGAGGTTTGGCGTCTCTGATGTAACCGTTCGCCATGATCTTATCGCCCTGGAATCAGCGGGCAAGGTAAGAAGGGTTCGCGGTGGAGCAGTCTCCCTCGCAAGAACCATGCTCATGCACTACCCCGAAGAACGCATCAACTACAACGTCGATGCCAAGGATCGCATTGCGAGCGCTGCCGCCAGACTCGTGGAGGACGGCGACGTCATCATCGCCGACATCGGAACAACCGCCTATCAGTTTGTCAGACACCTCGGAGACAAGAAGGACATCACCATCATCACCGGGGATCTCTCGATTGCCCACTTCGCAAGCTTCAACCTCCCTGGAGCGGAGGTCATGCTCCTTGGGGGCAAGGTGCGCAAGGAGCACCTCTACCTTGCAGGTGCCATGACGCTCGACGCAATGTCAAAGCTGTACGCAGACAAGGCATTTCTGAGCTGCGACGGGTTCCACCAGGACCACGGCTTCACCGTCGAGCACGACTTCAGTGTGACCATCAAACAGGCATACATTGCAAACTCGCGTCAAAGCATCATGATGCTTGACTCAAGCAAGCTCGGACGAACGAGCTTCTATCGCTTCTCAACTATGGAAGACTTCGATGTGATCATTACTGATAACGATTCCGATGGCTACCTCGCCAAATCCATAGAGCGCGCGAAGCATTCCCCGCAGCTTCTCGTTGCCTGCTGACATATAGGGAGAGAAGCCGCAAAAACGCGCCCTCCGGCGAGTGCGTGTCGCCGGAGGGCTTCGTGTGTTGCAAATCGCATCAAAGGGGCCTCTCCGGAGACAAAAAGTCTCCGGAGAGGCCGAAATGTTGCAGGGTGCGCCAAATGTCGCCTTCCGGCGACGAGAAGCGCGGGCCCGCCGCGCCTTTGGGTGCCCGCAAGCCCCCGCCGCCCCGCGCCGGAACGAGCCCCCTTCGGGCTCCGCGCCCCCTACTCCTTCGCAGGGATAATCTCGATCCACTGGCCCTCGGGGTCAGCGATGAAGTAGAGCCCCATCGCGTGGTTCTCGAAGACGATGCAGCCCATCTCCTCGTGCAGGCGGTGGAAGGCGTCGTAATCGTCCACCTCAAAGGCAATGTGGGTGTCATCGCCACCGTTGGCGTACGGCTCGGTACGCCTGCGGTTCCACGTAAGCTCCAGCTGGAACGGCGACGCGTCGTTCTCCATGAACGTGTTGGTCCAAGAGCCGTCGTCCGGGCCAGACTCCCTCACCACGTGGAAGCCAAGTGCCTTCTCGTAAAATGCAATGGTCTTCTCCTTGTCCAGAACATGCGTGCAGCGATGGACGAACTTTGCCTTCATGGTGGCCTCCCTAGAAAACGCGGACGCGAGCACCGGCCCGCGTCCGCTCGTGTTGCGTGCTCGAATCTCAGGATACCAGCGACATGCGCCGCGCGGTCACTATCGCTTGGCGAGCATCTTGCTGAACGACGTGTCGGAGTGGCGCGCCCACACCACGTAGACAATCACGCTCAGCACACAGGCGAGAGAAACGATCGACCACATGGCCGAGTAGCCAAGCCCCGTGATGAGCGAGCTGGCGATGCCGCCTCCCAGACCGTAGCCGATGTCGTAGCCACAGAGGAACGTCGAGTTGGCCGAGCCGCGCGTCTCCTCGGTGGAGGTGTGCACGGCCATCGACTGCAGCGACGGCTCGAGGCCACCAAAGGCATAGCCGGCGAGCACGGCCGAGAGGATATACGTCACGGTGTTGGGGACAAACGCCAGCAGCAGGAACGCAACGAGCATGGCCGCGTTGCACGAGTAGACGAAGAACGCCTCGCCGCGCTGGTCGACAAGCTTGCCCAAGGTGATGCGCACCAGGAGCAGCATCGCGGACATCACGAGGAAGTAGATGGAGCCCGAGGGGAGCGAGGCCTCGGATGCGAAGATGGCCACGAAGTTCTCAAGCGCGCCAAAGGTGAACATGAAGATGAGCATGGTCACCGTGGCGGGCAGCGAGTCACGGTTGATGATGGTGCGCAGGTCGAGCTTCTTCTTGGGCACGTCGACCTTGGGCGCACGCACAAAGGCAAAGAGCACCAGGCCGAGGCCAGCGATGGCAGCGGCCACAGCGTACAGCACGTTGAAGCCAAAGCCCTCCATGAGCGAGAGGCCCAGCGCCGGCGCAATGGCAGAGGCCAGCGCCGTCGCCATGCCAAAGTAGCCCATGCCCTCGGCAAAGCGCGGACGGCAAATGACGTCGGACGCCACAGTGGCCGTGGTGGAGTTGGAGAACGACAGACCAACACCGTACAGCATGCGGACGGCAATCGCCACGGAGAGCACGGGGACAAACACGTAGCCCAGGGGTGCCAGCCCCATGAGAATAAGGCCCGCGATGAGCGCCGCCCTACGGACGCCGTTGTCGAGCCACCAGCCCACGAACGGCCTGATAATCACGGCCACAAACGAGAACGCCGCAGCGCAGATGCCCGCCACGGCCTCGGTGCCGCCAAGGCTCTGGATGTAGAACGGGAAGGTCGAGAGGCTCATGATGTGGTTTGTGAAGACGCACAGGTTCACCAGGATGATAAGAACCAGATCGCGCGTCCATAGCTTGGGCTCGCCCTTGCCCTTGGCGGCAGCAGATGTTGCTTCTGACAAAAAGATCCCTCCTAGACGGGTTGAAGTGACCGTCCAACAGGAATCGATCGTGCATAGCGCGCGGATACGTCACGGCTGGACGGCGTAGCCATCAATTGGACTTACGCCGTGCGGCAGCTCATTGACGTAGTGCAGTATAGCCGAGAAGCGCGCCGATGCGAGCGAGGACAAACGCGTTAGCCCTGCCCCACCGCCTGCCTGTGGTGGCCATGCGGCAAGGCGACGTCTATGCTCCCCTCGCCTGCAGACCAGTAGCCAAGCTTCACGCCGCGCTGGTAGACAGCAACTGCCTTGGCAAAGTATCCGTGCGCGTTAAGGTGCGTCCAATCCGAGCGCAGCTGCTTCGAGATGCAGCCCAGGCGCGCGTTGGCCACGTCCTCGGCGGTAGGCGTGAGGCCAGATATCTCAAGCCCATGCTTGATGAGAAAGACGCGCATGTTGATGAAGTGATCGCCAAAGGCCTCGCGGAGGGCAGCCTCCCAGCTGGTCTCGCGCGGCGCGTAGTCCTCCGTGAAGGGCACCTGGCTCGTGTCGCCTACTGAGGTGCCGGGGTCATCGGTGTCACCCAGGATGAGGTAGTCCTCGCAGCCGGAGCGGTCAATCATCGCACGATACTGGCTGATGAGGACCTGGTAGTCGTCATCCCAGCCTCCGTTGCTGCCAATCTCGAGCACGAGGATGTCACCTGTACGTTCCTCGCCCTCCTCGGCAACCTCTGGATCTATGTGGCTGATGACCTGCTCGCCTTGTTCGTCTGCCTCGTCGTCTCCACCCTCGTCATCAGCCGCGGCCGCGGCCTCGGCTTCAGACTCGTTTCCGTCATCCGGAGCGAGGTCGTCGTTCTCGGCCGTGGCATCTTCTGTGGGGTCTTCGGGCTCGTCGCCGTCATCGGCAACCTCTATCTCGGTCCACGGCAGACCTCCCTGCATGACGGCAATTTCCTCAGAGGTCGCACCGGCCACACCAAAGTTATAGGTATCAAGGCCCGTGAGCTGCGAAAGAACCTGGGGATACGACTGCGCGCTAGTGTCATACAGCTCGCCATCCGCGAGCGAGACAAGCGCATCCGCATCGGTGTCTGCACCTACGCCCTGGGTCATCGAGTCACCCCAGCAGACTATCTCGCGCGTGTCATCTCCGCCGCTACCAGAATAGAAACGCCAGGCGATTCCATCCTCGTACGAGTCGGCCTGCTGGGTGCCTTCGTCACCTGCCTGCGCCTGAGAGTCTCCGCTCACGGGGAGCTGGCTGCAACCAACAAGCGACGCAGCGAGCACGGCAGTCGCCACAACTACGCCAAGCTTCTTCACAGCGCACCCCCCTTCTCGAGACGGTCTCGGACAACGCATTAGAAGGATACCCGCGTGCGGAGGGACTCGAGAAAAACAACACGCTACGAACCCGTAGCCAAAAGCCCCGGCACAAGAAGGCATCCGGCAGCCTGAACACGCTGCCGAAACCCTCGCGCTAGAGCAAACGGCAAATCCGCGTTCGGAATCGGACTATTGTGTAAGTCGGTTCCCGCGACCGTGGCAAAAACGCGATAACTCGTGGCGGCCCCGAGCCTCAGAAGCGGTTGCCGCCAGCGAAATGGCGAGAAAGATACCTCTCGGAGAGCACGCGGGGGCTCTGGCGACGCCTCACCGCAAGAAAATAACCCACATATCTCGGCTTTTGCACGTAAAATCAGCGAAGTTGGTTGCGCGAAGGGGGGCGGAGAGAGCGCCCGCCCCTTCGTAGCCCCTATTTCCCCAAAGCTCCCCGCGCCTCGGCGCGCCGGCGCACGTCCTCCGCGACGCTCTCGAGCGAGACCGCAGCGAGCTGACCCTCCAGCGCACGCTGCGCGTCTTCGAGATGCCCGTCGAGGGCAGCATGGATGTTGCCACCCACGGGACACTGCGGGCAGGGGTTCTCGTGGAAGTGGAAGAGCGAATCGGCATCGCTCTGGTCGACTGCGTGCCAAAGGTCCAACAGCGATATCTCCGAAAGAGGTCGGGCAAGCGTAATGCCAGACTTCCCCTTGCTTGACGAGATGATGCCCGCCTGCTTGAGCATGCCCATAATCGTTCTGACCATGACGGGGCTCGTGCCAATGCTTCCCGCAAGAAACGTGCTGGTCACAGGCATCGTGCACCCAAAGTAGTCAATTGCGCACACCATGTGGGCGGCCATGGTGAGCCTGCTGGTTATCTGCATGTTCTTCCCTTAAAACATCTATCGCAAAGGTCGGCATCCACACGGCGCCCCCATGGCCCAGACGCCTATTCCGTTACGACAATCTTACCAAAGCAGTGCGGTCCCTCAAGAAAGCGATGCGCATCTTCCATCCGATCCAGCGTAAACACCTTCTCTGGCCAAACGTCAATGTCGTTCTTCTCGATGAGCGAGACAAGCTCGGCAAGCCTTTCTCCCCGAACGTTACCGGAATAGAAGCTCGTGAGACAGCCATCCGGCGGAAGGTCGACAATGGGGTCGAAACCGTCCATGTACCATTTGCCCCCAAGCTGCCCGGCGCTGCACAAAATGCCACCCTCGCGCACGTGGGCACACGTGTCCTTGAGCGTGGCCGGGCCAACAAGCTCTAGAACGCGGTCGAAGGGACGCCCCTTCACCTGCAGACTTCCGTCTAAATCGAGTACCGCCTCGTCGAAGCCATTGCGGATGAGAAGGTCCTCTCGGGCCATGCTGCGCGTACTTCCCAGAAGGCACACGCCTGGAACCATTGCGCGAGCCAATCGCGCAAATGCAATGCCCACACCACTCGTTGCCCCGCGAACGAGGATGCTCTGCCCGGAAGTCAACCTCATGTTGAGCATCGACCCATATGCCGTGTAGCACGTCTCGGGAATGGCAGCAAGGGCCTCCCATGGGAGGCCAGACTCAACAGGATGAATTTGATCGTTGGAGAGAAGCACGTAGTCCGCATAGCTGCCATCAAAGTCGCGACCCATCTCGCCCATGATGGAGATGACCTTCTCCCCAATCGGCAGACGAGAGGGGTCTATCGTGGATGCAACCTCCCCCACGCACTCGATTCCCAGAACCCGCGGGAACTTCACCGAGGGAGAGAGCCCCTTTCGCGTGAACACCTCCGAATGATTGAGACCACGGGCGCGAACGCGCACGAGCGACCATCCCTCGCGCACCGGAGGGACGGGCCTGCGTTCCAGGCGCAGGACCTCCGGCCCTCCGGGCTCGTAAACAACGACAGCACGCATCTCATCAGGCAAGGTCACCATTGCAACACCCTTCGCGCTCGTACGCTATCTTGCGAGCGCCGCCTCGGCGCGGGCCGCGCCGCTATGCTCACATTCGCACAGAAGGCTGTCGTCTAGGTCGCAGGCATGACGCTGGCGAGCAACCAAGCGCGCCACAAAGTCGTTCGCCGGCCGCGCCAGAATCTCGGCCGGAGTAGCGTACTGCTGAATCGCCCCGGCATCCATCACAAGCACCCGCGTGCCCAGCCGCAGCGCCTCGCCGATGTCGTGCGTCACAAAGAGCACGGTGATGCCGCACTCACGGTGAATGCGGGCAATCTCCACCTGCAGCTGTCCGCGGGTGATCTCGTCCACGGCGCCAAAGGGCTCGTCCATGAGAAGGATGTCGGGCGACGCGGCAAGCGCCCGCGCAATTCCAACGCGCTGCTGCTGGCCTCCAGAGAGCTCAGCAGGGTAGCGCTCGAGCAAATCATCCGGCAGGTCCACGATGCCCATCCACTTGCTCACGGCCTGCTCGGTGTGGCGCTGGTCGCCCTTGTTGAGCAGGTTGGGAACGTACGAGACGTTCTCCTCCACCGTCATGTGCGGAAAGAGGACGCTCCCCTGGATGGCATAGCCAATGTTGCGACGCAGCGCGATTGGATCGACGTCGCGCACGTTTGTCCCGTTTACCAGCACGTCACCAGAGGTGGGCTCGATAAGGCGGTTCACCATCTTGAGCGCGGTGGTCTTGCCGCAACCGGAGGAGCCGACGATGGTGAGAAACTCCCTGCGGCGCACGCTCAGGTTGAAGTCCGAAAGCACGACCTTCTCGCCGTAGGCCTTCGTGACGTGCCGGTACTCAATTGCAATGTCTGTCGATTCTCTCATTTGAGCAGCCCCCTCTCGCGCAGGTACTCCGCAGCCACGTCCTCGGGGTCCTTCCCCTCTTCCTCGACCTCGTAGTTCATCTGCGCCATGTCGCTCTCGGTGATGGTCCCGTCCAGCTTCTCCAGCACGCCGCGCAGCTCGGGGTGCTCGTCGAGGATCTGGTTGCGCACAACGTTTCCGCACTCGTAGGACGGGAAGAAGTGCTTGTCGTCCTCGAGGACCGTCGCGTCTGCCTGGCTGAGCTTGCCGTCGGTGGTGAAGATCACGAGCGCGTCAACGCTTCCCTGCCCAAGCGCATCGTACTTAAGGCCAATATCCAGCTGCATCGTGCTGCCAAACTCCATGCCGTACGCCTGGCACAGGGCGTCGTAGCCATCCTCACGCTCGAAGAAGTCCGCCTCGGCGCCAAGTCGAAGCTGGCCCGCCACCTTCGCAAGGTCCGAGTAGGTCTTGAGGCCGTACTTCTCAGCAACATCGCGCCGCACCGCGATACCATACGTGTTGCCAAACCCGTACATGCCCACCCAGGAGAGGCCCTTCTCGGCATAGCCCGCCTGCAGCTGGCCGAACTGGTCCTCGGTGTAGGCGCCCTCGTTCTTGAGGACCATCGCCCAGCCGGTCCCGGTGTACTCCGGGTACAGGTCAAAGTCTCCGGACTCCATGGCGGGCTCGATGTTGGAGGTGCCACCGCCCACGCCCTGCGTGATGTCGACCTTGAGGTTGGTGTCCTGCTCGATAAGGTCCTTGAGCATGTTGCCCATGATGTATTGCTCGGTCATGGGCTTGGTGGCCACGTGGATGGTCGCGGACGGCGCGGCGAGAAGTCCGGGCACCACGGCGCACGCAACGGCAACGCCGCAGGCAGCAAGGCCACCGATGGCAAGCCTACGATTGGTCCTCTTGGCGGCGTGGCTACGCATCTGCATGCGCTTCTCGATGAAGCCAAGAATGAAATCGACCAGCAGCGCAAGCACGGCAATGAGGAGGCTGCCCGCCACGGTCATCGCGGCGTTGTTGGTGGTGATGCCGCGGTAGATCGCCACGCCCAGGCCGCCCGCACCGATGAACGAGGCAATGCCGGCAAGCGCTATGGTCATGACCGCCATGTTCCGAATGCCGCTCATGATGACCGGCATCGCCAGCGGGAGCCTTACGCGAAAGAGTGTCTGCTTTCGCGTGCCTCCCATGCCGGTTGCCGCCTCGAGGATGGCCGGGTCGACGTTGGTCATGCCCGTGTACGTGGCGCGCACCATGGGGAGCAGCGCGTAGATGGTGAGCGCAATGATGGCCGTGGCATCGCCCACCCCGCTGAAGGGGATGAGAAAGCCGAGCATGCTGATCGAGGGGATGGTGTAGAGAAAGTTCACCACCGCCAGCGTGGGCTTGGCGGCGCGCTGGTACTCGCTGATGAGCACACCGGCGATGCCGCCCACGACGATGGCGATGACGATCGAGACGAACGAGATCTGCAGGTGCTCGTGGAGGAGCCCCACGAAGAAGTCCCACCGTGTGGTGAGAAGGTTCCAAACATCCGCCAGCATGGGTTAGCTCCTTCGCTTGATGGCAGACACAGGGCAGTTCTCAAAGCAGAGGCCGCAGTGCAGGCAGTGCTCCTGCGCAATGACGAACGGCTTGCCCGGAGTGATGCACTTCTGCGGACAGCTGCGCGCGCACTTGCCGCAGCCGATGCAGGCATCCGTAATTACGAAGCCCCGCACATGCGTGGCGGCACCGCCAAGCGAGAACGTCTGGCGGAAGATGGGAGAGACACCCAGGTCGAACAGCTTGACGCAACCGGTGTCGATACGGAACGGATCGAGCACATAGCGGGAGTCGCCGGGGTACACGTCGTTCA
Source organism: Olsenella sp. (assembly GCA_022648325.1). Lineage (GTDB taxonomy): Bacteria > Actinomycetota > Coriobacteriia > Coriobacteriales > Atopobiaceae > Tractidigestivibacter. The sequence goes on from JALCMG010000016.1 coordinate 40,552, forward strand.
TTGAGGGGTTCTCGTCAAAGATGCGGTCGATGAGCGCATGGGCGTCCTTCTCGACCAGGCGAGCCTCACCAGCAAGGCGGATCATCTTGTAGTCGCGAGTCATGCCCACGATGGCCACGTGCGGGTCACGCAAGAGCTGGACGTGGAAGTCCTTGCCGCGCGAGGTGCAGAAGAAGAGCGCACCATCGTCCACGAGCATCACGTCGATGATGCGAATCTGGGGGTAGCCCTCCTCGTCCACCGTCGCAAACGATACGTCCTTGATCTGTCGAAGGGTGTTCAGGCAGTCCTGCGCGCCCATGGCGCCTCCCTGGTCGCTATGCGTTACGTGTAATATATTCGCTTATACGTTAGGTGTCAATATAAATGTGACATGTTAACGGCTTGGGAAACGCCCTAGCCCTCTACCAGCGTGGAATTGGTGACGGAAAGCTGGATGAGGCGCTCTTGACCTACATAGGCAAAACGTACGCACGGCTGGCGTAGGCGCAGGCGGTGTCGGGCCGTGCGAGTCGCCGGAAGCGCGGTTTCCGCAGAAAAACCCGCAAAAATGGCCCCTCCGGAGACGATTTGTCGCCGGAGGGGCCAAACTGGATGCATCTCTCGCCAAAAGCGCGCTTCCGGCGACAACCCGCCGGGCAGCCTGCCTCGCTACCAGGACAGCAGCTCGTAGCCGTCCTCGGTGACCACCAGCTGGACCTCCCACTGCGCGGAGTCCGAGCCGTCTGCCGTCCGCACGATCCACCCGTTGTCCTTGTCGGTCGTGATGTCCGGCGCACCGGCGTTGACCATGGGCTCGATGGTAAAGCACATGCCCGGTACCAGGATGGGACCGGTACCCTTCTTAGAGACAAAGCTCACGAAGGGGTCCTCGTGGAACTCGCGGCCAATGCCGTGGCCTCCATACTCAACGACGGTCGAGAAGCCCGCGGCCACGTTGACCGCGTTCACCGCTGCACCCACGTCGCCCAGGTGGCCCCAGGGGCGCACGGCGGCAAGGCCCGCCTCGACGGACTTCTTGCACGTCTCGACCAGGCGGCGGCGCTCATCAGAGACCTCACCGATGCAGTACATGCGGCTAGAGTCCGAGAAGTACCCACCCTTGATGGTGGACATGTCGACGTTGATGATGTCGCCGTCCTTGAGGACGTCCTTCTCGTTGGGGAAGCCGTGGCAGATAACATCGTTGATTGAGGTGCACACGCTGTAGGGATAGCCCTCGAAGTTGAGGTCGGCCGAGACCGCGTCGTGCGCCGAGAGGTACTCCTCTACCCAGCGGTTGATGTCCATGGTCGAGACGCCTGCGGCGATGTGCTCGCCAACGTAGTCGAGAACGCCCATGTTGACGGCCGCCGACGCCTTGATGCCCTCGATGTCCGCCGCGGTTTTGAGGAGCGAGCGGGGCAGGACCTCCTCGCCATCGAGGTACAGGCGCTCCATGCGCTCGTCCGCCGGGCCGTGGCACTTCTTGTACTTGCGGCCGCTCCCGCACCAGCAGGGGTCGTTGCGCCCGGGAACGGGCAGCTTGTCAAACATGGCGATACTCCCATCGGGTCGAACTTGCTCAGCATGTCAACGATACCCTCGCAGGGCGCCCATCGACGCCGGGATTGCGAGTTAGACGAATCTAATCACAGGCGGGGGATCGCCAGCCATGCCGGACAAGCAGCTCTTGGTGAGGCCAAGCTGCACCAACGTAACTATAATGAACTATAATTACATGTGAGAACTATAAAGGGCTATAAATTGATTCGAGAACTATAAAGGACTTAGAAAATGATGAGAAACCCATACTCCCTGCTCTTTGGCAAGGCCCCATCGCAGCTCATCGACCGAGTTTCTCAGCGCAGGCTGGTTGTCGAGGACTTCACGTCTCCCGGCCCCTCTCAACAGATTTACGTTGTCACTGGTGTATGCGGTATAGGCAAGACTGTTTTTCTCACCGAAGTCGAGAGGGAATTTGGGAAGGTCGACGGGTGGATTGTAGTGGAGCTTAACCCCAATCGCGACATGCTCACGTCCCTGGCAGCAAAGCTCGCAAGCCAAGATGCACTTGCAAGAGTATTCCAGAGGGCAAAGATCAATCTGTCTTTCTTTGGATTTGGACTCGAGGTAAGCGGCTCTGCCCCCATCACTGACATCGAGACTGCCCTCGCAAAGATGCTCCAAAGCCTTGCCAGGGATAACAAACGAGTGCTCATCGCCATCGACGAAGTTTCTCGCACACAGGCAACGCAGGAATTTGCCAGCTCCTTCCAGATATTTGTCCGTCAGGACCTCCCTGTGTTCCTACTGGCAACCGGCCTATACGAGAACATCAGTGACCTGCAGAATGCGGATAACCTCACATTTTTGTATCGTGCACCAAAAATCGAACTGGCGCCGCTCAACGCAGGTGCAATTGCAACCAACTACGAGCGGACCTTTAAAATCACTCGGGATGAAGCTCGGAAGATGGCAGCTCTCACCATGGGATATTCGTTCGCGTTCCAAGTTCTTGGTTATCTCACTTGGAACGCAGGTGGAAACTGGCGTGGCGTAGTCGATGACTATCGCCAATACCTGGACGAATATTCTTACGAGAAGATATGGTCGGAGCTTTCAGAGCGAGACCGCGAAGTTTCTCGCGCCATTGCAAACTCGACCGATGGCAGAATTCAGGGCATTCGAGCATCGCTTGATATGGCTTCTAATCAATTCAGTCCATATCGCGACCGGCTCATTCGAAAGGGCATTGTCGACGGCAGTACGCACGGATACCTCAGCTTCACGCTGCCGCTGTTCAATGAGTTCGTTCTTGATCAGCCGCGTTAAGCAGCAAGGGGGAATGCCTTAAGGCACCAAGAAGGTGGCGACAGCACATGAGGCGCTGCCCTGCAGTATGATATGAACTTAGCTTTAGGTTCATACCTATCCCGGAAGGACGAGATGTACACCATAGGCCAGGTATCGCAGATGTTCGACCTGCCCGTGTCCACACTGCGCTACTACGACAAGATGGGGCTCTTCCCCGGACTTGCGCGCACGTCGGGCACCCGTCGCTTTGACGAAGAGCAGCTGGAAGCGCTGCGCGTAATCGAGTGTCTCAAGCGCTCCGGGCTAGAGATTCGCGACATCAAGAAGTTCATGGACTGGTGCCAGGAGGGCCCGAGCACGTACGCCGACCAGCTGGAGCTATTCCGCGAGCAGCGGCGCGAGGTGGACGAGAAGATCGCCGAGCTAGAGCGCACGCGCGCAATGCTCAGCTGGAAGTGCTGGTACTACGGCAAGGCCTGCGAGCAGGGCAACGAGGACTTTGCGGCCAATCTGCCAGATGGCCTTCCCGAGGATGGTCGCCGCCTGTGGGACGAATCGCACGACGAGACAGGCAAGATGGCCTAGCGGCAATGCGATTGCTGCCCTGCTGCAGAATTCGATCGGTTATGGCCACTTAACCGATCGAATTCTGCAGGGTCGCCACCAACTTGCACATTCCGATTGATTACGGGCATCTAACCAATCGGAATCTGCAGGGAGCGAGAAGGTCGCCCAGCAAGCACCCACAGCCGCCCGCGCGTGGTAACCTGCCATAGCGTTATCACCAGCGAGAAGCGCGCCTCAGGACTGCGCGCTCGAAGCCCCGCGCTTCCACATAGGAGGAACCATGGAACTCACCGGCCGTCAGATTCGCCAGCTCCGCAGCATGGCCAACCGACTCGAGGCGACCATCGGCGTTGGCAAGGCCGGCATCACGGACGCCGTCGTGCGCCAGACCGACTCTGCGCTCGAAGCAAACGAACTCGTCAAGTGCTCGGTCCAGGGTACCTCGGGCATGGACATCCGCGAGGCCGCCATTGCACTCGCGCGCCCCACGCATGCCGAGGTCGTCCAGGTGATTGGCCACAAGTTTGTGCTCTACCGCATGTCTCAGCGAGAGGACATCGAGCACATCCAGCTGGTGTAGAGCCCGGTCCCGTATCCTGGGGGGCAGCTCCAACGAGAAATGTGACAAAACTCGACGTTTGATCGTCGCATATGCGACAACCCTCAAACCGAGCTTCTCGTTCCCCACAGAAGGCGTTTTGTTCAATGGACGCTGAGGGGAAATGCGCCTGCGGGCGCACCTTCATGAGCATTCGAGAGGACCGCGCAACTGATATCGCGAGAATTACGTTCGGAAGCCGAGTTGTGAGTAATCCAGAAGGCCCGAAACGGTCATACCCAAGGACCTCAGGCACTTCCCGTGCTTGGCACTGTGGAAGTAAGGCCCTCGTAACTCGACAACAACAGGCGGAACATTGTTATTGTATTGCATTAATCGACGGATTCTCCTCTCGCTGAGGCCCTCGGCCAAAGGGACTCTTACACACAACTTGACTTTTGCGTGCCATTCTTGACTTTCATCTTGCGCGAGATGGCAAAACGGCGGGGCCACCGCCCGTTGTCGGGCAGTGACCCCGCCGATTGCCGCGCTTGAAGCGACGCTACATCGTGTACGCGGCTACAACCTCGCCGTAGTAGGCGATGTGCACGTCGCGGTTGCCAAGGCAGTTGGTGCTGGGCACGTCCTGCGGATAGAAGCGGTCAATGAAGTCCGCCGGCAGGGCGTTGCGGTCCTGGGGCTGACGGTACACCACGCGGCACTCAAGGGTGACAGCGGCCTCGGCGATGGCGGGCACAGACACCACCTGGGACTTTACCGTGTGCAGTCCCAGCTCGGAAATCTTGTCGACATCGCGGCCGGTGACGCTGCCTGCGCGGCCCAGGACCTTGCGGTCGAACCCCTCCCCTGGAATGCCAATGGTGAACTCGCCCGTCTCGTCTAGAAGCGTACGGGTAAAGCGACCCTCGCGCACAAAGGTCACGAACACCGGTCGCGCCCACTCCACGCCCAGCATGCCCCACGAGATGGTCATGGTGTTGACCTTCCCGTTTGCCGCGCTGGTAAGCAGCACGCCCTTGTCGACGGCAGTCAGGATTTCGCCCGCGTGCTCGAGCACATCGATCTTCTCGCCCATGCAATCACTCCACTTCAAAAGGCCCCGCGCCAAGGCGCCTGGGACAGCTCGGAACTGTCACGGTTGTACCCAGGCGCCTGCGACGCGTGTCGGGAAATGAAGAATCGGGGAGTGGTTCTCGGCGTCAGTTGGGCGCCGGAAGGCACGTTATAGCAGCAAGTGCGTACAAGGTGCGCCCTCGGGCGTCAGGCGGGCGCCGGAGGGCACGTTACCGCAGCGATTACGTACAAAACCACCCTTCCGGCGTCGTTTTCTCGCCGGAAGGGCGGTTCTTGCAGCCATCATGTACGAGAAGCGCCTTCGGGCGCCACCCGCTCCTACTTGCTCACAACAGAGATGCGCTCGCGGATGTGCTCGCCGGGCTCGACCTCGTCCACCAGCGCAATGGCGTAGTCGGCATAGGAGATGGTCGACTCGCCCTTTGCGTTCGGCGTAAGCTCCTCGCCGGCGAGGGTGTACTCACCGGTGCACTCGCCCTCGGCCTGGAAGTCCGCCGCAGGCGAGACGTACGTCCAGCGCACGTCGTCACGGCCGCGCAGCGCGTCGAGCGCCTGCTGGTGAGCGCCGGCCACGCCCTTGAAGGCGTCCGGGAACTCTGGCGTCTGCGCCAGGGTCACGGTGTGCTCGGGGTCCACGAAGAGCGACCCTGCGCCGCCAACGACCACCAGTCAAACCTCGGTACCCGCGAGCGCGTCGGCGAGGTGCTTCGCGGCGTCGGGGATGAGGTGCAGCGTGTCCTCGCTCCAGCCGCCCACGGCGTCGACCACGGCGTCAAAGCCCTCGAGCTGGTCGCGGCCAATCGTCAGCGCGTCGCCCTTGAGGAAGTGCTGCGCCTGGGTGCGGCTCTCCTCGCGAGCGATGGCGGCGACGTCAAACCCGCGGCGCACGGACTCCGCCACAACGAGGCTGCCCACGCGACCGTTGGCAGCAACGACGGCAATCTTCTTGGTGTTGTTCTGGCTCATGGCGTTTCCCTTCTCAACTGGCGACGGCCCAGCGCCACCGCCCTTCTGACGCTTGCAACAATACGGAGATTGGTGCATATTTGGAAGTAAGCACAACAAAGTGTTGTAAGTACCTATAAGTAACTATTGGAGATTACCAGCAATGTCTCAAAACGAAGATCTTCTCGGCAAGTTACCGGCATGCCCGGTGGAGACCACACTCACGCTCATCGGCAACAAGTGGGAGGTCCTCATCCTTCGCGACCTCATGGAGGGAACCAAGCGCTTTGGCGAGCTGCGGCGCTCGGTGGGCAACATCTCGCAGAAGGTGCTCACCAGCCAGCTGCGCACCATGGAGGAGGCGGGACTCGTGCATCGCGAGGTGTTCGCCGAGGTGCCGCCGCGCGTGGAGTACTCGCTCACGCCGCTGGGCAAGAGCCTCCAGCCCGTACTGGATTCGCTGCGGGACTGGGGCACCGAGTACAAGCGCCACCTGTCGGACGGCACGCCCATGGAGGCACAGGCGGTCGAAGGGTAGGTGCCGAGAAAACCCGACGCCCCCTTTCGCCGGGGCCGTCCTCTCCCCCACCGCTACAGATTCGCACACGAATGTGTGGCGCTTCTCGTCCACAAAGGTGCCTCGAGGCTCGAATGTGCGACGCCTCACGCGTACCGTCAAGCGATGGACAGGAGCACGGCGACGACAATCATGGTGACCATCATGAGCGACACCTCACGCGTACCGTCGAGCGATGGACAGTGCCAGCCCCACGTAACTCTCGCCAAAGAGCATGCAGTGCAACAGCACCGGCACCAGCTGATGGATGCCTACGCGCTCGCGCCAGCCGTCAGCCAGCGGCGAGACCTCGTTGTACGCAGCGAGAAGGTCATCCAGGTACGCGCAGCCAAAGAGCTGAAGCATCGCAAGGTCGGTTTCGGCGTGGCCACCCGACGCCATGGGGTCGATAAGTGCTGCGCCCGTTGTGGCGGCACGGGTGCCGTCCG
>JALCMG010000017.1 GCA_022648325.1 Olsenella sp.
TCCGAATCCAATCTTGCTTTGTAGCATGTCACGCAACAATGCAAGCCCTCGGCAAAGATCATCGTCAGGGCTCCTGCACGACATGAGGGCTCAAGCCCATGGTTGCTTAGGGCTTTGCATTCTGTAGATGCTCATTGTCCTGATCCTCTGTACCTTTGTCACGCATGCAGATGGCTCTAACCTGGCCGTTGTTGACAAGTAGCGCATTAGCCTTATTGAAAGCAAAGTCGAGATCGTCAAGTTGCCCTGCGTAAGCATCCGCAGCTCGCTTCACCTCATCCACAGCTGTCAGCTTGCCCTGAAGCATCGTCTTCCTCTTTGAAAGGTCATCTTTCGCAGCTTCCATCATGCAAAGGGGATTCAGCCTATTGATTTGTCTGCCAACCTCGTGAATGGCTCCATCGATGGGATTCAGGGCCACATATGCATCGTCCTCGAGGCCGGCAATAAGGAGCGGCGACCCCTCAATCTGAGTAATCCTGTCAAGCAAATTGGCCTCAACGGAATCCACAACGTCCTCGTATTCGTCCGTTAGCCGCTTTGCCATGCAACGTTCGCTCTCGATTTTCCTTTCGGAATAGTCCGACTCGATTCCCATCGAGATACACTCCGACATAGCGATAAGCCTGTAGGCATAAGCAGCGCGTGCCTTGGAGGATAGAAGGCTGTCGATCTTCTTTCCTATCGTCCTGTCATCGAGAGGCTTCTTGTTGCTACGGAGCCAACCTTCCAACTCACGAATTTCCATAATCTGATAGTTCCACGCCTCATCAGCATCATGGCGAGCATCCTCCGCCATTTGAAGAGCAAGCGCGCGCTTCTCTGGCGTTGCAAGGAATTCGTCCTGGCGAGTAGCGAGAATCTGCAAGGTATTAAGTGCAGACTTAAGCGTGGCATCCCGCTCTCGCTGCATTTGGTCCAGAACTTCTGCGACGCCCGTTTGAAGCGCTGAAAGCTGCTTGTTGATTTCGTTCATGTATGACATGCCCACGGCAACAGCGGCCATCTGGAGAGCAAGGTTTGCGACACCAATGGGTGAAATACCGGCTCGACGGATTGCCGCCATATCGTTGAATTTGCCGTCTTTTATATTCGCAAGTAGTTTCCAGCCGTCATCGACTCCACGTTGACGATTGCAGAGCTCCGCCCAGCCAACTCCCTCAGGAAATTTGATAACTGCCATATTGTACTCGTGGGCTGCTTGGGCAGCATTGGCAGCGAGCGGAATGAGGCTGTCGATGGCTGCTCCCGCAGACGGCGACTCCTGTAGCGAGACCGAATAATGTGCATCGGCAATTGCAGCTAGTTCTTCGGGAGTGACCCATTCAACGGAGAGACCAGCAGGTTCGGTTTTTGCCAATGAAATCTTGGCGTTCTGTTCGTCTTTCGACTCGGGGTATGTCGAATCGTCATCATCATGTCGCCTGTTGCGCCACCCATCCAATATCGACATGGCCAATCCTCTTTCCGTTGTTTGTCCTTGATGACCATTATCTTTGTTCTGGAATATAGACGGCGCCACAGCCTTATGTCTTCGGTCAGAGGATGAATCTGCTCTATTCCGACATCCACTCGCTTATGGAATTGGGAGCCTCACCTCCTAATAACTTCGCCCGCGAATTGCAGTCGAGCGCATCCCCAAAGAATGCGAAGCCATCGGATTCCTACGAACTGAAAAATCCAGGCTCGTGCTGAGCGAGAGCATGACTAGACTCGGCAAACAACATCGCTTTTTGCATTACGCATATACAAAAGAGAGAATCACCTGATGGGGACTTGCAAACAATAACGGTCGCGGCATCTGGATAAAGTTGCTGGGCATCTTGCCCTTGTGGTACCAGTCATCGCGAGCGATGGTGCGCCTGAGCTCTGGAACGCTATAGTGGTTCGTCGCGCAGGCGCTCATATAGAAGAGACGCTCTTCGCGCTCCTTTACCTTAGAGATAATCGTACGACGATGAGAAACCCCGACGGAGCGAAAGGCCTCGGCGTCGGCTTCCCGCAAAGTCGTCAGTTGCATCTGACGAATTAGCAGCCTCCGTAATCGGAGGAGCCAAAGCCTCGTAGAAGAGGCTCATGTTCTTGAGGTTGGTAGAGGAGTATCCGCGCAGCCCCGGCAGCTCATTCTGCAGCTGTTCACCGATCGCCTCGATGGTGCCGGTATCCCAGACACTCCGGCGTGCCCGTCCAACGCTGCTACAACTTGAACTCGGGCTTCATCGCGCTATCCCCCTTGACCCCGTTGGAGCCCAGGTCCTCGGCTCGGTAGGCGTCATAACCCTCGTAGGCGTACGAGGCGTCGACGCTGCGGGCGAGAAGCGCGACGCTGTGCAGGTCGTCCGAGAGCGCCTGCCCGAGAAGCGCCTTAATCTCGAGGTCGCGCATGGAACTGCGCTCCATTGCGAGCAGGTAGTCTTCGCGCCCAATGCGACTCCAGTCGACCGTGCGGCCAAGCTCGCGGCGGAACATGTGGTCAAGCCATATGCGCCCCGAGCGCCCGTTGCCCTCTCGGAATGGATGGGCAATGTTCAACTCGACGTACTTCTCGACAATCTGGTCAAAGTTTCCTTGCGGCATAGCCTCTATCGACCTGATGGCAGACTCAAGATAGAGCACGGAGACAAAGCGGAAGTTGCCCTTCGCAAGGTTGACCGTGCGAATCCTGCCCGCAAAGTCGTAGATGTCACCGAAAAGGGCAACGTGGATGGCCTTGAGCGCGGAGAAGGTACCCGGAACAAGCGTGTCCAGCGTCCCATCGCGGTAGAGTGCGAGAGCAGCCGGCTTCGATATGCGCTCCTCCTCATGGGCGAGCCCTACCTCATCGGAGGCGTCGAGCTTGTTCTTGAGCGTCATGGCGCCACCTCGCACGAGTACGATTGGTATTTGGGCTTCCAGCTAAGAGCTCGGCAGTTGCGACTGCCGGAGCACAGGACTCCCAGATGCTATATGCGGTGCTGGTACATCATATTCTAGCGGAGGGCGTGCAGAACAATAGACAAGCCCCCTACCGCGCGCCGGCGTACTTCCTGAGCTCCTCCCCGCGCGGTAAAGCGCCCCGAATCACACCCTCGTTCCCGGGTGCCGGTACTGGCCGTGCTCGCGGGTCCTGTCGTCATATTGGATGGCGAACTTGGGGCAGCGGTGCAGGCAGCCCAGGCACATGATGCAGCGCTCCTTCACCCAGACGGGCCGCCCGTCCCTCATCTCGATGGCCTTGTCGGGGCACTTCCTCGCGCAGAGCCCGCAGCCAATGCAGGTATCGTCCAGCGTGAAGTGGGACGTCTTGCGCATCTTCTCGTACTCGGGAAGGGCGACCCGCGACGTGAAGTAGGGCATGGCGCGCCTCGTGAAGTTGCCGTGCTCGCGCCGCTCTATCCGCCCGATGACCTCGGAGACCTTCTCGTCTACCTCGCGGTTGGTCTCGGCGACCTTGTCCGGATCTGAGAGGTCGAAGGTGGGCGTCCAGTTGTCCGGCATCCTCACGCTGAAGAGCGCGTCCAGGGAGAGGCCCCGCTTGGCCAGCAGCTTCCTCGCCTGCTCGCCCGTGAAACCGGGGGTGGTGCCGTAGGTGGCGACGAAGAAGGTGTACCCGGGCTGCTCCACCACAAGCGCCGAGAAGAACCGCTTCACTATCTCGGGAAGGCCCCAGGCGTAGGTCGGCGTGACGAAGCCGATAACGTCCGACGGAGAAAGGCGCCCGTCACATCCCTGGATGCTCCGCGCCTCGTCGCCCAAGGCCCCGGCGATCCTCTCGGCCACGTACTTGCTGTTTCCCGTCGCGGAGAAGTAATAAATCATCTTTCGAAGCCTCGCTTCCTTGACTTCATGCGCCCCCACATTCTAAGGCGCTGCGGAGTTGCGGCGGGGCGGATGCTTCTCTCCCCTCCATTCTATGCGGGGGCCAGCGTGGGCGAGAGGCACTAGGGACGTTGCGGTGCGAGCAGTCCTCCCCTACCGCGCGCCGGCCGGCGAAGGTGTGGAAGATCCGCTGTCACCAGTCACACAAAATCGCCCCGGCCATAATCCACCTGACCGAGGCAAAAACTAATTTGCTTGATGCCGTTCAAACTTTGTAATGAGATCACAAAGTGGGATATAGGAGCTGCGGAACTCAGCATCGAGGATGCCGTGGTGATCAAAATTCGGCTGATATGCGGTCATGGAGAACTGCGGATCGACATCCACCCCATTCTTTCGCGCAGCGACTATCACAGCTCCGCGCGCCACTGCCTCCACCACATCACACGCAACAAATGTGACGCCGAGCAGGTCGGCCTTAAGCTGCATCCAGAGCGGATTTCTAGCAGCAGGGCCTATGACCTTTACGCGCACGTCCTTACCCAGTCCCTTGCCGTCAGTCATGCACTCGCAGAGCCGCGCAAACTCCATTGTTGTACCCAAGTGTGTTGCAAAGACAAGCTCATCTCGACTCGTCGTATCTCTCATGCCATAAGTAAGTGCACGGGACTCTGCGTCTCTATACGGTGGGCCACTACCCCTCAAGTGCGGGACAAACACTACCTGAGAATCGTCGAACTTTCCGTCAAGATATGACTTGTAGAGCTTGGGCAGGCTTTCCCTGTAATAGTCGTCCGGCTCGTACCCAAGCGTCTTTAGCGACCATTCAAACGAAAGTCCCGCAGACGGCACAGAGGCATACGCCGTGAAAAGAGACGTGTCGACGTAACGTCCATTGGTAATCTGCCGCTTCATCGAAGATTCAGTGAGCGTTGGTTTGGCATTAAGGAGAAGCAGTCCCTCCGACGTGCCAGTCGAGTTCAGGGCCTCATTGCCAACCTGAAGGTTGCACGCAGTGGCACCAGACATGTGATCGTGACCGGAAACACAGACTGTGCATGTCTTTGGAAGGCCGGTCTTCCGACTAACCTCGCTCAGAATATGACCGCGAGGAGACCCGCTCTCCATTAACGGTGCAAACAGCTTCCGAGGAAGACCGTAGTGATCAAGTATTTCATCGGACATACGGTCATTTACAACATCGTATGCAGAGGTCCTCGATGCAAGGGTACGATCTTGGGCAAGCTGACCAGAGAGGACCCACGCAACAAAGTCAGCCATCGTAAGCCACGTGGACCCCTGCAGGTTGGCACCATGCTCGCGCATCCAGAGAATCTTGAACAATGCTGAGTTCGAGTGAGTAGGAATCCCCGTAATTTGATAGAGAGTAGTCGAATATCCAGAGGATATCGCTTCCTGAGCGTATGACTCACCACGGTTGTCATACCAGAAGATAGACTTGTCGGAATAGCTTCCATCCGAGTGCACCAACACTCCCGACTCGCCCACACTGGCAACAGAGACGAACTCGATCTCCCCGGAGCACTTCCCAGCTGCCAAGACACAGGAGGAAAGCATGTCCAAAATTCCGCGCACGAGCGTCCGAATGTCGTAGTCAGTGTTATCTCCTGCTGCAATTCTCGGGCTTGGCATCCTTTCGATATGAATGGGGTCGCACGAGGGAAGCTCGAAGAGTGCTACTTTCGTGTTAGTAGTCCCAACGTCGATGCCAATCGCAAATGGCAATCCTCGTCACCTCACTTTCTACTTGTAGGCATGCCTGCCAGAGGAAGGCGAGGAACACCGAAAGTATCCCCCGCCTTCCACGTAAAGTGAACCTATTCCTGAGTCTCAGCCTGCGGGTGAGTCTGATCATACGTGAGCTTGTAGGTAAGGAACACAAGCCCAGCAACGACAATAGCGATGATAATCGCCGTGATGTTACCAGAGAAGACCTGGTAGATGAGATAACGGAACGGGTTGCCGCCATCAAGGAACGCAGTGATGTTAGCGCCGCCGGCAGCTGACATATCGTAACCAACGGTAGTAGCAAGCTGAGTAATGAGGGGCGATGCGGCCGAGCAAATCAGAAGGTCGCCAATAAGGCAAGGAACGGCGATGATGACCGCGCGGACAATGTTCTGGTTACAAGCAACAACAATCATCGAGCAGAACACCGCAAGGTTGGACAGGTCGGCAACAGGAAGGGTCTGGTTGCCGGGGACAATGAAGGCAAGCAGGATTGCAATTGGGGTAAGGAGAAGGCCAGTTGCGATAATCGCGGGGTTGCCGATTGCAACCGCAATATCGAGACCAATGTAGAAGTCCTTGCGGTCGGGGAACCTCTTGGCCATGAAATCCTTCACACCATCGGAGACGGGGATAAGACCATCCATGAGAATTCGCACCATACGCGGGAGGATGTACATGACCGCCGCAAGATAAATTGCAAGCGAAAGAACGCCCTTGAAATCATAGCCGGCAAGAATGCCAAGCAGAATGCCAAGCATGAAGCCAACCATCATGGGCTCACCAAAGATACCGAACCGCTTCTGAATGTGGACAGGATCTGCCTGCAGCTTGTTAATCCCCGGAATCTTGTCGAGAATCCAGTTGCCCAGCAGACCAATCGGGAAGAACACAGCACTCGAAAGAGTAGGAAGGGAGATGCCAGGCAGACCGCAATACTTCTGCGTAAGAGGCGCGCACCAGTCAGCAATCTTGATGATTACGATTGCAGCAATTGCAGATCCAAGCAGCCCGAGGAAGAAGTTGCCTGTCGCAACGTATACAAGAGCACCAGCAAACGCGAAGTGCCAGTAGTTCCAAATATCGATATCAACCGTCTTAGTCCACTTGAACGCCAGCATCACGAGGTTAATCACAAGAGTGAGCACGATAGCAAAAGGAGCAATCACGGTTCCCCAGGTAATTGCGGATAGAGGTGCCCATCCAAGATCCACATCCGGGAGATCAAGCCCCGTCCGCTGGACAATAGCTTGTGCAGCAGGGCCAACCTGCGCACCCATGAGGTTAAAGATGGTAAAGACACCCACGAAGCCAATGCCTACCACAAGCGCTGACCTGAACGCCTTTGAAGGTTTGATTCTAAAGCAGAGGGCGAGGATAAAAATCACGATTGGGAGCATAACAATAGCGCCCAACCCAAGGAAGTACTGAACAAAGTCATATAGACCCTGATACACGCTATCCATGGAACATCTCCATTCCCGTTAAATGGATTCGAAGTCTTGGCAATGAAGCGCATTACCCTAAAGCGTCAGAGAACGACTATTTAGTCAACACATCCTTGATTTTCTTGAGCGTCTCGTCAGCGCCAATGCCAGTCAGAAACGGAAGTCCGCTGATAACTGGCGTATCAATGTCATATGGGACCTGTGTCGACGCAACGATAAGATCGAAGTCATTGCCAATGCTTGGAACGCTTCCGACATTTCGCTGATCTGCCTCAAAATCGATTCCCTGCTCACGCAGATAATCGCAGACCTTTTCCTCAACCACAGTTGAAGTCGCAATTCCTGTTGCGCATACGAATAGAATCCTTTTCTTTGCCATTTCCAATCCTCTCCTGCCCTTGAGTAGACCCAAGATTGCCTGCAGTCCAATTGATTACGTCAAGAACCTCTTGACCAGCTCAAACAAAGACCGATCGTCACGTGCGGAGAACATCTTCTCAACACTGTCAGCGTCCTGGGCAAGCTTGATGACCTTTTGGAGGAACTCGAGGTGAGCATATCCATCATTAAGAGCAAGCACGAAAACGAGCGTCACCAAAACTGTTTGGTCGGGGTCTCCCATAACCCTAAACTCCACTGGTTCCGCAAGTGTCGCAACAGCAACTGCCGGCTCAATAACGTGTTCAGGGTCCGTGTGCGGAATCGCAACGCCAAAGTTTTCAAAGGGAAGCCCCGTCGGGAATGCCTTCTCGCGATCAATAACGTGCTGCGCGAAATCATCATGAACTTTTCCCGCAAGCACAAGTGGCTGAGCCATCTTGGAGAACAGCTCGTCTTGACTCGTTGCAGTCAGATTTGCCTGGATTGCCCCCGGTTCGATAGAAACGTCCATTACAACCTCCCTTCGCCATCCTCATATGCGCCCGAGCCGGCACCAGCTAGGCAACCTGCTCTGCGAATTTTCCGATAAGTACGTCTTTGTTAATCTCAATTGCGAGGTCATACGCCATCTCGGAGACGGCGTTACGCGCATCCATCAGAACGGAGACGAGATTCGCCTCCTCATGGTTCTCCTCGTAGCGCTTCGCAACAGCACGAATGTATGCCTGGCGAAGATCGCTGGCGATGTTAATCTTCATCATTCCGTACTGGCGCATGGCGCGGATTGTCTCAAACGGAATCCCCGAACCACCATGAAGGACGAGCGGCACAGGCGCGACCTTGGAAATCTCCGCCAGAACATTGAGGTCAATCTTCGGCTTCTCCTGGAGACCATGGACGTTTCCAATAGAGACCGCAAGCGAGTCGCAACCGGTTCGATCGCAGAACTCCTCAACCTGAGCAGGGTCAGTGTGACAATCAGCTTCGCTGACGTGATCGTCTTCCTTGCCCTTGAGTGCACCAAGCTCGGCCTCAACCGGCACGCCGTAGCAGTGCGCAAAGTCGACTGCTTCGCGAGAGAAGCGGATATTCTCCTCGAAAGGCAGCGCAGCACCGTCAATCATCACCGAGGTGAAACCCGCCTCTACAGCTTGGCGCACATCGTCAAGTGTCTTGCCGTGATCAAGGTGGAGCGCAAACGGTGTCACGTAATGCTCGGCGGCCATCTTCGTTGTCTCGGCAATGTACTCATAGCCAGTGAGCTTCACGTTCGTCGGTGCAACCTGAACGATTCCAGGCATCCCCGCACGCTGGAAAGCATCCATGATTGCCAGGGTCATCTGGACGTCAGTGGAGTTGTAAGCGGGAACCATAAGCTTGTTCTTCTTTGCGATCTTGAAAAGATCATTCATATTCACGAGCGGCATGTATTTCCTCCTTTTGGAAATTACTTATGGCCTTACTCGCGAACATATATACAAAGCTAGACAAATTTGTGCAAGTATAGTGAAGACATACAAATATCGGCAAATTTAGGCTTGACAACACATAATTTGTCACTTGCAATTTTTAAGTCACTTCAAATACCTGCGGAAATGAAACCCTATATGAACCGAGATGCGTCCCGCGCCATGCGATAAGAGAGAAAAGTTATCCTCTCCCAATGGACAAAGGACCCGTCACAATCGCTCAAATTTCTAATTGCATCTTCTACAAGCGGTCGGTATTTTGCCCCCAACGGAAATCAGGTCCTGGGAAGAATTGTCCCCACCACGTAGCGATAGGCTTGAAGCCATACGTTGCCCCACTCCGCCGGCGTATCATCTGCATAGAAAATGTGCTGCTCGAGGTGAAGGACGGGCGAGTCTGCGCTAACCCCAAGAGCCTTGCCCTTGGTCTCTCCGGCAACCTCAGCTGAATAGCGAGCGTTAGAGAAACCTATCTTCTTGCCAGAAAGCTTTTCTAACGTTTGAAACAACGTCTCTTGGGAGAAGTCAACCTTCTCAATTCCCGGTACCGCATTCGCCCTGATGCGATTCTCGATATACATAATTGGCTTACCTTCGACATATCGGATTCGCCGCAGGAAGAAGACGGGATCTCCCTCTTTGATATAGAGCTTTCCTGCCAAGAAAGCATCGGCAGGGATAATCCCACCGCTTATTTCTTTGGTTTGAAAGCTGATTCCCTGGGACTTGAGCGACTCCGCAAACGAGAGGAGGGTGTTCCCCGTGGGGTGCGATATCATTTTTCGATCCGTAACGAAGGTCCCACGACCACGATACTGAACAAGCAGGCCCTCGTCTACCAGGATCTTTATTCCGTTCTTAAGGCACCCTCGACTAACACCAAGCATATCGCAGAGTTCAAACTCTGTCGGAATTTTGCTGTTTGGCTCCCATTCCCGCATATATATTTTCTCACGAATGAAGTCGGCAACCTGGACATGCAAAGGCGTACTGGAGTTCTTCTCAAGCGGCAAGGTGCACCGTCCTTCATATTGCAACGTTTTCAGTCCAGAGAGAGCTCACTGTCGAGCGCGAGTTTCGAGATCAGACGCAAGCTCGCTTCTTGCTCCGGCCGCCATCGAACGCAGTGTCTTCAGATAGTCCCTGCGAGCGCCTTTGGTCTTACGCGATTCAAGGGCCTTATCAATCGAGGAGATGGAGTCGTCAAGCTCATTAAGTAGACGATTGCCTTCCGAGACCATGTGCTCACCGTCTACCCCTGTCGTAAAGTGAATTCCCGCAAAGAGGAGTGCCGCGATAAGAATAGCTTGCCAGAGAAATCCTGCTATCGCACCGCCAATAACAAGCGCCAGGCACACGATGATTGCGGGAACCCTCTCGGTAAGGTAGTCGACAGCTGGCTCCTCGGAGACAAATTTGGCATAGCTCGGCCCACCGCCTGAGGCAATGTTAGTGCGTGCCACCTCGAATCGAGCCGCCATTACTCCGGTACAGGAGGTCGCGTTGCCGTCTTCGATCGATCTTTCAATAGTCTTTATCAGGTCCTTTATTGCTTTTAACGAACCTGCACTTGGATAGAAGTAAGGCTTATCTGACAAAATCTCATCGGACATTATTATCTCCCAGGCACATCAACTAGACAAGAAGAACTATTGTCCATATTTGTACACCTTGCAAGAGCTAACGCCACAGACGGCAACGACGTATCACGGAGGATGAGCCCATTCGCTCGGGACCTGGCGGGCGTACAATGTGGAACACTCGCGGTTAACGGAAGATTACCGACACCAGAACTATCCCGAAGAAGATCTCTTGAGCGAGGCAATCTTTCCACCGATGAATTTCAAGCATGGCAGTATACTGAATCCAGTAACAATATTCGTAAAAGGTATCTACATGTCTCCCATGATTAATAAGGATTGTGCCACTCCTATCTACAAGCAGGTTGTCAATATTCTCACCGAGAATATTAGTTCGGGCAAGTGGCGCGAATCGGACAGAATACCATCTGAACTCGAACTTGCATCATCACTTGGTGTAAGTCGGGGAAGTATCAAAAAGGCCGTATCTGAGCTTGTCGATGCTGGGGTACTCGAGCAGATTCAAGGAAAAGGTACCTACGTTAAGCCCCATGACATTTCCTTCCCACTTAACGAGGGACTGATCTCTTTTTCCGAGTCCCTCCGAGAGCAGGGGATTTCATTTGTGACCACGATCTTGGTCTCGGAAACGCTGAAGGCTGATGAGGAGCTTGCCTCCAAGCTCGAAATTCCCATTGGCTCCCCTTACATGCACATGGAGCGAATACGTTCTGTGTCCGGTGAGCCGATAATGTACATCGAGAACAACATCAACTGCGCACTGGTTCCAAACATTGGTTCCGAGGACTTTGAGAAAGTCAGCCTCTTCGAGACCATCGAGAGGCTCAGCGGACACAAGGTCGCCTATTCCGATACGAGCTTCTTTGCAATCGGCGCCGACGAGAAAAGAGCCAAATCGCTCAAGGTAAGCCTTGGCCAGCCGATGCTTCAGCAAATTCAGACAGTCTTCCTTGATAACGATAAGCCCATCGAGTATGCACGGGTCTGGCTACGCTCTAACCGTTTTTACGTGGGCACCATCTCCCAGAGAAGGTCAGCTGGCAGGCTCTAGGATGCTTTTTTGGATCCCCCTACCTCACCAACAGAGCCGGGGCTGTCAATACCCGACAGCCCCGGCTCAATCATTTTTGATGAGAATCACCCACTAATTAATCAAGAGCATCAAAGAGCTCAGTCAAAAGCTCCCTTTGGTCTATTGCCAGCTTCAGGGCACTGGATATACCCGTTCCTTGAGCACCGCGTTGAATGAGCCTGCGCACATCATCGCCAGTCCTAATCCCTGCCCCCTCCATGATTACGATTTCCTTGTTTATGGAGCGAACTGCAGAGATGGTTTGGTCGATGTAATCGTCGCTGCTGGTTATCCCGGTGCCAACCAGAGGGCTGGGCTCGCAGAGAATGACATCGGGGTCCATAGCGGCAACTGCCTTCGACTCTGTGATGCTATCTGCGGCAACAATGGTGAGAATCTCGAGCTCTTTGGCTCGATCTATAGTTGCGGCAAGCCTATTCACGCAGAGCGGATGAGCGGTGTGATTCAAAAAGATTGCCTCAACTCCAATGCTTTTCAATGATTCAAGCGGAGCAAGGCCCATGCCCTTTCCGTCACCAATAAGGTCTGCATGCTGCGCAGTCACAACCACATTGCAAACGCTCTGGGCAATCTGGAAAAGCTCGGGCATTGGAGCAGAATAAAATATTGTGTGCCGTCTTCCAGCTGCTACCAAGTCAGTGGTTCTTGCAGCGGCAACCGCATCTTCGCCCGTAAAGTAGGTCTTTGGGCTTACGGTAAACAGCGGCAGCTCTAGATCTTCGCGCTTCACTATTACCCCCCTTCAAAGTTACGGATAAGCATGGTTACTGGATAGCGATTGTGTCACCCACGTTGATATCTGGAACCTCTTCGGTATCGACCCTAATCGATCCCGGCAGAACTCCTGGCTCCTTGGAGAAGTTCACGGTCAAGTGTCCCAACGTCACAAAATTCTCGTTAGCGACATCCCCAACTTCCACGATTGTGTAAGTCTGGTTATTGAAGGAAATCGTTCCGCCATTGTGCACGACCTCGTCGGTGGTAGGCTTCCCGTCGTGAACCACACAGATATCTCTAAGTTCAGTTGGGGCGGTGGGCCCAAACAGAACAATCATTTTCTCTTCCATGAGAGCGCGGACCGACGAACCGATTTCAGTAGCTTCAACTGAATACATAAGGTAGCCCCTGTTAGCTAATAACGACAACGTTACACACTCTGTGCCTCGTCCACACCAGAGTTGGCAATTCCAATTCCTCGGGATCGTTGGATAGCCGAGATGGCCTGCTCAAACGCACCGTGATATTTCAAGCTGGGCATGTGCTCATATGCATACTCGACCATAATTCCCGAGAGCCCTGGCATCTCCACAAAAGACGGACGCAAAGAAAGAGTTTTAATCTCATAGGCTTTTGTTATTACGCCGCTCTCGTCAGTAAGAATCACAACAAAAGCCTTGCGCGAAAACTTGATCTGGCACATTCCCGTTCCGAGGTAGCCAACATGATCCTTAGCCAGTTCGTGGATCAGCTTTCGAACCCTGTTCCAGTAACGATATTGCATGTACGTTCCTAGGCCCCAGATAATGAGGAAGAAAACAACTACTCCAATACCTTGAACCAAGCTCTGAACCATGTTGGTACCTCGAATAACGTTGTGAATTGACTAGAGACCAAACGAGAGCACGTAGGCCAGGACAATCTGAATCGGGCTCGTGATGAGCTTTCCGAACAGGAATGCAGGATAACCAATCTCAATGGTCTCCGGCTTTGCCTCCATAAGCGTCATACCAACGGGAGCGAAGTCAGAACCGACCTGGCAGTTAACCGCAAAGAATCCAGGAAGGGCATAGTTGGCCGGGATGTTGCCAGCGGCAATCTGGTCACCAATCAGGACAGAAAGGACGGAGGCGATGATTGCTCCGGGGCAGATGAGCGGCGAGAGGAACGGAATGGAGCAGAACAGACCAACCAGAATCATCCCTGGCAGAGAGCTTGCAATTGGGGTTAGGAAAGCAGCAATGACATTGCCGAATCCCGTATAGTTAATAATGCCGATAAGGACCGAGACGAAAGCCATGAACGGGATGATGTTCTTGATAACGTCGTCGACCGTATCCCTCGCAGCCTGGTAAATTATCGAGATGAAACGTCCGACGCCAGTACCAATCTTCGAGAGAACATCCATTGCACCGTTGCTCTTTTTATTCTGAATCTCGGAGCGACCTTCAGCAATCTTGGCATGGACGTCCTCTTCGCTCAGCTTTCCGGAATCCTCATCGGCAGCAGGCATCTCAACGGGTTTAGGAGTATCGGCAACTGCGTCGGTAAGAGTGACACCGCTGGGTTTTACATCGGATGCGAAAAGATCGGCAGTGATGAAAGAGGCGAGAGGTCCAGAAGGAGAGCCAGGCTTGATGTTCAAAGTCTTTATCCCCATCTTGGGATATGTGCCACAGCGAGCAACTCCCGCACAATCGATAACAGCAACGCAAGCCTCGCTGGTATCGACGGGATTCTTGAACTGGTCAACAACGGGCGCACCAGTAGCATCTGCAATTGCCTGAGCAACAGGGTTAATGCCACCAAGGCAAACATTCAAGATATAAGGCTTCTCATCCGTAGGTGTAATGGTCAGAGGACCACCCCAACCATTAGGACCATGAGAAACGATTACGCTTTTGTATTCACTCATACGAGAATCACTCGCCTCTCGGGATATTCGTTATAAATTCACTGTTAAGCAGCAAGCTTCTTCTTTTCATTGTGCTTGACCATGGCGAAGTAGACCTTCTCCGTCACAATGCCCTTGATTAGGCAGACAATAAGACCCACGAAAAGGAAGCGAATGGCGAGAGCAGAGGAGTTCCCTCCCACTGCCTCATATCCCGCCGAGATTCCGAGCCAGACGAACAGCTCCGACGAGTTAGCATGGGGGAAAAGTCCCGTGATGGGGTGCATCATGGACACAACAGCATCGTAGAATGCGGGCTTGTACTTTTCTTCGACAAACACGCCGAAGGTATACGCCATCGGGTTGCACAGGAAAAACGTGCACAGGAATGGGATGAGGGTGTAGCGAAGGACTGCATACTTGGTGCACTTCTTCATGAATCCATACACGCGCTCCTCGCCAATAAGCGCGATGAGCGCCTTAATGGTGAGAATCAAGCAAACCAGCATTGGAATCATGCTTGTAATGAACGATGCGAACTGCTGTCCTGCGGCGTTGAATAGTCCTGTAAAGTTCTCCGCGAGCCATATCATTGCGTCATTGACAGCTCCCATGTAACCCTCCAATTTCTAGCGACTGTACGTATCCGTTCGATATCAGTGAAGACAAGGCCCGACCTATCCACCTCCATTGGTAATTAGCTAACTTGTCTATGGTTGTATAGTATTGTCTGTAGTTGTTTCTTAAATCGCAAATGGGCCGAACGGCATGTGAAAAGGCGCTAGCGGTTGAATTCCCTAGCACCAAGCGTGCCGACAGCATCGTGGAGCTCCAAGAAGGCACTGTACTTACGTTCATACATGCTGACTGCCTTCTGATTCGGTTCAAACGCTTCTTCCTGTTTCCCAAGCTCCTGCAAGATTGTTACAAGGTCAATTCCCCGCACGGCTGACGCCGCAATCATGGCTGCTCCTTGGGCAGCACCCTTCACTCCGGTCAGACGTACAATCTGTTTACTTAGGACTGAGGAAAGTATCTTCATCCACAAATCTGAGTGTGCTCCCCCACCCACTACACGAATCTCTCCCCAAGATCCAGATTCATCTACATGTTCAAGTAGCTGTCTAAAGCCCATGGAGATTCCCTCCATTACGGCTCTCTGCAAGTCACTTCTTGAGGTTTCAAGTGAAATGCCCACGAATGCCCCGCGAATGCTTGAATTACCATACAGCGTCTTATCCCCATTGAGGAACGGATAAAAGATTAATCTATCCGTATCGTAGAGAATGTCATTTGCACGGGCATCCTCAAGGTCGTAGTCCGAGCATCTTAACGTGTCACGCGTTAGCCAATCTACGGCATTTCCACAGGTCTGGATGGTGAGCTGAACCAATGTTGACAGGCTTCCCGATGACTCCGAGAACAGAACGGATTTCCCCCATTTTGCTCGGATGCTACCAGGCTCTGAGTACATAAGCACCCCAGAAGTACCAAGAGAGATAACAGGGACCCTCTCTCCAAAGCAGCCTGTCGGAATTGCCGAGGCCGGATTATCCCCCGTTCCACGGATAACCGGAGTACCAGCAGGGATGCCACTTGCCTCCCCTGCCATCTTCGCCACGCCCCCAACAATACTGTCAGCGCTCTGAATCTCTGGAAGGATATGCAGCGGTACGCCCAACGACTTGCACGCAGTCGTTGACCAGATGCCCTTTTCAAGATCAAATAAAGACGAAGTCGATGCCTCGCACCAATCCGTGCCAATTGCGCCAGTGAGGCATTTAACGATCCAGTCAGGCGCAATAACAATGGTGCGAATTCTAGAGAAGACATCAGGACGATTTGCTTTTATCCACGCAAGACTTAGGGCTGGACTCCCGGTCGAGATGATTCGAGCAAGGTAGCTCTCGCCGGAATCCGCCAATGCCGTTCTGGCATCGGAAACCAATTCCGCCGACCTGAGATCATTCCACATAATAGCAGGACATACAGGGACATCGCGCTCATCAAGGCAAACAAGTGTGTGCATCTGTCCAGTCACGCCCACGCCTGCAATTTCCGAGGCAGGATACCCCTCAAGTATCTCGCGAGATGCTTCAGCGGTTGCTTTCCACCAGATCATTGGGTCAATCTCTCGCCACTGGGGAACTGGCTCCGAAATGTTATAGGCTCTTGTCGCCATACGCTCGACGTGACCACACTCATCCGTCACAACAACCTTGACAGATGAGGTGCCCAAATCTATGCCAACGAATCTTTTCATTGCATCCCAATCGATTCTGCAGGGGAAGTTGCAACATATACGCGAAGTCAGGTTGTTCGCAAATCCCTTGCCCCAGCAGATTTCAGCAGAAGGCCTAATAGGGGAGGCCGTTAATCGCACGAGTGGTCTTGTATGCGACATCTGCGACGGCTTTGCGAACATCAATGAGCACGCGGGCAAGGTTGTGCTCGTTATTGTTTGCTTCATACGCCTTGCCGACCGTAGTAATGAAAGCCTTACGCAAATCGCTTGCAATATTTACTTTCACCATGCCGTATGGCTGCATGGCATGAATGATTTCGTAAGGGATGCCAGACCCTCCATGGAGCACGAGCGGGCAAGGCGCAACTGAATAAAGCTTCTCCAGAAGAGGAAGATTTATCCGCGGTGTATCCTCGAGACCATGAACATTGCCAATCGAGACAGCCAGCAAATCGCATCCGGTGCGATCCACGAACTCCTCAACCTGAGAGGGATCTGTCTTCAAATCGGCTTCTGAGACATGATCGTCTTCTTTCCCCCTAATAGCACCAAGCTCAGCCTCAACAGGGATTCCGTAGCAGTGGCAATAATCGACAGCTTCACGCGAGAAGCGAATATTCTCTTCGAAGGAGAGGGCGGCTCCGTCAATCATGATTGAGGTAAATCCAGCCTGGACTGCCTGTCGAACGTCTTCGAGCGTCTTACCGTGATCGAGATGCAAAGCGGTAGGTACTACATAGCCCTCTGAAACCTTTTTCACAATCATTGCGATTGTCTCGTAATCAGATAGCTTGACGTTGGTTGGAGCAATCTGGAGGATGCCCGGCATGCCAGCACGTTGCAGACCATCCAGGATTCCGAAAGTCATCTCCATATTCGTAGTGTTATACGCGGGCAGAAGCCAACCGTTCTTTTGAGCAATTGCCACCAGTTCGAGTGAGCTAACGACAGCCATGACAAACTCCGCCTTTCTTTCGATAGACCAAGACTTTGCCTGCAATATACTCTATTTGTTTATGGTTGTATATGGTCGTATATATAACTATATTGTCGAGTCATCAGAGCAACAGTTCAACAACTTGAGGAAGGCAGATTATGTGTCAGAAAGCAGTAGTCTTCGACTTTGATGGCACCTTGGTGAACTCTGCTGCCATGTGGAGGAAGACCTTGGAAACGTACTTGGCCGACTATCTGCCGGACAACTCACGCTCCTATCTCGATGAGATTGAACACCTCAGTTTTGGCGAGAAGTGTTGCAGATTCCACGACGAGCTGGGTGCAGGCACCAGCGTTCAGGAAGTATTTGATGACTTGAGTTCACGCGTTATCGCTGGGTATGCCAATAGCGTTATGCCTTTGCCATATGCGCTTGAGTATGTTGCCTTTCTCCATTCGAACGGAATACAACTTTCCATCGCAAGCTCAACACCACCAACAATAATCAGAAACGCACTCAACAACCTCAACATTGCCGATAACTTCGCCGCAATTGCCTATACAGGAGATGTTGGCAACGACAAGAGCCAGCCAGACGTCTATCTCGAGGCAATAGAACGCGTTGGGTCGACACCGGAACATGCGGTTGTTTTCGAAGATGCAGTCTTCGGCTGCAAAGCATGCAAGCATGCAGGTATTCGTACGGTGGGAATTACGTATAAGAAGAATGACCAAGACACACAAGAGCTTCGACGCTATTCAACCATCGTCATAGAGGATTATCACAATCCGAGAATCTACGAAATTGAAAACCTCTAGGCATCATTTGAAACCGCTGTTAAACCAGCTCCTATATGAACTCGAGGGGATAGAGGGGTACCGCGCTAATCCGCGGCTGCCTCGCTCGAGTTAAACCTGTTGTGGGCCGTGATGCCGACCGCCCTGAGCGGGACCGCATAGGAGGAGAGCGTGTCCGTGAAGACCTCGGCACCCGCGAGGTCGACGCTGGCGACCGACGCACGCACCCTCTCGGAGCCGGTCTTTCCCCTCGACGACACGCAGCAGAAGCAGTCGCCCAGGTCATCAGCGCCCGTGATGACGCCGAACTCAGCCCTCGACAGCCCATGCCTGCCCGACCCGCCGCCCTACCCGGGCATGAAGCCGTGAGGTGGCGGGCCCTTGAGGGACTCGTCCAGTCGAGGCCCGTCCACTTGGATTGACGCCCCTCGAACGCACTGGTCCATCTAGCCATCACGTCGCAGAGCCGCCTCCCCATGTACCAGGATGTTGGCAGGCTCACGGAGCACCGCCTCTCGCACCCCCGAGGGAAGCGCCCTCGAGCGAGAGCGCGGCGCCGACGAACTCGAGCCGCGCCGACAGGGGCAGCCTTGTGTTTGATAGCCTCCTAATTGCACAAAAAAGCAGAGCGGCTTTTCACTCGTGAGCATGAAAAAGTTTCACAGATAAGCAAGGGGGACACGTCCTGGCACCGCACACATTTGCCATGCTCGATTCGCAGGGCCCAACCCACGGATCGAGAGGCAGGAAAGGAAGATGCTGGACATGTCCCAGATAGAGAGGATACGCGACATGCTCGCGGATGGCTATACGCCGACGGAGGTGAAGGAGACCCTCGGCGTGTCGTACCCAACGATCAGGAAGTACGCTCAGGAAGACGACTTCTCGCCCCAAAGGCCCAAGGCCTCGGAGCACCCGAGCAAGCTCGATCCCTACAAGGCCCTCATCGGCGAGATGCTCGAGGAGGACCGCCACTGCTACCACAAGCAGCGCCACACGGCCAAGCGCGTCTTCGAGAGGCTGCGCGCGGAGCATGGCTTTAGCGGCAGCCACTCCACGGTGCAGCGCTACATGAAGGAGATTCGCTCCAAAGGGCCGAGGGGCGAGTCGGTGAGGCTCGGATGGGACCCGGGCACCATGCAGGTCGACTTCGGGCAGGCCGACTTCGATTATGCCTTCGGCGGCGGCAGGGCAAGGATGCACTACCTGCCGATGTCCTTTCCGTACTCCAACCACGAGGTGTGCGAGGTCTTCGCGGACGAGAAGGACGTCTGCGTCTGCCAGGGGCTCAAGGACTGCTTCGAGCACATCGGGGGCGTCCCCCCCCGTCATCGTGCTCGACAACGCCACCGAGGCCGGGAGGAGGTGGCGCGACGTGATCGTGGAGTCCGACCTCTTCCGCCGGCTCAGGCTGCACTACGGCTTCACGGCCCGCTTCTGCAACCCGAACGCCGGCAAGGAGAAGGGAAACGTCGAGGGCAAGGTCGGCTACACCAGGAGGAACTTCTTCGTGCCCGTGCCCGAGGTGGACGACCTTCAGGACTACAACCGAGGGCTTGCCGAGACGCTTGACGCCCACTCCGAAGAGCAGCTCCACTACGAGAGGGGACTCAGCTGGGCCGACCTCTTCCAGGCTGACAAGGCGCATCTTCTGCCTCTTCCAAAAAAGCCCTTCGACGTCGTCAAGTGGGCGTCGTGCACGACCGACGGCTACGGAAGGATCGCCTTGGACGGCTGCCATCGCTACCTGGCGTCACCCTCACTCGCATGTGTTTCGCTCACGGTGGGCGTGCGCGCCTTCACGGTGGAGATAGACGCCCCTGACGGGACGCCGCTAAGGACCTACCGCAGGCGCTCCGGCAAGCTCTTCACCTCCGACGAGGACCCGCTGGCACTGCTCGAACCGCTTTCGACGAGGGCGCGCGCCTTCATGCAGTCCAGCGTGTGCGCGCTGTTCGACGAGGATGTGAGGGACGCCTTCGGCTCCATGGCGACCGACGAGCTGAAAGGCCAGGTCAAGGTGATCTCGAGGCTCGCACAAGCCTATGGCATGGGGATCACCGCCCAGGCGTTCTCCGAGGCGCTACGGGCCACCCGCAAGATGCGCCCTGCCGATGTCGAGATGTGCTGCGCCAGGATCCGCGCGCAAGGCACCAGAACCAAGGCGGCGCGCGAGCTGGGCACCAGGCTCGCCGACTACGACGGCTTCATGCTCGGGGGAGGCGATCGGGATGGCCAGGCTGCCGCAGAAGGTTGATGCGCGCTACGAGAGGCTGAAGCGCGCCGAGCGCGAGGGTGGCTCCGTCCTGCTGTCGAAGGCGACGATGCGCTACGTGGCGGAGACGGCCACCGATGGGCAGTTCGCGTTCTTCGAGGATGCGCTCGCAAGGGAGTACGCGCTCAGGCACCAAAGCCGGATAGCGCGCCTCAAGCGGCAGGCGAACTTTCCCTCGCAGAAGGGCTTCGATGGCTTCGAATGGTCGGGAATCGTGTTCCCCCGCGGCTTCACGAGGGACGACATGCTCTCGCTTGCCTTCATCGACGCCCACGAGGACCTGGTGCTCTTCGGGGGATCAGGCAATGGCAAGACCCATACCGCGATAGCCTTGGGGCTGCTCGCCTGCGGTGAGGGCAGCAAAGTCGCGTTCTGGTCGACGGCGGAGCTGGTAAGCGAGCTGAGGCGCGCGAATAAGGAGGGGACGATACAGGACGCGCTCAGGAGGCTCGGCAGGTGCGACCTCATCATCCTGGACGAGTGGGGGTACCTTCCCACCGATCCCGACGGGGCAAGGCTTCTGTTCCGGGTGGTGTCGATGTGCTACGAGCGGATCGCGCTCATCCTCACCACCAACATCGAGTTCTCCAGATGGGGCGAGATCTTTGCCGACGACGACATGGCCAAGGCGATGATGGACCGCATCGTCCACCACGGCAGGCTCGTCACCTACGACAGGGAGTCGTACAGGGTCAAACACGCGCTCATGCGCGGGGAGTTGTAGGAGAAGAAAGGATTGGTGCCAGGGCGACGCTCGTGCGTGAAGAATCTTCACGCTGACGTGTGAAACGAACGGATGCTGTTTTGTGAAACGAGAGGTTGACGAAACACAAGCCTCGATAGCGCCAGCGGCTACCCGCCCCCTCGGTGAAGGTGCGCCCACACCCACGTCAGACCCACCACTAGGTGCCGTCGGCATCGTACCCGCACATGACGACGCGCGAGGTGCCGCGTCTCGGGCACTCGTCTGACTCGCCAGACGGCACTCCCGCGACGAACGAATCCCCTGATCCTACTGGCAAGCTCGCGCATGTCGCCCGTCGGCAGCACGAGCGCCCCCCTGCAGCATGCTGTTGTTCATCCGGGCCTCCTGCCCCTCGCTCTCTTGGTCGAAACAAAGGCGAGCAGGGAGTCCGGACGGATATGTCAGGACTTGTTTAACAGCGAATTCCGAATATCTGAATCGCTAGGCACTGGGCCGGTCGCGATGCGAGCAGCTCTCCCCTACCGCACGCCGACGGACTTCCTGAGCGCGTCCCGCACGATCTGGTCCATAGTCTCCCGGCTGAAGGCCTGGTCCACCTGCTCGGCCGCAACGGACCTGTCGGCGAAAGTGTCGAAGATCCACTGCTTGTTCGCCAGGATCTGCATGATCCGCTCGTCGATGGTGTCCGTGCAGAGCAGCCGGTGGACAAAGACCTTCCTCGTCTGCCCCATGCGATACGCACGGGAAATGGCCTGGTTCTGCGCCACCGGACGGTACTGGCGGGCGCGACCTCAAAGCGGTCGATCCACGCCGGATGGCAAGCAGTCAATGGCCGTGTGGCGGCGCGAGCTGGGGCTGAGGGTGCGGCCGGCGAGGAAGAGCAACATGCGGCGGCTGAGCTATGAGTGGCTGGCGGGGCTGCGGGAGATCGTGATCGATCCTGTTCGGTGCCCGCTGGCCTACGAGGAGTTCCGTCTGAAGGAGTTCGAGCGCGACCGCGACGGAACCTGGGTAGACGAGATCCCGGACGGAAACGACCACAGCATCGACGCGGTGCGCTACGCCATGATGGACGACGTGCTGAGGGGGGGCGTGAGAATAGAGGAAGCGGACGCATTTCTCAGGCGCGTTAGGCCGTGCCCGCCTCTGACTCCTGTTTGCCCTTCTCGTCTAACGATGCCTCGAACTTTATCTTTATCGCCTGCTGTTTGTTGCTGTAAAAGAACTGTATCTCGGCACAGTGCGGGGACTCGATGCTCTTGAAGAGCGAGAACGCCTCTACTTCTCTTCCCTTGACGGCTGCGAACTCGGGAAGTGTGTCTGCATGTCCTGACAAGACGTCAATGGGAATCGTTATTGTCAGGGCGTCGCTTACCAGGAACACGAAGGTGTTCTCACTTAGCCCCCTATACGCGATATAAGACGCTATGGGCTTCTCGTCCTCGCCAAGCACGTTCAGAACAGCACGTCCTTCGGGATCGCCAAGAAGTTTCATAAGTATAGGGGTAAGTCTGGTACCCCCGGGGATATTCTCGGGGCTATTACCCGTTGTCACCTCGGTGCCCACAGGAAAGACGCATATTGATCCCTCCACTATCCTCTCTCCCGCCTCTTTGTCCGCTTCTTCGCAGGTGACTGGTTCTGTCCAAGCGCTCTCGGAGATTTGCAGGAGACCCCTGTCGCATAGCGCCTTGACGATGTTGAGCAGGCTTACGACGAAAAGTGCAAACTCGCTAAAGAAGGACGAGGCGGCTTTGTATCGTTCGCGGTAACCAAGCTTCCTCCCTTCGGCCTTATCGCCTTTGGGGTCTGCGTGTACTGTATCCGTGTACAGCCAGAAATTCGCAAGCGTGACATCCGAGAGGTATTTGGTCTCTGGATTATCCTCCGAGTCAATGAGCTGCACCGCATAGGCTATGCTGTCCTGCTTCAGGCATCGATGCTCGAACCAGTTTTCGGCTGAGACGAGGCACTCTTCAAGATGCCTGTCTTCAGAGATTGACTCGGGTGGCACGCACGCCCTAATCGCCTTGAATACATCTGGAAGATATATAGGCTCCCTTTCAAGTTCAAACGGACGCAGGCGGGTCGCGAGGGATTCGAAGACCTCCTCGTCTGGGACGACATGGTCTGTAGTCGTAGTAATCCCCGTTGCCGGAGTGAAGCTGACGGTCATCTTTGCCTTGGCGTATTCCCCTACCGTGCCGTTCTTGACAAGCGAGTGCGCCTGAACCCTTCGGGCGCGTAGAACAAATTGCTCGATCGTCTCCTGGGCACTGATGGGCTCCTTTTTGTTGCCTCTTTGACATGGAGCGGCCCCTCTCGTCTCTCTCGCCTAACTGAGCTCTTATTCCCTCCCTGTCTAGCGGGAAATGCGATAACCGGCACTGGTGTGACACCGCGCGGATTATCGGGCCGTCTTCTCTCTTTGATTAAAGGAGGCCAGCATGAGCATGGAGGCGGCGGACGAGTACTGGGTGCCGGAGTGCGTGAGGGAGTATCTGAGGGCGGCCGGGTACTCTACGCGGGCGCTGGAGGACATGGAATCGCACGTCCGCGAGTGGGACTCGTGGATGCGGGCCGTGGGCGAGTTCTACGACTACCGGGACACCGACGGGTTCGGGCGGGTGTACCAGGTGCACCGCAGGACCATCATGCCGGCGATGCGGGTGTGCCGGGAGTGGGGTTCTCTCCTGCTCGACGAGAAGACCGTCGTGGCATACGAGAACCGGGAGTGCACCGACTGGCTTGCATCGTTCTTCTCGTCCACGAACTTCTGGGGAAGGGCCCAGGAGACCGTGGTTCGCGCGTTCGGCCTGGGAACCGGGGCTTTCGCGGTGTGGATGGACGTGGGCCGGCGCCTGGTGCGCGTGCGTCACTACGACGCTCGGATGGTGGTGCCGCTGTCGTGGGACGCGGAGGGCGTGCGCGAGTGCGCGTTCGTCACGAGGTGCTTCTCGCGCGGCGCGCTTCTCGACCAGCTGCAGATGCACGTCGTGGGCGACGACGGCGCGTACCGGATCCGCATCGTGTGCTTCGACGGGGACGGGCGGGTTGTGGGCGTGCCCGGCGTGGCGCCCGAGGTGGAGACGGGATTCTTATTCCCCACCTTCGGAATCGTGCGGCCGGCGGTGCCGAACACCCGCGTGGACTTCTCGCCCTACGGGCAGTCGGTATTCGCGGACGCCGTGGACGCGGTGCAGTCGGTGGACCTCGCCTACGACGCGCTCATCAACGAGGTGGACGCGGGCAAGATGCGCGTCTTTCTGTCCGACGTGATGTTCGACCAGGAGAGGACCAACGACGGGAGGCGGGTGCCCATCCCCTTCGGCAAGGGCGACTGCACCGTGTTCAGGAAGGTCATGTCGACCGAGGACACGATCCAGGAGTTCGCGCCGGCGCTCAGGACGGATTCCCAAGGAAAGGCGTTCTGGCTCGCGTTGCACGCGCTCGGAGATCTCATCAGCCTGGGACGTCAACTACTTCGACACCAACAACGTTGGGTACGTGCACACGGCAACGGAGGTCTCATCTGACAACAGCGCTCTCTCGCGCAATATCCGCAAGAATGAGAACGCGCTTCAGGGGGCGCCCTGCGACGTGTCGGTAATCTTTGACGACAGCATCGTCCAGGACACGGCTTCGGAGAATCGGCAGGACATGGCCGAGGTGGCCACAGGTCTCATGACGCGCGAGGAGTAACGGGCTCGATGGTATGAGAAGACGAAGGAAGGCAACGATTAGAACGCTTCTTCAACCACTCAAACAGCCCTGCAGAAATGAATCCAAACCTGCACGTCATGGCTGATAGCCAGCCAGAAACGATAACAGCATCGACTCGAACTTCTCGGGCGGTATGGTGGGCTTGTCATCGTAGACGTCGATATGGTTGCAGGCGCGTATGCCCGCAATGGCACGTTCCATGTCTATCGACTCGTCGAACGTGACGATTCCATCCGTGGTCTTAGAGAACGCCTGATAGTCATCTTGGATGTCAACCAATTCCCATCCCGGCCAAAAGCGCTGGAAGTACTCTGGCGGCCTGTCCTCGTCCACGTACCAGTACGTGAGGGTTCTACCGTCGCAGTCGATGAGAGCGGACGAGCAGAGCCCGTCACCATCGATGCCGGAAACGAGCTTGTCCAAGCCTGGCTTGAGAAGCGACGCGACAAGCTCCTCCCCATGATCGAGGATGTCGGTCACGTACATGGAGTCGATAGTATGCAGGTAATGCGCACCACCTTTTCTCACCATAATCGCGCTCGAAATCTCGCCATCGTTGAGGCAGTCCAGACGCGACTCACTGCCGATCCAGTACTTCAAATCATAGAGGTCTGGCGCATCACCTAGCCACGGCGTCATCGGGCTTTCGAGCCCCAGCGCCTCCGCGAAGTCCACGAGATGGCGAGGACAGAACCGCACATTCCAGCCCGGCCAGAGGGAGCGCTTAAAGAAGGCGTCGAGCACTTTGCGGAACCCTATCTCCCAGGTGCTGTCATCGCTGCCGAAGTAGAGCAGCTGCTTCCCGTCTGCGTCCATAAGGATGCCCGTCTCGCTCCAAACGTTATTGAGGCCGCTTAGATCGAAGCGGGTGGAATCTGCAAACGCCTTCAACTGCCCAGGCCGCAGGAACAGGTATGGAAGCGGGTCATAGAGGCTCAATCCGTGAAAGCTGCTCTTCCCGCCTTCCCTTATGACGATGCTCGCACAATAGCTCATGGCAGTCTACGCCGGCAACCAGATGCGGACGAGAGGCAGGATGGCGCGGGCGTCCTCGTCGGTGCGATCGTAGAAGTCGGCGTAGAGGCGCGCGAAGCCGTCGAGGTCGAGTAGGCGCACGGGGACGTTGGAGCGGTCAGCCTCGTAGCGGGCCTCCTTCGTGAAGCCGCCCGTGCTGACGTAGAGCCCGCAGTCACCGCCGCGCAGCCCGCCGATGAACGCGCGCAGCTGCGGAGCGCCCATGGAGCCCTTGCGGTGCTTCACCTCGCAGATGATGCGCGGCGCCTCGAGGCCCAGCGCGTCGGGCGAGGCGATGACGTCCCTGCCGCCATCGGGACCCTTCGGCGTGACGCGGACGTGGTAGCCCATCGCGCGTAGGAGCCCGGCAGTGAGCTGTTCCATGTCGTCGGGGTCGACGGCGAGAAGGCGGTCCTTTATTCGCTCAATGCCGTTGTCGAAGGTCGCGTAGCGCGCCTCAGTCTGCCAGCGCCTCGTCGGAGACCGAGAAGATCGTGGATATGCCGCCGAGGGAGTTCTTCGATGCAGTGGAGAGCGCGTCGCGCTGGGCCTGGCCCTGCTAGGAGACCGTACGCACGTAGGTTGCACCGTCCTGGGTCGTCGGCGTGCAGGGACCCGCCACCGTGCCGAGGTGGTAGAGTCGCGTCTCGGGGTCGTACATGACGACCGTTGAGCCTTCGGCCATGTCGTGCGCGAACTTATAGACCTGGGAGACCGCCGCACTGACCTTGCCCTTGGACTCGCCGGGATGCGTAGCTACGTATGCCTCGCGTATCCGGCCCTTTGGCATGCGGGCTAAGTCCGCCCCGACGAAGTCCCAGCCAGTGCCTATGGTGCCGGTCTCGAGCCAGCTCTGCGCGTACACGCCCCCGCGTCCCGCGCGAATCATCCATGCCATCATGTTGCAACCTTCCTTGTGCATGCCTACGAGGGCATTATCTCGCCGCCATTGACGCGCGTATAGATGCGCCGACGGCGCGGCCGATGACTCTCGGTAGCGTAGCCCTCTCCGCGCCGTGGGGGCCGCAGGTTGGCTATCAGGAGTCCTGAGCGGTTGCTGTGCGTTGTCCGAGGCTCCGATGCGCTTGCGGGCTCGTCCGCTGCTGCCATGTGGCCGCATCGCGTCAGGTGGAATCTCGTGCGGATTGCAAGGGATCGTCTCGCGGATGGTGCCAATCGCCTGGTTATCGGCGCCCCTGCCGGGGGTTTCTGGCCGCTCGCAGCTCGCTGCGGTATATTGGATGGTATTTGATTCTGTCGATTTTCGTCCGGAGAGAGGGATGCGGTGAGGCTGGAGGAGCTCAAGGCCGGAATGCGCGTGGAGGGCGTGCTCCCCACCGAGGTGGTGGAGGTCGTGGCCGTGACACCCAAGGGCAGCGCGGCCAACCTCGTGTACCAGCGGCTCGACGGCTCCTTCGACTCCGTGTCGCTCTACCCGGACGACCTCGCGCACGTGTGGCCGGTCACGGCGCAGTCCGGGCGGCGCTACGACGCCGACCCGGACGCGTTCCTTTTGGCCTCCGAGGCGCTGCGCATACGCTACTCCTACGTGTTCGACCCGCAGCTCGCCATGCACACCTCCATCATCGAGCCGCTGCCGCACCAGATCACTGCCGTGTACGAGGACATGCTCCCCAGGCAGCCGCTCAGGTTCCTCCTCGCAGACGACCCCGGCGCGGGCAAGACCATCATGGCGGGGCTCTTCATCAAGGAGCTCATGATCCGCGGCGAGGTGGAGCGCTGTCTCATCGTGTGCCCGGGAAGCCTCGTGCAGCAGTGGGTGGAGGACGAGCTGGGGCCGAAGTTCGGTCTTGAGTTCCGAATGCTCACCAACGACGTGGTGGACTCCACGCGTACGGGCAACCCCTTCCGCGACATCCCGCTAATGGTGGCCTCGATGGACAAGCTCGCCCGCGACGAGCGGCTGCAGGCGATGCTCCGCGACGTGGGCTGGGACCTCGTGGTGGTGGACGAGGCGCACAAGATGGCCGCTCACGTGAACGGCCGCAAGGTGGACTACACACACCGCTACCGGCTGGGACAGCTGCTCAGCTCCACGACGCGCAACCTGCTGCTCATGACCGCCACGCCGCACAACGGCAAGGAGGCCGACTTCCAGGAGTTCATGAAGCTGCTCGACCCCGACCGCTTCGAGGGAGGGGCCCGCTCCGGGCTCGCCCGCGACCTCGGCGGCATTATGCGGCGCCTGCAGAAGGAGGAGCTTCTGACCTTCGAGGGCAAGCCGCTCTTCCCGATACGCGAGGCGCGCACGGCCGCCTACACGCTCACGTCCGCCGAGCAGGCGCTCTACGAGCACGTGAGCGACTACGTGCGAGAGGGCTTCAACCGCGCTGAGGCCATCGTGCGCGCCGACCGCAAGAACGCCGTGGGCTTCGCGCTCACGTCGCTGCAACGTAGGCTCGCGTCCTCGCCCATGGCGGCGTGGCGCTCGCTCGGGCGGCGACGCAAGCGGCTGGAGGAGCTGGCACAGGAGGTGCGCGAACACGGCACCTACACCGCCCACGGCCGAGGCCACGGGCAGGGCTCGCCCGACTGGGACGAGTGGGACGCCGACGACCTGGAGGACTTCGAGGACACGGACACCGTGGTGCTCGACGACGCCACGGCGTCGGAAACCCTCGACGAGCTGGAGGCCGAGATCGCCGAGCTCAAGGCGCTGGAGGCCGAGGCGGCCGACGTGCTACACGCGGGCGAGGACCGCAAGTGGCGCGAGCTCCTGCGCCTGCTTGAGAGCCCGCAGATGCGCGACGCGGAGGGCCGTCGCGAGAAACTCCTCGTGTTCACCGAGTACACCGACACACTTGAGTACCTTGAGGGCAAGCTCGCGAGCTACCTCGGCTCGGCCGGGCGGCTGCGCGCCATACGCGGTGGCATGAACCGCGACGAGCGGCGGCGCGTGGAGGCCGACTTCAAGCAGGACCCCGAGGTGAGCGTGCTCGTGGCCACCGACGCCGCCGGCGAGGGCATCAACCTGCAGGTGGCGCACATCCTCATCAACTACGACCTGCCGTGGAACCCCAACCGCATCGAGCAGCGCTTCGGGCGCATCCACCGCATCGGTCAGCGGCACACCTGCTACATGTACAACCTCGTGGCCGACGGCACGCGCGAGGGCGACGTGTGGCACCGGCTCTTCGACAAGCTGGAGCAGGAGAGCGCCACGCTCAACGGGCGCGTGTTCGACGTGCTGGGCCAGGTGACCTACGACGACAAGTCGCTCGGCGACCTGCTGCTCGAATCCATCCGCGAGGACCAGACGCCCGCGCGGCAGGCCTACCTCGACACCGTGATCGACAGCTCGCTCGACACCGAGAGCCTGCGGCGCATCATGGCGCGCGACGTGCTGGCCACCGACTCGCTCGACGTGGAGGACGTGCGGCGCGTGCGGGCCGACATCGAGCGCGCCAACGCCGCGCGCCTGCAGCCCCACTACATCCAGAGCTTCTTCGCGCGAGCGATCGAGGACTTGGGCGGGCATTTGGCCTTGAACCGCGATGGCACGTGGCGCATCCGCCGGGTGCCGCTCGCGCTGCGCGTGAGCTCGGCCACCGGGGCGCGCCGGCCGCTTTCGGACGGCTACGCCTCGCTCGCCTTTGACAAGGACGACGTGGCCGACCCGGGAAGGACCGACCTCGTGGCCGTGGGGCACCCGCTTTTGGACGCTGCCGTTGAGGAGACGCTCGCCAAGCACGCGGGCGCGCTGGACCATGGCACCGTGCTCGTAGACGACGGCAACCGCACGCTGGGGCCGCGCCTGATGCTGGCCTACTCGCTGTCGCTTGCCGACGGCGGCGGGCAGGAGGTGGAGCGGCGCATCTACTACGTGGAGGTGGAGCGGGGGCATGCGCCCGCGACCTTCGGGCAGGCGCCCTACATCGACTACCGCGCGCCCAACGAGGACGAGGCCGCCGCGCTCGACCGGGGCGTGGCCGACCCGCTCGCCATCCCCGCTGACGCCGAGGCGCAGGCCGAGGAGCTGCTGATGGCGGGACCCGTGGCCGAGGACGTGCGCAGGCTCGGGGCCGAGCGCCAGGAGCGCGTGGACCGCGTGGCCGAGGCCGTGAGGCAGCGGCTCAACCACGCCATCGCCGCCGCGAGCACCGAGGAGCAGCGCTGGGCCGAGAAGGCGCGCCGGGGCGACGAGGGGGCGCGGCTTACGGCCTCCAACCGACGCCGGGACCTGGACGTGCTCAAAATGCGCCGCGACGTGCGGCTGCGCGAGCTGGAGGCCCAGCGCGTCGTGCGTCCCAAGCCCTTGCGGCTTGTTGAGGCGGCGATCGTGTTCCCCTCGCGGATGCTCCGGCAGGCGCCGGACGCGGCCAAGGACGCCTTCGAGGCGCGCAAGGCGAGCGAGCAGCGCGGCATGGACGCCGTGATGGCCATCGAGCGCTCGCTGGGGCACGACCCCACCGACGTCTCGCGCCAGAACGTTGGCTGGGACGTGGAGTCGGTGGTGCCGCGCGAGGACGGCACCGAGGACATCCTCTTCATCGAGTCCAAGGGCGTGCGCGAGGACGCCGACACCGTGACGCTCAGTGCCAACGAGGTGCTGAAGGCGGCCGGCAACCAGGAGAGCTTCGTGCTCGCCGTCACGCGCCCGCACGGCAGCGGCTCCACGACCACATACTACTGGGGCGCGATACGCAACGACTACAACCGCGCGCTCGACTCCTACCCCTTCAAGATCGCCGAGATCGAGAGGCGGGCCGAGCGCCACGAGACCTATGACACCGAGGGAAGCACATGCACGCGAAGAAGCTGATAGAGACAACAATCCCACTTGCTGAAATCAACGTGCAAGCTGCGCGAGAGAAGCCCATTCACAAAGAGCATCCTTCGGCCCTTCATTTGTGGTGGGCGAGGCGTCCGCTTGCTGCTGCTAACAGTGTTATTTTTGCGAGCATGGTGGACGACCCGGCCGAGCACCCCGAGCTCTTCCCCACTGAGGAGGAGCA
The DNA here is from genome assembly GCA_022648325.1 of Olsenella sp. Classification (GTDB taxonomy): domain Bacteria; phylum Actinomycetota; class Coriobacteriia; order Coriobacteriales; family Atopobiaceae; genus Tractidigestivibacter. The sequence continues at coordinate 30,824 of JALCMG010000017.1, forward strand.
GGACAAGGAACGAGACCGGCTCTTCGACATCATCAAGCGGCTCGCCAACTGGGACAATATCGGTGACGAGCGCCTCTATGAGGAGGCCCGCGCCGAGATGGTGAGGTACGCCCCCGACGGGAAGCTGCCCGAGTTCCTCGACCCCTTCGCGGGCGGCGGGGCGCTGCCACTCGAGGCGCAGCGGCTGGGGCTCGTGTCGCATGCGGCAGACCTCAATCCTGTGGCTGTGACCATCAACCGCGCGATGATCGACATACCGGCCCGGTTCTGCGGGCACGATCCCGTGAACCCCGAGGCGCAACGGCGTGGCCTTACCGGCACGTACCCGCGCGCGACCGGCCTTGCCGCCGACGTGGAGTACTACGCCAACCTCATGCGCGAGAAGGCCAAGGAGCGAGTAGGTGCGAACTACCCCGACGTCGAGGTGACCAAGGGCAACGTGACCAAGATGGCCACGCCTATCGCCTACATCTGGGCACGCACCGTGACCTGCCCGAACCCCGCCTGCCGCCACGAGACCCCGCTCGTGCGGTCGTTCTGGCTCTCAAAGAAGAAGAACCACCGGGCCTACATCGACCCCATCGCCGAGGGCGGGAAGATGTGCTACGAAGTGCACTGCGAGGGCGATGGTAGCACGGCCGACTTCGCCCACGTGCACGACGGCACCGTAGGACGGCGCGGGGCCGTGTGCCTTCACTGCGGCGCCCCCGTCTCGCTTGACTACGTGCGCGCCGAGAGCCGCGACCACGGCCTCGGCAGCCAGCTCATGGCCATCGTGAGCGAGAGTCCTTTCGGGCAAGGCCGATGGTATTCGAAAGCTACGAAGTCAGATGCGGATAATGCTAATGTTCCAAGACCGACAAATGTGCCTATGGGACATCTAGCAAAGAAATATACGGGTGGCTCTTGCGTTCCCTATGGATTAGACACATTCGATAAGCTCTTTACTAATAGACAGCTCCTTGCACTAACAACCTTTTCTGATCTTTCAATAGAGCTTCGCTCAACTATCGAAACAGATGCGGTTGCAGCCGGAATGCAAAATAATCATCAAGGTTTGAAAGAAAAAGGTTGTGGGGCACAAGCTTATGCCGAGAGTGTCTCGGTATATCTAGCCTTTATGGTCGATAAACTCTGCGATCGATGCTCATCCCTTAACGCCTGGGATAACACATGCCAAAAGATTAAGAACCTCTTCTCAAGACAAGCCATACCTATGACGTGGGACTATGCGGAAGCCAATCCGCTATCTCACTCGACAGGTTCTCTTATAAGCATTGCTGGGAATGTTATCGGTGCTATAACAAACCTTCCTGCCAAACCTCGTTGTGACGTCGTCCAACGTGATGCAACCAAAACTGAGGGACTTTCAAGTGTAATGGTCTCAACAGACCCGCCCTACTATGACAATATTGATTACTCTGACTTATCAGACTTCTTTTATGTTTGGATGCGACGCAGTCTGAAAGACGTTTGGCCAGATACTTTTGGCACCATGCTTACCCCTAAGAAAGAGGAGCTTGTAGCAATACCATGGCGTTTTGAGGGCGGCGCTAACGAAGCCAAGGGCTTTTTCGAGAACGGCATGAGGAGTACCTTCTCTCGGCTAGTTACCATCTGTAACGATGATTATCCAATGACTATCTATTACGCTTACAAACAGTCAGAGGCAACAGAGGCCGGACGAACGTCTTCTGGTTGGGAGACAATGCTGCAAGCCATTATCGACTCGGGTCTCCAAATAACCGGTACATGGCCTATGAGAACTGAATTAACAACCTCACTAAAGAACAGGGTAAATGCCCTCGCCTCCTCCATCGTCCTCGTCTGCCGCCGGCGTCCCGCGGACGCCCCCATCACCGACCGGCCCGGGTTCCTGCGCGAGTTGAGGCGCAACCTCCGCGACGGCCTGGCCGACATGCAGGGCGGCTCCATCGCGCCGGTGGACCTGGCGCAGGCGGTCATCGGCCCCGGCATGGCGGCCTTCTCGAAGTATGGGCAGGTGATCGAGGCCGACGGGCGGCCCATGAGCGTGCACGCGGCGCTCGGCATCATCAACGAGCAGCTCGACGCCCTCATGGGCGAAAGCGGCGAAGACCTGGACGGCGAGACGCGCTTCTGCCTGTCGTGGTACGCGCAGTACGGCTTCGACAAGGGGCCCTTCGGCGACGCCGAGACGCTGCGCAACGCGCGCGGGGCATCGCTGGAGGCGCTCACGCATGCCGCTGTCCTTGAGAGCGGCGGCGGCAAGGTGCGACTCGTGCGGCCCACCGAGGTCGCGGACGTGGCGCAGGCGCGGCTCGCCCCCTCGTGCTGGAGCGACCTCATGGCCGAGGTGGCGGCTCTGGAGTCGCGCGACGGCGTGGGAGGCGCGGCCAGGGTGGTGGCGACCTTCGACGACGCGCGGGCCGAGCGCACCAAGTCGCTCGCGTACCTGCTCTTCCAGAGTGCCGAGCGGGGCGGGCGCGGCGAGGACGCCCAGCTCTTCAACGACCTCGTGACCTCGTGGGACGACATCGCCGAGCGGGCCGACGAGCTGCGGCGGCAGAAGCCGGTGCAGCAGACGCTTGACCTGGGCCTCGACCTTCCCACCGACTATCCCCATGACTTCTAGCGGGTGAGCGAAATGGACATCAAGACCGACAACAACACCCTCATCGAGAGCGCCTTCAACGCCATGCGACCGACGCTCGGCGCCTTCATCATGCGCGAGATGATCCGCAACTACCACGACGCGTGGTGGGAGGAGGGGGTGCTCGGGCACCTCTACGAGGACCAGCGGCGTGACGTGGCAGGTCCCGGCGTGATGGACGACACGGCACGCATCGACTCGCTCGACATCCTGCTGATGCTGCGGCTCATCGTGCAGTCGTGGAAGGACGTGTTCCGTCCCGTGATGGACCGGCGCAGCCAGTCGTGGGCGCGCGAGCTCATCGACACGCGCAACTCCTGGGCCCACCGCACGGCCGACGGCTTCTCGGACGACGACACCGAGCGCGCGCTCGACACAATGGCGCGCCTCATGGACCAGATAGACCCCGAGACGGCCGTGGCCATCCGGGACTTTCGCCGCGAGCTCATGGGCCGGCACACCGTGGAGGCCGCGCCCCAGCAGGCGCAGGGATGGAGCAGCGTGACGCCCGGCAGGCCCGCCGGCGAGGCGGAGGCCCTGCGACCGTGGCGCAGCGTCGTGGCGCCCAAGGACGACGTGGCGCGCGGGCAGTTCAAGACCGCCGAGTTCGCCATCGACCTGGCCAACGTGGCCAAGGGCGAGGCGCGCTTCGAGTACCAGGACCCCAAGGAGTTCTTCTCGCGCACCTACATCACGCAGGGCATGAGGTCGCTGCTCATGAGCGCGCTCAAGCGCGTCTCGGTGACCGACGACGATGACGGCGACCCCGTGGTGGAGCTCAAGACCGCGTTCGGCGGCGGCAAGACCCACAGCATGCTGGCCGTGTACCACCTGATGCGCACCTCCAAGATCGCCCGGGAGCTTCCCGGCGTTGCCGAGGTGATGGACCAGGCGCGGGTGCCGAGCCTTCCCGACAAGGTGTACGTGGCGACCCTCGTGGGGACCGACCTCGACCCATCGTCCTCGAAGAACCCGCCGTTCCTCCAGGGCAAGGTGAACACCCTCTGGGGCGAGATGGCCTACCAGCTGTGCCTGCAGAAGGGCGACCCCGCTCCTTACGCCATCATCCGCTCGGCCGACTCCAAGAGCGTGGCCCCCGGCGCGGACGCGCTCAAGCGGCTCTTCGACGCCATAGGCCCCTGCGTCATCCTCATGGACGAGTTCGTGGCCTACGCGCGCACGCTCTACGACAACGACTCCAAGCACCTGCCGGCGGGGACCTTCGAGAACCTGCTTTCCTTCCTGCAGCAGCTCACCGAGGCCGTGAAGCGCACTGAGAACTGCATGCTCATCGCCTCGCTTCCCGAGAGCGACCGCGAGCTGGGCGGCGAGGGCGGCAAGATCGCCCTGCAGCGCGTTGAGCAGATCTTCGGGCGCGTGAACTCCATTTGGCGCGCGGCCACCAACGAGGAGGGCTTCGAGATCGTGAAGAAGCGCCTTTTCGGCACCTACGACGAGGGGCTGGCCCGGCCCGTGGTGGACGCCTTCATAGGCTACTACGCGGCCGACCCCGACAAGTTCCCGGTGGAGTGCCGCGACGAGGCCTACCGCGACCGTATGATGCGCTGCTACCCCATACACCCGCAGGTGTTCGACAGGCTCTATAGCGACTGGAGCACCCTTCCCAGCTTCCAGCGCACACGTGGCGTGCTGCGCCTGATGGCGACCGTGATCCACAACCTGTGGGAGGCCAACGATGCCGACCCGCTCATCATGCCGGGCTCCATCGACTTCTCTGACGCGCGCATCAGCGAGGAGATCTTCCAGTACCTCGACCCGGCATGGAACGCCGTCGTGGACACCGACGTGGACGGCGCGCACTCCATACCGGGCACCATCGACCGGGACAACGGGCGCTTCTCGCGCCCCAAAGCCGCCCGGCGCATGGCGCGAGCGATATTCCTGGGGAGCGCCCCCACCTCGCGCGGCGAAAGCCTGCGGGGGCTCGACGTCTCGGACGTGCGCCTGGGCGCGGCCGTGCCGGGAACGAACGTAACCATCTACGACGACGCACTGGCCAAGATGCGCGACGAGCTGAGCTACCTCTACACCACGGGCACCCGCTACTGGTACGACACGCACCCCACGCTGGAGAAGCTCGCGCGCGACCGGGCGAGCCGGCAAGACGCGGCCAGCATCGAGGCACGCGTGGTGGAGATCCTGCGGCAGGGCGAGCGGCGCGCTAGAAGCGGCTTTGCCAACGTGAACGTGTGCCCGCAGGACGGCTCCGAGGTGCCCGACGAGCCACAGCTCACGCTCGTGGTGGCGCCGCCCTCCAAGACCGTGGGGCGCGACGTGACGCGCTCGGCCGCCGTGGCCTGGGCCGCCGACTGCCTCACCATGCGCGGCGGCAGCATGCGCGCCAACCGCAACATGCTGCTCTTTGCCGCGGCGGACAGCACGGCGCTCGACGACGCGCGGGACGCCGTGCGGCGGGAGCTCGCCTGGAGGAGCATCGACGCCGAGGCCGACGCGCTGGAGCTGACGCGGCACGCCCGCGACGACGCACATGGCAAGCTGCAGACCGCGACCCAGCGGGCGCAGCGGCTCGTGCTGGGGGCCTACAAGCACCTCGTATTCCCGCAGCAGGACCCGGGCGACGCCTCGACGATCGAGTGGGACGCGGCGCCCATCCCGGGAAACGACGCCGTCTCGAAGCGCGCCTACCAGCGGGCCAAGGACGACGGCCTCGTGGTGGAGGTGTACACGCCGTTCCTCCTGCAGCGAGACCTGGAGTCGCTGCTCCTGGGAGATCGCGACTGCGTGGCGGCCCCGGAGCTGTGGGACGACTACTGCCGGTACTGCTACCTGCGCAGGCTGCGGGACAGCTCGGTGCTGGCGGAATCCATCGCCAACGGCGCCACGACGCGTGACTTCTTCGGTTACGCGGACGGGCGCGACGAGGACGGGCGCTTTTTGGGGCTGCACATGGGCGAGCGGCCGAGCGTGGACATGCGCGAAGGGCTCGTGGTGGCGCGGCAGGCGGCGCTGGAGCAGCTCGCGTTCGACCGGGAGCGGGAGAAGGAGCAGGGCGGCTCCGGCTCGCAGGGCGGCGGGCAGTACGGCCAGGCCGGCGGTGGCGCCGGCTCGCAGGGCGGCTCGGGCGGCGGCGTTTGCGGGAACGGCGGCCAGGGCGGGCAGCCCGGCGGCGGTGACCGACCCGCGCCGGAGCCCAGGAAGCACGACGTGGAGCTGGAGGCGACCCTGGACCAATGGTCGGCAGGCTCGGACGTGGGTGCCATCGTGGAGGAGATCCTGCAGCGGCTCTACGACCTGCGCGGCTCGAGCGCGCACCTCACACTCTCGGCCGAGGTGAGCGTGCCCGGCGGCATCGACGACACGACGCTCAGAATCGTGACCGAGAACGCGAAGGCGCTCGGGGTGACGCTGAGGGTGAGGTAAAAGAATGGAGGAGCGATCACCAGCCGATGACATCATTGCGGAGCAAACGACTGCCCTCGATAACCTGATGGCCTATTACGGCGACCTGCATCGCGCCGACCTCGTGTGTCTCGACCCTGATGACTACTTTGACCGTCAGCTGGATTTGAAGCCATTCAAGGAGCCGAAGGACAAGAGCAAGCGACAAGCTAGTAAAGACGCAGGAGTCACTCTTCTCCTTCAGTTGCACTCTGTTTTCAGCAAAGAAGCAAAGGCTCGGCTTGCGGAACGTACGGCCAAGGCAGACGCGCTACAACGTGAATACTCGGAAGCTCATGCAAGGAATGTCGAGGAAGAACGCACCTTCTATCAGCGGCAGCAAGAAAGGCATAACCAACAGGTCGGTGCGCGAAGACACAGCTTCCTCATCGGCAATCCTGAGGAGGTCATGGCGTATTTCGACCAGGTCCTCTCTTCAGATAGTTTCACTTTGGAGCTTGATCCCAATCGGCAGGGGCGTCGATACGAGTCGTGTACAGAGTCGCTGGAATACGACCCCGACAAGAAGGAACTCGTTGTTCGGTACAGGATTCCCGACCTAGGAGAAATCTGCACCATTGGCTCATTCGTGGACAACAAGAAAGAACAGACAGTCGAGGCGAAAGAGCTCCCAGCCAAGAAGGCTGGCGAGCTTCGTAAGCATGTTCTCCACGCCATCCTCATTCGGGCATCGGCTGAGGTCTTCTACTCGGACCCCTTTGGTCTGGTTAGCCGCCTCGTCATCGTTGGGTTTCTTGACTTCTACGACCCGGCTTATGGAACAAGACGAGTCATCGATGCTATCAAGACAGCTGTCCCTGAAAAGGAGTTCTGCCAGGTCGATTTGGGACGAGCTGACCCAGAGGCGCTGTTCGACAGATTGTTCACGAAAACGATTGCCGCCGGTCTCTACAAGAAGGAGTCCTACCAACTCAAGGCCATAAAAGACCCCAAGGAGACTAGCTAAGTACTTCGGCATCGTTTCGGGTGTCTCAGACGGACGTTACCTGGACCTGAAGCTGGGGCAGAACGAATGCGCACCAATCATACCGACTTGCTGGTGAAGCGCGCCGTCACCGCCGACCAGCTGGAACGTGAGAAAGAGGAGCGCCCAGAGGCGAAGACACGCATCGTACCGTGAGCGAGAACTGCAACGCGCTGCGAATCGGGGACTACCGGTTCGATGAGTAGTGCCCCTCCGACAGAACGAGCTTGCTACTGGCCGACCATAGTGCGCACTTGGTTGGCCAGTAGCAATAGCTGTCTCTGCCGCCTAAAGCGCGGACATACGATGCCCGGCCACAGGAGATTCGATACAGCTTGCCAACAAAATGGCGACAACCTAGGCAGCCTGTGACATAGTTGTAGTTTACAAACGGGTTCGGCCTGATGAGTCTCGAAATCTTGAGGGCCTGTGTAGATGTGTGGATTGTGCGAGCAGATGGAGGGTGAGGCGCATGCGATTTAGGGATGATAGTAAGCCGCGCTCCCGGTACACCAAGTGCCCGCTTACCGAGGTCGTCTGTCAGCTGCGGTTTCCGATGATTCTCAGCATTGACAAAGACCTTCCCGTAAGTTTCCAAGAGCTTATTCGAAGGCAATATCCTGAATACACGACCAATATCGAGCGACAGCAACAGCTTGATTTCGTTGCAACGCCAGCCGGTGTTATTACGCAGCCCCCAATTCAGCAGGAAAACATGAACCATTGTTTTACCAGCGAGGATGGAAACTGGCAGATTAACCTTACCAGCTCCTTTTTGGCTCTCTCGACCAGGGCATACGATAGGTGGGAAGCTTTTCGGGACAGACTTTGGCTTCCAGTCGAGGCGCTCACGCAGTGCTATAGCCCTGCCTACTACACGCGAGTGGGTCTTCGTTATGTAGACGTCTATGACCGTCAGAAACTTGGATTGCAGGGGATTCCCTGGAAGGACTTGCTCAATTCTAAGATTCTGGGCATGGCTGCTGCAGTCAATGATGAGAGAGACATACAGAACATCAGCCAATATACCGAAATCAAACTCGACCAGTATGACGCAACAATGCGCGTCATCACGAACTTCGGTGCAACAACGGATAATCCTGCCCAAATCACGCCTGACACTTTTATCGTGGACACTGATACGTATTCTCTGAGTCGTTTCCCAGTCGGTAGAGAAGGAATTCAGGGCTGTCTCGACTTCATGCACGCCAATTCTACGGACTATGGTCGATGGATGGTGAAGCAGAAGTTATTTGAGGCCATGGAACCGGAGACAATCACGGAGGAGGATGCATCATGACCAGCTCAATGTCCGTAGCGGAGTATCCCAGGCATGGAGCCTATTCGGCATCCGTCCTTGATAATAATGTCACGTCCAACGGTATGCGCAATGCTGTTGCCATGATGCCTCAGCTTGTGACTACTGCTGGCATGGGCTCCTCATACTATCAGCCTGTCCTGCCTCGGAACCTCGATATATTCTCTGAGGTCGAACGGGGCCTCGGTGATTCCTCGATCAAAGATGACCAGCGACAGCTTGCTCGGAAGCTTGCTGCGTCGCTGAAGACGAGCCTTCTGAACAACTACCGCCAGATGCACATGGATTTGCCTTACTCGGAGCTTCATCTGAGCGTGCTGGATGACTCTGCCGTTCTCATTGAGTGGACCTATCTCAATCTGAGGGCAGGCTTTTCAATTGAGCGAAACGTTGATGACTCTTCATATTACGTTCTTGTCCGCGACATGGAAGACGGCGTGAGTACCATTGTGCCTGAGTACGGACCGCTTAATGGGAAGAACGTCGATGCTGTAGCAGCTAAGGTAGTTGCGCGCATCTCGGAGAAGCTTTGATGGCTGCTAGATGTCCGGAGTCCACGAACGTATCAGATTATCCAGACAGCGTATATCGCGGTTTTACACAACAGGCGATTCAGGCGGATGGAACCGTGGGTGGCAACGCCTTCGATTTCAAAGAGTTTGAGAATCGTGGGATAGAGGAATGTTCAATCAACTGGAGTGATGACGAGGGAGCCTTGCTCCAGATCGCATCCCAGGAAAAGGACGATGGAAGAAAACAATTCAAGTATGGTGCCTGCCGCATTCCTAGGGCTGAGCTTGACCATAGCAGGGGATTTGCAGCTGCGATGACCTGCGGTCTCGATTATGAAAGACGTCCGGTGGAAGGTAATCCCTACCACGGGAACCTCCTTTGCAAAACCGGTCTGACTTCAGCAAGCAAAAGAGCCCTATGTGGCATGCTTGCCATGCTTTTCGATGAAGTCTATACACGCGAAGACCTCGATCGGCTGTGTGGCTGATTTGAGCTTGCAATAAAGACGGCTCCCAGAAGGACTTTGTGACGGCCCCTTAGCCTGAAGGCATCAGGTTGAGGGGCCGTCCTCGTTTGTCGGCCCCGCGTACAGGAAGGCTGGCCGGCATGGCGGGTGATACGAATGGCGCGGAAGAGGCGCGCTCGGCGCAGGGCGCGCAGACAGCGGACGACGCGCAGGAGAAGCAGCAGGCGGAAGTGAGCGGCGGTTCCGGCGGCGATGGTGCTGGCGGCACCGACTACGAGCGGGCCATCGGCGAGCGGGACGCGCGGATCGCGGAGCTGGAGGCGCAGGTGGCCGAGGCGGCCAAGTCGGCGCAGACGGCAGACGAGCTGCGCGCCCAGATCGCGGAGCTGAAGGCCCAGGGCGAGAGCGACCGCATCGACTTCCGGCTGCGGCTCGCGGGGGCGCGCAACCTCAAGGCGGCCCGCGCGGTACTCGCGGACCACGACGGCGACGTGGAGGCGCTCGTGGCGGCGGAGCCCTGGCTGTTCTCGCAGGCCGGGGCGACTTCTCAACAGACTTCTCAGAACATTTCCGGCACGACGGGCATGGAGCCCGTGGGCGTGGCGGGCGGCTCGGACGAGCGCGACCTGCGGCGCTGGGAGTGCATCGCCGGGCTGACCGAGGAGGAGGCATAACTCATGGCGAACTCGATCGCATACAGGAAGAACTACACCGACATCCTGGACCGCGTGTACCAGAGGGCCGCGTGCTCGACGGTGCTCAACTCGCCGCACTCGATGGCCCACGCGGGGCGCAACGCGAAGGAGATCACGATCCCGAAGATCTCGGTCACGGGGCTCGGGGACTACGAGCGCAACGTGGGCTACAAGACGGGGTCGATCACCTTCGACTACGAGACCAAGGCGTTCGGCTACGACCGGGACATCAGGCTGCTCGCGGACGTAATGGACGTGGAGGAGGCCGGCGTCATGGACTGCTTCGTGCAGGCGGGCGCCGGCAGCGTAGCGCCACGGGCCGCCCACGGACATCGATCGCGAAATCCGGCTTCGACAACTAAGCGCGTAACATGAGAAGAGCTGTCCGAGAAAGCACCTGGCGAAAATGAACTTCTCGCTCACTGAAATACGATATATATGAGTCGCTGCAGCCGCAAGCTTCTCGAGCCGTGAGAGATGCGTGATGTCCGTACACTGCCGCCTTCGCCTGCTGCTTTATGCACTTCTCTACATTCTCGGCACGGGTACGCCGAAGTCACAGGGGTCATTGGTCCCGACCATCTGAGCCCAGCGGGCGGACAGCAGCTGCGCGTACAGTTCGGGCCACAGGCCGTACGGCGCAAGCGAGTAGCCGTCATTCACCTCTACGAGCAGCGTCCTGCCGTCCGAGGTGACGCCGAAGTCCGCAGCGTACCCGGCTGGCGCGCTGTCATACGCAGCAATCGCCTGCTCGATGACCGCTCTGCTCGGCGCCTTCGACCAGTCCCTGCGGTAGTGCCGCACATCGAGAATTTCGCCGTACTTCACGAAGCACCGATACTCCGAGATGAAGTTGACCACCTCGCTGCAAATAACGGGGAAGTCTTCCCCGCAGCAGCCCTTGCCGATGAGGTCCTTCGTGCTAGCAACCACGCATCCGGTAAACCGTTTGCCCTCGACGGGCTTCACGAACAGCGGCCAAGAGCTCACCTCGGTGTTCACATGGTCAATCGTCGTCTTCCAGAGCCTCCTGCCCAGAAACGCACGGAGCTCCTCGGGATAGTTAATCTCACTCGTGTCAACGTCAAGGGAATGAAGCCTGTCCCGGACGACGCCCAGACCGCCAACGACCACGTCTCCACGCTCGCAGGCGTCCAATTCGTCGACGATCTCGAACAGGACCGTCTCGAACCCCATGTTCTTGAACCCAAGCCAGGCGGTGTACTGGCTCACGCCTCGTGGCATCCCGTTCCCGCACTGGATGTACGCCTTCATCGCCTGGATCCTCTCGCATCGTTGGACCATAAAATGGTATCAACGCACCAGCGGCGATTGTCGCACGCTCATCGTCACCGTAACGTTCGACGTCCCCCAAAAAGGAGCCCCCATGCCCGTCTCGCAACAGCACTCCCCCACCCTTCGCGACTGCGTCTACGGCCAGGCCGTGGGCGACGCCCTCGGCGTGCCGTACGAGTTCCGCGCCTGCGGCGCGTTCGAGTGCACCGGCATGGTGGGGCACGGCTCGCACGACCAGCCCGCCGGCACCTGGAGCGACGACACCTCCATGGCGCTCGCGACCTGCGACAGCATCCGCGCCACGGGCCGCGTCGACGTGCGCGACATGCGGGAGCGCTTCGTCCGCTGGTACCGCGAGGGCGCGTACACCGTGAGCGGCCTCTTCGACATCGGCGGCACCACCGCCGACGCGCTCTCCTCCGGGCGCGGTCGCGCGGGCGAGCGCGACAACGGCAACGGGTCCCTCATGCGCATCCTCCCGCTTGCGTTCACGGGCGCGACGGATGACGAGGTGCGCGCGGTCTCCGCCATCACGCACGCGCACGCCATCTCCTGCGAGGCGTGCGTTCGCATGGTGCACGTAGCCCGCAGGCTCATCGCCGGCGAGGGGCCGCGCGATGTCGCGGGCAGCCTTGTGGGTGTGCCTGCGAGCCAGATTCGCTCTGGCGGCTTCGTGCTGGACACCGAGCGTGCCGCCCTGTGGTGCCTCGCCAACACCTCGATCTACGCCGAGTGCGTGCTCGCGGCGGTGAACCTGGGGGGCGACACGGACACCACCGCCGCGGTGGCAGGGGGCCTCGCCGGCATCGCGTACGGCATGGAAGGCATCCCGGGCGAGTGGCTCGACGCGCTTCTCGGCAAGGCGACCATCGACGCGTGCCTGTTCTAGGGTGTGGGGTTCATTAGTTGGCAAGACGTCCGGGAATCGGCCACTCTTGGGCCATGCGGTAAAATGTCTCCCATTAAACATATTTAGGAGATGTCTATGCAGCATCCTATCGTCCGCAATGACCCCAAACTCTTCTCCAACGAGAGGGAGAGCCTCTACTTCGACCGTAAGAGCGTGAGGCTCAACGCCAAAGAAGTGGCTCGACACATATGCGCTTTCGCCAACCCATCGGGCGGTAAGCTAGTTATCGGCATCGAGGACGATGGTGAGATAACGGGGTTTAGACGCAATGGTGCGCGAGACATAGAGGACTTCGAGCAGGCCCCAGTCACTGGTTGCAACCCCGTGCCCGTAGTGCACGCGACGAAGATCCCCGTTACAAACTCCAAAGGCCAGCGGGACCAGATTCTCGTGCTCGACATCGCCAGCTCGACTGGCCATGTCATCGCAAGGCGCAGCGACAACGCCGTGTTTCTCAGGCAACAAGACAGCAGCGTGGAGCTCGACCGCGAGCAGGTACTGGCGCTCGAGTATGACAAGAACCAGCGGCGTTACGAGGACGAGGTGCAAGGGCGCTCCTCCATCGCGGACATAGACCCTGAGGTGGTGGCCCGCTACAAGGCGGAACTCGGGACTGAGGCGAGCGACGAGCAAGCCCTGCGAAGCCGCGGGTTCCTGCAGGATGGCCATCTGACCAACGCGGGGGTTCTGCTCTTCTCCGATAACCCCACGCGGTTCATTCCTTGGGCGCGGGTACGCGTGCTGCGCTTTGACGAGAACAAGATGGAAACGGGCAAGCGCCTCAACATCGTGAAAGACAGGACATTCGACGGGCCGCTACCCAAGCAAATCAAGGGAGCCAAGGAGTTTATTTCAAGCCAGCTGAGGGAGTTCCAGTACTTGGGGAAAGACGGCAAGTTCAAGGTCATCCCTGAATACCCTGAGTTCGCCTGGTTCGAGGGCCTGGTGAATGCCATCACGCACCGTGACTATGCCATGAGCGGCGACCACATCCGCGTGATGATGTACGACGACCGCCTGGAGATAACGAGCCCGGGAAGCCTACCCAACATGGTGACGCTGGAGAATATGAGGTACACCCGGTGGTCCCGTAACCCAATCATCGCCCGCACGCTCGTGGAATTCGGCTGGGCGAGGGAACTCAACGAGGGCGTGCAGCGCATCTACAATGAGATGGCATCCTTCTTCCTGAACGAGCCCACATACACAGAGCCTAACGGCGTGTCGGTCCGTCTGGTGCTCGAGAACAGCATCACCTCGCGCGTCTTGAGGCAGGCCGACTCCGTAGCTGATGGCCTGGGCGAAGGAACCTATCGGTCGCTCAACGAATACGAGCTTGCTGCCGTACAGTACGTGTACGGCAGAGGCCGGGTTACGGTAAAGGAGCTCGCCGACCATCTTTACCGCAGCCCAAAGGTAGCTCGAGCGATACTCAGGTCCCTCGCTGACAAGGACGTTCTCGACTGGCACGGAACCAGCCCTACCGACCCTTCCCAGTACTATGACCTCCATAGGGCATAGTAGGTAAGAGCTTGGTCATAGCTCGGGTACCCCTCCAGGATGCAGAGGGTATCAAGCTCTTCCCCTGAGGGAAGAGTAGTAAGAGCAGACCCTAGCAGCTGGGCCACCGGGAGCTGGGCCATCTGGCACTATTCCCGTTGCGATACGCACATTACCTCAACCAGTTGCCACCAAGGCCTCTGGCACTGGTAGCGGCAGAATAGCTACTCTGGCTGTCTAGAATACGGGTGCCAACAGACCCTCGTAGAGCTGCGTATTCCCGCGGTGGCCGTCAATTTGTGGCTCAATAAATCTTCTGGTGGGTAGCACCGGCGGCGCCCCTCCCGCCACGTCGCCGCAGGCGGTATGATTCCCTCGACTTGCGGACGCGACAATCGGAGCCCTGCATGGACGCG
>JALCMG010000018.1 GCA_022648325.1 Olsenella sp.
CTGGTGTTAAGGGCCTAGCCGCCGAGGCGCGCTTGCTCCCGGGGTCGGCCAATCATGCGTGGCGTGTTGTGGCCAGGAGGGGGGTGGTTTCAAATGGCAGCGTACTGCTCCAAGTGTGGAGCTCCACTCAAGGGAAACGAGAGGTTCTGCGGGTCGTGTGGGGCGTCCGTGGAAGCACCTTCGGAAGAAGGACGGCTGGAGGGGGCTGCTGCCTTCTCTGCTACCAAGAAGAACGGCAAGGCTCAGGTGCTGATTCCGCTCGCGCTTGCCATCCTGACCGTTGTGGTAGTAGCTGTGGTTGTGCTTACACAACAGGGAACCACCTCAACTTCCCCCGCGTCGGAGTCGCAGCCAATCACCCTGAAGTTCGTGACGCCTAACTACGACGAGGAAACTTCCAGCGAGCCCGCCCATGGCGACGGGTGACATCTACACCCTGCCAGAGCCAGTGGATCTTGACACAAAGAGCATGGCCAGCGACGGCGAAGATGCTCCAGAGGTCATCTTTGAGGTGAAGCCCGCATAAGACGTTACCAAAGACGACATCGATGCCGCAAAGGCGGCAGCCCAGGCGAGCGGCTTCGACGCCGATCGCATAGAGGACCTCGCTAACGTGGCGGTGAGGAAACAGACAGCCAGCCTTTACGGCGGGATTCTCGACAACATCAAGAGCGTTGACTTCACTCCAAAGGGCGAGGACAAGCTCAATCCCCAGTTATACTCGTATGCACTCCAAGACATCAACGGCGATGGGATGCCCGACCTTCTGGTCTCGGCGGACCAAGACAGCGTGCAGCACTACTGCGTGTGGGTTGGTTCCCCAGATGGCGCGGGGGTGACGCAGGTCGAGGTGCCGGGGGATCTCATGACGAGATGCGGATACGCGAGCTCCCTCCAGTTCCTGCTCACGGGGTCCAACAAGGGCAACGGGCTCCTTCTTTATCAAAGCTTGAATTCTGGCGCGGCTATCCCCTCCACCCAGCGGTATGTCGTAAAGGACGGAGCGCTCGTCGCGGACGAGACCTCATTCAGTCGCAGGCGCCAAGCCAGCTTGCACCGGATGTCCTGCAGGAAAGCGTTCAGCTCAAGTTCGTGGACACGAGCGACCGCTCTCTGCTGGACTCGTTTGCCAAGGGCGAGGACGCTTCCGAGACGGGCAGCGACGGGGCGGCTCAGCAGCAAGGGCGGTCTTCCCAGTTGTCAGGCGAGACGAGCGATGACGCCATTTCTGCTGCCAAGGCAAAGGGACTCGTCGTGCTTACCGGCACCGTCCACGTGGTGACGGGGAACGATGCGCTCGACCTCTGCGAAGGCCTTGGCGTAACGAGCGCGTCGGACGTTGACTTCATTAGAAAGAACGAAGACGTATACGGCGAGGCTCTTGTCGCTACATACACGATCTTCGTTCCTGACGAGCCGCAGGACCTTGCGTGGGAGGAGCCGGGCGAGGGGAAGTCTACCGGCAAGACCTACGTCATCAACCTGCAGGATAGTCTGAGCTCGTACGATGGCCAGCACGTGACGGCCGCGTTCGACAATAGCGAGGGCACATGGGCTTCCGAGGCCAATCCCTTGGGTAAAAGTCCAACGTGCTCGAGCGTAGAGGTTCTCAGCGTGGGGTAGACGCCGGTTCGCCCCAGGTCCTGGTTCACCAATCGCGCCTGCGCCGAGCCCCGCAACGGGGTTCGGAGCTTCTGTATAGTTGAGGAGTCGTGCGACGCGCGGCAGCATGGCGGTACGTATTCGGAGGCGGTCTATGGGCAGCAGCGACAAGCCCGCCCTCGTGCTCGAGGGTGGCGGCTACAGGGGCATTTTCACGGCCGGTGTTCTCGACGTCCTTCTCGAGAATGGCATTTACACCAGCTCCTTCAAGAGCGTGTGGGGCGTTTCGGCCGGCGCGCTTAATGCTGTTAGCTATCGCTCGCGGCAGATTGGCCGCACCATGCGCATCATGCTCGCCTTTCGGGACGACCCACGCATGATGTCTCTTCTCTCGCTCGTGCGCACGGGCAACCTTGCGGGGACCGACTTCATGTACGACGAGGTCCAGAACCACATTGACCCCTGTGACCTGGATGTCTTTGACAAGGACCTCACACCCATGTTCTTTGTGGCGTCTGACGTGCTCTTTGGCGTGCCGGCCTATCTGCATGTGGAAGGCGAGAAGCTCGACGCCACCAAGGCCCGCGCCTCCGCCTCGTTGCCGGGCGTCTCGACGATGGTCGAGATAGGTGGCCATCGCTACCTCGATGGTGGCACCACAGACTCGATTCCCTTCGTCGTCGCCATGGGACTTGACGACGCACCCGAGGTCCCTGGCACAGAGCCGGCAGATCGCGCCCTCGTTGTGCTCACGCAGGACCGAACCTACATCAAGGATGGCGCCACCGAGCGTGCGGTGCTGAGGACCCACCGCTACGATGCCTATCCCTACTACGAGCGCGCCCTCTCAACACGCGCGGATCGTTACAACGCACAGCGAGAAGAGCTTGCGGGCCTCGAGGCCGAAGGTCGCGCCCTGGTGTTAAGGCCGCCCGAGCCAGTGAAGATTCGCACCTCCGAGCACAACGGCGAGCCGCTTCTTCGGCTCTATCTGCAGGGGCGCCAGGAGGCGACAAACCACCTCGAAGAGATCCGGGCGTTTTTGTAAGGACAGCCGCGGAAAAGCAAACCAGCCGATGTCATCCAATTCACAACGCCATTGTCGAGGTTCACTTTGGGCTAACCCCTGAACCGCCTCCGTCGAATGTGGCCTCTGCTTTGGGGAAGCTCTGGAGTGGCGTGGAGCTTGCAAGGCTGGATGTTACGAACGGCAAGACGCGCGATGCTCGCGAGCTGTCCCGAACTCAGAGGAATCGGTTCGGACTTGCCTGGCTGGCCGTTCTGGTCGTGACGGACGAGTCCTTCTCGCTTGTCAAAATTGTGTGGATAAAAAGCTCGAGAAACAGGGCGCTTGTGGCTGTATACTTTTAAGGCTTTTCCACCCAGAGCCCCGTAACCTCTGTTTCGAAAGAGCACGGCGGCCTGTCCAGAGGCGGCCATTCAAGATGTGTGTAGGAGGAGTCAAGTGAAGAAGTCGACTCAGTTCGCCAAGACGGGCGAAGTCGAGCGCAAGTGGGTGCTCATCGACGCCGACGGCATGACGCTCGGTCGCCTGGCGACCCAGGCTGCCATGATTCTCCGTGGCAAGAACAAGCCCCAGTACACCCCCAATGCAGACACCGGTGACTTTGTGATTGTCATCAACGCCGGCAAGGTTGTCCTTACCGGCAACAAGGCAGACACCAAGACTTACTGGCGCCACTCCGGCTACCTCGGTGGACTCAAGACCGAGTCCTTCAAGGGGGCCATGGCCAAGCACCCCGAGCGCGTGATCGAGCACGCCGTTAAGGGCATGCTCCCCAAGACCACCCTTGGTCGCAAGCAGGGTATGAAGCTCAAGGTCTACGCTGGCCCCGAGCACCCGCACGCCGCTCAGAACCCCGTCAAGATCGATGTGGAGGCTTAACCGATGGCTGACAACACCGTTGTTTATACCGGCACCGGCCGTCGTAAGGAGGCTGTCGCTCGCGTCCGCCTCGTTCCCGGCACCGGCAAGATCGTCGTTAACGGCCGCGACGCTGCTCAGTACTTTGGCCGTCAGCAGCTCGTTGACAACGCCGCTGCGCCCCTCCGTCTGACCGAGACCGCCGATTCCTTCGACATCCTCGCCCGCTGCGATGGCGGCGGCATCAACGGCCAGTCTGGTGCCCTTCGCCTTGGCATCGCCCGCGCGCTTCTCCAGGCCGGCGAGTACCGCGAGGAGCTCAAGAAGGCTGGCTTCCTCACCCGTGACTCTCGTGCCGTCGAGCGCAAGAAGTACGGTCTCAAGAAGGCCCGCAAGCGCCCGCAGTTCTCGAAGCGCTAAGCTTTCTCATCGCTTTGCCCCTTATCGGGATCCGCACGCGTTGCGGGTTCCGATTTTTTATGTGGCTGTGATTGCTCCGCGCCTCTCCGCCTCCTCTTTCCCTCTCCGTCACCCCTCTCCGTTCTTTATCGGTTTCTGGGAACTTGGGGGCCATGTCTGGGAAACAGGCGTGGCATTTGCCCAGTTGGGGATAGCTAGAAATCCCAGAAACCGATAAAGAACAGAGAGGGAGGGAAGCGGGAGGGCAGTGGAGGAAGAGGAGGAGCGCCCCCCACAGTGCGGTCACAGGCAACTGGTAGAATCTCACTTATCTGTGCACGACCGGTACCCCGAAACAAGGAGCGAGAAATGAAGTACTTCGGAACCGACGGCTTTAGGGGCAGGGCTAACGAGGGCCTGGACGTTGACCATGCCTACAAAATCGGACGCTTCGTGGGTTGGTACTATGGCGCCCGCTGCGGCGCTAAGGCTCGCGTGCTCATTGGCAAGGACACGCGCCGCTCCAGCTACATGTTCGAGTCCGCGCTGGTCGCAGGCCTGGTTGCCAGCGGTGCCGACGCCTACATGCTGCACGTTATCCCAACTCCTGGCGTCTCGTACGAGGTCATCGACGGTGGTTTTGACTGCGGCGTCATGATCACCGCGAGCCACAACCCCTTCACGGATAACGGCATCAAGCTCGTCAACCGCGAAGGCTACAAGATGGATGAGGATGTCCTCGCGCAGGTTGAGGACTACATCGACGACAAGCTCGAGGTGCCTCTCGCCACTGGCGACGCAATCGGCTGCACGGTCGACTATATGCAGGGCCGCAACCGCTACATCGCGCACCTCATCGCGTCCTGCGGCTTCTCCATGCAAGGCGTTAAGGTGGGCCTGGATTGCGCGAACGGTGCCGCGTCGAGCGTCGCCCGTCCTGTCTTCGATGCCATGGGCGCCGAGACCCACGTCATCAACAATGCACCTAACGGCTTTAACATCAACGTGGACTGCGGCTCCACCCACATCCAGCGCCTGCAGGATTTTGTCGTGCGCAACGACCTCGACGTGGGCTTTGCCTATGACGGTGACGCCGACCGCTGCCTTGCCGTGGACGAGCGCGGCCGCGTGGTTGACGGCGACCTTATCCTCTACGTGTGCGGCACCTACATGGCCAGGCACGGTCGCCTTGCCAAGAACACCGTGGTGCCCACCGTCATGAGCAACTTTGGGTTCTTCAAGGCTCTCGATGCCGCCGGCCTTTCCTACGAGAAGACGGCCGTGGGCGACAAGAACGTGTGGGCCTGCATGATGGAGAATGGCTACACCCTTGGCGGGGAGCAGTCCGGCCACATCATCTTTGGCGACCTCGAGAAGACCGGCGACGGCATCATGACCAGCCTCCGCATCATGGAGGTTCTGCGTGCCGAGCGCGAGAAGCTCTCCGAGCTTACGCGTCCCGTCAAGCTTTATCCGCAGCAGCTTGTTAACGTGCGTGTGGCCGACAAGGACGCCGCCATGGCTGCGCCCGAGGTCAAGGAGGCCGTGGCCGAGGCGGAGAAGTACCTCCACGGCAACGGCCGCGTGCTGGTTCGCGCCTCTGGAACCGAGCCCTTGGTTCGTGTGCTCGCCGAGGCTCCGGAGGAGAGCCTGTGCCAGGAGGCTAACGCAATAGTCATCAAGGCGCTTGAGCCGCTCAAGGCTTAGTATATAAACCCACCACGCCGCCATGCCCTGGGCGGGCGGCGTGGTTTCTCTTCGTCGATACCAGTTGGACTACGGGGTCACCAGCTGTGGCTGATAGACTCTATGCGTGCGCCGTCAGAGCGCAGACAATCAAACGTACCGAAATCAATGAGCGAGGGAGCCAACCATGTGCGGAATCGTTGGATACACCGGCAAGAAGCAGGCCGCTCAGTTCCTTCTTGATGGACTGGCAACGCTTGAGTACCGCGGCTATGACTCGGCGGGCGTCGAGGTTCTCTCGCCCGATGGTGAGCTTCATGGCGTGAAGTGCGCCGGACGCGTCTCGGTTCTTGCCGATCGCTGCAAGACTGCCAACCTCACCGGTACCACAGGCATTGCGCATACGCGCTGGGCAACGCATGGTGCCCCCATCGACAAGAATGCCCACCCACACCTGGACTGTACCGGCCGTATTGCCATCGTGCACAACGGCATTATTGAGAACTACCGAGAGCTTCGCAGCTACCTGGCCCGCAATGGGCACACCTTTGCCTCCGATACGGATTCCGAGGTCGTGGCGCACCTCGTCGAGGACGCCTGGACCGGTCCCTGCAAGGGCGATCTGGTTGCTGCCGTAAACAACGCCGTGAGCCGCCTTGAGGGTTCTTGGGCGCTTGCCGTTGTGTGTGCCGATGCTCCTGGTCAGCTCGTTGTTGCGCGCAACGGCTCTCCGCTCGTGGTCGCATCCACGCCCGACGGTGCCTACGCTGCCTCAGACGTCACGCCGCTTGCAAGCGTGACCTCCCACGTGATTCAGCTCGAGAACGGCCAGGTGGCCCTTCTTGAGCAGTCTGGCAAGGTCACCGTCTATGACTCCGAAGGCACCACCATTGAGCACCCGAGCACCTTCGACATTGACTGGGACGCCTCTGCGGCTACGCTTGGTGGCTACGCCGACTTCATGGAGAAGGAGATTGCCGAGCAGCCCGAGGCAATTGAGCGTCTGCTCAAGGGCCGTCTTGGCGAGAAGGGCATCCTTCTCGATGAGCTGCGCATGAGTGAGGAGGAGCTTGCTGCGGTCGACCGCATCTTTATCATCGCCTGCGGCACCTCCTACCACGTTGGGCTCATTGCGAGAACCCTCATCCAAACCTGGGCGCACGTCCCGGTTGTGTGCGAGTACGCATCTGAGTTCAACTACGAGCAGGACGTCCTTATCACCGACCATACGCTTTGCATGATCATCACGCAGTCTGGCGAGACGGCAGACACCCTCACCGCTGCCCGTCGCATGAAGGGCATGGGCTGCAAGGTCTTCGCCGTGACCAACGTCTTGGGCTCCTCGGCCGCACGCGAGTCCGATGGCGTGCTTTACGTGCAGGCCGGCCCAGAGGTTTGCGTGTGCTCCACCAAGGCCTACACGGCGCAGATGGTCGCCTGCGCGCTCTTTGCGCTGCGTCTGGCACAGGCGAATGGCCACATGGACGCTACCGAGGTGGGCGGCCACTACGCCGACCTCGCCACGCTGCCCGACCTTATCCGCACCGTGCTTTCGCGCTCCTGGCAGGACAAGCAGGCGGCGACCGTCTTCCGCCGCGCGCACTCCTCACTGTTCCTCGGCCGTGGCGTCAACTCCACCACTGCCTACGAAGGCGCACTCAAGCTCAAGGAGATTAGCTACCTTCACGCAGAGGCGTACCCTGCAGGTGAGATGAAGCACGGTCCCATTGCCCTGCTCGAGCCCGGCTTCCCCGTGGTGGCCATCGTTCCCGAGGATCGCGTGCACGACAAGACCGTCTCAAACATCCAGGAGGTAATCGCCCGTGGCGCCACCTGCGTGGCCGTTGCCACTGACGGTGACGAGTCTGTAGCGTCGCTCTGCGAGCACGTGCTGTGGATCCCGCCCGTCGAGGACGAGCTTCTCGTGCCCATTGTGGCTGTCGTTCACCTGCAGGTGCTTGCCCGCTACGTCGCGCGCTCTCGTGGGTGTGATGTGGACAAGCCAAGGAACCTCGCCAAGTCTGTCACGGTGGAGTAGCGCATGGCTCTGGCTGGTATTGGCGTTGACATGCTCGAGATTGCGCGCATGGAGCGCACCATGCGCCGAAGGCCTTCGTTTCTCCGTCGCGTGTTTACGGAGGAGGAACGCGCCTACTGCGACGCGTGTGCACGGCCAGCCGAGCACTATGCGGCGCGCTTTGCTGCGCGTGAGGCCGTCGTCAAGGCACTGGGTACAGGCTTCTCTAATGGAGTGGGCTTCTCGGAAGTATCGGTAACCATGGATGCACAGGGAAGGCCTCGTGCACTGCTCACCGGTCGAGCGGCACAGATTGCCCGTGAGGACGGCGTGCGCGAGGTGGCGCTCTCGCTCTCGTATACGCGAGACGTGGCGGTTGCCAACGCCGTTGCCGTGACCGATGAGGTTCGGCCACAGCCCGAAGACCGACCTGATCCGGAGCGCGAGCTTGCTGCTTCGTTTCGTGAGGCGCGTTCTGTGTTGGACGAACTCGAGCGGGCGCAAGATGGGATAATGGCAGACGTGTCGGGAGAGTGTTCCGTCACCGACACTTATATGAGCCAAGAGGAAGGCGACGCCGGGGGAGCTGCGGACGCGTCCGCGCCGGCCGAGCCAGCCAAGGAGTAGAACGATATGCAGCCCGTACTCAACGTCGAAGACGTCAAGCGCGTCGAGGTCGCGCTCACCCGTGTGGGCGTGAGCATCTCCGAGCTTATGCACCGTGCTGGATGCGCGGCCGCCCAAGAGGCGCTTGCCCTGGGCGACGTGCAGAATGCCGTGATTCTCGCAGGCATGGGCAACAATGGTGGCGACGGCTGGGTTGCTGCCGAGGCTTTGCTCGCCCACGGCGTCAACGTGAAGGTGGTCACCCCCATCGAGCCTGATCAGCTCTCTGGCGACCTCGCGCGCCAGGTTGCTCAGCGCGCCGTTCGTGCGGGGGTTTCTACACTGGTGGGACCCTCTCGCGACGAGCTCGAGGGTCTTCTCTCAGCCTCTGACGTGGCTCTTGACTGCATGTTGGGGACGGGCTTCCACGGTGAGGTCCGTGCTCCCTTTGATATCTGGATTGACTGCGTGAACAGCTCTGGGGTGCGTGTGGTTGCCGTTGACGTGCCCAGTGGGCTCTCTGCGCAGACCGGCCATGCCCCCGGCCCCTGTGTGGTGGCGGACCTCACGGTAACCATGCTCGCCCTGAAGCCCGGCCTTCTCACCGATGACGGTCGCGACGTGTGCGGCTCCATCGTGGTTGCGCCCCTTGCCGAGCAGACCGAGAAAATCGTGGTCGAGGCAGACCCGGTGGCCTGGCGCACCGACCTCGAGGACTACCTCGATGTCATGGTGCCGCCCACGAACGCTGTCGACAAGTTCTCACGCGGGTCGGTGCTGGTTGTGGGTGGGTCTTCTCGCTTTGTTGGCGCGCCCATCCTGGCTGCTCGTGCGGCTGCGCGCGCTGGGGCCGGCTATGTCACGCTTGCCGTGCCTTCGTGCATCGTTCCGCAGGCTCAGGCGCATGTGCTCGAGATTCCTGTGGTCGGGTTGCCCTGTGATGATGACGGAACCATCTCCAAGGAGGCTGTGCCCATCGTGACAAAGCTGGCTGAGAAGCGCTCGGCCGTGCTTGCCGGCCCTGGCATGCGCGTCTCCGCCGGAACCGTGGCAGTGGTTTCCGCGCTTCTCACCTCTCCCGAGCCCCTTGTGCTCGACGCGGACGCACTCAACTGCATCGCCCGTCTTACCTCGGGCAAGCTGCAGGACTTCCCGGAGATTCTCCGTCGCAGCACCCCGCTCGTGCTCACGCCGCACCGCCGCGAGCTTGGTCGTCTGGTGGGCAAGGAGGATAACCCTCCCGCCTCGCTCGTGGACCAGCTCGAGGATGCGCGAAAGATTGCGTGGTCCGATGGCGGCTCCGAGCTGGTCGTTGTTGCCAAGGGCACCGCAACCGGCTGCGTGGGCGTCGAGCAGGCCGTTCTTCCCAAGCCCGGACCGGCGGCGCTTGCCACAGCAGGCTCGGGCGACGTCCTGGGTGGCATCATTGCCTCCAAGCTCGCGCAGACCTATGGTCGCGTGAACAACCTGCCCCTGCTTTGTGCCCTCTCCTGCGAGCTTCACGGCTATGCCGCAACACTTGCCACGGAGCGCATGGGCTCGAGGGGCGTCATGGCCTCGGATATCATCGACGAGCTGGGCATTGCGGACGACGCCCTGGGGGAGCGCGTGACCTTCCCCGACGCCGACAACGGTGACGAGAACGACTAGGGAGCGAAGGCATGGCAGTTCAGAGCCCTGCAAGCAGATGGGCTTGGGTTGAGGTTGACCTCTCGGCCCTCAAGCGGAACACGCGCAAGTTCAAGGCGCTCCTGGAGCCTGGCGTCAAGATGATGTGCGTCGTGAAGGCAGACGCCTACGGGCACGGTGCCGAGCGCTGCGTACGCGCCATGCACTCCGCCGGCGCTGACCAGTTTGCCGTCGCCACCGTGGAGGAGGGCGTGAAGCTGCGCCAGGCGGGCATCGAGTGGCCCATCCTCGTGTTTTCCGAGCCTCCCATGGACTGCGTGCAGACGCTTGTGGACTACGACATCATGCCTTCGGTCTATACCTCCGAGTTTGCGCTGGCGCTGGGCGAGTGCGCGGCTGCAGCTGGCAAGGTGGCCCGCTACCACCTGGCCGTTGACACCGGCATGACGCGCATTGGCGTGCGCCGCGAGAACGTGCTGGAGCTGCGGCGCACCATCGACTTCCACCGCGGCCTTGAGTGCGCGGGCATGTTCACGCACTTCGCCACCGCCGACGTCATTGACGACTGGGACTTTGCCCTGCAGCTCAACCGCTTCAACGAGGCTGTTGCAGCCGTGCGCGAGGCGGGTCTCGAGACCGGGCTCGTCCATTGCGACAACACGCCGGGTACGGTGCTGCATCCCGAGTGCCACTACGACATGTGCCGCGTGGGGATTGGCCTCTACGGCCTTCAGCCGGCCGAGACCACGGCGCCGCGCATCCAGCTTGAGCCGGTCATGAGCGTCCGCGGGCGCGTCACCCGCGCCATCTACCCCAGCGTGGGCGACGGCGTGGGATATGGGCTCACCTGGCGCGTTCCAAAGCAGAACATGCAGGTGGCAACCGTGCCCATTGGCTACGCAGATGGCCTTGCTCGCACGCTCTCGAACAACATGGACGTCATCGTGAACGGTGCCCGCTGCCGTCAGGTGGGACGCATCTGCATGGACCAGTTCATGTTTGCGGTGGACGTGAACAACGCCCGCGCGTACCGTCCGGCAAAGCCGGTCAAGATGGGCGACGTGGTGACCGTCATCGGTCGCGACGGCGACGAGGAGATTACCGCCGACGAGATGGCCAAGCTCCGCGACACCATCAACTACGAGGTCGTATGCGACTTTGGCATGCGCCTCGAGAAGGTCTATGTCTAGGCGTCGGCGTGAGCGCGCCAGCCTCTTGGAGGGCGATGGAGAGATGTCGGTGATGCACATCCCCGGCCACGAGCATCAGGGGCCGCAGGAGGTCACGCTCGAGGAGATTCGCGCCGTCATGGGCAACTGCCAGCTCTGCCCTCTGGGACAGACGCGCACGAACCTCGTGTTTGGCGTTGGTAACCCCAATGCTCGCGTGATGTTCGTGGGCGAGGGCCCCGGACGCAACGAGGACCTGCAGGGCGAGCCTTTCGTTGGCGTCGCCGGGCACAAGCTCGACTCGCTTCTCTCGGTTGCTGGGCTAACGCGCGACCAGATCTACATTGCCAACGTGGTGAAGTGCCGTCCGCCCGGAAACCGTAACCCCAAGTCAGAGGAGATTGTGGCCTGCTCGCCCTTCCTGCGCGAACAGATTCGCTCCGTGTGGCCCGACGTGCTTGTGTGCCTGGGTAACTTTGCTTCTCAGTTTGTTCTGCGCACCGAGGCGGGCGTGACGTCGCTTCGCGGCAAGCTGTACCAGACGGGACACTTTGTGGTGTGTCCCACGTTTCACCCGGCTGCCTGCATCTATCACTCCGACTGGCAGCCGCTTCTCGAGAGCGACCTTGCAATGGTGGGCCAGTGGCTGCGGGACAATCCGCCTGGGCCGGGGAAGGAGTAGGCGTGGCACAGGAGGCGTCGTTCAGGACCGGTTCTCAGGAGGAGACCATCGCGCTTGGCCGCGCGCTGGGAGGCCTTCTCCGCGAAGGGGACGTACTGGTGCTTACGGGAGACCTTGGAGCAGGGAAGACCCAGCTCACAAAGGGCATCGCCGCAGGTATGGGTGTTACGGCCGACGTCACGAGCCCCACCTTCACCATCGAGATGGTCTATCACGGGCGCGAGATGGACCTCGACCACTTTGACCTCTATCGGCTTGACCGGGCGGAGCAGCTCGAGGACACCGGGCTTTTCGACGTGTTGGGTGCCGATGGCGTTTGCGTCATCGAGTGGGGCGAGCAGTTTGCCGACGAGATTGGCGATGCGCGCGTGGACGTGTTTGTCACGCGCTTGGACTCCGAGGCGGCACCGGGTGAAGAGCCCCCGCGCGAGGTGCGCTTTGTTGCCCACGACGCCTGCGGTGAAGAGCTTCTCGACGCACTTGTGTCGGCTCTGGGGTAGTTGCCAGCGCGGTGCCCTGCGTTTCCATGGTAGAAGGCATCCCGGCTAGTGCTATTGAGACGTTTTTTTGGATAAAAGCCCCCCAAAGGTGAGTATTTGTCCGAAAAACGTCTCAACAGCCCTGGCGATAATCCCACCAGCCCAACGGTGGCGCGGCGTCCTGCCGTGCGGCCGCGCGCTACACTATCCCTCGTGATAATGCCACGTCTCGGGAGTCAGATGAGAATGACGAGCGATACCAGCAGCAAGGGGCTTGCCCTTGCCATTGATACATCTACGGACATGCTTGCGTGTGCGGTGGTCTCCTGGGAGCCCGGCGTGGCTCCCAGAGTCCTTTCCGCGCGAGACCACATGTGCCGGCGCCAGGCCAACGTCGAGCTGGTCACCACGGCCCTCGCGGCGCTTGAGGACTGCGGCCACACCATGGGCGACCTCGACTGCGTTCTCGTCGGTCGCGGTCCCGGCAGCTTTACTGGCGTGCGCATTGGCATCGCTACGGCAAAGGGCCTTTCGTGCGGCCTCTCGAAGCCGCTCCATGGGGTTTCGGTTCTGGATGCAACGGCATGTGTGGCGTGGCAGGCAGGCGTTCGCGGGCTTCTCGCCGTGGCCGGCGACGCAATGCGCGGCGAGGTCTATCCCGGCATCTACCAGCTGGATGATGACGGCGCGCACCGCACCTTTGCCACCGAGACCGTCTGCAAGGCCGACGAGTGCGTGGCTACGTGGTCCGCGCGGGATGACGCTTCCTGCCTTGTCCTTACCGGTAATGGACTCAAGAAGTACCGTGCCCGCTTCGAGGCGGCGGGCTTCTCGAACATCCTTGACGAGGTCCTGTGGTATCCCACGGGAGAGGGCCTGGCTCTCGCTGCCGCGGCGCAACCCCTTGACTCAGGCGACCCGGCGCTGGTACTTCCCATCTACACCCGCCTCTCGGATGCCGAGGAGAACGAGCGAAAGCGCCTTGGCCTCAAGGCTCCCGCGAGCGTCGAGGTAACAGGCGTTGACGACGCACTTGCCGATAGGCACCTGCAGCTGCGCCCCATGTCGGTGAATGACCTGTCCGCCGTGGCGAAGCTGGAGGCCGTGGCCTTCTCGGGCTCCTCTCACACACCCTGGACGGAGAAGCTCTTCTACGAAGAGCTATCGCAGCCAGGCCGCAGCTGGTGGGTGGCGCACGACCTCGGCCGCATCATCGGCTTTGCTGGCGGCATGATGGCCGGCGACGACTTCGAGATATGCGACGTGGCGGTGGAGGAGGGCCATCGCCACCAGGGCGTGGCCTCCCGCCTCGTGGCGCGCCTGTGCTACGACGCGCACGTGCTCAATGCCAAGACTGCTTCGCTCGAGGTGGACGAGAAGAACGAGCCCGCGCGGGTCACCTACGACCACCTGGGCTTTGTTGAGGTTGGCAGGCGTCCGGGCTACTATGCTCCCGGTCACGACGCTCTCATCCTTCGTGCGGAGCTCCCGCTGGCCGGAGACGTCGAGGCCCTAGGCAAGCGGCCAGAGCCGCATGCCTCCATTCGCCCGTGGCCCATCGTTACCGGGCCGCGAGACGCGGCGTGCGAGGGGGCGCTGGCTGCCGCTGGGGATCTGGTCCTCTCGATTGAGTCCTCCTGCGACGAGACCGCGATTGCCGTGGTGGACTCCCATGGCACCGTGTGCTCGAGCGTGGTTGCCACCTCGATTGACTTCCATGCCCGCTTTGGCGGTGTTGTCCCAGAGATTGCCAGCCGCAAGCACGTCGAGGCCATCGTCGGCGTCTACGAGGAGGCCATGGCGCAAGCAGGCGCGCACTTTGGTTGCGACACGCTCACGGCGGCGGACCTCTCGGCCGTTGGCGTTACGGCGGGACCAGGCCTGGTGGGTGCGCTCGTGGTGGGCGTTGCGTTTGCAAAGGGTCTCTGTGCCGCTACTGGCCTTCCGCTCATTGCGGTGCACCACCTCGAAGGGCACCTTCTGGCCAACCTCTTCGAGACCCCCGACCTCAAGCCGCCCTTCGTGGCGAGCCTTGTCTCCGGTGGCAATACCATGCTGGTCTACGTGCGCGGATGGGGTGACTACCAGATTCTGGGCACCACTATCGACGACGCTGTGGGCGAGGCCTTTGACAAGGTTGCAAAGGCGCTTGGCCTTGGCTATCCCGGCGGCCCGGTGATTAGTCGGCTCGCCGCCAAGGGCAACCCGCGCGCCATTCATTTCCCGCGCGCGATGATGCACAGCGGAGACTACCAGTTCTCGCTCTCGGGCCTCAAGACCGCTGTGATCACATACATCGAGGGCGAGAACCGCGCCGGCCGCCCCATCGACCTGCCCGATCTTGCGGCGTCATTCGAGGCTGCCGTCATTGACGTTCAGGTGGCCAAAGCCGTTACGGCTGTCGAGCAGATGGGCGTCTCGGACTTCTGCGTTGGCGGCGGCGTTGCCGCAAACCCGCAGCTACGCGAGGCGTACCACGAGTCCTTCGGAAAGCGCGGCGTGCGCGTGACCGTCCCGCCCATGCGGGCGTGTGGCGACAACGCGGCCATGATCAGCGTTGCGGCGCTGAGAAGTTACCGCGCGCACAACTTTGCGCCACTTACGCTCGATGCAGATCCCAATGCCCCTCTCGGCACGTGGTCCACGACCGAAGCCCCCATCCCTCCCAGCTGGTCATGAGACAGAGGCATGAGACAAAGGGACAGTCCCTTTGTCTCACCACATGGGGTGGGCTGGGGCACATTGAAGCGCCGCTCTACTCTATATATCAATTATCAAATCGAAATGTCCTTCTCGCGCACGTCGATTGTTACCTCACTGTGACTATCAGAGCACATTGCAGCAGGAAGAGTATCGTTTGCTTGTGCGCGTAACTTTCTCGCATCGGACCACGTGGGTGCGTCCGCTTGCAAGGGGGAGGGGAATGGGTTCCCTCCGGTTGCGTCGCGCGAAAGGGGAACAGCGGGGATCGCCCAGGGAGGACCATCATGAAGAAGAATCCCATCCAGCACACGTCCGGCTCTTTTTCTCGTCGAGACTTTCTCAGGGCATTGGGCATCACGGCTCTCACCGTTGGAGGGATGACCGTCCTCACGGCATGCGGCCCCGCCGCCCAGTCGAGCGACA
Source organism: Olsenella sp. (assembly GCA_022648325.1). Classification (GTDB taxonomy): domain Bacteria; phylum Actinomycetota; class Coriobacteriia; order Coriobacteriales; family Atopobiaceae; genus Tractidigestivibacter. The sequence continues at coordinate 15,281 of JALCMG010000018.1, forward strand.
CGTCCGCGAGCTCGTCATCGAGCTCCTCTTCCAGCAGCGACTCCTTGTCTGACTCCCTCAAGCTCGGCGATGGCAAGACCCTGCGCGTTGGCATGGAGGCCGCCTACGCCCCGTACAACTGGCAGGAGTCCTCGGCGAGCGACACCACCATCCCCATCGAGAATGTCGACGGGGCCTATGCCGACGGCTATGACGTGCAGGTTGCCAAGAAGATTGCCGACGCCCTGGGCATGGAGCCGGTCGCGGTGAAGATGGAGTTTGGCAGCCTTGTAGACTCGCTGGTGAACGGCCAGATCGACATCATCTGCGCCGGCATGTCCGTGACGGACGAGCGCGCCCAGTCTGCGGACTTCTCCGATTCCTACATCGACGACGAGGTCATCATGGTCGTCAAGCAGGACTCGCCCTACGCCAACGCCACCAAGCTCTCGGGCTTCTCGGGTGCCTCGGTCCTCGGTCAGAAGGACACCTTCTACGACGACCTCATCGACCAGATTCCCAACGTCAACCACCTCACGCCGGTGGCAACGGTCCCGCTGGTGGTCGACGGCCTCATGAACGGCACCTGCGATGCCATCACTTTCTCGTCCCTCTCCCTGCCGCGCCTTCTCAAGGACTATCCAACCCTCAAGAAGGTCGACCTTGCCGAGGGCGAGGGCTTCACGGACGCCTCCAACCCCGACAACGCCGCCATCGCCAAGGGCCAGGACGCGCTTCTCGCCAAGATCAACGAGGTCATCGATGGCATCTCGGCGGACGAGCGCCAGAGCATGTGGGATGACTGCATGGACCGCCAGCCCGCCTAGCGGATGCCCCACACATCAGGGAGAAGCAAGAACATGTCAGATGCACCATCAATTCCGGTGACGACCCGGCGTGCCCGCCTTGCGGCGTGGCTGCGCCGAGACCACCGCTACGTCCTTCTCGGCACCTCTGCCGTCGCGTTTGTGGGGATGTGGTTCTCCAGCCAGCCTCGCCCGGCGCTGAGCTTCCTCGCCCATGCGTTCACGGTCGAGCTCGTTATGTACTACGTGCTCGCCGCGTGGCTGGTGCTCTCGGCGGTGGCCCTCGTCTTCAAGCTCACGCATTGGAATACGTATGGTCAGGTGGCACCCTTCGTGAAGCCTGGTGCCCTCCGGGCGCTGCGCCTGGGGTCCTACGTCATATGGGTGCTGGCCACCGTGCTCTTTGTGGATCGCGCAGTCATGGGCTTTGCCAGCGCCTGGACGGCTGCCGCGGCGTCCACCGGGATGCCGCAGGAGGACATGCTCACGCAGATCCTCTACATGTTCCAGCAGGGCTACGCCACGTACCTGCAGGGCATTCTCACAACCATCGAGCTGGCTGTCTTTGGCACCGCCATCGCCTTCGTACTGGCAATGCTTCTGGTCTTTGCACGCATCCAGCGCATTGACCGCCCCGACAACGACTTCGTCCGCTTCTGGAAGAAGGTGGGCGTGGGCTTTGCCAAGGTCTACAGCACCGTGGTGCGCGGCACGCCCATGCTGGTTCAGGGCGTTATCATCTACTACGCCGGGTTTAGCCTGTTCAGCGGCTCGGGCATGTCCGTGACCGAGATCAACGCCGTGTGGTCGCGCTTCATCGCCGGCCTGGTTGTCATCTCGCTCAACTCCACCGCGTACATGATGGAGGTTCTGCGCGGAGGCATCGAGTCGGTCGACAAGGGCCAGATGGAGGCCGCGCGCTCGCTGGGCCTCTCGCAGTGGCAGGCCATGGTCAAGGTCGTCTTCCCGCAGGGCATTCGCTATGCCATCCCCGGCCTTTCAAACGAGCTTGTTATCAACATCAAGGACTCCTCGGTCCTCTCGGTGATTGGCGTGTTTGACCTTGCGTTTGCCGCCTCCACCATCGCAGGCATCTACTACAAGCAGCTCAACGCGTATCTCGTCATTGCGGCCTTCTACCTCATTATGACGGCAACGGCGTCGTGGCTTCTGGGCAAGCTTGCCAAGCGGCTTGACGCAAAGACCGAGCTGGTGCTGGGCGTGTCCAACCAGACGAAGGCAGGAGGCGAGAAGTAGCATGGCAGACGAGAAGAACGCGAGGGCGGGTACCGCTGAGGGAGCCGCCAACGCCACTGAGCCGGTCGTGCGCGTCGAGGGTCTTCAGAAGTCCTTTGGGAACAACGTGGTGCTCCGTGGCATCGACCTTACCGTGATGCCCGGCCAGGTGGTGACCATCATCGGCGCATCTGGCTCCGGCAAGTCGACGCTCCTTCGCTGCATCAACCTGCTCGAGACGCCGGATGCCGGCCATGTGTGGTTCCACGGCAAGGACCTGGCAGCCGAGCACGTGGATATCAATGCCCTGCGCGAGAAGATCGGCATGGTCTTCCAGAGCTTCAACCTGTTCAACAACATGAACGTGCTGGACAACTGCACGCTGGCGCCGGTTACTCTCAAGAAGATGATCAAGGAACAGGCCGAGAAGGTCGCTCTTGCCAACCTCGATTCCGTGGGCCTTGCGGACTTTGCCGGGGCCGACGTCAACACCCTCTCTGGCGGCCAGAAGCAGCGCGTGGCAATCGCGCGAGCCCTCTGCATGAAGCCCGACCTCATGCTCTTCGACGAGCCCACCTCGGCACTTGACCCAGAGATCTCCGGCGAGGTTCTCGAGGTTATGCGCCACCTCGCCTCGCAGGGCATGACCATGGCCGTGGTGACGCACGAGATGGCGTTCGCGCGAAGCGTCTCCGACGAGGTCGTGTTTATGGACAAGGGCGTCATCGCCGAGAAGGGCAGTCCCGAGAAGATGTTCACCAATCCCGAGAAGCCCCGTACCCGCGAATTCCTCGCGCGATACCTGTGAGACAAAGGGAGACAAATGAGACAAAGGGACAGTCCCTTTGTCTCATTGACGTCTTTCCGGATTCTTGCTGATTGCTGTCAAAGATTGTTTTGCGCTCGCCGAATAGGCTCCGGGCAGTCTTGCCCAAGGGATATACCCGTCACACCAGCAAACCGCGGTGACGGGAGGGCAGTTATGGCAAGGGTGGCTCGCGCACGGTCGGAATCGGGCTTTTATCACGTGATCCTTAAGGGAAACGGGCGGCAAGTCCTCTTTGAATGCAATGCAGACCGCCTGGGGTTTCTCGAATTGCTGAGCGACTCCTTTCGCGAAGGCGGCATCACGCTTCTGGCATGGTGCCTTATGGACAATCACGTGCACTTGCTGGTGGAGGACACTCGCGAAGTGCTGAGCAGCGCAATGCAGAAGGTCGCTACAACCTATGCGTTGCAGTACAACACGAGGTCGGGCCATATCGGCCACGTATTCCAGCAGCGGTTTCATAGCTTTCCTGTAGAGGAAGACTCGTATCTGCTCGAAGTGATGCGCTACATCCACAACAATCCGGACAAGGCCGGGGTTGCTCCGGCCGCATCGTATCGGTGGAGCAGCTACCACGAATATCTTGGGGAGTCGCTCTGGGGCCAGAGGTTTGCCGATACCCGTTTGCTGTTGGGGATGCTGGGCGGCGTGGACGAGTTCGTCGGCTTCTCGCTCGGCGAGACCGTAGATGACAGCTATCAGCCAAATCTGCGGTCGCGCATTCCCGATGACATGGCAGCGGAAATTCTCGCTGGAGTTCTGGACGATTTGCCGCCGAGTCGATTGAAGTCAGTCGAGCGTGGCAGACGCGATGCGGTACTCTTAGAGCTCAAGAGAGCCGGTTTGTCCATTCGCCAAATCGAGCGGCTCACCGGCATCGGAAGGAACATAGTCGCGCGGGCTGGCCGGTAGGCAATGAGACAAAGGGACTGTCCCTTTGTCTCACGGGGAGGGAAGATGCAGGACGGATTCGTGAAGGTCGCGGCAAGGACGCCCGAGGTCCGCGTTGCCGATGTTGAGTACAACTTGACCTCCTGCCTGCGGCAGATTGACGCGGCTGCCAAAGATGGTGCTCGCGTCATCGTTCTGCCGGAGCTCTGCGTGACGGCATACACCTGCGAGGATCTCTTCTGGCAGGACGCCCTGCTAGACACGGCCGAGAAGGCCGTTGGCACCATCGCTCAGAGGACGTCCCGCATAGATGCGCTTGTACTTCTCGGCACGCCTGTCCGCGCGAACGCAAAGCTCTACAACTGCGCAATCGCCCTGGCACACGGACGCGTGCTAGGCATCGTTCCTAAGCAGGCTATTCCAAACTACAACGAGTTCTACGAGTTTCGCCACTTCTCGGTTGGCCCCGAGAGCTGCGTTCTCGTGGACTTTGCCGGCTTCTCTGGCGTGCCCTTTGGTACCCGTCAGCTCTTTGCCTGCAGCGAATTGCCGCAGCTTGTGGTGGCAGCCGAGATTTGCGAAGACCTGTGGATCCCAAACCCGCCCTCAACCGAGCACGCGCTGGCGGGAGCCACGCTCGTGTGCAACCTCTCGGCCTCCAACGCCATCGTGGGCAAGGCGGACTATCGTCGCAGCCTTGTCACGGGGCAGTCTGCGCGTCTCATCTGCGGATACGTGTACGCGTCGGCGGGTGACGGCGAGTCCACGCAGGATCTCGTCTTTGGCGGGCACGACATGGTTGCCGAGAACGGCCGCATGCTCGCCGAGGCAGAGCCCTTTGGCGACGGGGTGGCCACAAGCGAGGTGGACGTGGCCTTCCTCTGCGAGGAGCGCCGCCGTATGTCCTCCTTTGTCACCGCGCCCGCGCCCGAGGCATTGGGCTACACGGTCACGCGCTTCTCGCTTACGCCCCGCACCACTACGCTCACGCGCTTTGTCGACCCTCATCCGTTTGTGCCTTCGGACACAGAGCGTCGCGCCGAGAGGTGCGAGGACGTTCTGAGCATCCAGGCGCGTGGCCTGGCCAAGCGCCTTGCTCACACGCATTCAAGCCACGTGGTGATTGGCGTGTCGGGAGGCCTTGACTCCACGCTTGCCCTTTTGGTGTGCGCCCGTGCATTTGACCTGCTCGACTTGGACCGTCTGGGCATCATTGCCGTGACAATGCCGGGGTTTGGTACCACCGGGCGCACGCACAGCAATGCCACCACCCTTGCCGATACCCTTGGTTGCGACCTGCGCGAGGTCAACATCTCCGATGCCGTACGCCAGCACTTCTCCGACATTGGCCACGACGAGTCCGTTCACGATGTCACGTACGAGAACTGCCAGGCTCGCGAGCGCACGCAGGTACTCATGGACATCGCCAACCAGGAAGGTGGCCTGGTGGTTGGCACCGGAGACCTCTCTGAGCTCGCGCTTGGCTGGGCCACCTATAACGGCGACCACATGTCGATGTACGCCGTCAACGCGAGCGTGCCCAAGACCCTCGTGCGCCACCTTGTGCGCTACGTGGCCGATGCCTGTGGAAACCAAGAAGAGGCCGAGGTTCTTTACGACGTTCTCGATACGCCCGTCTCGCCAGAGCTTTTGCCTGCCGAGAAGGGCGGCACCATTGCCCAGCGCACAGAGGATCTGGTTGGTCCCTACGAGCTTCACGACTTCTTCCTGTATGAGGTCCTGCGTCGTGGGACGCCGCCACGTAAGGCGTACCGTCTGGCGCGCTATGCGCTTGGCGACACCTACGACGGCGCCACGATACTCAAGTGGGAGAAGACCTTCTACCGGCGCTACTTCGCGCAGCAGTTCAAGCGGAGCTGCCTGCCAGACGGGCCAAAGGTGGGCTCCGCGGCCGTCTCGCCCAGGGGAGACCTGCGCATGCCCTCCGATGCCTGTGCCACGCTCTGGTTGCGCGAGCTCGAAGAGCTGTAAGGGAACGGGGCCCGCATCGCTGCGGCCCCGTTATTCTTGGCTTCGTTATTTGATCTTATCCGGTGACCCTACTCGAACTCGATGGCGCCGGTCTTTGCGTCCATGGACTTCACGATGGCCAGCGACTGCACATCGAAGCCCCTCTCGCGAAGGCGCTTGCCGCCAGGCTGGAAGCCCTTCTCGACGGCGATGCCAATCCCCTCGACGATGGCGCCGGCCTGCTCGCAGATTTCGATGAGGCCGTCGAGTGCACAGCCGTTGGCGAGGAAGTCGTCGATGATGAGGACGTGCTCGCCCTTGTTGAGGAAACGCTTGGCGACAATCACCGTGTTGTCGTTGCCGTGGGTATAGCTGTGCACGCGCGCCACGTACTGCTCGCCATCGAGGTTGATGGACTGAGACTTGCGCGCGAACACCACAGGGGCATTGTTGAAGCGCGTGGCAGCGACGCAAGCGATGCCGATGCCCGAGGCCTCGATGGTCAGGATCTTATCGACGGGCTTGTCGGTGAAGCGCCGCGCCCACTCGTCACTCATGTCCGCATAAAGAGCGACATCGCACTGGTGATTGAGAAAGCTGTCCACCTTGAGCACATTGCCCTCGCGGACGATGCCCTCCTGCTTGATCCTCTCCTCGAGTTCGCGCATGCAATCCCCGTTTCCTCGGTGCCTGACGTGCATCCCATTGTACGCATTGAGAGCAAGCTTAATACTACGAGCTGGGACGATTTGCCGCTGGCGGGGGAGACAGGAGAAATACGTTTCCTGCACGAAGGTGCCTTTTCACGTCCCTAGTCCCTAACCAGTTAGAAAATCTAAGTCTCATTCGTAAGATTTTTCTCATCGCGACGGTATAACCCCAATCGGATGGGTACATAGTTGAGCGTTGGATTGGATGGTGGGGCAGTACGCCCTGCCGTCACTGGTTCAAGCGCCGCATGGCGCCCTTAAAGGAGGTTCTTGGTTATGACTCTTAAGCCGCTAGGAGATCGCGTACTCGTCAAGCCTGCACCCAAGGAGGAGAAGACCTCTTCTGGTCTGTACATCTCTTCGGGCGCCCAGGAGAAGCCGCAGCGCGGCAAGGTCATCGCCGTTGGCGAGGGCAAGCGCGATCAGGACGGCAACCGCATCCCCGTTGACGTCAAGGCTGGCGACGAGGTGTTCTACGGTAAGTTTGGTGGCAACGAGGTCAAGGTCGACGGCGAGGACTTCCTGCTTCTCCGCGCCGATGACATTTACGCCATCATCGAGGAGTAGATTGCGGCACTTTCGCTCGCACCGCTCAAGCTGGTAAACCACCCGTCGAGGGTTCATCTGGAAGGAAAAGCACAACATGGCTAAGGACATTGTTTTTGGCACTGACGCCCGCGCCAAGCTGGCCAAGGGCGTGAACACCCTTGCTGGCGCCGTAACTACCACGCTCGGCCCCAAGGGCCGCTACGTTGCCCTGCAGCGCTCCTATGGCGCCCCCACCATCACCAACGATGGCGTTTCCGTCGCCAAGGAGATCGAGCTCAAGGACCCCATCGAGAACATGGGCGCCCAGCTGGTGAAGGAGGTTGCCACCAAGACCAACGACACCGTGGGTGACGGCACCACCACCGCCACGCTTCTCGCGCAGGTCATCGTCAACGAGGGCCTGCGCAACGTTGCCGCTGGCGCCAACCCCATCGCCATCCGTCGCGGCATCGACAAGGCCGTCGACGCCGTCGTGGCCGAGATGAAGGACTCCGCAATGGAGATCTCGACCAAGCAGCAGATTGCCTCCGTTGGCACCATCTCCGCTGGCGACCCCGAGATCGGCGAGAAGATCTCTGACGCCATGGATGTCGTGGGCAAGGACGGCGTCATCACCGTCGACGAGTCCCAGACCTTCGGTATCGACATCGACACCGTCGAAGGCATGCAGTTCGACAAGGGCTACATCTCCCCGTACTTCGCCACCAACAACGACAACATGACGGCGGAGCTGGACAACCCCTACATCCTGATGACCGATCAGAAAATCTCCAACATCCAGGACATCCTGCCCATCCTCGAGGCCGTCTCCAAGCAGGGCGCGCCGCTGCTCATCATCGCCGAGGACGTGGACGGCGAGGCCCTGGCCACGCTGATCCTCAACAAGCTCCGTGGCACGCTGAACGTTGCCGCGGTGAAGGCCCCCGGCTACGGCGACCGTCGTAAGCGCATGCTCGAGGACATCGCCATCCTCACCGGTGGCCAGGTTGCCATGAAGGAGCTTGGCGTCCAGCTCACCGACGTCACCGCCGAGATGCTCGGCCGCGCCAAGTCCGTCAAGATCACCAAGGACAACACCACCATCGTCGGCGGTGCCGGCTCCAAGGACGCCATCGTGGAGCGCGTTGCCCAGATCAAGAACGAGATCGAGAACACCACCTCCGACTTCGACAAGGAGAAGCTCCAGGAGCGTCTGGCCAAGCTCTCCGGCGGCGTCGCAGTCATCAAGGTTGGCGCCGCAACCGAGGTCGAGCTCAAGGAGATCAAGCACCGCATCGAGGACGCCCTGCAGGCCACCCGTGCGGCTGTCGAGGAGGGCATCGTCGCCGGCGGCGGCGTGGCGTTCCTGGCTGCGGCCCCCGCGCTTGACACCGTTGAGACCTCCGATCCTGACGAGAAGATCGGCGTCGACATCATCCGCAAGGCTCTCGAGGCCCCTGTGAAGACCATCGCGAGCAACGCTGGCTACGAGGGCTCCGTTGTGGTCGAGAAGATCAAGAGTCTACCCAAGGGCCAGGGTCTCGACTCCGCGACCGGCAAGTACGGCGACATGATCGAGATGGGCGTCCTTGACCCCGTCAAGGTCACCCGCACCACGCTCCAGAACGCCGCTTCCGTGGCGTCCCTCATCCTCATCACCGAGGCCACCGTCTCCGATGAGCCCAAGGACACCACCATTGAGGATGCCATCTCTCGCGCGGCTGCCCAGGGCGGCCAGGGCGGCGGCATGTACTAAGGGCTAGGTAGCCCCGCGTACTGCTCCTCGGTTCACGACTCGACCGAGTGAACCTCAGGGTCCCGAGTGCCATGTGGTACCCGGGATCCTTTTGTGTCCCGGTAGGCCATCGGCGCGGCGGGATCCACCCGATAAGTGTCTCGATTGCCAAGCCGAGTGGGCTGTTGAGACGTTTTCGGACGTTTTCACGTCTTTGGACGCCGTTATGTGGTTAAAAACGTCTCAACAGCATCCGCCGATTGGGGGGAGCGACGTTGAGGCGGGAGGGGAGCGACGTTGAAGCGGGGCTTCTCGCCAGCGGACGGTACAATATAACGGTTGCGTATGCCTAGCGCACACGCGATGGGGCGCGTTGACGCCCTTGGCGAGAAGACAGGAGAGACAATGGCGCAGAAGCGCGACATTCTCGATGACATCATCGATATCCAGGACAACTGGCAGGCAGTTCAGAACCCGCTCTCGGGCATCGCGGACTCGCTTGCCCAGGACCCAAGCCAGCGCAAGGTCTTTGATCCGGCGGACTACAAGGAGAAGCCCTGGTGCAACTCAAGCCGCTGCCTGCGTTGCTCTGCTGAGCGCGAGGACGTGTGCTCCGTATGTCTTGACGTGTGCCCCACACACTCGATTGACATCCACAACAAGTCGGTGACCATTACGGATAGCTGCCGCAAGTGCGGACTCTGCCAGGCGGCCTGCCCCACCGAGGTCTTCAACACGCGCCGCCACATGGCCAAGCAGCTCTACGACAACATCGCCCGTGCAGCCTCGGCGTACGAGCAGTGCTACGTCACGTGTACCCGCGCCCTTAAGCGCCTGCCCAAGCCCAACGAGATCCTTCTCCCCTGCGTGGGCATGATATCGCGTGACCTGTGGTTCTCCATTCTCGTTGACTACACCAACGTATCGGTCTACCTGCCGTTGGGCATCTGCGACCGCTGTCGCACCACGACGGGCGAGGACTACTACACTGAGGCCATTGGCACGGCGGAGGAGTGGGCAAAGTCCACGGTGGGCCTCGAGGTCGACAAGGACAACCTCATGCACGAGTTCACGCGCGAGTACCGCCGCAGCCAGTTTGTGAGTTCCGCTATCCACGCGACCGAGAACCTCGTGACGCGTTCGAGTCCTAAGCTGGCCGGCGCCCAGGCGGTGGCCAAGAAGATCACCGACCACGCCAATCGCCTGAACGAGCTGCAGCGTCAGCTTGAGAATGCGGTGGGTGCCAAGACCACCCAGAACCGCCAGCGCATTCTCACGCAGAATCGCAAGCTCATGATGGGCGGCCTCCAGCACGACCCCGAGCTTGCGACGGGCATCAACCTTGACGTGCCGGTTGTTGACCCAGACCTCTGCACGTCCTGCGGCGACTGCGCCAAGGTGTGCGTCACGAATGCCATCGACCTCGACGACAATGGTCGCGTGCACACCATGGCCGCGTACTGTGTGAACTGCGCCGCCTGCGTAAAGGCGTGTCCCGAGGGTGCGCTCTCCATGCATGCCCAGGACGCCAGTGAGCTGGTGGTTCCCGACAAGAACGCCGAGGAGGTCGCGTGCCAGAAGGCAAAGGCCAAGGAAGAGGCCAAGCGCCTTATGGAGCAGGGGAAAAAGCAGCTCAACAAGGCTGCCGACACCCTCGAGAAGCTGGATGAGAGCAACAAGAAGTAAGGAGCTGCAGGCGAGAGCCGCAGGCAACGAAGGAGAGGTACTGTGTCACTTTCCATTGGCATCGTAGGGCTGCCCAACGTGGGCAAGTCGACCCTGTTCACCGCACTCACCCGCAAGGGCGGGCTTGCTGCAAACTATCCGTTTGCCACCATCGACCCCAACGTGGGCGTGGTCGACGTCCCCGACGAGCGCCTGCAGGAGCTCGCCAAGATTGTGAACCCCGCGCGCATCGTTCCTGCCACGGTCGAGTTTGTTGACATCGCTGGCCTGGTCAAGGGCGCCAACGAGGGGGAGGGCCTGGGTAACCAGTTCCTGGCAAACATCCGCAACTGCGATGCGATCTGCGAGGTCGTGCGCTTCTTCAAGGACCCCAACGTAATGCGCGAGACCGGCCGTACCGGCGCGTTTGTCGATCCCGCGGCCGATGCCGACACCATCCAGACCGAGCTTGTCCTCGCGGACCTTGGCTCGCTTGAGCGCTCCATCCCCAAGCTGGAGAAGGAGGCCAAGCGCGACAAGGAGATGGCGCCGCGACTCGAGGTGGCCAAGCGCCTGCTGGCGTGGCTCAACGATGGGTACCGAGCGGCCGAGATGGACATGACCGATGACGAGCGTGCGGCCGCCCACGACCTCTTCCTTCTCACCATGAAGCCCATTCTCTACGTGGCCAACTGCGACGAGAACCAGCTGGGCGAGAAGCCCCAGATTAACGGCCTGGACGCCATTCCCATCTGCGCCGAGGTCGAGGCCGAGCTGGCAGATCTAGACCCCGAGGAGGCTGCCGAGTACCTGGCGTCCATGGGGCTCGAGCGCTCCGGCCTGGAGACGCTGGCCCGCGCGGCGTATCGCCTGCTGGGCCTCCAGAGCTTCTTTACTGCGGGCCCCAAGGAGGTCCGTGCGTGGACGGTGCGCATTGGCGCCAAGGCCCCCGAGGCTGCCGGCGTGATTCACTCCGACTTCGAGAAGGGCTTCATCAAGGCCGAGACAATCAGCTACGAGGACTACGTCACGCTGGGCGGCGAGTCCGGTGCGCGCGATGCCGGCCGTCTGCGCATGGAGGGCAAGGACTACGTGGTCCAGGACGGCGACGTGATGGTCTTCCGCTTCAACGTGTAGCGGCTGCTATCGGTTCTCGTTCGCCAGCGTTTCCTCCATTCTTTATCGGTTTTTGAGAATCGGGGCCGACGTTTGCCCGGTTGGCGAGCAGCGCGATTCTCAAATTCCGATAAAGAATAAGGTTTCGCTAAAGAACTAGGTTATTGCGAGAGAGACGAGAAAAGCGGGCCTCCGGCAATGCCGGAGGCCCGCTGCGTTATCGCAACGATATGCGATAAGTTACTTGCTTTTGTAGTCGGTGCCCAGAACCACGATCACGTCGTAGTTGTCGGAGTAGGTGCCGGGGTTCTCAACAGGCGTCACGGAGAGCCCGAGCTTCTCGACAACGCCTCTCGCTTCGTCTTGCGCCGAGGAGGTCTTGCTCGTGTTGTACACGATCGTCGTTGTCGTGTGGCTCGTGGAGTCTGCGTTACCCGCAATGGTCGAATAGCCAGCCTGTGTGAGCACGTTTGCCGCGCTCGAGGCAAGCCCCTGGGTTGGGGTGCCGTTGAGCACGAGGACCGATCCGGAATAGATGGGCTCTGAGCTGGTGCTTGAGCTCTCCGAAGAGTCCGAGCTGCCGGTGCCTGAGCTCACCGACCCGGCGACGCCGGCGGTGAAGTCCTGCGAGGAGTCAGAGTAGGGTGGCTCGCCAGCGTCGGTGCGCTGCATCATGGTCTTCCAGGCATTCTCGTCCACGACTTCGTACCAGAGGTTGTTGGTGTACGTGGAGGTCGTGGGTACCGAGCCAGAGTAGATGTCGTTCTCGGTGTCGAAGTCCTTGAACTGGTTGGCTAGGGACAGGATGTCTGTGGCGGAGAGGTCCGTGGTCACACTGTCTGCCAGCTGGGAGATAAGACCAGGCCACGAGGTCGGGTCGCTATCGAGAACCTTCCGGATGATTGCAGCGATGACCATACGCTGGTTGGCAGAACGGTAGTAGTCACCGCCGCCGTAGGCGTCGTAGGCGTGGCGGCTGCGACAGAGGCCGAGTGCCTGCTGGCCGTCAAGCGTTTGGGTGCCAGCGGGAAGGTCGATGTCTGAGTACTCCATGTCCGAGACGGCCACGGGGAGGGTGACCTCTATGCCACCGAGCGTGTCGACGATGGAGGTGAACTGCTCAAAGTTGAGCTCTGCGTAGTGGGAGATATTCACACCCGCAAGCTTGGAGACCTGCTCGACCATGTAGGAGGCGCCACCAAACGAGTATGCGGCGTTAATCTTCTGCGTGCCGTGGTCGTCCATGTCGACCATGGTGTCACGAGGTATCGATATGAGCGTGACCTTCTTGTTGGGCGGGTCGACGCGCACGAGGATGATGGAGTCCGTGCGATAGTTCGACTGGTCGGCGCCCCATTCCTGCGTGCGCTCGTCGTCCTGATCGACGCCAAGAAGCAGCATGTAGAAGGGGTCATCCGTCTTGGTTGTCGCGACGAGTTGGTTGAGAAGGTTCGAGTCAATGCCCTTGGACAGCTTGCTGTTTATGTTGTTGATGTACCAGGCGAACGCGGCTCCCGCAACTGCCAAAACCGCGACCAACGTGATAACGACGACTTTGAGCACCCGATGGCTCCGCTTGGCCTTCTTGCGCTTCGAAACGTAGTACTCAACGCCATCTGCCCGGGAGGCAGCATGATCCATCTCGTCCAGCTCACCCCCACGCAGATGGGCAGCATGGGTGTCGTTTGTTGCGTGACTGGAGTGGGAGTAGGAGCTAGCATCGACGTGGCGCCCCTGCACGAGCGGCGTGCTGTGGAGCTGATGCGCATCGGAGCCGGCGGCGCTGCGGTCGTTATCCGTGCCGTAGCGTTCTGCGGAGAAGCGGTCCTGCTCCTCAGATGACATGCGACGATGGCGTCTTCTTCTCTCGGCCAAGGGGCCCCCTAACCGTGTCCTAACGGACGTCGTGCGATTTATGTTCGTTGCTGATGCCGCTCAGGGCACCGCCATAACCCTCACATCATACGTGACGTGCGTGAATGCTCCATGAAGAGGGGAAAGCGACACTGGCGAACATAACGTGTCCTCAATCCTTGAAAGGTCAGACCATAGAAATCGGTAGTATCCTCTAGAACGTATACGAATTTTGCCCGGCAGAAGCCGGAGATGGGAGACGCGCATGTCCGAGGCAAGGCCCAAGCAGTTCGTGGCGGTCTTCGACTTTGGTGCCCAGTACGGGCAACTCATTGCCCGCAGGGTACGTGACCTGCACGTCTATTCAGAGATTGTCCCCTGCGACATCTCGGCGGACGAGCTTGCAAAGATGGCTCCCTCTGCAATCATTCTCTCCGGTGGTCCTGCCTCCGTCTACGCCGAGGGCGCGCCCAACATGGATGCCCGCGTCTTCGAGCTTGGTATCCCCGCCCTGGGCTTCTGCTATGGCGAGCAGATCATGGCCGTCAAGCTTGGCGGCGAGGTCGCACACACCGATAAGGGCGAATATGGCCCGGCGACGCTCACGCGCCTTGGCTCCTCGGTGCTTCTCGACGGCACGCCCGAGGGCGGACAGACGGTATGGATGAGCCACCGTGACTCCGTGAGCCGCGCGCCCGAGGGCTTCATGGTCACCGGCCGTACGGACACCTGCCCCGTTGCTGTGATGGAGTGCCCGCGCCGCCGCCTCTTTGCTACGCAGTTCCACCCCGAGGTGCGCCACACCGAGTACGGCACACGCATGCTCGAGAACTTCCTCTTTGGCGTGTGCCACCTCGAGAAGAACTGGACCATGGAGGGCATCATCGACCAGAAGGTCGAGGAGATCCGAGAGCAAGCGGGTTCGCGCAAGGTCATCCTCGCGCTCTCCGGCGGCGTCGACTCCTCCGTGGTGGCGGCCCTGGTGCATCGCGCCATCGGTGACCAGCTCACCTGCGTCTTCGTGAACCACGGGATGCTTCGCAAGGGTGAGCCCGAGATGGTCGAGGAGGTCTTCCGCGAGCAGTTCCACATGCCGCTCGTGCACGTGCACGCCGAGGAGCGCTACGCCAAGATGCTCGCCGGCGTGACGGATCCCGAGAAGAAGCGTCGCCTCATTGGCACCGAGTTCTGGAAGGTCTTCTTCGACGAGGCCCAGAAGATTGGCGATGTGGAGATGCTCGCGCAGGGCACCATCTACCCGGACATCATCGAGTCGGGCGCGCGCAAGACGGGCGGTAAGGCTTCCACCATCAAGAGCCATCACAACCTGATTCCGTTCCCCGAGGGCGTCCATTTCGACCTTATTGAGCCGCTGGACCACTTCTTCAAGGACGAGGTGCGCGAGCTGGGCATCGCTTTGGGCCTGCCCGCGAAGCTCGTCTGGCGTCAGCCGTTCCCGGGTCCCGGCCTGGCCATTCGCATCATTGGCGAGGTGACGCCCGAGAAGCTCGCGATCCTAAAGGACGCCGACGCCATCGTGCGCGAGGAGCTCGATGCCTACAACCAGCGCCTCTTTGAAGAGATGGGCGACCGCAACTCCGAGCATGCCTGCTGGCAGTACTTCGCCGTGCTTCCGGACATCAAGAGCGTTGGTGTTATGGGAGACGAGCGCACGTACCGCCGTCCCATCATCGTGCGTGCGGTGGAGTCCACCGACGCGATGACCGCCGATTGGGCAAAGCTGCCCTACGACGTGATCGGCCGCATCTCCAGCCGTATCGTTGACGAGATCGACGGCGTTAACCGCGTGGTCTATGACATCACGCCCAAGCCGCCTGCGACGATCGAGTGGGAGTGAGCTGGGCCTTCGTTCCATCTAGTTGCAAGCCGCCCGCCTGTTGGCAGTGGTTAGCATCTATTGGCACGACTAGGACGAAGCCACCCGGACTTTCCGAGAGTGAAACGTAGGAATCAGCCCCGAAACAAGACCGTTTCGGGGCTGATTCTATAGGCGTTAACCTGGGGAAATACTCTCGACAACCCTTCAAGAGGACGACGTGATGACACTCCTTGCGAAGAGGGGCGAACGGATGCCAAAGCATGCCAACGCGGTGATGGAAGATTTCATCGCGTTTTCAAGCCAGAGGGGCATCTGGCGCCGTGCCATGTAGTCACCTTGTAGTCACCCCGCTTTTTCGCCCCCTCTTTTTGAAAAGCCGCAGGTAGAAGCGAAGAGTGAAAAAACACCCGGAAACGCGCTTTCCGCCGCTTTCACGCCTATTCCCGGGCTCTAGAAACGTCGTTTCTCACTCTTCCCACCGCGCTGGCCGGCCGATTGCGGGGACGGATCGGGCCTCAAGAAACGGCAGTAGTAATGCGAGATGAAGATCGCGGTGTTCCCCGAAGCCCTGTCGCCGACGCGGCGGCCTTATCGGAAAGACGCAACGCGCCGCCTTAAAGAGAGGGCGGCACCGTGCGCGGCTCTTGAGCGGACGGCGCGTTCGAGCCACCCCGCGGACCGCCGCCCGCCCTCAGCGCTCGCTTGCCCCGAGCCCCTCAAGGACGGCAGTCGTCCGGGCCGGGTCGCTCGCTCCCAGGAGGTATGCCGTGCCGCCCTTCGTGCGCACGAGGAGCCACGGGCCCGCCTCGGGGTCCAGGCACACCTTGAGCGGCCCGTACTCCTCGCTCGAGAAGTCGCCCTCGAGGAAGGTGTCCGCGGAGCCCCCGAACGTGCGCGTCATATCGGGGAGCCGGTGGAGCGCATCGACGGACTCGACGTCGCCGACGAAGATCTCGTAGCTCGTCAGCACGTGGCTCGCGCGGACCGTCTGCCCGGAGAGCTCCAGCGTGACCGGCGCCGACAGCTCCTCGGCGATGAACACGCCGGCCAGTGGCAGGCAGAGCAGCACGAACGCGAGCACTGCCGCTATCGCCTTGCCGGCGGGCCGCGCCAGGTTGACCGACGTGCCGACCCCGACGCGGTCGTTCACCATGAGGCTGGAGTCGTCGGGGTTGAAGTAGAGGAGCCCGAAGACCCAGCGGTCGTCCTCGTCGATGTAGAACCCCTCTCCGCTGCCCTTTGTGAGGCGCTCCTGAAGGCCCCGGACGCGCATCTCGGTCGCGAAGGAGGCGACGAACAGGGCCGCGGCGGGAAGCGTCATGCCCACGAGGTACAGGGTGGGCGAGCCTTGGAAGAGGAGCTGCGACCAGCTCACGAGCGAGAACGCGGCGGCCGCAAAGAGGCACACGCGCCCCAGGCGCGCCTCCGGATGCGCGTGAGGGCCAGCGTGAGGGCCCCGTCGGCGTCCACCGCCTCGCTGCGGTCGCGGTAGCACCAGCGGAAGACCGCCCATGTCGCGAGGGCGCCCGCGGCGGAGAGCGGGTAGACCGGCAGGCCCCCGCGGTCGAACAGCGCGGGGGCCATGCTTGCCGAGACGGCGAGGAGAAACCACGCGTTCGAGGTGCGCGTTCGGGGCTGGGCGGCCGCCCCGATGTCCGCGACCGTCACGCGCCGGGGGCCGTCCTTCCCGCCGCGGCGCCACCCGCGCTCGTCCTTCAGGGCGGCGAGCCTCGCGTTCGCACGCGCGAAGACGACCTCCGGGGCTATGCAGGCGACGAGGACCCAAATGCTCCAACAGACCGCAAGCGGCCCCGCGAGCGCGCGGACCGACCCCGCGGCGGCGCCCGCCAGTGCGACGGCAACGAGCGCGACGGCGCACGCGAGCTGCCGGCGACGATACCCCGAGAGGATGTCCGCTACCTGCCCGTCGCCATGCGCCTCGCGAGGCAGCGTCACGCCCACGGCGATGTTCTTCTTGAAGCGGGCGCTGTCCCTGAGCGCCAACCATATCGGAATGGGAAGCCAGCAGCACACAAGCCAGATCGCGGAAACGGAACTCATCGCAGACCCCTTTCTCTTCGGGAGGGAACCCCGTCCAATAGGCGCCCGCAGAGCGCGAGTACCTCCTCGCGCGGCATGCCGCCCGCAACGAGCTCGTCCAGCTGCAGCCGCAGCGCCTCCACGGCGCCGGGGCTGGGACCCGAGCCGGCATCCGGCTCTGCCACGAAGGTGCCGCCGCGCCGGTCACCCCGCACGTGCCCCTCCTGCTTGAGAAGCTGGTAGGCCTTGCTCGCGGTCATGACGTTGATGCCGCACTCCGACGCGAGGGCCCGGACGGTCGGCAGGCGCTCGCCCGGCGCGAGCCCGCCTTCCGCTATGGCCCGCACGATCTGATTCCGAATCTGCCGGTAGACGGGGATTGCGTCCGAGAAGTCCAACTCCAGGAGCATGGCGTGCACCTCCTGCGGTCAATGTACTATCTGTATTAGATACAGTAATACATTAATGCGACAATCGCAAGATAAGGAGAGAGAGCGGCTCCGGTCGTCACCCTCAGGTGATTTCATTGGATTTCAGCCTCGGTACCTGGCCTTCCAGGCCTCGTATTCCCCTTCCGAGATCTCTCCGCTTTCCAGAAGGTCCCGCATGCGCTTCCACGCCTTCAGGGCCTGGGCGGCCTTCTGGGAGCCCGGCCTCGAGGGATCGGGGGCGACGGCGACGCCGTCCTCGGTGACCACAGGCGAGAGCCCCAGTTCCCGCTCGAACCTGAACAAAACCTCGAGCGCGCCCCTTGCGCCGCTCACGCCCACCTCGCGAATCGAGTCGGCTGACACGTCCAGCGCTTCCGCGATCCTCTCGATCTGCTCGTCGCCCGGCGTCCTGATGTCGCGCTCGTAGTTGCGTATGGCGGACTCGGTGAGCCCCACCTCCTCGGCGAGCTCCCTCTGGGTCATGTCGACGTCGTTGCGGTACCTTCGTATGCGCGCGCCGATGCTCACGGGTCCTCCTAGCTCCTCGGATGGGGAAAGCATATTACAGCACGCAACCGTGCGCAATCGATTGACAGCACGAAAACGTGCTGATATAGTCCGAGAATACGCAGCACATTATCGTGCTGCTCACTCCTCCGGAATGATTGCGAGGCGCATGGGATGTCGGCGAGGCACGAGGCGAACGGGACCTGGACGGCACAGGTCTGGTACCGCGACCACAACAAGGGCCTGCGGCACAAGACAAAGCGCGGATTCGAGACGGAGGGCGAGGCGAAGGCCTGGG
>JALCMG010000019.1 GCA_022648325.1 Olsenella sp.
CCCGGAAGTTAAGCCCCCGAGCGCCGATTGTACTGCGGGTCGAGCCCGTGGGAGACCAGGACGCCGCTGGCCGACCGGTGGCGTTCCCGCCGGCAGGAGGGGCCCCGCGCCGAGCGCGGGGCCCCTCCCTTTTTTTCGGTGCCCCTTGCCTAAGCTCTTTTGAGCCTGGAGCTTGTGTTCACCTTACAGCTTCCTTGCACCAATCTGACACAATTTGTTTGCCGTTCACCCGGTTTCTCGTTCAAACGATACATATCAATGATAGTTTTCGGTCACCAGTTTCCAAATGGGTGGTGGCCGGGCTGGCTCACCATCCCCAGAGAGCATCTGGAAGGGTGAGGTGTTGAGCTATGTCAATCAGAGTCCATCGTCGTCCTGCCGTCATGCCCGAGGGGGAGGAATTTCTTCCCATTGCCAGGAGACTGTCTTCTTGGAGTCTTACATCACGGCAGGTGTCTGCTTTTCTTTCTAAGGACCGAACCACAGATTTGCTTGTAATGTGTTCAGAGCCTGGAATGGGTAAGTCTACTGCGCTGCGATCTCTTGCTTCACGGGGGAGAAAGACATCAACCGTTCATGCTCTGAAGCTTTTTGGACTTGATGCTTTAACGGCGGCTCGCCGCCTTTCTCGCTTGGCGCGTCAAGTAGAACGCGAGCGGTTGGCGGACAAGTCTGTTGTGGTTGTCCTCTATGATGTTCCAGCTGGTGATGACGCGATTGTAGATCGAGAGGCATCCTCAATTTCACGTATGGTTGCCTCTGAGGCTGTCGTTGCTATTTCTCTGCTTCCTGAAGACGAGCTGCTGGCAGAGAGACTTGATAGCGCTATTCGCATTACAGCCAAGGATCTTCTTGTGACGGATGTTCTTGAGCTTGGTCCAAGCGATCCTCTTTATGATGTTCGTTCGCTTACCGGCGGAATTCCCGCTCTTGTTAGCGCTCTGATTCGAGATAACGGTAACCCTCGTTCGGATGCGCTTGTTGTTGGTAGCACCTACTTTGAGGCTCTTGACCATCTGGTTGGCGCAACGCTGCGACAAAGGCTTCTCGACGATGAGGTCGCGACGCGTCTTGCGATGCTTCTTCTCGGCCGTGGGACGTTTGACGACATTGCAAGCGTCACGTGTATTAACCCAAGAGAGATTGCCGCTGGCCTAGAGTGCAGCGCCCCTCTCTTCGGTGTTTCGTCTCACGAAGCCTCCTTCCGCTGCTTTGGGGTTGATACTGTTGATGGCCTGAACGCTTGTTCTGCCTCTCTTGCGATTAAGGTCTCAACGTGGGAGTCGCTCTTTGATTCGGTGGTGCGTGTTCTCGTGGAGAGAGGCGAGTTAAATCGGGCCGCTGTGATTGCCCGTATTTCGCCATCATCGGCCGTTGTTTCTGAAGTTCTCAGCCATGCAGAAGAATTCATTAGCCTGGGAGAGATCGGCTTGATTCGGAGGATGGCCGGGCCAGCGCTCGCCCAATCTCTGATTTCCCCAGAGCGTTCTGCGTCTGTTGAGATGATCCTTTCAGCATTGGGAGACCGGGGATTCAGACTTCCTGAAACCTGGTGTTTGCAGCAGACATCAGGCGAGCCCTGTATTACCGATGACCAAAGCGTCGACAGGCTTCTAGTTGCATGCCGTGCCGTGCTTGCTGGAGAGAGTGTCACATCAAATGAAGATGTCTCGGAGGAGTTTGCGGGACTATCCGTACACCTTCAAGCGATTCAGCTGCTGCGCGATGGGCATTTCTGGGCCGTACAGAGCCTGGTGGGCCCACATGTGATCTCAAGTATGGAGGGGACGCTCGCAAACGCGCTCTTGCGCCTAGATATGGACGTTGCTGGCATTCTCCTCGGAGGTGACAGGTCAACTGGGGGCTCGTTGCGCTGTGAGGCGTATGAGATTCTCATGCGTGAGGGCTACTCGGCAATTAGAGACGAAGAGACGTTTCTCCTGGCACTCGATGCGTTTGCGCGTGGCTGTTGTGACCTCTCGTCTATAGATGCCCTGGTAAGCGAATCAGAGCGATCGGGGAATGAGCTTGTTCGTGTGGCGGCCCTGATGATGGGGGCTGCAGTGGAATACGTGTTGGGCGATTATCGGAGCGCCGGATTGCGGAGCGCAATTACGGCGGGTGCCGCAAGTCGCGCGGGATTCACACACCTCGAGGCAGAGGCAAATGTATTGTGTGGTGCCGCGGCGGGTTCAAGCCTGGGCCTTGGTACAGCTCCTATCAACTTGAAGAGCGCATCTGATGTTGAGGGGCTCTCTGTTGTTGTCGAGTTGGTGCGTTCTGCGCTTGGTGAAAGGGAAGACTCTCAACGTTTATTCGAGGGTGCTGCGTTGCCTGGCGACGAGCTGTGGCTTCTTAGAGTCTTGATTTCGGGGAAAGGCGATGTTGCGGAACGACTGCGGAATCGCATTCCACATGCATGGGCAAGGGCTGTAATGCCCATCCCGGCGCTTCAAGCGCCCCCTGGCATCACCATGCGTCCGGCAAGGTCGGCAGCGGGATGCCTCGATAATGGGCAAGGCCCTGAGTCTACGTCAGGAATTCGGCTGAGGCTAGAGCTGCTCGGTGGTTTCACGTTTGAAGTTGATGGCGAGACGGTGCCCGAGTGGCATATCGATCGTCGTGGCTCCAAGGCGATGCTTGTATTCATCGCGCTGCATTCAAAGCTCTCGGCGAAGAGGTACGAAATCATCGAACAGCTTTGGCCTGACTGCGACTACAAGGCCGGTCTCGACAGGATTTACCAGGCAACCAGTACGTTAAGGAAAGAAGTGGAGGCGATGGCGCCAGGAGCTGACCCCTTCCTCTCTAGTAGGGGAGATAGGTCCGTCTCGCTTGATTCCACGCTGATCGAGTGCGATTTTTCGGAGTTCGAGGATGCTGCCGGGAAGGCTTTGGCATCTGAGGGGGACGATGTCAGCGCGTTGGAGGCTGCGCTAAGGGCTGAGAAGCTCTATACAGGAGACCTGTTTGTTCCCACACGAGACTTCACTGGATACGTCGTGGCGCGTCGCCAGGAACTTCGAGAACTCTACGCCGACGCCATGGTGGCTGGCGCGGAGGCTGCCCTTAGGCTTGGAAGATATCGGATATCAGCTCGTCTTGCCGACGCGGCAACCACTGTGGATGATCTGCGGGAGGACGCCGTTGAGGTCCTCATAAGGTCATTGCGGGCAAGCGGCAGAGTGTTTGAAGCGGAGCAACGTTACAAAAGATATGCCGTGCGCTTTGTCGACAAGACGCACATGCCACCATCCAAGCGTCTCAGGAAGGCGATTAGTGAAAAAGACCTTGGAAGAGAAGGGGGACCGCTTACCTGAGCGAAGGCGAATCCATTCCATAAAGGGCCTCTCCGTCTCGGCTTTCCCCATGATTGGCGTCGAGAATTACAGTGCGCTTTTAGTGAGACCACGCCCCTAGCCACCAAGGTGAGTTTGCTATGGGTAAAGTGAAAAATGCATGTGTCGGTGGATAGTCACCGCCCATCAAACAGTATGAAGGACTGCCCATGCCAAACTTTCTCTCCAAATTGCTTTCTGCCGGAGCCGACAAGGACCTCAAGGAATACCAGCGCATCACCGCGCATATCAATGACCTTGAGCCCCGCTTCAGCGCTATGGATGATGAGGAACTGAGCGGCCAGACGAAGCTCTTCCGCGAGCGCATTGAGAATGGCGAGACGCTCGATGACCTTCTTCCCGAGGCTTTTGCTGCCGTTAGGGAGACGTCTCGCCGCACGACGGGCATGCGCCACTTTGACGTTCAGATTATTGGTGGCATAGCCCTACACCGTGGCACTATTGCCGAGATGAAGACAGGCGAGGGCAAAACCCTTGTCTCCACGCTCGCAGGCTACCTAAATGCCCTTGAAGGCAAAGGTGTCCATATCGTTACCGTAAACGACTACCTTGCCAAGCGCGACAGCGAGTGGATGGGCCAGATCTACCGCTTTATGGGCATGAAGGTCGGCCTGCTCCAAAATGGAATGAGGCTCAACCTCAAGAAGCCCGCCTATCAGGCGGATGTCACCTATGGCACAAACTCCGAGTTTGGCTTTGATTACCTGCGTGACAACATGGTCACGAGACCCAGTCTGCGCGTTCAACGCGGACATCACTATGCCATCGTCGACGAGGTTGACTCCATCCTCATCGACGAGGCGCGTACCCCCCTCATAATCTCTGGCGCAGGAACCAAGTCGGCGGGGACGTACAAGGACTTTGCCCGGGCGGTCCGAGGCCTTACCCCAGACGTTGACTTTGAGATGGACGAGGCAAAGCACACTATCGCCGCGACCGATGAGGGCCTTAAGAAGATCGAGCGCAACCTGGGGATTGATGATATTTACGCCGATCCTTCTGGCCAGCTTGTGAACCACCTCCAGCAGGCCCTCAAGGCGCAGTACATGTTCCATCGCGACCAGCAGTACGTGGTTGTCGATGGCGAGGTCAAGATCGTTGATGAGTTCACGGGCCGCATCATGGAGGGAAGGCGCTACTCCGAGGGCCTTCACCAGGCAATTGAGGCCAAAGAAGGTGTCCTGGTTCGTGAGGAGAACCAGACCCTTGCCACCATTACCCTCCAGAACTACTTCCTCATGTATGACAAGCTCGCCGGTATGACGGGTACGGCTATGACCGAAGACGCTGAGTTCCGCGAGGTCTACCATGTTCCCGTGCAGGTGATTCCACCTAACAAGCCGGTCATTCGTGTCGATCACGACGACCTCGTGTACAAAACGGTTGCCGCCAAGTTCAATGCTGTCGCTTCTGACGTGGCCGAGCGTCACGCAAAGGGGCAGCCCTGCCTGGTGGGTACGGTCTCGATCGAGAACTCCGAGCGGCTTTCTCGCATCTTGGATAAGCGCGGAATCAAGCATAACGTCCTCAACGCGAAGTACCACGAGCGCGAGGCGCAGATTGTGGCGCAGGCAGGGCGCGAGGGTGCAGTGACCATTGCCACAAACATGGCCGGACGTGGTACGGACATCCTCCTTGGCGGCAATCCCAAGGCCATGGCCGAGGACATGCTTCGCGAGCAGGGATTCTACGCACCGGTCAAGGAGGGTGAGGAGCCGGTCCTGCCCTCAGAGGAACAGCGCGTCGCTGCCCTTGAGAAGGCCAAGGCCATCTGCGAGAAGGAGCGCGAGCACGTTGTGGCGGCGGGCGGCCTTGCCGTCATCGGTACCGAGCGCCACGAGAGCCGCCGTATCGACAACCAGCTCCGTGGCCGCTCTGGTCGTCAGGGTGATCCCGGCGAGACTCAGTTCTATCTTTCCCTGGAGGACGACCTTATGCGGCTCTTTGGCGGGGACCGCATGGATCGAATCTCGGCGATAATGACCAAGTACGACATGCCCGACGACATGCCTATTAAGTCCAAGCTTGTTACACGTGCCGTCGAGAGCGCCCAGCGCAAGGTTGAGGAAGTCAACTTTGCCATGCGTAAGAGCGTCCTCGATTACGATGATGTCATGAACAAGCAGCGCCAGGTAATCTACGAGGAGCGCAATAAGATTCTGGATGGCAAGGACCTCATGAGCCACGTGGAGGAGGTCACGTACGACACCGTTCAGCGCAAGGTGAACGAGTACTGCTCCGAGGGGGTTGATCCGGAGGAGTGGGATTTTGCCGGCCTGGACAAGTGGATTCGCGAGCTTACGGGGCACACGGATGGGCCAACCTTCACGGTTGACTCCGAGCAGGGGGACATCATCGACGCCGTTGATGCCTTTGTGAACACCTGCTACAAGGAGAAGGAACAGCGCCTTGGCGACCAGATCATGAGCGACCTCTCTGCTCAGGTAATGCTCCGCGTCATTGATACCCGTTGGATGACCTACCTGCAGGAGATGGACTACCTCAAGACCGGCATCGGGCTGCGTGGCTACGGTCAGCGCGATCCCCTCGTTGAGTACAAGAGCGAGGCGTATGCTGCGTTTACCGAGCTTGTCAACACGATGTATGAGGACTTCCTTCGCACTATCCTCCGTATCGAGATTGCGGTACGTCCCACTGTTCCGCCAAAGCCGCAGGGAGACGAGGAGGCGCTTTCGGACGAGCTCCGTGGGGCTCAGTACTCCGGCCCCGCCGAGGTCGACGGGGATCACAGCGCTCCCGCGCGCCGCACTGCAGCAGGGACCCCTCGGCAGCAGAACGGTAACAGCAACGCTGGCGCTGGCAAGCCTCGCACATACCGGAAGGACGAGGATCCTGATCCCTATGTTGGAGTGGGGAGGAATGACCCCTGCCCCTGCGGAAGTGGCAAGAAGTTCAAGAACTGCCACGGTAGGAACAGGTAGCCATGGCAGATGTCGATAGCTCTATGCTCGACGCCCTTGCCGCTCGGCTCGACGAGGTCGAAGGTTATCTGCATGTCGACGAGCTGAGAGGCACCGTTGCGCAGCTCGAGCAAGAGAGCTCTGCACCGGGCTTCTGGGATGACGCGAACGCTGCACGCGAGACTATGGCGCGTCTCGCCAATGCGAAGTCAGATGTTGCGGGGATTGACTCTGCCCGTGCCAAGCTTGAAGACGCGCTCGCCGCCCTCGAGTTGGGCGAGGAGACCGCTGACAACGACCTTCTGGCAGAGGCCGCCTCCACGGCTGCATCTCTCGAGCATGACCTCACCGAGCTAGAGCTTTCCAGCTGGTTCACAGACGATCTCGATCATGGTGACGCCATCGTGACGGTCGCGCCCGGTCAGGGTGGGCTTGAGGCCCAGGACTGGTGTGACATGCTCTTCCGCATGTACCTGCGCTACTGCGGTAGGCGTGGCTGGACGGTTGACGTGAATGACGCCCCGCAGGCGGAGGTCATTGGTATCGACCACGCCACCTTCACGGTGCATGGGCACAACGCCTACGGCATGCTCCGCGCCGAGCAGGGCGTCCACCGCCTCGTGCGCATCTCGCCCACAGACGAAAAGAAGCGTCGGCAGACAACCTTCGCGGGCGTCGAGGTTCTCCCCGTTCTGCCCAATGACATCGAGGTCGACATCGATCCCAAGGACCTGCGCATCGACGTCTACCACGCTACTGGCCACGGTGGCCAGGGGGTCAATACCACGGACTCTGCCGTGCGCATCACCCACATTCCTACGGGAACCGTAGTCACGTGCCAGAACGAGCGCAGCCAGCTTCAGAACAAGGCGTTCGCAATGAACATCCTCCGCAGCCGCCTCTACGAGATGGAGCTCGAGAAGCGTGAGGCAGAGCTTGATGAGCTTCGTGGCCCCAAGCACGATATCGGCTTTGGCAACCAGATTAGAAGCTACGTCCTTTATCCTTACCAGCTGGTCAAGGACCTTCGCACGGGAGTAGAGACGGGTAACGTCGACTCGGTCCTCCAGGACGGAGACCTCGACAAGTTCATCATCGCCTACCACCGGTGGGTGGTTGCCGGGAGGCCGGAGCAGTGAGAAAGCTCAGCCTTCGTGAGGTAGCAGTCGATGCTGCCCTTGTGTTCTTTGGCTCGCTGCTCTTTGCCTTTGGACTCGACTGCTTCGAGATTCCCAACGGCCTGGCAGCCGGTGGAATTACCGGCTTGGCGACGGTGTTTCACGCCCTCGCCCTTCAGGTGGGGGTGAACCTCCCGGTTGGCATTCAGTCCATCGCCATGAATGTCCTGCTTTTCGCCTATGTTCTTAAGTCGGGAAGCAGGCGCTACACAGTACTCACGGCGGCGGGCATCATTGTCTCGGGCGTGCTCACTGATGTACTCGTGCCGTTTGCGCCCGTCCTGGGCGATGGAGACCTGCTGCTTTGTGCTTTGTGGGGCGGAGTCATTACGGGCGTCGGGCTGGGGATGGTCTTCCGTACCGGCGGCAATACCGGTGGGACCGACATCATCGCTCAGGTCATAGCGAGGAAGACAGGCGTGTCGGTTGGCAGTATGGCTATTGTTGTCGACGGTGCGATCGTGGCCCTCTCTGCGCCGGTCTTCACAATCGAGAACGCTCTCTACGCTGCGATTGCCATGTATATATGCGGGCGCGTGATAGATGCCGTTGTGGATGGCCCACGGGTCCAGCGCGCAGCCTACATCATTTCCGAGAAGCACGAGCGAATTGCCCGTCAAATAATGGTAGAGCTCGACCGCGGATGCACCGAGTTTGAGGCTCGTGGCATGTGGAGCCGGGAGCTACGCCCTGTCATCTTCTGTGTGCTCTCGCGCGGCGAGCTTGCTCACCTCAAGGAAATAGTTGCCGAGACCGACCCAGACGCAATCGTAGTCATCGCTGAGGTTCACGAAGCGTACGGCGAGGGCTTCAAGAGCATCGAGAAGCGCTAGGCGTCTTTCGGGTCAAGCTCCTCATCTGCCACCTGCATCACAGCCGCCCCCAGGTCAACGCGGATGACGTCTGAGACCCCGTTTTCCTTGAGAAGCTCTACCTGATCGTCGGTAGCGCCGGAGTCTGTGATCAGAAGGTCGACCTCATCGGTGGAACCAAACTGGAAGCTCGAGGTCCTACCAATCTTTGATGAGTCGGCGACAATCACGTGCATGCGTGAGCGCTCAAGCATCATTGCGTTGACGGCTGGCTCCGGCGCGGTGGCAGACGTAAGACCATAGGTTGGCGAGAGGCCCGTGATACCCAGGAAGCACTTGGTTGCGGTGATGCGCTTGACGCACTCGAGGGCAAACTCTCCGGTCATAGAGGCTTTGGGCGGCCGGATTTCGCCGCCCGTGAGGATGATGGATGCATTGGGACACTCGGTGAGGAGCAGTGCCTTTGCGTTGTTCGTAATGACGGTTACGTCCTGGGCTTCGATATATGAAATGATCGAAAGCGCCGTGGAGCTTGCATTGATGAAGATGCAGTCACCGTCGTTCACGTGTTTGGCGGCTTCACGTGCAATGGCCTTGTTGGCGCGAATCTGGCGAGAGCCCGAGGGCCGTCCGAGAGGGTTGAGCAATGTTGCCGTGCCATACTGCCGCGACAATATGTGCTGCTCTTCGAGATAGTCAAGGTCACGACGGATGGTGAGGGTTGAAACGCCAAAGTGCTCGGCAAGATCTGCCACGCCCACCTGACCTTTGTTCTCGAGAAGAGCGACTATGGCATCTCTCCGCGCGGCAATGTATTCCCTGCTTCTCTTCACAGCTGTCTCCGCCTCCGAGATGTTGCGCTCACGGAATCAATTATATGAAGTGAGATTGTCCATTCATAGGCAATCGTACGTAAAAATCGATTACGTAAGGCATAAATATCATCAATATATAAACGTAATGAACGATGTTCTATCATTCATATAAATAATTCTTTATTTCATAAATACAGGTGCAAATTCATTAATAACAAGTGATGCATGATTCAATTAGATATGAAAAAGTGCAGCTAGATAGTATAAATGCACAATGGTTCAAAAGACCGTTGAGCGAATATGAGGATAATTTGCGCCGAGAATATGAAAAATTAGTTGCGAGGACGTTCATTTAGTGTCAAAGTTACGAACGGTCATTGAGGGGTGGCGTGTCCGGCCGTCCAAGAGCCAAGGAAGGGTAGGTGGTTGCATGCTCAGCAATCTTCTCGACGAGAGCCTCATTCAGCTCAATGTCGAGGCGAGCAACTGGGAGGATGCCATTCGCAAGGCAGCAGCTCCCCTAGTTGCTAATGGTAAGGTAACCGAGGGCTATGTCGACGACATCGTCAAAGGCGTTCACGAGCTTGGGCCTTACATCGTGATTACGGAGCACGTGGCGCTCCCGCACGCCCGTCCCGAGAGTGGTGCTCTCGAGTCCGCCGTGAGCATTGTGACGCTCAAGAATCCTGTCGAGTTTGGCAGCGAGGATAACGATCCGGTTAAGTATCTGTTCCCGCTCAGCGCAAAGGACAACGACTCTCACCTGAGTGCGCTCCAGTCGCTGGTTGAGCTTCTCTCAGACCCAGACTTCTTCGCCAAGCTCGATGCCTGCAAGGATGCAAAGGAAGTCGTGGACCTCGTCCACGCTAAGGAAAGGGGTATGTAATGGACCGCAAGTATCATGCTCTGGTGTGCTGCCGCGCTGGTATGGGCTCTTCTATGATGCTCAAGATCAAGTGCGATCAGGTCATCAAGGAGGATAACCTCCCCATCGAGACCGAGCACGGCAACCTCGACTCCATCATCGGTTTCCGTGGCGATCTCGTTATCACGATGATCGACCTCACCGATGAGCTCTCCAAGGATCCTCGCATTCCCTCTGCGGTTGGCATCAAGAACCTCGTCGACAAGAACGAGATTCGCGAGAAGCTGCACGCATGGCTCGACGAGCACAAGGGCGAGGAGCCCCGCAGGTAGCAAACACGTAGCTGAGTAGAGCTGTGCGCAAACCGGGCGGGGGGACCCGCAAGTGATTCATGGGAAGGATTTCATATGCTGAATGCATTCCTCATGCAGATGAGGGACACAGCGCTGATCATGGGCATCATCGCCCTCGTCGGCCTGCTCCTGCAGAAGAAGTCGGCGGTCGACACGTTTGCCGGAACCGTCAAGACCATCATTGGTTTCATGATCTTCAACATTGGCTCCAGCGCCATGTCTGCACAGATCACGACCTTTGGTTCCATGTTCTCCACCGCCTTCAACGTGCAGGGCGTTGTGACGCAGGTCGAGGTTGCGACCTCCCTTGCTCTTGATACCTACGGTACCGAGGTCGCCCTGGTCATGGTCTTTGGCTTCATCATGAACCTCGTATTCGCCAAGATCACCCCTTGGAAGGCAATCTTCCTGACTGGTCAGCACTTCCTGTACTTTGCCTGCGTCCTTGCGCTGGTCTTCATCGCCCTGGGCGCCCCCATTGCCGTGACCGTCATCGGCGGCGGCGTTGTCCTCGGCCTCTGCGGCGCTGCTCTTCCGTCGCTCTGCCAGCCGTTCGTCGAGAAGCTCACTGGCTCCAACGACTTCGCAATTGGCCACTTCAACTGCATCGGCTATGCCTTCTCCGGCTACTGCGGCAAGATCTTCGCCAAGAAGAACGAGGAGGAGATCGAGAAGAACGAGGTCAAGGAGGCCAACCTCCCCGAGTTCTTCAAGCTCTTCCGTGACTTCGTCTTCTCCGTGGCCCTGTTCATGATCGTGCTCTTCTACATCGTGACCATCGCCTGCTTCGCGACCGGCCACTTTGGTGACACCCTTGCCAACGGCAAGCCCTTCACCTCTTACTTTGGCAACGACATCTGGTGGATCTGGCCGTTCCTCGCTGGCCTCCAGTTCGCAGCTGGCATGTCCGTCCTGATTTACGGCGTGCGTCAGTTCATCGCCGAGATCACTGCGGCCTTCGTGGGCATCTCCGAGAAGCTCATCCCCGACGCCCGTCCTGCCGTCGACTGCCCCGCAATCTTCCCGTTTGCGCCTGACGCCGTCATCATCGGCTTCATCGGCTCGTTCCTTGGCGGCCTCGTGGCCATGGCCTTCATGGTTACCTTCCACAGCCCGACCATCATGATTCCTGCAGCCGGCATCTGCTTCTTCTCTGGCGGTACCTGCGGCGTCTGCGGCTATGCCTACGGCGGTTGGCGTGGCGCCCTGCTCGGCTCGTTCCTCGTTGGCATCTTCCTCTGCGCTGGCCCGCTGATTCTCTATCCTGCGTTCGCCTCGCTTGGAATCGAGGGAGCCTCGTTCCCGAACGTCGACTACAACATCGTCGGCTCGATCATCTACGGTATCGGTCACCTCTTCGGCGCCTAGTTCGAGCGGGAACAAGAATTGCACTGCCTACTCAGCCCTAGCGTTTGATTTGAGGGGCGCCCGCGGCACGCCACGGGCGCCCCTGCGCCAGTCTGGGGGCAACGGCCGCATCAAAGAGCGCGGAGAATGCGGCCAATACGAAAGGAAATCGGTGGCAAAAAAGAAGCAGAAACGTCAGACGACTGCTGCGGGGGCAAAAGAGGGAAGTACCGAGACCCCTAAGGGGCAGCCGGTTGTCGCGGGCAATGAGGGTGGGCCCAAGAAAGTGGGCGGTCCAAGTGGTGAGCTCTCTGCCGACAAGGCGAGAAGGGCGAGCGATGCGGTACTCGGTGACATCATCGGCATGGCAAAGCCCATCGCCATCCCCGACCTGCCCGAAGATGAACTTGAGCTCTCGGTTGAGGAGGATAGGAAGCGCCTGCTTCTCCAAGGGCTTCTCCTTCTCCTTGCCGTGCTTGCCCTGCTCTTCCTTACCTTCTGGTTTGGACTGGTCGCCAATGCTACGGGCAACGTCTGGCTTCTCATTGCTCTTATCTTGTCGCTGACTGCGGCATGGTTTGTGTCCAAGCGCATGGGGAGGTTTCTCGGCAAGTTCTTCATGAAGACCGGCGTCATCGACTTTGGCCGCACCTATGCCTATATCTACGAGAAGCCAGACCCCAAGGAGGCCACGGTTGTCCCGTACAAGGACATCAAGTTCTACAAGACCGCGCGCCAGGGCAACTCCATCCGCCTGCTCCTCTGGGGTGGTTGGGTGAAGCATCCGTCTGGCTACTTCTACGTGGGAATAACTCGTCCATTCATGGCCTACACGCTCGATGACCTTGAGTCCCAGATTTGCGAGACCATGGCGCGCCATCGCGTTAAAGAGAAGAAGTAGCGCCGGATTGATTCC
The DNA here is from genome assembly GCA_022648325.1 of Olsenella sp. GTDB lineage: Bacteria > Actinomycetota > Coriobacteriia > Coriobacteriales > Atopobiaceae > Tractidigestivibacter. The sequence continues at coordinate 12,567 of JALCMG010000019.1, forward strand.
GGCTCCTACATACACTGAAAGGGTAAAGAGAATGGCAACTGACAAGGAACAGGTCGAGGAGTTCCTCGGCATTGTGAAAACGTCGCTCGATGAGTATGTCGCCGGCATCGGCTTCGATGCGCTGAGCGCAGCCAAGCAGCTCATCTTGGACGCCGAGAAGAAGGGCGGTCGCGTCCACGTGACGGGAATCGGTAAGCCGGGACACGTCTCTGGGTATGCCGCGTCGCTCTTCTCGTCTACCGGCACGCCCACCTACGAGCTTCACGGGACCGAGTGCGTCCACGGCAGCGCAGGTCAGGTGCTCCCTGGCGACGTTGTGATTGCCATCTCCAACTCGGGCGAGACGGGCGAGCTCAAGGCCACCGTTACCTGCCTCAAGAAGAATGGTGCCAAAATCATCGCCCTCACGGGCAACCCGCAGTCCTGGCTTGCCCAGCAGGGTGACGTTGCCCTTATCGCCGGCGTCAAGCAGGAGGGCGACTCCATGAACAAGCCGCCGCGCGCCTCCATCCTGGCCGAGGTCATCGAGCTGCAGTGCCTCTCGATCCTGCTGCAGAACGAGTTTGGTCTTACGCCTGAGAAGTACGTCACCTGGCACCCAGGTGGAGCCCTCGGCGCTTCCATCCGCGCAGGTAAGTAGCAGAACCCATCCGCAAGGACAGGCAGAAAGGCAGCCCCAAGCATGTCTACGTTCTCCGGGGTCATCGTCCCCATGGTCACGCCGTTCAGGCGCGACGAGGGCCAGACCGTCAACTACGAGGCCGGCGAGCGGCTCGTCGAGAGGATAATCGCCGGCGGCGCGAGCGGCATCTTCACCTTCGGCTCCAACGGCGAGTTCCACGTGTGCACGCCCGACGAGAAGGTCGCCTTCTCGAGGTTCGTGGTCGAGAGGGCCGCCGGCCGCGTGCCCGTCTACGTGGGCACCGGCTCCTGCTCCACGCGCGAGGCCGTCGAGATGTCCAAGCGCGCCGAGGACGCCGGCGCGTCGGCCGTCTCGGTCGTCAACCCGTACTTCATGAGGGTCTCCGACGCCGAGGTCGTGGGCTACTACGAGGCCGTCGCCGAGAGCGTCAAGATCCCCGTCCTCATGTACAACATCCCCAAGTCGACGGGCACCAACCTCTCGCCCGAGGTCGTGGCGCGCGTCGCCGAGGTCGACAACGTCAGGGGCGTGAAGGACTCCTCCGGAAGCATGGACAACCTCGCCGCCTACGTCGAGGCCGCCAGGGGCAAGGGCGTGGACGTCCTCGTGGGCTCCGACGGCAGGATCTCCGAGGCCCACGCGCTCGGCGCCTCCGGCGCCATCGCCGGCACCGCCAACCTCATCACGGGCGTCGTGGTCTCGCTCTGGCGCGCCCTCGAGGCCGGCGACGCCGGGGCGGCCGCCGCCCTCCAGGCGGACATAGAGCCCCTCCGCGACGTCCTGCACATGGGCTCCGCGCCCCAGACGCTCAAGCGCGCCCTGGAGCTCGCCGGCGTGCCTGTGGGCCCCGCCAGGAGGCCCGTGGCGGAGACCGCGCCCGAGGTGGACGAGAGGGTCCGCGCGATGCTCGACCACTACGGCATCGCGCACGAGTAGCGCTCGGAAGGCACGGGGAGAAAGAGGGAGAGAAATGAAGATGCAGAAGGCCGAGGTCACCGAGAGGCTCGCCGAGGTCGGCGCGTTCGCCGTCGTGAGGGTCGAGACCGTCGAGCGCGGCCTTGAGATCGCGGACGGCCTGCTCAGGGGCGGCGTCCCGGCGATGGAGATTAGCTACACGCTCCCCAACGCTGGCGAGGTCATCTCGGGAATTCAGGATCGCTTCGGCGATGAGATGCTCGTCGGCGCCGGCACCGTGATGGAGGCCGCCACCGCCCGCCTCGCCATCATGGCGGGTTCCGAGTTCGTGGTCTCCAACATGGAGTCCGAGGAGGTCGCGCGCGTGTGCAACCTCTACCAGGTCCCCTACGCGCCCGGCTGCACCACGGTCACCGAGGCCGTGAAGGGCCTCGAGATGGGCGCCGCGTTCATCAAGTGCTTCCCCATCTCCAACACCTACGGCGTCCAGCTGGTGAAGCTGTTCAAGACCCCCACGCCCTGGATGCCCCTCATGGCCTCCGGCGGCATCAACCTGGAGAACCTCTCCGAGTGGGTGCGCGCCGGCGTTGACACCTGCGGCATGGGGAGCCTGCTCACCAAGGGCTCCGCGGGCGAGATCGCCGCGAACGCCGCCGAGGTGCGCCGCATCGTCGACGAGACCCGCGCGGAGATGGGCGCGTAGGTCTAGGGCGGAACCATAGATGCCGGAAAGGCGGCCGTGTGGGTCTTCGCGCGTGCGTTGCCCCGTGCGGCCGCTCCTTTTATCGCGACACCGCACTCGCATCACCTAACCTGCATACCTCACGGCGTTCACGGACCCAAGCCGACAGGTGGGCGGGAGGTACGCCTCATTCTCGGGGACTCTGCATAGCATGGAATATGCCGCGTATTTGCGGTTCACATGGCAATTTGAGGGAGGATCGTCATGAAGTTCTTTATCGACACAGCGGACCTGGACGAGATCAAACAGGCGGAGAGCTGGGGGGTTCTCGCCGGCGTTACCACAAATCCGTCGCTCTACGCAAAGACCGGCGGCAGGCTGGCCGACTTCGAGGACCATATGGTCAAGATCTGCAAGCTCTGCGAGGGGCTGCCCGTCTCTGCGGAGTCCCAGGCAAAGACCACCGAGGGCATGATTGCCGATGGCGAGCGCCTTGCCGCCCTCGCGCCCAACATCGTGGTCAAGCTTCCCATCTGCGAGGAGAGCCTACCCGCCACGCACACGCTGGCCACGGAGGGCATCCGCGTGAACATGACGCTTGTCTTCTCCGCTCCTCAGGCGCTTCTCGCCGCCTCTGCCGGCGCCCGCTACATCAGCCCCTTTGTCGGCCGCTTCGATGACATCGGCGATGACGGCATCCAGCAGCTCGCAACCGTGGTGCAGTGCGTCAAGAACTACACCTACGGTTACTGGGACGAGGAGGGTGGCCCCGAGATCATTACGGCCTCCGTGCGTACGCCCAACCACGTGACCCAGGCGGCTCTTCTGGGCGCAGACATCGCCACCGTGCCCTTTGCGGCGCTCAAGAAGTGCCTGCGCCACCCGCTCACCGACCAAGGTCGCGAGCGCTTCGATGCGGATTGGGCTAAGGTCACAGGGGAGCAGGCCTAGCCACGACCGTCTCGAGAGGAGACACATGAGCACAACGAGAACGACGCACGAGGTGCGGCTCATCGCAAACTCGATGCGCCATGACATCATCACCATGGTGTCGAAGGCAAAGTCGGGGCACCCCGGCGGGTCGCTGTCATGCACGGACATCCTTGCGACGCTGTTCTTCACCGGCGTGATGAACTACGACGAGAACGACCCCGCAAGCCCCGAGAGGGATCTGCTCATCCTCTCAAAGGGACATGCGGCTCCCGCGCTCTACGCTGCATTCCACCAGATTGGCTGGGTTCGCGATGACGAGCTGGGGACGCTCCGCCAGCTTGGCTCACGGCTTCAGGGCCATCCCGACAGAAACGCACTGCCCGGCGTTGAGGTCTGCTCCGGCTCCCTGGGGCAGGGCCTCTCCGTCTCCTCTGGAGCAGCACTAGGCTTTCTCGCTGATGCCCCTGAGGGCGTGCGCCCCCGTCACGCGTTCTGCGTGTGTGGCGACGGCGAGCTGCAGGAGGGCTCCAACTGGGAGGCTCTGATGTTTGCCCCCAACCATGGCCTCTCCAACCTCACCATGTTCCTTGACCTTAACAACCTCCAGATCGATGGCGACGTTCGCAAGGTCAACTCCCTGGGCGACGTCGATGCCAAGCTTGTCGCCTTTGGCTGGCACGTCATTCACACCGATGGCCATGACATCGAGCGTTTGCATGCTGCGGTTGAGGAGGCGCTTGCGTTCTCGGCAGCGCCTACGGCTATTGTGTGCGACACCGTCAAGGGCAAGGGCGTCTCGTTCATGGAAAACGAGGCGGGTTGGCATGGCAAGGCACCCAATGAGGAGGAGACCGCACTTGCGCTGGCCGACCTCGATGCGGAGCGCGCCCAGATCGAGAAGGAGGCCTAGCCATGGGTAAGAGGGCAACACGCGAAGCCTTTGGCGAGACGCTCGTCGAGCTGGCCAACGAAGGCTTGAACGTATGTGCGGTCGACGCCGACCTTGCCGGCTCGACCACCACCAACAAGCTGCAGAAGGCGTATCCCGACCGCTTTGTGGACGTGGGCATTGCCGAGCAGGACATGATTGGCGTGGCCTCCGGCCTCGCTCTTACGGGTCGCATTCCGTTTACCGCATCGTTTGCCGTGTTTGGCGTTGGCCGCTGCTACGACCAGATTCGAAACACCGTCTGCGACTCCAACCTCAACGTGAAGGTGTGCCCCACCCACGCCGGCATTACAGTGGGCGAGGACGGTGCAACGCACGAAATGCTCGAGGACATTGGCATGATGCGGGCGCTTCCCAACATGCGTGTCCTGGTGCCGGCCGACTACAGGGCGTCAAAGGCCGCCATTCGCATTGCCGCGAACACGCCGGGTCCTGTCTACGTTCGCATGGGCCGTCACAAGGTGCCCGAGGTCTACGACGAGTCGTTTGTCGGCGGCCTTCCATATGCCGGCGTGCTACGCGAGGGAACAGACGTCACCATCCTCGCCTGTGGCGTCGAGGTGGCCCAGTCGCTCGCCGCGACTGACATTTTGGCGCAGAACGGCATTGCCGCCGAGCTCATCGACGTGTTCTCGGTGAAGCCCCTCGCGGAGGACGTCATTCTTGCCTCTGCAGAGAAAACGGGGCGCGTTGTGACGGTTGAGGAGCACATGGTCGATACGGGCATGGGCTCTGCCGTGGCGGCGCTTCTCGCCGAGAAGCGTCCTATACCTATGCGCCTTGTGGGCATGAGGAGCTTTGGTACCTCTGCTCCCGGTGACGTGCTTCTCGAGCACTTTGGCCTTGACGGAGCAGGTATTGCCCGTCAGGTTGAGGAGTTTGTCCGCGCTTAGTCACAAGTTAGGTAGCACTCATCCAGGTGCGTGCGACGGTGCAACAGCCGTCGCACGCACCTGTTATTTGCCGCGCCTGTGGCCTTCTTGTGGCTTCCATCTGCGCGTTCTCTGTTTGTGTAGAGCTGCTCGCACGCTGTTGTGCTGGCCCTTGGTATCATTGCGAATGTATCTGCATCTGCTATGCAAGAAGAAGGAGCTTTCGTGGCCAACCACTTTCGCAGCACAGAGCGACAGGGGTCGGGCGAGGATGGCATGAAGCTTGCGCCCCCAGTCGAGCACACCGTTAGCAACATTCCAGACATCGAGCCCGTCGACAACAACGACGATGCGCAGACACTCGCCGCCCCCGAAGATGCGCCCGAGGCGGTTCACGTTGTCACTGCGTCCGACTCAGCCGAGTCTACGAGCGAGCAGCACCCCTATGCCAGCGTCTTTGCATCCTTGGCGGGTAACGACGCGCCGATGGCGCCGCATGCCGGCGTTCCCACCATCTCGTTCAAGAACGTGACCCTTATCTATCCGGCTCAGCCCAACAAACCAGCTCTGGAGAACGTAAGCTTGGATATCTACCCTGGCGAGTTCGTCTTTGTCGTGGGTCACTCCGGTTCGGGCAAGTCGTCGCTTCTGCGTCTCATTACCTGCGAGCGTCGTGCAACCTCCGGCCAGGTGCTTGTTGCTGGCCAGGACCTTACCAAGCTCAAGAACAAGAAGGTCCCCTACCTCCGTCGCCAGATTGGCACCGTGTACCAGGACTTCAAGCTCCTGCCGGACAAGACGGTCTACGAGAACGTCGCCTTCGCGCTCGAGTGCATCGGCAAGCCGCGCGCTGTTATCAACGTGCAGGTTCCCGAGGTGCTTCGTCTCGTTGGCCTTGCCGAGAAGCAGGACAACTATCCTGACCAGCTCTCCGGTGGCGAGCAGCAGCGCGTCTCCGTGGCAAGGGCTATGGTCAACCGTCCGCCGCTGCTCATCTGCGACGAGCCTACGGGCAACCTCGACCCCGCCATCTCGCTGGGCATCATGAAGCTGCTCGACCGCATTAACCGTGAGGGAACAACCGTGGTCATGGCGACCCACGACCGCGAGATGGTCGACTCCATGCGCAAGCGCGTTATCGCGCTGGAGGCTGGCCACGTTGTCCGTGACCAGGAGAGGGGAGGCTACGGCTACTATGGTGCCCTCTAACTTCACCTACTCGCTTCGCGAGGCCGGCCACCACTTCCGCAGGAATTGGTCGACGGTACTCGGCGCAATTGTGACCATCTTCCTTTCGCTTTTTATCATCGGTGCGTTTGCTCTCGCCTCCAACGTGCTCAGCAACATGGTGGGCAGCGTTGAGGACAAGGTCACCATCCAGGCATTCCTGGCTGATGACGCGGACCAGACGGCAGTCCAGCAGCTCCAATCCGAGATTGAGGGCTGGGACAACGTGGAGTCCGTTACGTACCGCAGCAAGGACGAGAACCTCGAGCAGTACCGCACGTCGATGTCGCAGAGAAACGCCTCCGATGCCGTTGCCGCGCTCGATGGGCAGAACCCCATCCCGGCCTCGCTCGTGATCAAGCTCACCGACCCGCAGCAGGTTGAGGGTACGGCAGAGAAGCTCATCGCCGACGAGACCTTCAAGTCGATCTGCGATACGCCCGACAATCCATCGAGTGACGTTCAGTACGGTCGCGATACCGTCGAGAAGCTCTTCTCGGTTACCAACATCGTGCGCGTTGCCGCAATCGTGCTTGTGGTGCTCCTGATCTTCGTGGCGTTTGTGTTCATCAACAACACCATTCGCCTCGCTATCACCGCCCGCCGCAGGGAGATTGCCATCATGCGCCTGGTTGGTGCATCAAACGGCTTCATACGCGGGCCTTTCATCATGGAAGGCACGCTAGAGTCTCTTATTGGCGCCGGTCTCGCTATCATCGCACTTGCCGCCGGCATGAGCTACGTGATGCCCAAGCTGGAGAACAGTCTTAAGTTCCTCTCGTTCTACGTGTCGCCTCAGGCGCTCTACCTCACCTATGGCGGCCTTCTGGTGCTGGGCGTGCTTATCGGCCTCTTCAGCTCCGCTATCGCCATGAGGCGCTACCTTAAGGTCTAGCGTGACGGAGTAAAGGCTTGTTGGCAGAAGGGGCGGTGCGGCTTGTTCGCGCCGCCCCGTTTTCTCAAGGAGGGCACATGGGCAGAAGGCGCCCAGGCGGTCGCTGCGGCGGCAATCATCGGCGCGGGGGCGGGAAGGCTGCCATCCGGCGCTCTCCCACGCTCACGGGAACGCTGCATGTCTCAAGGCCGGGCCTGGCTACAGTCGAGACGCCCGAGGGCAGCTTTCGTGTTGCTCGTCGCGGCCTACGAGAGGCTATGAACGGCGACGAGGTCACGGTCTCGGTCTTTCCCGCACGCGGAGGAGAGAAGGTGGCCCTGGTGCAGGGGATCATTACCCGCGCCCAGACAACCTTCCTCGGTCGCTTCGAGCCATCAGGACCCCTCGGTGCGGTGGTACCACTTGACGTCCGCTTGGGTCGCGACTTTTTCGTGGTGCCCGAGGATGACTCTCCCGCCCGCCTTGGCGTAGGGGAAGGGGACGTGGTTGTCGCTCGCATTACGGAGTACCCCACGCGCAACAGCGCTGCGGTGGTGACCATCGAGCGCCGTGTTGGCTCACCAGACGAACTTGACCTCAACGTTGAGTCGGTCATCGCCTCCTATGGCCTTGCAACGGAGTTCCCACCGTCGGCGCTTGCGCAGGCGGAGGGCATCCACGCGGAGGTTGAGGGGGCGCTCAAACATGACCGCGCCCGCCGCGACCTGCGCTCCCTTCGCTGCATGACCATCGATCCCATGGATGCCCGAGACTTTGATGACGCGGTCTTCGCCACGCGCTTGGAGAATGGTGGCTTTGAACTGTGGGTCCACATCGCCGACGTCACGCACTACGTTGGTTGGGATACCCCCATCGACAACGAGGCCAAGCGTCGGACCTGCTCAGCCTATCTGGTCGACCGCGTACTGCCCATGCTTCCCGAACGCCTATGCAACGACGTGTGCTCACTCAGGCCCGGGGAGGACCGCCTGGCGATGAGCGTCCGCATGGAGCTTGATGTCTCGGGCAATCTCGTCTCCGCCGAGGCGATGGCCTCGGCAATACGCTCAACAGCGCGGCTTGACTACGACACCGTCGGCGCGCTGCTCGCCGGTCACGCGGATGCCGCGGCCCTGCACGAGGACCTCGCGGAGGCCCACCTCCTGGAGGAGGCGCTGCGCACGCTCGACTCCATCCGCGCCCTTCGCGAGCGCATTCGCCAGGAGCGGGGGGCAATTGACTTCGATACCGTGGAACCAAAGGTCACGCTTGACGAGGAGGGACATCCCACGGGGGTGACCGTGCGCTCGCGCACGCGTGCGACTGGCCTGGTAGAGGAGGCGATGCTTCTCGCCAACGAGTCCGTTGCCCGCATGCTCGCGGACCACGAGGTGCCCTGCGCATACCGCGTGCACGAGCGGCCATCCCCGGATGACCTCCGCGCAACCGTGCGTCCCCTCATGGAGTTGGGCCTCATCGAGGAAAACGCGCAGCGCGAGGCCCTCATTGCCGGGGAGCCCACCGCAATCAACGCCGTGCTCGACGCCGCTCGCGGGACCACGGGAGAGTACCTTGCCAGCGCGCTTCTCCTCCGTGCGCAGAAGCGCGCGATCTACCTGCCAACCAACCAGGGCCACTACGCGCTGGGAGCGCAGGCATATTGCCATTTCACCTCGCCCATCAGGCGCTATCCGGATGAGCTGGTGCACCGTGCGCTCAAGGCCCTTCTCGCCGGCACTCTTGGCAGCAGGGAGCAGGAGCAGATCGGCGCCCAGCTTCCACAGCTCTGTGCCACCTGCTCGCAGATGGAGCGTGCCGCAGACGGTGCCGCAAGGGCTTCTCAGCACGTCAAGATGGCCGAACTCTATGCAGACCGCGTGGGCGAGGTCTTCTCGGGCGTGGTATGCGGGTGCGAACGCTTTGGGCTCTTTGTGATGCTCGACGACACATGTGCGGAGGGGTTGTTGCCAGCACGCGCTCTTGGCGGCGAGTGGCTTGAGTACGACGAGGACCGTATGACTCTCACCGGCGAGGAGTCTGGGCGTGTGTGGGGCCTGGGCACACGCGTGCGAGTTGTGGTTACCGAGACGGACATCCCGCGCGGAAGGATCGACTTCGCCCTCGCGGACGCGCGTGACGCCGCGCGATAATGGGAAGACTAATGAGCAGTGCACACCGCACGTCTCGCGCGTACATTTGGCCCCAAGGGGGGCAGGGGAGAGGGACATGGATCAGGAGCAGAGCCAGAGCACGTTGACGGACAGCCTTGAGCAGGCAGAGGGCCTCATTCTCCAGGGGCAGGATGATGCCGCGCGAGAGCTGCTCGCGCGTCTCGCCGAGGATGCCGAGGAGTACGTGGACCGCAACTGTGCCGCTACCGAGAGCGATCAGTGGTTTAGCTTCCCCACGATCTTCGAGCGCCTGTGCTACCGACGCGTGGAGCGCGACCCCCGTACCCTGCACGACGTGGGCGAGCCGCTGGATCGCCTCTATGCGGACCTTGCGCTTGCATGCGTGCGCACGGGTGACTACAACGCCGGTGTCGAGGCGCTCAAGCAGGCGGTGCGCTGGGACCCCATGAACTGCGGCTACCGTCTTGACCTGGCCGATCTCTACCGCACCAACGGAGACATGCAGGAGTATCTCGCCCTCACGTACAGCTGCTTCGAGCGCGCGAGCGATGCGCGCCACCTCGCGCGCGCCTTCCTCAACTTTGCCGGCTACTTCGAGGCTCAGGGCAAGCCGCGTACTGTGGCGGCGGCACTTCGGGCGGCACGGCGCCTGGAGGTGGAGGACTCGGCCCTCAAGGCCGCGCTCGATCAGGCGGCGGGTACCGAACGTGATCCGGATGGAGTTACAGACAAGGAGACCGCGGACCTTCTCGCTGAGGAGGGTCTGCCCGACGGCGCAAACGCCGAGGTCGCGATTTGCCTTCTCATGTGCGCGGAGGATGCTGCCGCCGCAGGCGAGCGCGACGTGGCCACCAACCTCACGCTGCGCGCCCGCGACCTCGTGGGCGAGCCGGCGGCCATGACGCTCCTGCAGCTCATCCGTGACACTGATGCCGAGATGGCACAGGAGGCCGCCGCAGATGGGGCCGCGGCAGAAGGCGATGCGAGCGAGGCGCAGGACAACGGGGGTGCGGGCGATGCCCAAGCCAACTAAGCGAGAGAAGAAGACCATTGCGCGCAACCGCTCGGCCCGCCACGAGTACTTTGTGGACGAGACCTTCGAGGCCGGGGTCGAGCTAACCGGCACCGAGGTAAAGAGCCTGCGCGAGCGCGCCTCGCAGATAACCGATGCCTTCTGCCTCATTCGCGGCGGGGAGGTGTGGCTGCATGGCGTCCACATCCATCCCTACTCGAACGGTGGAGTGTGGAACGTGGATCCGGACAGGAAGCGCCGGCTTCTTCTCCACCGCCATCAGATTGACTACCTCGATGGCAAGCTTCGCACCAAGGGCATGGCCCTCATCCCGTTCGAGCTCTACTTCGACGAGCACAATCGCGTGAAGCTCTGCATTGGGCTCTGCCGCGGCAAGAAGCTCTATGACAAGCGCGATGACATGGCTCGTCGTGATACCGACCGCGAGATTCAGCGTGCGCTCAAGGAGAGGAGCCGCTAGCTCGCGCCTCTCGGCGATATTATGGGATGCATGGTCTAGGAGAGGAGACTCATGGACGCAAAGGCGCTGTTCAGTTTCTCGTATGGGCTCTACGTGGTGTCCGCCAACGACGGAGAGAATGTCGGCGCGTGTCTCATCAACACCGCGTTGCAGGTGACGAGCAACCCGCTCCAGGTGGCGGTCACGCTCAACAAGGAGAACCACACCACTCAGGTGGTGGAGGAGGCCGAGCACTTCACCCTTACGGTGGTCTCCAAGACGGCTGACATGCCATTCATTGGTCGCTTTGGCTTCAAGAGCTCTGCCGATGCCGACAAGTTCGAGGGAATTCACACCAAGACCTCGCTGCTCTTTGACCCCTACACGACCGAGCACACCTGTGCCATGGTCTGCTGCGCGGTTGTGAACACCGTTGACCTGGGCACCCACATCATGTTCATCGGCGAGGTCTCTGACGCCGAGCGCATCTCGGATGAGGAGCCCATGACCTACGCGTACTATCACAGCGTCCTCAAGGGCAAGACGCCGCCCAAGGCGTCCTCCTACATTGAGGGCGAGGATCCAACCAAGCCCGTGGTGCCCGTCTCGGCGCCCAAGCATCACTTCCGTTGCAACATCTGCGGGTACGTGTACGAGACCACCGACGAGGAGCTTCCGGCGGACTTCCGCTGCCCCGTCTGTGGCGTTGGCCCCGAGAACTTTACAAAGATTGATTAGCGTTCCACCCGTGGTGCGCCACGGTTGATGTAAGCTCGTAAGTAGCATTTTTGCAAGTCCGTGAGTGCTCAAGAGAGAGGAACTACCATGGCTGACGAGAAGAAGACCTACACCTTCCGCTGCACCGTTTGCGGCTACGAGGTTACCGTTGACACCCCCGAGCTTCCTGAGGACTACGTCTGCCCCGTCTGTGGCGTTGGCCCCGACATGTTTGAGCTCGTTGAGGAGTAGCTGAGGCTGCCACTGGGGAGTTTTCCTCGTATCAATGGGGTGGGCCGGTGCCGTGTGTGCGGTGCCGCCCGCCCCGTATTGTTTGCAGGTTTTCCAAGGTGAGCGACGCATGTAGGCGTGGGTTGCCGCTGGTCAGGGGGGTACATGTATAAGCTGGTTGCGAGTGATATGGACGAGACCTTCCTCGCGCACGACCATAGCATTCCCAAGGCAAACGTCGACGCAATCAGGCGTATGCGGGAGCTGGGGGTGCTCTTCGTGCCCGCATCGGGGAGGCCGTATTCCTCGATACTCGAGAGCTTCTCTTCTGCACCCGCCAACCTACTCGACGGCACCTACGTGATCTCGTTCAACGGCGGCACCATCAACCGCGCGGGCGATCCTTGCCCGATTGAGAGCAGCTCGCTTCCCTTCGATACCGTGCATGACCTCTTCGAACGGGGCAAGGCCTCCGACGTTGGCGTTCACATTTACCAGTGCGATGGCACGGTGTGGGCGGCCAACCTGCCGGACGACGACAGGCGTTACCTTGATGGTCACATGGCCTATCAGGAGTTCGATGGTGTCTCAATCGACTTCCTGCGGGACGTGCCTCTAGCAAAAATTCTCTTTGTCCGACACGACCTCGCGTTTCTCCACAAGATGGCAGAGCAAATTGGCGAGGTGCTGGGGACCGCGTATACGTTCTCGTCCGGCAGATACCTGGAGTACATCCCGGAGGGCGTGGACAAAGGCCGCGGTCTGCGTTCCCTTGCGCGTATTGTCGGCGTTGACATAGCGGAGACCATCGCGGTGGGTGATTCCCTGAACGATCTGCCCATGATTGAGGCTGCCGGCATGGGGGTTGCTGTCTCCAACGCGACAGATGGGATCGACGGCCTTGCGGGTTACACCGCCCATTCAAGCTGCGATGATGGTGTCCTTGCAGAAGTGGTCGAGAGGTTCATTGAGCCTCAGGAGTATTAGCCCTGCGCTACAATGGCGGGGCCGTGGCGACTTGGGGCTGACGTTGCGGCGTGCGGCCGATGGGGCGTGTGGTAGTGGCGGACGCCCCGCACGGCTGAGAGGGCCTGGCAGATGAAGCGCGCTAAGCAGACATCGGAATCAATTGAGCTGGCGGCGATTCTCGCATTCTCTGGCGGCCTCATGGACGCGTACTCGTACCTTGCGCGTGGGAAGGTTTTTGCAAACGCGCAAACCGGCAATATCCTGCTCTTTGGTGTGAACCTCGCCGACGGTGACGTTAACCGCGCACTTCACTACGCCGTGCCTGTGGTGGCATTTGCTGTTGGAATTGCCCTCGCGCACTCCCTCAAGATCTTCTCAAAGGAGCGTCACCTGCATTGGCGCCAGACAGCCCTTATTGTCGAGGTGGTTCTTCTCGTTGTCGTCTCGTTCATCCCCGATGACTTTAACCTTATTGCGAATAGCCTTACCTCGCTGGGTTGCGGCATTCAGGTCCAGGCGTTTAGGAAGCTTCACGGAAACGGCTTTGCCACAACCATGTGCATTGGCAATTTGCGTAGCGGCACCCAGAAGCTCGTTGACTATCTGCACGAGAGGGATCGCGGCTACCTCGAGGGGTGCCTGCTTTACTACGGCGTAATTACCTGCTTTGCCATCGGCGCGATTGCGGGTAGCCGTGTCATAGGGGCGTTGGGACTGAAGGCGATCCTCGTGAGCCCCGCGTTGCTCCTGGTTGCGTTCTTTGTGATGTTCCATGATCGTGAGAAGCGTGCGCGTGAGCGCGCCGCCGCTGCGGCTGCGGCAGAGAGGGGGAAAACGAGCCTTCCAGCGTCGAAATGACGCTGGAACGATGGCTTTGGGCATGGGGATACCCCTTGTGGCCCTTCCGGTGACGGTAATCCGCTGCGACCTGATGGAGTCTGCGGTTCTGGGTGCTGTCCCCGTACCACGCTACCTCCTTTTTGGGTAAACTAAGCGTTGCGGCCGAGAGCCGCCGTTCTTTGATAACGCGTATGGTGGCAGCGTCCCCGTTCCATCTCTGGGGGTGACTGGTTTCGACGGGGTGCGTCTGAGATGGGCAGCAGGCCGTGGTCTCCTCGCCACGTAAAACAGGGGAACCGTCAAATTGAATTGACGACAACTCTTCTTACGAGCCTCAGCTGGCTCTCGCTGCTTAGTCTTAACTAACCAGCGCGTCAAACCGGGGGTTTCTCCCGCTCTTGGGGCGGCGTCATTCTAGGGAGATGCTCGCGCGGATGTGGTCGGTATGCCGCGCGCTAAGACCAAACCGGCTGGGAGGCCAAGCGCGGGCTACCGGGTGCGCGGCCTCCGAGACCTAACTGGCAGCTGAGCCTGGAGACACCTGTCAGGGACGTGCTTCGGACCGGAGTTCGATTCTCCGCACCTCCACCAACCGTTTGGGAGCCCGGTGCATCAAGCACCGGGCTCTTCTGCTTCTAACTTGCTATTTGCGGTGACAAGGCTGCGCCCTTGACCGGCGGCGTAGCGGTAGCCTGCCTCCAGCCCGATCTTTAAAGCTGGTCGCGCAGCGCTACGGTTGTGAACGAGAAGTGCTTGGGATGGTGCCGTGACTGTGTGTACTCGAACATGATGCCGTCGTCGTTAAAGGTGTGGTTGGTAACCACGGCCACAAAGTCGTAACCGTCAAGGTCGATTGCCTCTCGGTCCGCCTTGAGTGCCTTCTCGGCGGTGAATGTGCGCCTGCTGGTGGTCACGCGCATCCCAAGGGTCCCCTCAATGTAGGCGTAGATTGAGTCTTCAGCGATTGCGGGCGTGAGGTTGGGCACGAGTTCAGTCAGGTACCAGTTGCGGTCGAGAATCGCCGCGTGTCCGTCGATGTAGCGCATGCGCTCTACGTGCGTAACATCGCTCCCCACGGGAAAACCACTCTCGCATGCGAAGGACTCGGTTACGGATGCATGCTCAATCGAGAGGACCTTGGTTATCGCGTGCAGACTGCTGCGCCTTGCGGCCTCTTTGAAAGTCTCGATGCCACCGATTTTAAAGGCTTCTCGCTCAACGGGGAGCCAAATCACACGGACGCCCTTACCGTTGATGGGCTGAACATAGCCGCCCTGTGCGAGCAGCCTAATGGCGCGGCGCACGGTATTGTGCGAGCACGTGTAATCCTTTGCGAGTTCCGATTCGGAAGGAAGAAAGGACTGGTAGGGATACTTACCAGTTTCGATTTGCTCGAGAAGATCGTTGTAAATCCGATCGAAGATCGCCTTCATGGCAATAGCTCCTATCTGAATAGGTTTACATAAATGGTAATGGTAGTAACTGGACATTTGTTCTTCCCACCCACTTCAGACAAAACGCTCATCGCCCCGGAGCTACGTCGAACTTTCGTGCAAACCCCAAAGCAGGGCACGTAAGCCCTTCCCGCGAGTTCTGATAGCTCGACACCGTTTGCGATCGAGAATCTACCGCTTGTCGATAGGCATTATTTTCCATACCTATTCAAATAGGTTAGGCGTATCTTCTTCATAGAAGAAACCTATTCAAATAGGGTTTCGGAGAGAAGGGCGCAAGCCCCAGACAAGCGGAGGGGACATGGGAAAGTACAGGGAAGACGCGACAGAGCTTCTGAGGCTTGTCGGCGGGCGTGACAACATCGTGGCGGTCACACACTGCATGACTCGTATGCGCTTCGCACTGGCAGACCCTAGCAAGGCGGACGTGCCCGCAATCGAGGCGCTCAAGTCGGCCAAGGGCAGCTTCACCCAGGCGGGGCAGTTCCAGGTCATCATCGGCAACGATGTGGCTGACTTCTACGACGATTTTGTCGCCGTCTCCGGTGTAAGCGAGGCCTCCAAGGCCGATGTCAAGGCTGCCGCAGTCGGCAACCAGAACCCTCTCCAGAAGGCTATGGGTGCCATCGCCGAGGTCTTCGCACCCCTCATCCCCGCCATCGTCACTGGCGGCCTCATCCTCGGTTTCCGCAACGTCCTGGGCGACATGCCCTACTTCGGGCCTGACGGCACCCAGACCCTTGCGAGCCTCTCCCAGTTCTGGACGGGCGTCTACAGCTTCCTGTGGCTCATCGGCGAGGCGGTGTTCCACCTCGGCATCCCGGTCGGCATCTGCTGGTCCATCACTAAGAAGATGGGCGGCACACCGATGCTCGGCATCGTGCTTGGCCTCACGCTCGTCTCAGGCCAGCTCATGAACGCCTATAGCGTCCCGAGCGCAACGGCGGCCGACTGGGCGAAATACACCTGGGACTTTGGCTTTGCCCAGGTCCACATGATCGGCTACCAGTCGCAGGTCCTTCCTGCCATCCTTGCCGCTGTCTGCTTCAACTACTACGAGCGCTTCTTCAAGAAGATCTGCCCTGCCATCATCCAGATGATCGTCGTGCCCTTCTGCTCGCTTCTCCTCGGCGTCATGACCGCCCACTTCATCGTCGGCCCCATCGGCTGGGCAATCGGTACCTGGATCGGCGACGTGGTGATGGCTGGCATCTCCGGCGGCTTCCGTGTCGTCTTCGGCGCCATCTTCGGCGCAGTCTACGCTCCCCTCGTAATCACGGGCCTGCACCACATGACGAACGCCGTTGACCTCCAGCTCATCTCCCAGACCGGCGGCACCATGCTCTGGCCCATGATCGCCCTCTCCAACATAGCCCAGGGCTCCGCCGTCCTCGCCATGTGCGTTCTCCAGAAGAAGGATGAGGATGCACAGCAGGTCAACATCCCCGCCTGCCTCTCCTGCTACCTCGGCGTAACCGAGCCCGCCATGTTCGGCGTCAACCTCAAGTACGTCTTCCCCTTCGTCTGCGGCATGATCGGCAGCTCCTGCGCCGCTATTGTCTGCACCGGGTTCTCCTGCACGGCCAACGCTATCGGCGTCGGCGGCCTGCCCGGCATCCTCTCGATGCAGCCCCAGTCCATCCCGATGTATGCCGTCTGCATGGCCATCGCAGTTGTCGTGCCGTTCGCGCTCTGCTTCATCGTCGGCAGGCGCAAGGGGATTGACAAGGGCATGGGCGTCGAGGGCATCACCCTCGATAGCTCCGATACCGCTGCTGCCGCCACCATCTCCGCCGGCATGTCCGGCTCTGCCGTCGGCGCCGCCGTTGCTGCTGCCGTGAGCTCTGAGACCGTGGACGAGCTTGTCGATGACGGCGAGATCGACACCGTGTCAACCGGCATGCTGATTCCGCTCGCCAAGGTTGATGACCAGGTGTTTGCTTCCGGCGCCATGGGCGAGGGCGTGGCCATCGAGCCGAGTGACGGCGAGGTTGTCGCCCCCTGCGATGCGGTCGTTACGGTCATGATGGAGGAGACGGGCCACGCGGTCGGCCTCACCCTCAAGAATGGCCTCGAGCTCCTGATTCATATTGGGATCGACACGGTCGGGATGGCGGGTGACGGATTCGACTGCCATGTCCGCAAGGGTGCCATCGTCCATCGAGGCGATCCGCTCGTGAGCTTCGACCGTGCCAAGGTCGCGGCGGCCGGCCACAAGGATACGATCATGATGATCGTGACCGACAAGGGGCCCGCCGGAGATCTCGCCCTTGCCGAATCCGGACCAGTCGCGGCAGGAAAGACTCCGGTCATCAAGTACTAGCCACACCAGAGAGTTCTGGCCGGGGGCCCTGCTTGCGGTCCCTGGCCCCATGCGGGGTAGCGAGAGGCTGCCTTACTAGGAGGGGGGCATCATGCAGGACCGTGCGGAGCAGCTGGGGGACAAGGTCGTCTACCAGATCTATGTGCGCAGCTTCAATGATTCGAATGGCGATGGCATCGGTGACCTCAAAGGCATCACCGAGCGTCTGGACTACTTCAAGAGGCTCGGGGTCGACTACCTGTGGATTACGCCGTTTTTCGTCTCTCCGCAAAACGACAATGGCTACGATGTGGCCAACTACCGTGAGGTCGACCCGATGTTCGGCACGATGGATGACTTTGGCGAGCTCTCCCGTGAGGCCCGCACACGGGGCATTGGCCTGATGCTGGACATGGTCTTCAACCACACTTCGACGAGCCACCAGTGGTTCCAGAAGGCGCTAACGGGCGATCCCAAGTATCTCGCATACTACAAGTTCGTGGACGCTGCCCCAGGCGCTACTGCCGACAACCCCGGCAAGCCTCCCACCAACTGGGTCTCGAAGTTTGGCGGCAATGCCTGGGAGTACGTGCCGAGCCTCAACAAGTGGTACCTGCACCTCTTCGACGTGAGCCAGGCAGACCTCAACTGGGACAATCCCGAAGTGCGCGCCGAGCTCGTGGATGTCGTGAAGTTTTGGAAGGCCAAGGGTGTCTCCGGCTTTCGCTTTGATGTCGTGAACCTCATCTCGAAGCCCGCTGTGCTCGAGGATGACGATGAGGGAGATGGCAGACGCTTCTATACGGATGGACCGCACGTCCATGAGTACCTACAGGAGCTCGTCCGCGAGAGCGGTATTGATGGCATGGTGACGGTGGGGGAGATGAGCTCCACCTCCATCGAGAACTGTATTCGCTACTCCGCGCCGCAGTACCACGAGCTCTCTCAGACCTTCTCGTTCCACCACCTTAAGGTGGACTACCTCAACGGGGACAAGTGGGCACTCCAGGAGCCTGACATTCCTGCCCTGCGTAGCCTTCTTCGCGATTGGCAGGAGCAGATGACTGCAGGCGGAGGCTGGAATGCGCTCTTCTGGTCCAATCACGACCAGCCGCGCCCAAACTCGCGCTTTGGGGACTGCTCCACCAAGGAGAGTTGGCGCCGCTCGAGCGAGCTGCTTGCCACCTGCACGCACCTCATGCGCGGCACGCCCTATATCTACCAGGGCGAGGAGCTTGGGATGACAAACCCCGACTACACCTCCATCAGCCAGTACCGTGATGTAGAGTCGCTCAACTACTACCAAATCCTCCAGGATGAGGGGAAGACGCCCGAGGAGGCATTCCACACCGTGGCCGAGCGCTCCCGCGACGACGGTCGTACGCCCGTCCAGTGGGACGATACGCCCAATGCTGGCTTCACGTCCGGGATTCCTTGGATTGGCATACCAGCCAACCATGTGACGATCAACGCGAAGGCTGAGGTGGGGGATTCCGATTCCGTTTGGAGCTTTTACCATAGGCTGATTGGCCTGCGCAAGTCGATGCCGGTCATCCAGAGGGGCGGCGTGCGCTTCCTGAGCGTCGCGAACGACAAGGCCGTCGCCTACGAGCGCACGCTTGAGGGCGCGGACCCCGCGCGCGTGGTCGTTGTCTGTAACTTCTCGGGTAACGAGACGTGCGCCCTCGGCGCTGGCAGCGTGGGCGGCGCTCACGCGCTCCTCGCCAACAGCGATGACTGGCGTGTCGAGGACGATGGTAGTCTCATTCTCGGGCCGTGGACAGCGGTGGCACTTGCCTGGTAGTGGCCACGACGATTTGACATTCGGTTTTTCGCGCACGGGGCCGAGAAGGGCCTCCCCGCTGCATGGGGTGGTCCTTATCGTCGTCGCCAGCTGTCGTCCGGGTCGTCTGGCGTTGTGATTCGTCTCGGTGCTTCCCAACGATACAAGCAGGGAAGTGCCAAGGCGTTTTTTGGCACCATGGCCTAATATCGCAAGTCCATCGCCTCGGTGACCTACGACAACAACGACGCGCGAAGTTTCTGCGGTTAGGAGGCTATTTCGACCGAGCCCGGCCTCCCATACCGCGTGAGACGGGTTCAGCATGCTGAACCCGCGATACATTCTGGTGTTAAGGGCCTAGCCGCCGAGGCGCGCTTGCTCCCGGGGTCGGCCAATCATGCGTGGCGTGTTGTGGCCAGGAGGGGGGTGGTTTCAAATGGCAGCGTACTGCTCCAAGTGTGGAGCTCCAC
>JALCMG010000020.1 GCA_022648325.1 Olsenella sp.
TCCCTCCGCAAGCCCATCATCTGGGAAAACGGTGCCGCTGGAGCTTCAAGCAAGACGAAGGGGCGTTCCGATAAGTGCGGGAACGCCCCTTTAGGCTCATTCGTTCGGATGAGATTTGGATTCAACCTGCGTCACACGCAATTAGCGATTCTCCACACAATGCGGACGTGGCCTCAACAACACTCCCATATGTAGCCGGACCATCTGTCCCGCCAGCTACCTGATGATGTCACCGCTCTCGTCGTACTTGTAGAACCCCTCGCCAGCGGCCATGCCAAGCTTGCCTTCGTCGATGTACTTCTGAAGCACGGCCTTCATGCCCTTGAAGTTATACGGAAGCATCATCTTCCTAAGCAGAGGGGCCACGATTCCCGGCACCTTCTGGTACTGGTCGACGATGTTCATCGCCGTGGTGAGACCAACCGCATCGAAGACCTGGAACGGGCCCTTGGGCGCGCCGGTGCCCGAAGTCCAGGCCTTGTCGATGCTCTGGGGATCCGAGATGCCGTTGGCATAGAGGTCAAGTCCCGAGAGAAGCCAGGGCACCAGCTGAGAGTTGAGCAGGTAGCCGGCCTTTTCCTTCTTCACCGGCAGCGGGTCCATGTGGATGCCGCGGGCAAACTCGACAACCGCGTCAAACGAGGCATCGCTCGTCTCGCTCTGCACCATGACCTCGGTCACGTTGTGCCTCCAGATGGAGTTGGCAAAGTGCAGCGCGAGGTAGCGGTCGGGACGACCGGTATCCTTGGTGAACTGCGAGGGAAGCAGCGACGAGGAGTTGGTGACGATGATGGTCTTCTCGGGCATGAGGGGGGCGACCTTCTTGAAGAAGTCCGCCTTCTGGTCGGCCACCTCGGCCATCGACTCGATCACGAGATCGGCGTCGGCCACGGCCTTGCCGAGGTCGAGCTCGAGCCTCATCCCGTCGTGCGCCTTACGCGCACGAGCAGCGCATTCCTCGGGGTCAAAGGCGTCGAAGTCTGCAAGGCCGGGGCACCAGGCGGGGTCGCTCGCGCTCTCGGCGGCCTTCATGCCCTCGATGGCCTCGAGGTACTGCTGCTCGAACTTGTCGAGCTTGGGCTGGCAGCGACCGATTGAGCCCTCGGAGCGCAGCCAGATAGTGACGTCATAGCCCCAATAGGCTGTCTGTAGCGCAATCTGCGAGCCAAGAACGCCGCCACCGGCAACCACAATCTTCTTGAAGCTCATTGCATTCCTCTCGTCGGTATTGAACCATGTCAATCCGCGATTCTATCGTAGTTGGCATCGGTAGCCACCAACGCACTTCGTGGGTGTACCTGCGTGAGAGGTGGGCGGGGTTAGCAAACGGCAGAGCCTCTGTTCTGGACGCCCGGCCTAAAGATGCCGGTGACCTCGCCCGCAGTGGTAATCGACCCGCAGGCAACATACGACTCACCCTCAAGTGCGTTTACTGCCTCGGGAATGGAGGCAGACGTGGCAACAGGCGAATTACCCTCAGCCGAGAAGAGCGCGGCGAGCTCACCTGCGGAAAGGGCGCGCGGCGAGGAGGTCTGGGCACAATAGACATGCGGGAACTCCGGAGCGAGCAGCCGCACGATTCCCTCGACGTCCTTGTCGGCGAGAACTGCGCAGAGAAGCGCTGGCCGCTCCCCCACCTCAGGCGCAACGGCCCGCACGGCGGTGAGGAAGGTCTGCACGCTCTGCGGGTTGTGGCATGCGTCCACGAGGACCACGGGCTCGGGGCGCAGAACGTCGAAGCGACCCGGCGTGGGACATGTCACCACGGAATCGAAGAGCTTCTCGGCATCCAGCGGCCTACCGAGGTAGTCCTCTGCAAGCTGCACCGCACACGCTATGTTTGCCGCCTGGTAGACGGGCTTGAGTGCGCTCACCTCTGCGTAGGTAGAGCGCGTGGTGCACACGTCGAGAACGAGCGAGCCGCCAATGCGGTTTGGTCGCTCGGTCACGCGGTAAGTAGCGTGCGGGAGGTCATCGTGAGCGCGCGGCACGCCGGGGTGCATCTCCCCCGCCGCGTCTGCCAGATCCTCGGGACGCAGGAGCGTGGGCACCACGCCCTCGCGGGTGCACTGGTCGAGAAACACGTCCTCCATGGAGTCGGGCGTCGCCGTTCCAACACCAAGAACGCAGGTGCGACCCCGCTTGATGATGGCGGCCTTCTCGCCCGCAATCTTCTCCAGGGTATCGCCCAGGATGCGCATGTGGTCGAGGCCGATGCCCGTGATGGCGACGCTCTTGATGGGCTTCACGGCAGAGGTTGCGTCCCACCGTCCTCCCATGCCGCACTCGAGCACCGCAACGTCCACACCCGCCTCGGCAAACACCACGCACGCAGCAACGGTGAGCAGGTCGAACTCGGTGATGTCATAGGGTCTCTCTCCCGCCGCCGCTCGACGCGCGTTGACGCGCCGAGCGGCCTCCTGAGCAGCCGCGATACCGCGAGCGAAGGCCTCATTAGAGACGGGATGCCCCGCCACCTCCATGCGCTCGGTGTAGCTCACGAGCTCTGGCGAGGTGTAGAGCGCCGTGCGAAGGCCCTCGTCACGCAGAATAGCCGCCGTGAAGCGCGCGGTGGAGGTCTTGCCGTTGGTTCCTGCTATCTGGACGCTCTGAAAGGCGAGGTCTGGGTTGCCCAGCTCGGCGAGCATGCCCTCCACGCTCTCGAGCATGGGGCATATGCCAAAGCGCAGCGCGGAGTGAAGTGTCCCCAACGCCTCGTCGTAGGTTGTCTGGGGTACGTCGAACGGAAGCTCATACATCGTAAGGTCAAAGTCCCTTCTCGTGGCACGCTAGACCCGGCGGGCGCCGGCTCCTAGAGCCCGAGGAGTCGTAGCGCTTCCGCGCGGCTCTTGGGGTCGGTCTTTAGGCAGCCGCGCACGGCCGAGGTGACAGTCTTTGCTCCAGGAGTGCGAATGCCGCGGATGGTCATGCAGGTATGCTCGGCTTCGATTACCACGAGAACCCCGAGGGGATCGAGCTCGCGGACCATAGCATCGGCAATCTGACCAGTCAGGCGCTCCTGGAGCTGCGGACGCCGCGCAAATCCAGAGACGCATCGCGCAATCTTCGAGAGTCCGGTAATCCGTCCATCTCGCGGTATGTAGCAGACATGAGCATGGCCCACAAATGGCAGAAGGTGGTGCTCGCACATCGAGGAGAATGGGATATCGCGTACGACGACCATCTCCTCATTGCCCGGCTCGTGGAACTGCTTACGCAGGTAAGCCGCGGGGTCCTCCTGCATCCCGCCAAAGATCTCCTCGCAAGCGCGCGCCACGCGATCGGGCGTGCCCTGAAGCCCCTCTCTGTCCGGGTCCTCACCAATGGCGAGAAGGAACTCGCGAACAGCAGCCTCCACGCGAGGCTTATCGAGGCGTCCGTATTGTGTCTCCGTGTTGTTGTCCATCGCTACTCCATCATCCTCCGAGCCGCCTCGATAACGTGCTTTGCGAGCACCGCCGTGGTGACGGAGCCCACGCCGCCTGGAACGGGGGTAATGGCATGCACGATGGGCTCGACGGCATCGTAGTCCACGTCTCCAACGAGCTTTCCGGCCTTCTCGTCCCAGTTGATGCCCACGTCGACCACGACCTGCTGGGGGGCCGCGTAGGCCGACCCAACCGTACCGATGTGGCCCGCCGCCGCAACCACGACATCCGCATCCTTGCAGGCGGCAGCGAGATCATGCGTGTGCGTGTGGCACATGGTCACGGTGGCGTTTCTCGCCTGAAGCATCATGGAGACGGGCTTGCCTATGACAAGAGAACGGCCGACGACGGTGACCTTGGCGCCGTCAAGGGGAACCTTGTAGTAGTCGAGAAGCTCTATCACAGCCTCTGCGGTGCAGGGTGGGAAGCCAACCGGCCTGTTGGCAAAGACGCCGTAGAGGGACCTCGTCGTGATGCAGTCGACGTCCTTCGCAGGGTCGAGCAAGGCGTAGATGGCAGCCTCGTCTAGCGTCTTGGGCAGTGGCCTAAAGAGAAGGCAGCCGTGAATCGAGGGATCCTCGTTGACCTCGCGGATCACGTCCGCAAGCCACTCCTGCGAGCAGTCCGCGGGCAACACGAACTTGCGCAGGCCCAGACCAACCTTCTCCGCGCGCTTGGTGGCGCCGCGCTCGTAGGAAAGGTCATCCTCGCGCTCCCCCACGCGCACGATGGCGAGCGTGGGGTGTACGCCCTTCTCGACCAATGCCTCCGCGTGGGGCACGAGCCGCTCCGTGAGTGCCTTTGCGACCGGTGCGCCCTTCATCACTTGCTCGGCCAACGGATTCCCCTCTCTACGCGCAGGTAGGCATTGTCAGCCTTCTTGCATCCCTCGTCGAGCATCTCCTGCGTGCGAGACAGGAGTTCCTCGGTATGTTCACGGTCCCCCATCGACTTGGCGTTTATGAAGATGTTGAGGCTCACGGCCTTGAGCGCAGCAGAGAGGAGCGTTGCGCCGGCGCCGGCATCGCTGATTGCAATCCGAGTGCCAATGCGGCTAACCTCGTCCACCAGGTCGATGGCCTCGCAGGTCTTCTCCATGATCTTGAGCGGCGGTTCGCAGGCAGCACGGAGTGCCGCCTCCATGACCTCGGCCTTGTGCGCGCGCTCCTCCTCGGTCTCCTTGGGAAGCCCGTAGGCGCGGGAGAGAGGCTCAAAGGCCTTCGCGTCCTCGTCGGCCAGGGCGAGAAGTTCGGCGCGCACGGCCTCGAATCGAGGAATCAGCTCCTCGATGCGCCCCTGGACATCCGCATACTTCTTCTTGCCTAGCATGAGGCTTGCAACCATCTGTCCAAGCGAGGCACCAACGGCGGCAGCAACCGCCGAGGCACCGCCACCACCAGGAACGGGTGCCTTGGACGAGAGAACGTCTGAGAACTCACCCACCCGCATTTCCGCGACAGTATCCATTGACCCTCCAACCAGAGGATAAGCATTTGAACCAAATATAGAAGTGCGCCCTAGCAACTCCCCAAGGCGCCCGCCGAGAAGCTCGATTTGCCGCAGGGGGTCAGCCTCGTCGGGCTGCTTGAGGCATTGGTAGTGGCCTCGAAAATCTAAGCGAAGGTTTCTGAGCGCAAAGCGCGAAGCACCTTCGTGTGATTTCCGGGACCGCCCCAGGGGTTCTAGAACAGCCCGACGATCTTGCCGTCAGGCGTCACGTCGATCTTCTCGGCGGCAGGCACCTTGGGGAGTCCGGGCATCGTCATGATGTCGCCCGTGAGCGCCACGATGAAGCCGGCGCCAGCGGAGACCCTGAGGTTGCGCACGGTGATGCGGAAGCCCTCGGGGGCACCGAGCTTGTGCTGGTCGTCGGTGAAGGAGTACTGCGTCTTGGCAACGCAGATGGGGAGCCTGCCAAAGCCCTGCTCCTCCAGCTCCTTGAGCTGCTTGGCCGCCTTTGTGGTGTAGTCCACGCCGTCGGCGTGGTAAATCTTGGTCGCGATGGCGTTGAGCTTGTTGGCAATCGTGTCATCAAGATCGTAGGCAAACTGGAAGTCATTGGGCTGGTCGCAGAGACGAACGACCTCCTCGGCAAGAGCCAGGCCACCCTCGCCCCCCTTCGCCCACACCTCGGAGAGAGCCACGTTAACGCCCAGCTTGTTGCACTCGTCCTCGACGAGCTTGAGCTCCGCGGCGGTGTCCGTGGGGAACGCGTTGATGGCAACGACGACCGGGAGCTTGAAGACGCCCTTGATGTTCGAGACGTGACGGAGCAGGTTGGACAGGCCGGCCTTGACAGCGTCGAGGTTCCCCTCCGTAAGCTCGGCCTTGGGCACGCCACCGTTGTACTTGAGGGCGCGCACCGTTGCCACAAGCACGACAGCGTCGGGGTGCAGGCCGGCGTAGCGGCTCTTGATGTCCAGGAACTTCTCTGCACCGAGGTCTGCGCCAAAGCCGGCCTCGGTCACCACGTAGTCGGCAAGCTTGAGGGCCGTCGTTGTGGCCTCGACGGAGTTGCAGCCATGGGCGATGTTGGCAAACGGTCCACCATGCACGAAGGCGGGATTGTTCTCGAGCGTCTGGACCAGGTTGGGCTTGATGGCATCCTTGAGCAGCGCCGTCATGGCTCCCTCGGCGTGGATGTCGTGCACCGTGACGGGCTTGCGATCGTAGGTGTAGGCAATGACCATGCGGCCGAGGCGCGCCTTGAGGTCCATGAGGTCGGTGGCCAGGCAGAAGCAGGCCATGACCTCGGAGGCCACGGTTATGTCGAAGCCGTCCTCGCGCGGCATGCCGTTGGCAACGCCGCCAAGGCCGTCGACGATGCTCCGGAGCTGGCGGTCGTTCATGTCGACGCAGCGCCTCCACACGATGCGGCGCGGGTCGATGCCAAGGGAGTTACCCTGCTTGATGTGGTTGTCGAGCATGGCTGCGCAGAGGTTGTTGGCGGCACCGATGGCGTGAAAGTCGCCGGTGAAGTGGAGGTTGATGTCCTCCATGGGGACCACCTGGGCGTACCCGCCGCCCGCGGCGCCGCCCTTGATGCCAAAGACCGGGCCCAGCGACGGCTCGCGCAGGCAAAGCATGGCGTTCTTGCCCATCCTGCAGAGCGCGTCCTCGAGGCCGACGGACGTGGTGGTCTTGCCCTCGCCGGCTGGCGTGGGGTTGATGGCAGTGACGAGAATGAGCTTGCCCTTCATGGGCACGTCAGTGAAGGCGTGGATGTCGACCTTCGCCTTGTAGTTGCCGTAGAGCTCGAGCTGCACAGGACCCAGGCCCGCCTTCTTGGCGACCTCGGTGATGGGAAGCATCTTGGCCTCTTGGGCAATCTCGATGTCTGACTTTGCCATCTCCTGACTTCCTTTCGCTTTATGGCGCTGGTCGACGCCAACGGTTACCGAGTTTCACGGGACGAACTGACCGCGTCCCATTGTGCCGCTCCAGGTGCACCCTTTTTGGAAGAATCCAAGATGAAACATGGATACTACCGAGAAGTGATAGCCCGGACACGGGGAGTGACGCTGCCCACCTCAAAACGCGCCAGGGCAATCTCGTGTTACGGCATCTGGCTGTCAAGCGAAGGGCCCGCCCAAAAGAGCGGGCCCGCCATCGTACGGTGTTCGTCGCGGCATGACCTAGAAGGTGGTCCACCCGCCGTCGACAGTAATCTGAGCGCCATTTACATACGCGTTGTCGTCGTCAAGAAGGAACAGTATTGCCCTTGCAATGTCTTCTGGCGTCCCCATCATGTTGTTGCCGTCCGCGTCGCAACCCAGCGACACGCCGCCACGAACGTTGTAGAGGTCGTTGCCCTCGGGGTCCATGACGTTGCGGTCTGGCCACTTTTCCATGGCGTTCCCCAAGATGCCCGAGATGATGGCACCAGGATTGACGACGTTTACCTTCAGGTTGCGCCAGTGATAGGACCACGCGAGGTTTCGCGCCAGCCCAAGGACTGCGTGTTTGGAGGTCACATACGCGGCTCCGGCGGTCGAGCCATACAGGCCACCGACCGAGCCGACTATCACAACGTTTGCCGCAGGCCCCTCATGGTCGAGCAGCATGGGCAGGCAATCTCGAACCACATAGAAGCAGTCGTTGCAGTTCACATCCATAACGTATTGCCAAAGCGCATCGTCGGTCTTATGGGCTGGGCTCATAAGGTCGAGGACCCCTGCGACATACAGCAGGCTGTCGATTCGTCCGTACTTCTCGCGAACCGTGGTGACGAGACTCGCCCGGTCTTCGGAACTCGTGATGTCACCGTAAACGACATCGAGATTGTCTTTGAACTCAGGCAACTCCTCGGCGATTTCCTCAAGCGTGTCGGCCATGTTCTCCCTGTTGTTGTCAAATCCGGTCACGATTGCGCCAGCGGCAAGGAGCATCTTGAGGGTCGCCGCACCCATCCCCGAGGCGCAGCCAACCAGTACAACAACCTTTCCCTTCATAGACGCCATGGGGCATCCCTCCTAGCACCACTTGGGGGTGACGATTACAGCCGGTGAGTCGTTTGGGCCGATGGTCACCCTTGTGCCGATTGGGCACTTCTCCGCGTCGACGATCGCAAAGCCGATGTTCTTGTCGACTGTGTAGCCGTAGATCATCTGGCGGCATTTTCCAACAGGCACACCCCGCTTGCGGACTATCTCGTTCTGGCAGATGTCCTCGTAGCTCTCGCACTCCATCTCGACGCCAACGAAGGCATAGCGTGGACCGCCCTCCTGGGCCTTTTCCAGCGCGGCACGTCCGATGAAGTCGCCCTTCTTGTCAAAATGAACTGACCACCCGAGGTTCGCCTCAAATGGGGTCAGGAAGTGATAGTCCTGCCGGAGGGCCATTCCCTTCTCCATGGGAAGGCTTCTCACAAATACCTCGAGCGTCTGCAGCTCCCGGATACCGGTACTGCGGAGGAGTTCAGAGATGCGAGCGGAGTCAGACCGCGAACAGTAGATCTCATAGCCAAGCTCCCCGGTGAATCCGCCTCGGTCGACGCGAACCGGGATTCCTGCAACGGTGGCATCCGCGATCTGAAAGCGTTTTAGCTCGTCGACAGGAGCGTCCAGCAACTTGTCCATTACCTCTGCGGAGCGAGGCCCCTGGACCGAGAACATGTCGACTGTTGCGGTGATGTCAGAATAGGAGACGTCAAAGCCTTGACCGCGCTCATCAAGCCATTTGATCATCTGGGGCCCATAGAGCGTCGAGAGCCACCAGTGGTTCTCCTCGAGATGGATGGCCATGAGGTCATCGACGATCCTCCCCTCGTCGTCGAGCATTGTGGTGTACTTCTCGCGCCCCACCTTGCACAGCGCGACGGTGTTGACAAGAAGCTTGTCCAGGAGCGCTGTCGAGTCCGGCCCCACCACGTCCACGGTGTCGTGGGTCCAGCGATACCAGCCGGCGTCATTCCTCACCGCAAGCGCGTCGACACGTGCGACCTCGTCGTCTTTGAACAACATGATTCGTCACTCCCCTACACCATGCGGCTGTCGAGCTTGCGCCCAATTTGAATGAACTGGGACTCGTCGTCTTTTCCGTCAATCCAGACAGACCACTCGGGCGATACGAGCGTCTTTACTGCGCCATTCCACTCCGCCTCGTATCCAGCGGTTATCTCATCGAGGGGAGCCATTGGGAATCGGCCGTTGAAGTCGTCGGTCGAGACCTTGATGGTGACGCCGTCTTTGTCGAACGCTTCCCATTCGAAGGGAACGAGCTGACAGCCCATGATGGCTCCAACGTAGGCACCCATGACTCGCGGGTCGTTGTCTTCGACCTCTCGTGGAATGTCGAGCCACGTCCTCAGGCCCTCCCGCGCGAAGGTGTCGATGAAGTGGTTCTTGCCAGCGGTCGCGAAGACGATGGGAAGAATGCGGTCGAAGTCACCATCGTTTTTCTCCATGTCCCTAATCGCTATCAGCGGGAACGAGACCGACCATACCCAGCCCATCTGCGCAACCCAGTTGTACTGCCACTCAAGGGATTGCTCCTCACCGAACGCCTGCGTGTACTGGCCGTTGCGAAGACCCTGGGCGTGCTTCACGCGGCGCTCTGGCGGAGTGTCGTGGACGGGAGCAGCGGACTTGCCTCGATGGTCGAGCCAACCTTGGTGCTCCAGTCCGTACGCATCAAGTCGCTCCGCGACCACCCGGCAGTGGGGGTTGCCGCAGCCGCGCGCCTCGCACATGTTCAATGCGACGTCGTTGGTGATCTTCCCACGCTCTCCACCAGCCGCGATATCAAAGTTGGCGGTAAACATCGCGGTTGTCATGTTGCACATCTCGGATCCCACGATGTCCCAAGGGCAGGCATCAAGTTCCTTCTCGACTCGGTTGCGCGTGAACTGGATGACGCGGCCAGCCATGTCCTCTGCCTCGTCCCCATAGTCTCCCCAGATGGCGCCTATCCACGCCTCCCTGTCAACAAATTCGGGGATGTTCCATTCGTCATAGAAGGCGTTGAGGTA
This sequence comes from Olsenella sp., assembly GCA_022648325.1. Taxonomy (GTDB): domain Bacteria; phylum Actinomycetota; class Coriobacteriia; order Coriobacteriales; family Atopobiaceae; genus Tractidigestivibacter. The sequence goes on from JALCMG010000020.1 coordinate 9,898, forward strand.
TTGCTGAAGTTGACCCTCAGACCCCGAGCACGCCGCGCAGTTCATCATGTTCGCTATTTCGCAGATCTTCGCCGTGCGGTCCTCCCAGTCATCGTTGAGAATGCGCATGACTTGGAAAATGTTTGCGGAGAACGTCGCAATCGTCCTGAGGCAGTAAGAGTATGCCTCCTTCTCGGGAATCAGCTTCCCGAACGCCGTCTCGACTCCACGATGAAGTCCAACCTTCTGTTCGAGCGCCATGTCTCACTCCTCCTCCAACGATAACCGTGGGCATTGCATGCCTCAAGAAGGAGGGTGGGCATAGGTTAGCTTGGCGACCAGCGGCAGTCTTGTGGATTGTTCCTTGCGAGACACCTACAATTCGTAGGCCTCATCATTATCGTTTGTCCTTCTACCGACATACGCCGGCCTCTTGGGCTGAAAGGGGCCGTGCGTTTCTCCCCCTCTGCTACATTGGCAGGTGCTCGAACGTAACGAAAGTTTTTATCATTCAGGCACGCCGGGGGTCGTCATGAAGCTGAGCCCACAGTTGATCTTCGATAGCCTGCCGGATGAGTTCGAATCGAAGCTCTCTGGCGTCTCTCCCATGGAAGCAACACTCGAGGCGCCGGAACTCCTCGCAGCGGATGCTCAGAAGCTTCAGGATGGGAGAATCATCGTGACGAGCGTGAGCCGCCTTCCCCGGCTTGCCAAGGTAGTTCCAGGCTGCGCTCTCCTCTGCATTGGAGATTCCAGAAGGCTCGATTGGTTCAGGAAGCACTGTGCAGTCATTACCGTACGCTCAGACCTAGATTTCTACACGGTTTTCTCCGCTGTTCAACAGGCATTCCTCCGCATTGGCAAGTGGGTTCTCGATCTCTACCAGATACTCGAGAGCGACGGCTCAATCCAGTCGATGCTGGAGGCATCCTCTGCAGTCACGCCGGCGGCAGCGATTGTTGTCGACTCGAGCTTCACGTGCGTCGCCTCGACGGGAATGGGAGCGGTCTCGGCGGGAACTCTGGGTGCCGCCTCAGCCGGTATTGCCGAGGGAGTAAACAGACGGCTCCCCATCTCGGACGTGTACCAGTATCTTGCGTCCTACAACCTCTCGATGAGCGTGAAGGAGCCTTTCACTCTTGAATTTGGCGAGCTACAGAGCCTAAACGCAAATCTCATCGACTCCAACGGATACCACGGATGCCTCTCGTTCCTCTATCCCAACCATGACATGCGCCCTGGTGACTGCCTCATCGTGAGCCATCTGGCGCACATGGTGCTCCGGGGCATGTCCCTGGTTAGCAATGGCACGGAGACGGGCCGTGACGTTTTGAAGCGAGCCCTCTCCTGTCTGATAGACAATCTCCCGCTTGGCACATTGGAACTCGCCGCCCTTCAGGCGGCCTCCTCAAACGGAACCTACGTCTGCGTGCTTATGCGACCACAAAAACGGGCGCGGGAGCTGCCGCTCTCGTACATTTGCAACTCGCTCGAAGAGGACATTCCCGGAACGGTTGCTTTCGAGTACAGACAGACTTCCGTAGCCGCCTTCATTCGCATCAACAATCTTGCACCGGAGGGAAATCGCAGGAACGAGCTCGAGCACAAGCTGCTCCCCATCCTCGCTTCCTTGGACATGAAGACGGGAATGTCTGATCATGTGAGCGACCCTCTAGAGGCGAGAAGCCATTTCCTCCAGGCGAGCATCGCCCTCGATAAGGGGTCCTGCCTGCAGGAGAAGCCCCTTTTGTACCGATTTCAGGACTTTGCACTCGCCGAGCTGTTGGAGAATTGCACGGGAGAGATGCCCGTAGAGATGTACTTCACAGGTGGTCTCAGACGCCTCCTCGCCCATGACAGGGAGTCCACGACCTCATACATGCAGACTCTAAGCGTATTCCTGAAGCACAACATGAACGTTACGCATACCGCCAAGGCACTTTACATCCACCGGTCAACACTCATCGACCGCCTCGAACGCATGAAGACACTCTTGAGCGCGGACCTAGAAGACCCAGATGAACGACTTCGGATTGAGCTGGTGCTACGCGCGCTAGAGCTGCGTGACCAGCTGAAAACGCAGCTCGGGGGATAGGGCAAAAAAGCCGAATCCCCCGCACCAGTCTCATGCTCCTGCTGTAGTCACTACTGGGTCCTCGAGACTAATCTCCCAGGGCCTTAAGCTCGGCGTCAATCTCGTCGAGATGCTCCGCGAGTTCCTTGGCCTGAGGAAAGCTCGCGAGCTTTCTCAGCGTGAGCCCATACACCATCTTCATCTGAGGGTCTGTCTTGAAGCCGGGGGAATACTTCGCAACGATATCTGCCGCAGCCTCATTTTTTGCCAGGACCTTAATCTTGCTGTCTACAGAAACACCCATTGCTTCCTCCTCACCTGAACGGGAGTGCATCCCGTGCTTGCATGGATTGCGAGGACACCCTCGCGGTTCACCCACAGCATCGGGTCATGGCGACCTTTCGTACACCGCACAAACAGGAGGAGGTTTCAGGCGAGGGCATCTACAAAGTATCTGTTGAATGCAGGGTGAGAAGTGAGTTGGCTGAACGCAGCCGCATCTACCGGAATATCTTGCGAGCGCACGGACTCAGGGCATGCCAAGGGCGTTGCCCAGCTTTATGTGGTTGTCGAGCATGGCCGCGCAAAGGTTGTTGGCCGCGCCGATGGCGTGGGAGTCATCGGATACGCGTAAAGCAAGGCGAAGGGAAGGCCCCACCACTATCTCATCGACAAACCATGCTCAATGCTCCTGCCTCTAGCATGCCGCGCGTGCCTCACCAAGGGGGACACGAGAACGGCAAGGATAGCCGCCGTGGTCGCAATCTCCTGTGCGTCGTCTTTCCTCCGCAAGCGCCTGAGCTCACGACCCACCTCATCGTTCTCGTGCTCGCTGGCATAGCGCCAGGGAATGTGACGAAGGTAGTAGTACCAGCTCCCCTTCCCTATGGCGCCAGCCATCCAGGTGCCCCACTTCCCAAGCCTCGCGATAAGCGCAAGGGCATAGCGCGTGAGGCCGTAGGCGGGGCCAAACACCTTGCCCATACGGATGACGCCGCGCCTGTCGTAGAACGAGCACGCAGCATGGAAGAACTCCATCTCCAGGTCCCAGGGCGACATGTTCTTAGGCTGGTAAGTGGCATTCATCATGTCGAATGGCTCCCAGTCCCTCTCGTCCCGTACGAGCATCCGGTCTTCCTTCTGGTAGCCCTCAAAGACGGGGGTTCCCGGGAAGGGCGTGAGGACCGCGGGCTGGAGCTTTGAGGCATCGATGTCCTTCGCAAACTGCACAGTGCGCATGATGTCCTCGTGGGTATCGGTGTCGGCCCCAACGACGATGCTCGCTATGAGCTGGATGCCGTGCTCGCGGCAAGCCTCGCCTGCGCGACGGATGTCATCTATGGACTGGTGCTTGTTCACGGCGTCAAGAGTCTTCTGGTTGAGCGACTCTATACCGATGAGCACCCAATTGAGATGCGCCTTGGCGAGAAGGCCGAGCATCTCGGGGTCGTTGGCCATATCGGTACGGCCGAAGAAGAACGTCTCCTTGAACTGGAGGTTCTCGGCGATGATACGCCGGCATATCTCCTTTGCGCGCTCCTTGTCGGCCGTGAAGTTGTCGTCCTCGAAGTTCATGTACTCGAAGCCCATGTCGTGGTAGTGCTTGATCTCCGCAATGACCGAGTCGACGGAACGCTGCCTGTACGGGGCAAACATGCGGCTCGTCGTGCAGAAGCTGCAGCGATAGGGGCACCCGCGCGAGGTCATGATATCGGCAGCCTTGACGGGCGTCTTGAGGACCGAATAGTCCGGCCACGGTATGGAGTCGAGGTCGCACACCGGCTTGCAATGCACGATCTTATCGGCGACGCGCCCCTCCAGTACATCGAGGAAGGTACCCTCGGCCTCCCCAACGAGCACCTGGTCTGCATGGGCGGCCGCCTCCTCTGGCAGGGCCGTTGCGTGAATGCCGCCGATGATCACCCGCGCGTGTCCCCGCTTGTGGAAGAGGTCGGCAAGCTCGTAGGCTCGTGGCGCGTTGGAGGTCATGGTGTAGAGGCAGAGGACGTCGGTCTTCTCGACCAGGCGATCCATGTCGAACGTGCCGTTGAGCTCCTCATATGCCTCAACATGATAACCGGCACGGCGGGCAATACCGGCAAGGATGAGAGGCCCAGTGATCGAGTCCGGCGTGCCGTAGACGCGTGCGCCCCACTGGTACGGCTTGAGCCTGCGCAGCCACGAGGCTGGCGTGATGAACGTGACAAACATGGTTCCCCCTAAAGACAGCGCTTCAGAGGGGAAAGTTCCCAGAACGACCTAGCTCAACAAGAGCGCCTTGCGAACGGTATGACGCAAATTGCGAACGGGCTAATATATGATGTGGACAGCGTTATCTAAGCCTTTGGCGGTAGATAAACAGCCGTTAGCGATTTTGTTGGGCTTTCACTTTGACTGAAAATGAGACAAAGGGACTGTCCCTTTGTCTCATCGCAGGTTGGCGACGGTTTGGCGCTCGACAAGCGTGCCGGCAATCCTGATCTGCTGCACGCGATAGTTGGGACTTGTGGCGAGAAGAGCCTGTTCAAAGGCACGGCGGCCACGCGAGAACAGATTAAAGCGGACAGTCGTGAGCCGGTTGTGCGGAACCGAAGCGGTAAGCGAGTCGTCAACGCCCACCACGCTAACGTCCTCGGACACGCGTCTGCCTGCATCTTCCAGGGCGGCAATCACCCCAAGCGCCATCTGGTCGTTGGCAACGTAAACGGCAGTCATGTCCTTGTCGGCGGAAAGCGCGGCGCCCGCCTCGTAGCCGCTGTCAGCGGTCCAGTCCCCACGTAGCGGCTCCACCACATCGAGCCCTCGCACCTCAAGCGCGTCTCGCCATCCCTGCTCGCGGAAGATGGAGTCTACCGAGTACGCGGGGCCAGCCACAAAGCGGATCTGTCGGTGCCCGTGCGAGAGCAAGTGGTCCATCACGAGCATGGAGCAGCCGTACTGGTCGGAGTCGACCGTGGTGCAATGGGGATGCTCGTACATCGTGAGCAGCACCGTGCCAAAACCAGGGCTTGGACGGAAGCTGTCGAAGTCCTCGGCCTTGATGCTCATGCTCATGATCATGGCGTCAACTGGGAGCGAGAGCATACGTTTGGTCATGTTCTCGAGAGAAACGGGGTCATCTCCCCCCATCTCCACCATGGTAATGGCGTCCCCGTGCTCGCGTGCGGCGGTCATGATGCCGTCAAGCGTGGAGAGGTTGCCAAACTGCGTGATGTTGTAGATGCAGAGTCCCACCGAGCGATAGCGTCCGCTCCTAAGGGACCTCCCTGCAAAGTTAGGCCTGAACCCCAACTCGTCCATGGCCTTTTGCACCGTCCTACGTGTCGCTTCGCTCACGTTGGGCTGCCCGTTGACTACGCGAGAGACCGTCTGTTGAGACACGCCTGCCCTCTCGGCGACATCTGCCATCGAGACGAACCGGCAGGAGCTTTCCAGGCGCCCCGTGCTCATTTTAAGCTCCCTCCTACACGCAACGGCCCAGTGGGGGCCGCCCAATTACCGTCTACCGGACAAGCCAGAAGAATCCCATGGCATCTCGCTGACCAATCGCCCTGAGTACGTTAACATAACTCTGCTTCCATTCGGACCACACTGCTTAAAATTGCTTGCTTACTGGGCAATTATCACACAGGAGAGGAGACCCCATGGTCAGCTCAGAGGCCCTTGGGCGCATGCCATCGGGAGAGCAGGTTCGCGCCTTTACCATCACCACCCCACGAGCACGCCTGCGCCTCATGGAATATGGGGCTGCCCTCCTCTCGCTAGAGGTTCCCGACGCTTCTGGCGAAATGGGGGACGTCCTTCTCGGCCTGTCGTCCCTCGAGGACTACTTCGACAACCCCGCCTGCCACGGCTCAGCTGTGGGCCCCATAGCAAACCGCACAGACGGTGCCGAGATGACCGTTGGCTCCGCCGCCTGCCACCTTGCGAGAAACGACGGCCCCCACCAACGCAACAACCTTCACACCAGCCTTACCTCGGGCCTCCACAAGCGCCTGTGGCATGCGACGCCCATCGATAAGAGGAACGCCGTATCCCTCACTTGTCATCTCAATGAGGGAGAACTTGGTCTGCCAGGCAACCGCATCTTCACCTGCGAGGTCTCGCTTGTCGACCTTGCCAATGAAGCCACAAGGCTCACAGTGTCGTACTCCTGCAAGACCGATGCTCTCACCTTTGTCAACATGACAAACCACAGCTACTTCAACCTGGCAGGCCACAATGCAGGCAACGCCATGGGAACGGTCGTGCGCCTTGAGGCGGACGAGTTTCTCCCCATCCGTGAGGACTCGGTCTCGACGGGCGAGATTCACCCCGTCGACGGAACGCCCTTTGACTTCCGCAATCCAAAGCCGCTTGGACGTGACATCAACGGGAGCGACGAGCAGCTGCAACGAGCACGCGGGTACGATCACTGCTTCTGCATCCGCGACTGGAAGCCGAGTGCCCCACCGCGCCTGGCCCTCTCGGCATTTGACTCTGGAAGCGGTCGCACGCTGGAGATATACGTCACCACGCCGGGTGCGCACCTCTACACGGGAAACTGGCTCAACGATGCACATGCCAAGGGCGGCGGAACCTACCTGCCGCGCGCCGGCTTTGCATTTGAGCCCGAGTTCTATCCGGACTGTGCGCACCACCTCTCGTGGCCGCAGCCCGTCTGCACGCCGTCCCACCCGTACACCCAAACAATTGTCTACCAGCTGGGAGCCATGCCCCGTTGAGGGAAAATGTTGTAAAGGTGAGACGGGCGCTGCCCCCTTATTGCGATGATGCGTTGCCCGGCATGCCGGGAGGAAGGAGAACACGATGAACGAGACGTACTCCGGCCACGAGAACGGCTTCGAGCGGGCGCGGCAGCTCTTCTGCCAGGAGTTTGGGGAGCCACCCGCAGGCGAGCGCTTGCTTCGGGTGCACGCCCCGGGCCGCTCGGAGATTGCCGGCAACCACACCGACCACGAGGGGGGCCACGTTATCGCAGGCGCTCTGGACGTGGCCGTTGACGCCCTCGCCCGCCCCAACGGCCTGGGAGTCGTGCGCTTGGCAAGCGACGGCTACCCCACCGTCGAGGTCTCCCTCGACAGCCTTGAGCCCCAAGATGCGGAGAGGAACACTACTGCCGCCCTGGTGAGGGGCATGGCATTCAGGATGGCCCAGGACGGCCGCACCCCCGCGGGCTTCGACCTTGCCATGACGAGCACCATACCCGTGGGTGGGGGGCTCTCCTCGTCCGCAGCGGTCGAGGCAGCGCTTGGTCGCGCCATGGAGGCGCTTTGGGATGGGCGCAGCTACGACGCCCTCGAGATGGCGCGCATGTGCCAGTTTGCGGAGAACGTCTACTTTGGCAAGCCCTGCGGCCTCATGGACCAGGCGTCGATCTGCCTGGGCGGACTTGCCTTCATCGACTTCGCCAACCCCAAGGAACCCCTGGCAAAGCGTCTCGAATTCGACTTTGAGAACCACGGCTACGCGCTCTGCCTGGTGAACGTTGGCTCGAGCCACGCGGACCTCACCAACGCCTACGCCGCTATGCCACAAGAGATGCAAGCGGTTGCTGCCGTGTTTGGGAAGAAGCGCCTCTGCGAGGTGGATCAGGACGACTTCGACGCCCACGTGCCCGAGCTTCGGCACAAGCTTGGTGACCGCGCGGTACTACGAGCCATCCACTACTGGCGCGAGAACGAGCTTGTCGACAAGCGCTGGGCGGCTCTCAATGCTCCGGACATCGATGCCTTCCTCGACTGCACGCGAACCTCGGGAGCAAGCTCGGCCATGTTCCTCCAGAACGTCTCCTGCGGCGTCGAAAGCCAGCCTGCCATGGTGGCGCTAGGCCTTGCCGAGCGCGTGCTCGACGGTCGCGGTGCCACGAGGATCCACGGCGGTGGCTTTGGCGGGACCATCCAGTGCTTTGTCCCTCTTGACCTAGTCGATGAGTTTGCTGACCGCATGGATGCCTGGCTAGGCGCTGACTCCTGCAGACGCTATCGCATCTCCGACAGGGGGGCGTTTGCGGAATGGGAGTAGAGGACATGCAGACATCTGCAGAGGGTGCATCCCTCATCGCCGCGGCAACGGGAATCGTTGACTACGCTGCAGCTCACGGGCTCATTGGGTGGGGCGATCGCGTGTGGGGCGTGAACGCAGTGCTCGAGGCGGTTGGCGCAACCGGCCCCGGTCCCAGCGATGCCTGGGTCCTCGCAGAGGGACCAGACTCCCCTGCCGTGACTTTAGGCGCCGTGGCCGAGGCACCCGACGACCTTCTCGCCGAGCTTGCCGAGGTCGCAGTGGCAAACGGCTGCACCGCCGACACCGCGAGTGGGCGTGACCGCATCGCCATGCGCGTGATGGGGCTTCTCATGCCAAAGCCCTCAGAGGTCGAGGCGACGTTCCGGGGCCTTCTCGAGAAGGACGGACCAAGGGCTGCGACCGACTGGTTCTATCGCACCTGCTGCGATGCCGGCTACGTGCGCCGCACTGCCATCGCCAGAAACGTGTGTTGGAACACGCAGACAGACTGGGGGTCGATGGAGATAACCATCAACCTCTCGAAGCCGGAGAAGGACCCACGCGAGATTGCGGCGGCTGGCAAGGCGTCCGCTGGCGAGAAGTACCCCGCGTGCCAGCTCTGCATCGAGAACGAGGGGTACCCGGGACGTGGCGCGGCCGATCCCATGGGTGCACACCCCGCCAGGCAGAACCTGCGGATTGTTCCCATCACTCTGGGGGGCGAGCGCTGGGGCCTCCAGTACAGCCCGTACGCCTACTTCAACGAGCACTGCATTGCCATGAGCGCGACCCACCGTCCCATGCACGTCGACCGCGCTTCTCTTTCGTGCCTCTTCGACTTTGTCGACCTTCTCCCCCACTACTTCATTGGGTCCAACGCCGACCTTCCCATTGTTGGAGGATCGATTCTCTCGCACGACCACTTCCAAGGCGGCGCACACGTCTTCCCCATGATGCGAGCAGCGACAAGTGCGCGTTTCTCGCTGGCTGGCTTTTCGGAGGCTTCCGGGGAGATCCTGCACTGGCCCCTCTCGGTCCTGCGCCTTTCCTCCGCCAACCGTGAGCAGCTGCTCGACGCCTGTGACCACGTGGTGCAGGTCTGGCACTCCTGGAGCGACGAGTCTGTGGGCGTGGTTGCTCGCGATGCGGACGGCACGCCACACAACACCGTGACCCCCATCGTCCGACGCGTTGATGGGCAGGGTAACGTTGGCGGTAGCATCTACGAAGCCTACCTCGCCCTTCGCTGCAACGTCACAAGTCCCGAGCACCCGCTTGGCGTCTTCCACCCCCACGAGGAGTGGCACCACATAAAGCGCGAGAACATCGGCCTCATCGAGGTCATGGGGCTGGCCATTCTGCCGCCCCGCCTGGTTGGCGAGCTTGGGCGCGTGGAGGAGCTGCTGGTTGCAGGTGCAGGCGAGGAGCAGATGGCCGACGATCCGCTGGCCTCCTCGCACTCTGCCTGGGCGGCGAAGCTTGCAGAGGAGAACCCCGGTCTTTCGGTCGCAAACGTCCACCAGGTGGTGCGCGACGGCGTGGGACAGGTTTTCTCGCACGTGCTAGAGGACGCCGGCGTCTTCAAGTGGGATGACGCCGGCCGTCAGGCGCAGATGCGCTTCGTGGCGTCACTGTAGGGCCTCAGGTCTTTTCTCCTTTTCGCAGCGCAATTCCGATCGGTTAGGCATTCCTAACCGATCGGATTTTTCAACTTTGCCGCTTCCTGCAGATTCCGATCGGTTAGAGCACCACCAAACGGCGAGAATACCCTGAGAACGCGCATCACAGTACTGGCCTGCCCCACAGCAGCGCTGTGCATGTGGGGCAGGCCATCGGGATGGGCGTCGCCCGGAGGGGGTTCCGGACGACGAGGGAGGGCTTGTCCGCTACTTCTTCTGGACGTACTTCAAGCAGTCAAGGGTAACGGCGGTGAGGATAATCACGCCGGAGAACACAAACTGCAAGTTGGTGTCGATGCCCAGGATGGTAAGCGAGTACGTGAGGGCAGTGAAGATGAGAACGCCAACTGTGACACCGGATATCTTGCCGATACCGCCCGTGAAGGAGACGCCACCAACGACGCAGGCAGCAATGGCGTCCATGTCCCAGCCCTGGCCATATGCAGCAGAGCCCGAACCGACCATGCGCATGCACTCGAGCCAGTCTCCAAAGCCATAGAGAATGCCCGCCATTACAAAGGCCATCAGCGTGACCTTGAATACCGAGATACCAGAGACGGCCGCAGCCTCGGGGTTACCGCCAACGGCGTAGAGATTCTTGCCGAAGGTGGTCTTGTTCCAGATGAACCACACAATGAGAGTGGCGGCCATTGCCCAAAGAATGATTGTGGGGAAGCCGTTGACTTTGGGAATCACCATGTTGGGGATGGCTGGGTCAATGGAGCCAAACGAAACGCCCTTGGTGGCATAGGTGACGAGACCAAAGATTATGAGCATGTTGGCCATGGTCGATATAAACGGGTGCATCTTGAAGCGCGCGGTAAAGAACCCCGCGATCGAGGTAAAGAGGGTGCAGAGGGCCACGCATACCACCAGTGCCAGGACGATGCGCCCAACAAGCGGCATGCCTGTAAAGTCGAAGACATGGCCAAAGACTGACCCCGTGTTGATACCCTGGTGCATGATGATCGTCGCGGCCGTCATGCCCATGCCCACCATGCGACCAATGGAGAGGTCCGTACCGGTGAGCAAAATGAGACCGGCAACTCCCAGTGCCAGGAACATGCGCGGCGAGGCCTGCTGCAGAATGTTGAGGATGTTCTGGTAGGTGAGGAGCTGCGTGCCCTTGACGACGGGCGTAATGGCACACAGGAAGATGAAGACAAGAAGGATAACGATGTAGAGGCCGTTCTTGAGAAGGAACTGCCTGCGGTCGAAGGTGTACTTGTAGTTCTCCCATTTTTGGGCCTGTCGCTGCGCAAACGTGAACTTGGACATGCGCAGGAGGTCGATGAGGTGGTACTCGTAGCTGAAGGCAGCATGCTCGCGGTCCCTGATCTGCTGCATCTCCTTCTCAAAGACAACCTTGGCATCGAAGCGACGGTTCTTGTAGACGTAGTTCTCGTCCTTTACCTCGGCTCGATCAGAGAGACCCGAGAGGTTCGTGTGGTGCTCGTCCTCGAGAGCCTTGAGCTTATCCTGGTAGCGCCCCTTGGCAAGCACACGCTCTCGGGCACAGCTCTCTTGAACCGGCTCGAGGTACTCCTTGGCGTAGTGCTCCTTGAGGTACCCCTCGGCCTCGGAGACAAGGGCGGCGACCTCGGCCTTGTGGCTTGCCTCGACGGACTTGGCGGTTTCGAGCTCGCTCTTGTAGTCAGAGATGGCCCTCTCGCGCTCCTCTTTGGTGAGGATTCTGTCGCGCTTGGTCGCGTCGATGTCTCCCTGGAGCTTGACCACGCGATCAGTGCCATCGCGCCTAAGCTCGTCGATCTTTGCCTGGATGGCGGAAACGTGCTCATCGATGGGGCGGAGCAGGGCTTGCTCCTCCTCGACCGTCAGCACCTTATCGCCCTGGTTTGCCATGTGTGCTCATCCCCCTTACAGGTACTTTGCACTCAGACGCAGGAGCTCCTCTTGGTTAGTCTCCCGTGTGTTTACGATGCCGGAGAGCCGTCCGTTAGACATGACGCCAATGCGGTTGGTAATGCCGAGAATCTCAGGCATCTCGGAGGAGACCACGATGATGGTCCTTCCCTGCTTGGCCATGCCGATGATCAGCTCGTAGATCTCGTACTTTGCGCCGACATCAATGCCGCGCGTGGGTTCGTCCATGAGGAACACCTGCGGTCCCCGCTCGAGCCACTTCCCAAAGATGACCTTCTGCTGATTGCCACCCGAGAGGCTCGAAACCATGTCATCCGGTCCCATGCACTTGGTGTTCATGCGCTTGATCTCGGCTGCCGTGGCATTGGTCATCTTTGGGTCGGATAGGGCGATTCCGCTCCTGTAGTGGTTGAGGTTGGCAATCGTAGTGTTGAAGGTGAGATTGCCCTTGAGGAACAAGCCGTTGGCCTTGCGTTCCTCGGTGATCAGCGCGAAGCCGTGCTCCATGGCCTCGCGAGCGTTATCAAAGTTCATGAGGTGGTCGCGAAAGTAAACGCGACCCGCGGCGCGCGTGCGCACGCCAAATATGGTCTCGAGAAGCTCAGTCCTTCCGGCACCGACAAGGCCGTAAAGACCAAAGATCTCCCCTTTGCGAACATCAAACGAGATGTCTTGCAGGTAGGGAGGGTACTTCGTCGAGAGGTGACGAATGGACAGTATTGGCTCGCCTGGCACGTTGTCGACAGGCGGAAAGCGGTTCTCGAGCGAGCGACCAACCATGGCGGCGATAAGCTCGTTCATCGTCGTCTGAGACGTAGGCTTGGTCATCACGAGCTTGCCGTCGCGAAGTACGGATATCTCGTCGCAGATTTCGAAGACCTCGTCCATCCTATGCGAGATGTAGATAAGGGAAATGCCCTGCTCCTTGAGCATGCGCATCATCCCGAAGAGCTTCTCGACCTCCTGGGACATAAGCGAGGAGGTAGGCTCGTCCAAGACAATGACCTGTGCGTTGTAAGAGATGGCCTTGGCAATCTCGACCATCTGGCGTTGGGAGACGGACATCTTTCGCATGGGCTGATCCAGGTCGACGGTCATATCCAGGCGGCGGAAGAGCTCGGCCGCCTCCTTGCGCATGAGGCCCTCATCCACAACACCAAGCGAGTTTACCGGGTAGCGGCCGAGAAAGAGGTTGTCCACCACACTGCGCTCCAGGCATTGGTTAAGCTCCTGATGTACCATGGCGATGCCGTTCTCGAGGGCATCCTTGGGGCCGGAGAAGCTCACCTCTCGCCCATTGAAGACGATGGTCCCCTCGTCTTTCTTATAGGTGCCAAAGAGGCACTTCATCATCGTTGACTTGCCAGCGCCATTCTCGCCCATGAGACCCATAACCGTGCCACGCTTTAGGTCAAGATCGATGTGGTCGAGCACCTGATTGCGCCCGAAGGATTTGCACATCCCGCGAATCGACAGCACTACATCGTTCTGGCTGCCTGCCATGCTCCCCCATCCTTCCTACTAGATGTCCGAAAAGGTGTGGGAGGAACTCCCCTCCTCCCACACCGGACGCGTGTCACGAACAAGACGTGCGGGACGCCCTAGCTCAGCAGGGAGGTGTAGGACGAGGCGTTGTCGGTCTTCACCATGTTGATGGCAAAGGCGTCGTACTCGCTTGGGTTGCCAAGACGGTTGGTGATGTTGGACTCGGTCTGGCCGTCGCCGCCGATGTAGTCCACGGTGAGGTTGAGGAGCTTGTCGTACTGCTGGAGCAGCGGCTGGTAGGTGGAGCTCAGGAAGTTGTCGGCCGCGTTGTAGATGTCAAGCCACACCTTCTTGGACGGGGACTTCGAGGAGTCGAGCTGCTTGGAGGCACCGTCGTAGATCTTGGTGGAGTCCGTGAAGTCAGTGTAGTTATCGGCAGTCACCGCGACATTCATCGCGTAGTAGGAGCGATCGGCCTCGACATACTTGTAGGTGTCCTCCGCAAGCACGTTGCCAGCATCGTCTGCCTTAGAGATGCCAGTGTTGATGTCCATGCCATCGAGGGAGTTGCGAAGCAGCCGAAGGGTGAGGTAGGCCTGGATGTCAGCGTGCTGGCTGATGGTGCCGCCATAGCCCTCTGCGATTGCGGCAACGGCGTCGTTGTTAGCGTCGTAGCCAAAGGTCGGAACCTTGTTGTCCTTTGACCAAGCGTTGAACATCGACATGCCCATGCCGTCATTGTTGGAGACGATAAGGTCGATCTGATCTCCGAAGGAGGAAGCCCAGGTGCCGATGGCGTTGCCAGCCGTGGCTGCATCCCAAGTTGCGCCAGCGGAGTTCTTCATCTCCTGCGAGGCCAGCTCGCGCACGGTGTAGGTCTTGCCGCCAATCTCCAGCTTTGCGTCCTGGACAAGTGAGGAAGAGCCGTCTGTGTTGGTGCCGATGGGATCAGAGATGACCTTGCCATCCTTCTCGACGCCGGTACCGAGCGTGCTCCGCACGCCGCGAGTACGAGCGATGGAGTCATTGTGGCCCACGTCACCGATTGCGAGGACGTAACCGATGATACCGTCGCCGTTGCGGTCAAGCGTGGCGATGTTCTTCTCGATATAGTCCTTGACCATCTTACCCTGGGCTTCGGCACCCTGGTTGGCATCAAAGCCAACGTAATAGGTCTTGTCGTTGAAGCTGAGAGCGGCTGAGTCCAGCTCACCGGTGGAGCTGTTTGAAGGCTGACGGTTGAACCACACCAGGGGCTTGTCCTTGTTGGCAACAGCATCGGTTCCCGAGGAAGCGCTGGAGCCGTCAGAAGAGCTATCAGAGCTTCCACCGCAACCTGCGAGCACACCCACGCTGGCAAGGCCCAAAGCGCCTAGGCCGCAGACCTCAATGAACCTACGACGAGACATTTCCATGGGTTTCTCCCTTTCCCCGCGGCTCACGCCCCGTTGCGCGAGCCTTCGATGTGAGTACGTTAACTCCACTTTTAACTGCAGATGTTAACGTTCTCATTTGTTCGACCAGCGGTTGTGGAAAGGGCGGCAGACGGCCGGCTAGAGACCACTGGAGCATGTGGGCACAACTACTTACTGCCAGGTTCGATCAAGTGCTTCCTGCAGATTCCGATCGGTTAGCGCACCCTAAACGATTGGAATTCTCAACTTCGCCGCTTCCTGCAGATTCCGATCGGTTAGGCCTTCCTAACCGATCGGATTTTTCAACTCCATTGGCTTCCTGCAGATTTCGAGCGGTTAGCGCACCCTAACCGATCGGAACCTGCAGCAGAGAAACACAGGCAGCACCCACGAAAACGGCCCACGACGAAGACTTCGTCGCGGGCCCAAAAGTACAAAGAGGCGAGAAGAACTCGCATGCCTACGCGAGGTCGGCGATCTGGGTGCGGAGCTGCTCGATGGCCTGCTCCAGCTCCTCCGCGCGGTCGCGCTTCTTCTGGATGACCTCGGGTGCCGCCTTGGCAACAAAGCCCTCGTTGGAGAGGGTGCGCTTGGTGCCGGCAAGCTCCTTCTCGGCCTTCGCGAGCTCCTTCTCCAGGCGCTTGCCCTCGGCAGCGAGGTCGACCAGGCCACCGAGCACCACGAAGATTTCGAGCGCGCCGTCAGCCACGCTCACGGAACCCGCGGGCTTGTTCTGCTGGGCGCCAAGAGCCAGTTGGTCAACATGGCCGACGCTGCAGATGAAGTCGCGCTGGGCCTCGAGAACGGCAACGTCCTCGGCAGCGGCGCGCACGCACACGTCAAGCTCGGCCCTGGGAGACAGGCGGTAGCGGGCGCGCGTGGAGCGCACGGCGGAGACCACGCGGCGGGCAAGCTCGAAGTCATGCTCGGCCTTGTCGTTCACAAAGGCAGCAAGGTCTGCGGGCTCCGGCCAGGCGGCGGTCATGAGGAACTGCGCGGCGTGGTCGTCGAGTCCGCTCGCGGGCAGCGCGTCCCAGACGCTCTCGGTGACGAAGGGCATCACGGGGTGCAGCAGGCGCATGGAGACGTCGAGCACGTAGACAAGGTTGCGCTGCACCTGGAGGCGCTCCTCGGGCGTGCCGTGGAGCAGACGGCCCTTGCAGAGCTCGATGTACCAGTCGCAGACCTCGCCCCAGAAGAAAGACTGCAGGTCACGTGCATAGTCGCCAAACTCGTAGCCCTCGAGCTGACGCGTGGAAGCGTCGACCGCACGGGCAAGGCGCGAGAGCATCCACGCGTCCTCGGCCGTCTCGGCCTTTGGCGCGCCAGGGGTGTACCCGTCAAGGTTCATCTGGACAAAGCGGCTGGCGTTCCAGATCTTGGTCACAAAGGAGCGAGCCTGCTCGGTACGCGGGCTGTCGATAAGCTCGCGCGTCTTCTTGTCCAGGTTGGCGTCGACCTTGACGTCCTGGTTGGTGGTGATGAGCGTGAGCAGGTTGTAGCGCATGGCATCGGCGCCGTACTTGTCCATGAGTGCCATGGGGTCAACGCCGTTGCCCTTCGACTTGGACATGCGACTTCCGTCCTTGGCGAGGATGGTCGCGTAGATGTACACGTCGTGGAAGGGCACCTCGTGCGTGAAGTAGAGCGAGCTCATGATCATGCGGGCAACCCAGAGGGCAATGATGTCACGGGCGGTAACGAGGACCTTGGTGGGATGGTGCCCCTCCATCTCCTCGGGGTGGTCGGGCCAGCCCTGCGTGGCAAAGGTCCAGAGCTGCGAGGAAAACCAGGTATCGAGGACGTCGGGGTCCTGGTGCACGTGATGGCCGCCGCACTTGGGGCACACGTCGGTGTCCTCCATGAGGGCGTCCTCCCACCCGCAGTCCTCGCAGTAGAAGACGGGGATGCGGTGGCCCCACCACAGCTGGCGGGAGATGCACCAGTCCTTGAGGTTGTCCATCCAGGTGAGGTAGGTCTGGGTCCAGCGCTCGGGGTAGAACTTGACCTCGCCGTCCTTGACGACCTTGGTCGCAGGCCCCTTGAGCTTGTCAACGGCAACAAACCACTGCTCCGAGAGCCAGGGCTCGAGCGCGGTATCGCAGCGGTAGCAGTGCATGACCGAGTGCTCGAGGTCCTCGACGTGGTCGAGAAGGCCGTGCTCGTCAAACCACTTCACGATGGCCTCGCGCGCCTCGTCGCGATCCATACCGGAGAACTCGCCGTAGCCGTCCACGATGTGGGCATGCTCGTCGAGGATGTTGATCTGCTCCAGGCCATGCGTCCGCCCCATGGCAAAGTCGTTGGGGTCGTGCGCAGGCGTGACCTTCACGAAGCCGGTGCCAAAGTTCTTGTCGATATGCCAGTCGGAGAAGATCGGAATCTCGCGGTTCACGATGGGCAGCATGACCGTCTTGCCCACGAGCTTGGCCTTCTCCGAGTCCTCCGGAGAGACCGCCACGCCGGTGTCGCCCAGCATGGTCTCGGGTCGCGTGGTGGCCACGGTGATGTACTCGATGCCGTCAACGGGCTCGGTGAGCGGGTAGCGAAGGAACCACAGGTGGCCCTTCTCGTCGTGGTACTCGGCCTCGTCATCGGAGATTGCGGTGCCGCACACAGGGCACCAGTTGACGATGCGCTTGCCACGGTAGATGAGCCCATCGTGATACCAGTCGCAGAAGACCTTGCGCACGGCACGGCTGAACTCGGGGCTCATGGTGAACTTCTCGTCATCGAAGTCGATCGAGCAGCCCATGCGCTTGATCTGCGAGACGATCGTGCCACCGTACTCGTGGGTCCAATCCCAGCAGGCGTCGAGGAACTTCTCGCGCCCCATCTTGAGGCGAGACTTGCCCTCGCTCTTGAGCTTCTTGTCCACCTTGGTCTGCGTGGCAATGCCGGCGTGGTCGGTGCCCAGGATCCAGCGGGTGGAGCGGCCGCGCATGCGATTGTAACGAATGAAGGTGTCTTGAATGGAGTCATCCATGGCGTGGCCCATGTGCAGGATGCCCGTCACGTTTGGCGGCGGGATGACAACGGTGCAGTCCCCTACGCCCTTGCTGCGACGGTAGCAGCCAGCGTCAACCCACTTCTGGATGAGCTGGGGCTCGGCCTCTTGCGGACTGTAGGTCTTGGGCATCTCTTCCATGCCGTGCACGCCTTTCCTTGGCCCCAAGGCTCGTGTCGGCGCTCGTGTCTTGAGCGCGCGGGCAAGGGGCGGCCTTACAGGGGCGATCGCGCTCATCGCGCAATCGAACCATGAGCATAGCACGCCCGGGCGCCGGACGCGCAGGCGGAGAGCGCGCATCGGCGGGCCCGGTCTCACTGGCCTACAGTGTAGAGGGCCTTGAAGTAGCCATCCTTAGCCATGAGCTCGTCGAAGGTACCCTGCTCGCATACCCGCCCGTCACGAAGAACCACGATGCCGTCGAAGCGCTTGAGCTGCGCGGCGTCAAGACGGTGCGTGACGATCACGCGCGTGGTACCGGTG
The DNA here is from genome assembly GCA_022648325.1 of Olsenella sp. Classification (GTDB taxonomy): domain Bacteria; phylum Actinomycetota; class Coriobacteriia; order Coriobacteriales; family Atopobiaceae; genus Tractidigestivibacter. Next base: position 27,910 of record JALCMG010000020.1, read on the forward strand.
AGGTCGAGGACCGAGCGCGTGATCTGGTCGGCCGTCGCTTGGTCGAGGGCGCTGGTCGCCTCGTCAAACAAGAGGACGCTTGATCCGCGCAGCAGGCTGCGAGCGATGCAAACGCGCTGCCGCTCACCGCCGGAGAGGTTGGAGCCACCCTCCCCGCAGGGGTAGTCAAGGCCATGCTCCTCCACAAAGTCCTTCAGTCCCGCCTTGGCAAGGGCCTCACGCACCCGACCCTCATCCACATCAGCGAACATCGTGACATTCTCTCTCAGGGTCGCATCGAAGAGGAAGGTGTCCTGGCGCACGAGGGAGACCGTGCGATAGAGGGATTCCCTGCTCGCATCACGCAGCTCAACGTCGTCGTAGGAAATAGAGCCGTCGTAGTCGCCCTGAGCGCCCATCAGAAGCGAGAGCAGGGTCGACTTGCCCGAGCCAGACGCCCCCACCAACGCGTTGCAGCTGCCTGCGGGAAAACGTACCGAGAGATCGCTCAGCACCTCCTTGCCCTCTTCGTAGGCGAAGCCGACGTGCTCGAGGGATATGCCCTCGCCCAGGCTCTCGGGGACATCCGCACTGCCTCCCTCGCCACAATCAGAGGCGAGAGCAACAGCGAGCCTGCCTGTCAGGTCGCGGGCGGCTCCGCGCGCGGCGAGGACACCGGGAAGCTCCCCAATGGGTTCGGCGATACGCACCATGAGCTGGGAAACCATGTAGATGTTGCCCGGCGTAACGCCCTGACCCGTCGCGCAAAGGTACGCGGCGAAGAACATGACGGAGAGCGTAGCAAAGTTGAATCCCAGGTTGCTGACAATCTGAATCGTCTGCTCGGTCCTCCGGCGCCCGACCTTGCTCTCCTCGAGGTCCTCGTTGCTCGCGTCAAACAGCGTCTGGGCCGGCCCCTCGGCAAAGAAGCTCTTGATGAGAGGGAAGCCCGAGATAAGATCCGCCACCTGGGCCACAAAGCGCTCGTTTCTGGCCGACGTCGCGCTCTGCCGCTCGGCAAGGCGCTTTCCCGAGAGGGTGCTCACGACGACCGCAATGACCGCGCCGGCAGTTGCCGTGACGGCGAGGGGGACACTCACGACGAGCAGAATGAAGAAGGAGGCCACGCACACGAGGCAGTTGCCAATTGCCGGAATGACCCTCTCGAGGTACGTCGTCTCGATGGTGGTCACATCGTTCGTCAGGGCCGAGACGTAGCGGCTCTGGCCGCCACCATCAAACGAGCCGATGCCCTTGAACAGGAGGTGCGAGAACGCGACCCTACGATAGCCCGCCACTGCGCGCTTGAGGAAGAGGGGCATGAAGTGACGGTAGACGAGCTTGGTGAGGTTCGCTCCCGCAATGAGGAACACGAGGAAGAGGGCAGACGCCGCGATGTCATCCAGCGACGCCGCCGCAGCCGCGTCTATTGTCGTCGACAGGGCGACAGGGAAGAACGTCCCAAAGAGAGACTCAATCAGGCACAGAAGCAGCGAGACCACGAACAGACCTCGATTGGCCCCGAAGAGGCTGCCGAGGAGTTCACCCTTGATTGCCTTGGCGTGAGCATCGGCCTCTCCCACGTCACCGACCTCTTGACCCATGCAGGCTCACTTCCTCCCCTGATGGGTAATTTTTTGTATCCCAAGCCCATTGATCAATAATGCGGGATTCACCTCTTTGCATGTCATAGATTGCAAAGGTCGGATTGCCTAGCCCGAGATTACGTGCTTGCTCAGTGAGAATCGTGAACGTCCTGATGTCCGACAAAGAGGGTGAGCTTCCCACCGCATGATTGTGCACAACGCAGCATAACAACTTATGCTCGTAACAGTAGTTCATGGCAGCGATCGCCCACCTCAAGGAAAAGCGGACGGAATTATAGTCGGCGAAATAGATACTGGAATCATCTATTTTGAAGTGAGCTTTCACAGACAGAGTGCCGAGACCATCATTTTTGGCACCAAGGAAAATCACTGACTCCGCTTCGGCATTCTCGTATAGTGCACCAATTCTCCGCTCGTCTGCAGCGCTGAATCTGCTAGGCAGTCTTTGGCAGTCGATTCTCGTGGACATAATCAAGACACCTCCTGAGGACTAGGTCGTACTCACTCCTATTGGTTATGAACAAGTCGAGCATTCTATGTAGAAAATAGTCGATACCTTCCTTGTTCTGTCGACAAAGCTCTCTTCCTCGCGTCATCTCATACGTACACGCCAAACAGAAGGCGCGGTAGCAACAGTCCCTACACTCGGCGGATGATTTATCCAAAATTCCAGGATTCCTCCGCTCGTCGGACACACTCCCTACGTTTGATATGATGTAGCGTGTGTCACCAACAAACAGGTGGCATGGGTAGACATTACCGGTCATGTCAACAGTGAACCTATCGAAGCCCGCCCCACAAAAATGCAAGCTGTTGCCACCGACTATGAAGGTACGAATGAGGTTACAAATCTCATCTGAAAAGAGCATACATCCACCATCGAAGAAGTCCCTGACCCTAAGAAACAGCGGAAACTCCGATGGCTCGATTGACTTCTTGCCAAATTCATCGCCCTCAATGGACGCATCGGCGATGATAACGCGAGACACACCATAGCGACTCGAGAGGTACTGGTGCAGGTCAGACCGTGAGAGGCCTCCATCTACATGGGAAGACGTATAGGTTGCCTCCACGGAAAGGCGTAGCCTACTGCCATATTGCCTCAGATTCGCATCGACATCATTGAAGGTGCCAACCCCGCTTTTGTACACTCGGTGCAAATCATTTATCTGTCTCGGTCCGTCGACACTCGCCACCACCGAAATGCTGTTCTTCGCAAGAACATTTGTGATGTCATCATCCAGCAGGGAGGCATTCGTCACAATCGAGTAACTGGGGTGCTTGTCTGGATAGCTGCTCTTGATGTAATCACATACACATGCGATTACATTTGAGGCAATTAGTGGTTCTCCCCCAAAGAAACTGATTTGGAGAATGGAGTCATAGCTACTATAGAAGTAGTCAATGATATCTCTCGCCATCTGAGGAGACATGCTCGCACGAGCTAAGCCATAGCTCCCCGCATCTGCGAAGCAATAATCGCATTTGAAATTGCACTTATTTGTAATCAAAAGACGCAGGCTCTCCAAGGTGCCAATGTTTTTGCATTTAGCCTTGGAGTGAGAATCGGAAACGAGCGCGTTGACAGCAGACTCCTCGTCAACCGTTAAGCAACCCTGATAGGCTCGATCTGCCATTTCAAATGGGAGGGAAAATAACTTACAGGAGTAAGTATCGTAGAGTACTGCTTGATGTAAATCATTATCTTTATGGATAAATACGTTGCTCTTGAGCATTTAGGTCCCTTTGCAATAAAACTGAGATCTCAGTACGAACCAAAGGAGCGGCTCGTGCTGAGACCCCTGCACTATTTATCCCAAATGCTCAATCTAGTTTTTGGGATCCATACCCATGCAAGCAACACCGCACCATGCAAACTCAAGTTCTTCAAGCTCTTTCAAGAGTTTCTCATCCGCCATCATGAGCTCGACGGGCTCCCAACCCTCAGAGAGGGTCTCGCTTGTTTTCTCATTCATAAGAATACCCTTTCATCCAGAGGTGAATTGTCGGCTGCAGCACGTATGGATAGGGTGCCTAACATCGATTAAATCCCCTCTTGCAGTGCGTTGGTGTTTGAGGGTTTTCTGCAATCCGTCCCATCGAGTAGAATTGCCACGAGGGCTCAACCATCACACGAGAACGCGATGGTGGGCGGCGACGCTCTCGTGATGT
>JALCMG010000021.1 GCA_022648325.1 Olsenella sp.
CCTGCTTGGCCCCTTTGCCAACTATGGTCATCCCCTTCCGGCGATGTCTCAAGGCGGCGTCATTGCCGCCCCGACATCACTGGTGTCCACAACACGGCCGTACTAGTTCGGATGACTTTGAGAAGCGCTCGGGTGAAGTCTGAATTCGAGGATTGCGTGTGACGCAATGACGCTCGTGCGTGAGGTTGAAGGTATTCTCGGCCGCATCTGATACAATCATCAATCGCGTTTCTCCGTTGTGCGCCATTGGCTTCGGAATGGTCAGGCGCCGCATACACATGTGCCAACAAGAGGAGTCCAGGGAATGCAAGACCTTATCGACCAAATTCTCACGCCTGAGGTAAGGATGGTTCTTTACCTCCTGGTTGTGTGTGTCGTCATGCTCTACGTCCTCTCCATCGTCTACGTCATCCGCGACGCCCAGCGCCGTGGCGCGGAGCCTTGGTGGATGTGGGCAATCATCTCGGTCATTCCCATCGTTGGGCTGCTCGCCTATGTCATCCTGCGCCCCAGCTCCTATCTCATTGATCGCGAGGAGCAGGATCTCGACATTGCCCTGCGAGAGCACCAGCTTTCGCACTACGGCATCTGCCCCAAATGCGGTGCCCCCATTGACCGTGACTTTGTGGTGTGCCCCATCTGCAACACGCAGGTGAGAAACGTTTGCCCCACATGCCACCGTCCTCTTAACGCCGACTGGAAGGTGTGCCCGTACTGCCGTACGCGCATCCAGTAGTTTGGGTTACAGAGACTACGTCGATTGCAGAAGGCCCCGGTTCACCCGGGGCCTTCTTGTGCCATGGCTATTTGATGGGCCAAGCCCGTCGAGCTACGCAGTGTTTCGTGCACAAAAGTGCGTTATCTAACGGGGTTCCAACCACCAATGCACAAAACCCGTCTATCTAACAGCGCTTCTGGCTTCACGAAATCAAGACTTTAACCAAACTTCCAAATATACGTACGCTATGTAGTAAATATGCATAACTATGAAAATGTGATTAAGTGACTGATATCGACTAGCGGAAAGCGATGTTAGATAGCGCGTTGTTATGCGGCGCTCTCCCACTTCCCGTTAGATAGAGCATTTTTATGCGTTTGTGCGTTGGCTGAAAGGTCCACATGTGTTTCGGGATCAATCCAATGGCTGCGGCCATGTGCATTTAGCTTCCCTGCCACAAGCGTTGCACTCTGGTGTAAAGTTGTTTGGGTCTGCGCAACCGCAGGCAGCGCAAGTGACAGCGTGCTTTCACTCGGGTATGAGTCGCTTGTGCTCGCAGTAGTGCACCAAATGCGTGGGGGAGTCAGTAGGGAATGCGCCACATGAGCGACGTGCACATGTACCGTCAGACTAGAGGTGCGTCTTGCACCAACGCTTTTCTCGCCACGCGTACTACTACCACGGTGACTATCTAGGCGGCTGTCCCCCACCTGGCCTTGCGCCATGTGACAGTCGCCGTTATGCGAAGCGCCGCAAGATGCGGCCCGCAGTATTCCTTGCAATCAATGTCTGGGAGCTACACCAAGGAAGAGGTTTCTTATGAAGGTTCTCTATAACGACGGCCATGTGGACGAATGCCCCGAGGACCAGGAGCTGCACGTCATCCGTCACTCCGCTGCGCACATTATGGCCCAGGCAATCAAGCGTCTTTACCCCGAGGCCGATTTCGCCTTCGGACCCGCCACCGAGAATGGCTTTTACTACGACATCGACCTCCCCGAGGGCACCAAGATCTCGGAGGAGGACTTCCCCAAGATCGAGGCCGAGATGGCTAAGATCTGCAAGGAGAACCTCAAGTTTGAGACCTACGAGCTCCCTCGCGCCGAGGCCATCTCGCACATGCAGGAACGAGGCGAGAAGTACAAGGTCGAGCACATCGGTGACCTCCCAGAGGACGCTCGCATCACCTTCTACAAGCAGGGCGAGTACGTCGACATGTGCGTTGGCCCGCACATCCTCTACACCAAGGCGCTCAAGGCCTTCAAGCTCACCGGAGTCTCTGGCGCGTACTGGAAGGGCGACAAGGACAACAAGATGCTCACGCGCATCAATGGCGTCGCCTTCCGCAGCAAGGACGAGCTCGCCCAGTGGGAGCACATGCGCGAGGAGGCGGAGAAGCGCGATCACAGGAAGATAGGCCAGGAGATGGAGATCTTCATGATGAACGAGGCCGGCCCCGGCTTCCCGTTCTGGCTCCCCAACGGCATGCGCATCCGCAACTCCCTCATGCAGTACTGGCAGGAGATGCAGGACAAGTACGGCTACGACCAGGTCCAGACGCCCATCATCCTGTCCCGCAGCCTCTGGGAGACCTCTGGCCACTGGGACCACTACAAAGAGAACATGTACACCACCAGGATCGACGACGAGGACTACGCGATCAAACCCATGAACTGCCCCGGTGCCTGCCTCATCTACAAGAGCAAGCCGCGCTCCTACCGTGACCTGCCCCTCAAGCTCGCGGAGGCCGGTCTCGACCACAGGCACGAGCTCAAGGGCGCCCTCCACGGCCTCTTCCGCGTGCGCGAGTTCCAGCAGGACGACGCGCACCTCTTCATCCGTCCGGACCAGATCACCGAGCAGGTAACCGACGTCGCGCATCTGATCACTGCCTATTACGCCCAGTTCGGCTTCCCATATCGTGTCGAGCTCTCCACTCGTCCCGAGAACTCCATGGGCTCCGACGAGGACTGGGAGCGCGCCGAGCAGGGCCTGAAGGATGCCCTCGAGGCCATGCATGTCGACTACAAGCTCAACCCTGGTGACGGCGCGTTCTACGGCCCCAAGATTGACTTCCACCTGCAGGACTGCCTTGGCCGCGAGTGGCAGTGTGGCACCATCCAGCTGGACTTCCAGCTTCCGCACAACTTCCAGCTCGAGTACACCGACAAGGACGGCTCCAAGAAGCAGCCCATCATGATTCACCGTGCGGGCTTTGGCTCGTTTGAGCGCTTCATTGGCATGCTGATCGAGCAGTACGCGGGCAAGTTCCCCACGTGGCTCTCGCCTTGCCAGGTCAAGGTGCTCCCCATCTCCGAGAAGACCCGTGACTACGCCCTCGAGGTCGCACGGAAGCTCCGCGACGCCGGCGTTCGCGTGAAGGTCGACGAGCGTGACGAGAAGATTGGCTACAAGATTCGCGAGGCACGCTCTGTCGACCGCGTTCCCTACATGCTGATACTGGGCGAGAAGGAGGCCGAGGCCGGCAACATCTCCGTGCGCGATCGCTCTGGCAAGACGGTCCAGCGCGACCTCGAGGACTTTGTGGCAAGCCTCTCCGCCGAGATAGCCGAGCGTCGCTAGGACAAGGTTCTGCGGTGGGCGAGGGGGGACATCGACCTTGACGCGCTCTCAACGCTCTCGTCCCAGATGGGGCGGGAGCGCTGGCACGCCTTGTCGGATGCGGCACAGGTTGTGGCCAACTACCTCGCGTGTCACCCGCGTGTGGAGGCCGTGCGCTACCCGGGCCTTAAGACGGACCCGGACTTTGCGCGGGCCGCAAGCGAGCTCGTTGGCGGTTTTGGTCCGTATGTGGCGTTTCGGCTGATAGGCGCCCCAGCAGGGGAGTGGTGTCGCTGGGAGGCTGACGAGCGCGATGTCCGCGAGCAGGTCATGGAGCTTGAGGTGGCAATCCCGTGAACGAGGACCGCGAGCTGCGAACAAGGAACCTCTGGTGCCTCTGGGGGCGCTTGTGTGACGCTACGTCTGAACACCCATCGAATTGAAGGTGGGCAGGTGCTACAAATGCTTAAAAGGGGAGCGGATATTGCCGACTTCGGGTCGGTGATGAACCAATGGATTGCTGATGGGGTGGGGTGGTGAGCTAGCTCATGACTCGCATGAGATCTCTGGTAAGGCTGCTGCTGACCTTTGTGCTGCTGTGGCTGTCGTACTTCCTGCTCAACACTGTGATGGGCCCGTCATGGGTTTCCGCTGCAATCTCGGCAACCGTGCTTGTCGTCGTGATCGCTCTCGTCGACGGGGCCCGGCGCCGCGGCAAGGGCGACGGCGAGGAAGCGGACGCCTCAGCCCCGGCTTCCGTGGCGCAGGTGCTGCTCGGCTGCTTTGTTGCCGAGGTTGTGGTGCGCTTTGCGGTGCCCGATGCTGACCCGTGCGTACGCGCACTCGTGTGATCCGCCTTCCTCACGCTGTGGGACGCTGCGGCGCGGTACCTCCTTGCGCGATAGGCTTGTGATGTAGCCCCAATGAGCTAGGTGCATTTTGGTACAGCTCGCCGACATGCCCCACACACTAGACAAAACCGGAATGAAGCGGTATAGGCTTAAACTTATTCTGGGCTGGCCGAAAGGCCCTGGTTCACCCAAGGGCGGGGACGTTTTCTCCGCCACTTTTGTTTTCTAAGAGCGTGATGTACGAGCTCAGCGTGTTTATAGACGAGTCCGGGGACTTCGGCCCCCACGAGTGCCATGCCCCTTACTACATCATCACGAGGGTTCGATGTCAGCACGCGAACGCCTCTCAAGGTTTGGCAAGTTTCTGAGTGGCATGGTCATGCCCAATATTGGTGCCTTCATCGCCTGGGGCTTTCTCACCGCACTGTTCATCGAGACCGGCTGGCTACCCAACGCCCAGCTTGCGACCATCGCGTCGCCCATGCTCACCTACCTCATCCCCGTCCTCATAGCGGCCCAGGGAGGATACCTCGTGGGCGGGGACAGGGGAAGGATCGCCGGGGCCATCGCGGTCGTCGGCTGCATTGCCGGTGCGCCCGGCACCACCATGCTCATAGGTGCCATGCTCATGGGGCCCTTTGCGGGATGGGTCATAAAGACCTTCGACAGGCTCGTCGAGGGGAAGACGCCCGCGGGCTTCGAGATGCTTGTGGATAACTTCTCCGTGGGCATTATGGGCATGCTGCTGGCAATGCTCGGCTTTGTGGTCATAGGGCCCGTCATGGATGCCATCCTGGCAGTGCTCATGGCAGGCGTTGCGACGCTTATGCACTACGGCCTCATGCCGCTTCTCGCCATCTTCATCGAGCCGGCCAAGGTGCTCTTCCTGAACAACGCCATCAACCACGGCATCTTCACGCCCATCGGCATCGCGCAAGCGCAGGAGACTGGCCGCTCCATCATGTACATGCTCGAGGCCGATCCCGGCCCCGGCCTTGGCGTCCTGCTCGCGTACTGCCTCTTCTGCAAGGACAAGAAGACCCGCCAGTCGGCCCCCGGCGCGGTGATCATCCACTTCCTTGGCGGCATCCACGAGATCTACTTCCCCTATGTGCTCATGAACCCCAAGGTCATCATTGCACCCATCGTGGGCAACATGTGCGCTATTGCGTGGTTCTCGCTCACCGGCTCGGGCCTCATTTCCGCCGCCTCCCCAGGCTCCATCATCGCCTTTCTCTCCATGACGCCCCCGGAGTGCATGCTTCCCACCATCGTGGGCGTGCTCATCGCCACGGGTGTCTCGTTTGCCATCGCCTCGCCCATCGTGCGCACTGCCGGATCCAAGGACCTCGACCGCGCTGCCGATAAGATGCGCGAAATGAAGGGCACGGCGGAGGCGGCTGCCGTCTCCGACACGAGGAACGGTAAGATCGTCTTTGCCTGCGACGCCGGCATGGGCTCCTCGGCCATGGGGGCCGCCCGTTTCCGCAACCGCGTGAAGGCAGAGCGACCCGACCTTGCCATTGAGCACTCGAGCGTGGATGGCGTGCCTGCCGACGCCGACATCGTCGTGTGCCAGAGAGTCCTCTCCGAGAGGGCTCGCAAGAGCGCGCCCAAGGCCCGGATAGTGACCATTGACAACTTCCTGGACGACCCGGCGCTCGACTCGCTCTACGCCTCCCTGACCGAACTCCCTCGCGCCTCCGAGCTCATGGAGCCCGCGCATCCAAAGCCTGCGGGCGAGCAGGCGGCGCAGGGCAAGCCCTCCATCGCCATCGATCGGGATTCCATCAGGCTGGGATGCCCGTCCGTGGACCGCGAGCGCTGCATCCGCGACTCCGGTGCTCTACTCGTGAGCCGCGGCTGCGTGCAGGAGCCCTATGTGGACGCCATGGTCGAGCGCGACCGCCTCACAAGCGTCTACATTGGCATGGGGATAGCCATCCCGCACGGCACCAACGAGGCGAAGGGCCTGGTCGTGAGGACCGGCGTGGTGCTCCAGCAGTACCCCGAAGGCGTTGACTTTGACGGTGAGCGTGCCCAGCTCGTCTTTGGCATTGCCGGGAAGGGCGAGGAGCACCTCGAGGTGTTGGCAAACATCTGCCGTATCCTGGAGGACGAGGCCATCCTGGAGAAGATGAAGACCACCGACGACGTCGACTGGGTTTTGAGCGTGCTCTCGTAAGGCATCCGCCGCGTCCCGTCTTCCGAGCAAGTCCTGTGGATGGGGCGCGGTAAAGCATTTTGTTCCATGTGCGGACGATTGCGCATGTTACACTTCAACTGTGTGTGTACATACGGCTCTCTGGGGGAGGGCGTCGCCCCCCTCACCTGTGTTTTGCTTGGTTTCTGCACGACCGGGTCTGCGAGTAGGTCGCGGGTCCTGTCCAGAAAATAGGAGGAACGCATGGCAAAGAAACCCACTGGCAAGGAAACGGTTATTGCTGACGTCGACTCGCTGGCCAAGCGCATCCAGGAGATGCGCGCGGCTCAGGCGGAGTTCGCCACGTTCAGTCAGGAGCAGGTGGACAAGATCTTCCATGCGGCTGCCATAGCTGCGAACAAGGCCCGCGTACCGCTTGCCAAGATGGCGGTCGAGGAGACCGGCATGGGCATCATGGAGGACAAGGTCATCAAGAACCACTTTGCCTCCGAGTACATCTACAACAAGTACAAGAACCTCAAGACCTGTGGCGTCATCGAGGATGACCCGGCGTTTGGCTACAAGAAGGTCGCCGAGCCCCTTGGCATCATCGCCGCTGTCATCCCCACCACCAACCCCACGTCCACGGCAATCTTTAAGACTCTGATCTGCCTCAAGACGAGAAACGCCATCATCATCAGCCCGCACCCGCGCGCGAAGGCCTGCACCATCGAGGCCGCCCGCATCGTGCGCGACGCCGCCGAGGCGGCCGGATGCCCCAAGGGCATCATCGACTGGGTGCCCGCGCCCACCATCGAGCTCACCGGCGCCCTCATGGGCTCGGTTGACTGCATCCTCGCCACCGGTGGCCCCGGCATGGTCAACGCCGCCTACAGCTCCGGCAAGCCCGCCCTCGGCGTCGGCCCCGGCAACAACCCCGCCATCATCGACGACTCTGCCGACATCGAGCTCTCGGTCAATTCCATCATCCACTCGAAGATCTTCGACAATGGTATGATCTGCGCCACCGAGCAGAACGTCATCGTGCTCGACAAGGTCTATGACAAGGTGAAGGCCGAGTTCCAGAAGCGCGGCTGCTTCTTCCTCGTGGGCGACGACATCGCCAAGGTTGGCAACACCGTCATCGTGAACGGTGGCGTCAACGCCAAGATGGTTGGCCAGCCGGCAACCAAGATCGCCGCTGCCGCAGGCGTCGAGGTTCCGCCTTCGACCAAGGTCCTCATCGGCGAGGTCACCTCTGTCGACCCGTCCGAGCCCTGGGCGCACGAGAAGCTCACCACCATTCTCGGCATGTATCGCGCCAAGGACTTCGATGACGCCATTGCCAAGGCTTCCCGCCTTGTTGCCGACGGCGGATACGGCCACACGGCCTCCCTCTTCGTTGACCCCAACGAGAAGGAGAAGCTCGCGCAGCACGCAGAGGTCATGAAGGCCTGCCGCATCCTCATCAACACCCCCGCTGCCATGGGCGGCATCGGCGACCTGTACAACTTCATGCTGCCGCCTTCGCTCACGCTCGGGTGCGGCTCCTGGGGCGGCAACTCCGTCTCCGGCAACGTTGGTCCCCAGCACCTGCTGAATATCAAGTCCGTGGCTGAGAGGCGTGAGAACATGCTGTGGCTCCGTACCCCCGAGAAGGTCTACTTCAAGAAGGGCTGCATGCCCGTCGCACTGCGCGAGCTTAAGGACGTCTACGGCAAGAAGCGCGCGTTCATCGTCACCGACAAGTTCCTGTACGAGAGCGGCTTCACCAAGAAGGTCGAGGCGTCCCTCGACGAGATGGGCATCGCCCACGAGTCCTTCTGGTCCATCTCGCCCGACCCCAAGCTGCAGGATGCCGAGAAGGGCGAGGAGCTTCTCCGCGCCTTCCAGCCCGACACGATCATCGCCATCGGCGGCGGCTCCGCAATGGACGCCGGCAAGATCATGTGGTCCATGTACGAGAACCCCGACGAGGACTTCTCTGACATGAGCATGGACTTCATGGACATCCGCAAGCGCGTCTACACCTTCCCCAAGATGGGCAGGAAGGCCTTCTTCGTTGCCATCCCAACCTCTTCGGGCACCGGCTCCGAGGTCACGCCGTTCGCCATCATCACCGACGCCGAGACCGGCATCAAGTGGCCCATCACGGACTACGAGCTCATGCCGAACATGGCCATCGTCGACACCGACAACATGATGACCCAGCCCAAGGGCCTCACCGCCGCATCCGGCGTGGACGTCCTCACGCACTGCCTCGAGGCCTACGTCTCGATGATGGCGTCCGACTTCACCGACTCCTTCGCGCTCCGCGGCATGAAGCTCGTCTTCCAGTACCTGCCGCGCGCCTACGACGACGGCTCTGACATCGAGGCACGTGACCACATGGCCAACGCCTCCACGCTGGGCGGCCTTGCCTTCGCCAACGCGTTCCTGGGCGTCAACCACTCCATGGCCCACAAGCTCGGCGCGTTCCACCATATCCCGCACGGCCTGGCCAACGCCGTCATCCTTCGCCGCGTCATGCGCTACAACGCGGCCGAGCGTCCCACCAAGATGGGCACCTTCCCGCAATACGACCACCCCAAGACGCTGCACCGCTACGCCGAGGCCGGCCGTTTCTGCGGCGCCACCGGCAAGGACGACCGCGAGGTCTTCGAGAACTTCCTCAAGATGATCGGCGACCTCTTCGATCACGTGGGCGTCAAGCACACCATCGCCGAGTACGGCGTGGACGAGCAGAACTTCCTCGACACCCTCGACGACATGAGCCTGCAGGCCTTCAACGACCAGTGCACCGGCGCCAACCCGCGCTACCCGCTCGTCTCCGAGATCAAGGAGCTCTACCTCGACGCCTACTACGGCCGTCCTGCCAGCTCCTACGAGGACTAGTCCACCCAATTCGGCCACAAGGAGGCATCATATGAAGCTCTCTGACGAGCGCGTCGAGCTCGCACGTCGCCACAACAAGGTCGTCTACAAGGACGGCAACAGGATCGTCAAGTCCTTCGTCCGTACCAAGCCTGCCGTGGACGTCTTCCGCGAGGCCTTGAACCTCGCCCGCATCGAGCAGGCGGAGGGACTCAACACCCCCAAGATACTCGAGGTCTCCCAGGTCGAGGACGGCTCCTGGGCTCTGGCATACGAGTACTTCCCCGGACGCACCCTGCACGACCTCATGAAGGAGGCCGAGGGCACGCCCAAGTTCGACGAGCTGCTCCAGACCTTCGTCGACCTGCAGGTCAAGGTCCAGAACACCAAGGCTCCTGCTGCCCTCACCGGTCAGTGCGACAAGATTGTCCGCATGATCGGCCGCGTGAAGTCGCTCGATCCCTCTGCCCGCTATGACCTCCAGATGCGTGCCGACCGCCTTCGCAACGGCCGCTCCATCTGCCACGGAGACTTCAATCCCACTAACGTGGTTGTGGGTGAGGACGGTAGCCTCTTCGTCTGCGACTGGACCCACGTCACGGTGGGCCTGCCCGACGCCGATGCAGCCATGACCTACATGCTGCTCACCCTCGAGTTCCCTGCTGCAGCCGACAAGTACCTCGACCTCTACTCCAAGGCTGCGGACATCGCCAAGCAGAAGATCAGCTACTGGCTGCCTGTCGTCGCCGCCGCAGAGCTTTCCCGCGGTCGCAAGGACAACGAGGAGTTCCTGAACAACTGGATTAACGTCGCAAGCGACTACGAGTAGTTCACGCGTGCTCCAGGCACTACGTTCTCGAAGAGGCACCCGACCTATGTCGGGCGCCTCTTCCCGTGCAGTTGGATGTCGTTTCGTCTAAGCTTGACTGGTCACTCTATGGCAAATCGTCACTTCGCTAGGAGTCATCCATGCACCTCTCGTCCCATCGCCGCTATCCGCTTGTGCGGGTTTTGCCCTGCCTTGGTGTTCTTGCCCTGGCAGTAATGGTGTGTCTCTCGCTTTCCGCCTGCAAGAGCGACACCGAGAAGGTCACGGAGACCGTGACGCAGTTCATGGATGGTTACGATGCCATTGCGCATCCCAATGCAGATGACAAGAAAGATGACGACAAGCCCAAGGAAACTGATGTGCCCGACCCCCAGTTTGGTGACGATGCAACCAGCGCCAAGCTTGACGATTTTGGCGTTGACGTGGACGAGTACCACCAGCACCTGCTCTCGCACTTCTCGTACCAGGTGGGGGACGTGAGCGTTGCCGAAGACGGTAAGACGGCCACGGCAACGGTGAGCATCACCAATGCCGCCCTCTCCGGTGCAATCACCAATGCGGCCTCAGACTTCGAGGCATGGATGCTCACGGACGAGATGCAGTCCACGCTTGACTCCGGTGGCCGAGCCGCGCTTGTCGACAAGCTCTTCGACTTTCTGTACCAATGCCTCGATGCAGAAGACGCTGCCACGGCTACGTCTGATGCCACGCTCTCCCTCACAAAAGACGACGATGGCTCCTGGACAATCGACACGCCGCTCCCAGACGAGTTTTTCTCAGCGCTTTATGGCGGAACTGACATCCGCACTGCCGAGGAGGCCGCCGCGCAGGCAACCGAATGAGACAAAGGGACTGTCCCTTTGTCTCATTGCCTCACGTACGTGATGAATGAGAAGTGCGTGCCCTTTGTCGTGGCACCACCGTTCTCTGCAGACTCGACTTGCCATGCCGGGTCCTCGTCCAAATTGGGAAAGAAGGCATCGGCGGGCCTCTCGACGTCGAACTTTGTCACGTAGGCACGTGTGCACTGGTCGAGAAGTGCCCGGTAGACAGACTCGCCCCCAATAAGCCACACCCTGTTGGGGTCATCTGCTGCCACTGCCTCGAGCGCGGCGACGGGGGAGTCCACGCTCACGACTCCCCCTGGTAGCGCCTCGGGGTCGTGGGTGATTACAACGTTTTTCCGTCCCTTGAGTGGTCCTCCGGGGAAGCTCTCGAGCGTACGCCTGCCCATGACTACGGTGCCACCCATGGTCAGTTCCATAAAGCGGTGCATGTCTGCCTTGCTATGGACGAGAAGTGCGCCCTGGTAGCCAATGCCCCAATCCGAGCACACGGCAACTATTGCGTTCATCGGAACCTCCAAGTTCCTTGGTTCTTTTCCCTTGCTGCTTTCCCTCTCGTTCTTTATCGGTATTTGTGAATTTGTGAAACTGCCCTTGCATTGCCCAGTTGGCGAGATGCCCAATTCACAAATACCGATAAAGAACGAGAGGGGGCGAGGGGGGCTAGATGGCGATGGGGATGTCTCTCACCTGTGGGCCGCACTCGTAGCCCTCGACGATGAGGTCATCGGTCGTGAAGTCGTAGAAGCTCTTCACCTCTGGGTTGAGACGGACCTTTGGCGCAGCAAGGCGTGGGCGAGAGATGAGCTCGCGAATGATGGGGACGTGGCGGTCGTAGATATGGGCGTCGGCAATCATGTGCACCAACTCGCCCGCATTCATGTCCGAGACCTGCGCGACCATCATGAGGAGAATCGCATACTGGCACACGTTCCAGTTGTTGGCGGCGAGAACGTCCTGGCTGCGCTGCACGAGCAGCATGTTGAGGGTGGGACGGCTCTCTCCGGGCTCCTGCGTCACGTTATAGATGGCGTTGAAGGCGCACGGGTACAGATGCATCTCGGAGAGGTCGGCGAAGGTGTAGAGGTTGGTCATGATCCTACGCGAGTAGGGGTTCTCGCGCAGGTCCCTGAGAACGCGGTCCATCTGGTCGTAGTCGCCGTCGGCATAGCGGGAAACCTGGGCAACCTGATAGCCGTATGCCTTGCCGATCGATCCCGTCTCGTCCGCCCACTCATCCCAGATGTGGCTGTGGAGGTCGTGGACGTTGTTCGACTTGCGCTGGTAGATCCAGAGGACCTCATCCATGCAGCTCTTGAGGGCAGTTCGACGCAGCGTGATGGCAGGGAACTCCTCGCGCAGGTCGTAGCGGTTGCACACGCCAAAGCGCTTGATGGTATATGCGGGCGTTCCGTCCTCCCAGTGGGGGCGAACCTTCTGGCCTTCGGTGGTGCTACCGTTCTCGAGGATGTCGGTGCACATGTCGACGAAGATGTCGTCTGCCTTGCTCATGGGTTCCCCTTCGATGCCGTGGCTTGTGGGCTGGCCTTCTCTACAGATGCTCCGGTTCCATTATCTGGTCCCAAGCGAGTCCCAGTGACTTCACAAGTCCCTGGTCTGCCGGAAGCCACAAAACGTCGAGAAGCTCGTCACGCCCAAGCCATCGAAGCTCCTTGTGCTCGCCAGGCTTGGCAACCGGCTCTGAACCCGATGCCAGCGTGCACACAAAGCAGTCCATGACGAGATGGAACTCCGGGTAGTCGTAGGTCAGCGTATCGAGGAGCCACGTGACCTGGAGCTTGCAGCCAAGCTCCTCGAGCACCTCTCGGCGGCACGCCTCCTCGCTCGTCTCACCGGCCTCGACCTTGCCACCGGGAAACTCCCAGCCGTCCATGCCGTGTGCGCGCCTCGCCGCCAGGATGTGCTCGTCACGCTGGATGATGGCTCCCGCCACATGTAGCGTGGGACGCTCTGCCTGCCTCTCTGTCATGCACGTCCCTCCATCCTCACAATTGCGCGCGGCTTTCCGTCCTCGCCGTCGATGTCTACGGCGATGCTGTCCCCACCCCCATAGACGACCGGCTGCAGCGTGTCGCCAAGCAGTGCCATGGTGCGGTACTGCACCTCAAGCCGTGCAAGGTCAATCGTGTGTCCGAGCTCGCCGGCAGCAAGGAGGGCAAATCGCACGTATTCGGCATTGTTCACGTGCCGGTTGGTGTCCAGGTGCTGCTCGGTGATCACGATGGGGGAGGTTGGCGTTCCCTCGCCCTGGGGCTTGAGGTGGCGAGAAATGACGGGAAGATCGTCTGGTCGAGTGTCGCCTTCGAGGAAGACGGACTCACTCTGCGGGATGCTAATCACGCGTTCCTGCGAGAAATCATACATGTACCACTGGGAGTCCGCCCGCACGTGCGTGGTGCCGTCTGCACCACGGATGGAGAAGCAACGCTCGGCCTGGAGGCGCTTCATGGCATAGCACCAGGTGCTTGTCGTGATGGTGTCGCAAAAGCGGGGGAGCGAGTCTATCTCGATGAGCCAGGATGTAACGAACCACCCGAGGTGGTCGTGACGAAGCTCCTTCAGGCCACGTCCAACGGCCTCGCAATGGAAGGTTGAACAGTCCTGCAGGTAGTTCATCATGGGGACGAGTGCCAGCACGCCATTCTCGTCGCACTCGCTGTAGCGCACCCTGCTGTCAAATGAGTACATGCCGCCTCCGGTTTGGTTAGTGAGCACTCCTCACCTTACAGCATCCGGACTAGCGTCTGCCCGCGATTCTCAGTGCGGCGTCGCGAGCATCATGCATGAGCACCGAGAGAACGGTGTCCGTGGCATACGTCACCATGCACGTCACGGCCGCGATTTCACACGCAAGCTCGCCCCACGACATATAGAACGCAATGAGCTGCGGTTCGATGGCAAAGACGACAAGAACCGAGAAGACCCCGAAGACCCCAGAGGCAATGGGGCATATGAGCCCACGGTAGTTGAGCGGCCAACCCGTGTAGTCCCACCACTGTCTGCCAAAGCGCTCCTCCAACGCCCGGCCAGTTGCGTACTCTATTGCCGTCGCAAGCACGGCACCCGCAACGAACACCACAAGGGGACTGTCGATGCGGCCGAGCAGCATGTAGACGGCCACTGCCCCTGTGCCGTAAATGGGGCAGCTCGGCCCGATGAGGAAGCCGCGACGCACGAGCCTTCGCTCCACGATAGAGCAGTAGATGGTCTCCCAGACCCAGCCTCCAACCGAGATGGTGGTCATGGAGAGCATGAGAATCGAAAGATCCATGAGCGTGGGGTTGGTAACGACAACCGCCGCAAGTGCCGGAATCGCTGGCATGAGTTTTTCTAGCATGCGGACCCTCCCTGTCTCTCATGCGACCAGGGTCTCTCTGAGAAGACCTCCACAGTCGAGCAAGCCTTGTCCACCAGCGAGACTACGAGTGCCTCCAGGTGACGTGGGGGAGAAGGAACAAGCGGGAACATGTGATGGGCGATGATGTCGCGCTCGAGGTCCGTGAGGTTGGGGAAGTCCTGCTCGGCGTTTCTCAGTGCATGGCGTGGGTGGGTAAAGCCGTGCCACGCGTCGGGGGCGGCATTGTGGTCGTGCCAGTCGTAGAGGTAGTAATCATGGAGGAGTGCCCCGCGCACGAGGGCTTTCTCGTCGCAGCTTAGGTCGAGCGCGCGCGAGAGGTAAAGGCTGAGGTAGGCCACGGCGGCTACGTGCTCGAGCGTGGTCGTGCGCCCGTGTTGGACGAATCGCGCCATGAGCGAAACGCGCGGCGAGGAAAGCGTGGGAGAAGCAAGCTCTTGGTAGCGTTGGCGGATCTCTTCCGGGGTAGAATTCACGGGGTGCTTCCTAATCTAAAGAATCGACTTATTTCCAATATTTAAAGTAAGTATAGTATGGGAAATAGATTTGTGCGACCTGGTATGGAGTCGTCCAGGAAAGGTGAGTTGCATGGGAGCCAGGGCAGTGGGTCACGTTGACCTTCGCGTTAAACGGTCGCAGGCGGCGATACGCAGGGCAGTTATCTCGCTTCTCTCCGATACTCCCACGCAGGACATCACGGTAAAAGACGTTGCAGACCGCGCCCTTATCAACAAGAAGACGTTCTACGCGCACTACCCCAGCGTGCGCGCCGTCCTTCAAGAAATCGAGAATGACGCTGTGAGTGAGGTCTCGGGCATCGTTGAGTCTGGCGACGTGAGCACAACGGACGGCCTCTCGCAGGTGCTCTCGCAGCTCAAGAGCCTCGCTTCCGATGGTGCCACGGCATTTGGGGCGCTTGCGCACACACCTGCCCGCACGCTTCTCTCCGAGCGCCTTAGGCGGGAGCTCTCGAGGCGGCTGGGTGGGCTCTCCAGCGTATCAACGCAGCTCTCTGCCTCTTTCTCCTCGCGAGTGTCGTGCGCCGTGGACTTTGCCGCGGGAGGCATAGTCTCGCTATTGGCGAGCTGGCTCTTTGGCGAGCGCACCATGAGCGAGCAGGAGCTCTCTCAGACGGTCATCCAGTCCGTGCGCTCGTGTCTTGGGGCAGTACGCTCTATGGCCACCGCTTCCGCAGGGGACGCCAGCTGAGCTGTCCTCGTCGCTTCACGCGCTCTTTTCTCGCTCCCGCATTAGAATCTCTCACAGATGGGCTAGTCGCTCTGTTCTTGTGACAGGGCGGTTGGACGGTGCTATGGGCAAGCGGAAGGGGCGCCCCATGATTGAGGATAGGAAGGTCCGAATCGCAACTATAGGCACGAGTAGCATCTGCCAACGTTTCCTCGATGCGCTTGCCGCCTACGATGGCGCCACGTATGTAGGCGCTTACTCCAGGGACATTTCGCGTGCGCGGACGTTCTCAAAGGAGCACGGGGGAACCCTTGGCTTTGACTCTCTCGATGACCTGTGCGCTTGCCCGGAAGTCGACGCCGTCTATGTGAGCTCTCCCAATGCGGTCCATGCCTCCCAGGCGCTTGCGCTGGTTCGCGCGGGAAAGCATGTGCTGGTCGAGAAGAGCTTTGCCTCCAATGCCCGGGAGGCCAAGCGCGTGTTCGACGTGGCTTCCGAGCACGGCGTTGTTGCCATGGAAGCAATGCGCTCGATTCACACGCCGGGCTTTCGTGCCGTTGTGGAGACGCTTCCGCAGCTTGGGGACGTGCGTCTCGCGCAGATGGGCTTCTCAAAGGTTACGTCACGCATCGCTCGCCTGAGGGCGGGCGAGCATCTCAATGTGTTTGACCCGCGGCTTGCCGGCGGCAGCCTCATGGACATTGGCGTCTACTGCGTTGAGCCTGCCATGGTTCTCTTTGGACGTCCCTCCTCGGTGAGCGCGTCTCTCGTCACGACCACAGTTCCCGGAGAGCCCGAGGGCTCCCCGTACAGGACGGTCGACCTTGCGGGCGCGTTGCTTCTTGGCTATGGCGACAAGGTCGTGACGCTCTCGTTTGGCAAGGTCTCGGATGACCTGGTGCCCTGCCAGATCGAGGGCGAGAGGGCTACCCTCATCTACCAGGACATCACCAAGCCGCATGACCTCCGCGTTGTCGAGCACGTCGACCGCGGCATGACCTGGGGCACCGTGGGCGGCAACGAGCGCACGGTGGCAGTCGAGAATCCCGGGAACGACATGGCCTGCGAGCTTGCGGACTTCTGCGATGCCGTTCGCGGCGACGCGGCTGCGCTTGACCGTGCCGATATGTGGTCAGATGTGACGCTTGAGTCCCTCATGGTGATGGACACGGCGCGCGAGCAGGCGGGCGTTCGCTTCCCAGCGGACAGAGAGGACTAGCCGAGCCTTATTCCTTGGGAAACGCAATCTCGTCGGCGTCCGCAAAGCGAGCAGGGACGTCTGAGCTTGAGTGGTACGAGCTCATGCTGTCAACCACGATGTCGCACACCGAGGGGAGAACCCTCGCGCGATACTCGGTGACCCCTGAGCTCACCACGTCACCATCAACCTCGAGCGGCACGGGATTCTCGGTACGTACCGTTATTTCGCGGCCGCGAAAAGCCTCAAGGTGCGGGCGGCCAATGGACTTGCCAGTCTTGTCGACGATGCCAAAGAACAGCGGGCGCAGTACCTGGGCCGCGTCCTGAGTCTCGATGACAATAACGTCGAGAAGGCCGTCGTCCATGCGGCAGTCCGGGACAATTTGGATATCTCCCTGGATCATCGCGTTGTCCGCAACCATGCACGAGATTCCGCGACGGTGGTACTCCTGGCCGTCCACAACGATGGTGAACTCCTCGACCGCTGGCCGCGGGTTGGCGAATGCCGCAGCGAAGTACGCCGCCTGTCCCATGGCGGCCTTGTTGGGCAGCGCCGCCTCCATGAGCTGTGCGTCAAAACCCGTGCCCGACATGAGGCCAAAGCCCTTCACGTGCTCCATGCCGCTTTCGTCTTTCCAGACAATCTCGCCAAGATCAACCGTGGCGGTGTGGCCCACGCGACAGGCCCGTGCAAGGGCCGCCGGCTCCGGGGCATTGCCGATGTTCGCAAATAGCAGGTTTGCCGTCCCGGACGGGAAGACACAAACTGGCACGCCGCGATTGCGGAGGGCATACAGGAGGCCAGTTACCGTACCGTCGCCGCCGGAGAGCACGCAGATGTCGAAGCCGTCCACGTCACCCACGGCACCATCGGCAACGAAGTCTGGCGCGAGGGCACGAAAGGTGCACTCGTCCCCGGCATGTACGAGTGCCCGCTCGAACTCGAAGATGGCATCCGAGCCAAACCCTGACAAGGGGTTGTGAATGATGACGCTGCGCATGATGACCCTCCCCGGTCCCCCAACAAGGGATAGCATGTATCATGTTTCGGGCGCCGGCCCCCGCCGGGCCACAGTCACATGGTAGACCATCGCCATGGCGTTTGACTAACACCTTTGAGCTGGGAGAGTCGAGTGTACATATCCACGAGCGACGAACTGAGAGCTTTCTGCGAGCGGATTGGCAAGGAGCATGTCATTGCCGTGGATACGGAGTTTCTCCGGGAGCGGACATACTACCCAAAGCTCTGCTTGGTTCAGGTTGGCACTGCCTCCGAGATCGGTGCCATCGACCCCATTCTCATCGATGATCTTTCACCCTTGGCAGATATCTTCGCAGACGAGCGGGTCACAAAGGTGTTCCATGCCTGCGAACAGGACCTCGAGGTCATTCTCGACGGCATGGGCGTGGTGTGTGCCTCAGTCTTTGACACGCAGGTGACGGCGGCATTCCTGGGAATGCGTCAGCAGGTGAGCTATGCCTCTTTAGTCGAGGCCTACTCCGGCGTGAGGCTTCCCAAGGCGGAATCGCTCACGGACTGGTCACGTCGACCCCTCGACCCCGAGCAGCTCACCTATGCCGAGGACGACGTGCGCTACCTGCCCGCCATCTACGATCAAATGATGGAGCAGCTCGTCGAGAGGGACCGTCTTGCCTGGGTGCAACCCGAGATGGCTGAGGTGACCGATCCGTCCCACATGCACAGGGATCCCCGCGAGGCCTACCTCAGACTGAAGCGCTCAAGCTCCCTCACTCGCCGCCAGCTTGCCATCGCACGTGAGGTGTGTGCGTGGAGAGAGCAGACGGCGGCCGAGAGGGACGTGCCGCGTAAGTGGGTGCTCTCCGACGAGGTCATCGTTGAGGTGTGCAAGCGCGCGCCGCGCTCCCGCGATTGCCTCCGCAAGATTCGCGGGACGGACCAACTCAGCGAGAAAGACGTTCGTGAACTGCTCGATGCGGTCCAATCTGGTGTCGAGGTCCCGGGTTCGGCATGTCCCCAGCAGGAGCGACATGCGCATCCCTCTGCCGAGATGGAGAGCGTGGTTGACCTCATGATCGCGCTGGTGAGGATTGTCTCTGAAAAGTCCGGCATTGCGACTCAGCTCATAGCTACGAGGGACGACCTTGTCGAGTTCGCCCAGGACCGCTCGAAGTCACGGCTCGCGAGCGGCTGGCGTCATGAGCTTGCCGGCAGGCAATTGGAAAGCCTCCTCGAGGGCTCGGTTGGCCTCACGGTGCGGGACGGTCGCATAGAGATCATTTAGGGCTGGTCCGCGTACACGTAAGATGGCGCCGCGGTGCGTGCGCTAATTGTGTCACCCGGGTTAGGTATCATCGTTGGCGTCGGATGGCTTGGGTACAAATGCTACGCGGCCCCCAACGATAGGAGCTTCTCTCATGGGCTATTACACGTACGGGTACGGGATCGACTTTGCCTATTACGGCATTGTTCTCCTCTCGCTCATTCTGGGCCTTCTAACCCAGTCCTACATCAAGAACAGGTACGAGCGCTGGTCCAAGGTCGATGCCTCGTTTGATGGCACTGGCGCTGACGTTGCGCGCCAGATGCTCAACGAGGGCGGCGCCTCGAGTGTGGGCATCACCTCGGTTGCCGGCCACCTCACCGACTACTACGATCCGCGCGACAACAACCTGCACCTCTCGGACGAGAACATGCACGGCGGGTCGGTTGCCTCGGTTGCCGTGGCCTGCCACGAGGCCGGCCACGCGGTGCAACGGGCAAAGAACTACGCCCCAATGCGGGTGAGAACGGCACTCGTGCCCGTTGTGAACTTCTCGCAGAATGTCTGGATGCTCGTGTTTCTCGCCGGCGTCTTCCTTAATGCCGTCGGTCTGGTGCGCATCGCAATCGTTCTTTTTGCGTTCTCCGTCATCTTCCAGCTGGTCACCCTCCCGGTAGAGATCAACGCGTCGCATCGTGCCGTTAAGTTCCTCGAGACGCACGGGCAGGGCATCGACCGACAGGGTGCCCAGGAGGTGCTCACCGCGGCCGCTCTCACCTATGTCGCCGCGGCGCTTGTCTCCGTGGTCCAGCTCCTTTACCTCATCGGTCGCACCGACAGGAGGGACTAGCCCATGGCCGGAGACAGAGAGAAGCCGCTCTCGGTAACCGAGGCGGTACAGGTGGCCAAGGGCCAGGTCTCTCAGATACCCACCATGGTCGTGATGGGCGAGGTCAGTGGCTTTCGAGGACCAAACGCCCGCTCCGGCCACTGCTACTTCGAGGTGAAGGATGCCACCGCCTCCATGTCGACCATTGCCTGGCGCGGTATCTACCGGGACTTTGTTGAGACTTCCGGTACGGAGCTGCGCGATGGGCTGCAGATCCAGATGGTGGGTGCCTTCGACGTCTACCAAAACACCGGAAAACTCTCGTTTGTGGCTAAGCACATGACGGTGGCGGGGGAGGGGCTCCTTCGACAGCAGGTGGCCGAGCTCGCGCGAAAGCTCGAACGCGAGGGCCTCATGGATTCGTCGAGGAAGCGTCGCATTCCCGCCTTCTGCACGCGCGTCTGCGTGGTTACCTCGCTTTCCGGAAGCGTCATCGAGGACGTCAAGCGTACCCTGCGGAGAAGGAATCCGCTGGTCGAGATCGATGCGGTTGGCTGTGCCGTGCAGGGCAAGCATGCACCTGCGACCATCATTCGGGCGCTCTCTGTTGCGGCCGCCTCTCGTCCCGATGCCATCCTGCTTGTGCGTGGAGGCGGCTCCTTCGAGGACCTCATGTGCTTCAACGACGAGGCGCTCGCACGCGCCGTGGCATCGTGCCCCGTTCCCGTTGTAACGGGTATTGGACACGAGCCCGACACCTCGATTTGCGACATGGTGGCAGATCGCCGCTGCTCCACTCCCACGGCCGCCGCGGAATCTGTTGCTCCCGCCATGAACGAGATTGAGACCCTCATCAACCAGCGCGGCGTTCGCCTTGGCAATGCCATGGCGACTATGATCCAGGCGGATGCCGTAAACGTTGAGGCCCTTGGCGATCGAGCCACAAGGTCCATGGAGTCGCGGCTTTCCCGCCTCTCCCTCTACGTAGATTCGCTCGCCACGAGGCGATGCCTCACGGACCCCATGGCAACGCTCGAGGACCGCGAGCGCACGCTTGACCTCACCGAGGAACGGCTTCACGCCGCGATTCCTAAGTCGCTTGCGCGCTCCCGTGAGCGCGTGGAGGACGGGGCACAGCGACTCTCCGTTGCCGGCAAGGGTCTCCTGCGCTTGTACCAGACGTCTGTGGCACGCTATGCAGCAACGCTCGACGCACTTTCGCCACTCAAGGTTCTCGGACGCGGCTATGCCCTGGCCCGTGATGTCAAGGGACACGTGCTTGCAAACGCGTCGCAGGTGGAGGTTGGGGACAGCATCTCCGTCCTTCTCGGCGAAGGGGAGCTTGGGGCGACGGTTACAAGAACGAGCGGTGCTGCGTCATAAGGCGCTCATCGCCCAACAAGGACAAGGACACGCGGTCTCTCACCGCAGGAAGGGAGAAAACGATGGCAGACGACGCCGCCATGGACACGAGGAAGGTCGAGGACCTTAGCTTCAAGGAGGCCTCAGTCGAGCTTGAGCAGATCGTTCGCTCGCTCGAGGCGGGAGACCTCGAGCTTGAGGAGTCGCTCGAGCGCTACAGCAGGGGCGTGGAGCTCCTCAAGAGCCTTCGAGAGCGCCTGGCAAACGCAGAGCAGAAGGTGCGTGTGCTTCTCGACGCAACCGACGAGGACGCCCCGGTTGCGGATACCACAGCTGCGCCCTCGACGGCCTACCTCAACGAGTAGACTCTGGCATTGGGCAAGCCCCACACGCTAGACAACGAGCAAAGGAGAAGAACATGTCCGATTGCCTCTTCTGCAAGATAGCTAACGGCGAGATTCCGACCAACTTCCTCTACGAGGATGACCTCGTGGTCGCGTTCCCGGACATCAACCCCCTCACCCCTACCCACGTGCTCGTTGTTCCCAAGAAGCACTACGAGAACATCACCGACAACGTGCCCGCCGAGACGCTTGCCGCCATCGCGCATGCCGTGAAGGTCGTAACCGAGCAGGCGGGCATCGACAAGACCGGCTTCCGCTGTATCACCAACACGGGTGACGATGGCGGACAGTCCGTGCACCACCTGCACGTCCACGTGCTCGGCGGTCGCAAGCTCGATCCCAATGCTGGGGAGGGGAAGTAGCGTGGAGTCCAGGATCGAGGCTGCTGCGGAGCGGCACGCACGCGGCTACAACTGCGCACAAGCCGTCGCCTGCACCTATGCCGACAAGGTTGGCATGGACGAGACCACGCTCTTCAAGGCCTGCGAGGGGCTTGGCCTTGGCATGGGGGGCATGGAAGGCACCTGCGGGGCCCTCTCAGGCGCCTGCGTTCTCGCCGGCCTGGCAGACAGCACGGGAGACCTTACGCATCCCACGAGCAAGGGCTCGACCTATGCGCTCTCGCGCCAGATGGTGACTGAGTTCGCGCATGAGGCCGGGGCGACGGCGTGCCACGACCTCAAGGGTCGCGAGACCGGCGTGGTCCTCACACCCTGCCTGCGCTGCATCGATATTGCCTGCGAGCTTGTGGAGAAGACGCTCTTCTCAGGCTAAGATGCCTCGTGGTTCCATAAGTTTTTTTGCGCCTTCCGCGCAGGCACGTTGCCATCTGGGTGGCAACGTGCTCGTACGGCGGTATGATAGCCCTTGTTGCGTGTGCAATTGGGGCATCGCACCCTTCGAGAGGAGATTCATGAACGTTCTTGTCATCAACGCCGGCAGCTCGTCTCTCAAGTACCAGTTGCTCGACACCAAGACCCGCGAGGTCTACGCAAAGGGCAACTGCGAGCGCATCGGCATCGACGGCTCATTCGTCGGCCACGAGGAGCGTGGCGGTGAGAAGCAGAAGCTCGAGGTGGCCCTGCCCGACCACAAGGCTGCCGTGAAGTACGTCTTCCAGATCCTCGACGAGGCGGGCTTCGACACCTCCAAGATCGAGGGTATCGGTCACCGCGTGGTTCAGGGTGGCTGGTACTTCCCCGAGTCCAAGGTCGTCACCGACGAGACGCTGGGTTGGGTCCGCGAGGTCGCGCCTCTCGCGCCGCTTCACAACTACGCCGAGGCCGACGTCATCGAGATCTGCCGCGACATGTTCCCCTCCATCGGCAACGTTATTGTGGCCGACACCTCGTTCCACTACAACATCCCCGAGAAGGCCTGGCGCTACGCCCTCCCGCGTGACGTGGCGGACAAGCTGCACATCCGCAAGTACGGTGCGCACGGCACCTCTCACCGCTACATCTGGCGCACCACCAGCCAGTTCCTCAACGCTGACGTTCACAAGCTGGTCTCCTGCCACCTCGGCTCTGGCGCCTCGCTCGCTGCCATCCAGGATGGCCGCGACATGGACACCACCATGGGCCTCACGCCGCTCGACGGCCTCATCATGGGCACCCGCTGCGGCACCATCGACCCGGCGACCGTCTGCTACCTGGTACGCGAGGGCGGCTACACCATCGACGAGGTCGACACCATGATGAACAAGCAGTCTGGCCTGCTCGCCCTCTCCGGCGTCTCCTCCGACTCCCGTGACATCGAGGCTGGTGCCGCCAAGGGCGACAAGAACTGCCAGATGGCCCTCGACATGTTCTACTACCGCACCTCTCAGCTCATCGCCGAGATGACACAGTCCATGCACGGCTTCGACACCATGGCCTTCTCTGCCGGCATCGGCGAGAACTCCGCCGAGATGCGCCTTGGCGTGGCCAAGGAGCTCGAATGGCTCGGCGTCAAGATTGACGAGAAGGCCAACGAGGTTCGCTCGGACGACCCGCGCGTCATCTCTACGCCCGATTCCAAGGTGAAGGTCCTCGTCGTTCCCACGAACGAGGAGTACATGATCGCCCTCGACGTCGAGGAGCTTCTCTCCAAGTAGCGCGTGACGCATCGGCTTGTTAAAACCGCCGTCCCGGCAGTTTGCCCGGGGCGGCGATTTTTGCAGTATGACGGCGGGAAACCGCTGGTGGAAGCGTGCCCTAGAACGGCGACACCGAGAACTCGTAGGAGACCGACTGGCCAAGGTCGAGCGACTCCATGCCGCGCTTCTCCTCGAAGATGTCCGACTCGTCGTGGCAGGTTGCCACGCCTCGCCAGGGTTCGATGGCAACGAATGGCGCGCCTGGTGCCGACCAGACCCCCAGATAGGGGAAGTCATCGAAGTCAAGCTCCAGGCCATGGCCGCTCTTGGTGCCCAGCAGGGTCACCGTGCGTCTTGGCACGTCCTGGAACGTGAGCGTGAGGTACTTATCGAAGAGTCCATGGGAGAGGCGAAGGAAGTCTGCGTCCTCGAAGAGCGTGAAGGGGTGGTCGAAGTCGCAGAGGCCGTCCGTGTCAATGGCGGGGGAGACAGCAGTCCAGGGACGCGTGAAGCGAAGCTCGTAGTCGTTGAAGTCCTCTCCCTCCGAGCCAGGCGCCGGCACGTTGAACGCAGGATGTCCCCCAAGCGTGAACGGCATGATCTCGTCGCCCGTGTTGGTGACGATGTAGCGCTGCACCATGCGCTCGCCATCCACTGCATATGTCATGTTGAGGCGGAAGGAGTAGGGATAGGCGCGTAGCGTCTCAGGGGTGCTCTCGAGTTCGAAGGTCACGGAGCTTTCGGTCTTCTCGACGATTGTATGCTCGTAGTTCCTGGCAAGGCCATGGCGGCCGAGGCGGACCTCACCCGCGGCACTCTTGGCGAAGTTGTTGCGCAGGCACCCAACGATGGGGAAGAGGATGGGCGCCCTTCTCGGCCAGTACTTCTTGTCGCCCTGCCAGAGATACTCACTGTCGTTGAGGCGGAGGCTCATGAGCTGGGCCCCCATCGAGTCAATGGATGCCTCGAGTCCGTCCTTGCGAATCGTTGTGATGGTCGACATCGCTTCCCCCCAAACGTCGTGTGCGTCCCAGGCGGATGCCTGGCCAAAACTCTCAGCGCCTTATATGTCTATTCCCAAAAACGCACACGTCACACCTCGCGGCGAGATCATTTCGACATATCCAGCCGGAAGAGGCAAAAGTTCACCAAGCATTCCCCAAGGTGCCGCGATTGTTAACAAATAGCCACTCTGACAAAGGTATGGGTAGAATCAGACCTCGGGGCGTTATACCTGGGGTCCGTTCTAGGCACGTTTCCATTCCGCGGAGGGTTCGCCTAACTCCCCTCCGCTGCATGCTTGTCTTTGTTCGGCACATGTAAGCTGCACCTAGGAGGTCTGCATGGTCGTTGAGGAACTTGAGCAGTACGGGATTCACCACACCGACGACAGGACGGCGATAGATCCGTCTCCTGCGCGCCTAATCGAGAAGGCCGTGTCACGTGGCGAGGGCATCCTCACCAGCACCGGAGCGCTTGCGGTCACCACCGGCAAGTACACTGGCCGCTCGCCTAAGGATCGTTTCATCGTTGATACGCCCGACATCCACGACAAGATTGCGTGGGGCAACGTGAACGTGCCCTTCTCTGAGGAGGACTACCAGCTCGTCCACGACGAGGTCATCTCGTACCTCTCCGAGCGCCGCATCTTCATGGTCCACGGCATCGCCGGCGCAGACAGGCGCTACTCACGCAAGATCCTCGTCCTTACCGAGCTTGCCAGCCAGGCACTCTTTGCGCACCAGATGCTCGTACGCCCCACCGAGGAGGAGCTAGCAAACTACGGTCGTGCCGACTTCGTGGTTATGGCGTGCCCGGGACTCAAGCTCGACCCGGCCGTGCACCACACGCACTCCGAGGCTGCGGTCATCATCAACTTTAAGGAGCGCGTGGTTCTCATCGCCGGTACCCAGTATTCTGGCGAGATCAAGAAGTCTATCTTCTCGGTCATGAACTACCTGCTCCCCGTTGAGGAGAACGTGCTCACCATGCACTGCTCCTGCAACATGAACCCACAGTCGCATGGCACCACAGTCTTCTTTGGCCTCTCCGGAACCGGTAAGACTACGCTGTCCGCTGCCGAGGGCCGTCTGCTTATTGGCGACGACGAGCACGGCTGGGCAAAGGACTCCGTCTTCAATATCGAGGGCGGCTGCTACGCCAAGACCATCCGCATCTCCGAGGAGACCGAGCCCCAGATCTGGCACGCCATCCGCTTTGGCGCACTCTGCGAGAACGTCGTGCTCGATCCCAATAGCCGCGTTGCCGACTACGACGACGACTCCCTCACCGAGAACGGCCGCGTTGCCTACCCGGTGGAGTTCATCGACAACGCCGTGGTCAAGGGCCGCGCCAAGCGCACGCCCGACGTGGTCATCTTCCTTACCGCCGACGCCTTTGGCGTGCTGCCTCCCATCTCCAAGCTGGACGAGAATGCCGCCATGTACCACTTCATGACCGGCTTCACCTCCAAGGTCGCCGGCACCGAGCGCGGCATCAAGGAGCCCACGCCCACGTTCTCCTCGCTCTTTGGCGAGCCGTTCATGCCGCTTGACCCCATGGTCTATGCCAAGATGCTCGGCGAGAAGATCGAGCACAACGGTACGCGCGTCTACCTCATCAACACCGGCTGGTCCGGCGGCTCCTACGGCACCGGCAGCCGCATCAAGCTCAAGTACACGCGCAAGATGGTCGAGGCCGCCCAGTCCGGCATCATTAACGACTTCGAGTTCGTGCACGACGAGCGCTTCAACCTCGACGTGCCCACGAGCTGCCCCGGCGTGCCGGACGAGCTGCTCAACCCGCGCAGCACCTGGGCAGACAAGGACGCCTACGACGCCACGGCCGAGAAGCTCGCGCAGATGTTCGTCGAGAACGCTGAGAAGCGTCTCCAGTCGATGACCCCCGAGGTTCGCGCCGCTGGCCCGCACCCGCTGGGGGAGTAGGGATTTCTCGCCTGACGGGCTATCGGCGACGCCGATAGATTCCCCCGACAACGTTCGCTCCAAAGAGCGCCCTCCGGCGTCATTTCGGCGCCGGAGGGCGCATCTCGCGGGATTTTGCTACCCGGTAACGGAATCCCGTTGCCCGGTAAACGAATCCCAACCTAGGGGAGGATTGGGAGTCCGATACGCATTCGTTGTCCGAATGCGTATCGACCTGGGCGCGTCACAGATTCGTTCACGAATGTGTATCGGACGAGAAGGGCAATGGCGCGGACAAGCCCCTCGCTCCGGCGTCATTTCGGCGCCGATAGGCACGTCTCGTACGGAATCCCGTCGGGGAACCCACCTTCCGGCGCTCATTTCTCGCCGGAGACGACGTTATCGCAGCAATCACGTATGAAAGAAGCCTCCGGCGCTGATTTGGCGCCGGAGGGCACATTCTCGAAGCATCTATCGCTTAAACAGGGATGCGTTCTTCTCGCCAGACTCGTTCTACTCGGCCATCTGGGCCTGGACCGCGGTGATGGCGACGACGCCCACGATGTCCTCGGCGGAGCAGCCGCGGGAGAGGTCGTTGACAGGCTTGGCGATGCCCTGGAGCACCGGGCCGTAGGCCTCTGCGCCGGCGAAGCGCTGGACCAGCTTGTAGCCAATGTTGCCGGCCTCGAGGTCGGGGAACACGAGCACGTTGGCGCGGCCGGCAACGGTGGAGCCGGGGGCCTTGAGCGCGGCTACGCTCGGCACGAGCGCGGCGTCGAGCTGGAGGTCGCCGTCAACGGCAAGCTCAGGTGCCTTCTCGTGCGCGAGGGAGGCTGCCTCCTGGACCTTGGTGGGCACGTCGCCCTTGGCGGAGCCCATGGTGGAGAAGGAGAGCATGGCCACCTTGGGCTCGGAGCTCATGTACTTCTTCCAGGAGTTGGCGGAGGCAATGGCGATCTCGGAGAGTTCCTCGGCGGTGGGGTTGATGTTCAGACCGCAGTCCGCGAAGAGCAGGGTGCCGTTCTCGCCGTACTCCTTCTTGTCGGTGCACATGATGAAGAACGCCGAGACGAGCTTGGTGCCAGGGGCGGTCTTGAGGATCTGGAGCGCGGGACGCAGCGTGTTGGCGGTGGAGTGGCAGGCGCCGGAGACAAGGCCGTCAGCATCGCCCATCTTGACCATCATGGTGCCAAAGTAGGTGGCGTCGTTCATCTGCTCCATGGCCTCGGGCAGGGTGACGCCCTTCTTCTTGCGGAGCTCGGCGAAGGCAGCGGCGTACTCGTCGTGCTTCTCAGCGGTGCGGGGGTCGATGACAGTGACGCCAGGAACGTCAATCTTCTGGGGGTCACCAAGGATGACGAGGTCGGCGATGCCCTCTTCCACAATCTGTCGCGCAGCCGCGATGGTACGCGGGTCCTCGCCCTCGGGAAGGACAATCTTCTTCCTGTTGGCCTTGGCGGCGGTCTTCATGCGGTCAAGAAACTCACTCATCGATGCTGCTCCTCTTGTCGTGACGATACCGTTAACGCCCCTTGTACGAACCGTTCGCGGGACATGGCCCGTAGATTGTGAGGCCATACACGGAGGGCCGCAAGGGTCACGAACCATTATAGGAGCGAGTGTTAGAATCAACAGCCAGATCGAGATGCGTTGCGCCCTGCGCGCACACTCGATTCTTTTTGGCCGCGCTGTGCGGCCCGAGGTATCGGGGCCCCACAGGGGCGCTTGGGAAGGACTTTCATGGGAATCGCAAACGGACTGCCAGCTGGCTTTAACCCGGACGCATACGACGCCATTATCGTGGGCGCGGGCTACGCGGGCGCAGTCTGCGCTCGCCGACTGGCAGAGGCGTGTGGCATGAAGGTCGCCGTCATCGAGCGACGCGACCACATAGCCGGCAACGCATACGACTACGTGGATGATGCCGGCATCCTGGTGCACAAGTACGGTCCGCACATCTATCACACGATGAACGACCGCGTGAACCAGTATCTCTCTCGCTTCACGGAGTGGACGGGCTACCAGCACAAGGTTCTTGCCAACATCCATGGCATGCTGATGCCGGTTCCCTTCAACCACACCTCCCTCAAGCTCGCCTTTGGTGACGAGAGGGGAGAGGCGCTTTACCAGAAGCTCGTGGCGACCTTCGGCGAGAACAAGAAGGTCCCCATCATGGAGCTTCGCGAGAAGAACGACCCAGAGCTCTCCGAGGTCGCCGACTACGTCTACGAGAACGTCTTCCTGCACTACACCATGAAGCAGTGGGGCAAGACTCCCGACCAGATTGATCCCTCCATCACCGGTCGCGTGCCCGTCTTTGTGGGCGACGACGATCGCTACTTCCCCACGGCAAAGTACCAGGGCATGCCTGCCGAGGGTTACACCAAGCTCTTCGAGAACATGCTCAACCACGATCTTGTCTCTGTCTTCCTCGGCGTGGACGTTCGCGACATCCTCAAGGTGGGCACCTCCAACGTCCTTATCTGCGGCCACCCCTACGGCGGCGAGATTGTCTACTCGGGCCCCCTCGACGAGCTCTTTGGGCTTGACCTGGGCGCCCTTCCGTATCGCACGCTCGACATGCAGTTTGAGACCCTGCCCGTCGACCAGTTCCAGCCCGTGGGCACCGTCAACTACACCACGTCCGAGGACTTCACGCGCATCACCGAGTTCAAGAACATGACGGGGCAGGTTGCTCCCGGCCGCACCACCATCATGCGCGAGTACTCCAAGGCCTACGTCCCCGAGAGCGGCCAGACGCCCTACTACGCCATCCTCGAGGACGAGAACCTCGAACTGTACCGTCGCTATCGCGAGCGCGTCGCCGGCATTCTCAACTTCCACTGCGTGGGACGCCTTGCCGAGTACCGCTACTACGACATGGACGGCGTTGTCGCCTCGGCGCTCGATCTCTCCGACGAGCTCATTCAGGCACACAACTAGTTTCGCCTTGAGGGGCGGAGCCGCGCGCTCTGCCCCTTTTCTGTGTCGTCAGCGTCGAGGAAGTGCGCCTTGCGCTATTTTCCCACTTGCCTTGCTTAAGGACGGAAGGACCCCATGGAGAAGACCATCACCTTTGGCATCCCGTGCTACAACGCAGCTGCCTATATGGATAAGTGCATCACATCCATACTCGAGGGGTCGGATTACGCCGAGGATGTCGAGATTGTCATCGTCGATGACGGCTCCACCAAGGACGACACCCCTCAGAAGGCGGACGAGTGGGTAGAGCGCTATCCCACTATCATCCGTGCGGTGCACCAGGAGAACGGTGGCCACGGCAGGGCTGTAATGGCCGCCGCGGGAGCTGCTAGTGGCGCCTACTTCAAGAACATCGACTCCGATGACTGGTTTGATGCCGAGGCTCTCCAACGCCTTCTCACCGCGCTGCGTCGCTTCAACGAGCTTGATGATCCTGTCGACCTCGTGATTACGAATTACGTCTACGAGCACGTCGAGGACGGCACGCAGAACATCGTCAACTACCGTCACGTGTTGCCCGTAGGTCGTGTCTTCACCTGGGAAGAGATTGGCCACTTCAAGAAGACCCAGTACCTTCTCATGCATGCGCTCACGTACCGCACAAAGACGCTGCGCTCCGCCAACCTCCAGATGCCCGCCCATACCTTCTATGTGGACAACATCTACGCCTATGTGCCGTTCCCCAAGTGTCACACGCTGTACTACCTCGACGTTGACCTCTACCGGTACTTCATTGGACGCGAGGACCAGTCTGTGAACGACGCAGTGCTCACGAGCCGTGTGGACCACTACTGGCGCGTTGCCCGCGTGATGTGGGAGGCCTACCACCTGTACGATGACGTGCAGCCTCGCAAGCTCCGCGAGTACATGATGGGCTACTTCACGATCATCATGGCAATCTGCTCGGTCTTCTCGAAGAAGTCCGATAGGCCGAACGCCGAGGAGCAGCTGCATAAGCTCTGGGCCGATCTCAAGGCCTACGACCCCAAGATGTACCGTCGTGCTCGTCATGGCGTTGTGGGCATTGTAACGAACCTGCCTGGGCTTGTTGGTAAGGACATCACGCTCTGGGGATATCGCGTTGCACAGAGGCACGTGAAGTTCAACTAGGGACGTGCGAGGGGAGACGCACCTGGAGTGCCGGGGTCCCGCCTGCTTTGGGAGTTACGCTTCGCGAAGAACTCCCAAAGCAGGCGGGATCCCGGCACATGCGTATTCCCTCGCGGCGATGCCGGTCACTGGAACTCCGCTAGCAAGCCGAGTCCCGGTGCGTATGCGCTCCCTGTGACGCGCTTGCAGCGAGGGCCCGCAAGCACTCAACGTTGTAGTTTACCGTCATTTTTATTCTTGGCGAAAGGGGACCCCGGACGTTCCTCCGGACCACCGCTACGCCGCGTAGCCCAGCGCCGCGCGGTGCTCCCTCATCGTCCCCCATCCTAGCGCCTTCTTCGGCTTGCCGCCCCCGTGCCACTCGATGCGGGCACCCAGCCTCTCGCGGAACTCCGCGAACGTCACGCCCCGCCAGTCGGTCCCGTGGGAGAAGTCGCTCTCGGGCGTGCCGAAGAGCCCCTCGCACCTCGCGCTGTCCGGGCTCCCGGCCTTGCGCGACATCGAGCGCGCCGCGCCCCCGTCGCCGTGCACGACCAGCGGGCGCGCCTCCGTCGGGCGCACGGCGGCGACCAGGTTCCCGAGCGTGCCGAGCGCCAGCCCCGCGTCGGGGCGCGGGGACACCCCCCCGGCGCACAGGCCAGCCGTCGAGGCAGTCGACGGCCGCGCCGAGGTAGGCCTTGAAGCCGCCCAGCCGGAACTCGGTGACGTCGGCGACGCAGGGCAGGCCGGGCTCGGCGGCGCGGGAGTCGTGCGCCCCGCCCTCGCGGAGGGACGGGTTGGTCGGCCTCTCGCCGCGCCCGCCGGCGTAGCCGCTGTACCTCGCCCTCCGGCGCATCTGGAGCGCCTCGCGAGGCACGAGGCCCTCCCCGCGCATCACCCGGCGCACCACCTTCTCGGAGACGACGACCAGGGTCCCCGCGCCCCCCGAGGTCCCCCCAGGGGACCGGCTCGCCCCATTACAGTCTAAAAGCGAGCTGGCCCGCAGAACTCGCCATGAAACGGGGAATCGGGCTACGATGACGGCACGTCCGGAACGGACCGCCGATCGGGCGCCCGCGCACGGCCCAGTGCCCCTGCC
>JALCMG010000022.1 GCA_022648325.1 Olsenella sp.
GCGCGAAGTCGGCGTTCTCCTGGATGGACTGGTCGAGCTTCTCCTTGCCGTCGCGATCAGAGACCTCGTAGCACAGGCAGGCACGCATGCCCATCTCCTGTGCCACGTCCTTGATGGCAAAGAGGGATCCGGGGATCTCGCGGAAGCTCGCGTGGTGGTCGAAGATGGTGGTCACGCCGTTGCGGAACGACTCCATCATGGTCACGTACGCGCAGGCACGCGTGCCGTCGAGCATGAGGTGACGGTCGATGTTCCACCACTGCTGCTCGAGGTTCTCGAGGAAGTTGGTGGGGTTGCACCCCTTGATGGCAAGGCCACGGGCCAGACCGGAGTAGATGTGGGTGTGGCAGTTGATGAGACCTGGCATGATGAGGCCGCCGTGGGCGTCGATGAACTCGGCCGTGGGGTAGGCCGCGTCCATCTCGGCACGCGTTCCAACGGCCACGATCTTGTCGCGGTCGATGACAACCGCGCCGTCCTCGATGAAGGGCATCTGGGGGCCCCTGGTTACGACCCGACCGTTTCCAACAAGTAGCATAGGGCCTCTCCTCCTTGCTACATGCCGCAGATCAGCTACGGCCCAACCTGTATTCGCCGCGGCCCTCTCATGCCGCGACGGCCGGGCGTTACGCGAACGCGACTGCGCCGCATGGGCACCCGACTACCCAGCTGCAAACAAAGCGCAGGTGCGAGGCCCTTCCTCATTGGTCTCTTCCTGCAAGTCACTCCTTGGCGAATCTTCGCACATCTTGTAATACAACCTAACAAATATTCTGCTTCAAAATGGCGTCGGGTTTGTCGCAGTCTGGAGAACATCGGCGTACGGTCGATTGCCGGTGTGGACGGTAACGTTATGTTTTTGGATATCTAACGTAGCTCGAGGAGGCCTCTCCTTCACTCGGGAGAAGTCTGGACGATTACATCCAACAGGGGTTTATTCCCTAACATGCAATCCTGACGCACAGGCGCTGCTAAGCGGGAATGCGATGCCACCCGCCTGAGTGAACGTGAACCTCTCGCGTGTCTTTGCCAGAAAATGGGATAATCTTACATTTTATTAGGACTAGGGTGGTAGTATTTGCTCACCGTTGGCGTCCCCGTCTGTACATGGCCGTGCCTCATGACTTGGCCCAATGCGCCGTAGGGGCACACGGCCGATGGGCAAGGCCCATCGCAAAGGAATCGAGGGGACATGAAGAAGTCCGAGATTGAGTTTCTCTCCCGTCTTGCAAAGGGCATCGCCGCTCAGTTTGGGAGCAACTGCGAGGTCGTCGTTCACGACCTCGAGTCAGAAGATCCCGACAGCACAATTGTCGCTATAGAGAATGGGCAGGTCACGGGCAGAAAGCTTGGCGACGGACCGTCGAACGTGGTGCTCAAGGCCCTAAGCTCCGACCCAAGCAAGCTCAAGGACCACTTTGCCTACCACACGCGCACCGAGGACGGCCGCGAGCTGCGCTCGAGCACCGTCTTCTTCCGCGATGACTCGGGCAGACCAGTGGCGATCTTTGCCATCAACTACGACTCCACACCCATCATGGCGCTGCAGAACATGCTCAAGGACTTCACCTCGCTTGCCACCCCCGCCACGGACGAGCCGGACGTCATCCCCCACAACGTGAATGACCTCTTGGATGAGCTCATCGACCAGAGCGTGCGGGTAGTAGGCAAGCCAGTAGCGCTCATGACCAGGGATGACAAGGTCAAGGCCATAGGCTTTCTCAACGACTCCGGAGCCTTCCTCATCACCAAGGCGGGGCAAAAGGTCTGCAACTACTTCGGCATCTCGAAGTACACGCTGTACAGCTACATGGACGAGGCCAAGGCGCAGAAGAAGGAGTAGGCGCATGTCTGCGCAGCACGGCACCGACGACGAGGCAACGAAGCTCACGTCACAGCTCGTGGGGATGGAGAGCACAAATCCCGGTGCCTTCGAGGATTCTATCGAGCAGTTCGTTCGTTCGTGGCTGGAGGACCGTCGCACGCGCGCAGGCAGCCTGGCGAGCGCAGTTACCATCGAGGAGCTCGAGGCGCTGCCCGGGCGTCGTTGCCTGAGGGCGCTGATTCCCTCTGGAGATCGCTGCGATGCCGCCGCCGCTCCGGCCGACCTCACGCTCCTCTGCCACATGGACACCGTTCGCGTTGGCGCAGACTGGAGCAGAGAAACGCCGGCCTTCTCGCCCACGCTGCGCGACGGCGAACTCTATGGCCGCGGGTCGTGTGACATGAAGGGCGGCCTGGCCTGCGCTTTGCTCGCCTTCTCTGACGCGCTTGACGAGGTAGGCCGCTGCGGGAGCCTTCCCAGGCGCTCGCTGGCTCTCGTATGCACGGTGGATGAGGAGGACGAGATGCGCGGCTCCGAGGCCGCCATCCGCGCGGGCTGGTTGGGCGCCACGGGCTGGGTACTCGACACCGAGCCTACAAACGGACGTGCGCGCGGCTCGCACAAGGGACGCACCTGGTACGTTATCGACATGCGTGGCGTCACCGCCCATGCGAGCACGCCATGGCGTGGCGCGGATGCGATTGCCGCTATGGCCGAGGCCGTCTGTCACATACGGTCCGCCGTCCAAGCCTTGCCCACCCACCCCGAGTTTGGACGCTCGACCGTCACGTTTGGCCAGGTGAAGGGCGGCTACAGCCCCTATGTGGTGCCCGATGAGTGCCACGTGACCATTGACATGCGGCTGGTACCGCCCACGGGCTCGCCGGATGCCGAGAAGATCGTGCGCGATGCCTGTGCCGCGGCGGAGTCGGCCGTGCCCGGAACGCATGCCGACGTACGGTGCACCGGCGACCGGCCTCCCATCGAGCTTGACCCCGCTTCGCCTCTCCTTGCCGCGCTGTGGCGTGCGAGCGAGGAGGCCTGGGGCGTGAGGCCGGCAACGGATGTCTTCACCGGCTACACGGACTCTGCCGTGGTGGCGGGTACCTGTGGAAACTCCACGTGTCTCTCGTATGGGCCGGGTAGCCTCGAGGTCGCCCACAAGCCCAACGAGCACGTGCCCGTGGCAGACCTCGCACGCGTACGAGCGGTACTCTCGCGCCTTGCGGCCGACAAACTGTGGGGCTAGCAAGCCCTTCTCGGCGGCGGCCCTCTTCCTGTGGCACCCCCTGCTGTCCGGCGCCCCCCTGCTGTCCGACGCCCCCTCGCTGTCCGACGCCCTCTCGCTGTCCGGCGCCCCCCTCGCGGCGCCCATTCCCCCTCGCTGTCCGAGATTAGCTCCTTTTCTTAATTCGGCTCCGCAACAACTGGGCAAACGCAGCGGCAGTTTAAGAAAAGGAGCTATTCTCTGCGAAGAGAGCGACGCCGGCGCTGCCAAGCGAACGGCTCGCCCACGGAGGCGCCCCCGGACGAGATTGGAGTGCCCTGCGGACGGGAAATCAGCACTCGTAAATGCTACTGAACAAGTAGGGTATAAGGCCTCTGATGACCAACCCCGCAGCGCGGGCGAACAGAGGAGAAAACCATGCTCAGACATGCAGCCAACGTCGTTAAGGGGTACCCCACACAGGACGGCGCCGGAGTGAGTCTCGTACGAGTACTGGGCGACCAGACCGCACGCTACTTTGACCCATTCCTCATGCTGGACTCGCTCGACAGCACCAACCCCGATGACTACACCGCTGGCTTCCCGCTCCACCCACACCGCGGCATCGAGACCGTAAGCTACCTGCGCGAAGGCGCAATGCACCATCGCGACACCATGGGGTTCGAGGACACCGTGACCTCGGACGAGGTGCAGTGGATGTGCGCGGGCTCGGGCGTGGAGCACGAGGAGACCATCCCAGCCGCACGTCGCCTGCTTGGGGTGCAGCTGTAGCTCAACCTCCCCGCCGCCGAGAAGATGGCGCAGCCCACGTACCATACCGTGAAGCGCGAATCCATCGAGTCCATACCGCTCGACGGCGCCGTGCTGCGGCTGCTCGCCGGGCGTTACGTGGATGAGAACGGAAAACTCCACCAGGGGTTTGTTGGCAGCCACCTTCCGCTTGACTACTACGAGCTCGCCGTGGAAGCGGGCCACAGCGTCGAGGTCCCCGTGGACGTGGACCACTCGGTCCTGGCGTTCACGCTCGGGGGGCCCGCGCTCATCGGCGGCCTTCCACTTGGCGAAAGGACCGCAGCCAAGCTCGTGGACGGGGACCGAGTGGGCATAACCGCAACCGGCGAGAAGCCCTCCGTGGTACTGCTCACGAGCTCCGTGGCACTGCACGAGCCAATTGCCTGGGGTGGCCCCATCGTGATGAACAGCGTCGCCGAACTGAACCAGGCCTTCCGCGACCTCGACGATGGGACCTTCATCAGGGAGGGCGTCCGGAGCCTATAGGCAGCCCCCTCTCGTCCTGCTCCCCTCCTGCCGGATCCATCCCCCTTCTTTATCGGATTTTGAGAATCGCACTTCTCGCCAACTGGGCAAACGCGGACTTCGTTTAACAGAAACCGATAAAGAACGGGGGAGGGTGGCTGCGCTAGGGGCACTCGGATGCGAGGGGCGGCCGCTAGGGGCGCTCGGCAGCGCAGTCTGCCGGGCCGCCGCGCAGAATGCGCAGCCCGTGCGCCATGGGCCCGATGACCGCGGAGATGTTCTCGCATGCGGCCTTGGGGCTGCCGGGCAGGTTCACCACGAGCGTGCGGCCCAGGATGCCCGCCGCCTCGCGCGAGAGGCAGGCATGCGGCGTGATGGCCATCGAAGCGGCACGCATGGCCTCGGGGATGCCGGGGGCCATGCGCTCGCACACGGCGGCGGTGGCCTCGGGCGTCACGTCGCGCGGCGAGAAGCCCGTGCCGCCCGTGGTGAGGACGAGCGCCACGTCACCGGCTGCGGCCTCCCTGATGGCGGCCTCGATCTGCGGCCGCTCGTCGGGCACCACGCGCGTGGACACCACGCGATAGCCCCGCTCACCGAGAAGCTCCACGAGCGCCGGGCCCGAGGCGTCCTCGCGCTCGCCATGCGAGCAGCGATCGCTCACGGTGATGACGGACGCGGTGTAGACTTCGGCCTCTGCGACCTGCGGCTTGTCTGTCTCACTATGGCTCATGTCCCCTACTTTCCAAACGGGCACGCGGGAAAGGTGCACGGCGAGCAATGCAGGCACAGTCCGCCCTCGCCCATCTGCACGAGGTCGCGGCGGCGAACCTCCACGCCGGCGGCAAGTCGGGGAAGCACCAGGTCGAAGACCGTGGCAGCGTTGTACATGACGCAGCCCGGAAGTCCCACCACAGGCACCGTGCATGCCTTGCCCGACGCGTCCGTCTCGTCGAAGTAGCCTACGAGGAGCATCGCGCCCGGCAGGACCGGCGCGCCATAGGTCACGATGCGCGCTCCGGCGCGCTTGATGGCGCCTGGGGTGTTGTCATCGGGGTCCACGCTCATGCCACCCGTACACACGACCATGTCGACCCCGGTCGCACGGGCCTCGCCTATGGCTGCGGCCAGGGCGTCCATGTCATCTCCGGGCGCTGCGTGCCACGCGGTCTTGATGCCATAGCGCGCGAGCTTTGCCTCGACCACCGGCGTGAAGCGGTCCTTGATGAGGCCCCTTGCCACCTCGGAGCCGGTGGCGATGATCGCAGCCGTCTTGAGGTGCCACGGCTCCACGCGCATGAGCGTCCCATTCTTCTCGACGTCCGCCGCACGCTCCGCCGCCTCGACCACGGACTCCTCAACCACGAGCGGAATCACGCGCGTGCCGGCGAGGTCATCGCCCTCGGACACGGCAAAGCCGCCCTTGCGGGTGGCCACCATGACCTCCTCGCAGTCGTTCACGGCAATGAGGCGCTCCGAATCGACGAGAAAGACGCCGTCATGCGCAGCCTTGATGCCGATCTTTCCCTCGCGAGGCTCGCCTGCGGCCACGCATCCCGTGCCAAGGCAGAGGGCGGCCAGGCGCCTTGCGGCATCGTCCTCGTGGATCATGCCGGGGCCCGCCTCCCACACGTAGAGGTGCTCCTTGCCCATGGAGAGCAGCACGGGAACGTCCTCGGCCGTGACCACGTGCCCCTTCTTGAAGCGCGGCCCCTTGAAGCGAGGCGAGCCCTTGCCGTCGCCTGGCAGAATCTGGGTCATGTCGTGGCACAGGACATGCCCTATGGCGTCCTCGGTTCTCACAAGCTTCATGCCAGTTCGTCCTCCCCCACCACACGAACCTCGTCCCCGGCGCGCACGGTGCCCCCGCGCGTCACCACGCAGAATATGCCATCCGTGGGCATCACGCACATGCCCGTGAGGCGCCGTATCTCGCAGTCGTTGTGGCAGGTCTTGCCAATCTGCGTCACCACCATGCGAGCCGGCCCCACGGCCACGGTGGTGCCGACGGGCAGCTTCTTGACGTCGATCCCGCGGGTGAGCACGTTCTCGGCAAAGTCACCGGGCGCAAGGCTGATGCCCTTCGCGCGCATGAGGTCCACGGACTCGTCCGCCAGAAGGCTCACCTGACGGTGCCAGTTGCCAGCGTGTGCGTCGCCCTCGATGCCCTTGCCAACCACGAGCTCGATGGAGTCAACGGGATGCTTGCGCGTGCCCTTCTTCTCGGAGATGCAGGTTGCCACCACAGTACCGTGTGGAAGCGCCAGCTGAGCAGGTGCGCTTGCGCCAAGCGGCGCCGTGGGATCGTCACCTGCGGCGCGCACGAAGTGGCCGGACTTGCCGCCGTCCTTCTCGAGAAGGCGCACCTCGGTTATCTCCATGTCGCGCTGGTGCGCCTTGCACATGTCGTAGATGGTGAGGCCTGCGACCGAGGCAGCCGTAAGGGCCTCCATCTCGACCCCGGTCCCCCCGCAGCAGCGCGTGCTCGCCGTGAAGGCGATGCCGTCCTCCTCGTACGCAAACGAGACGTCGACGCTCGTGAGCTGCACGGGATGGCACATGGGCACCAGCTCCCAGCAGCGCTTGGCGGCCATGATGCCCGCAACCTGCGCCACTGCCAGCACGTCTCCCTTTCGCACGCCGCCCGTGCGCACGAGCTCAAGCGTGTCTGGGCGCATGAGAACCTTGCCGGCGGCACGAGCCATCCGCTGGGTCTTGGGCTTCTCGGACACGTCCACCATGCGGGCGCGTCCCTCCTCGTTGAAGTGCGTGAGCCCCATGGCTCATCCCCCTATCTCGTTCATGGCGCGCAGCGAGTCGCTTGCGCGCCCCTCGTCCATCCTGTGGCCGCGTGGCTTTGCCTCGATGCCCGCACGCATGGCCTCGACCAGCTCCTGGCCAGAAAGGCCACGCAGGTTGACTTCTGCGGCAGAGTGCAGGCAGGGCTTGAGGCGCCCGTCCGACGTCACGCGAATGCGGTCGCAGCTACCGCAGAACCTGTGGGTCATGGGCCGGATGAGGCCCACGTTGCCCGTCCAGCCCGGTGCGTGGTAGAGCTCTGAGACGCCCTGGCCGCCCACCGGCGCAAGCTCCGGCACCGCCGAGAGGACCTCGTCCGCCGAGACAAAGCGCCCCTTGGGCCAGCCGGCGCACTCCCCCATGCGCATGAGCTCGATGAAGCGCACGGTGAGTGGCCTCTCACGCGCGAACTCGGCCAACGGCCGCAGCTCGTCATCGTTCACGCCGCCGATAAGAACGCAGTTGATCTTGGTGTTGGTGAATCCTGCGGCATGAGCCGCCTCGAGACCGGCAAGGGCGTCGGCGAGCGTGCCGCGCCGCGTAATAGCCTCGTAGCGCTCCGCGTCCAGCGTGTCCAGGCTCACGTTGAGGCGCGCGAGGCCGGCAGCGCGGAGGTCAGTCGCCATGGGCGCGAGCAGCGTCGCGTTGGTGGTCATGTCGACTTCCTCGACGCCCGGCACCGCGGCAACCATGCCAACCAGGTCAACAATGCCGCGCCTCACCAGGGGCTCGCCGCCCGTGAGGCGCACCTTGCGCACCCCAAGGGTCGCTGCCGCCGCCACGATGTCGCGCATCTCCTCAAAGGAGAGGACGTCGGCGTGAGAAAGCATGGGTACGCCATTCTCGGGCATGCAGTAGACGCAGCGGCAGTTGCAGCGATCCGTCACCGAGAGGCGCAGGTAGCGTATGTCACGTCCGTAATCGTCACGCATGCGAGGCACCTTCC
This sequence comes from Olsenella sp., assembly GCA_022648325.1. Lineage (GTDB taxonomy): Bacteria > Actinomycetota > Coriobacteriia > Coriobacteriales > Atopobiaceae > Tractidigestivibacter. The sequence continues at coordinate 8,056 of JALCMG010000022.1, forward strand.
CTCCCGGCACCGCCATTGCCAGACGAGACAAGCGGCATGACCGTTGCAGGCGGCGCAACGAGCACCAGGCGCGCGGGGTTGCCCAGCGCGGCCCAGTCGTCCTTCTCGCACTCGTAGCGGAGCGGCGTGCTGCCAGGCGTGCGAGCCATCACGATTGTCGAGAAGGTCGAGTCTATCACCCGCTCAACAGTGCAGGGAATCGCGTTCTCGACGGCATCGGACGCATCGTCTGCCCCGTGCGTCTCAAAGTAGTGCGCGCGGATGCCCGCATGCGTGACGCCCGCAGGAACGGGAAGCGAGGTCCTAAGCGTGACGCCCCAGTCCTCGCAGGCAAGCAGCCCGGGACCCGCCGCATGCGCGCGGCTCACGTTCTTGCAGCCGCTGATGAGTGCCGCGGCAAGCGTGGCGGGAGCGGCAAAGAGCTCGCGCACGCCCACCTTGGCGTCAGAGTGGCCATGGTCGAGCACGCAGACCGTGTCGCACATGCGGTAGACCTCGTCGCGGTTGTGCGAGACGTAGACGGCCCCGCCGGGAAAGCCGCGCAAGACGTCGGAGAGCTCCAGCTCCAGCTGCCAGCGCAGGTAGCCGTCGAGCGCCGAGAAGGGCTCGTCCAGGAGGATGAGCTCGGGGTCGCTCGCCAGGATGCGCGCCATGGCGCAGCGCTGCTGCTGGCCGCCAGAGAGCTGGGCGGGCTTGTGGTGCTCGAGGCCCTCCAGGCGCATGGCGGCAATCTCCTTCGCGGCACGGGCGGCCCGCTCCTTGCGTGTGGAGCCTGCCGCGCCAGCCTGCACGTTCTGCTCGACGGTCATGGTGGGAAAGAGGGCGTAGCTCTGGAAGAGGTAGCCAACGCGGCGCTGTTGGGGCGGCAGGTCTATGCGTGCGGCGGAGTCGAAGAGCGTGCGGCCGTCCAGCACGATGCGACCCGAGTCCGGGCGCTCGATGCCGGCGATGCACTTGAGCGTCATCGACTTGCCGCAGCCCGAGGGGCCGAGCAGGGCCATGATCTCTCTTGGCTGCTCGATGGCAAACGAGACGCCAAGCGAGAAGGAACCCAGCCGCTTGGTGATATCGACCTCGAGCGCCGTCATGCCGCCACCTCCCTGGTGCGGGCGGAGCGCGAGCGCGCCTCGAGCATATTCATGGCGAGAAGCACCACCGCGCTTATCGCCAGGTTAACGAGGACCCACTGGAACGCCAGCCCATCCTCGCCGGTACGCCAGAGCTGGTAGACCGTCGTGGAGACGGTGGCGGTGGAGCCTGGGGTGTAGCCCGCGACCATCGAGGTGGCGCCATACTCGCCCAGCGCCCGCGCGAAGGCCAAGACCGAGCCCGCGATGATCCCCTGGCGGCAGGCCGGCATCTTGACGAGCCAGAATACCCAGGCGTTGGACTTGCCCAACGTGCGACCAGCGTCGGCAAGGCTCTGGTCAAAGCTCTCGAACGCCCCGCGCGCCGTTCGGTACATGAGGGGAAAGCTCACCACCACGGTCGCGAAGATGGCCGAGTACCAGGTCATGGTGAGCCTCACGCCAAAGGTGGCCATCACCCAGGCGCCGATGGGGCGCCTGGGGCCGAGAAGCACCAGCAGGAGGTAGCCCACGACGGTGGGTGGCAGTACCAGGGGCAGCGTGAGCACCACGTCGAGGATGCCCTTCACCACCCGTGGCGCTCGAGCCACTACGTCTGCGAGCCAGATGCCAAGGAGATAGACCACCACCGTGGAGATGGCGGCTATTCTCAGCGAGTTGAGGAGCGGGTACCAATCCATGCCACGCTACGCCTCGGCGAGGGGTGTGAAGCCGACCTTCTCGAAGCAGTCGCTGGCATCCTTGGCCTTGAGGAAGTCGAGGAAGGACGTGGCTAGCTCGGGCTGGGGTGCGTTCTTCGTCGCCGCAGCCGGGTAGACCACGCGTCCGCACATCTCCTCCGTGGCCTCGTCCACCATCGTGAGGCTTGCCGAGGTGGCATCGGTCTTGTAGATGACGCCACAGTCCACGGCTGCCTCGGAGACCTGTGAGGTGACCTCCTTCACGTTGGTGCCATAGGTGATGCAACCGGCGTTTGCGAGCTCTGCCTCGTCGAGGTTGTAGTAGGCAAGGATCTTCTGGGTGTACTGGCCCACCGGCACGTCGGAGTTGCCCATGCCCAGCAGGATGTTGTGGGCCTGGAGCTTCTTTGCCATGTCGTCGAAGCCCTGGACGGCCTTGGGGTTGCCTTCGGGGACGCAGAGCGTGACCTTGTTCTCGAGGATGTCAAAGCGAGTGTCGTGGTTGATGAAGTCGAGGCCCTCGTCGTTGCCCGAGCTGGCACCGGCATCAAGCTGGTTCATCTGCTTCTGTCCGGCGGAGATGAAGACGTCGCAGTCCGCCCCCTCCTGGATCTGGGTCTTGAGGGTGCCCGAGGAGTCGAAGTTGAAGCTGATGTCCACGCCGTCGTTGGCCGCCTTGAAGAGGTCACCCGCATCGGTGAGCGCATCGGTGAGCGAAGCTGCCGCAAAGACGGTGAGCGTCCTCGCCTCTGCCGTGGACGTGGCACCTGCCGTCGCCGCCGAGCCTGTGGACTGCGGCTGCGTTCCTCCACACGCCGTCAGCCCAAGCCCCGCCGCGAGAACCGCCGCCGACACGAACGAACGCCTGGTGATGCACAATCCTGCCATGGTGCTTTCCTTTCCCTGGGTGTGATGCCTGCCTGGGGCGCATCTCTGGTGCGATGCTTTTTGAATGCCGCCCATATGGTGCCTGTGGGCATCGCCGCCAAGGATGTGGAGCCTGTCCAACGGCGGCGTTCTTGCTTACAAACTATAACGCTATGCAAACAAAAAGTTTGAAAAAGGCGGTAGACGGAGGGACCGCAGCGCCAATGGTGGCTGTGGGGCGGCTCTACCGTCTGCGCCGGCGGCAGCCCCGCTACTCCCCCGCCTCGCGCGAGCGCGTCTGGTCGTAGGCAAAGACCCACCAGCGCAGCTCATCGGGCTGGCCCACCGCCGGGACGGCACTGCGGCGCTCGAGGTAGAACTCCGTCTCGTGCCCGCCAAATCGCACGTGGTAGCAGGCCTGCCGACGCCCGCGCGTCTCGGCGCCAAACGCCCCCCTCCGTCGCCTCGTCAATCGTGAAGCTCCTCCCATCCTTCCAGATAACAGAGACAGGCTCCAAGGAGCCGTCGCGCCCAAAGCGCGCGACGACGTCCACGTACTCGCGGTGCACGCGGCGCCGCGTCCCATCTGTGAGCGTCCGATACTCCATGCCACGAGGATAGAACATGTGTTCCTTCTCCACAAGCGAACGAGTAGTGAATTCTCCGAGCGGAGCGCCCCAATTTGTATCGCGCGGTTGCCCTATAACCCTGAGCAAGATAGAACGTATGCTCCTTACCGGGAATGGAGGGGCCATGGCACCAGATGCGCACACGCCCAACGGGGCCTACCTGGCAATCGGCCTCAAATCGTTCCACGCAAGCGTGGAGTGCGCCGACAGGGGCCTCGATCCATTTGCCACAGACCTCGTGGTGGCAGACCCAACGCGCAGCCCCAACACCATATGCCTGGCTGTCACGCCCTCGCTCAAGGCCAAGGGGGTGAGAAACCGCTGCCGCATACGCGAGATACCCCAGGGCATCCCCTACATTACTGCCATGCCCAGGATGCACCGCTACATGGAGGTCTCTGCGCAGGTTTACGCAATCTACCTGCGCTACGTGTCCAGCCAGGATGCCTGGCCCTACAGCGTGGACGAGGCGTTCCTGGATGTGACGCCCTACCGGGCGCCCTACGGCTCGAACGCGCGGGAGCTCGCACGGGCGCCACCGACGGGCAGGAGAGGGCACTGGAGCCCTACGGCTCGAACACGCGGGAGCTCGCACACCGCATCACCTCGGAGGTGCGAGAGGAGACTGGCGTCCCGGCCACGGCGGGGATAGGCCCCAACATGTTCCTCTGCAAGGTGGCGCCGTGGGGAGTCTGGCCGCAACGCCGAGTGGCTCATCGATCACGCCTGGGGGCTCGAGCCTTGTACCATCGCGGACGCGCGGGGCTGCGTGCCCAAGGCACAATCGCTCTCCAACGGCCAGGTGCTCATGCGCGACTACGGCTTTGACGAGGCGCGCGTTGTGCTGCGCGAGATGGCCTAGCAAAGCTGTCTCGACCTCAGGCAGCGGGAGCTCGCATGCGACACGATGGGACTCTACGTGGGACACTCGGGGCAGGCCGAACTTTTCGGGCACGATGGTGGACAGAGGGGCCTTGGACACCAGACTGCTGGCGAGCGGGAGGCGACAGGGGCGCTTTCGCGCTCTATGACCAGACCGTTGCGCGCGATCTGCCCATACGTCGCGTATGTCTGTGGCTGGGTGGCGTTGCTCCGGCAGCCGTGGCGGTGCCCACGCTCTTCGACGACCCAACGGCAGACGCGCGAGAGGCACGGCTGGCCGGCGCGGTCACCCGCACGCGGCGGCGCTTTGGGCCCAACACCGTGCTTTCCGGTACGAGCCTCCTTCCCGCCGCTAACGCCCGCGAGCGAAACCTGCAGATTGGAGGACACCGTGCGTGAGGACGCGTTTCGCGAGATAGAGAGCCCGCCGACGGCCTATTAGTGTCAGTTCATCCCGTTTGCCGCCCTTTGCGGCTACGACGAGATGGCTACCGAGGTGGAGCTCAACTCCGCCGGCACCGGAGAGGGCACTTCTGCAGTAAGCACGTGCGAGGCCATTCCTCCGTCGCCAGAATGATGCCTGGAGGTGCACTCCCACGGTAAGCGCATCTCTAACGGAAAGCGGCGGGCCAGCGCTGAAGAGCGCTGGCTCGCCATATGCCCTGTTGCTGTGAACGGCCCTCAACTCATCCGCTAGAGCTCTTCTCCATTCGTGGCAATGCAGTGCTGGTACCAGGCAAAGGAATCTTTGCGGGAACGTTTGAGGCTTCCCTTACCGGCATCGTCCTGGTCAACGTAAATCACGCCATAGCGCTTGCTCATCTCCATGGAGCCGCAAGAGACAAGGTCGATGAAGCCCCACATGGTGTACCCGATGAGGTCAACGCCCTCTCGAACCGCCTCGCGCATCTGGCGGATGTGCTCCCTCAGGTAGGCGATGCGGTAATCGTCGTGGATAGAGCCGTCCGCTTCCACCACATCGTGCGCGCCAAGACCGTTCTCTGCCACGAACACGGGAAGCTGATAGCGATCGCAAACCTGGTGCAGCGTAATCCTGAGCCCCATGGGATCCATCTGCCATCCCCAATCGCTTGTCTGGAGGTAGGGGTTCTTGTTTGCCATCACCAGGTTGCCGGCCGTTTTCTCCCATCCCTGGCTCGTCGTGGAAACCTGGGAGAAGTAGTAGGAGAAGGCCGTGAAGCCGATTGTGTTAGCGGCAATCGTCTCGAGGTCTCCGTCCTCAATCTCGAGCGCAACGCCAAGCTTCTCGAAGTAGCGGGTCATATAGGCGGGGTAGGCACCTCTGGCCATCACATCGAGATAGAACCAGTTTGAATACTGGTCATCGAGAATCATCTGCATGACGTCTTCGGGCTTACACGTGGCGGGGTAAGTCGTAAAGCGAGCGATCATACCGCCAATCATGGAACCCGGAAGGATCCTGTGCCCCGCCTCGATGGCCCGGGCATTGGCAACGAACTGGTTGTGCAGACACTGGAAGATGACCTTGTCGTAATGCTCCTCTTGGTCTTCTACAAGGCAGACGCCGTTGTAGGGGTTGAAGCGTCCTGCGTTGAACTCGTTGAAGGGAAGCCAGTAGTCGACAACATCTCCCAGCCGCTCGAAAAGCGTCTCTGCATAGCGAACGTAAGCGTCGACGGTCTTCCTGCTCTTCCACCCACCAAAGCGCTGGACCAGGGACTCCGGAATGTTGTAGTGAAGCATCGTGGCAAAGACCTTGATGCCACGCTTGTGGCAACCCGAGAAGAGATCGTGGTAGAACTCGATGCCCTGCTCGTTGGGTTCTGCGTCATCTCCGTTAGGGAATATGCGCGCCCAGCAGATAGAAGTGCGGAAAACCTTGATGCCAAGCTCCTGGAAAAGAGCAAGGTCCTCGTTGTATCGGTGATAGAAGTCGATGCCATGCCTAAAGGGGTAATGCTCGGTGTCCTCCATGTCGACAAGAGCGCGCTCGAGCTTGGCGGAGTTCATGCGGCGGTTGGACTGCATGGCCCGCTCCTCGCGGGTCCACGTTGGATCAAAGTAGCGCAGATCCTGCGTGTCGAGCCCCTTGCCCCCCTCGTTCCATCCACCTTCTGCCTGGGAACTTGCCATCGCACCTCCCCAGAGGAAGCCCTCCGGAAAACCTGCAGGTTCCTTGAACGTCTTGAGCATGATTCCATTCCCGTCCTGAAATCGGAGTGTCCATAACGAAGCTGAATCCGGTAAGCCGGATCCAGCGATAAGGTCCTTATGCCGCTTCCTTCTTCGTGAGCACATAGGAGATAGCGAAGCTGGAAGCCCATGCCACCGCCATCGTGATGAGGAGCATGAAGAAGTTCGACCCGCCATCCACGTAGGTGGCGATGGAGGTAATGCCGGGCATCGAGAAGGCGTAGGTGTGAACGCTGAGGAGCATGGCGACCGCACCCGCGATAGCGCCTCCCGCCATCGAAGCATAGAGCGGCATCTTCATCGGAACAGCGATGCCGTAGAGCGCCGGCTCGGTGACGCCGAGAATTGCGAGAAGGCCCGTCGAGACCGCGGTGGACTTGCGGGAGGATCCCTGCTTCAGCTTGAGCGACGCAGCAAGGACGGCACCGGAAACAGCGAGGTTCGAGTAGAAGAAGTTGGGGAGCATGTAGTCATAGCCAAGACGGTTCAGGTTGTCGAGCTCGACCACAGACCATCCCTTGATACCAAAGATGATCGTAAGCGGGATGATGCCGCAGAAGAGGGCGCCGGCAAGAGGCCCCGCAACCGTGAAGAGTGAGCCAAAGAAGGCTGCCATACCAACGCCGATCCAGTTGCCGAGCGGAGCCACGAAAGCCAGGATGACGGGCCCGGCAACGAGGAACGTAAGGAAGCCCGAGAAGACAATGCGAACATTCTTGTGGATGTGCTTGTCGATTAGCTTAAAGATGAGCGAGAAGACCCAGACACCGAGGATAACCGGAAAGATTGTGTTCTTGTAGTTGACAATAGGAATGCTAAAGAACAAGAACGGCAGCGAGGTTAGACCGTCGGCATTGCTCATGAAGGTTGGGTACATGATCATACCGGCAACGCAGAGACCAAACGCCGGATTAATCTTGAAGCGGTTCGCGGAAGAGTAGCCGATAACAAAAGGCATGAAGTAGAAGGGGGCGTCTGCGATAGCGTTCAGGACCACGATGTTGGGGTCCTTGGACGTGAGCCAGCCAAAGGCAACAATTGTTGCCGTGACGCCCTTGAGCATACCGCCGGCAATAATGCCGTAAAGTGCCGGCGTGACGATGGCGGCAAGAGCATCAAGAAGACGAGTGACCCAGGAGAAGCGGCCGCTCTTTGCAGAGTCTGAGTTGCCGCTCATGGTCTGCGTGAGAATATCGCCCTCATCGTCCTTGCCGGGGTCGTAGTCCACATCGACGCCGCCGCCCACGGGAATGCCCGAACTTTGATGTTCTCCCTATCCTGAACTACATCGAGGGGCACTATGCCGATGTGACACTGGTCAGTACCGCTGCGCACTTTGGCTTTAGTCCCAACTATCTGAGCGAGCGCATTAGAAGAGAGACCGGCCGAACCTTCAAGGAACTCGTCGTTCTACAGCGGATGAGCATGGCGTACTTCCGGATACAGAATTCCAGAGATTCCATCCAGGAGATAGCCGAAGAGGTGGGCTACGAGAACATGAGCTATTTCTACCGCAAGTTCCAGGATATCTACGGCATAAGGCCAGGGGCACTCAGAAACCTGGCAGGCCCATCGACTCCTTAAGAGACGGATGACGTACCCCTCAGGAACGATATCCCAGGGCAAGTGACAGCACGAGCGCAAGGCCCGGCACCATGCTTTTGGTATCGATCCATTCCTCGCGGGTATGGGCACCGGCGCCCATAATCGTTCCAACCGTATTGGCTGGAATTCCCAGTGAAAGCGGGATGTTGGCATCGGTCGAGTTGCTCTGCACGTCGGGCTCTTTCCCAAAGGCAGCGCGATACGCCTCGACGCTCCTCGAAGTTAGGTCGCTTAGTGGCCCTTCCTCGAGCTCTCCATCCCCCGGTCTCGTGCCTATGGCCTCATGCATGAGGTGCACTCCCGGGCGAATGTGCCCCTCCACCACACGAGCAAGCTCCCCATCCATCCGGGCAAGCACGGCATCGAAAGCAGAGCGGTACTCGAAGAGCATCTCCGCATGCTCGGCGATGGCGTTAACAGAGACACCGCCTTCGAAGGTACCAACGTTGAAGGTCGTCTTGGGATGCTCGGGAATCTCGAGTGTGCAAAGATCTTCGAGGACGTCGGCAAACACCTTGATTGCATTGGGCCGACCAAAGTTGGCATAGGAGTGCCCGCCTTGGACGTCCGCGGAAATCCGGAAGCGGTGGGAGCCAACCGCATGGTTCACTATCATGCCGGCATAGCAGTCGAAGGAGAGGTACTCCTTCACCCTGCCTCCCCAGTCGCTAAAGATCTGGCGCGTCCCGTACAGGTTACCGAGCCCCTCCTCGCACGAGTTCGCCACGACCAGATATCCCATATCCGATGTGACGGGGTGCTTGAGAAGGTACTTTGCCGTCATCAGGAGGTTGACGAGATTTGCCGTATCATCTCCGACACCAGGGGCTCGCCAGATATCTTCATCCTCTACCAGGGGAAGCGTCGTTTCGTCGTCAAAGACAACGTCAGCGTGCGCCGCGAGAACAACCAGCGGCTTATTACCATCATCACCAATCGGGCAGACCACGTTCTTGGCTGCGTCAATCGTGGCCATGGCGCCCTGCGTCCTAAGCCAGTCCTCAATGAAGCTGGCACGTCGGTCTTCGTGGCGAGTTGGGGATGGCATCTGTGCAAGTGTCCGCAGGAGAGCTAGGGACTCTTCGTGTGCTTCCTCTGCGTATCTTCTTGCCTCGCGATAGTTTTCCTGCTGACTGCTTGCGTCCATATCTGTCCTCCCTCTGCACTCCGATAGGATGCACAAAATGAAGGAGTGGAAGAAAGGCCGAAACAGGCCGCTAACCTCAGGGCATCGAGCCGCCTCCCAGATGTTCCTCCAGAGCGCGGTGATGCCACAGGCTCATCTATGGGGAACGTTGGTCGCCGCAAAGAGGCCATAGGCACGCATGCCGTCCTTATCGCACGGCACGGCCTCCACACCAAACGCAGCGGGGAGGGCAGACCCCCTCGCAACCTCTTCGGGCGACCCCTGCGCCAGGAGCCGGGTGGGGCGCTCCCTCCCCAGGACTGCCACCTCGTCGCAGAAGCGCAGGGCGAGGTCGACGTCATGGAGAACCGCCACAACGGTCATGCCCCGCTCCGAGACGAGGCACCGCACAAGCGACATCAGCTCGTGGGCGGCACGCACGTCGAGGTAGGTGGTCGGCTCGTCGAGGAGCAGGAGCCCAGCCTCCTGAGCGAGCGCCATCGCGATGAAGGCCCGCTGGCGCTCGCCGCCAGAGAGCCGGCGCGCATTGCGATGCTCAAGCCCCTTGAGGCCCATCAGGGAGATGGCCTCATCAACAGCCCGCCTGTCCTTCTCGCCAAGCTGCCCAAAGGGGCCCATGTGAACGTAGCGCCCACAGGCGACAAGGTCTCTCACATGCATGGATGGGGTTCTGTGCACCTGTGGCAAAAGCGCGACACGCTGTGCTCGCTCCCTGGAGGAGAGCCCCGCCACCGAGGTGCCACCAACGAGCACCTTCCCCTCCCTTGGGACCCCAAGGCCATCAGCGAGGCCAAGGAGCGTCGACTTTCCGCACCCGTTGGGGCCAAGGATGCCCAAGACCTTGCCCCTTGGCACCGCAAGGTCAAAGTCCTCGAAGAGCGGGCGCGAGCCATAGGAGCAGGAGGTCCCGAGAAACTCGAGCGCCAGAGTCCCGTCACTCATCGCGGTACCCCTTCCCCCGCATGAGGAGCCAGGTGAAGAAGGGGCCACCCATGAGCGCCATGAGAATGCCAACCGGCAGCTCGTAGGGGGCAAATGCCGTGCGTGCCACCAGGTCTGCAAGAACCGTGAAAGAGGCACCCCAGAGGGCAGAGACGGGGATGACCCGACGAAGGTCCTGCCCCACGAAGCGCTTTGCCACATGCGGGACCATGAGGCCGACAAAGCCGATGAGGCCAGCGAAGCTCACGGCGGCACCAGCCAGAAGAGAGGCGCATGCCAGGCCGGCCGCACGAAGCGCCCCCACGTGAACGCCAAGCGCATGGGCGGTCTCGGAGCCCAAGGCAAGTACGTTTATGCGGGCCGCGAGCACGAGCGCCAAGACGATGCCCACCACGATGAGCGCTGCTGGGACCAGGAGGTCCCCCAGCACGACCCCCGAGAGGCCACCCACCAGGTATGAGGAGGAACCGATGTAGGCATTGGGCGCAATGGTGAGCACGAGGTTCATGCCCGCCCCAAAGACCGCGTTCACCGCTACGCCGGCAAGCACAACCGTGAGACGGGAGACTCCGGCGCGCGAGGAAACCGTGAGTATCAGTCCCGACGCCAGAAGCGCCCCCAGAAATGCCGCCACGGGCAGGGAGGCGGGAACGGCGACGCCCGCCGACGTGAGCGCGGCAACGAGAAGAACCGCCATTCCGGCGCCCGAGTTCACACCAATGATGTTGGGGCTGGCAAGGGGGTTGTCCAGCACGGCCTGGATCAGGGCACCCGAGGACGCAAAGGCCGCTCCTGCGAGCAGTCCGCCGAGCACCCGCGGGATGCGAATCGAGACGAGTATGCTCCGAGCCGAGCCTGCCACCTTGCCTCCGGAAAGCAGGGCAAGGACGTCCTGAGCGCCAACGCCGGACGCACCGAGGACAAGCCCGAGCAGGGACATGACAAGCAGGGCCAAGACCGAGACGAGCACCAGCACGCGCAGCCACCCGGTGCGAAAACGCGCCTCTTCTCTCATCTTGGACCCCAGCTTCCCCATCGCCCCGGTTCCTACTTGTTGAGCGCCTGTCCCGCAAGCACATAGGACTCGGCCCAGTTTGCATTGGGCTTGTAGAGGAAGTGCGCCGCATCGAGCATCGTGACGCGTCCCTCCTTCACAGCCTCCATCCCCTGCCAGGCAGAGTTCGAGCCAACCGCCTCATCGTAGTACTTCTGGGCCGTTGCCTCGTCATCGCTCGCCGCAAGGACAAGGACGTAGTCGGGGTTGGCCTCGACGGCCGCCTCGAGGCTAAAGTCGGAGAGGAGGCTTGGGTACTCGTCTGCCACATTGACCGCCCCGAGGTCCTTCACGATCGCTCCGGCCATGCCGGAGGAGTCCTGAACCACGAGACCCTTGGAATAGGCGCTCACGACAAGGACGGAGGGCACCTTGCTCGCCACGGAATACGTGGCAATGGCGGAGTTAATCCCATCCTCCACGTTGGCAACGTTTTCCTGGTAGAGGTCATCTCGCCCGGTGATCGCGCAGAAGATGCCCATCATCCGCTTGTAGTCTTCGAACGTCGTGACCTTGAAGAAGGCAACGGGCACGCCCGCCTCGTCGAGCGCGGACTCCATATCCGCCTGGGAGATGCCAGTCGAGTGCTTTCCGTCAGACACACCGGTCATGATCACGAAGTCGGGATTAAGGGCGAGGATGCTCTCGAGGTTGAGCGAGGTGGATTTGCCAACGCCCGAGACGGCCGAGGAGTCCACGGCGTAATGGGAGAAGGCGTCGTCCGAGGCGCCAACGAGGGTACCCCCCGCCAACTGCCAGGCATTGGCAAAGCTCCCCATGCAGGCCACAACGCGCTGGGGGTTGGCGACCGTCACCTCTCGACCCAGATCGTCTGTGAAGGTGTACTCCTCGCTGGCCTGGGCAGTGGCCTCCGTAGTGTCCTGGCTTTTCTCGCCAGAGCTTGCACCGCAGGCAGGAAGGGTTACAAGGGCCACGGCAAGCAGGGCTACCAGGGGCACGTCCACAAGGAGGTGGCTGCGGGAGGAGGGCTGATACATGGTAGAAGATCCTCGTTTCTCTGAGTGAGCGGATCGTACTAGAAGGCCGGGCTCACATCTCATCATGACCTAAGCGCCGCGCGTGCGTGGCTTTGGAAGATAGGACGTATCTCGCGGAGCGAGCCCAGGCCGCGCGCCGCAACGCCGGTCTCAACGCCTCTCTCGTTAAGCTGGGATTTCCAGCTCGTTGGCGCATCCCCTCCAAGCTGTCGCGCCACGTGGCTTCCCGCAGCGAGCATAAGGGGCACCAGCGTGGCCGTCCTGAAGCCGGAGCCCTCTATGCCGGCAATCACATCGTCGATTCCCGGCTCCCCATCGAGAAGCCCCAGGAAGACGTCTGTCCTCCCCTGACGCCGCAGCTCGTCACGAAGGGCGAGGTAGGGCTGGTTTGTGCCCTCGGCAGCCCCGTGGCCAACGAGCACCAGGCCACACCCGGTCTGAGCGGGGTACGCCTCCGCGATTGCCCTGGCCACGTCGAGGATGTCGCCTGGAGAGGACAGGAGTGGCTTGCCAACCACGATGCCATCCGCAAACCTACCGTCCCATCCCGAGGCCTCCGCGAGAAGGGCTCCCATCGTGGACCCCGCCATGATGAGCCCGGGCTGCACGCAGATGCGCTCTGCCCCGGCGTCCAAGAGGGAGGAGAGCGCGTCTCCGAGCGTCCGGGGAGCGGCCACACCCTTGCGCTCGAGCAGACGCCTCACGGGACTGCTGAGGTACGCCTCGCAAAAGAGGCCGTCGGGCATCGCCTCGCGCAGTTCCCGCACAAGGGGCTCGATGTCACGCTGGCGGGCATCCGGCTGAGCCGTCCCGTAGCTCGCGAGGGCCAGGCCGCTACGCATCATAGGCGACCATCATTCGGCTTACCTTGCGCTTCTCGTCCTGCGTGTACGCCACAATCGAGGGCCAGCGGGGTTCCTCGAGCGACAAGACCACGTAGAGGGCCTTGGGGTCGTTTGCCAGGCGCAGGTCCTCCTTGGAGGGGCGGGCGGGCGTCTCGGGGTGGGAGTGCCAGTTACCCAGAATCTCCAGGCCCGCTGTTCTCGCCTCTCGGATGCAGCGGAGCTGGCTGGCGGCGGAGATCGTGAAGTGCTCGGAGGAGTGGTCCTCGTTCTCGAGGCAAAAGACGCGCTCCGCCCAGGCCTCGTCCCCCTGTCGCCTGCCGGCGATGAGCCCGCAGGCCTCTTCGGGGAGGTGCTCCCTCGCCCAGGAGGCCATCTCCTCGAAGGCATCTGTCGTAAGGTGCAGCATCGCAATCCCTCCTGGCGCTACAGGGCGCTTCCGTGCTGTGCGTCGGCGCACTCCGGCTGCTCGTAGTCGATGAGCTCGGTGATGGTTGGGTGGTCTCCGCAGACCGCGCAGTTGGGGTCGCGCGGAGGCAGCTTGATCGTGTGGAAGTCACCCTTCAGCGCGTCGAACGTGAGAAGGCGCCCGCAGAGAAGCTCCCCGATTCCACAGATGTACTTTATCGCCTCGAGCGCCTCGAGGCAGCCAATGATGCCGGCGATGGCACCAATGATGCCCGCCTGCTTGCAGGTGGGGACCGCATCCTTGGGAGGCATGTCGTGGAAGACGCAACGATAGCACGGGCCCTGCCCGGGCACGTAGGTCATGAGCTGGCCCTTGAAGCGGATGATGCCCGCGTGGACAAAGGGCTTGCCCGCCATCACGCAGGCGTCGTTGATCAGGAACTTGGTTGGGAAGTTGTCCACGCCGTCGATCACAAAGTCGTAGTCCGCGATGATGTCCATGATGTTCGCCGAGTCGAGGAACTCCTGGTAGGTCTTGACCGTGACGTGCGGGTTGATGTCGCGCATCGTGTCCGCAGCGGATTCGACCTTTGGGCGCCCAAGGTCCGAGGTTCCATGGATAATCTGGCGCTGGAGGTTCGAGAGGTCCACCTCGTCCGCGTCGACGATCCCTATCGTGCCAACTCCTGCGGCAGCCAGGTAGAGTGCCGCCGGGGCGCCAAGCCCTCCCGCGCCCACGATGAGGACCTTGGCGGCGCAGAGCTTCTTCTGGCCTTTGACGCCTACCTCCTTGAGGATGATGTGGCGAGAATAGCGCTCGAGCTCCTCGGGTGAGAATGCCATCTTTAGCGGCCCCCGCCCATGAAGTAGAGAAACTCGACCGTGTCGCCCTCAAAGAGCGCCGTCGACCCAAAGTCGGCGTGGTCCACGAAGGCGTCGTTCACGGCCACAGTCACATAGGCCGCGTTCTCGACCTTCTCGCCCTCGATGAGCTGGGCAACGGTCGTCCCTGCCTCGACGCTTCTCTTCCCTCCGCCTACCGTTATGTTCATGGGATATCCCACCAATCCTTGTCTGTCCGTACCTGTCTAGAGGGCTTTTTCCACGAAGTCCTTGAGCTCCTCGGGCGCCATGACGCCCTGATGGCGGTCGATTTCGCGACTGTCCTTGAAGAGCAACAGCGTTGGGGATGCCACGACCTTGTAGCGCTCGGCCAGGGGTAGGTCGTACTCCACGTTGACCTTCGCAACGAGAAGGGCGCTTCCCAGCTCCGCCTCGAGCTTCGCGAGGCGCGGCGCAAGCCGCTTGCAGGGGACGCAGGTGTCGCTGTAGAAGTCCACGAGCACCGGCACCTTGGACCCAAGCACGGCCTCGTCGAAATCATCCGTTCCAACTCGCTGGGACATCCCTACTCCTCCTCGAGCTTCTTCACGTCGAGGTCGTAGGTGCCATCCCCTGCGGGCGTGAGCGCCAGGACCTGCTGTCCGTCGTCGCGAAAGCTCCTGGGCACGTTGAGCATGGGCTCGCCGTCCGCGAGGTATACCCTCAGCACCTGCCCAATCTCGAGCTCCGCGAGGGCGGCCTTTGCAACCACGAACGTCATGGGGCAGACCTGGTCCGTGATGTCCACGGTGTCTGCCACCTCGTACTCCTTCTTGGCCATCTCTTGCCTTCCTCTCGTGTTCTTGGCACGCCTCAGGATCTGGGCGTCACGCCTCTTGCGCCGGCTCCGGCGTCACGGACGCCGCCTTGGGACAACCCTCCGGGGCAGCCTCGTCGTACGCCTTCTGCACGACGGGAACGAAGCTCTCCCAGCCCTCGCGGTCGAGACAGAACTTGAAGCGGTCGCCGGGAACCGCGTGGTCGTCGTACCACTGGATCGTGGCGTCCGCCACGGCAAGGAGCTGCTCGTCCGACTCCACGGGCGGCAGAATCTTCCGACCCCTCGTGATGTGGTTGCCAAACAGGCCGCCAAAGGTGAGGTTGTAGACGGTCTGGTAGTCCCAGGAGCCAACCGGGCACTTCTGGGAGCACTTCCCGCAGGCAACGCACTTCTCGGCGTCTACCGTAATGCGCTCTCCGTCATCGGTGATTGCGCCGGGTGCGCAGACCTTCGAGCAGATGCCGCAGTGGATGCACGTGTCGCTCATCCAGGTGACTTTGCGGCCACCCTTCACGCCCATGTCGTTCTCCTCGGCCTTGAGGCAGTTGTTCTGGCAGCCAGTAACGCCAAACTTGAACTTTCCGGGGAGGTCGCGGCCAAAGTAGCGCTCGTCGAGCATCGTGGCAACGCGATACGAATCGATGTTGCCCGAGGGGCAGATTGCGCTTCCCTGGCAGGCCGTAACCGTGCGCACGCGAGCCCCGCAGCATCCGGGCTCCACCCCGTATTCGGCGAGAAGGGCCTTCACCTTCTCGGCGTCCTCCACGTTGATGAAGGGAATCTCTATCGCCTGGCGGCTCGTGAGGTGGATGTAGCCGTGTCCAAACTCGTCCGCCACCTTGGAGATGCCAACGAGCTGCCGCGCCTCGAGGTGTCCTCCCGTGATGTGAAGCCGCAGAGAATAGAAGCCCTTCTGCTTCTGTGCCATAAATCCGCCCTTCTTGAGGGCGGCGTTATCGATCTTAGCCATTGCTCTCCTCTCCTTGCGCGTGCTCGCCGGCGGCACCCAGCTAAGCGCCTGGTTGAAATCAGAAATCAAGTCGCGAATGTCCTCGATGCCAACGCTCACCCCGACCGTGTCCTCAAAGATCCCGGCGCGCTCCCTGTCTGCCTTATCAACCTCGAGGAAGATCGTCGAGGCAGGATGCAGGACGAGCGTCCGCACGTCACCAATGTTTGATGCCAGCAGGGCGACCCGCACCCTGTTGAGGAACTGGAAGGCCCGCTCGCGGGAGCCCGCCCTAAAGGTGAGAAGCGCACCATAGCGACCGTCGAACTGCCTCTCGGCGAGGCCGTGCCACGGGTTCGAGGCGAGCCCCAGGTAGCCAACGTCGCTCACCAGCCCGCTCTCGTCGAGCCAGCGGGCAAGCTCGAGCGCGTTGGCGCATGCGCGCTCCATCCGGAGCGACAGCGTCTCGAGGCCCACACAGCAGAGAAATGCCGTCGTGGGCGCCATGCAGGCACCCATGTCCTTGAACAGGCTCTTGCGGAGGCCCGCCATGAATGCGAAGGGTCCGAACTTCTGCCAGGGAGCAAGCGCCGGGAAGCGCGCGGGATCCCACCTGAACTTCCCGCCGTCGCAGATGACCCCGCCAATCACGGTGCCCGAGCCAGAGATCTGCTTGGAGACCGACTCCACCACGACGTCGGCACCAAGCTCGAGTGGGCGCGCAAGCGCAGGCGAGGCGAGCGTGTTGTCCACGACCAGGGCAAGGCCGTGTTCGTGACACCATGCGGCGGTTGCGGGGGTATCGAGCACCGAGAGTCGCGGGTTAGAAATCGTCTCGGCAAAGACCAGGCGAACCGAGTCGTCGAGCTCCCCCTCGAGCGCCTCTGCCGTGACCTCGTCCACAAGGCGAATCGAGATTCCCATGCGCTCGAGGTCGGAAAAGAGCTCGAGCGTCCCACCGTAGAGGGTGCGCGGCGCGATGATGGCGTCTCCCGCCTGGCAGGCCCCCGCAATCGCAAGAAAGGCGGCAGCCATGCCCGAGGCGCAGGCCAGAGCCGCGGCACCCCCCCTCTGTGACGCGCACTCCCTCCTCGAAGGCGGAGACCGTGGGGTTTCCAACCCGCGTGTAGCAGAAGCCGGGCTTCCTCCCAGCAAAGACGTCCGCAAGCTTCTCGGCTGTCCCCGCCTCGAAGGCTCCGGTCTGGAAGACGGGAGCGGCAATCGAGCCATAGCCGTCGTTTCTCGGCCTCCCGGCATGGAGGAGAGCCGTCGAGAAGTGCATGGATGGCGTGCTAGATGACATAGTCGAACTTCTTCTCGCGCGGCTTCAGGAAGTGGTTCAGGATGCGCTTGGTGTACCAGGCAAAGTCGGCGCTGCCCCTCTCGCGGGGACGCCCGAGCTCCACCGGCACGATCTCCTCGATCTTGCCGGGGCGGTTAGACATCACGACGATGCGATCTGCCAGGTAGACGGCCTCGTCGATGTCGTGCGTCACCATGACCATGGTCGTTGCCTCGCACTCGCGCACATTGAGGATCTCGTCCTGGAGGTCCATCTTGGTGAGCACGTCGAGGGCGCCAAACGGCTCGTCGAGAAGAAGCACCTCGGGCTTTGTCGCGAGGGCGCGCGCAATCGCCGCGCGCTGCGACATGCCGCCAGAAAGCTGAGCGGGATAGGCGCGCTCGAACTCGGAGAGCCCAACAAGGTCGAGGTAGTGACGCGCAGTCTCAAGGCGCTCGGCCTTTGGAAGCCCCTGGAGTCCAAAGGCCACGTTGTCGATGATGGTCATCCAGGGAAGGAGCCGGTGCTCCTGGAAGATCATCGTCCGGTCTGGCCCGGGAGCCGTGATGGGAGTGCCGTCGAGCGTGATCGAGCCCGACGTTGGCCTCTCGAGTCCCGCGATGTTCTTGAGGAGGGTGGACTTGCCGCAGCCGCTGTGGCCAACGATCACCACGATCTCGCCGTCTGCCACGGAGAGGTCGATGTGTTCGAGCACCGAGAGCGTGCCTCCCCGCGATGGGAACGACTTGCTCACGCCCTCGACCCTGAGCTTCTCAGCCATGGCTCTCGCTCCTTTCCCAGGGCATGCACGCGCGAGTGGTGAGCGAGAGGACAACGTCCATGAGGACGCCGGCAACCGCTATCGCAATCATGCCGGAGAAGACGGTTGGGTAGTCGAGCAGGGCCCTGGCATCGTTGATGCGAAAGCCAATCCCCGAGCTGGCGGCAATCATCTCGGCTGCGACCACGGCCATCCAGGAGACCGAGAGCCCAAGCTTGAGCCCCACGAAGATCTGGGGAAGGGCACTTGGGAGGTAGATCTTCTGGAAGAGCTGCCAGGGAGAGAGGCGATACATCTTCCCCACCTCCACCAGGCGCTTGTCGCAGTGCTGTATTCCGTCAATCGTGTTGAGGAGGACCTGGAAGAAGGAGGCCAGGAAGATCACGGCGACCTTGGACTCCTCGCCGATGCCAAACCACATGACGAGAAGCGGCACCCAGGCAACCATGGGTATCTGGCGAATCGCGCGGAAGAGGCCACCAAAGAAGCGGTCCACGTGGGCGCTCATGCCCGTGGCCACCCCAAAGGCGAGGCCAAAGACAACCGCCAGCCCGTATCCCTTGAGGATGCGGCTCACGCTGATCAAGACATCCGACTGGAGGCGTCCTGACACGAGCTGCCCGGCAATCGAGGAACCCACGGCAGAAAGCGTTGGCAGCACGATCGAGGGCACGGCCCCCGTGACAGTGCTCCAGTGCCAGGCCAGGAGGATGAGGGCTGGCAGCACCAGCATCTCGAGGAGGTTCAGGGTCTTTGTCCTCATGCTAGTGTCCGCCTCCGTATGAAGCCACGGCCTGGTCGAGATAGGAGGAGTCGGTCCAGGAGGCTATGTCGGTAGAGGCGTCGATAAGGCCATTGTCAAGCTCGAACTGCTGGATGCTCTCGAGCGAGGAGAGGTAGGTTTCGTCTAGGCTCACGGGGAAGTACGACCCAAAGTCGTCGAGGTTCTTGTCCGCCTTTACAACCTCCTCGGAAAGCCCGCTCTGGGAGGCGGCGTAGCTCACGAACGCCTGGGGGTCGGCAACCATCTCGTCCCTTGCCGAGAGGTAGGCCTGGAGAATCGCCGCCGCCGCGTCGCCGTTCTCTTCGAGCCATTCCGTGCGCGCCACGAGTGTGGTTGGCTCGTAGTAGGTCTCAGGGTCCCCATCGGTACCCCTAAAGAGGACCTTTGCCTTCCCGCTAGAGACAAGATCTGCCTCCAGACCAGAAGTGCAGACGGTCGCATCTATTGCGCCGGTCGCCAGGGACGACAGGCCGTCGGGACCCGTCGAGTTGACTCCCTCGATGTCATCAAAGGTGAGCCCCGCCTCTGCGAGCGCCTTGATGAGGAACATCTGCGGCGTGGCACCGCGCTGGTAGGCAACCTTCTTCCCCTTGAGGCCGGCAATGGATGCGATGTCTGGCGAGGCCGCAATGTCCCAGTGCGACCCCCATGCGGTAACGGCGATTGTCGTGATGTCGATGCCCTTCGAGCGGCCAAGGATCGCAGCAAAGCCCGCGTAGTCCACGAGGTCGAGGTCTCCCGAGATGAGCGCCTCATGAAGAGCAGGCGCGGCCCCTACGAAACTCGTCGTCTCGACGGTATACCCGAGCGGGCCGAGCGTCTCGGAGAGACAGCCCTTGCTGTTTGCGATGCCAAGGGGCGATCCCGCGTCAAAGTTCTGCCCGCTTGAGGGAAACCCAATGCGGATGGTGCCGCCGGTCTGGCTGGCCCCGTCCGAGCTTTCCTTGCCGGAGCTCTCCTGCGCCGCCTGGGCAAGCGCCCCCGAGCCGCAGCCGGCAAGGCCCAGAGCGCAGGCGCACATGCCCATGGCCTCCAGCGCCTCTCTGCGGGTGATCTGCCGAGATGCAAGACGGGACCCAATGTGCATGTCATGCTCCTTCCGTCACTGGGAGCGAAGGGCCCGGGTGCCCTTCGTCATGGTTTCTCAGCCTAGGCGTCTTTATCCCAGCGCCCTGCTAGGTTTTTTAGATGGTTGGATATCTGTAATTCAGATAATTCAGTGTTCTTGTCATTAGATATCTTGGGACAAGGACATGAGACACCGGCAAGGGGAGCATCAATGGGATATCCAAGCGTCTATCCAACAGGCGTCACCCTCTACGACCAGGACCAGGCATGGGGAGGCTTTACCCTGCTGCCCACGTCGAAGGGTGCCCTGCTCATCGACATGAGTGGTCGAGAGGTCAATTGCTGGGCGGGACTCGCGGGGTTCCCCAACAAGATGGCACCCGGAGGCTACGTCTTTGGCTGCACCGGCGTCCGCAAGGGGGACGCCGCCTACCAGGACCAGCTTGACCTGGTCGAAGTGGACTGGGACGGTCACGTGGTATGGAAGTGGGACCACACCGAGCTCGTGAGCGACAAGGGACAAGAGCCAAGGTGGATGGCGCGACAGCACCACGACTTCGAGCGCGAGGGCTCGCCGGTGGGCTACTTTGCCCCCGGCCTCGAGCCCAAGCCGCTCGGGGGATCGACCCTCATCCTCACCCACGAGAACACCCTTCGTACCCAGATCTCGGACAAGACCCTCATCGACGACAAGATCGTCGAGGTGACCTGGGACGGCAAGGTGGCCTGGGAGTGGCGGTGCGCGGACCACTTTGACGAGTTTGGCTTCTCGGAGGACGCCAAGCGCGCCATGCGAGCAAACCCATCGCTTCGGGGCTCTGCGGGCGGCGACTGGATGCACGTCAACTCGATCTCGACCCTGGGCCCCAACAGACACTACGACGAGGGGGACGAGCGCTTCGCGCCAGACAACATCATCTTCGACGCGCGCAACGCAAACGTCCTCGTGATCATCTCGAAGAAGACCGGGCACATCGTCTGGCAGCTTGGCCCCGACTTCGAGGGCCCCAACGCCAGCGAGGGGGCACGCAAGCTCGGGTGCATCATTGGCCAGCACCACCTGCACATGATTCCCAAGGGGCTTCCGGGGGCTGGAGACCTTCTCGTCTTTGACAACGGGGGCGGCGCGGGCTACGACGCTCCAAACGCGATTGCCCCCTCCGGTGTGAACGCCGTGCACCGCGACTACTCGAGGGTGCTCCAGTTCGACCCCGTTACCTTCGAGATAACGTGGGAGTACACCCCGGTCGAGGCAGGCTTCATGCCCTTTGCCGATGGCTCGAAGTTCTACTCGCCGTACATCTCGAGCGCCCAGCGGCTGCCCAATGGCAACACGCTCATCACCGAGGGCTCCGACGGCCGCGTGTTCGAGGTCACGCCCTCGCACCAGGTGGTGTGGGAGTACATCAACCCGTACTTCCGCGACATGGCCCCGGGCTTTCCCACGAACATGGTCTACCGCGCCTACCGCATCCCCTACGACTGGGTGCCGCAGGCGGAGCGAAAGCCGGAGATTGGCATCGAACCCGTGGGCATAAGCACCTGGCGCATACCGGGGGCCTCGGACGAGAAGCTCAAGGTGACCTCGGTCGAGGGCGTTGCCTCGCAGGAGGCGGGCATCACCGGCACCGGCGACAGCCACTCGGGTCACGCAGACTTCTGCATGCTCAGGGTCAACCTCGACGAGCTGGAGGAGCTGAGAAAGAAGAACGCCCACTTTGACGTAGGCTAAGGCTCTCACCCGGCCGGCCCCTGCCGCGTGGTCACGCCAGGGGCCGGCAATACCGCAAACCCAACGCCGTGCACACATCGGCAACGTATACTGTGTTCTTGGCTTATTCGCCGCGAGGTACCTTGGCACTAGACCCGAAAGGAAACCCATGAGCGAAGCGAAAGACCCCAAGAACACCTGCGTACTCGTCACTGGCGGCGCTGGCTTCATCGGTAGCCACACGGTGGTGGAGCTCCTCCAGGACGGCTACAAGGTCGTCATCGTCGACGACCTCTCCAACGCGTCCGAGAAGGTCATCGACCGCATCAAGACCATCGTGGGTGACGCCGCAGCCGCAAACCTCACCTTCTATCGCACCGACGTCAACGACCGCGAGGCCATGAACGCCGTCTTCGACGAGAACCACATCGGCCGCGTGATTCACTTCGCCGGCTTCAAGGCCGTAGGCGAGTCTGTGAGCAAGCCCATCGAGTACTACTCCAACAACCTGGGCAACACCCTCACGCTCGTCGACGTGATGCGCAACCACGGCTGCAAG
>JALCMG010000023.1 GCA_022648325.1 Olsenella sp.
GCGCTCCTCGACATACCCGACTACCCGTCTTCCTGAGTTCAGTCTTGTATATATGTAGTCGTGATATCTAATACCAGGAGCTCCCTGATACCCTGCCTTTTTCTTTCGGGATGCAACAGTGAAGACCACTGTAAGAAAAGCACGAAGTGTCAGAAAGATGGGAAAACTAATATTTATTACCCCGGGTCTGTTTGCTGGAAGCAACCGTCCGAGATTCGTACATCTAGCTGCACGACGCTACGGCGTAGGATCATGCGGTATTTTTTGGACTTGTGCATGTCTGTGCATCTGGTACTCATCGACTTGGTCGTGCGCCATTCTTACACCAGGCAGGTGCATATAAAACATCTGGCTGGGTACTGCGGCTTGTTCAAATCGTGACAAATGCCTAACCATTGCCTGACAGACCATGGGAATCATCTAAGTAAAGAGGGGCTTTGGTGAGGAGGTCATCATGAGGGCTCGCAAAGTAGCCAGCATTATTCTCGCCGTCCTGTCTGTGGCCGCGCTCATCGTGTGGCTCGTCTCGATGTCGGGGGAGGGACGAGTTCTCTACGTGCTGGGTATTGTTACCTTTATGGCCATATGTGTGTCGTGCGTAGTTGTGGCTGCGCATTCGACCGTCTCCCGCAAAAGGAATGACACCACAGACCAGCCGCTTGTCGTTCGCGCTGTCACCTCTCGTACATCGTGAGGTGCACGTTGGGGTTTTCGAGTGCCACCCGGGCGACCACGGCGCAGAGGGTCCCAAAGAACGCACGCCGCTTGGGGTCGGGGTCATCGCGGTAGCGCACGATGTTGACGTGCGTACTCTCGGTCATGTCACCGAGACAGTCCTCCAGTGCTGCGAAGTTGTTGCCAAAGTAGCCGGGGAACCTGAGCTTCTTTGCAATCTGCTGGAATATCTCCTGTTCAGAGGCAATGCTTGCCTCACGGATTTTCACGGTTGCCAAGGCTTCTCCTCATAGGGGTACTAGAGTTGCTCGAAGGTTTTGTAATGGTCTGGTGTGTAGTACACAAGGCCATCGGTGGAATACACGATGCGTTCCGGTCCGCGGTGGCCTCCTTGGTAGTTGATATCGCACTCGTGCCATGTGCGGCCAGGTGCGTCTGGGAGTGCGTGGTCATCATTGTAAAAGATGCTTCCGCCGATGCTTTTTCCAGGACATACTTCGTCGAGGTTGCCTTTTTGTGGATTCCAGCCGGCATCGCGAGCCTTGGTCTTTGAGATGAAGTTCGATGGCAGCTTGCCATATGTGTGCAGGTAGAGTGACACGTCTTCCTTGCTGGTATAGCTGCCGTCACGAGAGATTGTGGTGGTGGTCAAGGATGGGTCGCTCGTCTGCTGTGGGGTGTTGCCATTGCAGGCTACAAGTGAGAGGCTCATCGTGGCTGCCAGAAGCACGACGGCTATGGCGTGTACGAAGTTGCGAAGCTTTTCCATGCTCACCCCCCGGCAAAACGTTCAGTTTCCTCAATTGTATGATTCGTGATGTTATAGAATGAGTCTCTCCAAAAGTATGTGTCACGAAGGGCAGTTCGATGCAACGCGGCATTGGTTTTGTGCAACGAAGGCCAGTTCAGTGCAATCCGGGGGTCTCGGCGGAGGTTGATAAGCGCCTCAAGTGTGTTTGGTGGCTCAAGCGTGTCGCGATAGTCCCAAGTTATAGTCTTGGTTACTGGAAGATAGTCCCAAAGCCCATACGTTGTCAGTGACAAGGAAGGATCCCGAGACCAACTGGTCTCGGGATCCTTAAATGCGGGGGTCTCCGCCCTCCGCGAAGTGTGACCTTACTCTGTGACGAGCGTCTCCGTGATATTTGCCGCGGCGGTCTTGCCTGCACCCATGGCCAGGATGACCGTTGCAGCACCGGTCACAATGTCACCACCGGCCCAGATGCGGGGGTTGGAGGTGCGGCCGTTCTCATCGGTCACAATGTAGCCCCACTTATTGAGGTTCATGCCACCAATCTTCTTGGCAAAGGGGTTGGCATTGGTGCCGATGGCGGAGATGGCTACGTCGCAGGGAATCTCTTCGATGGCACCATCAATGGGTACCGGGCGACGACGGCCGGAAGCGTCAGGTTCGCCCAGCTCCATCTTTTGGACCTTCACGGCACACACGCTGCCGTCCTCGCCGGCGATGAACTCAAGCGGCGAGACGAGTGGCATGACCTCGACGCCCTCGGCCTTGGCGTGGTGCAGCTCGGCGCGACGGGCGGGCATCTCGGCCTCGGTGCGGCGGTAAGCGATGATGGCGCGCTCGGCACCAAGGCGCTTCGCCGTGCGAACGGCGTCCATGGCCACGTTGCCGCCACCAAAGACCACGACCTGCTTGGCGTGCTTGGTGGGGGTGTCGTACTCGGGAAACTTGTTCGCCTTCATGAGGTTCACGCGGGTGAGGTACTCGTTCGCGAAGAAGACGTTGGGCAGGTTCTCGCCGGGGATGTTGAGGAACTTGGGCAGGCCGGCACCAGTTGCCACGTAGATGGCATCGAAGCCCTTCTCGTTGAGGAGCTCGTCGGCGTTGGCGAGGTTGCCCATGACGGAGTTGAACTCGAACTTGACGCCGAGGTCCCTGAGGCCGTCGATCTCGCGCTTGACGACGGCCTTGGGCAGACGGAACTCGGGGATGCCGTAGACGAGCACGCCGCCGCCGGTGAAGAACGCCTCAAAGACAGTGACGTCAAAGCCGTTGCGGGCAAGCTCGCCGGCGCAGGTGATGCCGGAGGGGCCGGAGCCGATGACGGCAACCTTCTTGCCGTTGGCGGGCTTCATCTGCGGCTTGCTGGCAAGCTCGGGCTGGTCGCCCAGAAAGCGCTCGAGCTGGCCGATGGCCACGGGATCGGACTTCTTGCTGCGGATGCAGCGTCCCTCGCACTGGTTCTCCTGCGGGCACACGCGGCCGCAGATTGCGGGGAGCATCGAGTCCTCGTGGATGATGTCGAGAGCGGTGCCAAAGTCCTGATCGCGAATCTTCTCGATGAACTTCGGGATCTTGATGTTGACCGGGCAGCCCTCGACGCAGAGAGGCTTCTTGCAGTCCATGCAACGCTCGGCCTCGGCCAGCGCCATCTCCTTGGTGAAGCCCTTGTCGACGGGACGGAAGTCGTGGGCACGCTCCTCCGCCGGCTCCTCGTTGTCAGGGGTGCGCGGGGACTTCATATCGGGAACAAAGCGACCGTTTACCTGTGGCATGCGCAGTTCGCCTCCTCATAGGCCTTGAGGGCCTGGCCCTCCTCGGTACGGTATGCAGCCTGGCGCGCGCGGAGGTCGTTCCAGTCGACCTTGGTGGCGTCGAAGTCGGGACCGTCGACGCAGGCGAACTTGGTCTTGCCGTCGATCTCGACACGGCAGCAGCCGCACATGCCCGTGCCGTCAACCATGATGGGGTTGAGCGACGCGGTGATGGGGGTGTTGTACTTCTCGGCCGTGAGGGTGGAGAACTTCATCATGGGGACGGGGCCAACGCAGAAGACCTCATCGACGGCCTTGGCCTGGAGCAGACGCTCGAGCGGGGCGGTTACCACGCCCTTCTCGCCGTAGGAGCCGTCGTCGGTGGTGATGTGGATGTGGTCGTCCGGCAGAAGCTCGCGGAACTGATCCTCGAGAAGGAGCAGGTCCTTCGTGCGGGCGCCCATGATGGCGTGGACCTCGTGGCCGGTCTTCACCAGCGTGCGAGCGACGGGGTACGCGATGGCAAGGCCAACGCCGCCGCCGATGACGCAGGTGGTCCCGGGGGCCATGACCGTGGGCTGCCCCAGTGGGCCGGTGACGTCGAGAATTGCGTCGCCGGGCTCGTACGTTGAGAGCATCTTCGTGGTTTTGCCGACCACCATGAAGATGAACTCGGCCCAGCCCTCTTCGGGGTTCCAGTCCGCGAAGGTGAACGGCACGCGCTCACCGGTCTCGTTGGCGCGAACCATGAGGAACTGGCCAGCGTGTGCGTGCTTGGCCATCTCCGGCGCCTCGATGCGGAACTCGAACACCTTCTCCGAGAACTGCGTCTTTTCGAGGATCTTATACATGAAGCCCGACTCCTCTCCTAAAGCCGCTTCAGACCTGGCCCTGGGCGGAGATGCCCATGAGCCTACCAAGTACATTAGTTTAATTGTTGGCCAAGGGAGAAATAGCCCTCAACAGCGCCTACATGTTTCTTCGCAACGGGTTTTGTGGTGAGCGGTTGGGGGATATCCCTAGCGCAGGGCGTCTGCGGGCACACCCTCGTCGATGACCTTCTCGCAGAGAGACGCCGCGTCTTGCGCCAGTATCTGGAACTCGTCCAGGAAGCCGCCCTTGAGCTCGCGCAGGACGTAGTCTGCCACCTGCATCTTTCCGGGCGGGCGACCTATCCCGCAGCGAATGCGCGAGAAGTCCCTCGTGCCAAGCTTGTTGGCAATGGAGCGCAGGCCGTTGTGCGCGTTGAGGCCGCCGCCCCACTTGACGCGCACCTCTCCCGCGAGAAGGTCAACCTCGTCATGCACCACCAGGATCTCGGCGGGGGAGACGTGCTCCTGCCGCATGAGCTTGGAGAGCGGGCCGCCGCTCGTGTTCATGAAGTCCTGCGGCTTGGCGAGTATAACCTCGCGTCCGCCGATGAGGGCGCGGGCAACCATGCAGCCGGCCTCACTCTTCCAGTAGCGTGTCCCGGCCCGATCGGCGAGAACGTCAACGGTTGCAAAGCCGATGTTGTGGCGCGTGTGCTCGTACTCCTGGTCGGGGTTTCCCAGACCGCACACAAGCCGTATCTCCTT
Source organism: Olsenella sp. (assembly GCA_022648325.1). Lineage (GTDB taxonomy): Bacteria > Actinomycetota > Coriobacteriia > Coriobacteriales > Atopobiaceae > Tractidigestivibacter. The sequence continues at coordinate 4,755 of JALCMG010000023.1, forward strand.
AGGGCACGCAGGCATACCGCTCCTCTCGCTGTGGTCGCCTGTAGTCACAGTAAGGGTAGCGCATACGAGGTAGGGGAGTGCGCGATGCCGAGGCGCTACCGATGTTTCCTCAGTCCTGACATCGCTCGCATGTGCGGTTAGCGCACCGCGCGGTCGTGGTTCACAGGCCGGTAGAAGAGCTCCGCCACCTCGTCCGGATCGCGCGTCTGGCCGAGTGCCCACATGGTCTTTGCAACCAAGGCCTCCGTGGTCATGTCGTCTCCGCGAAGGATGGACGGCTCGTTCGCATATGCGCTTCCCACTTCGTAAACCCCCAGGTCAAGGCCCTCCTCAGAGACTTGCGTGGTGAGCACAACGGTCTTGCCGCGATCAATCCAGTTAAAGATTGCCTGTCCAAAGTGGGCATCCTCGCGCTCCGGGATGCCGCCGATGCCAAAGGTCTCGAGTATCACGGCATTGAAGCCTGGCCCCAATGCATCGAGGATCCCTGGCCCCAGCCCAGGCGTGAGGCGTATCACAACCACGTGCTCGTCGAGGCGCTCATAGACGCGTGGGTGACCTGCTCTCTGTGCCGGTGTCACGCTCGAGCCGGTAATGGTCATGCCCTCTCGTCCCTCGCGTACGATGCGGTCGTTGCGGATGATGGCAGGCAGCGGGTAGTTCACACTGGTAAACGCATTGAAGCTCATCGTGCGTTGCTTGTGGGCGCGCGTCCCCACGATGACCGAGCCGCCGAACACGATGGACACGTCGCGTGAGTTGTCATCGGTGGCGTAGAGCAGCGACTGGTAGAGGTTGAGTTTGGCGTCGGTAAAGGGGTTCGCCATGGGCTGCTGGGAGCCCGTGAGCACGATGGGCTTGGGGCTGCCCTGGATGAGGTAGGAGAGCGCCGCTGCCGTGTAGGCCATGGTATCTGTGCCATGCAGTACGACAAATCCGTCGTAGGCATCGTAGGCGTCCATAATCGTGGCCGCAATGCGCATCCAGTCGCTTGGACGCATGTTGGTAGAGTCAATGTTCATGGGCTGGACGATGTCCAGATCGCAAAGGCCCCGCGCTTGCGGTACGTAGCCAACCAGCTCCTCGCCGGTGAGCTCCGGGGCAAGCCCCGTGCCACGTGTTTCCGGCATGGATGCGATGGTGCCACCCGTGGCCACCATGAGGATCCTCTTCATGTATCTCTCCGTTCAAGAAGTGCGTGTGCCGTGGGCTATCTAGCCGGGGGAGCGGGGCCATCTAGCTGGGCCGAAGGTCGTCTAGCTGGGCAACGCCGGCTGGCCGGCTCCGTGTCTGCGCTTCGGACTACGTTCGCTATGCCTCAGGTCTCACCAGGATGGGGATGCTGTCAAGTTTGTCTGCTGTTGCTGCGGGGAGGTAGACCGTCAGGCGAGCGCCGCCGGTGGGAAACTCGGCCCAGCCCTCGTCGTCAATAGTCACGGCACCCTCGACGCCAAGCACGCAGCGCCAGGTCTCGCCCGCATGTCCCGCACCCACGCACATGCGCTTCGTTGCGTTGCCCTCGCGCGTGGAGAGAAGAACCGCGGTGCCGGAAACCCCGTGTCGCGCGGTGCCCTCGCGCGTCCAGCCGATAAGGTCTTTCTCGTCAAACCAGTCGCGCTGCACGCCGTAGGCAAAGCGACGTCGCACCTCCATGAGCAGCTCGAGCTCGGGGACGGCGGGAATCTGGTCGTTGGGAAGGCCAAAGAGGTCGCCCATGAAGACGCAGGGGTAACCTGCCTCGCGCAGCAGGATGAGCGCGTAGGCAAGCGGCTTGAACCAGGGCTCGACCGTGGACTCAAGGGCCTGGTCGGGCTGGGTGTCGTGGTTGTCCACGAACGTCACGGCGTGGATCGGATCCGCGCTCACTAGGCTCCCGTCCAGGATGTGGGTGAGGTCGATGTTCTCGCCCGCCGTGGAGGCACGGTAAAAGTTGAAGTGGAGCGGCACATCGAAGAGGCTCATGGCGCTCTCGTTGCCCAGGTAGCCACGGAGCTCGTCGACGCTCTGCGACCAGTACTCGCCCACGGCGAAGAGCTCCTTGCCGGTCTTCTCGCGCATGCGTGAGAGCCAGTCGAGGTAGAAGGAGCGGCTCATGTGCTTCACGGCGTCGAGGCGAATGCCGTCTACGCCAGTGAGTTCCAGGTACCACGTTCCCCACGAGGCGAGCTCCGCACGCACGCGGGGGTCGTCCAGGTCGACATCGGCACCCATGAGGTAGTCGTAGTTGCCCAGCTCGTGGCTAACCTCGCTGGACCACTCCTTGCCCACGAAGCGATAGACGCCGGTTTTGCCCTCGAGCTCGTCGTAGTCGACGCCCGTGAAGTCCGTGATGCCCCACTGGTAGTGGTCGAGCCGCCCAGCACGCCCGGGGAACTCGAAGCGCGTGTAGGCACGTATCTCGCGCGGTTCTCCCACGGGCTTGGTGCGATCTTGGGCGTCGCACTCCTGCGCCAGTACGATCTGCGTGCCGTCGGCACCCATGCGGTGGTTGAGAACAACGTCGGCAAGCACGTTGACGCCCTGCTCCTGGATGGCGTGAATGGCCGCCAGGTACTCGTGGCGCGTGCCGTACTTGGTGCGCACGGAGCCCTTCTGGTCGAACTCTCCAAGGTCCCAGAGGTCGTAGACACCGTAGCCCACGTCCTCGGCACCGGCCTGCCCCTTGTAGGCAGGCGGCATCCACACCGAGGTAAAGCCCTTCTCTGCGAAGCGCGGTGCCATCTTGGCCAAGCGCCGCCAGTGCTGGCCGTCGGCCGGCAGGTACCAGGAGAAGGCCTGGAGCATGAGCCCGTTCTTTGTGTTGACCGTCATGGGCGCCCTACTTCCTGGGCTTGATGCCCAGACGCTCGCGGCGGGCGATGGCGTAGCCCTCGACGTTCGTCTGCTGGCTGCGCTCGATGGCAAGGGCGTCGTCAGGCACGTCGTGCGTGATGCAGGAGCTGGCTCCCGTGATCGCGCCGGCACCGATGTTGACGGGCGCCACCATCATGGTGTCGGAACCAATGAAGGCGCCATCGCCGATGGTGGTATGGCTCTTGTGCACACCGTCGTAGTTGCAGGTGATGGACCCGCCGCCAATGTTCACGCCGGCACCCATCTGCGTGTCGCCAATGTAGGAGAGGTGCGGCACCTTTGAGCCCTCGCCCACCACGGAGTTCTTGAGCTCTACGTGCGTGCCGGCCTTGGCGCCGCGCAGCAGGTGGGTGTGGCCGCGCAGGTAGGCGCGAGGGCCGCAGTCGACGTCGTCGTCAATGGTGGAGTCAACGATTACGGTCTCGTCCACGGTGCAGTTGTCGCCCACGGTTGCGTCTTCGAGGCGGCTGTTCGGCCCAACGGTGCAGGCCTCGCCCACAGACGTCTTGCCCCAGAGGAAGGTCTGGGGGAGAAGGACCGTGTCCTTCCCAACGGTGGCCTCGGGGCCAACCCACACCTGGTCCGGATCGAGCATCGAGACGCCAGAGCGCATGAGGCCCTCGTTGATGCGCCGCTGCATGATCTTGGTGACCTGCGCCAGCTGGACGCGGTCGTTCACGCCGAGGAGCTCCTCGTAGTCGTCGCAGTGGACCGCCGAGACGGGCTCGCCCGTGCCAACGTAGATGCCGACCATGTCGGTGAGGTAATACTCGCCCTGCACGTTGTCGTTGGTGAGCTTGTCGATGTTGGACGAGAGGCGCTCGCCGCAGAAGCAGTAGGCGCCTGCGTTGCACTCGAGGAGCGTCGCGCGCTGCTCGGGCGTGCAGTCCTTGTCCTCGATGATGGCGCGCACGCCGCCGCCCTCGATGAGCACGCGGCCATAGCCCGAGACGTCCGGCGGGGTCATGGTGAGAAGCGCGCAGGCGTTGTGGCCCGCGCGAGTTGCCTCGACCAGGGACTCGATGGTCTGCGGGCGGACGAGCGGCAGGTCGCCGTTGAGGACAACCACGGGACCAGAAAAGCCGCCCAGGGCATCGCGCACCACGCGCACGGCGTGGCCGGTGCCAAGGCGCTTGGCTTGCTCGACAAACTCCACGTCCTTCTCGTCTGCGAAGTAGGAGCGCACCTCCTCGGCGCCGTTGCCCACAACAAGCACGATGCGCTCGATGCCGGCCTTGCGGGCGGCGTCGACGACCCACCAGGCAAGGGGCTTGTCGAGGACCTTGTGCATGACCTTGGGGTGGTTGGACTTCATACGCGTTCCCTCGCCGGCGGCAAGGACAATCGCGGTGACGGGCATGAGTGCCTCCTGTGTTCGCAGTGGTTTGGGGCTTGCCGAGCCTCCCGGCGCGCGCCGGGAGGCTGCATGACGGTTTAATGATAGCTCAGGCATGTGCAGGGCCCGAGGGCCAGCGCTGGCTGTGGGCACTAGCTGTGCGAACGGCCACGCGCAACAGCGCGACGCCGCAGGGGGGTCTCCTCCGCGGCGTCGATGATTCTCTCGTATGTCTTGGACTTCTCGTCCGGCATGGGCCTAGACCTCGGAGTGGCCAGCTGCGCCCTGCGAGACCGAGTTGTTGGTGTAGACGTTGTAGATGCAGGTGGCAAGGGGCTCCGCGATGCTGATTTGCTTGATCTTGGAGCCGGGCTTGTTGGCCGCCTCGCAGGGGATGGCGTCGGTGACCACGCATTCGACGATGGGGGCGTTCTGCAGGCGCTCGACTGCCTGGCCGGAGAAGATGCCGTGGGTGGCCGAGACATAGATGTCGCCCGCGCCCATCTCCCTGAGCTTGTTGATGGAGCCAACAAGGGTGCCGCCCGTGTCGATCATGTCGTCATTGATGATGCAGGTCTTGCCCACGATGTTACCGATGATGCCCATGACCTCGGTGGCGTTGTGCTTGGGACGGCTCTTGTGGGCGATGGCCACCTCGCAGCCGAGGTAGTCGGCAAGCTTCTTGGCAACCTTGGCACGGCCCATGTCGGGCGAGACAACCACAGTGTTGTCCCAGTCGAAGTTCTTGGTCTTGAAGTAGTCGCCAAAGTTGTAGAGGGCGGTGAGGTGCGTCACGGGGATGTCGAAGAAGCCCTGAATCTGGCCGGAGTGCAGGTCGAGCGTGATGACGCGATCCACGCCTGCAGCCTCGAGGAGGTTTGCCACAAGACGAGCGGTGATGGGCTCGCGGCTCGAGGCCTTGCGGTCCTGGCGCGCGTAGCCGTAGTGGGGGATGACCGCCGTGAAGCTCTCGGCGCTTGCGCGGGTTGCGGCGTCGGCAACGATGAGCGTCTCCATGATGAGGTCGTTCACGTTCTTGCCGGCGATGGTCTGGATGAAGAAGACCTCGTCGCCACGGACGGACTCCTCGAAGCGAGCGTAAATCTCGCCGTTGGCGAACTTCTCGATCTTGAGGCCCTGCAGCTTGAGATGGAGGATGTCTGCGATGTTCTGGGCGAGCTTGGGATTGCTTGTACCGGAGTAAAGCTTGATTTCCTTTTGGTAGGTGGTGGGCTTGCTCAGGTCTTCGTACATCGACTGCCGTCCTTCCGTCTGGGACCGTTCCGGCTCTTTAGGCTGTTCATGCTGGCACGATAATAGCGCAGCCAACGCGCCCGTTGCCACCCTACGCGAGCGCTTCATTCCCATTGGGATGTCAGGAAGGTGTGTGCGAAAAAGGATTGGCTGGGGTAGTAGGATTCGAACCCACATTCCAGGCACCAAAAACCCGTGTCCTAACCGTTGGACGATACCCCAGTGTACGTGACACCCGCCAAGCGGGCTTCTCGGCTAGTGTATCAGAGTATGAGCGTGCGAGGGGTCGTGCGTTCCTCGCACCAAGGGGGAGGATCAAAGCATGATGAAGGCAATCCAGAGGTTCGGCGGCGCGCTCTTCACGCCCGCCATGCTCTTCGCCTTCGCGGGGGTCGTGGTGGGCTTTGGTACGCTCTTCACCACGAAGTCCATCATGGGGCCAATCGCTGCCGAGGGAACCACCTGGACAAAGGTCTGGAACGTTGTTCTCGACGGCGGCTGGACGGTCTTCAACCAGCTGCCGCTGCTCTTTGCCGTGGCGCTTCCCATTGGGCTTGCCAAAAAGCAGGCTGGCCGCTGCTGCCTAGAGGCGTTTGTCTCATATCTCACGTTTAACTACTTCGTGAGCTCGATGCTCTCTTCCTGGGCACCCGAGCTTGGCGTGGACTTCTCGGCCAGTGCCGGAAGCGCCGAGGGCATAGCGACCATCGCGGGCATACGCACGCTTGACATGGGCATTGCCGGCGCGCTTCTCGTCTCTGGCGTGGTGATCGCGCTTCACAACCGGCTCTTTGACACCCGGCTGCCGGAGTGGCTCGGCGTCTTCTCGGGTTCGACCTTCGTGTATATGGCCTCGTTTCTTGTGATGCTGCCGCTGGCGTGCGTGGCGGTATTGGTGTGGTCAAAGGTCCAGGTGGGCATGCACCTCTTCCAACAGCTCATCCTCGACGCCGGCTGGGCGGGGGTGGGGATCTTCGTCTTTCTCGAACGCGTCCTCATTCCGTTTGGCCTGCACCACCTGCTCTACGCGCCGTTCTACTACGACAACGTGATCGTGCAGGGCGGCATCTACGCTGCCTGGGCAAACGCGCTGCCAGATCTTGCCGCCTCCACGCAGCCGCTCGCAGAGCTTGCACCGTGGGCATCACTTACGGCAACGGGCTGGTCAAAGCTCTTTGGCATTCCCGGCATTGCCGCCGCATTTTACGTTACCGCCAAGCCCGAGCGCCGCAAGAGGGTTCTCGCGCTTCTCGTGCCAGTGACGCTCACCTCCATACTCTGCGGCGTCACCGAGCCAATCGAGTACACCTTCCTCTTTGTGTCACCTCAGCTCTTCGTGGTCCATGCGGCGCTTTCCGCATGCCTCTCAATGACTATGAACGCCTTTGGCGTGGTGGGCGTCTTCTCGGGCGGCCTTATCGAGATGTCCTCTCTCGACTTTGTCCCCCTCTCGGTGACGCATGGGCAGACTTATCTTGTTGCGCTGGTAATTGGCTTGTGCTTTACGGTCATATACTTTCTGGTCTTCCGCTTTCTCATCCTGCGTTTTGACTTCAAGACTCCCGGACGCGCCGATGGCGAGGACGTTCGACTGAACACGCAGGACGAGTACCGAGACGCCCACGACATGCCGCGCTCTCAGGACGGCAAGCGACTTGGGGTGGCAGGCGAGAAGGCCGACGCCAGCCAGGAGGACGCCTATGCCGTTCGCCTGGTTGGGCTTCTCGGCGGTGCCGAGAACATCGAGGGCATTACGAGCTGCGCCACGCGACTGCGCGTAGACGTGCGCGATCCGTCGCGCGTTGCGGCGAGTGGGGCGTTTGTTGCCACCGGTGCGCGTGGCGCAGTGTGCAATGGCCGTGCGGTCCAGGTGATTGTGGGTCTCAACGTGACGCAGGTGGCAGAGCGGGTTGAGAAGGTCCTGGGTTTGGATGACTGAGTGGAGACGAGTGGTGTTGCCCCTATTGGGTCGCTCTAATAACGGATAATGATATGTCTTATTCTGCTCCGGCCCTTGTTGCAAGTTTGAACAAGTGATTGAATATCGTGTAGACAAGCACTTGGGTGAGAGCGTGGCGGCGTGATCGGGATTCCTACGTCTTACTGCGCATAATGAAAGGTCAGGTTTGTAGTGGGCGAGCGCGTGGCGGCATTCTTCGACATTGATGGCACCCTGGGTTGGACCAATCCAGTTGCCCGCGAGAAGATGGATGACGACGAGCGCAAGCTCTCGCCGGTCCCCAGCCCCGCCGTAACGGATGCCATCCAACGCTTTGTCGCTGCCGGCAACTGCGCGTTCATCTGCACGGGACGCTCGCCCATAGACATCCACCCCAAGATGATGACCCTGCCCTTCTCGGGTATGGCTTGTCTTGCCGGCGCCTACGTTAAGGTAGGGGAGGTCGTGCTCCGCGACGTCGCGCTTCCGCCCGAGGTGTTGGCGTGCGTGGATGCGGTTCTCGCCCAGACTGGCGCTGGCGCCCTTCTGGAGTCCGCATGCGGATCTATTGACGTGCGCGGAGGAACTGCGGGAACGCACCAGGCCTCTCCGGCAAACGTGGGTAAGGCCCTGCGTCTGATTCCGGGCGGGCGCGTTCACAAGGTGGTCATGCCCACGCCGGTGGCGATGGCCGTGGTCGACCGCCTCTCTGGCGTGATTGGGCTTTCCATTACGGGACTCGAGCTTGGAAATAGCGAGGTTGGGCTTTCGGAGAACTGCAAGAGGGACACCGTGAAGGCGATTCTCGAGTATGTGGGAGATGCCGGGACTACCTATGGATTTGGGGATTCCGAGAACGACCTCAGCCTGTTTGAACAGGTGGATGTTTCGGTAGCGATGGGTAATGCGGTCCCAGCGGTGAAGGAAGCGGCAACTCTTGTGACGGACAGCGTGAGAGATGACGGTGTTGCCACGGCGCTTGCCAAGCTTGGCCTTATCTAGCGCGGGTCGACGGGCAGGAATCGCAATGACAGGCAAGACGCACATTGCCATAGGGGCTGCGGCGGCGCTTGCGGTGACGAAATACGCTCCAACGTCGCTGATCGGCGGAATGCCCGCGCTGGTTGGCGATGCGTCTCTGTTGGCCTGCCTCGCGGCGGGGGCAGCGGGCGGCCTTCTCCCCGATACCGACGTCTCGACCAGCGAGGCGTCGCGGCAGCTCAAGAGGGCATGGTGGCTTCTTGTTGCCGTGGTTGCCTCTACGTTTGCCGCAGACGCCCTGCTTGGCGCGGGTCTCGTTGAGCGGACGGTCGCGTTTGCGCGTGCGGCGGGGGCGAACCAGGTAGCTGGAATCGCAGTGATTGTGGCGGTTCTCGCCTGCGGACGTGCGTCCGGGCATCGCGGCTTCTCGCACTCGCTCGTGGCCGCAGTGCTCTTCTTTGGCGGGGCGTATCTGGCAGTGCCGGAGCTTTCGCTTGCCCTGACCGTGGGGTACTTCTCACATCTGGTGGCCGACCTTCTCAACAAGATGCCCGAGCGCATCTTCTGGCCGGTCTCAAGGGGGCAGTCGCTGGGTCTGTGCAAGGTTGGGGGCGTGGTGGACGGCGCGCTTCTCGTCCTGGGCGTCGCTGCCGTTGCCGCGCTGCTTGCGGGGTGGCTATAGCGACCGCCGCAGAGATATGGCGACCGCCGCAGAGAATATCTCCTTTTCTTAAAACCGATGCCTGCAACCTGCGAAAACGCAGTCACCGATTAAGAAAAAGCGATATTCTCCACAGGGGAAGGGGGCTACGACGAAAGGGGGCTATGACTTCTATGCGCCCCTCGCCACACATTCGTACCCGAAGCTGTGACCCGTACAGGTCGATACACATTTGGGCTTCGATTGTGTATCGACCTGTAACGCAATCGTCGCCGAGAACTGCAGGGAATACGCGGTATGCCTCTGTTCCGGTGCCGGTCGCGGCTCTACCTCCTTGAAACGGTTGTGAAGCAGAAGAGCTCCGGGTGGTGTCGTACCTGCGTGTACTCGAACATCACGCCATCGGAGTTGTAGGACTGGCTCTCGACCACCGCCACGCAGTTGTAGGGGTCGAGGTCCATGTGGCTGCAGTCCTCGTCAGTCGCAAGCTGCACAGTGATGCGGCGTCGGCTCGTGAGGATGCGCATGCTCAGGTTCTTCTCGAGGTAGCTGTAGACGGATTTCTCGGCTTGGTCGGCAGTGAGACCGGGCACGGCAGATGCGAGGAAGTAGTCGTGGTCAATCTGCCGTGCGACGTCGTCAAGCGTGCGCACGCGCACCACGCGCACGAGTTCGACGCCTTCGGCAAAGCCGGTACGCCTCGCGAGACCAGCGCCGCAAGTCACGTGTTCAAACGACTTCACCTTGGTGCCAGGGACGAAGCCGTTCCTTCTCGCATACTCGCCAAATGACTCGACGCCCTCGAGCGAACCCTGGGCGCTATGTGCCTCGCGCTGCCAGATGACGCGTACTCCTCGCCCGTGCATGGGCTGTACATATGCGTCATCTGCAAGCATTGAAACCGCCCGACGCAGCGTGTTTCTTGAGCAGCCATACTCTGCCGTCAGCTCTCCCTCGGATGGAAGGAGCTTCTGGTAGGAGTACGTGCCCTCTTGAATCTTGCCTTTGAGGTCGCGGTAGATGCCCTCGAAGATCGCCTTAGGCATGTGGTCTCTCCTCTATGCGAGCCGCTGGCCTTCATGGGCATGGCGGGGCCGAACAAGTCTGGTACCACACATCCTAGAACTACTGAAGGCCATTTGGACGAGTAACCGATGAGTGCTAAGAAATAATAAGCAATATACCTGCGGAAACGATGAATATCCCAATTACTCGTGCCTACCGTTTACCACAAAATCGATACCGCTCAGTCAAAGCTTGTTTGAACAAGATATCTGCAACGCTATTGTCATAGACAAGAAACGGGGGCATTATCCGGGAAAACTCGTGTGGCGGCCCCGTAATAGTGCAAGAATGGCGGAAGGCGTCGTTCAAACAGGAACACGGGAGGATCACGATGGGGAACATTTCGAGGAAGCAGTTCATCACGCTCGGTGCAGCGTCGGCGGCCGTCCTTGGCCTCGCGGGTTGCGGTGGTAGCTCCAGCTCTAACAGCTCGAGCTCTTCTAATACCAGCTCCAACAGCGAAGATCGCTCCGGAAACGTCTACTGGCTCAACTTCAAGCCCGAGCTGGACGAGACCGCCCAGAAGCTCGCCAAGAGCTATATGGAGAAGTACCCCAACGTCAAGGTCAAGGTTCAGACTGCCGCGTCCGGCACCTATGAGCAGACTCTGACCTCCGAGACGGAGAAGACCGACGCTCCCACGCTCTTCAACATCGGCACTACCGCCGGCGTCAAGGAGTGGGGCTCCAGCGCCATGGACCTTTCCGGCACCGACATCGAGAAGGCCCTCTCCACCAAGGAATACACCTACAAGGATTCCGATGGTCGTCTTGTCTGCGCCGGCCTTTGCTACGAGACCTACGGCATCGTTGTGAACTCCGACTTGGTCGAGAAGGCCGGCCACAGCGTCGACGACATCAAGGACTTTGACTCCCTGAAGACTGTCGTCGAGGACATCCACAAGAACGCCGCCACGCTGGGCTTCGACGCCTTCGCCGCCACCGACCTCGACGACTCTTCGTCTTGGCGCGTGGTCGGCCACCTTGCCAACCTCGAGTACTACTACGAGGAGAGGGACGACGGCGGCTGGGACGCAACCCCTGCCACCATCAAGGGTACCTACCTTCCCAACTACAAGAAGATCTTTGACCTCGCCATCAACAACTCCGCTGAGGACCCCTCGACCCTCTCCACCGGCGGCCACGATCCTTCGACCGAGTTCACCAGCGGTAAGGCAGCGTTCTTCTTCACCGGCTCCTGGGACTACGAAACCATCGCTGCTGCTCAGAAGAACACCACGATGATTCCGTACTATTGCGGCGTGTCCGGCGAGGAGAAGGCCGGCCTCAACAGCGGCACCGAGAACCGCCTTGCCATCAACGACGCTGCCTCCGATGAAGACAAGAAGGCCACCATGGACTTCTGGCTCTGGCTCGTCACCGACCCCGAGGCCTCCAAGGAAATGGTCGCTCAGCTGGGCGTCCTTCCCTACACCGACGCCGCCAAGGGCGATAACGGCTACCTCAATAAGGCCGAGGAGCTCTCCAAGGCTGGCAACTACACCATGGACTGGGCTACCAACTATCAGCCCAATATCGACCAGTACCGCAAGGGCCTGGTGTCCGCCCTCAACGCCTACACGGCGGATCAGTCCGACGCTAACTGGGAGACCTTCAAGACCGCGTTCGTCGACGGCTGGGCCCAGAACTACAAGGTCGAGAACGCCTAGTTTCATCTGACCTCTAACTGGCATTTGGGGGCCGGGCGTTCCATTCGGCACCCGGCCTCATCTCTTTTCTCACGCGGGAGTGGAAAAGCATGAAAAGCAAAGCCGTAAAGCAGAGCTCCCAGATAAAGTCGGCCAGACACTTCTGGTGGCTCTTCCTCCTGCCGGTGACGGCCGCCTTCACCATTGGCTTTGTTTGGCCGTTCATCCAGGGTATCTACCTTTCCTTCTGCAAATTCAAGACTATTTCGAGTGCAAAGTTCATTGGCCTTTCCAACTACGCCTCCGCCTTTGCGGACGAGTCCTTCCAGCACTCCTTCTGGTATACGGCGCTCACCGCCATCGTGTGCCTCGTCCTAATCAACGTAATCGCGTTCGTCGTGGCCTATGCGCTCACGCAGGGCATCAAGGGCTCGAACATCTTCCGCACGATCTTCTTCGCGCCAAACCTGATTGGCGGTATTGTTCTGGGCTACATCTGGTCGATGATTTTCGACGGTATCCTCCAGCAGTACGGTACGTCGGTGGTTCTCGAGACAAGGTACGGCTTCTGGGGCCTCATCATCCTCATGTGCTGGCAGCAGATCGGCTACATGATGATCATCTACATCGCCGGCATCCAGGCCGTTCCCGAGGACATGATTGAGGCGGCCAAGATTGACGGCGCGACCAAGGCGCAGACCCTCTTCAAGGTAATCATCCCCAATGTGATGCCCTCGATCACGATTTGCACGTTCCTCTCACTCACCAACGGCTTCAAGCTCTTCGACCAGAACCTCGCACTTACTGGCGGCCTGCCGTACGAACAGCTCGCAGACGGCAAGACCATCAACACAACCGAGATGATGGCCCTGAACATCTACAACACGTTCTACTCGGGTACTGGCGCATCGCGCGGTGTGGCCCAGGCGAAGGCTGTCATATTCTTCGTCCTCGTGGCTGCCATGGGACTCGCTCAGCTCTCGTACACCCGTAAGAGGGAGGTGCAGCAGTAATGGCAAACCAGCCACAGACGCTCGCATCCGAGGCGCGTCGCAAGAAGATCCTGACCATCGTCTTTACCATCATCTGCGTCATCTGGGTCCTTCCGGTCGTATGCGTGGCGATCAACTCCTTCAAGCTGAACACCTTCGTCAAGACCGAGACCTTTGCCCTCCCCACCGAGGAGAGCTTCGCCAGGTGGTCCAACTTCATTACCGGCATGACATTTGGCAACTACCCGTTCTGGAGCGCATTTGGCTACAGTGCCCTGATCACCGTTCTCTCCACGGCGCTCATTCTCATCTGCTGCTCGATGGCGGCCTGGTATATTGCCCGCGTCAACTCGAAGTTCTGCAAGGTGCTCTATACGCTCTGCATCTTCTCGATGGTCGTCCCCTTCCAGATGGTCATGTTCACGCTGTCCAAGACGGCTGACACCCTGAAGCTCAACACGCCTTGGACCATCCCCATCGTCTATCTGGGCTTTGGCGCCGGCCTCGCGATCTTCATGTTCGTCGGCTTCGTGAAGTCCATCCCGCTCGAGATCGAGGAGGCCGCCGCAATCGACGGCTGCGGCCCGGTGCGCACCTTCTTCCTGGTGGTGCTCCCCATGCTCAAGCCCACGCTCATCTCCGTTGGCATCCTCGAGATCATGTGGGTCTGGAACGACTACCTCCTTCCGTACCTGGTCCTGGACATCAACCAGTACCGCACGATCCCCATCCAGATCCAGTACCTCAAGGGCAGCTATGGCACGGTCGACCTCGGTGCGACCATGGCAATCATCCTCATGGCCATCATCCCCGTCATCGTCTTCTACCTCTCCTGCCAGAAGTACATCATCAAGGGCGTTGCGGCCGGCGCCGTCAAGGGCTAGGCCAAAGACCCAGGCTCGTCTGAGTTCGTCCCCTCTTTCCCACTCTCTCTCCGCGGGGCCTCCCCGGTTCCGCGGAGGGGGTCTCCTCGAAGACATGCAGCTCACCACGGGGGCGCGGGCCCCGACTGCGACCAACGGAAGGAATCCGAGAACCATGGCAGAAGTCAGCCTGAAGCACATCACAAAGATCTATCCGAACATCGAGAAGACCAAGAAGCACCGCTTTGGTAAGAAGGCGGCGGAGCCCGAGAAGAAAAAGAGCAACCTTAAGGTCACCGACGAGGGCGTCGTGGCGGTCGAGGACTTCAACCTCGGCATCGCAGACCGCGAGTTCGTCGTCCTCGTTGGCCCCTCCGGCTGCGGCAAGTCCACCACGCTGCGCATGATCGCTGGCCTCGAGAGCATCTCCGGCGGCGAGCTCACCATCGACGGCAAGGTCATGAACGAGGTCGCCCCCAAGGACCGCGACATCGCCATGGTCTTCCAGAGCTACGCGCTGTACCCCCACATGACCGTGTACGACAACATGGCCTTCCCCCTGAAGCTCCGCAAGGCCCCAGAGGACCAGATTGACCAGAAGGTCCGCCAGGCGGCGGAGACCCTGGGCATCACCCAGTACCTCGACCGCAAGCCCAAGGCTCTCTCCGGCGGCCAGCGCCAGCGCGTTGCCATCGGCCGCGCCATCGTGCGCGACCCCAAGGTCCTTCTCATGGACGAGCCCCTCTCCAACCTGGACGCCAAGCTCAGGAACCAGATGCGCGCCGAGATCATCAAACTCCGCAAGCGCATCAACGCGACCTTTGTCTACGTCACACACGACCAGACCGAGGCCATGACCTTGGGTGACCGCATCGTGATCATGAAGGACGGCGTGGTCCAGCAGATAGGCACCCCGCAGGAGGTCTTCAACGAGCCTGTAAACCTCTTTGTGGCCGGCTTCATCGGCGTGCCCCAGATGAACTTCTTCGACGGGCACCTCGAGAAGACCGCCTCCGGCTACGCGCTCCATTCCCTGGACAACCAGATTGCAGTCTCGTCCGAGACCTGCAAGGATCTCGAGACCGCCGGCGTTACCTCGCTCGATGTCACGGCAGGCGTGCGCCCCGAGCAGATTCAGCTTGCCGATGCGGACGAGCCCGGCGCCATCTCCGGCACCATCGACGTCTCCGAGCTCATGGGCTCGACGGTTCACGTGCACGCGAGCGTAAAGGGATATGACTTTGTCCTCGTAATCCCCACCATCGACTTCGACGGCGCCCTTGGCAGGTCCTTCACCGACGGCGCGCCCATCTCCTTTAAGTTCGAGCCGAACGCTGTCCACTTCTTTGACAAGGCGTCCGGTAAGAACATCATCAAGCCGTAGCCTTCCCTCCCTCCCGCGACATCGGCTTGGTGCGGCCTCGGCCCGCTTTCTCGGACGGGTCGGGGCCCTTTTGCGGGGGCGTGAAAGGTGGCAGCGCGTGCAGGTGCGTGAAGAGAGAAGGAGACCAATCATGGAGAGAGCAAGCGGCGTACTCATGCCAGTCTCGTCGCTTCCCGGCATTGTGGGCATTGGGACATTTGGCCGCGAGGCATATGACTTCGTAGACTTTCTCGCCCGCACTCATCAGCACTACTGGCAGGTTCTGCCCCTCACGACCACGAGCTTTGGCGACTCGCCCTACCAGTCCTTCTCTGCCTTTGCGGGGAACCCGTACTTCATAGACATCCAGGACCTTGTACACCTGGGCTATCTCGGCGACGAGGACCTTGTTGTCCTGCCCTTTGGTGCCGATCCTGCGAACGTGGACTATGGCACCCTCTTCCACGGCCATCGGGCCCTCCTCGAGCGGGCTCTCCCAAGCTTCATAGCGGCACCGCCAGAGGACTTCGACGCTTTCTGCCAGGCGAACGAGTCATGGCTCGAGCCCTACAGCGAGTTCATGACGGTCAAGGAGGAGTTTGGTCTCAAGGCGTACTACGAGTGGCCCGAACAGTACCGCACCCGTGGCAAGGTGAGCGCTGCACTCTGCGCCGAGCGCCCCGAGTGCATGCGCTACCACCAGATGACGCAGTACTTCTTCTATCGCCACTGGAAGCGCCTCAAGGACTACGCCAACAAGCGCGGTGTCCTTATCATTGGCGATATCCCCATCTACGTGTCGCGTGACTCCGTCGAGATGTGGGCCACGCCGCAGCTCTTCCGCGTTGACGCGGCCGGCAACCCCACCTGCGTTGCCGGCACGCCACCCGACCAGTTCTCCTCCACGGGGCAGTACTGGGGCAACCCCATCTACGACTGGGCGGGAATGGTCGAGGACGGCTACAGTTGGTGGATTGAGCGCCTACGTGCCAGCCTTGCGCTCTACGACATCCTGCGCATCGACCATTTCCGCGGTTTCGAGTCATATTGGTCCGTGCCCTTTGGGGCGCCGGACTCGAGCTTTGGCCGTTGGGCAAAGGGCCCTGGCGGAGACGTCTTCGATGCCGTGGCCGAGCGCCTGGGGGAGCTGCCCATCATCGCGGAAGACCTTGGCTTCATGACGCCCGAAGTCATCGCAATGCGCGAGCACACGGGCTTTCCGGGCATGAAGATCCTGCAGTTTGGGCTCGATGCAGAGGGCGACTCGTTCGACCTGCCCCACCGCTACGTAGCCAACACCGTGGCCTATGTGGGGACGCACGACAACGAGACGGCTATGGGCTGGTTCAAGGACACTGCAACGCCGGCCACGCGCGAGAAGGCCGTACGATACCTGGCCCTCGCGCCCGGTGAGACCGTGGCGCAGGGATGCAACCGCGCCATCGCGGCCTCGGTGAGCGACACCTGCATCTTCCGCATGCAGGACCTATTGGGGCTGGACAACTCTGCACGGATCAACACGCCCTCGACCGTGGGAAAGAACTGGCGCTGGCGCATGCTGCCCGACGCCATTACTCCCGAGGTCGAGGAAGAGCTCTCCAACCTGACCACCACCTACTACCGGGTTCCCGGCACAAAGGAGCCCGAGCTTCCCGTGTAGGGGAGTGCCTGGGCACCGGCACGCGTCTTGCAGCCAGTGCCCTTCTGCCATGTCACCGTGACGCTTGGAGGTATCGCATCGCATGAAAATCAATCTTGAGGCTCGTTCCCAGGAGAAGTTTGGCCGTCCGCTCGCCGAGCTCGATGACTCAACCATCTGCACGATGCTCGAGGACCTCGTCCGCGAGCACGCTGCGGCCATGCCGCTCAACAAGGGCAAGCGTCGCCTCTACTACCTTTCTGCCGAGTTCCTCATCGGCCGTCTGCTCACCAACAACCTCATCGAGCTGGGCGTGTACGACGACGTTAAGGCCCAGCTCGCCGCCGCCGGTCACGGTCTGGGAGCGGTTGAGGAACGCGAGGTTGAGCCTTCCCTGGGCAACGGTGGCCTCGGCCGTCTTGCCGCGTGCTTCCTCGACTCCATCGCCACGCTGGGCCTTCCGGGTGACGGCGTGGGCCTTAACTACCACTACGGCCTCTTCCACCAGCGTTTTGTTGACCTTCAGCAGGCGGCGGAACCCGATGGCTGGCTAGACCGGCAGGACTGGCTCGTAAGGGATGAGAAGGCCTACACCGTGGAGTTTGGTGGCTTCTCGGTGAAGTCGCGCCTCTACGACATCGACGTTTTGGGGTACGGGCGTGCTACCAAGAACCGCCTGCGCCTCTTTGACCTCGAGGGCGTTGACGACTCGCTCGTGCCCGTGAACTCCATCGATTTCGACAAGGGCGAGCTTGCCAAGAACCTCACGCTCTTTCTCTACCCCGACGACTCCGATGACGCGGGACGCCTGCTTCGCGTGTACCAGGAGTACTTCATGGTCTCCAACGCGGCGCAGCTCATCATCGACGAGGCAGTCGAGCGTGGGTCCAACCTTCACGACCTCCCAGACTATGCCGTGGTGCAGATCAACGACACGCACCCCTCGATGGTCATCCCCGAGCTGGTGCGTCTGCTCGTGGACGTCCATGGCTTTGAGTTCGACGAGGCCGTTGCGGTCGTGCGCCGCATGGTCGCCTACACCAACCACACCATCCTCGCGGAGGCGCTCGAGAAGTGGCCGCTGGCGAGCCTTGAGACCGTGGCCCCTCGCATTGCCGAGATCGTGGCCAAGCTGGACGAGCTCGAGCGTGCCGAGAACGGCGATGACGATGCGGTGGCCATCGTGCGCGACGGCGTGGTGCACATGGCCCACATGGCCATCCACTACGGCTTCTCGATCAATGGCGTGGCGGCCCTGCACACCAAGATTCTCGAGGACACCGAGCTTCACCCCTTCTACGAGCTCTATCCCGAGAAGTTCTCCAACAAGACTAACGGCATAACGTTTCGTCGCTGGATCATGGACGCCAACCCGGCCCTCTCCGGGGTGCTCGACGAGGTCCTTGGCACGGACTGGCGCAGCTCCTGCGACCTCTCGGGTCTTCTCGCCTTCAAGGACGACGAGAAGGTGCTTGCTCGCCTGGACGACGCGAAGGCTGAGGCAAAGGCCAGTATGCGCGAGTTCCTCTGGGAGACGCAGGGCGTGATGATTCCCGAGGACGCCATCATCGACGTTCAAGTGAAGCGCATCCACGAGTACAAGCGCCAGCAGATGCTCGCGCTCTACATCATCTGGAAGTATCTCGACATCAAGAACGGAAACATCCCCGCGCGCCCGCTCACCATCATCTTTGGCGGCAAGGCGGCACCCGCCTATACCATCGCGCAGGACATCATCCACCTCATCCTGCTGCTCTCTCGCTGGATTGCTGCCGATCCGGTTGCCTCGCCGCACCTGCAGGTGGTCATGATCGAGAACTACAACGTGAGCGCGGCCGAGCGCGTGATTCCTGCCGCGGACATCTCCGAGCAGATCTCGCTTGCCTCCAAGGAGGCGTCTGGCACTTCGAACATGAAGTTCATGCTCAACGGCGCGGTGACCCTCTGCACGCTCGACGGCGCCAACGTCGAGATCGCAGACCTCGTGGGCGACGAGAACATCTACACCTTTGGCACCTCCTCCAAGGAGGTTGAGCGCCTGTACGCCGAGCACGCCTACGACGCGCATGCGCACTACCTGCACCCTGGCGTGAAGCTTCTGGTGGACTTCATTACCAACCCCGCCTTCCTCGCGCTGGGCAACGCCAAGCGCCTGCACCGCCTGCACGATGACATGGCCTGGAAAGACTGGTTCATGGCGCTTCTCGACATCGAGGAGTACATCCAGAAGAAGGAGCAGGTGCTTGCCGACTACGAGAACCGCGATTCCTGGTGCAAGAAGTCGCTGGTGAACATTGCCAAGTCTGGAGCCTTCTCGTCCGACCGCACCATCCGCCAGTACAACGACGACATCTGGCACCTATGAGACAAAGGGAGTTCCCCTTTGTCTCATGGCAACGGCCCCGGAGCAGCTTTGCCCCGGGGCCGTTTTGTGTATGGTGGCTTACATGAGACAAAGGGAAACCCCTTTGTCTCATAAGTACTACGACTGCATTCCCTCGAAAGCGGCGCAGATGGCGTCGAGCAGGAGCACGGCGTAGGTCTGGGCGTCACTGATGGTGAAGGTTCCCTCGAAATTGGGTCCCACAGGCAGCTCGATGCGGACGGTGGGGACGCTCTCGCGCGAGCTCTCGACCGCCGTGCGCAGGCGAAGCGGCAGCGCGTCGACATCGTCCATCACCACATTGGAGGTGGTGGAGCCATCGGGCAGAGGTGCGGCGGAGAGCACGAGCACCGCCTGGGCACCCTTGCAGGCATCGGATGTCGCAGAGTCAACAAGCTCGAGGCCAGAGGCGTTGGTCGTGGCGCTCGCCAGGTTCCATATACGTCCGGCGACATTTCTCGAAATGGGGTCCTCACCGGTGATGCACAGCTTCACGACCTCAAGAACGCCGGCAGCACGGGCAAATCCCATGCCGCCCTGAGGGTGTGGGCCCGCAGCGGGATTGCCACCCCAGACGTGCTTCAGACGGTCGATGGCGTCGAAGGTGTCCGGGAAGGCCATGCCGTCGGCCAGCAGCCCAACGCTCTCCTGGAACTGCTTGACTGCGGCCTCGGTGTGGGCGCCATACTGACCGTCGACCGCGCCGCACGAGAAGCCCAGCACGTTGAGGCGCTCCTGGAGCTGATGAACGTCGTTGCCGTGGAAGTTGGGAAGGCGAAGGTAAAGGGTGCGGTCTCCGAGCTGGTAGCACTCGTCCACGAGAGATGCCCAGGTAGCCGTATCGACTACCTCGCCAAGCGACAGACCGTGGTCGAGCCTAAAGCGTGCGACGGCGGTGGCGGTCGAGTGCCCATAGGACTTCTCGGCAGTCTCTCCCTCGTCGATCTTGTATCCCAGCGAGCCCAGGCGCTCCTGGATGTCTTCCACGGCGGCGCCCGATGCACCCTCGCGAATAGGTTCCATACCTTAGTTCCCCCCGATGTCGTGGGCACGAGGCAGCATCCGGACTAGCCCCTGCGTTCCACAAAGAAGTCTGCCATAGATTCGAGGACGGCGTGTGCGTCCCCGACAAGCTCGACGCCGTCGAGACTTCGCTTCGCGCTTCCCGCAAGCCCGTGGGCGTAGTCTCGCACGGCGTCGATGGCACCCGCGGCATCCATGAGCGCGACCGCGCGGTCGAGTGCCGAGGCGTCCGTCGCGTGCGAAGAGAGGATGTCGAGAAGCTCGTTCTTATCGGCGCCAGCAAGGTGCTCGAGTGCCCAGCACACGATCATGGTGCGCTTGCCCTCCGTGATGTCGCTCCTGAAGTCTTTGCCCTGTGCCTCGGCGTCACCCACGAGGTTGAGAAGGTCGTCTTGCAGCTGGAAGGCGAGGCCGGCGTCCATGCCAAAGGAGCCGAGCGCATCCACCTGTGCGTCCGTGCCGCAGCCACAGATGGCGCCGATGGAGAGCGGGGAGGCGGCGGAGTAGAACGCGGTCTTGTGCGCGGCCATGGTGAGGTAGTCTCCCGCGGTGACGTCCCAGCGATCGTCGCGCGCCCAACCGAGGTCAAGCGCCTGTCCCTCCACAGTGCGCTGC
Source organism: Olsenella sp. (assembly GCA_022648325.1). Lineage (GTDB taxonomy): Bacteria > Actinomycetota > Coriobacteriia > Coriobacteriales > Atopobiaceae > Tractidigestivibacter. The sequence goes on from JALCMG010000023.1 coordinate 25,370, forward strand.
TCCATCTGCGCGAACTCGCCGAGCACGCGCAGCTTGGTTGCGCCGTCGAGCGAACCGTCCTCGAGAATGCGTGCGAAGGTTCGAACGATGCCGAGGTCACCGATGTTAATTGCCACGCCTACGCCCTCGGTGCGGTGCACGCAGGGCTGGCCACGGCGCTTTTCGCCCTCGTCGGCGATGTCGTCGTGGATGAGGGCGGCAGACTGGAAGTCCTCGATTGCCGCAGCCGCGGCGAGGGCGCACGAGGGGTCCCCTCCCACGGCCTCGCAGCCAAGCAGTACCAGAGCGGGTCGCGTGCGCTTGCCGCCCGAGCGCGTGAAGCGCGCAAGGGGGTCATACAGGTAGCGCGCGAGGTCGTTGCCAGCGAACGTCTCGTCGGGCAGGGGCGTTGGCGTATGCCCGACGAGGTACGCTTCGATGGCCGGGCACTTCTCGGCAAGGTATGCCGCGAAGGCGCGGCCATTGTCGCTGCGTGGTGATGCGGCCATTCCCTAGCCCTCGTAGCCGTTGGGGTTCTTGGACTGCCAGTTCCAGGAGTCGCGGCACATGTCGTCGATGTTGTACTTGGCCTCCCAGGCCATCTCACGCTTGGCCTTCGAGCAGTCGGCATAGTTGGAGTCGACGTCGCCGGGGCGGCGCGGGTCGATCTGGTAGGGGAGGTCCTTGCCGCAGGCCTTGCCAAAGGCCTTGATGATCTCGAGGACCGAGGTGCCCTTGCCGGTTCCGAGGTTGAAGATCTCCACGCCGGTGCGGCCGTTCATCCAGTTGAGGGCCGCGGCATGGCCGGTTGCGAGGTCGCACACGTGGATGTAGTCACGCACGCCGGTCCCGTCGGGGGTGTTGTAGTTGTTGCCAAAGACGTGCACGCACTCGCGCTTGCCGATTGCCACCTGCGCGACGTAGGGCAGTAGGTTGTTGGGGATGCCCTTGGGGTCCTCGCCCATGAGTCCCGAGGGGTGCGCGCCGATGGGGTTGAAGTAGCGGAGAAGGACGACGTTCCACTCTGGGTCCGCCGTGTGGAGGTCGGTCAGGATCTGCTCAATCATCCACTTGGTCCAGCCATAGGGGTTGGTCGCAGGCTTCTTGGGGCTCTCCTCGGTGAGCGGGAGCTTGTCGGGCTTGCCGTAGACCGTGGCCGAGCTGGAGAAGATGATGTCCTTGCAGCCGTGGTTGCGCATCACGTCGACGAGCGTGAGGGTGTTGCCCAGGTTGTTGGAGTAGTACTCGATGGGCTTGCTCACAGACTCGCCTACGGCCTTGAAGCCGGCGAAGTGAATCACGCGG
>JALCMG010000024.1 GCA_022648325.1 Olsenella sp.
CCGCGACGACGTGGTCTTTGCCATCGATGACAGAGATGTCCGCAGCTTTGGCTCCCAGGGCCAGCAGCGTTCCATAGTGCTGGCGCTCAAGATGGCCGAGGTGCTCGTCTCAGAGGATGTCACCGGCTCGCGCCCGCTGCTGCTTTTGGATGACGTGATGTCTGAACTGGACGAGACTCGCCGCCAGTCCGTGATCGAGTTCGCCCAGAGCGGCATCCAGACGGTGGTCACCACCACCAACCTTGGGTACTTCTCGGACGAGCTTCTCTCCCGCTCGAAGGTGGTGGAGTTTGGTGAGTGAGGACTACGAAGGCATATCGTCGCTGCTCAATGGCATGTTCTCGAGTCCGGAGGCGCGCCGCTCCATGAGCGCCAACCAGCATGCGGCCTACGTGTGGCACAACGTGAACGGCGACGTGGAGCGCGCCCACACCACCGGCGTCTTCCTCAAGGAGCCACATGTGAAGGGCGCTGCCCCCATACTGGGCGTCTACGTGGACTCGCGTATGCGCGCCGTGGACTTTAGGGCAAACCGTGAGGTCTATAGGGCACGCCTTTCCATGGGTGGTCTCGAGATCTCGGAGATTGAGTTCATCGTCTCCCAGTACGGTCACGGTGCAGCACCGCGCAAGAATCGTGCAAGCGGTGAGACCGTGGGCGAGACGCTCAAGCCGCCGCTGCCGGAGCTTACCGGAAGCGAGCAGGACACTGTCGAGAAGCTTGCAGAAACCGTACCGGAGTCTCTCAGAGGGAGCGTCTACAAGGCCATGAGCCTGTCCTTCAGGCGCGAAAAGAGCAGAGACACGAACGACGGAACTTCTCGGCCCTAACACGTCTCTCCGTGGCGCTGATGCGCAGGTATTCTGTTTTAGACACCTCAAATTCTTGCGTGCGAGAAGAAAAGTGGCCTTGGAGTACACTTAAATCTGTATCTTGCTAAGCTCTGAGAGGAGTCACGTGGCAAACAAGAACGACAACTCGTACGACGTGAGTGAAATCAAGGTCCTCGAGGGTCTTGAGGCCGTGCGCAAGCGTCCTGGCATGTACATTGGCACCACCTCGTCCGCTGGCCTTCACCACCTGGTGTGGGAGATCGTCGACAACTCCGTCGACGAGGCCATGGCGGGATTCTGCACCAAGATCAAGGTGACGGTCCACCCAGATAATTCCGTGACCGTAGAGGACAACGGCCGTGGCATCCCTGTGGCCAAACACCCCCAGAAGAAGATCTCGACGCTCGAGGTCGTTCTCACCATCCTCCACGCCGGCGGCAAGTTCGACAACCAGGCCTACAAGGTCTCGGGCGGACTCCACGGCGTGGGCGTCTCGGTTGTTAACGCCCTCTCCAAGAAGATGGTCGTGCAGGTCAAGCGCGACGGCAGCATATACGAGATGCAGTTTGCGCGCGGTAAGACCACCGAGAAGCTCAAGGAGCTGGGAAAGACTAAGTCTACCGGCACCACTATCACCTTCTGGCCCGATGACACCATCTTCGAGACGACGGTCTACGACTACGACACCCTGCACGACCGCCTCCAGGAGACCGCATTCCTCAACAAGAACCTCAAGATCGTCCTTACCGACGAGCGCGAGCTCAAGCCGCGCATGGACGAGTTCTGCTACTCGGGCGGCATAGTCGACTTCGTGAAGCATCTCAACGGCTGGAACGGCCAGAAGTACGAGAAGGAGGTTCTGCCCGGTCTCTCCAAGCCCATCTACATCGAGGGCAAGTCAGACCCAGACGCCCCCTTATCACAGATGGGCGAGGTCGAGGTTGCACTGCAGTGGAACACCACCTACTCGGAGCACACCCTCTCCTTTGCGAACGACATCTACACCGAGGAAGGCGGCATGCACCTCGAGGGCTTTAGAACCGCCCTCACCAAGGCCGTGAACGACTACGGTCACCGCCAGAATATCATCAAGGAGAAGGCCCCCAACCTCACCGGTGATGACATCCGCGAGGGCCTCACGGCGGTGATCTCGGTCAAGCTCCCCGACCCGCAGTTTGAGGGTCAGACCAAGGCCAAGCTTGGCAGCTCCTACATGCGCACACTTACTAACCGCATTGTGAGCCAGGGCATGGCCGAGTACCTCGAGGAGCATCCCAACCAGGCCAAGGAGATTCTCAAGAAGGCCTCGCAGGCAGCAAAGGGTCGTCTTGCCGCCCAGAAGGCCCGCCAGGCCACGCGCCGCAAGGGCCTTCTCGAGAGTGCAAGCCTTCCCGGCAAGCTCGCGGACTGCTCTGTGCGCGACCCAGAGATGACCGAGCTCTTCATCGTCGAGGGCGATTCCGCAGGTGGCTCGGCCAAGATGGCGCGCGACCGCTCCATCCAGGCTGTGCTCCCCCTGCGCGGCAAGATCCTCAACGTGGAGCGCGTCCAGGAGCACCGTGCCCTCTCGAGCGACACCATCACCTCGCTCATCACCGCCATCGGCACAGGTGTTGACCAGGAGTTCGATATCAACAGGGCCCGTTACCACAAGATCGTCATCATGACCGATGCCGATGTCGATGGTGCGCACATCCGCATTCTGCTCCTCACCTTCTTCTATCGCTACATGAAGCCCATGATTGAGGCAGGCTACATCTACGTGGCGCAGCCGCCGCTCTACCAACTCAAGCCCAAGGGCAAGAAGCACGGCAAGTACATCTACACCGACGAGGAGCTGGCCGTCGAGGCCAAGAAGTTCGAGGACTCCACCAAGTACACCGTCCAGCGTTACAAGGGCCTAGGCGAAATGGACCCAGAGCAGTTGTGGTCGACCACCATGGAGCCCAAGAACCGCATCCTTCTCCAGGTGACTATCGAAGACGCCATGGCGGCCGAGCGCGCGGTCTCCAACCTCATGGGGACCCAGGTCGAGAAGCGCAAGGACTTCATCCAGACGCACGCCAAGGACGTACGCTTCCTCGACATCTAAGGCGTTAAGGCGCTACAAGCGAGAGATGAGAAAGGCAACTCGTGGCAGACGATAACAACAGGAACCACGGCCCCGCCGACAACGATGACGACCTCGAGAACGGCGTCACGTCAGGCGAGGACGACGACCTCGAGGACGATGACACCAACAGCGAGGACTACGACGACACCGACGACGATGAATCAGACGATGACGACGACGGCTCCGAGGACGTAGGACACCTTGCCGGCGCGAACCTCGACCACACGATCTCCGACGAGGCGGGCGCCCGCCTTGACCTCACGGACATCCATGGTGGCACGCTCAAACCCACCGACATGGCAACCGAGATGAAGCAGTCCTTCCTCGAGTACTCCATGTCGGTCATCGTGGCGCGCGCACTGCCGGACGTTCGAGACGGCCTGAAGCCCGTTCACAGGCGCATCCTCTACGCCATGAACGAGGCGGGCATCACGCCCAACAAGCCCCACAAGAAGTCGGCCTGGACGGTCGGCGAGGTCATGGGTAAGTACCACCCCCACGGCGATGCAGCCATCTATGACTCGATGGTCCGCATGGCGCAGGATTTCTCCATGCGCTTGCCCCTCATCGACGGTCACGGCAACTTTGGCTCCATCGATGGCGACCCCCCAGCGGCCATGCGTTATACCGAGAGCCGCCTCACACGCGCTGCAATGGAGATGCTCGCCGACCTCAATAAGGAGACCGTCGACCTCCAGCCCAACTATGACGAGTCGCTCACCGAGCCTGCCGTTCTCCCGTCGAGGTTCCCTAACCTCCTCGTGAACGGCTCTTCGGGCATCGCCGTAGGCATGGCCACCAACGTGCCGCCTCACAACCTTCGTGAGGTAGCGGCGGCCGTTGACATGCTCATCGACAATCCTGCCGCCACTACCGACGAGCTCATGACCGTGCTCCCGGGTCCTGACTTCCCAACGGGCGGCGTCATCATGGGCACCGAGGGCATCCGCGATACCTACGAGACCGGCCGTGGCTGCATCACCGTGCGCGCCAAGGTCCACGTTGAGCAGATCAAGAACGGTCGCCAGCGCCTCGTGGTCACTGAGATTCCCTACGCCGTCAACAAGGGCCTCCTCCAGGAGAAGATCGCCCAGGCGGTCAACGAGAAGAAGATCGAGGGCATCTCGGACATGCGCGACGAGTCCAACCGCAAGGGCATGCGCATTGTCATCGACCTTAAGCAGGGTGCCGTCCCGCAGGTGGTGCTCAACAACCTCTACAAGAAGACGGCGCTGCAGTCCAACTTCAACGCCATCGACATCGCCTTGGTCGACGGCGTCCCGCGCACGCTCACCCTGCGCGAGATGCTGCAGTACTACATCTACCACCAGATTGACGTGGTGACCAGGCGCACCCAGTTTGACCTCGACAAGGCGCTGAAGGACGTCCACATCAAGGAGGGTCTGCTCATCGCCGTCGACAACATCGACGAGATCGTGCACATCATCCGCTCCTCCGAGACTGAGGCCGAGGCCAAGCGCCGCATGAACGAGCGCTTTGGCCTAGACGACCCGCAGTGCGACGCCATTCTCGCCATGCGCCTGCGCAAGCTCACCGGCCTCGCGCGCGAGCAGCTTGCTGCCGAGATTGACGAGCTCCACAAGCTCATCGACTACTACCGCGACCTTCTCGCCCACCGCGAGAAGATCCTCGGCGTCATCAAGGATGAGCTTGGCCAGATTGTGGAGCGCTTTGCCGACAAGCGTCGTACCAGGATCTCCTCCCAGGAGGTGCAGGACCTCGATGTTGAGGACCTCATTGCCGAGGAGGACATGGTGGTCACGGTCACCCACTCCGGCTACATCAAGCGTCTGCCCGTTGCCACCTATCGCTCGCAGCGCCGTGGCGGCAAGGGCGTTCAGGGTCTCTCGCTTAAGGACAATGACTTTGTGGAGGACCTCTTCGTGGCGTCGACCCACGACTATGTGATGTTCTTCACCAACTTTGGCCGTGTCTATCGCCTGAAGGTCCACGAGCTGCCCATCGGCAGCCGCCAGGCGCGCGGCTCGGCAATCGTGAACGTGCTCTCGCTCTCCGAGGGCGAGCACCCCACGGCCGTCATCACCTGCCGCGACTTCCCGGCCGACGACTATCTCATGTTTGCCACCAAGAACGGTATGGTGAAAAAGACGGCCATGTCCGAGTACGACCGCACCCGTCGCGATGGCCTCATTGCCATCAACCTCAAGTCTGGCGACGAACTTGTCAACGTGAGGCGAGTGCGGGTCGGCGACAAGGTCATCCTCGTGACTACCGACGGCAAGGCCATCCTCTTCGACGAGTCTGACGTTCGCGCCATGGGTAGGGACACCTCCGGCGTTCGCGGCATCACCCTCAAGGGCGGCGCCTCCATGCTGGGCATGGAGATCACCAACGGCAATGGCGACCTGTTTGTTATCACCGAGAACGGCTATGGCAAGCGCACCCCGGTGGCTGACTACCCCGAGCACAAGCGCGGCGGCCAGGGCGTCTACACCATCGCCATGACGGCCAAGAAGGGCAACCTCGTGGCCTGCCGCGTGGTTGGCCCGCAGCACGAGCTCATGATTGCCTCGGTCGACGGCGTGGTCATCCGCGTCAAGACCAGCGACATCCCCAAGCTCGGGCGCTCAACGCAGGGCGTGAAGGTCATGAACCTCTCCCCGAGCGACCACGTCTCGGCGGTTGCTCGTATGGTGGCCCACAAGAAGAAGGCGCCCAAGCACGACGCCAGCCAGGGCATGCTTGACCTTGCGGCCGCTGGCGCGAAGGACGCCGACGAGGAGGAGTCCGTCGACATCGGCGGCGACGAGGAAGTCTCGCCCGACCTCCTCGACGAGGACGAGTGAGACAAAGGGAGTTTCCCCTTGTCTCATACAAGAGGGCCCGGAAGCCGCTGAGCTGGCTGCCGGGCCCTTTTCTTGTGACTCGATGAGACAGAGGGACAGTCCCTTTGTCTCATTTTTGTGGTGCGCCGTCGCCGCCGTCGGCCACGTTGAAGTCATCGGGCGAGAGGCCCTCCACAAAGTCGTGGAAGTCCTGCATCTCCTGGTTGTGCTCCTGGTCCTCTATGGCGCCAAAGTCGGGCATACCTGCCACGTCGAGCACTGTCTGCTCGGCAAAGAGCGGAGCGCCACAGCGCACAGCCAGAGCAATCGCGTCCGAGGGACGACAGTCGACAAGAACCTGCTGCCCGTCGGCGTTCACGATGTCAAGCTGCGCAAAGAACGTGGTCCCGGAGACGTCGTTGATGATGACGCTGCGCAGGTGCCCACCAAGGGACTCCATAACGGACTTGAGAAGATCATGTGTCATCGGACGCGAGCTATTCTCGGGATTGACGCCCATGCTGATGGCCGTAGCCTCAACCGCCCCGATACGGATGGGAAGGCTGAGTGGCTCCTTCTCGTCCTGCTTAGCTGGCTTAAGAACAATGAGCGAGGAGACCGGCCCTCCGCCAATCACCACCGTCTTGATATCCATCTCTGTAAGCATGTAGCCACCCCCTGTCGTGCTGTTGCCCGCCTATCCTACCCAAACACGCTGCTTGTACAAGCTTGGTCACAAAACTTCTTTCGGGCGCATCGTTTTCTCCTAAGTAGAAGCCTGCCCCCCTCATTATCTTCGATTTTCTCGAAACTGCGTGTTGACCTCAGTTGGGGTGGGGTGTAATATTCTTTCTCGCGTTGGGCCTGTAGCTCAGTTGGTCAGAGCGTCCGGCTGATAACCGGGAGGTCACAAGTTCGAACCTTGTCAGGCCCACCACCTTTTGACAATAGTCACCCCAGCGTTAGCCGAGTCGCCGCTGGGGTGATTATTTATAAGGGGACATAGCTCAGCTGGGAGAGCGCGGGCTTTGCAAGCCTGAGGTCGTGGGTTCGAACCCCATTGTCTCCACCACATGTTCGAGGGCCCTGCGGTTGTCGCTGCGGGGCCCTTTTGCAGGAGGAGAACCGTTCGCCGAAAGTTTCCCATAACTTATCTTTTTGCTATCTATTAAGATAACTTCATTTTTATGAAGCACCGCCATTGTTTGAAGACGGAGGCAACCATGAAAGAGAAAAAGAGCATTATTCTACCAATTATGATCTGCTGTGCCCTGGTGGGCACACCAATGGCCGCTCTTGCAAAAACCGTTTACTACAAGGGTACGGCAGTGTATTGGAATTACGGTCGTAACGCCAAGGTCTTTGGTTTCTCAGACTGTAATAGCCAAAATTATGAGCATTGCTCTTCCTGCAATGGCTACTCTTCTGGCTGGGAGCAGCCAGGGACGCTGTCGAGGGCTTGGGGTTGGATCGGGACAGCCACCCTTGAAGCGTACTGGAACTGCAGAGGCTAGAGTTTCTTTAAGAGAGCCTATCGCGATATCTCTCACCAGTTCGGGTGTATGACTTCTCAATGGCGGTGCTGTATGAAGAAGACTTGGTCTGTCATCAACCTCATTGTCATAATCCTTCTCGCCGCGTCGTCGTTTGTCAGTGCCAAGGGCATTTTGGAGATGCGCTCCATGCGCCTGGTCGAGTCTTGGCTGTCCGACAAGCCAAAGATGTATACCGCGCAGCTGACCGACAGTCAGAAGGATGAGTTTGTCGCGGTGCTGCGTGAGTTCTCCGAGGAGAGGGGCTTCACTGCGGTGAGCCGGAACAGGGAATCCCTGCAATCGGGGCCGGCTCTCTACACTTTTAGCGTGCTGGTGCCAGACTCTGCGGAAGGCGCAGATTTCGAACCCCTTGACCTTCTTGGTACCAGGGTTGTGGACGGCTCCGTGGCAAGAGAGATAAGTGCTGCAAATCCCGGCAGCTATGCGGGATATGGGAACGATGCCTTCTCACGGGTTGAGACGCTCCCCAGCATCAGAGCCGGACTCTACTTTAGAGTGGATAGGCTGGAATCGGGGTCAAGTCTCGGACGTACCTGCACGGTCATCGGACTTGATGATGGAGAATTCCAGACGCTTGTCAACGACCTGTCATCAGCCATTGGGGTGAGTGCAGATAGTCTCACCACCGAGATGTCGGGCTCGGCTACGGACATGGGCCTGATCTACTGGTTTTGCGAGGGGGCATTTGTCGTACTCGCGATAGTCCTCTGCCTGCTCACGGTGACTCACTCACTCCTTGAGCTAAGGACGCTGGGAGTACACCTCATGCTGGGCTGGAGCCGGAGGGCCTTTGCCGCTGAGCTGATAGCCAATCAAGCGGCGTTTCTCCCCGTCGTCATACCCATAGGGTTGCTTGGCTCGCTCGCTATCTTCGATGGGCTCTCCCTTGGCCCCGCACCCATAGCCTTTGCAGCCCTGTCCGTGCTGCCGGCGGTGATGGTGGTTCTCGTCTCCTGGGGTGTCTCCATTGTCCCCCTTGCCACCGTGCGCCCAGTCGACGCAATCTGTGGCCGCTACTCTCGCCGAGGCTTCTACGCGCTGGCCGTGTCGGTCTACCTCTTGTGCACAGTCGCGATATTCGGGGCCTGTCTGTATATCGACCAGCCTCTCGACATGTATGCCGCCCTTGTCCACACCCGCACCGTGTGGAGCGAATACAAGGACTGGTACGTGGTACGAGACTTTAGCCTGGACGGCTCACATTTCACGGGCGATCCTATGAGCCTTTCCAAGGATATGTATGCGTGGTACGCCTCCCACGAGAGCGACGAGGACGTCTACCTGGTGAATACCACCTATTTCGATACCACGGCCATTAAGGCATACATGAGGGGGTCATCCGGTGGTATGCCAGAGCCGTTCTGGTATCTTGCGGCGTCTCCCTCCTACCTCAAGCAGGTGGGTATCGACGTCCCCAGCGATGTCGTCGAGAGGGCCGAGCATGGCGAGCGCGTGTACCTCCTGCCAGAAACCCTGGACACCTCTGAGGCGGAGGCAATGAAGAGCTTCCTTATTTCCGCCAGAAAGGTGTCCGACTCCAACATCGTCACCACATTCATGGAGAACCCCCAGTACGAGTTCATCACCTACGACGGCGGTCGCAAGCTGTTCACGTGGAGTGCGGATGCGGACCAGCCAACCACGGCGAGCGGCTTTGTGATAGGGGTCATCACGGCCGAGAACATGGTTCCCTTCGAATCGGAGAGCCTGGTGGCCTCCGGATTGGATAACGGGTACGTGAAGCTGGGAAACAGCGCCGCATCCCACCTGCTTGGCGATGATGGTGCCGCCTCTTTGGGCAAATCTCTCGCCGTGCGCTTTGCCACCGTGGAGAACTACATCTCCGGCCTCCAAAAGAGCCTCATGGACCTCTTTGCCCTTTTTGGGATGGTTCTCTTTCTCCTGATGGCCACCGCGTCCGTTGTGGTCGCGTGCATCGTCGGCATTGTCAACCAGGTGAGCGCCCGCGAAATCTCCGTGAAGTACGTTTTGGGGTTTGGCGTATGGGAGCTGTATCGCCGTGAGGTCTTGTTTGTGAATGCCTCGACGATGGCGGGGATTGTCATCAGCGCCATCCTCAGATGCAACGCCGGCCTGCTGGTGGGCACCGCCCTCTTGTGCATCTCCAACCTCGCCATTGTCATCATGTCACGGACGAGGACTGCGTCCGTTGTACTGGAAACCGTCTCAAGGGAGCAGTAATGCGTCCATACGTTCAGATAGAGTCACTCTGTAAGTCCTTTGGTCAGCACAGGATTCTCTCGAACCTCTACCTTGGGATACAGAAGGGGGACACGGTTGCCGTCACCGGCCCGTCCGGCTGCGGCAAGACAACCCTGCTCAACATACTGGGGCTGCTCGATACTCCTGACTCGGGGGAAATCTACCTCGCGGGGACGAGGTATCCCAAGATAAACAGCACTGCGGCGATGCTTATGCGCCGCGACGAGATAAACTACCTTTTTCAGTCCTTTGCGCTGATCGACTCGAGGACGGTCCGCGACAACCTCATGCTCGCCTTGCGCTACACCAAGCTGGATACAGGTGAGAAGCTGTCACGCATCAGGAAGACGTTGGAGCGCTTCTCCATAGGCGACAAGCTGTCCTCTACCGTGAGTGAGCTGTCTGGTGGAGAAAAGCAGCGCGTGGCGATAAGCAGGGCCATGTTGAAGCCGGGAGACCTCATCCTCGCCGACGAGCCGACAGGTTCGCTTGATGCCCGGATGGCGGGCATCGTTATGAGGTCGCTTGTCTCGGCCACCCACGACGCAGGCAAGACGCTCGTGATGGTGACGCACGACATGTCCATGGCGGCGGAGTGCGATTGCATCCTTCACATGTCGGACGGTGTGCTCCACGAAATGCGCTGAGCCGCTGCCCCGCCCCGCTGCGGGCCGCCGCTAGCATTCTTTATCGGTATCTGGTAATCGTGGTTCTCGCGACCTGCGCAAACGCGATGCCAGTTTCACAGAAACCGCTAAAGAATGGCTATACTTAGTACATGAGTCACACTATGGGTCGCATGTATGGGGCGGGAGTCCCTGACGCCAAGGAGGTGCCATCCATGGGCGATAGTAGTCATGCTCGAGAAAACGCAAACTCAATGAGGTTGGCGCCTGCCAGAAGGGGAGACGGGCGCCGCCGGTAGCGCTGGTGCGGTCCCACCCTGTCCATCCAAGCCAATAGTGTGCCCGCCTCGTTGCCGGTTCCTGCGCAGCCGACGTCGTACTGTGTCCCTGCGTGCATCCCCGGATTGGAGGTGGCCCATGAGGCTGCTCACCAACGGGTTCCTGTCCAGGCTGACAAGGACGGGGCTTATCGCTCGTCGAGCGGAGACGCCAACGGGGAAGACGTCCCAGCTCGAATGGCTGCGTCGTGTCTCCTCGCTCGAGACGGAAGAGCTTCTCAACGAGTTCAACACCAGTCGTGGTGGCCTCTCTGCCGAGAAGGTCGAGCTCTCCCGTGCTGTATGGGGTCCAAACGAGGTAGCGCGCGCCCATCGCGACTCTGCGCCGGTGCGCTTCGCAAAGGCCTTTGTGGATCCCTTCACGGGAATCCTCGCACTTCTCGCCGTGGTGTCGCTTGTCACAGACGTGATTCTGGCCGCACCTGCCGACCGAGACCCATCGACCTTCATCATCATCTTCGCGATGATTGCCGTCTCCGGAACTTTGCGGTTCGTGCAGGAGGGCAAGAGCGACGACGCCGCGGCGGCGCTTGCCAAGACGATACAGACCACCTGCAACGTCGAGCTCGCGGGCGAGGGGCGCGTGGAGATTCCCCTGGCAGACGTGGTCGTTGGCGACATCGTGCACCTTGCATCGGGTGACATCGTGCCGGCGGACGCGCGACTCATCCAGGCGCGCGACCTCTTCCTCAGCATGTCGTCGCTCACGGGAGAGAGCCTTCCCGTGGAGCGCGTGGCAACGCCTTGTCCTGCGCCTACAGATGATACCCGCACTGCGGGGGACCTCGACAACATAGTGCTCATGGGTTCTACCGTGGTCTCGGGGAGTGGCGTGGCGGTGGTTGTCGCCACTGGCGCAAACACCATGTTTGGCGGCATGGCGACAAGCCTTGGTGCCAAGCGCGGCAAGACTGCCTATGACGAGGGAATCGCTTCGGTGAGTAAGCTCCTGCTGCGCCTCATGGTGGTCATGGCGCCTCTCGTCCTCGTTATCAACGGACTCACGAAGGGCGACTGGCTCTCGGCGTTGCTCTTCTCGCTCTCGGTTGCCGTGGGTCTCACGCCCGAGATGCTGCCCATGATTGTGACCACGTGCCTTGCCAAGGGCGCCGTGGACCTCTCGCACGACCGCGTGATCGTAAAGCGCCTCGATGCCATCCAGAACCTTGGTGCGATGGACGTTCTCTGCACCGACAAGACAGGTACCCTCACCGAGGACCACGTGGTGCTGGAACGCCACCTTGACCTCATGGGCAACGAGGATTCACGCGTGCTCCGCTATGCCTTTCTCAACAGCTTCTTCGAGACGGGCGTGCGCAACCTCATAGACTCCGCGATTATTACCCGCGCAAGCGAGGAGACTTCCCAGGGCGGGCGCGGCATCGATGCCGATGAGCTTTCTGCGAACTGGCACCTTGTCGATGAGGTCCCCTTTGACTTCGAGCGCCGGCGCGTGAGTGTGGTGGTTGAGCACAAGGACGGCCGTCGTCGCATGGTCACCAAGGGGGCCATCGAGGAGGTCCTTCAGGTTTGCACCGAGGTCGAGTACGGCGGTCGCGTGGTGCCCCTTGGCGATGACATGCGCGAGAAGGTCTTGACTACGGCCTACGATCTGGCCGACAAGGGCATGCGCGTTCTTGGCGTGGCACGAAAGGCCGACCCGGCCGATGTGGGCGTGCTCTCTGGCGAGGACGAGCAGGGCATGACGCTCATTGGCTACCTGGCCTTCCTCGACCCGCCTAAGAGAAGCGCCGCCCAAGCGGTAGCTGCTCTTCGTGAGCATGGCGTGACAACCAAGGTCCTTACCGGCGACTCGCTCCGCGTTGCGTGCACCGTGTGCGAGACGATTGGCCTACACGTGGAGGGGACCCTCGAGGGGGCGTCGGTCGCGCAGCTCTCCGATGAGGAGCTCGCGGAGAGGGTCGAGCACGTTACCGTCTTCGCAAAGCTCTCGCCCGACCAGAAGGTGCGCGTTGTGCGAGCACTCCGGACGCGTGGACACGTGGTGGGCTTCATGGGCGACGGCGTAAACGACGCTGCCGCCATGGGCGCAAGTGACTGCGGCGTCTCGGTTGACTCCGGGGCAGATGTGGCCAAGGAGGCCGCTGACATCATCCTTCTTGAAAAGGACCTGGGCGTGCTTGAGAACGGCATAGTTGAGGGGCGCCGCACCTTCTTCAACATGAACAAGTACGTGAAGATGACGGCGAGTTCGAACTTTGGCAACATCTTCTCGGTGCTGGTGGCGAGCGTGTTTCTGCCCTTCCTGCCCATGACCGCTGTGCAGCTTCTGCTCCTCAACTTCATCTATGACTGTGCATGCACCGCAATCCCTTGGGACAATGTCGATGCGCGGGAGCTGCGAGCACCGCAGACGTGGAGGTCCGGCTCGATTGCGAGCTTCATGCGTTGGATTGGGCCGACGAGCTCGGTTGTTGACATCATGACCTTTGTACTGCTGCTCTTCTGGGTGTGTCCAACCGTGGCTGGAGGTACCTGGTCTGCCATTGCGGGAAACCCCTCTGCCGCCGCACTCTTCACGGCAACCTTCCAGGCTTGCTGGTTCGTCGAATCCATGTGCACGCAGGTACTCTTCGTGCACTTGGTTCGAACCGAGCGCATTCCCTTCGTGCAGAGCATGGCGGACTGGCGCGTGCTGCTGCTTGACGCCGGAGCCATCGTGCTGTCGCTGGTCATCCCGTTTACGGGGGTTGGGGCTGCCCTTGGCATGGCACCGCTGCCCGTGGCATTTCTCGCCGTGCTGCCCGTAGTTGTGGCCGCCTATGCAGCGCTCGTACTGGTGGTGAGAAAGGCCTACGTGCGCCGCTTTGGTCGCCTTCTGTAGAGGTGTTTCCTCTCCGCTCCTCCTCTCCATCTCCTCCCCTCGCTCTTCAGCGGAATTTGAGAATCGTCCTTCTCGCTAACTGGGCAAGGCTCTGTTAGACCACGATCGACATGAGGGCGGCGGCACCCTCTCGCATCTTGCCGCCGGCGACGCGCGCCGGGCGCTGGCGCCACGGGCCCGGTCCCTCCGACGCCCCTGCGGCCGATTATTGCGCGTTATTCCTGAGGAATCCGGCGTCAACTGGGCAAACGCCACGCCCGCCGGGAGAAACGCGCAATAATTGGGGAGGCCCGCGTCCCCGGCCCGGCGCTCAGGGACGGCCCGACAGATCCCGGTTGTCTAGGGGATCCCAGCAAATCGTCTTTTGCAGCTGGATAACTGCCCGGCGCCCCGCGAGGCGCCATCGTCCCCATGTCAATCCTGGTTCAACAGAGCCCTGGGCAAACGTGACGCTCGATTCACAGAAACCGATAAAGAACAGAGGGAGGGGAGGAGGGTCGCGCTGTGCCATGGCCGGGAACGGCTACCATGGTTGTGTTGGAACAACGCGGGTAACTTTGGAGGCTTCATGGGTGCTGAGAAAGACGGACAGGGAGTCTCGCCGGAACTGGATGACCTCTCGAGCACCCTCATGGGCCAGGCGTTTGATGTGTTGGCCGAGGGCGTGGAGCTAAACGTCATTCTCGCCGTAGAAGACATGGCGGGCAACATTGCAAGCTATACCTTCGCGGATGACGGCCCGGAGGAGTGCCTCGAGGGCGCCCGCAAGAAGGTACGCGACCTCGCGCACTCGCACGGCGATGCAACGGTAAAACTCGGCAACCCCGTGCGTTATGCCCTTGCATACGAGGGTGCCGTTGCCGACGAGCGCGGCGCATACCAGGATGCGGTCCTGCTCGAGTTTGGCGAGCGTGGTCATACGAGCTTCTCGGCTTATTCGCTTGTGGACGGCAAGGGCGAAGGCGACAACTTCGCCTGGACCGATCCCGCCCCCGCCGGCGAGGTCGAGAACCTGCTGGGGTAATTTACAGTCACACCATGGGTCCACCTTGGCGTACCATGTAGCAGTTTGCGTGGAACGGTGCGCTGAGGGGCCCATATGGCCTCGCGCTGGTATAAAGTTGCCGCGAAATCCATTAGCGCCGGCGTTTGTCTCGCCGGCGAGCCAGACGAGAGGTGCCCATGCTCCAGGAGCAGATTAGAAACATTGCAATTATCGCCCACGTCGACCACGGCAAGACCACGCTGGTCGACCAGATGCTCAAGGCCACTCATGCCTTCCGCGAGAACCAGCAGGTTCAGGAGCGCGTGCTCGACTCCAACGACCAGGAGCGCGAGCGCGGCATCACCATCTTGGCCAAGAACATCTCCATCGAGTACCAGGGCGTCAAGATCAACGTCATCGACACCCCTGGCCACGCCGACTTTGGTGGCGAGGTCGAGCGCGTGCTCAAGATGGCCGACGGCGCACTGCTCTTGGTTGACGCAGCCGAGGGCCCCATGCCCCAGACGCGCTTCGTGCTCTCTCATGCCATCGCCGCGCACCTGGCCATCATGGTCGTCATCAACAAGATCGACCGCGACGGCGCCAACCCCGAGAAGGCGCTGAACGACTGCCTCGACCTCATGATGGACCTTGGTGCCACCGACGAGGAGCTCGAGTTTGCCATGGAGCACGTGGTGTATGCCTCGGCCGTCAACGGCTTTGCGCGCCTCGACCCCAGCGACGGCAACATGGACATGTACCCGCTGCTCGACATGATCGTTGATGCCATGCCCGCCCCCGACGTGGACCTCGAGGGGCCGCTGGCCATGCAGTGCGTGACCGTTGACCACTCCGACTACGTCGGTCGCATTGGCATTGGCCGCATCTACTCGGGCACCATCCACGCCGGCGACAAGATTCTTGTGGTGAAGAACGACGGCAGCCGCGAGATGAGCCAGGTAAAGCAACTCTTCACCTTTGACTACCTTGGCCGCAAGGAGTGCAGCGAGGCCCAGGCCGGCGACATCGCAGCCGTTGTGGGCGTCGACCACACCGACATCGGTGACGTCTACACCGACCCCGAGAACCCCGTGGAGCTAGACCCCATCGAGATTGACCCGCCCACCATGTCCGTAGTGTTCGAGGCGTCGACCTCGCCGCTCGTGGGTCGCGATGGTGACATCGTTGGCGGCCGTCAGCTCAAGGAGCGCCTGATGACGGAGCGCGAGAACAACGTCACCATGCACATCGAGGAGCTGCCCGACAAGACCGGCGTCGAGGTTGCCGGCCGCGGCATCCTGCACCTCTCCGTTCTCATGGAGCAGATGCGTCGCGAGGGCTTCGAGTTCCAGGTTGGACGCCCGCGCGTTCTCTTCAAGGACGACGGTCACGGTCACAAGCTCGAGCCCATCGAGGAGGCTGTGGTCGAGTGCCCTGGCGAGTACTCTGGCAAGGTCATCGAGCTCTTTGGCAACTCCGGTGGCAACATGACCAACATGGTCTCTGGCGTGAAGCAGGATCACCTTGAGTTCAAGATCCCCACGCGCGGTGTCATGGGCCTCAAGAACCGCATCCTCAACGTGACCCACGGCGAGGCCGTGTTTTACCACAACTTCCTGGAGTACGGACCCATGGAGGGCGAGCTTGGCAAACGCCAGAACGGTGCCATGATTTCGATGTCCACCGAGAGGGCTGTGGCCTATGCCCTGGGCAACCTGCAGGACCGCGGAACGCTTTTCGTTGGCCCCGGCGACGAATGCTACGAGGGTATGCTCGTGGGCGAGCGTTCGAAGCCAGGCGACATTGTGGTAAACATCGCGCGCACCAAGAGCCTGGGCAACCAGCGCAGCTCCACCGCAGACATCGCGGTGCAGCTCACACCCCCGCGCACCTTCACGCTGGAAGAGGCACTCGAGTACATCATGGATGACGAGCTGGTCGAAATCACGCCCAAGAACATCCGCATGCGCAAGAGGATCCTCTCCGAGGTTGAGCGTCGAAAGTGGCGCGTGCGCCACGGGCTGGTCGACAAGTAGGCCATGGACTGGCAGAACTCACTGGGCAAGGCCATCCCTAGCCTTCGTAGGTAGCGGGGTATTACGCAGGAGCAGCTCGCCGAGGGCATCTGCTCCACCATCACTGTCTCGCGCATCGAGAACGGGAGCCAGGCGCCCTCGAAGGAGGTGCTCGACGCGCTCCTCTCGCGTCTGCATTCGGGCGCGTACCAGCTGTGCAACGTCTACTACCAGAAGGAGCGCGATCGCAGAGTTGAGGATAAGCTCAGGCGCGCGAGTACCCTTCTCCAGGACGGCCGGCTGGCTGAGTGCAGAGAGCTTCTGGATAGGATGGACCCCGACTCTCAGGCGGTGCCCACCTATCGGCAGGTCTACCTTATGCTTGATGCCGCCATCATTTTGAGTGCTATGCCGGGCGCTGCCGCTGCAAGCTCTGCGCTCGACAACATCGAGCGAGCCGTGCGCCTCACCCAGCCGCACATCGATCTCAAGGACATGAGGCGCACGCTCCTCTCGCAGAACGAGGCGCGGGCGCTCGCCCTCATGGTGCCCGCCCTTCTCTACGCGGGAAGGCCCCTTGACGCGATTATGTTTGGTTGACAGCTCGTCGCCACGTTTGATGCCCAAGAGGATGACTGCGAGGAGCGCTACGAGCTGCGCATCAACGTCGTGTTCAACCTCGCCCAGTGCCTTGAGATATAGGGCTACTACGAGGAGCTTGTCCAGAGGATGCGCCGCGAATGGCACATCTACTGCTACCTTCCAGAGCTTGTCCACTCGGAGGCGCGCGGATGTCTGCGAGGGGGCGGTGCCGCAGGAGCGCGGCGGAGGATGGAGGCGGTCGTTCCCTATCTGGACGTTATCGACGAGTACGAGCCGGCTGCCACGATGCGCAGCTGGGCACGCCGCGAGCCGAACCTCGACCTCTAGGGCACCAACCTGTCGTTTCGCGCTAAGTCTAAATTACTCGCCACGCGATATGGCCTTCCCGCGTCTCGGGTCAGAAGATGGATTTGCCGGCAAGGATCGCACTCCACGCAGGCGGCATCGGCCATCAACGTGGGCGTCGCCCGCTTGGCGACCATCAGGACAAACGGTTTGGATGTGGAGTAATCATGCGAGGGTTCGATTACATAGTTGATGGCGCGGACCGGGTTCGCCTGTGCGTGCTTGCCCTATTGGTCATATGCTTTCAAGTCCTCTGCATGGGTCTCGTCATGCTCCTCAGCGGGTTCCTCAATCTCATCAACATGGCCATCTCCACTGGAAATGCAGACGAGGCGCTGGGGTTTCCCCCTCGCCACCGTCTATTCCGCCGTTCTGGGCGTTCTTGTGGCCGCAGGCGGGTGGTATCGGGCGAGCGTTGTCCGGCCGGTCACGGTGGGAGTTCGCGCGAGGGTCGCCGAAAGCCTCGTGGGCGGCGACACCGCCACCGCGTCCAATAGTGCCCAGCACCTCACCGTGCTTGGCAGAACATGGACACGGTCGAGACGGACTGGCTGGGCGGCATCATCGACATCTTCCAGGTAGTGGTGCAGATCACGTTCGCGGTGGTCATGCTTGTCTGCATCAATCCGCTGATCGCGATCCTCTCCATAGCGGCAACCGTGCTGCCAACACTCGTCCCGCGCCTCTTTGGCAGACACCTTGCCGCCGTCCAGGGATCGATTGTGGAGGAGACGCAGCGCTACAACGCCCGCGTGAGGGACTCGGCCATAGGTGGCGATACGGTACGCTCGCACCATAGGTCGTGCTGGAAAGGCATGACGCCGCCTCCCGCGCCCTCGAGCTTTCCAAGGCGCGCCTCTCGCAGATCACGGCCATCGTGAGCGGTACGAGCGGTGGGATTGGCGTCCTTGTGCAGCTCGGCATCATGGGTGCGACGGGTCTCTTTGCCCTGAACGGCCTTGTGAGCGTTGGCAGCGTGATAGCCGTCACGCAGCTCTCGGGCGACGTGATATCTCCTGCGTCCGAAATCTCGTCCAAGCTTGCAAGGTCCATGCGGGTCAGGAAATCCTTACCCTGTTCAGAAGCATCGAGAACCAGTCGGAGAAGGGCGGAGGGCGCATGACCTGCGCTCGCCGCATCACCCCGGCTCACACCTTTGGCCTCGAAGGGGTGTCGTTTGCCTATGACGGAGAGGAGAAGCAGGCCCTCCGTGACTGCTCCATGTACTTCAAGGCCGGGCGCAAGTATGCCATTACGGGTGCGAGCGGCGGCGGAAAGAGCACACTGCTCGACATCCTCTCGGGCGCGCTTGTTCCGCAGGCGGGTTCGGTGTTCGTCGATGGCGAGGCGGGCGCGCTTCCAGAGTCTGTCTCCATCCACCAGAGCGTCTTCCTCTTCGACGGCGCCCTACGCGAGAACATTACCCTCTGGGGCACGTTCGGGCGGGATGACATCGTCAGGGCGATTCACCTGGCCGGCCTCGATGGCATTGTGACGGCGCTTCCGCAGGGCCTCGACACCCCGATGGGGGAGAGCGGCGCACGCCTTTTGGGCGGAGAGCGCCAGCGCATGGCGATTGCCGCGCCCTGCTGCACGGAAAGAAGGTGCTCCTTGTGGATGAGGCCACCTCTGCGCTCGACGTGGCAACGGCTGCGCAGGTCGAGGCCGCGCTGCTCACGCTTGATGGCGTGACAGTGATAGCGGTGACGCACAGGCTCGACGAGAACCACACCGTCCGCTACGACGAGGTCCCGGAGATGAGAGGGGGCCGTCTTGTGGGGGTTCCGCGGAGGGGCGGCTCGGGCCAGCTGCGGCGGTCGCCGCGACGTGACCCCGCAGGCCTTACCCGCGTCGGCGGGTAGACCTTCTCATCCTGCGTGTGATGCGCCTCACGCCGCCCGTGACGCGCGGCGTGAGGTCCACGTCCGCCTGTGAAATCACGTTGAAGTGAAGCGACCAGCGCCGAAGGCCCACCGTCGCTACCAGGCATGCGATCGCTGCCCAGGGCTTGCCGAGCCACGCGAACATCACCAGCGCGTAGTACACGGTCGACCCAGCGACGGCGCACAGCGCATAGTAGTTGCTTGGTCTGAAGATGCGCGGCACATCTCCCAGGAAGACGTCGCGCAGCATGCCGCCGCCTATGCCCGTGAGCGTGCCCATCAGGATGGCCGAGCAGGGCAGGGTTCCGTAGACGATGGCCTTGTCGGTGCCCATCAACGCGAAGAGCCCCACGGCCGTGATGTCGGTCCACTCGAGGATGCTGGGAAAGCGGCCGAAGGGCGTGGGAAAGTAGAACCCGGCGATGCCGATGCCCACGGTGGACGGGATCGCGTACAGGCTCTTGAGCATGTACACGTCTCCCACCTGCATGATCATGTCGCGGACGAGTCCGCCGCCCAGGCCGCACAGCATCGCGAGCCCCACGAACCCCACCATATCGAGCCGCCGCTCGCGGGCGACGAGGATGCCGGAGACCGCGCCCACCATCACGCTGAGAAGGTCCAGCCAGGCGGGGAGAGAGACCGCAGCGGTCTCGGGGCCAAACCGTGAGAACAGCTCGGGCATGTATGCGCGCCTCCCTGGTGCCAGTGAAAATTCCGTTCCAACTTTATCGTAAAGCGCGTCTGTGGGAGGGGACGTGGGTCGAAAGGGCGGTGCCGGGCAGCGGCGGCGGTCCTCTCGGTGCTGCCCATGCCGCCCGCGCCAAAGGCGTAAAGTTGTTCCCGGCTCGTGATGCTCTAGAGAGGGGACGTGGCCTATGGGGCGTGTGGGAGATGCGGTGTGCCGTGTGCTGGTGGGTGGTCACGTCGACACCGTGACGCTGGAGCGGGCACGCCGCGACTCGCTGGTTGTCATCAACGATCCGTGGCGGCAGTACTCGTCGTTCTTCTGGCGGCTCGTGCTGGCGGCGGTCATCGCCACCGGTGGCGTCGCGGCGTCCTCCTCCCCGGTGATCATAGGCGCCATGCTCATAGCGCCGCTGATGTCGCCCATGCTGGGCTGCGCCCTCGCCATCGTGACCGGCCGAGCCCGCGCGGCCGCCCGCACGCTGGCGGTCACGGCCGTGGGTGCGGTGCTGTGCGTGGGCATCGCGGCGGCGGTGGGGGCGATAGCCCCGGTCTCGGTGAACACCGCGACCAACCAGGAGGTGCTGGCCCGCACCGCCCCGCGCCTGATCGACCTCCTCGTGGCGCTGGCGTCCGGGATGATGGCGGCGCTCGCCCTGGTGCGTGATGACATCCCCGACGCGGTGCCCGGGATAGCCATATCGGCGTCGATCGTGCCGCCTCTGTGCGTGGTCGGCGTGGCGCTCCAGGCGGGCGACCTCACCGCCGCGCGTGGGTCGCTGCTGCTGTTCGTGGCCAACTTCTTCGCCATCCAGCTTATGTGCTGCGCGGTGTTCGCGGCGCTCGGCCTGGGGCGCGCGGCGCGCTCGGAGGAGGCCGGGCGGATGCGGAGGGTGTGGTACGTGCTTATGCTCGTCGGCGCCCTGGTCGTTGCGGTGCCCCTGTCGGTGACGAGCTGGGGCATCATCCAGGCATCCGCCCGCGAGCGCGCGGTGGCCGACATCACCGTCGCCTGGCTTGAGGGAAGCGATTATCGCCTGCTCGACTTCG
The DNA here is from genome assembly GCA_022648325.1 of Olsenella sp. Classification (GTDB taxonomy): domain Bacteria; phylum Actinomycetota; class Coriobacteriia; order Coriobacteriales; family Atopobiaceae; genus Tractidigestivibacter. Next base: position 20,910 of record JALCMG010000024.1, read on the forward strand.
ACATGGAGGACGGCGTGCTATCGATCGAGATAGCGGGCACCGGGGCCTCCCCGTCCACCGCGAGCCTGGCCCGCGAGCTCGATGAGGCCCAGCTGGGTGTTGAAGAGCTGCGGGTGATACCGGTGGCAGAGCGTCGGGTGCCGGTGGGGTGACGCGCCGCGCGCGGCGACCAGCCCGTCTCGGGGTGGCGTCCGCCAGCGCCGTCCGCGACGCCTGGGTGTCAGGTTGGGCTGGGTCGGCGCGTGATAACCCGCGAAATTCGTGAAAAGTGTCAGGAACGCCTATCTAAAATTTAGGAAAAAAAAAATGAATAGTTACCTGTATTGAATTTTCGTAACATGGCCCCCAAGCTCGCGCATAAGCGCAGCTTATTTGTGTCGCGCCCCCGTCGCACAATCGGTGCCGCGGGAAGGCTTCACGGAAAGGGGCGGTGCGGCATGGCGAGCCCGGGCGCGAGGATGG
>JALCMG010000025.1 GCA_022648325.1 Olsenella sp.
CCGAGACCGTCGTGGTCCCGCGAAGCCCCGTACCAGAGCCGGTGTACGTTCCATCAGCCACCGCACTCAGGTCGAGGCCAGATACGCTGCTCGAGGTGGCATCGGCGCTGGTCTCACTCGTCGTGTCTTTCTCCGAGGTCATCTCGGTTGAGGCGCCGGCACCGGTAGTTCCCTCGACCCCCAGCGCGTTGGCAACTGCCTCGAGGATTCCCTGGCTGGAGTAGGTGGCCCCGCTCACCGTTGCCACGTCGACGCCCTGTGCGGAGATAATCCCATCAACCACCGTGGCCTTTGCCTTGCTAAAGAACTCATCATCATCCTGATATGAGGTCACCAGCACGCCGGTAATGTAGCCGTTCTCGACCGTCACCCGAACGTCGACGGCGCTGCGGAACCCCTGGCCAGCGCCCGTGTAGGCACCATCTGCATAGGTACCCCGCCCCTGCGAGGAGACGCTCACGGCCTGCGCGGCCTCAGCGGCCCCCGTAAGTCCCTCGGCGCCAATGCGCCCCACGTAGACCAGCCCGGCTGTCACCAGCGCAGCCGCAGTTCCGGCGACGGCGGGATTGGCGCTTGTCGCAAGGCTCTTGGGGCGGCACGAATCAATGCATTCCATGCAGTCGATGCACTCCCCCGAGCGCACGCGCTCCCCCTCGTGCACCGTGATACCCATGCTGCACGCGCGAGAGCACGCACGGCAACCGGTGCAGCGCTCCTCGCTTCGCCGAATTTTAAAGAGACGTCCGCGTGAGACGAGGGAGAACACCGCCCCAAGCGGGCAGAGATACCTGCAGAAGAAGCGCTCCACCAATGCAGAAGCCACAACTATGAGGGCGAGCAGCACAAGCCCCAACCCGAGCGACGCCACGAGATTGCCCGAGGCGAGCATGCCAAAGGCAGACCAGGGGCCGAGGCTGGAGTCAAGGCACATCCCCATCACCCAGCACAGCACGACAATGGCGCCAAGGATCACGAACTTGAGCCCCTTAAGCAGCCAATCTGCCCTTTTCTGCATGCGCAGGCCGCGTGGGCGCAGACGCTTGGCCGCAAAGAACACAAGGCCCCCCATGACTCCAAAGGAGCAGAGGTATCCACAGAAGAAGCGGCCCCACAGAATCGTGATGGGAAGGACGCCGAGAAGCAAGAGGAGGCTCTGCGCCTGGGAGACAAGCGAGAAGGAGCCGTGCACCAGTGCACTCACGACGTCCCCCACTGCGGAGAAGGTCGAGATGAAGAGCCCGGGCATCAGGACGAATGCGATAGCCTGGACAACGTGGCGGATAATCTGCGTGCTTGACGGCCTGCGAAAACGCAATGGTCTCCTAGAACCTGAGATTCTGCTCTGCATGAGGCTCACCCCAATGCGCTCGACGTGCGACGGGGCGGGCCATAAATGCCCCTATAGAGGAAGCATTTATGTGCCGTGTGACAGATATACCGCACGCAGAGAAGATCCCGAACTCTAAAACCTCAAATGTACCGATAACCACAGTTCCTGCGAGGGGTTCTACTAGGGTTCCTGAAGCCCAGCTGGAACGAAAGACCCGGATAGCGCAGGCGTCACCAACACGTCACCTGCGGTGGTAACCATCACGGCATCGACTCCCTGCACGGCGAAAAGCCGCACGGCCTTCTCGGCACCAAGCACAAAAGCGCCGGTGGCAAGGGCGTCAAGCTCGCAAGGATCCCCACCAACCAGCGTCACCGAGACAAGGTCGCCCGCAGCGGGCATTCCCGTTCGAAGGTCAACGATGTGGTGGACGAGACGTCCGTCGACCATCCGGCACTGCTTGTACGCCCCGCTCATCACAACGGCCTGGTCATGCACGGCAAGCGTGCCCAGGATGGCCCCGCCTGGCGAGCCCGCACTACCAGCCCCACGAGGAGCGGCGGGGCTTCTCACCCCCACCTACCAGGGGCAACCTATGGCAACCACCGTACCGCCAAGGTTGACGAGCGCTCGGGCGATGCCTGCGGCGCGAAGCCCTGCCGCCGCAAGGCGCGCGGCGTACCCCTTGGCAATGCCGCCGAGGTCAACATGCATGCCCCGGCGAGCAAGCCTTGCTGTGCGAGCGCCCTTGGGACCGTCGAGGATAACGTCGCGGTAGTTCACGAGCGCGCACGCCTGCTCGATGCGAGCGCAACTTGGCTCCTCTCCGCCATGAATCACTTCTTTCCAGAGCGAACCCAACTCTCCGACGGTCACGTCGAACGCGCCGCCTGTGACGTCACCATAACGGCGCGCTGTGACGAGCACCCGGTAGGTATCCTCGCTCACGGACACGAGCTCGCCTCCGGCCAGACGGTTAAGCCGGCTCACCTCGCTCGCTTCTTTGAAGACCGAAAGCATGTCATCGAGGCCACAGACCTTATCGCGGATGCGCCCCAGGCATGCGACCGCGCGATCCTTCTCGCCCTCCATCACCACAGCCACAACCGAGTTCACGGTGCCCATGGCAGGAAATGCCCCCTCGACTCTCATCGCGCCCCCTTGGCTACGCCGCCGCATCGCAGTTGTTCCTTTATGCCCACGCGAGGTGCCGGCATATTCCACACTTGTGGCCAAACATGTTCGACTACCTCCCCGCGCTCCGGAGAAAAGGAGTGGAGGGAGGAGTCTCATGAACATCACCTTCATCGTTCCGACGGTCTTCATCAAGCGCAATCCCATCTACAGGCTGGGCGGACGGCTGTACGGAGCCTCAAATGCCATAACCGGGCCGCTCATCCTTGGCGGGATGCTCCGCCGTGCAGGACATCACGTCGAGGTCTACGAGGAGCTCGAGGGGCCGGTCAGGTACGAGAGGCTCCTGCGCGAGACCGACGTGGTCTGCATCTACACCATGACAACCCTCGCGCCGCGAGCCTACGAGCTGGCCGACCTCTTCCACGAGCGCGGGCACGCGCGGGTGATTATCGGCGGCATGCACGCCACTGCCCTGCCAGAGGAGGCGGCCATCCATGCAGACCAGGTGATATGCGGCGAGGCGGAGAGCGTCATTCTCGACTGCGTCGAGGGGCGCGTAACCGACAAAATCGTGCACGCAAAGCCCATATGCGACCTCGACTCCATTCCCTACCCTGACTACTCGATCCTCAAGACCCCGGTTCGCTGCGCGAACATCACGACCTCGCGCGGATGCCCCTATCGCTGCAGCTTCTGCACGACGAGCCGCATGTTCGCGCCCTACCGGGAGCGGTCGGTGGACTCCGTTATCGAGGAGATTCGCGAGGCGCAGGCGGCCGGCTTCGAGTACATGAACTTCGAGGACGACAACTTCACGGCCGACAAGGAGCGCGCCAAGGAGATATGCCGGCGTATCATCGCCGAGAACCTCCAGTTCAAGGAGACGTTCTTCTTTGGGCGCACGGACCTCGCCCGGGACCCAGAGCTTCTCGACCTACTCGCAAAGGCGCATCTCACGCGCGTGCTGATGGGAATCGAGTCGCTCAACCAGGCCTCTCTCAACGAGGTGAACAAGCACCAGTCCATAGAGGACATCAAGTGTGCCTGCGCGGCGTGCTGGGACCACGGCATTCGGGTCATAGCCAGCGTCGTGCTGGGGCTCGATTCCGACACCCCCCAAGACATTCGGGCGACCTGCGCGTTTGCGAAGTCGGTTGGCACCTACCAGATCCAGCCCGCCATCCTCACCCCGTTCCCCGGGACCCCCGTGTACGACGGCATGGTTGAGGAGGGCAGACTGCTTACCGACGACTGGTCGCGGTTCGACATGACCAACGTCACCTTCCAGCCAAAGAACGAGTCGCCCTGGGAGCTGCAGCAGCTCTTCTGGCATGCGTGCGACGACTTCTACGATCTTCCGAGCGCCATGAGGATCTGGCGCAAGTTTGGGCCCGAGTACGGCCTGCGGAGAATCTATCTCGCCATCGTCACGAGCATGGGCGTCCCCCTGGGGTACTGGGTCGCCGACCACGTGCCCGCAACGCCCTACTACCAGCTCAAGCGCACTCCGTGGAAGTACGCTGCGGACTCCGGTGACACCACGTGCGAGGAGGACCGCCATCCTACGCCCCTCTCCGCCGCTGCTGCACATCTGGGCTGGGCTGCAGGGACCGTCGCCGGAACGCTTCGCTGGGCGCGCGGCCTCATCACGAGCTAACGTCTCGCTGCACGTCCCTCGCAAAGCGTCCACTTTGTATCCTACTAACAAGCTGGGATTTTAGTAGGCTACAATGGCTGGACTACAGGCGAACACGGGGGAACGAACAAATGAGCACCAATATGAATGGCTCTATTGGCCGCAGGGCATTTCTCGGCATGATGGCCGCAGGTGCCACGCTTGCGCCGTTTGCGCTTGCGGGCTGCGGCAGCACGCAGGCGAGCAGCGATGCCAGCTCGCAGGCAGCGTCCTCGGCGACGAGCGACGCCTCGTCGACTGGCCTCTCCGGTCAGCACCTCACCTTTGTTGGCGACGACGCCTTTGCACCATACCGTTACATCGAGATGCAGTCCGACGGCACCCAGAAGGTCGTTGGGCTCGACATCGCCATTGCGGACGAGATGGCAAGCCGCCTTGGCTTCTCGTACGACTTCGAGCCGCAGGAGTTCGCCGCCACTCTGGCCTCCGTCCAGGCGAGCGACACGTCCTTCACGATGGCCATGTCCTCGAACCCGGAGCGCGAGCAGACCTATGACTTCACACGCGGCTACTACCAGCCGCTCGTTGGCGTGCTCACCCTTGGGGGCGACGCTATTACGAGCATAGACGGCCTTTCCGGCAAGAGCATCGCCTGCACCACCGGCACCGTCCAGAACAAGTTTGTTGCCGCCGCGCTACCGAACGCCGACATCCACACCTACGATGGCGGCGACCAGTGCCTCCAGGAGGTCCTCGCCGGCCGCATCGACGCCTACGTGTGCGACGGCGCAGAGGGCCAGTCCATGCGCGACGCCAACGATGGCCTGGTACTGGGCCTTCTCGCCCGCGACGAGACGAAGGACTACGTTGGCGTCTACCGCGTCATGGCCACGAAGGGAGCGTCGTTTGTCTCGGCCTTTGACCAGTGCATTGGCGAGATGCTCGAGGACGGCACCATAGACCAGTTCATTGGCACCTACGTTGGTTCGAACTTCGAGTGGGGCGGGGACTTCTCGGCGTCCGGCTCTGCGACCGAGGGCGTAGGCACCTCAAGCGCCAACTAGCGAGAAAACCAGAGCCGCATGAACTTCTCGGTCATCGAGCCCTATGCGCCCATGTTCTTGAGCGGCCTCGCCGTCACCCTGGAGGTGACGGGGGCCGCCCTGGTCTTGGCCTTTGCGCTGGGGTTTCTCATCGCCGTGCTCAAGGTGCTGCCATGCAGGCCGCTCCGTGCGGTCCTGGACTTCTACACGTCGATCTTCCGGGGAATCCCGCTCATAGTGCTCCTCTTCATTGCGTACTTCGCAACGCCGCAGCTCACGGGCTACAAGATCTCGATGTTCGCGGCCTCGGTGCTCACCTTGGGGCTCAACGGGTCCGCGACCGTCTCGGAGACGGTGCGCGGCGGCATCGAGGGCGTGGACCGCGGGCAGTACGACGCGGCCCGCGCCCTGGGGCTCCCCTATCACCTCATGATGTGGGAGATCATCATCCCCCAGGCGCTGCGCTCGGTAGCCCCCGCGCTGGTCAACGAGGTCATCACGGTCCTCAAGAGCTCGTCTCTCGTGGCAACCATAGGCCTCATGGACATGATGCGCGCGGCGCAGAGCGTCCAGGCGCTCACGTACCGCGCGTTCGAGCCGTTCATCGCCGTTGCCGCAATCTACTACGTAATCGTGATGGCACTTGTCGCAGTAAGCAAGCGCCTTGAGCGCCGCCTGAGGCAGGGATAGGGCTTTCTTCTCGACGGAAATATAACTAACGGACGCAGAATTACTCTAATCTTGTAGCTGTATTTCCTTTATTATTGTAAGCAAAATCACTCTATTCTTGTATTTGTCGAGACGAGATGCCGTACCGTTCGGAAGGAAGTCCCGTGGAACAAGGATCGCCCAAGCCAAAGGGGTATCTGCCTCGCATTGCCGACTCATGCATCTCTCGTCTACTCGATGAGTTTGGCGCTGTTGAGGTCGCTGGACCAATGTGGTGCGGCAAGACCTGGACATCGCTTTCTTTTGCATCAAGCGTCAGTCGCATGGGAAGACAAGCCGAACGCATCCTCGCTCAGGCCGATCCATCCGTGGCGCTTCTCGGCGATCAGCCTCACGCAATAGATGAATGGCAGGGTGTTCCTGCCATTTGGGATGAGGTCCGATACCAAATCGACGAGTCGGGCAACAAACCAGGCCAGTTCCTCTTGACGGGCTCATCCGAGCCGAATAAAGACCAGCTTCGCCATAGTGGGGCTGGAAGAATTGCAACTTTCAGGATGGGAACTATGACGTTTGCGGAGATGGGTTACTCAAGGGGCGAAGTGTCCCTTGCGAACCTGTTTTCAAACAGCTTCAAACCGCAGCTTTCCCATCAAACCCTTGCGTCTTATGCGCCACTAATATGTCGAGGCGGTTGGCCGGCCCTGGTTGGCAGTCGGCAATCTTACACGGACTTCATCGCAAATTATCTCAACGCCCTGTTCTCTGTTAGCATGACGCGACGTGGCATGGACGAGAATCGCTCCCGCCGGGTCGCACAATCCCTAGCACGCAACCTCGGACAAGCCTCGAAGTTAACAACCATTGCGGAAGATGCCGGTATTGAAGCTGGGAACTCAGCTGAGGCGTCAAGGGTCGCCGCTGCTTATGTCTCGACACTGGTTCATCTGTACATAATCGACGAGGTAACGGGGTGGGACGCCCCCATTCGCTCCAAGTCCCGTCTGAGGATAAAGCCCAAGCGCTATTTTGCCGACCCCTCCCTCGCTGCTTCGCTCCTCGGCGTAACGCCTGACAGACTCCTGATGGACGGGCAATTGTTTGGAATGCTCTTCGAATCACTCATCATGCATGATTTGCGCATTTACGCCTCAGCGCTCCCCGGCGCGACGCAGGACTCGCTCCATTACTACCGCGATTCAGACGGACTCGAGGTTGATGCAATACTCGAACTGTCAGATGGGCACTGGGCAGGCATAGAAATAAAGCTTGGCGAGAATAAGGTCGACGACGGAATCTCTTCCCTTGTTCGACTAAGAAGGAAGATTGCCTTGAACCCCTTGGCTCGTAACCCGCAGCCGGCATTCATGGCAGTTGTCGTAGGGGCAGGAGAAGCCGCACGTTACGACAGCGAGAATGACGTATATGTCATCCCATTTGCGTGTCTGGGACCATGACGCATATTACGGTACCGCGCATCTCGTTGCAGAAGGCCCAACAGCGGAGCGGTTGCCGTCGGGCCCTGCGACACACAGCGTCCTCCATGCGGTACCCTGATGCCCTACTTCTCCCCGGCCTCCTTACCTGCGACGATGCTCTTGAAGATGCCGCTCTGGTCAAAGTCCTCGGGCAGCAGCACCGTGGTTGCCTTGCCGCTGGCGGCGTAGTTGTTCATCATGTCGGTCCATTGCGTGAACTCGAAGAGGCGGTTGGCCTCCTCCTCGGTCACTCCGGACTCGCGGATGGTGTCGATTGAGTCCTTGATGCCGCGCGCAATGGCAACGCGCTGGTCGGCGATGCCCTTGCCCTCGGCGGCCATCGCCTCGGCCTTGGCCTGCGCGGCAATGACGGTCTTCGCCTTTGCTGCATTGGCGTCGTTTGTCGCGCTCTCGAGGTTGTTCTTCGAGGCGATGATGTGGTTCATCGACTCCTGGACCTCCTTGGGAAGCTTGATGCGCGTGATGAGGGTGGTCACCAGCACGTAGCCGTAGTCGAGCATCTTTGCCGCAACGACCTCGTCGATTGCGTGGGCGATGGCGTCCTTCTCGGAGAAGACCTCATCGAGCGTGCGCGCGGGGATCTGCGAGCGCAGGGCGTCTGCAAGGTAGTCCTGCATCTGGCCAACGGGGTCTTGCAGCGTGTAGAAGCTGCGATAGACACCGGAATCCGCGCCCTTCTCGATGTCGGCATAGTCTACGTGGTACTGGATCGAGACGTCCAGTTCGATGGTCACGTTGTCGGAGGTCTTGGCGTCAAAGGTCATGTGCTCGTCCTCGGTCATGAGGCTCACGTCGCGCGTGATGTCAATGAAGGGGAACTTCACGTGAAAGCCGGGGCCGGCGAAGCCGTGGAACTTGCCCAGTCGCTCTATGACCGCGACGTGCTGCTGGCGCACGACGTAGCCCGTTGAGAGCACGAGAACCGCGATAATGACGATGAGTATGATCATGGCCATGAGAAGCTCCTTTGTTTGTCGCCTGCAAAAGGTAACTTCATGAGAGCATATCAGGATTAAGACTCCAACAGTGCTGTGGCGCTGTGTTGGACTTTGACGCACCACTCTGCTGGTCTGGATGGCATTGCAGAAGGGATTTATGATGACGAACGAGAAGAGACTGCCGTTTGCGTCCGACTACCAGCAGGGGGCACACCCCCGCATCCTTGAGCGTCTGGCTGCGGCGAACATGGAAGCTAACGCCGGATACGGGATGGACGCTCATAGCGAGAACGCGCGCAAACTTATCCGTGACTCATGTGATGCGCCACGGGCAGAGGTCCACTTCCTGGTCGGGGGCACGCAGGCGAATGCCGTAACAATTGATGCGCTTCTCTCGCCCTGGCAGGGCGTCGTCGCAGCGGACTCTGGCCACGTGAGTGTCCACGAGGCGGGAGCAATCGAGGCCTGCGGGCACAAGGTTATCCAGCTGCCTGAGAGGGACGGCAAGCTAGATGCCGCCGACGTGAATGCCCCGGCAACGTCTTGGGGGCAGGAAGAGACGAGAACCGTGACCACATGGTCATGCCGGGGCTGGTGTACATCTCCCAGCCAACCGAGTACGACACACTCTACTCGCTTGAGGAGCTTGCAGCTCTGCGCACGGCATGCGCCTCTACGTTGACGGTGCGCGACTTGCGTATGCAGTAGCAGCGCCGGGAAACGACGTGTCCCTTGCCGATCTGGCCGCCTTGCCGACGCGTTCTACATTGGCGGCACCAAGTGCGGGGCGCTTCTCGGCGAGGCGGTTGTCTTCCCCAAGCCGGGAACCTGCCCCCACTTCTTCACGCTCGTGAAGCGCCGCAGAGTCCTTCTCGCCAAGGGAGTGGTCACGGGCATCCAGTTTGAGACGCTGCTCGACGATGGCCTCTACCAGCAGATTTGTGCTCAGGCAGTAACGCAGGCAGCGCGAGTTGCCCAGGCCCTCCAGGCTGCGGGCTGCGAGCTCATGCACCCGCAGGAGACCAACCAGGTGTTTGTCGCGCTTGACGAGAAGCGCTACGCACAGCTTTCCGCCCGCGTGGAGATGAGCTTCTGGGAGCAGCTGGCAGACGGCCGCACCGTCGTGCGCCTGGAAACGAGCTGGGCCACCTCCAACGCGGACGTTGACGCGCTTGTTACGCTGCTTGACGCGGGCTGATAGACCTCGCGGGCCGCTCCGCGCAAGAAGAAACCTCAAGAGTGGGCACAACAGTCTACAGGAAAGCGTTATTTTCTTGGGGTGGGGCCCACAGGGAGGGTAGATGCGGCTAACAGGTAGCTTGCACGCGCGCTCTTGCATCGTTTCCCCATTAGTGACCGTCATTCCCAACGGGACGGCAACAACACCCATGGCCGCGTGGCGGTTGTTACCGGGCCGTCGCGATGCCCGAGCGTTTTCCCAGGTAACAACAACAGACTCCTAACAAGCCGGTAACAACGGCAATGGTGCAGCGCGCGTTGTTACCGGCCCGTAGCTTCCGCCAGACCTCACCTGCGAAAACAATCAGCGGACAAGACGGGCCGGTAACAACGAGCGAGTGAGCCAGGTGGGTGCAAACGGGATTGAGTTGCCCGGCAACAAAGTTGCATTGATGTGCGTCTATGCAACTGGATTGCCCGGCAACTCAGTTGCATGGGCGCCCGGAAAGTCTACCTCTCCAGCAGGCCGTATTGTGTGTACTTGTCGAGCATCTTCTTGTAGAACATGCGGTTGGAGAAGTACTGACGGTACGTGACCGTCCTCACCTTGCCCTCCGCCTTTAGCCTGTCCATCTCGGATTGCTCGAACGCAGCCAACCTGTCCAATTTTTCGCGCCTCCAGTAGACGGCTCACTCCGGGACAGCAGGGCCGGCGTCGGCGATAAGGCCACCGCTGCCGGGCGGCGCTTGGGTATTGCAACGTCATTCTCGCACGTAGAGCCATGGCTAGATTGCGGCTTGGAGGCTTCCGCCTCCAGGTTCGACCAGAAATAGCAAGCCGCGCTTGATGTTCTTAATTCTCCCAGCGAGAGACCATATGAGCTGCCAGGCAAGGAGAGCCAACAACAGAAAGGAAACGCCATGGCTATCCAAATCAAGCGCTTTGAAGTCTCGGAGAACTGCAAGGACATCGACACGGAAGCAATGCTCGCAGAGGTAGCCAAGATTCGCGAATACGCACTGAATGGCATTGAGTCCGACCCGAACCTCGTGGGGTCAATCCAAACAATTGTGGCCTTCCAGCTGCCTGATGGATCCTTCCCCGTGACCGTGGGTACTCCCCTGCCGTCCGACGCAAGCGTTGACCTTGTCTTCCGGCCGACCTACGCCTGCTGCCAGGCCCTCGTCCACGCGCTGTCGCTCGGCATCAATCTTGACGACGTTCACGAGCCCCTCTCCCGCGGGCTGGCCGCTTGCTGCCGTCGCAATCTGGAGGGACATGGCTACGAGGCCCTTGAGCGCCAGGCAGAGGACCTCGCGGACTTTGGCCATTGCGGACTTGCCAAGCTCCTCGACGAGGAGCCCGGCCTGTGCCCGGCTTTCACACGTCTTGTTGGAAAGACCGTCCAGAGCTACAAGCACTCCCTCGAGACTGGCCACGTCGTCGATGCATGGGACAGGGACCTCACGTCCAAGCTCTCGGCGGCAGTAGATGCCCTTGGCTGCGCGGGCAGCAATGCACGAGAGGCCCTCTGGGTGGCTGCCGTCTAATGTGACCTCAGCGCCAGGCAAGTCTCAAATACACTTGGTGTCCTGCCATCGGCGGGGCATCAAGTGCATCCCGTGGAGAAGGGAGTCGCGTTGAACGTCAGCGAATACGCCAAGAGGGAGCTCACTCGTCATCGTGAGCTCTCGCGTTTCTTCAATAACAGGCGCTGGGGACATCGAGTTGCATTGCAGGACGTCCATGACCTCAATGAGCAAGACCTCAAGGAGTCTATCAGGCATTATGCGAACAGCCCCGAAGGCCCCTATTGCCAAGGGCGTCTCGATCTCTACCACGAAGTATGCGACTTGTTTGGTTGTTTACTCAGAGATGGGCTCTGCGAAAAGGGATATGAGCTTGACGAGTCATTTCTCACTAATGAAGAGATTTACCTGATCATGCTCAAGGCTTCACACAACAAGATCCCCAACAAGGAGATGGCCTTCGAAGTCCTTAGGTCGAGCGAAAACTCAGCTAGGCAGCGCAGGTCTGACCTTCGCGATGGCGTGCGCATTGGGGACATGTGCATACAAGCCGATTTTGGATACGGCGGTGCATTCGAGTCGTCCGTGCATCCCATCATGCTGCCGCTCAACCTCTCCGAGGTCTACGTTATGCTCGTTGCCCTCAAGAAGTACGAGTTTGCTTGTGGAGAGGGCGACCCTCACGCCATGCTGGCAGCCCGTTTGGCAAACATGGCATATGGCGAGCTCAGTGACTACGCAAAGAAGAAGCTCGCTGACCGTCTCAGCGAGGCTGGATACGTCTTCCGCCCCAAGGAACCCGCATTCCGCGACGACATGCACGGGTCCTCGGAGTGGATCAAGTTTGAGAAAAGTGGAGTGCGCGTATCAGTTGAGCTGGATGAGGGCCAGACACTCGTGGGCGTGATTGCGGGCGTTGGTAGGCGCCGGGGTAGTGAGCCGGGAGACCGTCGCCCGGGACTCACGCTGCGCCTGGATGACGGAAGCGAGATATCGGTTCCCTGGTCCCAGGTGGTTAGCATCGAGAAGGCAGAGGGGTAGTAATCGCCGGCAGCGCCTCAGAGCGTTGCCTCACGCGGGATTGATTTGCCGGGCAACTGCGCTGCATTGATGTAAATCTATGAAATAGGATTGACCGCGGCGCAACTAGACAGCCGCTCCAAGGCACTGATGTAGGTGCAGAGTGCCCGCTTTAGCGACCCCTCAGATACCGCCTCGTTTGGCCCGTGTATCTCGCCGGCCCAGGACGGGGCGTCCTCATCGGGTCCACCAATCGGCCCAAATCCCACGGCGTACGGGAAGCGCTTCGCATAGGTTCCGCCGCCAAGAGTTACAGGCTTTGCCGCGCCGCCAAACCACCCCGCGTAGCAGTCCAGAAGCACCTGCACCTCATGCCTCCCGGAATCAACGTAGAGCAGCGAGCCCCTATGCACCTCGGCATACTCGACTCCATACTCCACGCACACCTTCTCGATACCAGCGGAGATGGCATCAGGGTTGGTCGACTTTGGGTATCGGCAGTCGGTGGTCTGTACGAAATGCCCGTCCCTTGTTTCAATTGTCCCGCTAATGATGGTCAGCGGTGTGAATAGATCGTCTGTCGCGTTGATGCCAAACTCCGAGCCATCCGTGGACGAGAAGACAATGTTCTCGAACTCGAGCCATCGCCGCTCGCGCGCCGAACAAACACCATTCTGTAGCAAGTACCTCACCAGCACGCCAATTGCGCTCACGGTGCCTTCGGGTTCCGCCGCATGCCCACCCGTGCCCCGCGCCAGAACCTCAGACAGCTCCGCCCCGGCTGTCCTCACCGTAACGCCTCTCTCTGCCGAAAGCTCATCGGCGCTCACGCGAACAACCGCCCTGGCAGACGCGGCAACCGCATTCCTAACCGTCCCTCCGGCTATCTCGACAATCTTCCCCTCTGGGTCGCACTTCCAGGCAAGCTCGGCATTGTGGGAGCCCTTTTCACCGCAAACCACGGGCCATGCAGAATCCGGAGTGAACAGGAAATCTGGCGCGGCATAGTTGCGAACGTACCACCGCGCATCATCCATTCCTGTTTCCTCGTTCACTCCAAACAGGATGCGGACGGTCTTTCGATCTGCCGCACAGCCGTACGTCGAAAGGAAGTGTGCTGCCCACAGTGTGAGAACAGCCGGTCCCTTGTCGTCAAGCACTCCCCTCCCCACAAGATAGCCTTCGCGCCGTTGCAGAGCGAAGGGGTTCGAGCTCCATCCAGGACCCGCCGGCACTACATCCAAGTGTGCGATTGTCGCCACCTGACCATCACGCTCGCCCGGAACATCGGCAAAGCCGATAATCCCGTCGCAGTCGTGAGCCCGAAGGCCAAGTCTCGATGCCATTCTCAGCGCACAGTTGAGAGCATCCCGCGGTCCCTTGCCCCATGGCGCATCGGTCCCTGCAGTGGCCGAATCCTCTACGCTCTTAATGCTGACAAGCTCTGCGATGTCAGCAACAATTGCCGACCAGTTTTCGTCGACAAAACGACTAATGCACTCTTTGCTTGGTGCCACCAGAGTTCCCCTCCAGTACCTCAAGTAGTTCCTGGTACCTCATGCTGGGATGGGGAGAGACGCCGGTCCCAAGCATCGAGTAGAGGTACGAGAATATCGAGCTCTTATCCTCCTGGCGCTTGCTAACCAGCACCACGACAATCAGGTTGATGGGCTCATCCTCGACTTTGACAGGTGTGTCAAGCGTTAGCGCAAGCAGCCGTGGCCTGTCTGCCGGCGTTGAGGTAATGCAATGCGGTACCGCAACGCCGTTGAAGCGCAGGCACTGGCCCTGGCACTCTCGCGCCATAACGGACGCTGCCTCTTCCTTTCGGATAACTCCCCTCTCGAGGAAGAGCTCGAGGCCGCAAGAGAGCACGGAAAGATAGCTGTCACCGGCAACTCCAATCTCCGCGAAGGAGACCTCGGGGAGGATGTCTGGAAGCGACGTACGGTACTGCGAGTCCGTAACTGCGCGCTTTAGGGCTGCCAAGTCTGTATCGCTCAGAATCCCCCGACAAACAAGGTTCCAAGGAAGCCTCTCGAGGCCCTTGTCCGCGAAGGAATCGTCTCTGATGAGTATCGAGTACGCACCCGTGCCGTACTCCCTTTCTGCCGATTGGACGTCATACACGGAGGTGACCGTCACGTTGTCAAACATGTTCTCGGGCATGGCTCGGTTCACCGACTCGAGTGACCTTCTCCCGCAGAGCAGCAGAATCGCAAGCGGTTGCCCTGTAGAGCAGAGTCCCGTGCCTATAACATAGAGGGCACAGAGCTCGTGCTCCAGGAACACGTCCTTACGCAGCGACTCGAGGTACTCGCAGAGGTCCTGGGCAAAGTCGAATTCGATGGGATGATCTATGCGAATGCGGTTAACCTGAGTTCTAAACTCATCTGTCATGAGCGTGGTGAACATTGCAGAGCGGGCAATGTGCTCAAACATGACGGTGGGAAGGTCAGGCCGCGATACCCTCATGCCATGTGAGGCGAGAAGGTCGGAAGCTCTGCCAATCAACTCGTATCGATGCGCAAGGAGCCACGAGTGAAGGTCGCGCTTCCTTGAGATGAGCCTGTCAATTGACGTGCGCGCAACAGTGAGTGAGAGAGCCTCTCCCAGCTCGAATGGGGCAGTGACAATTGCCGCATAGACCTGTGTACGTGCCTCCTGGAGCGTCAGCCAGGGCTCCATTTCCTGCTGGAAAGACTCAATCTCCTGTGACATAAGCCCGGCGGCAGACATCCAAGGGCCAGCAAGCGTTTGGAGCTCAGTGAGCACCGCACGATCGCGGGCAGCGAGCGCCGCGACAAAGTCCGCCGGAGAGGACTTCTCGAACGCAACCTCTATACCCCGCCCACTTTTCATCTCGATAGAGAGCATGCGGGAGTATCGACGGTTTGCGGAACCAACGCACGCCCTCACGGTGGCATTCGAGAGACCCGTACGCTCCTCGACGTCCATCACGGTAGGACGAGGAGAGCTGAGGATTGCCAGCAGCATAGCCGTCTCGTCATCGAAGACCGAGGAGAGGAGAACGTCGAGTGCATCTTGCGACTGGATTGAGAGCCTGTAGATTGGCTCAGCCTCGATAAGGCCGGCCCCGGTCCTCCGCAGGATGTCGTTCGCCCGTGCTATGTCGCGAAGTACCGTCCTCCTAGAGACGCCTAGGCGAGTGGCCAATTCGGTGCCGGATGCCGGTCCTTCTCGCAGCGCGAGCACTATCGAGCGTTCTCGACCGCTGAACCTCATAGGCTCCGCACTCCCGCCAAAAGGCCCTTGAGACCCTCCTCTAGTTTTGACTGCGGACATGCCACGCACATTCTCAGGTACTTGTCATCGCCGTAGGCAGCACCGTTCATGATGCCAACATGCCCCACGTGCACCAATGCGTCCTGCAACCGCGCGGCGCTCACACCAAGGGCCGACGCATCCATCCAAGCAAGATACGTCCCCTGAGGAGCCGAGAACCGAATCTCCGGGATATTCGTCGAGAGGAACTCCCCAATGGCCTCCATGTTTGCACGAATGTAGGAGCACAAGTCGTCGACGTACTGGTCGCACTCGCGATAACCTGCCGACTGAGCATACATCCCCAGGATGCTCGTGCTTGATAGTGCATTGCGCTGCTTGAGCTCAAAGAGAAACTCCTCCCGCAGGTCCTTCTCGGAAAAGAGCGCGTACGAGCCAATAAGCCCAGCAGTGTTGAACGTCTTCGATGACGAACAGGCAAGCGCAACGTTCTTCTCAGTAACCTCTGTGATAGGGGTATAGGGCACATCGCCAATGACGATGTCGCGATGGATGTCGTCTGAAATAAGGAAGGTGTTAGTCTCGGCGCATATCGAGGCAATTCTCTGCAGCTCGGCCTTCGTGAACACCTTGCCAGTTGGATTGTGGGGGTTGGTCAGGAGGAACACCTTAGCAAGGGGCTCTGAGCATGACCGCTCGAGACCATTCCAGTCAATCTGGTAGCCATCCATAGCTGACGAGAGGCTAACAGGAACTAGTGCCCTCCCGTTTCCGCGGATAGCGCCAAAGAACGCATCATACATTGGGGAGAAGGTTACAACCTCATCCCCAGGGTTTGACTTGAGCCTTATCAGCGTTGCAACCGTAAAGATGACGCTAGGGCTGTAGACAATCCATTCGGGATTGACATGTGCCCCTCCCCTGCGGTCAAACCACTCCACGATAGGCTGCTTGAACCCATCGTGATTCCAACGCGTATAGCCAAGTATGGGGTGGTCGAGACGACTTCTAATGGCAGCGAGAATTTCGTCGGGAACCGCAAAGTCAGCATCGGATATGGAGAAGGGAATCACGTCTGAAGAACCAAAACGGTCTGCAGCGTAATCCCACTGCGTGCAATAGGTTCCGTGCCTGTCAATGACCTCATTGAAGTCCATATTCCGCTCGACCCCCTTGATTTCATTGGCGAGCTGGCACCCGCCACACAGGACAAGGTGCCAGCGTACCAGCAACCAGTTACATTACGAGATAACGTTCTAAGCAGCCTGCTGCGCCTTCTCAGCCTGGCGCTTAAGCCAGATTGACTTGAAGATGATGATCAGCGCCACGTTGAGCACAAGTCCCACCGCAACTGCGATGTAGTAGGCCCACGCAGGAGAAATCAGCCCGAGAAGAGGATCGAAGATGCCGATGCCAGGGGCAATGCGCTGCACGCCAAGTGCCATGGAGATTGCACCCGCAACGCCACCGGCAATTACGTTCGCGGAAATCATTGGCAGGGGAGCGGCAAGTGCATACGGGATGGCGGGCTCGGTTGCGACCGTAGCGCCAACGATAAGTGCAGGAACCGCAGCGTCACGCTCGCCCTCGGTAAACAGGGAAGGACGGATCCAGGTTGCGATGGCGGCTGCCATGGGCGGCAAGATGGTCACAACGCCAACGATGCCATACCAGTCGTAGACGCCAGAAGCAACCAGCGAGAAGGAGAAGAACCACGCAGCCTTGTTGACAGGGCCACCCATGTCGAAGGCAAGCATAGCGCCAACCAGGAAGGCGCCGGCAAGCTTTGCGCCCTCAGGAATGCTCGAGAGCATGACGACCAGGCCGTTCATAAGGGCGGCGGCGATGGGTCCAATGAAGTAGTAGGTCAGGAGCGCAAAGACGAGCAGGCTGACAAACGGGATGATGAGGAAGCCCATGAGGCCGTGTATGTTCTTAGGCAGCTGGATCTTCCTCAGGGTGTTAGCAAAGTAGCCAACGAGGATGCCGATAATCACTGCGCCAATGAAGCCGGCACCCGTCTGGGTACCCAGCAGGCTGGAGCTGTTCGCAAGGTAGGAGCAGATAAACGCAGGGGCAAGTGCGGGCTTGCCGCCAATGGACTGTGCAATCCACGCGCCCATGACGGGAACCATGAACGAGAAGCCCAGCGAACCAATGGTGTTGAGCACCCACGCTATGGATGCAACCTGGCCATCGGCCGGCTCGATGTTGGGAGCACCAAACTGAATCATAATCGAGCCGATGGCCATGAGAAGGCCGCCGCCAATCACGAATGGCAGAGCAGCGGAAACGCCAGCCATCAGGTGGTTCATGAACCCGGTAACAGCGCCGGTGCCATTACGACCGCCGAGGTCAACCGAGGTGGCTCGATACGGCTTTGCCTCTCCCTCGAGATTGCCCATCACGGAGTCGATGTTCTTCAGGGCCTCGGACACCGGGAGCTCGATGACCTTTTTGCCGTCGAAGCGCACACGGTCGTCCTCGTCCATGCCCTTACCAAGGGCGAGGATGACATAGTCGGCATCCTTAATCTCGTCCTTGGTCAGCTGGTTCTCGACGCCATTGGCGCCCTGGGTCTCGACGTGAACCTCATAGCCGAGGGCCTCGCCTTTGGTTTTAATCGCCTCCGCCACCATGTAGGTGTGCGCGATGCCAGCTGGACAGTTGGTCACCGCAACGATCGATTTGGACATTGCCCGCTCCTTTCTACTGGCCGACAACGGTCGGCACGCCATTCAGGTAAGCCCCGTCCCCTCGTCCTTAGGAGGCGTTGCCCGAAAGCACTCCATCGATTGCCTCGAATACCTCATCATCAGTGCCCTTGTTGAGTATCTCTACGAACTCGGGGTGCATGAGCTTGCGGCTAAGCGACGAGAGCAGCCGGAGGTGCTCGGAGTTCGCGCCGCTGGGAACCAGGATGGAGATAACCGTCTGAACCGGCTTGTCATCAATCGAGTTCCACTCGACAGGTTGGGACAGCCGTGCGAAGAGCACGGTGGGCACCGAGACGTCATCAGTCTTGGAGTGAGGAATTGCGATGCCTCCCCCAAAGCCGGTCGACGCCTCAATCTCTCGCTCCATGTAGTCACGCACTATTGCCTGTGCGTCGTGGGCAATTCCCAAGCTCACCGCACGTGCTGCGAGCCTCTCGAAAACCTCTTCCTGAGTTTTCACATCAATTGTTCCGAGAATATTTTCGCGAGTGAAGAGCATTCCCCTCCCCTTCCGCATGGCCCCACCCGATCAATGACCGGTTCATTGAGGTGCTTCTCTTGGTTGGCCTGAGTATCCCATCATCGAATCCACACCTTAAGAGTGGTTTTGTCGCAGCCCCTGTGACAAGGGCCGGCTTGTATATGGGATTGGAGTGCCCAGGCGGGGCGGGATTGATTTGCTGGACAGTGGGATTTCGTTGCCCGGCAAATCAGTTGCATGGGCGAATTCAACGACCGATAGTTACGACGTTATCGTTTCCTATAGACACTGATACAATTCCCTTACCGCGTGCGAGGAGAAAGACGGCACCTATGCCCGAGAACAGCAATGGAACCAGCGACAGCCCAACCATCGGCTCCTCTGAGGAGGGTAAACTCACCATCGCTGCAAGCGATACTCGGATTAAGAGCATGATTTACACCGTTCGCGGCGAGCAGGTCATGCTCGACAGCGATCTCGCGAAGCTGTACGGCGTGGAGACGAAAGTGCTCAACCAGGCCGTTACACGAAACTCGAACCGCTTTCCAGAGCGCTTCTGCTTCAGGTTAACCAAAGAAGAGGCGGCACATCTAAGGTCACAAATTGTGACCTTAGATACCGAGTTGGGCAAACAAGGCTCCTGGTGGCGCTATCTACCTCGCGTGTTCACCGAGCAGGGCGTCTCCATGCTCTCCGCCGTGCTCCACAGCCCCACCGCCATCGAGGTCAGCATCAAAATCATGGACGCCTTCGTCGAGATGCGCTACTTCATCGCCGACAACGCCCACATGTTCGAGCAAATACGCAGCATCGAGTTGAAGCAGGCAGAGTACCAGAAGGCCACGGACGAGCGCTTCGAGAAGGTCTTCGACTACATGGGGGCGCACGAGGAGCCAAGACAGAAGGTGTTCTTCGAGGGTCAGGTCTGGGACGCCTTCGAGCTCCTGATTTCTTTCGTACAGAAGGCGAAGAGTAGGATTGTCCTCGTCGACGGCTACGTAGACACCACCCCGCTCAACATCCTCGCGAAGAAGGCCGAGAGCGTGTCCGTTACGATATGGACGCACCCGAAGACCAAGCTCACTGAACGTGATATCGAGGCTTTTAACGCGCAGTACCCCTTGCTCGATGTCCGACACACGACGGCGTTTCACGACCGCTTCCTGATTCTTGATGACTCTAAGGGCTACTTCGTAGGCGCGTCTCTCAAGGACGCCGGCAAGCGCAGCTTTGCCGTGACCCGCATCGAGGATGCTGCAATCGTCCAGACCGTTCTATCCAAGCTCGATGGGATTGAGTTGCCCGGTAACTGAGTTGCATGCGGAAAATGCTACTTGGGGATTTGGGAACATGGCCCCCAAGCTCGCGCATAAGCGCAGCTTATTTGTGTCGCGCCCCCGTCGCACAATCGGTGCCGCGGGAAGGCTTCACGGAAAGGGGCGGTGCGGCATGGCGAGCCCGGGCGCGAGGATGG
>JALCMG010000026.1 GCA_022648325.1 Olsenella sp.
GCGTGGCTTCGCTCCACGGGTTGTTGGGCGCTTGGCGCCAGCGTGCCACGAGCTGCGGGCGAGCGGCGCAGGGTCGCGGCACCTGTGCCAGCGGGGATTGCTCTCGAGGGCGTGACCTTGGGCTACGGCGATGTCGCTGTTGCTACCTGCGATTTGGTGCTGGCACCGGGGTCGCGCGCGGTGCTCGCCGACCCGTCCGGGGCAGGGAAGACCACGCTGATACGGACCGCGTGCGGGCTTCTCGCCCCGCTTGCTGGACGGGTCTTGGCACCGGGCTGGGGCGGGCTCTCCGTGCAGTTCCAGGATTCCCGGCTGGTAGAGGCTATGACCGCCGAGCAAAACGTGCTGCTCTGCTCGGCGGGGGCGCTCTCTGGGGGCGAGGCGCATGCGCTTCTGGCGGAGCTTCTCCCCGAGGATGCGCTGGGCAGGCCTGTTGCGGGGCTTTCCGGTGGGCAGCGCAGGAGAGTAGAGCTGGTGCGAGCGCTCGCGCATCCCGGCGCGGGCGTCGTTCTCGACGAGCCGTTCGCCTCGCTTGATGCGGCTACGCATGAGGCGGCGGCCGCCTTCGTCATGCGACACCTCAGGGGGCGCACGCTGCTTGTGGCCTCGCATGCACCCGGGGACGCTGAGCTGCTGCGCGCGTCGGCCGTGCGCTTGGGTGAGGTTGCCGAGAGGTAACCCTACTTCGAGTACGCTGCCCGAACGCTCACGCCAGGGATGGCGCCGACGCGCCCGGCAAGCGCCGCGATGGTGTCCTGCGGAGCATCGACTGCGACCGAAATCACGTTCATGTGCCGCTTGGGGTAGGGGATGCCCATGCGGCCGATGATGATGCCCGCATTCTCGTGAAGCACCTCGTTGAGGCGCGCGACCGAATCCGGATCCTCGACGATGATCCCCAGCACCGCTACGCGCGTTTCCATGGTGGCCTCCCGATGGGTTGTCCCTTCTCCCTGTGCCGCTTGCAAGAATACGCCCCGCGGCATCGCTTTGACGCCGCAAGGCGCGTTGGTGCGGGGATGCGTACGAGAAAGGGGCTTCCGCTGCCAATCCGCCCCTGCGTCCCTACCCCCGAGGCACCAGCGGCGACAGCTCCCCCTGCGACACGATTGTGACCTCGTGCATCGCACGGCTGATGGCGGTGTAGAGCCTCCTGCGTGACAGCTGCGTGTCGGGATAGACCGCGGCCTGCGCGTCGGGTACCACCACATGGTCAAATTCGAGGCCCTTCGCCAGGCGAAGATCCATCACCACCACACCCGTTGCCGGCATCAGGGAATCTCGCTCCATGAGACGCACGCGCTTTCCCAGTTGCTTGGCAATCCAGTTGGCGCGGGCGGCGTCGGCGGCGACAATGGCGGTCAAGCCCTCCTCGCCAGCGGCCTTCTCGGCAATGTGTCCCAGCTCAGCGACGTAGTGCCCTGCGTCACCGTCTGCCACCTCGACAATGCGAGGCGGTGTGCCCGCGCGCTGGACCGAGGCGAGCCGCGCCCGTTCGTCCAGCGGCAAGAGACTCGTGAAGAGCGCTGTGATCTCGGGGCTCGAGCGGTAGCTGGTGAGAAGCTCGCAAGTCTCGGCCTCGCCATGCGTGGCCGAGAAGATCTGGCGCACCTGGTCGAAGGTCGCCGTGCCCTCGCGGATGGCCTGGTGCTCGTCGCCCAGCAGCACGAAGTGCGCCTGCGGGAAGTAGCGCGCAAGAACCATGAGCTGCGTCACGGTGTAGTCCTGCACCTCGTCCACCATCACGTAGCGTGCAGACTTCTCGCCGCCGCCCATCACCAGCAGCTTGAGGTAGACCCACTCGGCAGCCGAGAGAGCGCTCTTGCCCAGCACGCGTATGCCGATGCGATCGATGCGCAGCCAGTTGCCGCGCTCGATCTCGTCATGCGCATCGGCAAAGAGGTGCCGCAGGTAGGTGAGGGCGTAGGAGGCACACTCATCGTCGCACGCGGGGCTTATCGTCTGGCCAAAGACCTCGACCTGCTCCTCCACGTCGAGACCAAGCATCTCCTCCCAGATCTCCTCGCTCTTCGAAAGCGCTGCAAGCCTGCGGTCAAGGCGGTCGTGCAGCTCGTCTTTGACCAACGCCATGAGGCGCGGCCCCACGGGAATCCGCGAGAACTTGGCCACGGCACCCACCACCGAGGACGCCTTGAGCATCACGCGCTCGCCGCAGCGAACCTCGCGCAGGTCATCGGGCTCGAGCGTCAGTGTGCGCACACCCTCTTCCAGGTGCGCGAGTTCCTCCGGGCTGCCGTCGCGCCCGTCGCCACGCTCGGAGAGGCCAAGCGAGGAGAGGAAACCGCGCCACGTGAAGATGCGCGGGTTCTTCTCGCCCATGCTGGGCAGTACCGTGTCAATGTAGCGGAGGAAGACGTCGTTGGGCGTGAAGAGGAAGACCTGGTCGGCCGAGAGAGTCTTGCGCTCCTGGTAGAAGAGGTAGGCCACACGCTGGAGCAGCACGGACGTCTTGCCGGAGCCCGCAATGCCGCTCACGAGAAGCACGGGCACGTCCTTGTGGCGGATGACTGCGTTCTGCTCGCGCTGGATTGTGGCCGTGATGGCTGCGAGCTTCTCCGAGTGGTGCTTCTTGAGGGCGCCGAGAAGAAGCGAGTCCTCGATGGCCACCGTTGTGTCAAAGTACGAGTTGAGTGTGTCGCGCGTGATGTCAAACTGGCGGCGCAGCAGGAGGTTCACGGTGCGTGTGCGACCATCGACCTGGTAGGAGGTGGTGCCCATCTCCTGGTTGTAGTAGGTCTCGGCAACGGGGCTGCGCCAGTCCACAATGAGGGGACGCTTGCGCTTGTCGGTCATGCCGGCGGCGCCAATGTAGACGTCGCGGGGTGGGCGGTCGGGTCGCATCTCGAGCGTGACCTTGGCAAAGTACGGCTGGCGCAGCAGCAGAAGCACGTGCTGGAGCTTCTCCACGGTGAAGTCGTGGTACTGGTTGTACGTGTCGATGACCGAGTTGAGCGTCTCGATGGCGGCGAGCGTCTCCATGGTCTCGTCTGTGCCGCCAAAGTCCGGGCGAATCTCCTCGCTCATCTCGCGAAGGTCGTCCGCGGCGCCCCTGTGGTTGGTCTCGATTTCCTCAGTGAGGGTATCGCGCAGGTCGCAGAGCTGGGCGTATATCGCGCTCAGATGGTCCTGCTCCTCACGGAACGTATCGTCGTGCGTCTCGTCTGCCATGCGTCCTCCCCGTGCCCGGCACAAAAGCGTGACGGACTATTGTAACGCGAGAGGGGCGCGGGGCGAGAGGGACGATGGCTGCGCAGCCGTGGCCGCGTGCGCTCGAAGGCGCTAGGCAGTTGCGCTGCCGTCGGTCACGAGCCGCACGGTGCAGGACGGAAAGCCTCCGGCGTTCGAATACACGACGGTGCAGGGCACGCGGTCGGGCAGCGCCTTGGGGTCAAGCCCTGCACCCAGAGCAAGCGCGCTCATCTCGCCCCTGTTGAGGCGCCCCACCAGCTCCTCGAAGACCTGGCAACGCCAGGTGGGGCCAATGCCCAACGGCCCCTTCTCGCGCACAAACTCACCGGGCGCCGAGGTGACGGAGTGCTTGGTCATCTCGAGGCCCGCCCTCAGGACCATGGTCGTGCTCTCAAAGACAAACTCCTCGAGCCTCTCGGGCTCGCGCCTGCGTATGGGCATGGGTAGGTACCCCCTGTTGCGTGGATGCGTTTGTGGCCTTGCGCCGCGGGGCGGCTAGTCGCAGGCCTTCTCGATGCGCTTGCGCAGCTCGTCGATGCCAAGGCCGGTCTGAGCCGAGGTGAGGATCATCTGTTCGCGCGGCACATCGAGCTGGCGAGAGAGAAGCTCCATCTGGCGCGCCTGCTTTGGACGGCTGAGCTTGTCGGCCTTTGTGAGCGCGACCACAAAGGGAAGGTCGTTCTCGCGGAGAAAAGCGAGCATATCCTGGTCGAGCTTCTGCGCCTCTAGGCGCACGTCGACGAGGGCGATGACCAGGTTGAAGCTGCGCTCCTGCATGAAGTATCCCGAGATGAGGTCGGCCCAGCGCTGGCGCTCGGCCATCGAGACGCGCGCGTAGCCGTAGCCGGGCAGGTCGACAAAGCTAATGCCGTCGGCCTCGAAGAAGTTGATGTTGGCAGTCTTGCCCGGCTGCGACGAGACCTTAGCGAGCGCCTTGCGTCCCAGTAGCTTGTTGAGAAGCGATGACTTTCCCACGTTTGAGCGGCCGACAAAGGCGACCTCCGGCGTGGTGGGGGCGGGAAGTCCTTTTACGGTGCCGTACGAAGCGATGAAGCGAGCGTTCTGCAGGTTGAGCGCCATAGGTGGTGTCCTCTTTTCACGATGCCTTTGGGTGACGATTCTACCCGAAGCGCGTATCGCTGCGACACGCATCCGCCCCTCGCCTCCTGAAACCTTGCGTTTTGGGCGCCCTTTCCGCTTCGGGGGCCTTGCGTCTCCGGCGCCCTTCTCGTCTCAAAATTACGCACAGTCGCGTTTAAGCTTTGTGTAGACCTGGGCTTTTGTCTCTCTCGCCCTCAGCCGTGCGTAATTCCTTGCCGGCGTGGTGCCCCGAGTCACATCAAGCGTCCGCAACCTCGTTTGTTTAGCTCTTGTACCTCTTAGCGAGAGGAGCGAGCAGGGCAGCGTGAAGCTTGCGTCGACGAATCATCTGAAGATCGGTTGGCTGCGCAAGTTCAACATCAAGGATGTGAGCAATTTGGCGGACGAGAAGTGCCAGGCGCCCGTAGTCCGCAACTTGCGGGTATCGCACGCGCAGCACCGTGTGGCCCATCGCTGCCAGGGAGTTCTGGCGCTCGTTATCCTCCGCGACCTTCTCGGCATCCTCAACCGGATGATAGTCGTCACCGTCGTATTCTATCGTAAGGCGCACCTCGGTTCATGCAAGGTCGACCTCCACGCGGCCCTGGCTTGCAATGTCGCGTCGCTCCGGGCCAATAGTAATTGGATGGTTGAGGGTTGGACGGGGCAGCCCAAAGCCGTCAAGGTCGACGTCGAGTGACAGCATGAGTGCCAGAGCCGTCTCCATGGGAGAAGCGGCGCGGTCAAAGCCTAGCTCGATTGCACGTCTCGCCCGCATTACGCCGGCGGACGCAGGGAGGATGCCGATAAACGCGCGCATCTCGTCACGTGTGGCTAACGGCGGGCACCCAAAGGACGCACGGTTGGAGGGCGGGACTGCCGGCCGGTATGTCCCCGCAAATTCCGTGACGGTTCTCGCGAGGTGCACCAGGCGCCAGATGTTGCCCCACGCGACGAGGTCGGTTGCGGAGAAGTCCTGCTCGGGTAGGCCAAGACTTGCACGCACCTCTCGCTCCGCCTGCATCTCTGCACGGGCGCGCTCTTGGGAAAGGCGCGTTGGCCGGCGCGCGCACCCCATTTGGAGAACGACGAAGCAAGGGCTGCTCACCAGAAGACGCCTCTCGGCAATGAAGAAGCTGTCGTGGAGAATCGCGTCTCGCCACACGTGAAAGTTTGCGCGCCGACCTCGAGAGCGGGATGAGGCCGTGGGCACGAGAAGGTCGACGGGAGCTGTGTCCAGGCCAAGCCTATGGAGGTCTACGACAGCCGCGATTTCGGCAAACTCCAGTTGGCGCGTGACGCAGCCGCCGTCTGGCAGAAGGAGGCGCGAGCGCCTGGCCGGCCAGCGCTCAACCTCGCGTCCGGCGAGATTCCAGCAGGCGATTCTCGCCGATTCGTGACTCGCAAACGCGACGGGTTTCCACGCAGCCAGGTCATCGGTCAGCGTTTGCACCATGTTATCCCCCCGCAATCCCGTTGGAGTTGGTAGTCTCACGGTATCCGGAATGGCCTCTTTAACAGGTAATCTTCGGCGGACGGCGAAGATGTTTTGACAGCTTCGTGCAAGATATCTGCAAGGTGTGCGCTTTGGTCGCGCGAACGCTTGGGAGCAGTGTTTCCTCCAGTACCGGTTCCGTGCTTCCAGAGTTTTCGTTAGTGCTCGAATTACGCACGGCTGAGGGCGAGAGAGACAAAAGCCCAGGTCTACACAAAGCTTAAACGCGACCGTGCGTAATTTTGGGGGCGCACGGAGGAATGGGGACCGCGGGGGTATTGGGGGCGCGGAGGTTTTGGGGACCGCAGGGGTATCGGGGCCGCGGGGTGGAACCCCGGACCCGGGGTAGAATGACGACGTAGCCAATGCGGGCAGGGAGATGTGACATCGTGAGCGAGGACCAGAAGGACCAAAAGCCAGGCGAGCAGGAAAAAGGCGAGCAGCCAAAGCGCTCCATCCTCGTCACGCTTCTCGTCGCCGCGGCAATCGCGCTGCTCGCAGGCTTTCTCGCTTGGGGTGTTCCCGTTCTGCTCAAGGCAGGTGCGCGCGAAGACGCACAGGACAACTTTGCCGTTCTGGGCTTTGACTCCCAAGACTCTGGCGAGCAGGGCGCCGAGCAGTCCCCGCAAGCCATGCTCACATAGTTTTTCGCTGAATGAACGTCGTCCGTACCCCGTGCTCCACATGACCCCCTTCATCATGAAAACGTCCGCAAGCTAGCGCGTCCGCAATTCGCGGCCGCCGCAAGGAGGGGGAAACGTGGGTCTCATCGAGCTACTCAAGGCAGCGATTTACGGCGTGGTCGAGGGCATAACGGAGTGGCTGCCCATCTCGTCGACGGGACACATGCTCCTTCTCGAGCAGTTCATGCCGCTCGGTGTCTCGAAGGACTTCTGGGACATGTTCCTCGTGGTGATCCAGCTTGGTGCCATCATCGCCGTTCTCATCTCCTTCTTCCACGAGCTCAACCCGTTCTCGCGCAGCAAGTCTGCCGGCGAGCGTCGCTCCACCTGGACGCTTTGGGGCAAGACCATCGTTGCCTGTATTCCGGCGGCCGTGGTGGGCCTGCCGCTTGACGACTGGATCGAGGACCATCTCGGCGGACCGTTTGTGATAGCCGCCGCCCTCATCGTCTACGGCATCGTATTCATCGTGATCGAGTCCATCCGCGAGCGTCGTGCCCAGCGCCTTGCGGCCGCTTTCTCCGCGACGCGGCCGGCCGCTTCCTATCGCCCTCGTCACTTCTCGTCCTCATTGCTCCAGCCCCAGCAGGGACTCACGGCCTCGCAGGTAGCAGATGCCGAAGCCCGCATCCAGGACATCGACGACCTGGACTGGAAGACGGCTCTGGGCATCGGTCTCTTCCAGGTTCTCTCCATCGTCCCCGGCACCTCGCGCTCCGGCTCCACCATCATCGGCGGCCTCATCCTGGGCTGCTCGCGCACCGTGGCCGCGCAGTTCACGTTCTATCTGGCCATCCCCGTCATGGTGGGTGCTTCGGGGCTGCGCCTGGTGAAGTACTTCCTCAAGGGCAACGTCTTCACCGTTTCCGAGACGGCAATCCTGCTCACGGGTTGTGTCGTGGCCGCGCTGGTGTCGCTTGCGGCAATCAGGTTCCTCATGAGCTTTGTGAAGAAGCATGACTTCAAGCCCTTCGGTTGGTACCGCATCGCGTTGGGCGTCGCCGTTATTGCGTACTTTGCGCTGGTGGCGGCCTAGGAACCAGCGTCGGCACCGGCGGCAGGCGAGAAGAACAGACGGCCGAGAGGAGCGCAGCATGCTCAAGGAGCGCGAGGACTACATTCCGTTTGCGGGATACCATACCTACTACCGAGTGGCGGGGGAGTGCCAGCCGGGCAGGCTGCCGCTTCTCGTCCTGCATGGCGGGCCGGGCGCTGCCCACTACTACCTGCAGCCTCTCGACGGCATTGCCGAGAGGTACGGCCGTGCCGTTGTCTACTACGACCAGATCTCCTGCGGCCGCTCCAAGACGCCGCCCCTGCCCGATCGCTGGGGCTGCTCGCTCTTCCTCGACGAGCTCGCATGCGTCCGCGAGTACCTTGCGACGAACTTTGGCTGGGACCGCCTTCACATGCTTGGGCAAAGCTGGGGCGGCATGCTCGCCATGATGTACGCAATCGGCGAGCCCTGGCACGCCCACGGACACGACGGGCTTACCTCCATGGTGGTGGCCAGCTCCCCCGCAAGCATGGACCTGTGGCTCCACGAGGCCATTCGCCTTCGCCACTACCTTCCGCGCGAGATGGACGAGGCCCTCGCGCAGGCCGACCTCGACGGTGACTACACCCGCCCCGAGGTGCGCGCAGCGACGGCTGAGTACTATAGGCGTCACGTCTCGAAGGTTCCCGAGGACGAGAGACCCGCGCACCTCCACAGCCCCGAGCCCGATCCGGTGGGCGACGAGTGCTACCACTTCATGCAGGGCATGAGCGAGTTTGTGGTCACGGGCGCGCTCTCGCACTGGAGCGTGGTGGACCAGCTGCCCACGATTGACGTCCCCACACTCGTGACCTCGGGCGCGGCCGACGAGTGCACGCCGCTTGTGGCCAAGCAGGTTGCAGACGGCATCCCCGGAGCCCGCTGGGAGCTCTTCCCCGACGGCACTCACTGGGTGCACGGCGAGCAGCCCGAGCGCTATAACGCGGTGGTCGAGCGCTTCCTCGAGGAGCACGAATAGACCAAGGCACTAACCAGCGCTAGGTTGCGGTGCTATCCGGAGGCGGGCTGAGCGTCTCCGCGACGGGCCTCGGGCCTTACGATGCCATCTTCGTAAGCGCGTAGAACTTGCCCGTTGAGGCGCTGGCAAGTGTGTCTACATCCCAGGTCTTGGCCGTCACGCTGCTCGAGGTGGGGTCGTGGACGGTATAGGTGCCGTCGGGGCCCTTCTCGACCACAAGGATCCAGTGCTCGTACGGGGTAAAGCTGTCTGCCTTTACCTCCATGGCCAGCACGGCCCCTGACGTGAGGACCGCTGAGACATTCTCGGACGAGGTGTCGTAGGAGTGATAGACCACACCGAGCGAGTTGGACTCGGTTGTGAAGAAATCGCCGCTTAGGCTCGAGTCGCCTGTCGCAAGGCCGTCCTTCTCGGCCAACGCCGCAATAGTCGCAGGCGTGTTGTCGGTCGAGCCGGTAAGGCCAATCGTCGCCATTGCCATGACGGTGGGGCCCGAGCCCGTCACCGCAAGCGCGCTGCCGGCGTAATCCACCGCGCCCCAACGGGAGTCCCAGTCGTAGAGCTGGAGATAGCTGCCAATCGAAGCCTCTTCGCCGTAGGCCTGCGCGGTCTTGTCGGAATCCAGGTATCCCGCAACGAGCGAGACCGCATCCGGCTCGTTAAGGGCAAGCTCGACCAGGCGCTCGTCGGAATACTGGTCGGCATTGCTCGCTATCTGCGCTATCTGGTCATCCTGGTCGAGGCGGTTGGCGAGCTCTCGCGACAGCTCGTCGGAGATGCCGCTTGCCACGCGGGGCTTCTCGGCCTCTGCCGCTTCCTGCTTTTGGGCCGCGTTGTTGGCCATGCAGTTGGACACTGCAAAGATAAGGAGCACGATGGCGAGAATTGCCAGCACTGCCGCAAGGACCATGCGAATGTCGAAGCCGCCTATGCGCCTGCGACGCCCCGCGTTTCCAAAGTCGATGGTGCGGCTTCGCAGCTCATAGCCATTCCTCCTGCCCCTGCCCTGCGAGCCAGAGCCAAGGGGTCGCTGCTGGCGGGGTCGTCCCGCGCCACTCATGCCGCGACCGTGACCGTTGTGCGAGCCATTTCCTCGGCGAGAAAGACCCTCTCCGCCGCGGGAACGCGAGCTACGGGTTCGTCCCGCATCCCGCTGGGGCCTCTGGGACCTACCGCCGGAGTATTCCATGACCCCTCCTTGCATGGTGCGTGCACATGCCAAAGGTCAATGCAGCTTTTCGAATGACCAACACCACTACCGGCCATCTGGAATGCCACCCCACATATCATATATGCACTATAAGACAGTGTTGCGTTCTTGGCGCGGGAGAGTATCCCGAGTGGTGCCAATGCGATAAAACACGGCCACAAGCGGCATGTCGTTGCCTCTGCCTCGAAAGGGCATGTAGGTATGGTGCATGTGTGGCCCCTGTGTGAACGTGTGCCTGTAAGTCAGCTTTGATACGTATAATTCCAAACAAGTATTCACCGTTGTTGTTGGTAGACCGAAGGTTGCCAACCGTTAGTTGAGAGGCATCACGTGGCAAAGCATAGAAATGACCGGCAGGGAGCAATCAGGCAGATAATCCGCGAGAAGTCAATCCGCACCCAGCGCGCGCTGGCAGAGGAGCTCCAGGCGCTTGGCTTCCCATGCACGCAGGCAACGGTTTCGCGAGACATCACCGAGATGGGCCTGCGCAAGCTCCCGGAAGGCTTCTACGTGCTCTCCGAAGACCTTCACCTGCAGCGCATGCTCTCCGAGTTTGTGGTGGATGTCCTCCGGGCCGAAAACCTCGTGGTCATCAAGTGCCAGCCGGGTACCGCCTCTGGAGTGGCTGCAGCCATCGACGGCGCCTCGCTCTCACACGCACTGGGGTCTGTCGCCGGCAATGATACTGTGCTCGTGGTCGCGGTCGATGCCGAGCACGCAGCCGAGCTGCAGGCGCTTGTTAAGAAGCTTGGCAGCTCTAAGTAGCGCGTCGCCAGACGGATGGTTTAGGCCACTCGGGTGGCGAGAAGAACCATCATTACAGAAAAGGGCCCCGGTAATATACTGGGACCCCTTCATGTTTTGAATCTCGCGATCGACCAGCGGTAGAGGCTACTCGCCTGCGTTTCCACCGGTATTCTCGCCTGCACCGCCCGTGGTGCCGCCCGTACCGGTACCGCCACCACCGTCTGTGCCACCACCGTCTGTGCCACCACCGGTCTCATTGCTAGTTCCGGTGCCGCTCGTGCCACCGCCCGCGCTGCCGTTGCCGGAGCCGCCGCCCGAGGTGCCGCTGCCCGAACCACCATTGCTGTTCGAGTTGCCGTTGCCACCCGTGTTGGAGCCGTTGCTCTTGGGGGTGGTGGCGTTTGTTGTGGTCTCATTGGTTGTGGTGGTTGTCGTTGTGTCGGTAACAGTGTTGTACATGGTGGAGTTCGTGGCTGCAGAGGTGCCAACAAAAGTCCAGGAGCTGTTGTCCTTGTAGTCAACCTTCTCGGTTGTGGTGGGGAAGTCCTCGCGAGCAACGCCAGCCAAAACCTTGTTCACGAAGTTTATCCAGATGGGCTGGACGGTGTTCTGCGTTGTGCCCACGGCTCCGTTTACGGTTACCGAGACGCGCGCGTCTGGATAACCCGCCCAAACTGCACAGGTAATCTGGGGCGTGTAGCCGCAGAACCACAGGTCCTCGGCGTCGTCAGAGGTACCGGTCTTGCCAGCGATGGGCTGGCTGGTGGTGTTGTTGCCGGCAATGTAGTAGCCGGTGGCACCGTTGGCCACAACGCCCTCGAGGACGTTGGTCACGGCCTCTGCCACGGCCTCGCTCACGGCGCGCGTGGGATTGTCCTGGTGCTCGTAGACCACGTTGCCGTTACGGTCCTCGATCTTGGTGATGCACACGGCGTCACGGTGCAGGCCACCGCTTGCAAGTGTGGAGTACGCGTCGCACATCTCAAGCGGCGATACGCTCACGGCGCCAAGCGTGATGGACAGGTAGCGCGAGAGCGTGGAGGTGATGCCCATCGAATAGGCGGTGTCGACGATGGCATCGACACCAATGGCCTGCGCCACCTGGGCGTACGCCGTGTTGGACGAGATCGCCGTGGCACTTGCCAAAGAGCGGGTGCCATACTGGTGGTTGCCAAAGTTCTTGACCGTCCAAGTGCTTGTGATCTGCATGGGAGAGCTGCAGTTGAGGATGATGTTCGGGTTCATCCCGGCGCTCACCGCTGCGGTCAAGGTAAACGTCTTAAAGCTGGAACCCGCCTGTCGCGTGGACTGCGTGGCAAGGTTGAACTGGCTTGAGGAGTAATCGCGACCGCCGACCATGGCCTTCACGTAGCCGGTGTCGTTGTCCATGCACACGAGCGCGGCGCCCAGGCGCGAATTGTTCGCGCTGTTCAGCGTGTTGCTCACGGCATCCTCGGCGGCCTCCTGATAGGTGGGGTCGAGGGTGGTGTAGACGCGCAGGCCGCCCTTGAGGATGGTGTCGTTGTCAAAGTCGCTCTGAAGGAGCGTCTTCACGTAGTCGGTGAAGTAGGGATACGAGCCGGATGTGTCGTCCTGCAGCGAGCCGGGGTTGAGGGTGAGTTCCTCTGCGGTGGCCTCGTCGTACTCGTCCTGCGTGATGTCGCCCATCTCTAGCATGTTGCCCAGCACCTTGTTGCGGCGCTCGACGCAGGCGTCGGGGTTCACAAAGGGGTCATAGTAGGACGGCGAGTTGGGGATGCCTACAAGGGTTGCGGCTTCGGCCAGCGTGAGTTCGCTCGCGTGCTTGCTGAAGTAGGTGACGCTTGCCGCCTCAATGCCATAAGCGCCCTCGCCATAGTAGATGGTGTTGAGGTACATGTTGAGGATTTGATCTTTGGAGTAGGTCTTCTCCATCTGGATGGCGATGTACGCCTCGCGCACCTTACGCTTGAGCGTCTGGTCGAACTGCTCGGACGAGAGAACCGTGTTTCTCACCAGCTGCTGCGTGATGGTGGAGGCGCCCTCTGAGCGGCCGCTCAGCTGGCTTGCTATGGCGCGCAGGATGCCCTGAGGGTCAACGCCGTTGTGCTGGTAGAAGCGCTCGTCCTCGACGTCGACCGTGCCCTTCTTAACGTAGTCAGAGATGTCGTCAAGAGTGACGGAGCGACGGTTCTGGAGATAGTACTCGGCAATCTCGGTACCGTCGGAGGCATAAACCCTCGTGGGCTCAGCCACCAGATATGCATCGGCCGACTCGTAGTCGGGCAGGTCCTGGAGCCACGAGTCCACGACGGTGCCCAACGACAGGGCCAGTGCCAAAGCGAAAAGCGCTATGAAACCAAAAACGCCGGCAATGCCAAAGCCGACGGCGTGCGTGCTGGAGTGCTTGTGAGCCCTGCGGGTTCTGATGCCCATGGAACCTCCTTGTGTGGACACAATCGAACCCATTATAGGGAATGGGCCCTATGGGCTTGTGTCCGTTCTGCGAGGACGCAAGGCGCGAGGTGCCAGGGGTTACTCGACTACGCGGTACAGCCGGATGTCCCGGTCCTTGTAGACAAGCTGGAACCCTGGGGTGTTCTCGTCAATGGACTCGATGCCCGCCCAGTCTTCCGGGTTATAGGAATCGCTCGACTGTTGGGTTCTCCCTGTAACGTCCATTTGCAGCACCCAGCGTATGTCCTGGCGCTCCGCCTCTGCCCGAACGCTCTCGTTGGTCGCAATCTGGTTGAGGCTGGTGCGCATGAGCTGCGCTCCCTCAGTGTCTTGGGTGCCCCGGGCGTTTGCTATGTTGTCGTTTGTCCTGTAGAGCACGCGGATGTCGTTGGTGCCGTAGAGATACAGGCTCCCGTCGTAGGTGGAGTTGGCGACGGTGTCGTCTCCCACGATCTCCTTGATGTCTTGCAGGTCACTGCGTATGGCACTGCTGTTGAGGGGGTTCCACCGGCCATATGAGGCGTAGGTCTCGTACCGGAGGTGGCTGAGCACGCCAGCATAGTGGAAGGGGATAACCGCCTCGGCGGACACGAGGGCAATGGCGGCAAGAGCCGGGATGGCGCGCACGACCGCGCGGCGCCTTGGGTGGCCAGACGACATCCCCAGGTGCCTTTGGGTCGCCTGGCATATGCCCGAGACGCCTTCTGCGGCAAACATGGCGGCGGGGATGACGAGAAATGCGGCGATGCGGTTGGAGTCCGTGTACCAGAACCCGGTGAGAAAGTACCTAGCAAAGCCATCGGAGGATGCCGCGACAACGCACATGATTTGGATCATCACATACGAGGCCACCAGCCCAGGGCGGCGGTGCCGAACGATGTCGGCTATCACCCCAACGGCAGCCAGGGCAAAGAGGAGTGGCTGGCCATCGTGCAGCTCATAGAGATAGCTGCTGGTGAGGAGCAGCGCCTGGCTGCGCAGGGCTTCCGGAAGGCTTTCGTAGGTTCCCCAATAGTTGGTGACTACCTTGTGGAGGAATGGGGTGTAAAAGAGGGCAATCCACGCCGCGATGGCTGCGGCAAGAATCCCTGCGCCCATGCCCCAGGCGCGAGCCCGGGACTTCCCCTGGCGCCTCTGCTTGCGGGCAACGCGCACCGCAACGGAGGGCACCGTGAGCACGCCAAGCGAGAAGACGGCGTTGGGATGAAAAAGCACGAGGGCAATGACGGTGACGAGAAGCGCAGCTACAAACGAGGCCGGGCTTCCCTTCTCGTCATTCATGTGGCCAAACACCAGCGCCACCCCCAGAGGCAGCAGCGCGAAGGCAAAGAGGTTGGGGTAGAGCGGCCCAAAGAGGGTCAGGGCGTAGGGCATGGCTGGGAAGAGGCAGCACAGGATGGCACCCGAGAGCATGGCTGGGCGATCGTCCCTGAAGACCTCAGAGATGCAGAGCGCCATCGAAACGGGAAACACAACGGAGCCTGCCACGGCAATGGAAACATTGATGGCGGTAGGCGCCGAGATGCCGGTTGCAAGCATGGCGAGCGCGCAGAGCTCGTGGTAGACGGCGGGGTAGAAGCCGGTGAGGGTTCCCGTCTCGCCAAAGGGGTTAATAGCTGCGTCTGCTGTTGTGAGATAGGCGCTTGCGCGCACGGACGACATGCTCTGCGAGTCGGCAAAGGCCCGGATGATAGCCAGATGCGTGTCGTTGTCCCACTGCTGGATGAAGCCGTTCATGCTGGTCCCGTGGTGGGAGGCAAATACAAAGAGGCAGGTCAGGGTACCTGCGGCAATGTAGAGCAGGGCAACCTGCGGGGTGAGGCCAGACCCAATGGCGGAAAGCTTCGGACGGTGCCGGCTGAGAAGGAACCCCACGAGCAAGGAGACGATGAGCAGAGGGACAAACATCGTGACTGGGTTGGCAGAGATACCGGCAAATGCATACGCGATTCCAGCAACCCCAAGCCAGGCGGTCGAGATAAGGGGGGAGAGGGCAAGGGAGGCGCACGTAGAGACGCCCGCGCCAATGAGCACGAAGCATGCGGGGGCGTACAGCATGAGAAGCATGACGAGAATTGCGACAAGCACGAAAGTCCAATCTCACTCGGCGGTGACATGATGCCACAGATACGTACGCTACCACGGGCGTTGGCGTGGGAAAAGGCGAGCCGATGCTTGGCGTAGTGCCCATTCGGTGCAGGCCCTACCATCAGGCATTCAAAATTTCAGCTAAGCTGTGGAAGTCTGTAGGAGAACAGCTGGAGGACTTCCATTGGATGGATCTGCCCACTCTCGTCTCTACTTTGAGGATGTTCTCAACGTCCTCTCGTGCTTTGCCGTTGTGGCTCTTCACTGCTCGCTGACCGTGTTTGGGCCTGCGCGTGGACACGAGTGGAACATCGCCCTGGTGCAACAGGCGGTATGCATCTTCGCCGTTCCCGTTTTCATGATGCTGAGCGGGGCAAACCTCATGGAGTACCGCAGCCGCTACTCGACGCGTGAGTTCTTCCGCAAGCGAGTCCTTAGGGTGGGCGTGGCTCTTCTCGTGGGAAGCATTGCCTGCTACCTCGCGTATGGTCTCTTCCCAGACTCCTTCTGGGGCGCGCGCGACGTTGCCAAGGACTTCTCCTTGGGGGGGGATTTGTCCATGGGTTCCTCAGCAACGCAATCGATGACACGTACTGGTTCTTCTACGCGATTATCGGGGTCTACTGCGTGACGCCTCTCCTCTCGCTTGCGGCAGACAGGCCATGCCTGCTGCGCGGGCTTCTGGTTGGCGGGTTCCTCCTCGCGTTTGTGGTGCCAACGCTTACCTGGGCACATCTTGTGAGGCCAG
>JALCMG010000027.1 GCA_022648325.1 Olsenella sp.
TTTTGTGGCTAGGAGTTTTGCTGTGAGCTCTGCCAGCCGCGGACCATGTTGGCGATGGCATCGACGGCGGCGCGCCTCATGGCGGAGAAGGCGCTCGGCCGCGCGGGGCTCCAGTCCACGGGATTTGCGCGAAGCATCTCTCGGGCCTCGTCTATTACCTGCTGACCGGTTCCCGCTTGAAAGGCGTCTGCGCCGGAGACGGGCAGGTTAACGTAGATGTCTGCGGCCTGGGCGTGCAGGCGGTCGAGCTGGTTTGCGCCGCACGACATTGTCCTTTGGGCAATCGCCAACGGCTTGAGGTCGTTGAGCGGCTCCAGCTGACGGATCATCCCCACACCAACCACAGCGTCGACCGAGCTTCGGTCGAAGAGGGGAGTGGGAAGGTTCATGCGGCAGCCACCGTCCATGTAGACGTGGCCACGGTAGCTTGTTGGGGCGATTACCAGGGGATACGAGGCAGAGGCGCACGCGCAGCTTGCCACGTCGAGGTCATCGTCCGAGACGCAGGTCCAACCCGCGCCTGTGCTGCGGAAGAGGTCTGGGTCGTTGGTGAACACGGTGAGCTCGCCCGAGACGATGTCTACTGCCGGCATGGCTACAGGCATGATGAAGTCTGCAAAGGTATGGATGCCCGCCTCGCCAAGAACGCCGCGTGCAAGCTCCTGCATCTTCTCGGATTCGACGATGCCATTCGAGGTCACCATGCTGATAACGCGCAGGCGCAGATTCTTGAGGGTGCCTGTCTCAACGACGCGACGGTCAAGCTCTACCAATAGCTCAGAGATTCGTTGAGATGAGAGTCCCGCACCTACAAGGGCGGCAACAAGCGAGCCCATAGAAGTGCCCGCAGCTGCGCCGATGGCGATGCCTTCTCGCTCAAGATCCTCAACAACCGCCACCTCAGCGTAAGAGCGGAAGCCGCCACCGCAAAACGCAATGCCCACTCCGTCGACCTTGCCCATGCCATCCTCCATCCATCGAACAATTATGTTCTAAGGTACCCGGAGATTTCCTCTCGTCCATTGCCGTCTAATACCGCTTGCCGACAAGAACTGCCGGTGAGTGAGCAATGGGAACATATGTTCTATTTTTCTTCACTAGTAAGGTAGACTATCCTCATCACGCGCAACTCAACAGGGATGGCCAAAGATGGCAGACAAGAACATGGGAGGCGAAGAAATGCAGGTTATTTCACGGGTAAATCGGCTTGGTGACGTCACGGTGGTCAAATATGGCTACGCCGAGGACGGGTCGCTCATGGTGAGCGAGGAGGTAAGCGGCCCCTCTTCCGACGTTGCGTATGGTGAGCCTATGCACCAGCTGAGGGCCATTTATTCTCCGGTAGCAATAGGTGAGCTTGCCACGTTGCTAGGGGAGGGGGATCCAGGTGCAAATGTCGGTGCCGCTCTTGGCATGTACTTCAAAGATGGCAAGCATGCCCTCGTTGATCTCATGGATCTCTGTGACGCAAGGAGAGTTTCGTATGCATACCAATCGCTGGGCTCTGCTACTGGCGTAACGTATAGGCCCAGTTCGGAGAGGTTGTAAGAAAGCTGTGCTCAAGTCGTACGTCTGCGTTCTTGTCATAGTTAATAGGAAAGCCAGACGGTAAACCCGTCTGGCTCTCAAATTCGTGGTGCGCCGTATAGGATTCGAACCTATGACGCCCTGATTCGTAGTCAGGTCCTCTATCCAGCTGAGGTAACGGCGCGTGCGGTTAGATAATATGACACGAACGCACACAGGAGTCAAGAACTTTTTCTTGCACACGTTCTTGTCGCAAAGCCGTCGCAAGGGGAGAGCGAGAGACAAAAAAGGGCCGAAGGATTTGATACCCCCGGCCCCATATGCCCACGTCGTAACTTTGCGCCCGCGCTAGGGGCAAGCTCGTACGTCAATGCTCTGGCGGAGAGCTGGGGATTCGAACCCCAGATTCCCTTGGAGGGAATACTCGCTTAGCAGGCGAGCACCTTCGGCCTCTCGGTCAGCTCTCCGAACGTTGTGCCCAAGCATGATACCCCACAAAGCGGGCTTGTCACAACTCAGTTTTCGAGATAGGGGCATCCTCGGCTCCCAGCCTTCTTCACGGCTATTGACAAGAGGTCTCTGCGAAAGGAGGTAGTACCCCATGCTCCATCACGATATCGGTTCGATGCTCGCGAATGGCTTCCCAGGAGAATCGGGAAACAAGCTCGCTAGCCGAGATCCCCTCGCCCTTCTCCGCAAGGCCCACGAGGGAGGCGAGATATCCAATTACCTTGTGGGGCTCATAGCCTCTCTCGCGAATAACACCAAGGTCAAGGTCGTGGTCACGCTTGGAAAGGCGCCTTCCGTCCGGATCTATAAGGAGAGGAACATGAGCATAGGAGGGAGAGGCAAACCCAAGCCTTTGCTGGAGGTAGATCTGACGAGGTGCCGATCCAAGAAGGTCATGTCCACGCACCACCTGGGTCACCCCCATGAGGGCGTCATCGACAACCACGGCAAGCTGATAGGCAACAACATCGTCGCTCCTCCGCACCAAGAAGTCGCCACATTCGCGCGCAAGTATCTCCGTGCAGGAGCCGTAGACCATGTCGGTAAAGGAGATGGTGCCGGCAGGATCATCTGCGTCGGGCACGCGAACTCGGGTTGCTGGCGGACGATGCCTGGCCTTCTCAGCTATCTCCTTGGGAGAGAGGTTCCTGCATGTGCCCCGGTAGACATAGGTTCCATCGGAGGCATGGGGCGCCGTTGCCGCATGCAGCTCGGATCGCGTGCAGAAGCAAGGGTAGGTAAGACCCTGCCCGCGGAGGCGCTCGATTGCCGCGGCGTAGAAGTCCCCCCGCTCGCTCTGGAAGTAGGGCCCCTCGTCCCAGTCGAGGCCAAGCCAGGCAAGGTCATCCATGAGAAGGTTCGCTACCAAGCGGCTCCGTGCCCTGGGATCAAGGTCTTCTATTCGCAGCACCATGCGGCCGTTGGAGTTTCTTACAGAAAGCCATGCCATAAGGGCCGAGAACACGTTGCCCAGGTGCATGCGGCCAGATGGGGTTGGCGCAAAGCGGCCTACTACCGGCTGGTTTTTCTCCCGCATGACGTGCGCTTGGGAGAGTTCTCCATTATCCAAGGGGTGGGTTTCTGTACCCGCACTAGTGTCCATCGCTCTCACCTCCAAGCCCCGCACCCCCTGCGCCATAAAGGTAGACATGGAAGGGATGATTTTCGCGATCGAACGCGGCTGCGTTACCGTCCTGGTGTGTCTGCTGAGCACTCGCGCCGGTCGGCATCTCTTTGGTGGCAATTCGCTCCAAGCCAAGATGATCGTAGAAGCCAAAGTCACAACCATCGTCGGTTGCCAGGAAGAAGCCCGCCACCCCATGGTGGCGCAGGTAGGCAATCGCATCCGCAAGGAGAGCTTTGCCAATACCGTTGCCCTGGAACGCGGGGTCAATCACCAAGAGAGTTATCTCCCAGGCGGTGCGCGAGTCTCCGCTATTGAGAAACTCCTGGGTTAGAACCATCTCGGTAGCTACGGGGGCTAGAGCTACCCCAACGGCTGTCTCGTCGCTTGTCCCGGCGAACCATGGAGCAATCGCGAGAAGGCGGTCCTGGTACCAGAGGGCGTGTACGCCGGAAGACTTTGCGACATCGTGCGGGTTCGTGACCCTGACAGCAATGATTCCAGCAAAGTCTTCGTCCAGCATTGCAGTACGTACGTAGGTTGCGTGCCCAAGGTGGTGTGCAAGCTCAACCCTCTCGCAGGCACGGTGCCATGAAGCTGGCTCATTTGGATACCAGGTCTTGCCAATCAGCTCCGCTGCCGCTTCCAGCGTCTTATCAGTTGGTTGTTCGAGAGTCAGCCTCTTGAATGGTTTGGTCCTCTGGTCACACGCGTGCTTGCCACACCGCGCCATGCGCCTGCGCCCCCATTATTCTTGCAACTAGCTTACGTATGGCGTCATATCTTCTCACAGCACTCACAACGGTGCATTGGGTACCATGCTCGGTACTAGCTTTATTCGTCCTGCAAAGTGGGCAGGGCCAATGGTCAAGTGGCAGTTTCGGTCGTGCGCGAGACGCGCGCCGGGAGGGTGGAAACAATGAGCGACAATGTGGCAGAGCAGGACTTCACGCTGGGGCGTCCGGTCCTAGTGTGTCGGTGGCGTTTGGCCTCCGGTGGACTGCCTATGGAGAACCGCCACCTCCGTGCGCTCTCAAGACGCGTCGTGAACGGCAAGGCCATTTCGACGCAGCTCGTTGCTTGGGCAAAGCAGCATATCGAATGGACCCTGCGCGATGGCTCCGCGCTCAACCCCGATGGGGTCCTGATGATTGTCCTGGACGACAAAGGCCAGGCTGCCATGACTGTGGGTCCATATGAGCCAATCGATTCGCCCACGGCGGCTGTCCTTGCAAATAGGGCGGTTGAATCGTCTCGCGAGGCGGAAGAGACCGGCGTTGCCCCCGAAACCCTGTGGGTTGCTCGTGGTGATACCCTCATCTGCGGCATGAGCTCTGCGGAAGATGCATCGGGTGCCGTCACGCTTTTGTGTGACCTCGCAAATACTGTGGGGATTACCGTTGCGCGTGAGGATGGCGTAGCTCAAGGCCTTCTCAATGACACGCTCGACTACGATGAGGTCTTTCTCGTCTCCGACGAGCATGGCATCGTGTGCGCCTCCGATGCCACCGGGCCTCGAGGCACCAAGCTTGCCGAGGGATACGAGAAACTCCTTGCCGCCCAAAAGCAGAAGCGATAAGAATAGGCAATCTTATGGTGAACGGTTATCTTTTGTCGGTAGATGGTTATATTGCAGAGTCAATTTCTTATGCTTCAGGAGAATGCCCGCAAGGCTGGTTCAACGTTGCTTTCGGCATACTCCCAGTTCAAATAATCCCTAGCTAGATTGAGGTATTTAATCCGCTGAACGACTCGTCCTCCTGCAGTTCTCGCTCAATCCCTTGTGGCATTAAGGCGGATGCGTTGCGGTATCATAAAATCCGTCTGGGCAACTGTATTGCGCAGTTTTCAAGGCACAAGTCTCGGGGCCAGCCAGTCCCCGGGTCGCTAGGTCTGGCACTACCGCCATGGCGGCGGCATTGCTGAGGAGGAGAGGATATGGCGAGAAAATTCAAGTCGATGGACGGCAACGAGGCTGCGGCTTGGGTGTCGTATGCCTACACGGAGGTGGCGGGCATCTACCCGATCACGCCGTCTAGCCCTATGGCCGATCACGTCGACCAGTGGGCGGCCAAGGGCCTGAAGAACGTCTTTGGCACTCCGGTCAAGGTCGTTGAGATGGAGTCTGAGGGCGGTGCCGCAGGTACCGTCCACGGTTCCCTTGGCGCAGGCGCCCTCACGAGCACCTACACCGCTTCCCAGGGCCTGCTCCTCATGATCCCCAACATGTACAAGATTGCTGCCGAGCAGCTCCCCGCGGTCTTCCATGTGAGCGCTCGCACCGTTGCCACGCAGTCGCTGAACATCTTTGGTGATCACTCCGACGTTATGGCCTGCCGCCAGACCGGCTTTGCCATGCTCTGCGAGAGCAACGTCCAGCAGGTTATGGACCTTTCCCCTGTCGCGCACCTTGCTGCCGTCAAGGGTAAGACCCCGTTCCTCAACTTCTTCGATGGCTTCCGTACCTCCCACGAGATTCAGAAGGTCGCTACATGGGACTTCGACGAGCTGGGCGAGATGCTGGACATGGGCGCCGTTCAGGCCTTCCGTGACCACGCGCTCAACCCCGAGCACCCGCACGCCCGTGGTTCCCATGAGAACGGCGACACGTTCTTCCAGAACCGCGAGGCCTGCAACACCCTCTATGATGAGCTTCCCGATGTCGTCGAGGCCTACATGGACGAGATCAACAAGCGCATCGGCACGGACTATAAGCCGTTCAACTACTACGGCGCTCTCGACGCCGACCGCGTTGTGGTCTGCATGGGCTCCTTCTGCGACACGCTCAAGGAGGTCATAGACTACCTGGTTGCCAAGGGTGAGAAGGTTGGCCTGGTCGAGGTTCACCTCTATCGCCCATTCTCCATCAAGCACCTCGTGGCGGTCCTGCCCGAGACCACCAAGAAGATCGCCGTCCTCGACCGCACCAAGGAGCCCGGCTCTGTGGGCGAGCCCCTCTACGAGGACATTGTCTCTGCTCTCTACGAGGCCGGCCTCTCCAACATCACCGTCATCGGCGGTCGTTACGGTCTCGGCTCCAAGGACGAGCCGCCTGCGGCAGCCTTCGCCGTGTACGAGGAACTCAAGAAGGACGCCCCCAAACAGGAGTTCACCATCGGCATCGTGGACGACGTCACCAACCTGTCG
Source organism: Olsenella sp. (assembly GCA_022648325.1). Lineage (GTDB taxonomy): Bacteria > Actinomycetota > Coriobacteriia > Coriobacteriales > Atopobiaceae > Tractidigestivibacter. The sequence goes on from JALCMG010000027.1 coordinate 6,308, forward strand.
CTGCCCATGGATTCCGACGCTCCCAACACCGCTGCCCCTGGCACCATCGAGTGCAAGTTCTGGGGCCTCGGCGGCGACGGCACGGTTGGCGCCAACAAGAACTCCATCAAGATCATTGGCGACCACACCGACAAGTACGTCCAGGCCTACTTCCAGTACGACTCCAAGAAGACCGGCGGCGTCACCATTAGCCACCTTCGTTTTGGCGATTCGCCCATCCGTTCGCCGTACTACGTCACCAAGGCCGACTTCGTCGCGTGCCACAACCCCAGCTACATCATCAAGGGCTTCAAGATGGTCCGCGACGTCAAGCCTGGCGGTACGTTCCTCGTGAACTGCCAGTGGGATGACGCTGAGTTCGCCGAGAAGATGCCTGCTGCCGGCAAGCGCTACATCGCCAAGAACAACATCAACGTGTACCTCATCGACGCCATTGATCTTGCGGCCAAGGTTGGCATGGGCAAGCGGACCAACACGGTTCTTCAGTCCGCGTTCTTCTCGCTCGCCAAAGTGCTTCCGCCCGAGGATGCCATCAAGTACATGAAGGACGCTGCGACCAAGTCCTACATGAAGAAGGGTCAGGCCATCGTCGACGCCAACCACAAGGCCATCGAGGCTGGCGCAACTGCGTACCGTAAGTTTGAGGTTCCCGCCGACTGGGCCAACGCCACCGACGAGCCCTCGACCCTCACCGTCGAGGGCCGCGAGGCCATCGTGAAGCAGGTCAAGGAGCTGCTCGTCCCGATCGACATGATGGACGGCGACAGCCTTCCCGTCTCCGCCTTCGAGGATCACGCCGACGGTCAGTGGGAGCTTGGTGCCTCCGCTTACGAGAAGCGTGGCGTTGCCGTTATGGTGCCGCGTTGGGATCCTACGAAGTGCATCCAGTGCAACACCTGCTCCTATGTGTGCCCGCACGCCACCATCCGTCCTGTTGCCATGACCGAGGAGGAGGCCTCTGCAGCCCCCGAGGCAATGCGCATGACCGACCTCAAGCTTCCCAAGGGCACCGGCTACAAGTTCACCATCGCCGTGTCTCCGCTTGACTGCATGGGCTGCTACAACTGCGTCGCCATGTGCCCCAAGAGCGACGTCAAGGAGGGCGGTGCCCTCACGATGGTGCCCCAGGAGGCCGAGACAGATCAGGCCGAGGTCTGGGACTACGCCGTCAACAAGGTCACCGAGAAGAGCGAGCTTGCCGGCGACTCCAATGTCAAGGCATCCCAGTTCCACAAGCCGCTGCTTGAGTTCTCTGGCTCCTGCGCCGGCTGCGCCGAGACCAGCTACGCTCGTCTCGTGACCCAGCTCTTCGGCGACCGCATGTTCATCTCCAACGCCACCGGCTGCTCCTCCATCTGGGGCAACCCCGCCGCCACCTGCCCGTACACCACGAACGCCGAGGGCCACGGTCCCGCGTGGAACAACTCACTGTTCGAGGATAACGCCGAGCACGGCTTTGGTATGGAGGTTGGCTACGAGGCCGAGCGTGACCGCGTTGTGACCATGACCGAGGCGCTCCTCGAGTCTGGCGCATCCGACGAGCTCAAGACTGCTGCCACCAACTGGCTCGAGGCCCGCAACGACGCTGCTGCCTCCAAGACCACGGCTGCCGCCTTCGTCAAGGCGCTCGAGGCTGCCGGCACCCCGGAGGCCGAGAAGCTCCTGGCCGAGAAGTCCTACCTCACCAAGAAGTCCTTCTGGATCTTCGGCGGCGACGGCTGGGCGTACGACATCGGCTTTGGCGGCCTTGACCACGTCTTGGCCCAGAACCGTGACGTCAACGTCTTTGTCTTCGACACCGAGGTCTACTCCAACACGGGTGGCCAGGCTTCCAAGGCATCCAACCTCGGCCAGGTTGCTCAGTTCGCGGCCGCAGGCAAGACCACCAAGAAGAAGTCCCTCTCTGAGATTGCCATGAGCTACGGCTACATCTACGTTGCTCAGGTTGCCATGGGCGCCAACCCCATGCAGACCCTGAAGGCCATCCGCGAGGCCGAGGCCTACAACGGCCCGTCGCTGATCATCGGCTACAGCCCCTGCGAGATGCACTCCATCAAGAGGGGCGGCATGATGCACTGCCAGGAGGAGATGAAGCGTGCCGTCGACTGCGGCTACTGGAACCTCTTCCGCTTCGACCCCTCTGCCCCCGATGGCAAGAAGCTCTCGCTTGACTCCAAGGAGCCGAAGGGCGGCTACCAGGACTTCCTGATGAACGAGGCTCGTTATGCTCGTCTCGTCAACGAGTTCCCTGGCCGCGCCGAGGAGCTCTTCGCCGAGAACGAGGAGGCCGCCATGGCTCGCTATGCGCACCTTCTCAAGCTCAAGGACATGTACGCCGACGCGTAGTGTCCCATCGGTAAGACCTGCTGCCGGCTAAGCCGCGCAGCCGAGAGGCCCCCGTTCCTGCAACGGGGGCCTCTCTTCCCGTTGAGGGCGCTCTCGCCCCTCATCCGCCTGCCGCCTCTCTTGTCCCCCCGTTCTTTATCGGTATCTGTGAAACGTAGCCAACGTTTGCCCTGTTGGCGAGAGCCAAAATTCATAGAAACCGATAAAGAACGAGGGGAGGATAGGGGGGATGGGACGGGAGGGCGGGGGGATGGGGCAAGGGGAACCAGACCCAGGGGCAGTTGAGGGCTCTTCGTGCGTTACCATGGAAGGCATCGCTGCGCCTGGTCGCAGCCAACGACCGTACAATCGGAGGTAGCCGTGGATCCCGTTATCGTTATTCCCTCGTACTGGGCCGAGAGCCAGTCTCGCGGCCGGTTGGGGGAGCGCGGCTCCTACGACTACTCCACGCCCATAAGCAAGCCACTCCCAGAGCTTGAGATGTGCCTCTCCTCCCTCGAGCAGGTGCGGGGCGTGGATCGCGTTATTGTCCTTCTCGTCGCCGCCCCATCCTGCGCTGCGGCGGCACGTGCTCGGGTGAACTCCATCTGCCGCAACCATGCCGACCTAAACCCCGTTGTCATAGGCGACGAGGAGGCTGCAGCAGTTAAAGAGCAGTGCGCCAGCATGTGCGCCAAACTGCAGGGCGACCCTATAGCGCTTCGTGGGTATGGTGCCATTCGCAACATGGGGTTGGCCGTGGCCTCGGCCTTTGGACACGACGCCGTGGTCTTTATGGATGACGACGAGGTTGCTCTCAACGAGGACTACCTCATCGACGCCGTCTATGGCCTCGACTCTCTCACCCGTCAGGACCTTCCAATCCTTGCTAAGAGTGGCTGCTACGTGGACGTGCGAAGCTCTCCCTACGCGCCGGTTCAGAAGGAGTGGTGTGAGCAGCTATGGTCAAAGCACGTGGGTTTCAATGAGATGATGAAGCGCTACCTCACCTCGCCCACGCGCATACTCCGCTCGAGCTACCTCTGTGGCGGTTGCTGCTCAATTCATGCGTCCGCCTTTACTCGAGTGCCCTTCGACCCCTACATCACGCGCGGAGAAGACCTTGACTACCTTCTTGACCTGCGTGCCAATGGTATCGATGTGTGGTTTGACAACACCTGGCACGTGCGCATGCAGCCGCCCGAGGAGATGGCCCCCACGCCAGCCATCTTTATGCAAGACGTTTATCGCTGGTTTTACGAGTGCCGCAAGCTCGAGGCCATGAACGCCCGCCGCGACCTGCGCACCGTTACCCCTGAGTCTCTCATGCCGTACCCCGGCCCGTGGCTTACCCCCCAGGTGCGTTCGCGGGTGAAGGCCACTGCCGCCCGTAGGGCCTTTGTGGGCCGCGACCGTGCCGACAGCCTCCGCATACTGCGCACGGGATGTCGCGAGGCGGAGAGGTACGCACAAGAAGCCTCTACTCGCTATCTCTTGTTTGCAACCATTTGGCCAAGCATCGCCTCGTCTATCTGGGACAGTCGCTATCTCCAGCGTGAGCTCCTGAGCACAGGCACGCCTGCGAAAGGAAGCTCGCATGAGTGATCGCTTGTCCTTGCTCTCTCCCAACGCCGTAAATGTTGTCCTCAGCGCTGTTACCGCCGGTCTGCTCCTCCTTGTGGCATGGGGTGTCGCGGAGGGCAACGTGATTGCCTCCATGCTCTCGGGGGCGGGTCTTGCTGTTGTCATAGTGGCGTTTGGCACCATCAACCTGGTGCCAGATACCATGCGCGCCGAGGCAACAGAGAGGACCCTTGCCATTGCCTCGGAAACGCTGCGCAGCTGCAACCATGGGCTTACGCCCGATAACGCCGCTCGTATCTGCAGGCTCCTCCTTCCAGAAACGGCAGCAGTGGGCATAGCCGTCACCAACACCAAGAAGGTCCTTGCCTATGAGGGCGAGCATGGTGTGGGAACTGCCCCAGGCAGCCAGAACACGGTGCCCACGCTCGAGGTCCTAGAGAGCAAACGCATGGAGACCTTCGTCTCGATGGATGACAGCAACCAGACCATGCGCCGTTTTAACCTTTCGCAAAACCGGTCGGGCCGCGCCTTTGGCATCATCGTGCCGCTCCTTGTAAAGGACGAGCCCATGGGTACCATCAAGCTCTACTACCGCAGCGGCACAGACATCGACAGAACGCAGCTCGCCATCGCCAAGGGCTTTGGCGAGCTCCTCTCCACCCAGCTCTCTTCCTACGAGCTCGACCGCCAGGCAGAGCTTCTCGCCCGCGCCGAGGTCAAGGCACTTCAGGCCCAGATCAACCCGCACTTCCTCTTCAACACCCTCAACACCATCGCCTCGCTCACGCGCACGGACCCAACCAAGGCCCGCGACCTTCTCCGCGAATTCTCGATTTTCTATCGTCGAACGCTCGAGGGAACAGATCAGCTCATTCCGCTTTCGAGAGAGCTGGAGCAGACGCGGCGCTACCTTAAGATCGAAAAGGCACGCTTTGGCGAGGGCCGCATTGTGGAGGAGGAGTTCGTGGAGCCCGGCTGCGAGAGTCTGTCGGTGCCCTCCTTCCTCGTGCAGCCTGTGGTGGAGAACTCCGTGCGCCACGCAATGCGCGAGGAGGGCGCTCTCCACATTGACATACATGTTGCCGTGGACGGGAACGACGTGCTGGTAGCAGTGACAGACGATGGCCTGGGAATGGACCAGCAGACAGCCGATAAGCTCCTCGAAGCCGCTTCTAAGGCAAGTGGGGACGAGAAGGGCACAGGCATTGCTCTCAAAAATGTGGCCGAGCGAGTAGAGCGCTTCTATGGAGCCGGCTCGGGCGTGGAGATTATCTCTAAGCCCGGTGAAGGAACCTGCGTGACCCTGCGACTTGGTGAGGCAGCCCTGACGTTGCATCACGAGGCTAAGGGGTAGCATACTAACGGTAAACGGTAGGCAAAGGTGCTTCTCGGTATGTCTGCGACGTGACCTGTGTCGCAGTCGGAAGGTAGGTTGTTGTAATGCTGCGTGCGATGATTGTCGATGACGAGGCACCCGCCCGTTCCGAGCTGCGCTACCTTCTCGAGGAGACCGGGCGCATTGATGCAATCACCGAGGCGTCGAGCGCGCGCGAGGCGGTGGAAAGGCTCATGGAGGCCCGTGCCGACGTGATCTTTCTTGATGTCTCAATGCCAAAGACCAACGGCATGCAGCTTGCCGAGGCACTTCACAAGCTCAAGAACCCACCGGCCGTTGTCTTTGTGACCGCCTACAGCGAGTATGCGCTTGAGGCCTTTGACGTTGACGCCATCGACTACCTCATGAAGCCCGTGGAGACCGACCGTCTCAACCAAGCGCTGGACAAGGTGCAATCTCGTGTGAAGTCGCAGCCTCAGTCGCATTCCTCGGTCGAGCGGATTCCTGTGGTAAAGAGCGGCCGTAAGGTGCTTGTCCCCATCGACCAGATTCGCTACATCGAGGCCAAGGACGATTACTCCTGCATCTACACGGATGACGACCGCTATCTCTCTACTATCTCGCTTGCCAAGCTGGAGCAGAAGCTTGCGCCGCATGGTTTCTTCCGCGTGCACCGTGGCTACATCGTGAACCTCGAGTATGTCGAGGACGTCGAGGTTGTCTCCAGCGGCATCCTTCAGCTGGGCATCAATGGTATCGAGGGCAAAAAGATCTCGGTCTCGCGCCGTCGCGTGGTTGCCCTCAAGCGCGCGCTTGGCCTCTAGGCGCGCCGTTAGGACAATACACGAGAAGGCATGGCCAGGATGCGTTTTGACATCATCTCGGATACGCACGGGTACCTCTCGGAGAGGCTGCTCGACGAGCTTCAAGGGGCGGATACCATCGTTCATGCAGGAGATATTTGCTCGGCCTCAGGCTATCGCACCCTGAGACAGATTGCGCCCGTGCAGCTGTGCCTGGGCAACAATGACTGGTCCTATGACTTTGGACCTGAGGTCAAGAGGCTCAAGATCTTCTTCTCCAGTGGCTTGCGCTGGGAGGTCTGCCATTATCGCGAGCGGCTCGATCTTAAGCTCTGTGACATTGCCATATGTGGCCATACGCACCGCCCGTTTGTCGAGAAGGACCGGGTTACCGGCGTGCTTGTGATGAACCCGGGAAGTCCTACCTACCCGCGTTCGGGGGACCCCAGCATGGGACGCATCATCTGCGAGGAAGGCAAGGTTGTCTCGGCACGCATCATTCCATTGGAAGAGACCAAGTAGACCACAGACCCTGGAGCGGTAACGTCCCCTGCGGGTGCGGCTAGTGGCTAGAGGAAAGGGCTTCGCCGGCGGGCTCTTCTTCTTGCGGCGAGTGTGCAGCCGGGGCTGGTGATGCGGAAGCATCGCCATAGGGACTGAGTTCCATGGCTTCTCGAAGCTGTTTTCGCACGGCCGTGCGGCGCTTTACCGGAACAAAGATTTGCTCTCCGTTGGACATTAGGATTTTGGTGGTCGACATTGATGTGACGAGCTTTGCGTTTACTGCAAAGCTGCGGTGTACGCGCACGAAGGTGGCCGGGAGCTTTTCGAGTAGCGAGGATAGCGAGCTTCTCGTGCGAAACGTCTCTCTTAAGAGATGAATGTCCACATACTGGTGGGCAGCCTCGAGGTACACGATGGCACCGGGGTGTACGACATGCGATACGCCGTCGGTGTCGCGGATATAAAGAAGCGAGGCCCGCTCGTATATCCTGGTGTCCGGCAGATCAAGGATTGAGCTAATGGGGGTAAGCGTGTTATGCCGCTTCTCGATGGGGGGAATCGAGATGTGTAGGTGGACGAGCTGAGGCCTCTCTGGCATGCTGGTGCACCAGACGAGTGTGGCGCGCGGAGAAACGGTAGAGCGCCGCTCGCTCGAGCCGCTTCCTATGAACACCACAGAGGCGTCGTTGTTCTGAAAGACCAGGGTTGGGCAGCCAAAGGAGAGGTCCAGTTTTGTGAATAGCGGCGCCATCTTAGCGAAATAGTCCATAAACGTGTGTACGCCGGCTGCGGTGGCTATCCCAAAGGGTCCAATAAAGGTGAGGCCCTCGGAAAGGAAGGGAGCACACTGCTCAGGGATGCCCGATGTGCAAGAGACCAGAACCAAGGTACTCAAATCAAGCACGCCGTGGACTGTCATGACGGGCTCACCTCTCCTCAAGTGCGAGACAAAAAACGCGCGCTGAATAGATGCTTATAGGCACTACCAGAAGTGCATCTCCCCAGATTATGGCAAGTGGTTTCACGAAAGGCGGGAATGGCAATCCGAGACTGACTTACTGCGCTTTTGGACTTGAAATCACGAGCTTGGGACATAGTACTGCACTGCTATTTTGGCCGTAAAGATGCTAGGTTGTTAGTAGTAAATAATGTTTCAGCATTGCAAAAATGGTGTTCCACTTATGTTTTCAGGTCATTGGGACCAAAGGGAAAGAACAAACCGGACAATCTGATAGAAAGATGAAAGGGGAAATGACTGGGTCGCTGCATTGGCCAGCCGGCCCCGAGGTCTACTCTGCAGAGGCCGAGGTGCCGCACCGTCCTCGGTGTGTCATGCAGGCGGCTAGACCTCCGAACGAAATGAACGCTATACGCACTACGTGTAAGGTAGGGGGTTGGTCACATGAGTAGAAAGCTCGCGAGGCAGTCACTCGTTGCCCTGGCGGTGCTTGTCGTTGCGCTTATGGTGGCTGGCCTTGGCTTTGCTGGTAGGCAGGCGTACGCCGTAGAAAGCGGTGACGGC
>JALCMG010000028.1 GCA_022648325.1 Olsenella sp.
GGGGCGAGCGCGTCGAGGCGCTGCTGCGGGAGGCCGGGCCGGGGGACGGTCTGCTCGGCATGCTCGACGGGGCGTTCGGGCGCCCGGAGGGGTGGGCCGGTTATGCGCGAGCTTGGGGGCCATGTTTGGGAAATCCAATCTTGCGGAGTCCCAGCTATGTTAAGAGGGACTGCATTCACATCACCAGTGACGAAGATTAGGCTGAACGAGCACGGCTTCCCCGTCGACGACGACGGGGAAGCCGTGCTCCCGGAGCAACAGGCGCTAGCTGGTGCGCAGGCACTACGTAAGGCTCCGCTTCCACGAGCCGAGGCACACAAACGTCTCGCTTATGATCGTAAACGGCGTGGACTTCCGCACCGCTAGTGAGCGCGCCGAGCACAGCATGGTCTCCACCATGATGGACATCTACAGTCATGCCTTCCCCAAGAACGACAGGGCGGTCCCGGACCTGATCGGGAAAATAATGAGCCAAATTACAAGTGCACCAAACGGTATCGAGAGCCGAACGGTGCCCTTGTAGCGTCACTCTTGCGAACTGCCGAATGCGAGCCTGGCTGGGTTAAGTCATAGTTATCTAGCTCAACACCGCGCCGGTCTTCGCCGATGCAACTTGCTTGGCATAGCGTTTGAGAAGATGACCACCGTTCTCGTGGACGACCGGCTCCCAAGCTGCACGGCGCTTAGCCAGCTCCTCATCGGAGACGCGAAGCTCGATGAGGTTCTTGCTGAGGTCAACATGGATCTCGTCGCCATCCCTCACGAGGGCGATTGCCCCTCCCTCGAACGCCTCGGGGCAGAGATATCCCACCGAAAGGCCGCCAGAAGCACCTGAGAAGCGACCATCCGTAATAACTGCCGAATTGGGAATGCCCTTCATTATCTCGGTGACGCGGTGCAGTTCCTTCATACCCGGCCCTCCCTTGGGGCCCTCGTAACGCACGACAACACCGGTGCCAGGCTTGATGGCATGCGCATTGTATGCAGCAAACGCTTCCTCCTCGGATTCGAAGACCTGGGCTTTGCCTATCCAAACATGCTGCTCAGCCGGCACGGCGCTGGTCTTCACGAGCGCCCCTTCGGGAGCGAGGTTCCCGTAGAGTACCTGTATCCCATTGCAGACAGAATCTGGGTCATCCTGCGTCCGGATGACGGAGCGGTCAACCGGAACGTCCCTGTCAAGGTTCTCGCCCAACGTTCTGCCGGTAAGGGTCATTGCTGAGGTGTCAAGGTCCCCCTCAATGGTCTTGAGCACAGCGGGGACACCGCCCGCTTTGTAGAGGTTGATGCAGCTGATGTCACCGTTGGGGACGACGTTACACACGACGGGAGTGCGACTGGTGATGTCGGCAACCTTGTCCCAAGTGATCTCCAGCCCAAGCTCATGCGCGAGGGCCGGGAGATGTACCATCGCGTTGAGGGACCCGCCGATAGAGGCAAGAAGTTTGACCGCATTGTCAAGAGCCCCCTGAGTCATGATGTCGGAAGGGCGAATTCCCTTGCGGACAAGCTCTACGACACACGCACCGGTCTGCCGGGCGCTGAACCTACGCTGGCTTGTCGAACTCGGCCAGAGGGCGCCGTACGGAAGCATCATGCCGAGCGCTTCCGAGAGGCACCCCATGGTGTTTGCGGTACCCAAGAACGGGCATATGCCAGGCCCCGTGTAGTACTTGAGCGTCCCCTCAATAACGTCGCGTTCCGAAGCCTCGCCACGCAGAAACGCTGCACGGAGAGCCTTGGATTGCGAGGGTTTTATCTCGTCATAGCAGGGTCCTGCGGTGACGATGGCGGAGGGGAGGTTGATGCGCGCTGCGGCGTTGAGCATACCCGGGATGATCTTGTCGCATGATCCCATGTAGACGACTCCATCGAAGACCCCCTCTCCCACAATCATGGCCTCGCAGGAGTCGGTGATGAGGTCGCGGTGCGGCAGGCAGTAGCGCATACCGGGATGCCCTTGGGCGACACCATCACACATGCCAATAGTGTTGAACTCTATTGGCTCCCCACCGGCCTCGAGCACGCCCTTCTTAACCTCGGCAGCAAGCTGTCGGAGTGGCTCGTGGCCGGAGCAGACCTCATTCCAGCTGTTCGCAATTGCAATGAGTGGCTTATTGGGGTCCTCCAGCGAGTCAATCGAAATTCCTGCCGACGCGAGGTGCGCCTTTGATATGGCTCTCTGAAATGGTTCGAGCTGATCGATCTTGCGTTGCATTCTGGTTTGCCTTTCCTGATAGACAACGAGAACGAGGAAGCGTCTCCGGATGGGTTACGACCAATCTAGGACGCGTATGGGGTTATCCACGAGCATTCGCCAGTAGTCCTGTTCGTCAATCTCCTTGAGGAGTTGCTCTTTGAGGCCGGTGAGAATGTAGTCAAGACCAGGCGCGCCGCCATATGACTTGAAGTAGTTCTTCTTGCCCATGTCTCCCGCTAGGCAGACCTGGCTACCGAAGCCAGAGCGCACTAAGTCCTTCAGGAGTGACACCCGAGCAGAGTCATGCCCCAACAAATCCCTACCAACATGATCGAAGGAAAGGAAAGCCCCTCTTTTCATTAAGGATTTCATGTAGACAGGGTCAAGGGTTAGGTCCGTGTGCGAGAGGCACACGTGTGCCAAGTCCATGCCTTCGGCCTCGAGCAGGTCGAGCTGTTCCATGCCCATGGTTCCCTTGTCGCAGTGTGTAATCACCGGGAGATGATGCCTGGATGCGACTTGGGCGGCGATTCTAATTGCCCGCCTTTCCCGTTTCGTGACCTCTCCCAAGGACGTGCCAATCTTAACAGCCGCTGGCTTGACCTTCGAGAAGCCTATTCCATCTTCAATCTCGCGCGTCAGCTCGCGAGCAATCTCTTCGTCAGACAGACTGTCAAACCACCGCGGAAGCCACAGGTCCTTGTGAAACCCCGTAACGCAGAGCACGTTGATGCCCGCTTGCTGGGATATCAAGCGGAGTGCTTCAGGATTTCGACCGTAGGCGAGTGGCGTCATGTCCACGATGGTTCTGCCGCCTGCCGCCTTGAACAGCTCGGCCTCCTCGATGCTTTTCGAGGGCACGTCGAGGGTGTAGTCGTAGTAGCATTCGAGCTCGTCGGGAGAGACGTAGAGGTGCTCATGAATGTAGGTTGTCCCCAGGTCTTGGGGGTCAATCTCTCCGAGGACGGTATTGATCATGGCTACCTACCATTCCGCTATGGTTCCGTCATAGTTCTTCCAGCTAGGGTTTCTCCAGACAAGACCCTCGGCTGAAACCGCCTTGACTTTCTCCTCGTCAATTTCCAGCCCCAGCCCAGGCCCACTGGGGACATCAACGTATCCGTCGGAATACTGGAAGACCTCTTTGTTCCCAACGAAATCGAGAAGATCGAAGCCCTGGTTATAGTGGATGCCCAGGCTCTGCTCCTGAATGAACACGTTGGGCGAGCACGCATCGACCTGAAGTGTTGCGGCAAGAGCGATGGGCCCATAGGGAGCGTGAGGTGCAGCCGCCATATCGAACGCCTCAGCCATCGCGATAATCTTACGCATCTCGAGGATGCCCCCGCAGAGCGACACGTCCGGCTGGATGATATCAACTGCACCCTGCACAAACAGGCGCTTGAACTCCCAGCGCGAGTACAGGCGCTCTCCCGTGGCGATAGGGATGGGTACCTCCCGGGAGATGCCATCGAACGACTCCCAGTTCTCTGGAAGAACGGGCTCCTCGATAAACATGGGATGGTACGGGGCAAGGGCATACGCGAGAACCTTTGCCATTGGCCTGTGGACGCGGCCATGGAAGTCGATACCGATTTCAATTTCGTTCCCGCAAGCGCTCCGGATTGACTCCACCCTGTCGACAACCTGCTGGACCTTGTCGTAGGCATCAACGTAATGAAGCTCTTCCGTTGCGTTCATCTTTACGGCGCGGAAGCCCTTCGCCAGCCTGTCCGCGGCGCCATTCGCGACATCAGTTGGCCGGTCCCCACCAATCCAGGAATATACCCGCACACGGTCGCGCGCTTTCCCTCCCAGAAGCTGCCAAACGGGGACGTCAAGAGCCTTACCCTTGATGTCCCAAAGGGCCATCTCGAGTCCAGAAACAATGGTCCCGTTAATCGGGCCACCACGAAAGAAGGACCTGTGCAGCTCTTGCCAAATCCTCTCAATCTCGAAGGGATCGCGACCGACGATTCGCTGGGAAAGCTCCCTTGCTCCCTCGACGACTGTTCGCGTTTTGGCCCCTGAGACCATTTCTCCCCACCCGCTGACGCCCTCGTCAGTCTTGACCTTGCAGAAAATCCATCTTGGCTTTACCTCGTAAATCTGAACTCCGGTGATCTTCATTGCCATCCTCGCTATTCGTTGGAAAGAGAGGGGCAGAGCGTGATGCTCCGCCCCTCATGCGGGTACTACGTGTATAGGGAACTAGGCAAGGAAGCCCGCGAGCCACTGCAGGCAGAAGCCGATAAGGTGCTCGCCAGCGTCCTCGGTGGAGATGAACTGCATGCCATCCGGGAGTACGAAGCCGCCGGCGATTGCAAGCTGGGTATGAACCGGCGCAAGGGCGGTAGCAATCCACAGCACGATGCAGGTAATAATGGTCGTGGAGAGAATGCCGCGGAAGATGTTGCCCTTACCAAACGCGACAGGCCACGCCGCGAGCCACATCGCCTGGTAAGCAATATCGGCGATGGGGAGAAGCTTGTTGCCGGGCAGGACTGCAGCGAGCAGGAGCGTGATGGGAACCATGATGATTCCAACCGTGATGGCGGACTCATTAGCGACGGTCAGGGCAGCATCGATGCCCATTACGAAGTCGGTACCGGGGAAGCGCTTCTGGAGAATCTCCTTCAAGGCGTTTGCGAAGGGAAGGAGGCCTTCCATGAGAATCTGCATCACCTTGGGAGTGAGGACCATCGTTGCGGAGGTGCTCATGGCAACGATAAGGACCTTGTCAATCGAGTCGCCTGCCAGAAGGCCGATTGCCGCGCCGATGATGAAGCCCATGAACATGGGTTCACCGACGAAGCCGAACTTCTCCTGAACTCCCTTGGGGTTGATGTCGATCCTGTTGATACCGGGGATGACATCCCAGAGCTTGTTCAGTGCGTATGCAACCGGAGCCCAGATTGCGGAGTTAGAGGTCGGGAAGTTGACGCCCTCGAGCTCGAAATAATCCTCGACGACAGGAGTGGTCCAGTCCGCAATCTTGATCGTGATGATGAAGTCAACAGCAGAAGCGATGATGGAAATCCAGGGATTGCCATTGGTGGCATACCAGACCAGAGCGCCTGTGAAGATGAAGTGGTTATAAGACCAGAAGTCGACCATGACCGTCTTCGTCGTCTTGGTAATCAGCATGAGGGCGTTCACGCCGAGAACGACGAAGACAACAATTGCGGCAAGGGGGAACGCCCAGGTCGCAGCGGCCCTAGCGGGCCATCCCACGTCCATGATGGAGGTCTGAATTCCCCAGTTCGCAACCATGTTGGTTACGGAATCGGCGACCTGGGCAACGAACCAGTTGATCACCATGTTGACGCCCGCGAAGCCTATGCCCACGAGCAAGGCGGACTTGAGTAAGACGTTGATTTTCACACGGAAGATGAGGCCGAGAATCAAGATGATGATTGGCATCATGACCATAGGACCCATCGAAGCGATGGTTTGGAGACCGGTTACCACGAAGTCCATTGCGTCTACCTCCTAGGTTGCAGTTTTCGCTTACGCCTTAAGCTGAGCCTCGATTTCGGCCTTTGCCTTGTCCTCGCCAACTCCCGTGACGAAGGCAGTCCCCTTAATTACGAGCACATCTCCCGTCTCCACACCCTTGAGTTTGCCCGTGGGAACGATGAAATCCACGTGATTCGACGCGAGGTTCCCCTGAACCTCGGAGAACTTGCACTGAATGATGCGGGGCTCCGGCGCACCGCAAGCCGCCGCAATCTCCTTGACCTTGGCGACGGCCATTGTCGAAGTAATCATCGACGAAGCGCAGCACACGATAATCGTCTTCTTGTCCATACCCTCACCCTTCCTGGTCGAAAAGCTCTATTACCTGTTGTGCGGAGTCGGATGTCACGATTCGCGCAACGAGTTCCTGGTTTTGAAGAACACCAATGATTTGCTGCAGTGCTTCCAGTTGATGCTCAGGTTTGTCAAATACAGACAGAACAACTGCGCTCACGGGAATCGTCTCATCAGAGTCCTCCATGTTGTGCCACTCGACTGGCATCTTGAGCGTTGCGACCAGCAGCTGAGTGGTATTTGCGTACTGGTAGTCGGTGTGGGGAATCGCAACGTTGATGTCCCCAAGCGCAAGCCCCGTCGGATACTCCCTCTCCCGATCAATCAGGTGCTCCTCGTAGGATTGCTTAACCTTCCCCTCACCGAGGAGATGGGACGATACCATGTGAAGGACTTCCTCGCAGCTATCTGCGTCAACGTTGAGGAGAACGTCCTCCGGACATAGATTAAGTGCCATCGGAACCAAGCCTCCCAGTCCGCTACCAGCGGACCTTCCCCTCGAACGCCTCGATATCCGCCTTCAAGCCGTCCTCGTCCATCTCGACTATGTGCCTGGGATCGAAGATGCCGGACCCAATACCCGCAAACGAGGCGCCTTCATCGAAGAACTCCTGGCAGTTGTCACCATTGACCCCACCGACCACCATGATCGGCATGGGGTTGAGTGGCGCCTGGATGTCCTTGACGTACTTGGGTCCAAGTGTCCCCGCCGGGAATATCTTTACGATGTCTGCGCCCATCTCGAACATGTTCCAAACCTCAGACGGAGAGAAGGCAGAGGGCACAGTGAGAAGGCCATTTACCTTGCAGATGCTAAAGATCTCCTCGGTGAAGCAAATTGGAGAGAGGACGAAGCGGGCCCCCGCTTCGACGGCAGCGTAAGCACGCGCAGCAGAGATAACGGTTCCCGCACCGACGAGGACGTCGTCACCAAACTCATTTGCGACCATCTCGATGGTCTGGGCCGCACCGGGCGTGTTCATCGCAACCTCGACGGCTCCGAGCCTAGTCCCTACCATGCTCTTTACCACGCATCGAACTTGCTCGTAGTTGTATCCGCGAAGAATGACCGTCACCTTGGAAAACTTTGTAAGACTGAGGTCTATCACGTCTTCCCTCCTGCTTTCGATATTTGTGATGCAAGCTAGAAATGTATTTATCTCACTTTTTGCTCATATTTGAACACAGTTTCATCACATAAACAAGCAGTGTTTTAGAAAAGGCATTATTTGTATTTAATTACGGGTATTTGTGGCACTTTAACTGCGTGTTAGAAATTTAATACGTATATTTTTCTTTATAAACGATTATCACTACATAATTTCTACATATAATTTCGCTCAGCAGGCACATGTAGGTCTGCAAGTAATTGTATTAATTCACTATGAAAGTGAATAACTTAATTCTTCGGAGTGGAAGCCCTCTGGCACTTGTGCATTGCTCCTCAAGAGCATAGCACCTTGCCCTACTCGCTATCTGCCGACTGCCCCATCACCATCATGGACTCATACAGGTGCTGAGGGGTGATGGGATCCGGTGGCTCGACTCCCGACTTAACAGCAAGGATGTTATCCACAACGATGTTGCCCATCCGGCGGCTGCTCTCGTAGGTGTTGCCCGCCACGTGCGGGGTAACGAGCACGTTGTCATAGTCGTAGTAGGGCTGGTGCTCCGGAGGCTCCTTGGAAAAGACGTCAATCGCAAAGCCCGCAAGCCTCCCCGACTGGAGTGCGCTGTCAAGCGCGCCATGGCGCACGATCCCCGCGCGGGCGGTATTGATGAGAATGGAGCCAGGCTTCACAAGCCTAAGCTCGCGTGCACCAATGAGGTTCTTCGTCGACTCATCAAGCGGAAGGTGAATCGTGATGATGTCTGACCTTCTCAGCAGGTCATTCAGTGTGGTGTAGACAACCCCATAAACCGTGGCCTCGTTGCGCTGGACAATGTCGTAGCCAAGGATGTCCATGCCGAAACCCATGGCCCTGCGGGCGACGGCACATCCGATCTGCCCGACGCCGATGATGCCGATGGTCTTGCCGTATAGGCTCGTGCCCGTCAGCTTGGTCCAGCCGCCCGATCGCGTGTCTATGACCATCTGCGAGATGTGCCGCTCCAGGTCAAGAATGAGCCCGAACGTGAAGTCAGCCGTCTCCTCGCGGTTAGACGCGGGGGCATACGTGACCTCGATGCCCAGGTCGCGGGCCTCAGCCACGTCCACACCGTCAAAGCCGACACCGTAGCGCGCAATAATTTTCAACTTCTTAAGCCGCCGGATGACGCTTGCGGGCAGGTCATCATTGCCGAGGATGATACCGTTAGCGTCTCCTGCGAAGTCCAGCATCTCCGTCTTTGTCAGCGGGCGCCCATAAGGATTGAGTCGAACCTCACAGCCAGCAGCTTTAAGACGCTCAATCGGCTCGTCCGAGCCGCGTCCAAAGGTTACGGCAGTAGAGCAAACAACCCAATTGGAACTCATTTCATTCTCCGCAGGATGTTGGCGTGGCGGCGTGAGATCAAGTCACGGCCCAGATACCCCCATATTATAATGGAGAAAGCCCCGAGAGAGACATTCCCGCCGTCATGGTCGGAAGCCTTCACAGAAACTTTTTCAGCTGCCGGAACACGGTTCTCAAGCTAGCGGGATGGAATTACTGGGTAAAGGGGGTTGCATTGGCTGATAACTATGTTGTGCACCCAGACCAAGACGCACGACGAACATCTGGCACCACATACGAGGACTGGCTATATGATGAGACTACACCTATAATAAGCTCATTAAGCGTAAAGATTGGGTATCGGTCATGAAAGATAACTACGAATTCGAATGGGACGAGGCGAAGGACGCAGCGAATCGCATTAAGCACGGAGTCTCGTTCGAGGAGGTGGAGACCATCTGGGACGACCCCGCTTTCTTGGAGATTCACGTCACGGCGCTGCCCGAGGAGCGATGGGTGGTGATTGGCCGTGTGGGCAAGAACGCCTACCTCACTGCGGTCATCACCTACCGCGACGATAGGGTGCGCATCATATCTGCGAGGAAGTCGAGCAAGAAGGAGGTCGACGCATATGGCAACGATTAACACCGAGGAGTTCGACGAACTCTTCGACAAGGGCGGCGACATCACGCCCTACATGGACATGTCGACGGCGAGGCGCCCCAACCAGGAGCGCACGGCAAAGCGCATCAGCATGGACGTGCCCGAGGAGATGGTGAGAGGCCTGGATCGCGCGGCCGCCCGCATGGGCGTGAACCGCCAGGCGGTCATCAAGGTCTGGCTCACCGAGCGGCTCGACCAGGAGGCCGAGCGCCAGGCTGCGCGCGATCGCGCAACGGTGTAGCGCGACCGTTTGAGGTCGCAATCTGCGACGGGTAGAACGGAATCCAGGGGCCACGGCGATTGCTCATTCTCGCGTACATAGTTACAGGCAAGCCAGCGACGGGTAGAACGGAATCCAGGGGCCACGGCGATGGCGGTCGCCGAAAGCAACGGAATCCCCGGCAACGGGATTCCATTGCCGGGGAAGAAAATCGGCTCTTCGGTAGTTCCTGTGGGCGGGATCTCGGTCCGGCCCCAGGCAGCGGCGGCAAAGCCCGCCATATGAAGGAGAACGGCCCCTTTCGGGGCCGTCTCCGTGCCGGGCAGGGTAGGATTGCGTCTGCTACAACAACCTACGAGAAGGGCCCTGGCACATGGACAGGATGCTACGCCACGCGCTCGCGCTGGCGCATGCGGTCATCGAATATGCACGCATCGAAGGGGACGCGGTGGTCGTCGGGGTGAGGCCCCGGAAGAGCCATGCGCTGCGGTGCCCGGCCTGCGGCGGGGAGTGCGCATGCTACGACGGGCCGCCGTCTCCCGGAAGGCGGCGTGCCATGGACCTGGCCAGGTCGGAATGCTTCCTCGAATACAGGCCCAGCCGCGTCTCCTGCCCGGAGCACGGCGTGCTGGTCGGAGCGGTGCCATGGGCGCGGCGCGGATCGCGCCTCACGCGCGGTTTCGAGGACTGGGCGGCATGCCTCGCGGTACGGTGCACCGCAAGCGCCGCCGCCGGGCCCGCGCGCATCGAATGGCATGCCGCCGGGGGCATCCGCACGCGCGTCTATGCAGGGCTGGAGGCCGCACGCGGATGCGGGCGGTTCGACGGAGTGAGGCGCATAGGGATAGACGAGGCCTCCTGCAAGAAGGGGCACAAGTGCCTGGCCGTCGTCGCCGGCCACGACCGCGGGTGCCTCATATGGGCCCACGAGGGATGCGGGAGGGAGGTGCCGGGCCTATCCTTCGGCGGGCTCACGCGGGAGCAGAGGCGCGCCATCGAGGCCGTGACGGCCGACGGCGCGAAATGGATCAGGGCGCCGGCGAGGCGCAGGTGCCCGAACGCCCGGTGGGTGATGGACCCGTTCCATGTCGTGCAGTGGATGAACGACGCGCCCGACGGCGTGAGGCGCGAGGGGTGGCAGGCGGCGAAG